>CBIHND010000018.1:0-86622 GCA_966211245.1 uncultured Fluviicola sp. | reverse complement strand
TGAGTTGCCCTCACCTTTGACTTCATCATCCTCTTCCTGATTTTGGAAACCGAACGCGTAATCCGCTGAAACTCCAGACTTCAAGAGATTCCTATTAGACAGCTGCACACCGAAAGGTGAATAATCCGTACTCTGAATAATATCCGCCACATAACCACTTACCGTAATGTCTTCTATTGACACATCGTCCGCATAGAAATCTCTTGGTGAAGTAGCTGATGGCCCACTCAAAAATTTCAGGTACAAACCGCTGGTTGTGGTTGGTTTACACACCAACTGATAGGTTCCGTTTGCCGAGTACGTTCCGGAAGCAAACTCCGTTGAACCGGAAATCACCTTCACGGTAACCGGCCCTGTTGAATTTACGTCCACAGTAAACTTCACCCTGTAGTTACGATTTGCAGTCATTACACTACTCAGGTCGTACTTCGTACCAGATCCATTCGTTGCACCTGCCACTTTGAGTTTTCCACTTGATAACGAAAGCGTTATACCCGTACCATCCGTCGTATATCCTGTGTAATTACTACTAAAGTCATTTGTTCCGGTGATGTCCTCTACTTTGAAATCATCCACGTAGAATGTTCTTGTTGATGCTACTGCGTTTTGAACAGCCAAACGCGTATTTGTACTTCCAGCCGTAAAAACAATGGTGGACGGTCCATTTGTACTCACCGTTAATGTCTTCAGGTTAACACTATTGGTATTGTCATGCGCAAAGAAAACTACACTCCCCTGCGCATTCAGATCAATAGTACATGTTGCTTTGTACGTTCTTCCTGAAATCGTTGTAAACGAGTATTGTGGCTGATTGTACTGCTGTGCATTCGAGACTTTTAGTCGTTCGTTTTCAATACTTAGCCCCGCAACTCCTGTAGGAAGGAAAGGATAAACCGAGTTCAGGCCCGTAATATCATCCAATATTATATCATCCACATAGAATGTTCGTGAACCCGAGAATGCATTCTGGAAATACAAGGTAGTCGATGTTCCCACGGCAACAAATTCCATTTCATATGTCCCATTGATATTGTTCACCTTCGAGGTAAGGTTCGAACCCGATGGTGTATCACGAACAAATGTTTTCACATCGCCACTGGAGTTAACATCAACTGTAAAGCGTACACGGTATTTACGGCCACTTACAACAGTGAATGACTTGTGCATATTTGCATTAAGTATGTTCGCAATAACCTTTACTCTTCCGGCATCCAGCGAAACTGTACTGTTAGATGCAGTACAACCATCAAGGCTCGAAGAGTAATCGTTCGAATACACCAGCTCTGCCGGCGCTAATCCCGCATTGAAGTTATTCTGATACATCGCAGGTACTCCCGAAACTACTTTCGGAATATCGCTGATTACACTCAATACGTTCCCCAAATGGTTACTGATCTCGTAATTGCGTTTACCAATGGTATGCGTCCAAGTTGTCTGGGAATAGCTTTGGTTCTGTGTTCCGAGCATCGCCAAATCGTCGTTGTACACTCCAATTCTTGAACTTCCGTAAATGTGTTTTTCGGTTTGTTTGAAGGTTACAGCGGAAGTTCCCGGGTCAATGACGCGGTCATACGTACTCATGGTATTTCCCTGAGCATCCAAAATGTAATATGTACTCTTTTGCAACACGTTAGCAGATGAATAGACATGTTTGGCTATACGATGTCCCATGGCATCGTAGTCGAATTTAAGGTTTTTCTTCGAACTTCCGCTTGTTCTGTTGATTGCTTTTACTTTTCCGTCCACGCGCCACTCGATACTTGCGATCTGTTCCTGAACGTCTTTGATCAGACGTCCTTCGGCATCGTAGACATAGTTGTTGTCTGTATTGATGGTACCGTCATCGTGGAAGGTTCCCATATCGTCGATGTCATCGGTAAAGGTTCCTGAAGTTACCGCATCGTTCACCTGGTACAGGCGGTTACGCGCGAGTTTTCCATCCGATAATTTGTGGTAATTGTAGGTCAGATCATCGATTGTTGCACCGGTATGGTCTTTGCGCAACTGGTGCTCGATGTTACCATTGGCATCGTAATCAAACTGGTTCAGGTATTTCGATGATCCCGCAACACCCCATGTGTTCAGTGACAAGTTGATGTTGTTGTAGCTAATCGCCTGCTTTAATCTGTTCAACTGATCGTACTGGTATGCGTTTCCAAGTGGAAGTACCTCTCTGGTGTTCGGATCGGTAATGGTGGTTACCATGCGTGCAATGTTTCCATTGTACAGGTCTTCCGAATACGTTGTCGATGCAAGTGTGGATCCGGTTTGCGATGCGAACATTCCTGTTGCTCCTCCGATGGCTGCGTAGTCTCCTGCAAAATAATCCAGTTCATATCCGGCTACGTCTTTGGCTACCATGGTGGCTGTTCCGTCGATACCCGGGTCGTAACTGCTGTTCAATGCAATGGTATTTACTCCTTTGATCCAGCCCTGAAGCGTGTACAGGTAATCCAGTCCCTGAACCATTTGGTCACCCAACCCGGTTCTGGACAATGGGCCGTGATCGTAATACTCGTATGTGGCATCTCTGTCCCAGTATGGCGACAAAGTCGGTTCGAGCATTACTCCTGTCAATCCGGCATTCCCATCAATGAACGGTGTTGCTGTGGATGTATAGGCTTCAATGATGCGGTTGTCTGCGTCATAGTTGTAGGCATGATGCCATTGGTCAGCATCTCCGCCTTCGTAATCCACACGGTGTACATTACCTGAAATCAAATCGTAGAGGTAATCCATGCGTTTGAAGCGGTGTGAAGTAAGATCAGTCAACACACCCAGCTTCGCGTTCTCCTGCAACATGGTTTTCACGTTCCCGTGGATGTCGTAATCGTAATGCGTTGCATGTTCATAGGTATCGTCGTCGTTATCGAATACACTTTCGTAAGTAACGTGCACAATACGTTTGCGCTGCGTCAGTTCGTTCGGAGTGAACGTAGAAGGCAAATTGGCATCGATATCGGTATCCGTTATATCGTAATAACTTGTAGTGACTTCTTTACGTGATCCAACGCTACCTCCTGTTATCCAAGCGTTGAGTTTTTCATCGTCAATTACATTTGTGATGTACTGTCCGCCCACATCGGTTCCGAAAATTCCTGCAAACTGAATCACAGGACTGGTATTTTCGTCTTTCTCTCCGGCCTGGTACACGCGTCCCTGTCCGTCATACAAAGTATACGAGTATTTATTCTGCGCTTTTTGTCGGCTGTTCTGGCTTACCACAATGCGACCAAGTTTATCGTAATAGAACTTGGATGCATAGATATCATTTTCATCAAGAAGAATGCGCACAGCGCCAGTATACAGCGGATTGGACGGCGTACTGGTGTAACTTCCAGCCCAAACACCGTGTGTTGTGGAAGGGAAATCAATGCATCGGATATTCACTCCGGAATTTGCAGCAATGTAGGTGTCCGTTACGTTTTTCTGCATCCAGGAAACCCCTGTGATATTCGAACTGGTCGGTGACAATGTTACAACATCTGTCTTGTACAGTTTTCCTGCATCACCAACAACATATCCGGTTTTGGCATCGGCAAAACACACATCGCGGAAGTTTCCGGTCAGGGAACCTTTGATGTTCACGTAAGTAGAAGAACCGTTTGCTTTGAATTTGATCAGGTCATTTCCAACCACTACCACGTCTCCGTCATTGAATACTTCAAGGGCATTCAGTGTTGTTGTTCCTGTGATTGCTGACGCTGTTGTAATGGAATACCCGGTATACACATTGATCGACAACGAAACGCTGTTCAAATCACCGTCGGCAATCATAAATCCATTCAGAGCGCTTGCCGGACCGAATTCAATGTCTCTCACCGTTCCGGAAGAGAAGGAAGATGCTGTAGCCAGATCCTGGTAAGCTCCCGCCAGGTAATTCGTTCCACCCAGCAATGCAAAATGGTTTGTTGTATTTTGCGGAACAGTCCAGACATCGGTAATGTTTCTCGTTAAGCTTGTAATGGAAATACTTGATGGGATGACCTTTGTCCAGGCAGAAGTACGGTAGGCAGAAACGAAGAAATTATCACCGGCAACCGTACCAAGACTCGGGGTTGTTGCGGCGAAATGCACAGCGTTCAAACCAGGTCCGAAAACGTTGTTTTGAAGGGTTTGCGTTGTACCGTTCAATTTCACAATTTTTCCACCCGAAGCCACTGCAATGGCATACGGTGTACCGGATGTTGCCGGAACCATACAAACACCGTTGAATGGAATGGAAGTTCCTGATGCAGATGAGAACGACGGCGTACCCGATGTTGGGTCAATATTTGCTTCATAGAACGAACGGCCTCCGGCAGCCACCATGTATGCGTAACCAGTACTTCCAACCAACCCCAGGTTTACATCCGTGAAGTTTCCTGTAAATCCACTCACAGAAATGTTATTCAGGGTACTCGTTGCCAATTTGATTCGAACCGCGGTGGCCGACTCACCCGAAACATACGCTACAGGTGTCGATGAAACTGTAATGGAACTGATGCTGTTCAGATTGGCTGTCAACCCAACCGGCTGAACGATCCAGCCGGCGGCACTGGTTCGGGTAAGGTAAACTCCACCTGTACCAACAGCAGCAGCTTTCATACTGGTCGAGGAAAGTGTAAAGTCAATTGCGGTAATGGAACGAATCGGCTGTAAACGCAATGCGGAACGATCTGTCCAGGTAACCGAGGTTGTGGAAGCGTTCAAGGTTCCTGTAGCCTGAATGTTACCGTTTAAGCCTACCAATACTGCCTGTTCGTTGCTTCCATTCGGACGCAAAGCCAATGCTTTAAAATCGGTTGCTGTCGGAAGCGAATTGGAGTTGGTAATTGCCGACATGGTTGTAGAAGGACCACTTGTACCCAAGGCAAGCGAGTACAGTTTTCCGTTCGTTGTTTCAAAACCAACCGCGTAGGCAGTCGTTGAAGAACCTCCCGCCTGAACATCAATAAATGTTGTGGAAGAAGGTGAAATGATTGCTGCTGCGGTTGCCGGAGCGCCCTGAACCTGCATACGGTAAACGTCTACAACGTTGTTCAGTCCGGTTCGTACAACCAATGTATGCAACATCTTATTTCCGCTTCCGTCTTCGGCAAGCTTGGTTCGCAACACAGAAATTGTATTGGAAATACCGGTAAATCCGCTGTAATGAGAAGAAAAAGTTGGTGCCGTAGTGGTTGTGGCAGCAAATCCTGTAGACTTAAAGATTTCCAACCCCGTTGTTCCGACAAGGAAATAATTCGACCCGTTCAAATAACTCGAAAGTTTCGTATACGCCCCACTCACACTTGCGGTCCATTGTGTTGAAACCGAAGAAGAAGTCACGTAATAGCAAATCACTGTATTCGTTGATGCAGTAGTCGACGCCGCCACGTACATGGAGCTTCCATCTGACGTAATTAGCGTTAACGCGTTATAGGTTGAAGAACCAACTTGTGTCCAGGTATTCCCGGCAGTTGAGGTTCTGTACAGGTATGTGTTGGTACCATTATTTACTAACGCAAGCCCATTGTCTCTGTCGTAGAAAGCCGTTTCAAGAATTGTTCCTGTCAGGTTACCCGAATGCATCGTTTGTTTGCTGTTTGTTTCATCCAGAACCACCAGGTCGCCATCAATACCTCCAAGATATCCGTAAGTAGATGAAGAATATTGTGCAGATGTCCAGCTTGTACCGATCGTGTTCTCTACCGTTACGGTAGGGGAACCTGTAGTTGAAATGTTCACCAAACACATTTGGGTAAAGTTGTCAGCAGTAGATGTTGTTGATTCCACCTGCATCGCAATCAGGTAATCGTTTGAGGCTGCAGAATTTACCGCAACAATGGATTGTGCCACCGGATTTGTCCCGATCGTAGTATACGAAGGAGATTCCAATGAAATGGTTCCGCTTGCGTACTTCACCAATGAACCGTCAGCCATCAGGAACGCGGCATTGTTGGCATCACGGATAGCAAGATCAACAAAGTGTCCGACCACCCCAAGAGAATGGATATTCATCAAGTCCCAATTTGTTCCGCCGTCAACGGTTTTCAGCACAGTTCCGTTCTTACCAACGGCAAAACCAACTGTAGCAGAAGCCATTCGCACTTTCACCAAATCATCAGACAATAGGTTGGTAACACGTGTCCAGTTATTTCCTCCGTCTGTAGTCAGGTACAGGTATCCGCGCTTGTTGTTGACCGGTGCATCTGAAGAAGTCACGTACCCTGCCAGGTATCCGTTGCTGGCAGTAACCATCTGAAGCGCATTGGACACAAAATTCTGATCCAAACCGTTTGCAAGACTTTGCGAGTACGTACTGAAATCATCCATGTCGGGCATGTGCTGTGCCACCAACTGGTTCAGGGAATTGTATTTGTAAAGTGTAGATAAACGGTGACTGGTTGTAACCGTTTGGTTTCCGTAAACCTTATCGTTTTCAATCTGAACGTACAGGTCATCATCCGAGCTGGTAAGTGGTAACGGTTCCACACCTTCAGGGGGAACGGTTTTTACCAGATTTCCCGCCTGATCATAATAGTAAAGTGTAAAATGGTGTTCTTTTAAGGTATATGTTTCCTTCAAAGATTCCAGGTTGGCCATACAATGGGCAACATACCCACTTCGGAACTCCGCCAATAAGTCATCCATGTATTGCTGGAATGCGTTTTGAGCGTTGGCCAATGCATTGTTCGTAACAAATTCGCCACATGGATCCTCAACTTCAACCGTAGGGAATTCCACATCTACAACGGATCCAACTACTTCATCACACTCACGCATTGGCAAGCAGAAACTTCCGGTAATTGTACCGTTCGTTGTTCCACCGAAAACAGCTTCCATTTCAAAATTGAAATAATTTCCGTTTTCATCCGGATCACCAATTAATTCGAAAGAACCGACACTTGATACGTTGTTGATATTATAACCATCCGGTACAGTTAGGATCAGCTCACAATTATCCCCAATGCTAACAACGGTTTGTTTCACCTTACCACTGGTTCTGGTTACATACGTTGTGTCTTCATCCGAAGTACAGTCTACCTCCTCACCCAATTCATTAATGGTACAGGTTTCTGTTGTGGTGTATGTAATAATCTGGCCCAAAGTAACTTCACGTTCAACGGTTATTCGCGTAAGTGTGGAACCAACCAGCGTTTCTGTTTGGCTAACGAAGGTTCTTGGTGCAGTTTCGGGGTATCCGTCATCAAAAACAAAAATATCCGTAGTAACAGCAGTCGTAGTCGTTAAACCGGGTTCCAGCTGATTCAGGATGTTATTGGTCATGAAATCACTATTGAAGACGTTGAATGGAGTATCCATGTTCTCCAGAACATCTTCCATTAAATCCTTAAATTCGTTATAGGTCCGTGCCTCCTGATCCATACAACCTGTCATTGAAGGTAATTCACAACTTGCAATTGCCAACGGAGTTGATGTTCCATCAATTGTTGCTGTAATTTCCAGATCTACGATGTTGGTTCCGGAGGAATTGGTTCCGGTAAGTATAAAATGGTTTTCGTCAACAACTTTGAAATTGGAGAAGTATTGAATCGATGAAAAGGACGAGAATGAAGTTGGATTTGTAATGGTAAAATCAAGTTCATGCCCACTACTTGCATTGGTGGTTAACTTGAATGTATTTCCACTCTTGATCCAGGTTTCAGTTGAAGAAGCCGTTGCATTGGTAACATCTTTTACTACATCTGTGATCAGGAAACCAAGGTTGGTTGTTCCGCTATTTTTCACAACGTATCCCGTTGAGGTCAGTTGCCCGGTTTCTGCAATTCCGTTAAAGAGATTGAATACTGCATTTCCAAAGTCAGTACGCTTACAAACTTCATCAAATGTACAGTTCAGGATGTCATAGGTTGTGCTTCCGCTAACCGGATAAAGTGTTGTTGTTGATCCGGATGTGACTTCGAGTTTTGCTGTAAACTGGTAGCCCAATCCACCTGCGGTTGTAGCCTGGAAATTTCTGATTCCCGTTACCGAGGACCAGCTAACCGGTGAACCGGAAGGTTGAATGAATCGGAGACTGGCAACGGTTGCGGAACTTGCATTTTTGATGTCAATATCCAACTGCGTACTGGTGCCGGACGATGTTACCCAATCGTAATCCGGCAGCGGACTTGTTGTAACCGGATTCTGCTGACTCAACACAAAACCTGTATATGATTCGAAATCGGTTAATTGGGCGGAAGAAACATCTAACTGACTATCAAACGCAATTTCATCAATCAGGTGTGCCAGATTAATGGAAACCGGACATTCACCGGTGAGAAGGTATTGGTTATAATTCCCAATATTTAATAACTCGTCTGTTGTTTGTTGAGAAGGTTCAGCTGCATTCGGGAATCGCTTCACTTTATTTGCATAAAGTGCGTGTGTTTGCATGGAACAGGCCTGATCATCATTGAAATATGAACTTCCGGAATATGCCGAGAACGTACCGAAAGTCATGAAACCATTTTCTGTAGGATCGAAATTACTGTTTCCAATACAGCTGTTGTAACTGAAATAATTACTATTGGAAACAGCACGCTGCACCATTAATTTGTTAATGTATTCCTGTTTCAGGGAATAATACATCGCTTTGTAGTTGTTCCAGTCCGCATCACGTGCATCTTCATCTGCAGTTGTTGTTCCCGGCGAGCCACAAGTAAAGGTTCCACCGTCATCGTTTCCGAATTTGAAACAATTCGTACCAGGTGTAGTGCCATAGTTTTCACCGCAACGAGCAGTTGCCGCTGCAACTTCAGCTAATGATCGGGAAGTGCTGCTATAGGTGGCGTATGCATCCAGTTTTGTTTTGAACTGTGCGCCAAATCCACCGAAAGTCGTGGAATAATAAACGAATGGATCCCAGATAGCCGAACTGTTTAACGAAATATTTGTAAGGCGTGCATTCACATTAGAACAAGCTGTTCCTGATGCCCAGTTGGCATCAATAAAGTGGGCAGCTACTGCTTCATCCCAGGAATTACATGCCTGCATCTTCGTATCAAATGACTCAGAAGTCTCAGGATCTGAACCATTCACTTTTTCTGTCAATTCCAGACACGTTTTCAGGTATCCGTATTCCGGGTGGTAATACAACAAGGAATACGCCCAGGAAGGTTTGAAAGCATCAATGAAATCTTCGACATCTGTAAGATACTGTGGTCGGGTATAGTACGTTCCGGTTGATCCGTCGAGATAAATGTAAGCGTTCGAAATAACGTTCGGTTCATACGTTTGCGGATCCCCATTCACGTCAAAGGTAAATACCTGAACCTGAACTTTAGATTCTGTTTCCAGGTCTTCTTCAAAGTATTGAGTGTACGTTGTTGTACCCTGGATGTATTTTGGTGTTTGCCAGTCGGCCAAAGCCGGTGCTCCGCCGGCAAGGGAACGCGGCAAAAAGTTGTCTTCATTGTATACCGAAAGTGCATAGTTTTCAGGATGTACTGTTCCATCCGGCAGACGATACTCTCCGTATTGCCCGTTCGGGCTCATATCGATCAACATTCCCTGTCTGTAACCGTCACACAATGAAATTGGCTGACATGGTTTTCTACATTCTGCCACCAATTTATTGTAATCCTCAGCAGTTCCATATCCCTTCACAACAAAAGAAATCTGAGTTCCCAATGCTTCAACGCACTCTTCGCAATCTCCACTTGGATCACAGCCCGAATAATCTGCTTCTTCCAAAAATTCTACCTTAAAATCAGTTAAGGTTTTGAGACACGTGTTTTTGGTCGGATCAAGCAAGATGCTTTCGTAATAATCCATTGCATCCTGATTGATCGACAGTTTCTTTGACAACTGATAGGTACCAATCGGAACATTCGGAATAGTAATGGTCAATTCTTCGTTCTGATAGGGTGTACTTGTCGAACAACTGTAATCGAATTCCGGCTTTCCTGTAGTCGGATTAATGGTAAAACGACCTGTCATTACTTTATCGTATCCTGATGGAAGCAGTGAAACCCCACAGTCATTTTTGAAGTCAAACTCCAGATCATAAACACAATCAAAACAAATATCCTCCAAACATGAATTGGTATAGGAATACCTGAAATTGTTGTAATTCAATACGATGTCAGTGGTTGAACTCACAATCAAGCTTGTAGTGAACTGTTTTGATCTCCCACCTTCAAGCAATTCATTGGCAACGGTGTTACCTGTAGCCAATAATTCCGATGTTATTTCTACCTCTGAAGTTGCTGCTGATTCAAGTGCCGTTAGGTTATCCGGAGTATCGCCCGCAAGTGCGGTTGCAATGACTCTTCCTTCCTGATCCAGGTAGGAAATACTGGCCTGACCATTCGGGTCGATGACCATGTTTTTCTGGTAATGCGCCGCATCTCCGGCTTCCACACCGAAAAGACGATTGAGTTCAATTTGATTCGGATGCCCGTAGAAGTATTTTGACTCGTGATCGCTTTCCAGTTGGAACGTAGAACCAACACCACCTTGGCGGCGAACGCGTCCGGTATTGTCTGCGGTGTATTCTACTCTGGAGAAAGGATAACCATTTGCATCCGGCAAATAACGCTGAGCATCACCTCCACTGGCGTTATCCTGCGAATAATACAAGCTTGCCCCACTCTCATCAGACATTGCGTGGTTATTAGTTACCGTACAACCCGAAGATGCGGAGGAGATATCAAAATGTCTCCTGTTATAGGCAAGGCCATCAACATCGCTTTTATTGAAATCTTTGTAGTATTTCAAAGCACCGTGATGTTCCGCTTCTGAGGTCGGGATAATAAATGGTGTTGGCAGAACCTGCACCGCAGGTCGACCCATGTAATCGTAAATCGTTTCACCAACGATAGCATTGTTATTGCTATTGGTCAGCGTAACCATTTGACGATTACGTAACGTCCCGTCAAAGAACGAAACGACCTCTTTCTTCTTACCCTCTTCCGCAAAAGAGGCAGTGTACTGCCAGTTCTTTTTATACTCCCAGGACTCTTCGTTAAAGAAATAATCGTTTGCATCCAGCGATGAATTCGTGTTCTCCACTGTTCCTACATCCTGAGTCGACCAAACACTATAGATTCGTTTCGTCGGATCTGTTAACGTTCTTCCGACGCCACGCACCCTGTAGATCAGGTATCCGTGATCGTAGACCAATGAAATGTCGTAATGATCATCGGTTGTTGATATTCGTGTTGAGCTATGTTTGAAATCAAATTCGATGTCTTCCGGGTCCTTAAATGCCTCCTGCAATTCTGTGTAATCGTTTACGAAGGTCCATTCCAGCTGATATTCTTCAATGTACTTGTTGGTTCTCCATTTTACCCGCAACACATCATCTTTACTGTCGGCATCGTAATCTACAGGAATTGTCTCTGAACCACCGATATCAAAAATATCAATTGGAGTGCTTAGGTAAGTCGAATACTCGTATACGCGGTCAGCAAAAATATCGGTATGGATGTACACGTTTCTTGGAAGCGTTGTAGACGAAGTCCCATCAATGGAAACGGCAGTGACCTGAGCAGAAATTTTAATTGTGTTCAGATACTCCAGTACCTTCTTATCCTTAAACGTCAGTGCACCACTTGGGTGGTATTCAAGCTGCACCTGAACATTCTGGCTACCTGTATAACTCGTAAACGGATATGCCGTAGCGTATTGAATGGTTAAATCAATAGTCACGTTCTGCCAACTGCTGGCTTCCGGATAATGGTGGTCAATTCCCACCGTTACCAATCCTTTTCTGGATCTGTCGGTAAAGGAAAGCGGACTGTCGTCGGGCAACA
The DNA here is from genome assembly GCA_966211245.1 of uncultured Fluviicola sp. GTDB lineage: Bacteria > Bacteroidota > Bacteroidia > Flavobacteriales_D > Crocinitomicaceae > Fluviicola. Next base: position 74,899 of record CBIHND010000018.1, on the reverse strand, counting down.
GGGAGCTCGTTGAAGCTCCGGTAGCGACGGAGCTACCTCCATTCGGGGAATACAGTGCTCCCTGAGGGGCAACTATCAACGCCGCCTTCACCAGCGAAGGCAATAACACTAATGCTAAAATGAATAGTACTTTCATGATCTATTTATTCGGTTCGTTGACTCTTAAATCGTTAAGTCGATATGTTGTGGATGCCGGGATTAATTGCTTGTTCTTTTTATCCTCAGACACCCATTTTTTCATTTCCTGCTGAACTCTTTCATTCACCCCGCTAACACTCTGAAATTCGGTATAAACCAATTCCAGTTTTGGTTGTTCCTGACTCACATCGTTGAGATCGTTCATGGAATAATTCGATTTCCAGTACAAGACACTCAATGACTGAATTGATCCGGATTTCCCGTTGAATTCCATTATCACTTCCTCATTACTCGATTGCGGCTCCAATTCCTTCACGATAAAGCGCGAATTACCTTTAACTACTTGTTTATAGAACACGTACTTCGTGCTGTCGCAGTTTTTTAATTGCTCAGAAAAATCTACTCCTACCGCAGTTTTCATAGGGTGAATAACCATGATGCTGCGTTCCAGCGTATCGATTTCCAGTCGTTGGTTTTTATCCTGAACAAGGACTTTTGAACCGGAACGTACTAACTGAATTCCCTCGGAGCCCTGCTCAATGGTTCCTTTTGATTCCATAGCAATCGCACCGGAATTAACATCACTGTATAGTTTAGTTGTCAGCCCGACACGGTAATTCGAAGCCGGTTGTTTCTTCAGCAGTGCAGTATACTCGTTACAAAACTGCGTGTACGAAATGATTTTTTTTTCCTGAGCAATTGCCGGGATACTGGTAAAGCAGACAATCAGGGGAACTATTATTTTTCTCATCGCCTATCTTCCTGAATTGTTTTCACGGGTTTCCTGAATGGTCATGATCCCCTTTTCTGTTTCCTTTTTAACCCGAATCAATTTTCCTTCTTCGTCGTACTCATAGAGTTTGGCATAATTCCGCTCGTCCAATTCAGCCATGAGTCTTAGCGTGATGGGATCGTATACATAAGTTACCATACTTCCGTCGACCGGAAAAAACCGAATATCATCGAAGTAACAGTCGCCACCTGAGGCGCATTTGAGCTTCATCGCAAATGTTCCGGGATCAATTTCCACCTTGGCTTCAATGCGCTGCCAGCCATCGATGATCTCTCCGGTAGGTGTATAGTTCGTAACTGTTGCATTGGAAGCTATATCAATGGAAGGTTTGGTATAAGATAACGTACCTCCCGAAGCACTTCCGTCCTTTACCCATGCAGAAAGGATATAAGTCCCTTCTGTTGGTTGAAACGATCCGATACAATTCGGACAGGACTCCTCTTCACGGGTTGTAGCCAGAGATGCTTCCTTCACATTAAACTTCAAAGAACCGACACACTGATCAATACTTATTTTCAATATATAAGTCATGTTTGCCTCCAAATCATGCTCTACACTCACATTTCCGGCGTTACTTCCCGAGGCCAGTGGTATCGCTGAACCAGCAATAAAAGTGCAACCTTCACTTTGACTCGAATAAGGGCCATAAACTTCGAAGTCAGTTTGAATAAATGAGCTAACATCATACCCATCAAAATTGCAGATTGTAGCCGCTCCAACAGTCGTTGTAGCCCGGTAGTAAAAAAACAGTACTGTTGTTCCTTCACATTCTTTTCCTCCATCAAAGCCCATATCAAAATCCCCACCCGGAACAACGAACCAGGCGGTTCCACAACTTGTATTGTATGTGGTTTGCGCCTGACTTAAATAAGCCAAGGCTGCAACTAAAAGTGTAATCAAAAATCTCATATTTCCTATTGTTCGGTTAGACTAAGTATTTCCATCGTCCATTCTTCAAACTCCGGTGGCGTTGAAGCGATTAGGACTTTCAATTCACATTCGTTGTCACGAGTTGTAATGGTCACCTCAATCTGGAAATAACCATCTGTACTTCCGGTTAGCGTTAATTCACCGGTAAGTGGATCAATACTTGCCCCAACGTCTCCGGTTATTGCAGTATAGTACAATCCAAGGCTTCCCGGATCAGCTCCCAATATTTTGTAGACATGGCTTCCACTTGCAACGATGGACAGGTCACAATTCGGTTCATATTCACATTCCGGAACTACAGCATTGAATTCTTTTGTTTGATTGGAACCAACGTGTAAGCTGTTGCGCCCGGTATGGAATTCTGAGGTGCTCAATTCTCCGGAAGAGATTCCCGTGAAAATAGATTCATCCATACAATTTCTGAAATTCAGATCTTCGAAACTCGCCTCAAGCACTTGCTTTTTACGTGCATTGGCTGCAATTGCAGTAGTCAACGTATTCTTGTAACTGAACAAACTGGATGAATATCTTCCTAAAGCGTCTTTTGTTTCCAGAACAGAGCCGCTCGGACTAAATGCCGTTACTTCGGACACGTATGTCCAATGGGATCCAAATGTTGACCATTTACCGTTGAAGTATCGGTGGTACGGAGTAAACCCTGCAAACACACCATCAAAGCGAATATTGGTGTTATCATTACTGTTTGTTTGGGTTCTCTCGGTAAGATAAGTTAATGATTTAGCCGGTCGCCAGTTTCCTTTGGTTCCTCTCACGTAAGGGTTGGTTGTAGCCCTATTGGTTTCTATTTCCCCACCAAAACAATTGCAGAATGTAGCCCAATCCTGTTTAAAATCGATTGCACCTGCATTCAGAACATTCGTGAATACCCCGGTAGAAATAGCGCTCAGCGGATTATCACGAGAAGTTACGGAGGACATTGCAACGGATTGTTTATTGCGTCTACCGCTACGGATAATGGTCATGTTCACCTGGCTACCCGAAATCGGATCTCCATCCTCATCTATCAGTCGAATACCGGAAGAGTTGACTTCAACCACCCACCCGCGAATGGGGTCAGTAGAACCGGAAACGAGCACTTTTAGTTCGTCACCTTCAACAAAATAGTTGGCTGTTGGTGGGACAGGTACGAAACCATCAGCTCCTGCAGGATAACCGTTCAGTTCATAACCAATGTTCTGATAAGCCATCCCCATTTGATCGTATCTCCAATGTGCAGGATAGCTAACCGAGTAAATCTTATCATTAAAATTGGTTGTTGTTTGTGTAGCAAGTACATCTCCGGTTTCTGCGTCGTAAGCAAGGTTATTGGTTTCAACCACCGATCCATCCTGATTTGCAGTAACACGGGATTGAATTCCGAATTTATTCACAGTTTTATTCAATGTTGCACTTCTGAACCGACTCTCAGAAATGTCTACACTCGGCCAAATCGATGGGAATGAGATTACGAGTGGAGCCAGGGCAAACGAGTTAAAGTTTAATTCTATTGCCCCACCAATAGAACTGGTTTCGTTTTGTCTGAAATCAGCTACTGCTTCGGTTTTCACTCCAAGTGTTGCAGTTTGTAACGTACCATCGTTCTTAATCGTAGTAACGGAGTTATCCAGTTCAAAACAAGGTACTCCGCGGTAAGTGGTAGGATGACTTTGGTATTCGAAGTGAACGGTACTTAATGGCTGATCCTGACCTTCACCATAAACCATTTCAGCTTTAGGTTTACCGTGCATATCGTTCAACTCGATTGCAAAACCTTGCGAAGCAGTCAGGTAGTCATATTGCGGCAATAACGGCAAGAAGCTACTCGCAACTTTTTGATCTACACTGGTTTTCTTTACGATTGTCGGGAAGTCTTTTGCAGTATAGAATTCCTTCACTACTTTACCTGTAGCAGTTTTAGTAATATAAGTATCTTCCGCTTCCCCATCTGGTTCATCTTCACCAGGTTTAATATCGGTAATAACTACCCTGCTATAACCCACGTTCGGATTTGGAAATTGAGATTCCATGACAGGATCTTCAAGATATAGGTTTTCATCAGGAGCGAAGCGGAATTTATTATCATAGAAATTAGGTGATCTCCAGGAATTCTCATCACCACCCAGAAGCGGCTCATAACTTGCAACACCTGACGAGCGACCATCTTCCAATTCATAATTAAATATTTGACCATATGAAAATCCGTATGGATTTGTCTCCGCTTCAGGATCGTGTTCCACCATGTAGTCCCAATTGTCGTACATCTTAATGCTGTGTACTCGCGAACCTCCTCCAAACTTATGACCAGTTGGCTCCAGCAAGCGAATGAATGACTTATTCATCTTGATTTGCTGAGCAAAACCGTTGTTATAAACTTTTACGTTTGGTCCTGTCACCATTTCAGACAAGCTGGCAAAAGCATTGACTGTTTCATTTGCAAAAGCCAAAATGGAATTCTCATTGATCCCTGTCAAGGCACTATTTTCATCGTAAATCGTTCTAGGAAGGTGCATTCGTCCAAACAGAATTGCACTTTTCGTAATTGGACTGTAACCGTCTGCTCCAACATCCTTAAGACCTACTGATTTCAATTGAATTCTGCCGTACTTTATTCCGCTGATTGTCTCAACATCTAAATCCTGAATAATTCCATAACCGGAAACGTATTCGTATTTATTACCATTGGAATTATTGGAAAGATTAGTCAATACGCGAAAGTAGAGTGGTTGTCCAACTTTAGCATATTCGTTCACGTCACCATGATCTTCTTTCATTTTGAAGTAGATAGCACGATTTTTCTTTGAATCCGTCGAAATATCCTTAGCGTCATCCGAACCATTCAAACAACTCTGATCCATCGTAGTTTCTGCGGCCAGTTCCACTCCACAAATCGGATACATTTGTGAAGCCTGTAAGTGTTGAACGTACGCATAATCATCGCTTTCGTACTCAACATGAATCTTTCCACCAGATGGTAGATGAATGTCACTTAGTAACCATGCGGCAGCATTATCCCCTGCAGCTTCTTCATCCTGAATTGTGTACGGGAAATCTCCACTGGTCATGGCCGTACCAGATTCTGAATTTGCTGTTTGAGGTTGATAGGTTCCCCAACGATCCACATTCTTCATACCATAATTCGGGTTGAATCCGTATTCAAACTTATAGGAACTACGCTTCATTTTATATGAACCCTGGTAGGTGAAGTAGATTTCCTTAAGTGTTAGTTTACCACCACCACTAATATGCCCAGGGTAACCCTGACACAAGGAATAATCGTAAACAAAATGAACCTCCTGAATCGGCGTAAGGCCTGTCAAATCGCTAACATCTTCGTAATTAGCTGGTTTAGCATACAAACTGATTTTTTTCAGCACTTTCATCCGTGATCCATCCGGGTTCAAGCCTCCTTGTCTTCCTTTTGCTGATAACCCATCCTTACGATCCTCAAGTGTAAATACAGCAATGTAGTTCTTCGTTTCAACGGCTTTTACATACCAAAGGTCTTTCTTTCCATGAACGAAACTCGCTTTATCGTCCTGAATGTCCGTTTTCATTCCTTCATTATAGTACGCAGAGTTTTCAGGAACAGGTGTTCTCCATTCAAAATTGTCAACTTTCGTATAATCAAATTTGACGTAAGACCCGAGATCATTCTTACTCGGTCCTTTTTCCAAATCAGAATCGGAATAATCATCACTTAACACTGCAGACAGTAGGAAAGCATGGGCATACGCCGGAGTTTTTTCGGAAGAATAGTAATTGTCAATTCCTTTATCATTCGAAGGAGACGCTTTATCATCGAAGTCCTGATTCAAACCTACCAAACCAACATAGGTATTGGATGGAGAAAATCCGTTGTAATGCAGAATATCAGGCTCTGTACTTCCAATAGCGAACGTAACATCCTCCTGGCTGTGGTTATACGCCGGAATTCCGAACACATATCTTCTGCCATCTGTACCCAATTGAGTCATCTCACCAATATGGTGTGCTTTAGCGCCCGAATAAATATCTGAACGGTACTCGTTCAACCCCATTCCGTCCTGGACATCCTCAATAGAAAGAAACGAAAGCAATTCATTACGCTTAATGCGTTCTGTTCTGCTGTTTTCTGTAAGATCCACCCAATCTTCACCAATTTGGACTTTATCTTCCAAATGAGGAAAAATGCTGGATCCTTCTACACGAAGGTAGTTCAGTTGTTCACCGTTAAACTGATTCGTAAACATGGGATCCGTATCTACAGCTCGTTCGTTTGCTTCCTGGAAAGCAAATTCTTCCAACAGTCCATTGGCACTCTCAAAGCGCATTTTACTCTCAGCCTGATTCGTTTTTACATCATCCCAGTTACCCGACTCAGCGTAGGTTTGATTATAACTCAAATCAGCTCCAAAATCAAGTAAATTACCTGATCCGGTTTCAATCCCCAGACTCCCGGAATAACTCTTTGATACAGAGGTTGGGTCAAAAACATATCCTACCTCGTTTCTGAATGCACGGTAACTTCCACCAACTCCTTGGGCCTGAACATTAAATAAATCGCTCATTAAAGCAGCAGAGGGTAAATTTGGAGTGTACTTGGTGAAGGTACCGTCATTATGCCGATTAAAGTCTAATAATGCATTTTTATTCTTCTGTCCATAATGCAAATTGAAATATCCATACGCCTCATTTTCTAATATGGATTTATCCAGTTTCTGAACATTAATCAAAAAGCCCGTAATCCGTTGCACATCTAACGCAAAAAACGAATAACTGTTAGTGAAATTACCACTTAGATTGTACGTAATGTAGGAAGGACCGACCGTAGGAGAATAATGATGTAGACCAAAATTATAGGCTCCTGAAATACCTAAACCCAGTTCTCTTTCAACGCTATAAATTCCAATTTCCTGAGTTCGCTTATAACTAATGCTTTGTAAACCTGCTCGGGAATTAAACGAAGACCCAACTGAATACCCAAGGATTTTCTCATCAGCAGAGTGCGTGTACTCCCTTGCAGACAAACCTGTATTCGCGGAAAAACCTGCACCATTCTCACTGCTTCCAGTAAAGTTTATTCCAAAATTCGTTCGAAGACCAGACATTGCTCTGGATCGAAAAGACGGTCCGAAATTGATTTGCGCATTGACTCCGGTATAGTTACTTGTTGTGATACTAATTCCCCTAGACCAAGTGAATGCATTATTATCCTCTTCGAGCAATGTACTATAACCACCGAACTCTACCGATTTGTTTCTGCTAAGTGTTAAACTCGTCTGAGGCTTTTGATTTAACTCCTTTGTCACTACATCACCGTTAAAGTCATCCGGTAAACCGCGCATGGATCGAACTACTGATCCCATATTGAGGTTCCAGCCCAGACCTACCCAGGAAGCTTCCTGATCCATACTGACACCGCTACTGTATGCGATGTTAATCGGATAGCCTTCTACATCCATCAACGGGATATTGTAACTAAAATCGCCGGTAAAGGGGTCTACCATTCCGGAGACACCAACAGGTGTAAATCCTTGTACTTCAGGTTGAGTTGGACCTCCACCTCCGGCAATTGAAACTGTTGGTGAAAACACACCCATGCAAAACATTACAATGAATGACCACGCCATCAGTCGTACGCTTTTGAAATAGGTGTCTTGAGTTAATTTATTGTGTTTCATCTTTTCCTTATTAGGATGGGGAATTTTTTTATTATTTTTCAACGAAAAGGATAAAGTTTAATTTCGGTTTGGCTTTCCATTCCAGGCGATATCTACCTGTACCCAATTCATCCAATTCGGCTACAAAGTATCGCGTTTCAAGCTGGGGGCTATCCTCCTCCAATTCATTGCCATGAATATCAATCGGAGTAAATGTGATACCTGATGCAGGGAGGTTCGTTCCGGTAAGCGTAGCTTCAAGCTCAAACGCTCCACGTTCCTGTGTGCAAACATATAGCTTCGAATTTTGAACGTAATAAACGCTGTTGTCCGCTTTTCTTCTAAGGTGTGCGAAGGAAGGAACAGGAACCACCGGCTCTGCCTTAATGAATTTCCAAACTTCGCTTTGCTGTACCTGAACTCCGTTGTAGAACAATACTACCTGCCAGGCGTACCAAACGCCTTCCTGTAATTCATGGTCAATGCTCGAGTAGTTTAAAGAGCCGGAATACAGATTCTGACGCATAAAAACCGGATTGTTCTCGGCGATTGCTTCGGCAGCGGTTTGGTCTTCTCCGACCTGAACTACGGATAACTGAACGTTAAACCGGGGATCGTTTTGGAGGTTGCTCAATGTGGTTTGCCAGACGAATGTTGGTTCGTCCTCTTCAATGGTGTCCGCATCCATAGGCAGCGACAACATAATCGGTGTTCCGGAATATTGACTAAAAGTGACTCCACTTACAAAAAGCAGAAAAAGCAAAAAGATGTGCTTCATATTCAAGTTGAAATTGATTCGAATTGTTATCTCATAACCAAGACGAAACGCCACTTCAACAACTCAAAAAGCTGAATGAATGCACTAAATACACGCTGAACCCTTAAAGAGTTCGTTACAAAACTGAAATAAGATTACCGGTTTTGGTGGTATTGCATTAAGTTGTTGAGAATTGTGTTTAGACCTAAGATTATTTAACGGCAAATCTAGAATGTAATTTTATTTTTTCAAAGTATCCGCAAAAATTTAACAATCAGAAAGTTGGTTCGTTATTCCTCTTCCTCAACGGTAATCACGAAAACGTCTTCATCGTCGCGCTTAAAATATTTTTTTTCACGGGCGAAGCGTTCCAGTTCGGAATCAAATCGGAGTTGTGCCAACGTGCGTTTGGTTTCGTTCAACTCTTTGCTGAGTGCCATTTTGCTCTCATTGAGCTTGGAAAGTTTGCCGTTTTGAGAAATTACCGAGAAAACGTCCACATCGTCCAGAAAGAGGTTGTACACCAGGAAAATGGTTATTGCCAGGATGTACTTATTCTTAAACGGAAGCAGGTACTTTTTCATGTTGCTAAGGTAAGGAGGGAAGGTCGTAAAGAACTTACGTTGTAGATAAACTTCGTAACAAGAGGCTGTTCATTTCGGGAAAACGTTAAATCTCCCGGACGAGTGCAGAAGATCGCGGAGGTTTCCATTGAGTTACGCTGAGAAAAGGTAGTGATTGACAAGTTGCGGGCTAATGTAACTCCCACGGAGGAACACGGAAGGGCACTGAGTGAATGAATTTGACAGTCGTTCTCTTCTTTGCCCGTCAGTTCGAGTAGGACTTAACCGAAATGGAATGTAGGTTAGCGACGTATTGAGAACAAGGGCAGAACAAAAAAATCCTGACCGTTTTCACAATCAGGATTCAGTATTTTACCGGAAGCTGAATTAGTTCACTACTTCGTCGTAGAATTCTTTGAATGCTTCGTCATCTTCGTACCACTGAGCAACTTTACCCAACAGGGTTTTTGCTTTTTCAACCTGTTTCATGCTGATGTAGCACTCTGCGGTTTTCATGACACCGATTTTCAATAGCTCTTTGTCTGCTTCCATCCAGCTATCGATTCCTGTTGATTCGATTGCTTTCAGTTTTGCGTCAGCATCTTTCCACAATGTGTTAGCTGAAGTCTTATCGGAATCAAGGAATTTACACGCTCCTTCAAGGTATTTCGCTCCGATTGAATTCATGTCCAATTTGTAGTACTTGGTTACCCATCCTGCAGCTTTCTTCGGATTCCCCATGTCGTTTCCAATGTTCTCAACCACGCTCATTTTGAACTCGTTGACAAACTTTTCTTCTTCACGGGCGATGTCTCCGCTTTTATCCAACTTGATGAATTTCCCCATTGCACCAATGGCGTCCTTGTAGGCATTTTTGTACGTTTCATCGTCTGTACCACTCAATGACATTTTGTACAATCCTTTTGCCAACCACAGGTGTGCAAGCGGATCACTTTTTGTTTTGTCGCTCAGTGTATATTTTTCAGCTGATTTGATGAGTTTCTCCCAATTTTCGTCGGTATAATACATCAACAGATCATCGTACTTCGGAGGCTGCGCCATACCTACTTTAGCAACAACCAATAGCAATAAGAACAGTAATTTTTTCATTTTTTAGCCGTTTGAGTTTAAGTCAGACCAATTACTATGCCGAATGTACAAATCTTTTTTAATCGAGTGACTAATTACGAGTTATGAATGAGGTGTTAATGGGTAATAATTATCAATGATGGCAAATTCATGAGAATATTAACACCCAATACTTCACTCGTAGCTTGTCCCTTGTAGTTTGTAACTATTCGAGACTCTTAATCAACAAATTCAAAATATCCTGTGCTGCTTTGGAAATTTTCGTTCCCGGACCGAATACACCGAAAACTCCGGCCTCGTACAAGAAATCGTAGTCCTGAGCCGGAATAACTCCTCCAGCAACAACCATAATGTCTTCCCGGCCAAGCGCTTTCAATTCTGCCAAAACCTGTGGAACCAATGTTTTGTGTCCGGCTGCAAGTGAAGAAACTCCCAAAACGTGAACGTCGTTTTCAACAGCCTGACGAGCTGCCTCAGCAGGTGTCTGGAACAAAGGACCGATATCAACGTCAAAACCGATATCCGCGAACGATGTTGCAATGACTTTGGCGCCGCGGTCGTGACCATCCTGCCCCATTTTCGCAATCATAATTCGTGGTCGGCGGCCTTCGAGAACTGCAAAACGCTCAACCAGTTCTTTTGCTTTTTCAAAATCCGGATCTGCCATACTTTCTGATGAATAAACACCGCTAATGGAACGAATGGTAGCCTTGTGACGACCAAAGTATTTCTCCATTGCCAATGAAATTTCTCCCAACGAAGCCCGTTCGCGTGCACACTCAACCGCCAGAGCAAGCAGGTTTCCTGTTCCGTTCTTCGCTGCATCTTCCAAAGCCGCAAGTGCAGCCTGGGTGCGTTCCTCGTTTCTGTTTGCTTTCAGTTCTTTCAAACGTTCCAATTGCGCCAGACGAACTTTCGTATTGTCGACTTCCAGAATTTCAATCGGATCTTCTTTCTCCAACTGGAACCTGTTTACACCGACGATGATATCCTTTCCGGCATCAATTCTGGCTTGCTTACGTGCTGCCGCTTCTTCGATGCGCATTTTCGGGACTCCGGTTTCAATTGCTTTCGCCATTCCACCAAGTTCTTCGACTTCCTGGATCAAAGCCCATGCTTCGTCGGCTAATTGCTGCGTAAGTTGCTCTACGTAATAGCTTCCACCCCATGGATCGATGATATCGCACATTCCGGTTTCTTCCTGCAGGTAAATCTGCGTGTTTCGTGCAATACGTGCCGAGAAATCCGTTGGAAGTGCAATCGCTTCGTCCAACGCATTGGTGTGAAGTGATTGTGTTCCACCGAAACCTGCAGCCATTGCTTCGATACATGTTCTTGCCACGTTATTGAACGGATCCTGTTCCGTCAAACTCCATCCCGAAGTCTGGCAATGGGTACGAAGTGCTAATGATTTCTCATTTTTCGGATTGAACTGAGCAACCAAACGTGACCACAACAAACGTCCCGCACGCATTTTCGCAATTTCCATGAAATGGTTCATTCCGATAGCCCAGAAGAAACTCAAACGCGGCGCGAAGGTATCGATGTCCATTCCCGCAGCCAAACCTGCCCGAATGTATTCCACTCCATCGGCAAGCGTATATGCCAGCTCAATAGCAGCGGTTGCTCCCGCTTCCTGCATGTGGTAGCCGGAAATGGAAATGGAATTGAAACGTGGCATGTGCTGCGACGTGTATGCAAAAATATCCGCGATGATGCGCATGGATGGCGCGGGCGGATAAATGTATGTGTTACGAACCATGAACTCTTTCAGGATGTCGTTCTGAATGGTTCCCGAAAGCTGTTCCTGCTTTACGCCCTGCTCTTCTGCAGCGACGATGTAAAACGCCATAATCGGAAGAACAGCGCCGTTCATGGTCATGGAAACGGACATTTCATCCAACGGAATCTGATCAAAGAGGATCTTCATGTCCAGGATGGAATCGATTGCCACTCCCGCCTTACCAACATCTCCGACCACACGTTCGTGATCCGAATCGTAACCGCGGTGTGTCGCAAGGTCGAATGCTACGGAAAGTCCTTTTTGTCCTGCCGCTAAGTTTCTACGGTAAAACGCGTTGGATTCTTCCGCTGTAGAAAATCCGGCATATTGACGAATGGTCCATGGTCGAATGGCATACATAGAACCATAAGGCCCACGTAGGAATGGAGCTTTACCGCTCACGTAATCCAGGTGCGTTACTTTTTCGAGGTCTTTAGGGCCATAATAGCTCTTCAATTCAATTTTTTCTGCTGTTGTGAAAACGTTGTTTTCCGCTGTACCCTCAGTTACAGTTGAACTAAGCGGAATACTAGTGAAATCTATGCGCTTGCTCATACTGTTTGCTCTAAAATTAATGTTGGTAAATCATTCCAGGCCCTTGGTACCGAGAGCCATTCGGCAGATTCAGTAGTTGGATTGGGGAATACGTTCACTCCGATCAATTTGTCTTTTTTCAATTGAATTCGTTCGGTACGCAGTCGTGCTTTCGCCAGAATGGAAGCACTCAAATTTGCGTGTACTTCGTGATTTGAAATTCCACCTCCACTTTCAATTTCACGGAAGAGATTCCATGCTTTTTCTGCGATAGCGTTGGTCAATGAATCGAATGCGTATGCTCCTCCAGCCGCATCAACGACGTAAGACAAGTAAGATTCTTCCTGAAGTAAGAGGGAAATATTAGTTGCCATACGCTGCGTAAACTCCGGATTTTGTTGTGAAGAGTATGCATCGTAGGGTTGGAGGATCAATTCATCTGTACCACCAATAATTGCCGACATCGCCTGTGTTGTCTGACGCAATAAGTTCGTGTACGGATCCTTCAAACTGATGTGTGTAAATCCTGTTTTAACCGAAACATGTGGTAGTTTGGAAGATTCGTTTTGCGGTTGGTAAGCTGCTACCATATTCGCCCAGCACATTCTGAATGCTCTAAACTTTGCCACTTCCGCAAAGTAGTGCGTCCCAACACCCAGAACCACATTGAAACGAGAAAGGGCGTCATCAACCGAAACACCGGAATCCAACAAGTTTACCAATGCATCATGACCTTCTGCCAATGCGATAGCGATTTCCTGCCAGGTTGTTCCGCCAGCCTGTTGAACCGCATATCCGTTAACCGTAACAGTTTTACATGCGCCGGTTGATGGCAACTGTTCACCATGAGCGATTTCAACCGCTCCGGGATGATCTCCCAGGAAAGTTACAAATTGTTGTGCCTGATCTTTCGTTGCAGCTTTGAGAGAAGTACGGACATACTCCAATCCAACTTCATTCAGGATCGTTTCGAATGGAATTGTTGTTTCACATTCCGCGATAATCGTAATGGCTGTAGTCCCTTTCATTAGTTGCGAAAGGATTTCCCTGTTCAATTCAACGGCGTTTGTGTTCGTTCGCCAGTAAAATGCTTTACCAATAAGCCACTCGTTTGTTGCAGCATTTCCACCTCTTGTAAAAGGTGCAAGTCCCGGATCAGAATAACGAACATGAGCATCGGAGCGGTGTTGAAAGGAAGAATAACTGAGTTCCTCCACCTCATCCGTTTTCAGTAACGTTTCTATGGGAGCTCCTTTTAATTCTTTCAGGAGGATTGCTTCCCATTCTGCTTTTGTAGTAGGCGGAAAGGTTACTGTTTCTTGAAGCATATCATTTATCGTTTTGATCTAACAAATCGGATTCTACTACCTGTGCTTTCAGCTTATCTTCTCTGTGAATGTACACGTATGTAGAAAGCATGGTAAGAATTACCGGCGCTAAGATAATACCTACATACGGAATCTTGAAGAGGAGCGTAAACAAACTTCCTGCAACAAGCATAGCCAACATGCGTTTAAAGGCGTATCCCCAACTTGAAAACGTCCCTTCACCATAGCGTTCAAGGCTGTAATCGTAGAACGCAAATCCAATAAAGAATGACGGAATCAGGAAATACATAATCGGATCAATGTACTCTCCGATAACATCCGGAATGAGTCCGGAAACAATCCAGTAAACGAAAATGAACAGGTACTCCATGATGATTGCCAGAATGACGATAAAAAGCGCACGTAGTAAGTCGTTGAGCATACGTACAAAACCACCGTCGAATTTATTTCCGGTGATGTAATTGTCGTACTTCTCAGACAGAATGCAATTAAACGGAGAAAAACAAACGAGTACAATGAACATGTACAATTGCTCTACGAGGAACGTAAGCATACTCCCCAGAAACTCCAAAATCCAGCTCACGACTCCACCGATCATGAACCATTCTTCTGTTTCCTTTGTCATTTGTTCGTACTCCGACATTTGATAGTAGTAAGCCCACAGGAAGGTGCTGACAACGAGTCCGGGCACGAAATAAAACAGGAATTTTCCTTTTGCCAGGGTTTCGAAGGTGTGAACAGTTCCGGAAATATAGAGTTGAAGGGTCTTCATTGAACAGGTTTTCTCAAATATAAAAAAAACTGTCGGCTAGCATATGAGCAGATAATAATCCACACGTAAATACCGTTTCTCTCCAATTGAATTTCCGTATATTGGCATAGAAATTGAAAAGACACTAACAATTCTAAAAATCAGAACAATGAATACAAAGAAAATCCTTGCTATGTCATTGATAGCATTATTTGTAGGAGGAATGTCTTACGCACAGGAACCGACCGGTAAAAAGCAGGAACCAACAGCGAAGAAACCGGTAGCTAAAGCTAAAAAAGGTGCGATTGCTAAAAAAGTAGCAGCTCAGAAGAAAAACTAAGAGAGATATCAGAGGAAGGAGGAAAACAGAAAGAAGGTACTTTCGGTCTTTCCTCTTTTCTTTTTACACTTCCCTCTAAATCAGATTAAACTGCGTAAAGTGATGCGTCAAATGCTTTGCGTGCAACCGTAACCATTGATCATAATTCAACGGGCCATAGAACGGGTGAACTTCCGTATGACCCGGATTACTTTGGTACAGGTCTTCGAAATCCAACCACTCTTCCACGAACTCGTCCACCGCCAATTCCAGTTCTTCGTTGCGCAATTTCATTTCCGGAGTCGCGAAGTCAACCGCGATATTTCTCGCCATTGGTTTATCCGAATCCAGAAAGCGCAACATACCTTCCAGTTTTTCTTCCGGAATAACCAATGCCTGCGGATTTTTTCCGGTTGCAATACGAAGCGTATCTGTCAGGTGTTCCACCATACGCTGAGCCCCCATCGTCCCCCATTCGGGTTTCTGATCCGCACTCAGTTTATTGAAATAAGACAGCATACTTTCAAGATCAACGGCAACAAACATCTCTTCTTATTTTCGTTTATAATCGGCTCCTGTCAACACCCAAAGGCTTTTAGGAACCACTTCAATATTAATTTCTTTGCGCACTTCGAAAGGTTCACCATCGTAATGTGCCAACGGTTCTTCCAGAACAATCCGCGCTTTTTCGAAAGATACGATTCTTATGAAACGTGAGCCCTCAATTCGCTTGAAAAAGAAGCGTCCCAGCACACCAAGTGTTCTCCACCAGGAAAAGCGCTTCAGCAGGACCAATTCCATTTTTCCATCGATTACCGTTGAAGTTGGTGAAATACAAAATCCGTTTCCGAACTCTGATGAATTGGCAATGGAACACAACAGGAAGTTTCCTTTCACCACCTCATCTTTCAGTGTGATCTTCATTTTCGGAGGATTGTACGAAAAGTACTCTTCGTAGACAAGCTGCGCATACCCCCAGAAACCGCGGATGTGATATTCATCAAAGCGCTTCGCAATAAACGCATCAAAACCATAACCACCCACTCCAAGGAATGGTTTATCGTTCGCAAGCCCTGTATCCATGCAACAACTGTACAGTTGATTGATGTTCTGAATGGCCTGTGGTGTTTTCAATGGAATTTTCAGGTGTCGGGCCAACCCGTTTCCTGAACCTGTAGGAATGATTGCCAGATGACACTTGGTTCCAACAAGCGCTGTTCCCACTTCGTGAACAGAACCATCTCCACCAACAGCGCACACAATGTCAATGCCTTCCGCAGCAGATTCTCTGGCTATGGACTGTGCGTGTTTTTTGTATTGGGTAATGGCAATGTCGTAATCGAACAGTTCATGATTGAGGTATTTCTCAATCATTTGAGGAACCTTAGCCTTTTTTACGCCACCCGAAATGGGATTGATGATGAAACGGATGCGCTTTTTCATTTGGCCACCATTTCGTTATACATCAATGTGTGCGAGTAAGCTTGAATGATCGCCCGCAAACGGCGCGTCATGCGCTGAACCTCTTCCTTGTTTCGTTTGAAATCGTCACGCGGTTTAGCGGTACGTTTCGTGATGTCGAGTAAAGAAATCGCTTTTCCGTTGGAATACACCAGCATGTGCTTCCCGGAAGTGTAGTAATAGGTTCCTTCCAGGTAAGCGATGGCTTCACGAGGGTCTTTCGAGAAATAAGACGACCCAAAAGAGAAATACTTTGCATCAATATTCACCAGATCCAACACGGTCGGCATGATATCCATTTGCTGGAATACCGCATTTTCTCTACGCTTCGGTAATTTTCCGGAAGGCGAATAGAACGCAATAGGAATGCGGTACATTTCAGTCGATTGCGAATAGATTTCACTTTTCGTTGCCGGCGTGTGATCTGCAACGAGTACAAAAATGGTGTTTTCGTACCACGGTTCCTTCTTCGCCTGTTCGAAGAAAAGCTTCAGGCTCACATCCCCGTAATGGAGACTTTTACAAATCGGCATCGGACCGTTTCTCAGTTTATTCTTCCACTTCGCAGGAACGTAATACGGATGATGCGATGATAAGGTAAACAGTGTCGCCATAAAAGGCTGTTTCTGCTTACTCATTTGTTTCGCCGACCATGGATTGAAATATTCATCCAGAATTCCCCATGTTTTATCAAAATGTGCATCGTTGTTGTACTCGAAACGACCAATGTATTCGTCAAATCCGATTTGCTTGGTAAAACTGTTGAAACGCATGGAACCGTTGGTTGCACCATGATAAAAAGCCGTAGCGTAACCAGACTTCTTCAAAATAGCCGGTAATCCTTCTATTTTATTGTTGCTGAAAGAAGACGAAATCAACGGATTGTCCATTAATGCAGGAATCGAAGCGATGATCGTCGGAACGGCTTCAATGGATTTTTTCCCGTTTGAAAAACCGTATTCGAAGTACCAGCTATCCTTCAACAGGGAATCCAAAAATGGTGTATACGAATTTCCACCATTAAAGGACCCAACCCATTCGTTACCGAAACTTTCGAGCATGATCACCACCACATTCGGTTTCCCGGGAAGCAAATGTTGAGGTTCCGTAACGCGGAACGGATTGAAGATTTTCTTACATTCCTTCTCGGAATAGAACTTCACCTCTTTCAGGTCATCTCCACTGTACGATTTCAGAATAGTAAATCCCGAATTCAGCACCAAAGCTGTGTTTTGCGGTTCGGTATAAAGCGTGGCATCAATAATGTTAATCGGTTTCAACACCAATCCTCCACGACCAATAACAATGAATACCGGAATTAACACAACGAACCAGATCGCCTTTCTGACGAATGAGCTTCCGTCTGCTTTTTCTTTTTTCAGTTTCTTCCTGAGGTAACGAACCAGGATAATGCTTAACCCAATGAAGATCAGGATCAGCCACCAGAAGTCGCGGATGAAACTACCGAGCAATTGCCCTACATCGTTTCCGGCTGAAACAATCGCAAATAAATCTGCGGTTGAACGTTTGTGTGTAAACGAGAAGTAACCGATATCAAGAAGATTGAAGGCAATGATGAACAATACAGGAATAACGTACAGAATTATCTTCAGGATCTTAATTGTCTTCAGATGATGGTAATTGACCGGCAAAAGTGAAACAATGATGTATGGCAATAGCACCAGGGACAGCGTCGCAGCATCAAACCAAATCCCTGCAAGCCAGTCGGTAAATCGCACATTTGAAAAGACTTCACTGTGTACGATAAAAAACAGGATACGTGTAAGTGTAAGGAGTAAAAGGGCAAATGCGAAAGCGCCGAGTAGTGAACCCACATGCGCCGGGACGTTGTTTTTGATTTTCGAAATCATTTGCCGCATAGTGACAAAAATAGCTTTTAATACTCGAAGAGTCTATACTGTTCGGTTGTTAAATCATGTTGAAATGACCGAAGGCAAGCATTCCTTTTGTTAAGCTTACTGAGAGTGTAAGGTTTCTTTCCGTGATGAAGGACTGAAGGAGAGGTGACCTTAACGAGGTTCCCTTTGAGCCACTCTCACTCTACTCCCTCAAGGGAGGAATCTCTAAAACCCTTACATTTACTTTCATGAAAACACTACTTCTACTCTTTGTTTACGGTTTCAGCTTTACCACTGCAGCCCAAACCCTGCCTGCATATTCCATTTTTACGGGAACCGGAAAACCTACCGACTTTGGAAAGCTATGCAAATCAGCAGATGCTTCGGATGTGGTTCTATTCGGTGAACTACACGACAATGCTATTTCACACTGGTTACAGCGGGAGCTTGCGATTCATCTGTTCAGCGGTCACGACACGAATTTCGCTGTAGGAGCGGAAATGATGGAACTGCATCAACAGGATGAACTTGAATTGTACCTGAAGAACGGCAATATGAAACAGTTGGAGGATAGCACCAAAATGTGGAGTAATTTCGGAACGGATTACCAGCCACTGCTGGAATGGTGCCAGCAAAAACAGGTAGATTACGCCGCAACAAACGTTACGAGAAAATATGCTTCACTGATTTTCAAAAAAGGATTACACAGTCTTGATACACTCTCAGACGAAGAGCGTAAACTGATGTGTCCACTACCTTTTCCATTCGACTCTACGCTTTCTCAATATCAGGAATTGATTGCAATGGGGAAAGAAATGCACGCTTCAGGAATCGATTTCGCATTGGCGCAAGCTCTGAAAGATGCTACAATGGCCTATTCAATCACTGAATTACTCAAAACAAAAGAGGCAGTATTGCACCTCAACGGTTCTTACCATTCCGATTTTCATCAGGGAATTGCGTGGTACATCGAACAATACAGGAAGGGGACAAAAACGCTGACAATTAGCACCGTTACACAGGATCAGATCAAAACCCTTGAAAAAGAACATTTGAATAAAGCCGACTTCATTATTGTGGTTCCAAATACCATGACCAGGACGATGGATTAACAACTCTGGTAAGAACACGTTCAGGCGGTTAAAAACAAAAAGCGGTTCCTCGTTGTGAGAAACCGCTTTCGTTTGGTTCATATTTTCCTAGAATCCTTCAATGTAGTACTCATCATCATAACCATACGGTGCCTTACCGCTGTTCATGTTGATTCCGTAGTATTCTCTGCGGATTTCTTTTCCATTTTTGTAGTAAACCACTGAAACATCAAGCATTTTTTCCTGGTAGCTCATGATTTCTTCCAGGTTCTCCAGGTTCGGGTTCAAACAGATTTCACTCATGTTTTTCACGTTTCCAAGGTCACCACTCAACCAGCGTCCGTTGCGCTTACCGTTGTTGTAGGTACCCACCTGACTCAGGTGACCATCAACGTCGTACATTTTCCAAATACCAACCGGAAGACCGTCTTTCACGTAACCTTCATTCTGAATAGAACCGTTATCGTAATAATTCTTTACATAACCGTTCATGCGGTGCTGCATGGTGTCTTTTTCCCAGAAACAGTATAACATGCGTTCTTCGTTGTGATCGGTATGTGCACAGTCGTATTTCTCTACCTTCTCAATGATGTATGACTTGCTGAGCGGAGTGCCTTTTGCGTCAACGTAGGTCAATACACCCTTCGACTTAAACTTCAGCGTGTCGTTTACAGTAATTATCGTATCGAAGTAATTCACAGTCATCAGGAATAATCCCTGGTAGCTGTAGTAGTTCCAAACTCCGGTTTTCTTTCCTTTTACCACTTTACCTGTACGCGCTACCGTATCGTTCGGGTAGTATTTCGTCATTGTGTAGGTGATTCCCGTCTTGTCCAATAAACTCGGACGTCCGTAGTACGGTGCACGCATTGAACCGTCATCGAAGCCCATACGGTTGATCAAACGATCGATACTCGTTGCCTGCGTAATGTCTGACGTATTGAATGGAATAGAATCTTTCCAATCGAATTCGTACCGAACGCTCAATTGGTTTTCTTCCCATATTTTCTCTTCGATTGGCTGATTGTACTGGAATTTCACGTATTGGTAACGGAACCCGAGGGTATCAAATGCCTCGTAATCGTCGATTGGCTGACCGGAAAGGAAGAATCCTTTTTTCGCAATTTTTCCGTTGGTATGGTAAGCCACAGATTGCCCCTGAAGAGCTCCGTTCTGGAAGTTCAATTCGAACAACAATACAGAATCTCTGTCAGCTGGAGTCAACCATGTACGCGTAACTCCGTCCATGTAACCGTCTTCATACATGGATTCAGTGTAGAATAACTTGTTACGCTTGTAACTTTTTCCCTGCTGAACTCCGTCAACGTAGTTGTCACTTTTCAGGGTATCGCCCAACCAGTTCAATGAAACAGCTTGTCCGTGGATGTAACCGTTTTTGTAATTCATCAACTCGCTTACGTAGTACGTTTTTTTCTTCGGCGTTGCATAACGGTATTCTCTCGGAATCGGGTTGTAATCGTATTCCATTTCGTAATCGTAGTACATGTCTTCGTAATCACGATTACGTCGTTTTTTCGGTTTCGCTTCCGGATATTCCAGCGAGTATACTTTCACTGGCCCCTGCATTTCACCGTTCATGTAATTCGATTCACGCAACACTTTTCCATACTGATCCTTAGTAACCCAAAGCCCTTCCTGCTTTCCGTTCAGGTAAGTTCCGGAGATAGAAGAAGGGAATGAACGTTTGCTGTTTGACCCGTAATAATCACCGTAGAAGTCGTACTCTCCATATTGCATAAACTCTTCTCTCCCTTCGATCAGTTCGTAGAATGGAACGTCAAGCATGTATGACCCTTTTCCGTAATTGTTTCGGATTTCGTTCATTGGGTAAATAAGGCTCATCGGAGTAGAAGTAATGCGACCATAGCCACCGAATTCCGGAACATATCCATCCATTACAGGAGTAATTTTCCCTTTCTCGTACTGCTTCATGCTCTTGAAGAAAATTTTCTGATCCTTTTTCGTGCTTGGGAGGCTGTATGAAATAGATTTGTCGGTTGCTTTGAAGCTGAAACCTGAACCACCGGCGTTCCCATTGAATTTACCGGTAAATGGATTTCCGTTTACGAGTAGCGTGTAATCGCCATCTGTTTTGAACGCATAGCGCCAGCGGGTAACACGGTTTTGGGGTGAAATGGTTGAATCCTTTTTCACTGCGAATGCTGCCCAGTAATCTTCATACGTTCCGGAAACTACTCCGTTCATCTCAACATTGTTGTAGAACATTCTGATGGATGAAGTCAATGATTTGTAGTCTTCACCGAAGATTGTTTCTTCAATCAGATATGGTTTTTTGGAAAGTGTTTTTTCTTCGTAAGAATACACTCGTGAAACCGGATCAAAATATCCCTGAGCGGCTACAGTTGAATCCTGTTTCCAGATTTTCTCCATAACCAATTCCTTCGTTTCGATACCCTTATTTAATTTTTCGCGCTCATTGAAGTCAAGTGTCGGTTCACCGAAATTAACATCGTATTTACGACCGTTAACAACGACAGTTCCGTCGAATCCGGTCTTTTCTTTTTCAATGATTTTTCCAAGGGTATCGTGACGCAGTTCGAAGTACAACTGACCATAGAAATCGTAGAATTTCTGGTGGTAGAAGTTCGAATCGGCACGCCAAACGATTTCGTTGGCAATTTGTCCGTTTTCATAATAAACCGGCGTTTCAGCTTTTAGTTTTCCGTTTTCAATTTCGTAGCGGAACATCAGCTGGCCATTATCGTGATAACGCTCCATTACACCCGTGTACATGTAGTGATATCCAATGGAATCAATCAGTTTGTTCAATAAAAAGCGTTTTCCTTCCAGGTATTCAAAAATGTCGTAGCGGGAGAACGTTTCTTCGTTTTTGTCTTCCGTGTAGTATTCACCATCGTAATATGGCGGTGGATAGTATCCTTCTCCATCGTAACCGTAATCACCATAATATCCATACGGATCACCTTCACCACCTTCAAAACTTTGGAATTCTTCTTCCGGAAGATCCAGTTCTTCTTTCGCAGCCATGAAATTGTAGAATGAACCGAAGTTCGGGAAGTTATCACCGGAGAAATAAGGGTACAACGTGTCTTTGAAGAAATACTTCGGTTTTTCCATGTAACCATAACGGCCATATTTGTAATCGTAAGGAATTACTTCCTCACGAAGAATCAGTGATTTTCCACGTACTGCCTGATCGTTGTTATATGTAAACTGACTTTTCAGAATCAAATCCTTTGTTGTCATCACAATGTGGTAACCAGCGGCATTCGTTTGTTTTTCCTTACGGTAGATGTACGTTTTCCAGGTTCCAACCATCACATTATCTTCGTAAAAACCAGATTCCATAACCGCTCCGTTGCGCTTGTACAGGTATTCTCCATTGCGAATTCCGTTCGTAAAAACGTAACTGGTTGTCAACGTATCGTATGTCTTGCTGGCCATGTATTCGTCCAGAGGCAATGAAGCGCGGTTCGGCTGAATTACTTTGTACGACTCCGAGTAGCTGTATTGCTCCCAAACCCCTTCTTTACTTCCGGCAACAAATTTTCCTTTTCTGGCTACTTGTCCGCTTGGAAGATACCATGTCCCAACACCTTCTAACTGATTGTTTTTTACCGTAAAGAACCCGGCAACCACATCATTTCTGTATCGCAAAACGCGGTCTTTGATATAAGGGACGTCGCGGTAAAACTGAACATATTCACCATCAGGAAGTTTCTCCAATGCAGGTGTAATGTCTTTCATGAGTGAATTCTTCGCTTCGTACATCATGTACGGATACTTTTCCAATTCCTCGATGTAGCGTTTGTTGACTTTTTTGGCAGGTTTGCCATTGTGTTCGATTTCCTCGTAAGTGATTTCGATCACTTTACGGTTTTTATCGTCTCTTTGAAGAATTTCTTTTCTGTCTGCGAACTGCTTGTAGTAACGTTCGCGGTTAATTCCTTCTTCCTGATGCGGATAGACGTAGTACGTTTTTCCATTGATAACGGTAGTTTCGGTTTGAGCCTGAGAGCTAAGGGAGAATACTCCACAGACGATGGCAAGCAAGTAATGCTTCATAAGGTTTGTTTTAAAAAATAACGGCCGAATATAAAATAATCGATTTCCCAAAAGTAGTTACATTTTCAATGCTTTGGAACACGCTCAACAACTAAAAAACACACGTTTGATTATTCATCGTTATTCAGCGATTGTACGATGCAGATTACTTACCATTTCCACACGAAAAAGTTCAATCTGCTGTAATGAATTAATCGTTGAACCGTGTGTATTGAAATGCTTCTGTTTTTCTAAACGCATTTTCGTTTTCAGAATGCTGTTTGATGTGAACAACAGAAACAGGCAATCCCTGTTTGTATCGGATTGTTGTAATTGAGCTTGTAACAAAGGAATTGTCAATGAATGTTGAGTCAACATAACCCGAAAACACACCGTTTTTGTAGGTGTAGCTTCGTTTTTTGGTAAAAGGGAATTCATCGTTTATGGTCTGCTTCGGGAAATTTCCGTTCCAGTAGGAATAAGTCGTAACCTGTTTTTCGCGGACTTTGTTTTGAACTTTATAGCGTTTCAGCGGACGATCCTGTGCCCCCAAAATGATCCAGTCGTTCGGTTCAGGCTTGGCAATCGAATCAACCGAAAGCGGTGTATGGAATTTCTCATCGGCGATGTAATGCAGGCGTTCATCCGTTTCTTCGTTATCGAATTGCTTCACGTTTTTCTTACCCGCTAATCGGACAACAACGTATGCATTGTTTTCAACTCCAAAAAGATTGTCCCCTTCCGAGACCGAATAATAACCTGAATTTCCAAGTGGTTTTAGCGTAAGTGTACTGCTGGATATGATAATCCCTTCAGAGAAATCCGTTTGCTGGATACTCACGGGTTTTCCTGTTCTGTTGAAGGTATATACAACGGTTCGTTTCGGTAATTTTTCAATACGATCGTTTTCATCATCCGTATCCAATGGACTTCCGTAGGTGATCCAGGTAATTGTATTGATTTTTTCTTCACGCAGAATCGAATCGTTAAACCAGAACGGAAAGTTGAGTACCTGAGCTACCTCATCCTGAAAAAAGAACGGATGAATCAACGTTGGCCTGACAGAAACTTCCTGCTTTTTTGGACGACGCATTCCCTCGCAAGCGGCAATAGACGCAAGCACAACGGCAGAAGCGAGCAGAGCGGGGAACAGTTTCATTGATCTAAAGATAAAAATAAAGACGAAAGACAAAGGAAAAAGACTGAAGACAGTATTGGCATGTTCTATTGTTTAGTCTTTAGTCTTCTGTCCATAGTCTATAAGTCTTTTCGTAACTTTGCAACATGCAAATGGAACGCCCGATTACAGATTGGTTGCCGCTCACAATGAAAGAGGTGGAAAAACGCGGCTGGGAACAACTCGATGTGGTGTTGATTTCCGGAGATGCCTACGTTGATCATCCGGCCTTTGGAACTGCTGTAATTGGACGAATCATTGAAAGTGAAGGATTTACAATTGGCGTGATCGCTCAACCGAACTGGCGAGATGATTTACGTGATTTCAAAAAATTTGGAAAACCGAAGTATTTTTTCGGAGTTACCGCCGGTTGTATGGATTCCATGGTGAACCATTATACTGCAGGGAAACGATTGCGTTCTACCGACGCATATACTCCGGGTGGTGTTTCCGGTTTCAGACCGGATTATGCAACGGTTACTTACACCAAAATCCTGAAAGAATTGTATCCGGATGTTCCCGTACTGATTGGCGGAATTGAAGCCAGTTTGCGTCGCGTGACACACTACGATTACTGGAAAGACGAACTAATGCCATCCATTCTTGTGGATTCGAAAGCCGATTTGCTGGTGTACGGAATGGGTGAACAGCCCCTGCGTGACGTGTTACGCCTGGTAAAAAAAGGTGTTCCGTTTACATCGCTGAAGACTGTTCCACAGATTGCATTTTTACAGGATAAAAGTCAGGAACTTCCCAAAAACAAACAATGGGAAACCGTTGCATTGAATAGCCACGAAGTCTGTTTGACAGACAAAATGAAGTACGCTTCCAACTTCAAAATCGTTGAAGTTGAGTCGAATAAGCTGAATGCGCAACGTATTACACAGGAAGTCGGTGATCAGGTTCTGGTAATCAACCCACCGTACCGAACCATGACCGAGAAGGAAATGGATCAATCGTTTGATTTGCCATACACACGTCTGCCCCACCCCAAATACAAAAAGCGAGGAGCAATTCCGGCGTATGAAATGATCAAGTTTTCGATTAACATGCACCGTGGTTGTTTCGGGGGATGTAGTTTCTGTACTATTTCCGCTCATCAGGGTAAGTTCATTTCTTCCAGAAGTGAATCCAGCATCATGAAAGAAATCGATGAGGTGGTTCAGCATCCGGAATTCAAAGGATACCTATCGGATATCGGTGGACCTTCCGCAAACATGTACCGCATGAAAGGCAAGGACGAAGCCATCTGCGAACGTTGTTCTAGTCCGAGTTGTATTCATCCCGTAATTTGTAACAACCTGGATACATCGCACAAGGCTATGACTGACTTGTACCGTAAGATCGATGCACATCCGAAGATCAAAAAAGCCTTTGTGGGCTCAGGAATTCGTTACGATTTACTTGTTGATGATTTCAATAAAAACAATGAGGACGGGAACCACGACGAATACATTGAACAATTGATTACCCGCCACGTGAGTGGTCGATTGAAAGTTGCACCGGAGCATACTTCGGATGCGACACTTCGCGTAATGCGCAAACCGTCGTTCAAATACTTCCATAAGTTCAAGGAGAAATACGACGCATTGTCGAAGAAGCATAACCTGAATCAACCTTTGATTCCGTATTTTATCTCATCTCATCCTGGTTGTGAGGAAAGCGATATGGCTAATTTGGCTGCGGAAACCAAAGAAATGGGCTTTCAATTGGAGCAGGTGCAGGACTTTACCCCAACACCAATGACTGTTGCCGAAGTAATTTATTACAGCGGAGTACACCCGTATACGCTGAAACCTGTAAAAACAGCAAAAACTCCGGAAGAGAAGAAGAATCAGAATCGTTTTTTCTTCTGGTATAAACGAGAAAATCATCAATGGATTCGTGAGCGTCTGACAAAGGCGCAGCGACCTGAGCTTATTGATCAATTATTGGGAGAGCGTGTCAGCTCAAATTCCAGACGATCAGATGGATCTTCTAAAAACCAAAATACCGGTAACAATGTACCGGCATGGTTAGCGGAAAGGCGGAAGAAAAAGTAAGCAACAGACCACCTGGTGATAGAGTGAATAGGGCTAAATTTCTGAGCTTTTCAAGTGATCTGTTGCTTTATGTTCTAGAGGTTAGACATATATACCTTACTACTTTGTCCGGACCATTGTTCTAATAGTGATCTGTTCATGTGCATGTAGCACTCAATACTGGTTAGAGATGTACCAACTTTTGAAACACAATACATCAACTCTTTCTCAGTGCAGTCAAGTTTTCTGCAAAACTCGCTGATTGAATTCTTGTCCTGAATGTTAAGTCTGTTCATAGTCGTTTTCATAATTCCATTTTTCAACATGGGTTTGTATCGAATGGGTAAGTCAAAAGTATTGCCTGATTTCGTGCTGTACAAGCGTATAAATACGGTTTTTTCATTGCGGAAAACCGCAAAAATGATTGCGGAAAACCACATTTTTTTGATTGGTCAAAATATTTAAAATACTGATATACAAGCTCATGTGTTTTTGTGGTTCAAGCATTGATCGCAAAAGCGTTTGTTTTTTTAACATTTTGCGGCTATAATTGAGTATAACTTAAACCTTTTAATTATGGCTTTTAACGGAACTGAAGGAAATCCTATTTCTACAGTGGAAGCAGCAGCTATGACGCTGGCTTTCCGCACCCTAAGTTTAAACGGTAATATTGGCGGTTTTATCGGTAGGGAACACATTGAAGATTTATTAGCGCGACCAGGTTCGAAAGGAATCCGAATTTATTTTGGAATTGATTTGTTGGGCGGTTTGAAACCAATTCTGGTAAGCGCGGACGCAAGTGGAAACGATGATCTTGGGCTTATCGTAGATAACAGTAAAACTTGCCCGCCAACCTGTGGAATCGCGAATCCCCTCAATAGCTAAGCCACCTCAACCTTAATCAACTGTTACCACCAAAATGTTATTTTTAAACTCAAACCTCACAAATTATGTCATTCAACGGATCAGAAGGTAGCCCAATTTCCGTAACGGCTGCAGCAGAATTAACAAACAACTACCAAAGTCTTAATCCCGGCCAAATCAAAGCGGGCTTTATTGGGAAAGACTATATTTCAGAATTAATCAACCAGGAAGGTAGTATGGGAATTCGAATATATTTTGGAACGAAAGACAACGGTGAAAATACACTTGTTCTGGTAAGTGCATTAGAAAACGAAGATGATGATCTGAATTTGATTATTGACAATGCCGAACCATGTCCAATGAGATGTTCAAGTGCTAATGCTTTAAATCCTGGAAAATAGTGGACTCTCTGTCATACCTGTATGATTTGAATCTTTATTTACATTTTCTTCCGATTATCCTTGGAGGGGGTCTTCTTTTACTAAGAAGATTCCCCTCTTTTTTTTTACCAATCTTCCTGTTGTGTTGTGTTTCCTCGGCTGCCGATCTCGTTGGATCAGAGCTTGCGGATCACCATATTCATAATTTGTTTGTTTTTCATGCTTACAATGCCTTCGATCCACTTATCATAATTCTGTTCTTTCAACAATCACTTCGCTCTGATCGGTTTCAAAAGATCATACCTGTGTTATTTGATTGTATTGGTGTATTTGCGCTGTGTTATTCGTTTTCAATTGGTTATGAAAGATTCCCTTCTTACCAAATAGCGGTAAATACAGGTGTTGTGGTTGTGTTGGTTCTTCTCTTTTTTTATGAGGTGTTTTATTTTGAATCCATGGAGAACCTTTCAACTGACCCTAAATTTTGGATTGCGTCCGTATTGTTACTTTATTATGTTGGAGCTTTGGCTGTACACCTGATGTTCGAGCAAACACTTTCCGGATATTTATCCGAATCTATACGTTACGTTAATGTGATCCTATTGATATTGACCCATTTTGTCTTTACCTTCACTTTATGGATGGGGAGAATACGAACAGCTTAAACCTGATCTTCGCGATCATTACGGTCGGGATGATTCTCCTTGCGCTGGGGATTATTGCCGCTGTGTTCCTATACCAACAGAAACTCCAGAAACGAAAGGAGCAAATCAAAAATCTTGAAATTGAATACCAGAAGGACCTCGTAAACTCAAGTATCGAAGCCCGTGAAATGGAACAACGCAGAATTGCGCTTGAACTTCACGACGACGTAGGATCAACATTAACCGCAATTAAGTTCTCAATCGCCGCGGCACCTATTTCTACTGAAGTGAAAGGGACACTGAACGAAAACCTCATGGAGGCCATTCAGAAAGTACGCCGCATTTCAAATGAATTGTTGCCTTCTATTCTGGAAGAGTTGGGTTTAGTTGCCGCAGCAGTAAGTTTGGTAGGAAAACTTCAGGATCAGATTCCTACTATCAAATTCGACATCCAATCTGTACAAGATCCTCCTTCAGAAACACAATCGAAAGAAGTAAATCTTGCCATGTATCGTGTATTGCAGGAATTACTGAATAACATCATCAAATATTCCGGAGCAACTTCTGTTCATGTATTTTTGCAGCAAAATGAAAAGGGCCTGCAACTAACGGTGGAAGACAATGGTTCTGGCTTCGTACCTGATGATCATAAGGAGCGATCAAAGCCTACTTTGGGATTAAAAAATATGGAAATCAGGATGCAGCAGATTAACGGAACCATGCAGTACACCAAATTACAGCAGGGAACCCGGGTTGATGTTAACTGGAAATCGAATTAGCTATGATACGAGTTGGAATTGCGGAAGATCAGAAGATTTTCAGACAGGGATTGGAGAACCTCTTAAATAGTTTTGCAGGGATGGAGGTAGTATGCACGGCTGAAAATGGTCTGGAACTGGTAGAACAGTTGGATACGACCCAACCCGATGTAGTTTTGGTAGATTACCGAATGCCGGTTCTGAACGGATTGGAAACGGTTCGTAAAATTCGTGAAACGAACCAGAACTTAAGAATTCTGATTCTTTCTATGTATGATGATCCGGAATTCGTTGAAACCACCCTGGAAAGTGGTGCAAATGGCTACTTGTCTAAAGACGACGATCCGGAAGAGATCGAAAAAGCAATCTTAAGCGCAGTAGAAACAGGATATTATCTCAACGATAAGACATCCAAAATCCTCATTACGAAGTTGATGCATCAGGGCAAAATGAGCCCTAAATTCGAAAAAGATAAAATCGAATTCAGCACTTTTGAAATGGAAGTGCTGCAATTGATCTGTCGCGAGTTCACCACCTTGGAAATCGCCGATAAACTCTGTCGTTCTACACGAACCATTGAAGGAGCACGTACGGCAATGATGCAAAAAGTTGGATCGCGAAATGTGGTTGGATTGGTAATGTACGCAATTAAGAACAATTTGATCTCGCAGTCGGTATAGTTTAATCCACTCGATGGAACAAAGCGGTTTCTAAATTCCCCTTGGGAGGGGGAACGAGTTAGTCGTTCTCTTTAAGGAAGTTTCTTGATCCTGGTCAAAATCCCGAAATAGAGTTTTTTCCCGCTTGTAGACTTCATCCACAGTTCGTGATTTTCTGCTTCGAAATCCGATCCGAAATCGTCACAGAGGCTAGCGATACGTTCCCTATTCATTTTAGGAGAATACGTGTTGAGGATAAGCACTCCGCCAGGTTTCAGGATGCCCAACGCTTCGTGCATTAATTCGGGAAGTTTATCTTCCAGTTTCCACTTTTCTTTTTTTGCCCCTAATCCCCATGCAGGCGGATCCATCTGAACCAAATCGTATAAGTTTCCGCGCTTTTTCTCCCTGGAAATGAACTTCAATGCATCTTCCAATACCCACTTGATTCCGTCAAGTCCGTTGCTTTCCATGTTCAATCTTCCCCAATCCAGCATTCCTTTAACGCTATCGCAATGCAGGACTTCAGCACCGGTTGCTGCGCCAAATACGGAAGCAGCTCCGGTATATGCAAAGGCATTCAGGAATCGCTTTTCAGGTGATAAAAATTCGGAGATGAAGTTCCAGTTGAGTACTTGTTCCGGAAACAAGCCAATGTGTTTGTTACTTGTAATTTCCAGATTGAAATACAATCCGTTGATTTCAGCTAACCACTTGTCAGGTGCACTGTTATCCAATTGCTTCCAGGTACCGTTAATGGCGCCTTCGGAAACCGGAATAAATTCCCAGTGCGCCCGGGTTTTCCATTCTTCGTTGGAAAGCACAGCTGGAAAATAAGCCTGATGCTCCGGGCGTATGGTTACAATGTGTCCCCAACGTTCCAGTTTTCGGCCGTTTCCGGCATCAATCAATTCGTATCCTTCGGGAAAAGGGGCGCTGACCTTCATGGTTTAGCGCATGCGCGGCATCTTCTTGCGTCCACCCATCATTTGCGCCATACGCATCTGGTTTTTCGACGGAGCGTTCTGCAATTGTGACTGCATCATTTTGATCTGATCCTTCAACATTCCGCTATCGTCCATCTTCTTTGCTTCGTTCAACAACGAAACTGCTTCCTGACGACGGTTAGTCTGTACACAGATTCCTGCAAGGTGCATACGTGCCATTGCCTTATCGTGCCCACGCTTTAATCCCATACCAATTGCCTTGCGTAACAACGCCTCTGATTGTGTAGGACTAAAACGTTGCGCATTCAACAATGCCTGCATGTAGATGATGTAGGCGTGCTGACGTCGCGGCATCAACTGCGGGTGAGTAATGCGGTTAATTGCTCTTGCAGCCTTTTCCTGATTTCCCATTCTCATGTGGTTAATCGCAAAGGCAAGATTTTCGTTCAAAATAAATGTTGCTCCCACCAAAGCAGTAACCAGAATCAGGACAATTCCCCAACCCCAAGAACCGCTGTAAAATGAATAAACGGTAGTAAACAACAAACCTGCAGTCAGAATGCTGCGAATAATAAAAGCTATCATAGATTAATCAATAGTTGCAATACACTTCAATTCAATGGCAATGGGAGTAGGAAGTGAGTTAATCTCCACAGTTGTTCTGCAAGGTAGGTTATCCTTGAAGTACTCGGCATAAATGCGGTTGTAGGTATGGAAATCACGCTTCATATTCACCAAAAACACGGTTACATCCACCAATTTGTCCCAACTAGATCCGGACTCTTCAAGGATGATGCGAACGTTATCGAATACGCTTCTGCACTGTGCTTCAAAGTCAAAGGCGATGAAGTTTCCGTTTTTGTCCAATTCCAAACCCGGAACGGCTGAATCTGTTGCATCTGATCCGGCTACACGAGGTCCGACACCCGATAAGAACAGCAGGTTACCTACTTTTCGGGCATGTGGATACAAGCCGACAGGCTTTGGAGCAAGTGATGTGGAAATGCGTGTTTCTTCTGCCATTGTTCTTGAATTTTTCACAAAGATAAGGCTTTGCTACAAAAATGCGGGCTCACATTTTTACATCGATAAAATATTACCTTTGCCGCAGGACATGAAGAAGGCAATGAATCATATCGCTGTGATTGGCGGAGGTAGCTGGGCTACGGCTTTGGTGAAGATCCTATGCAACAATCGCGATGAGGTTTTGTGGTACATGCGCAGTGAAGAAGCGGTGGATCATTTGAAGAAATACCGCCACAATCCGCATTACCTGCAATCTGTTGAATTCGACATGAACAAGGTGAAGGTTTCAACTGATCTGGAAGGAATCATTCAGCAGGCAGAGGTTGTGATTATTGTGACACCTTCCGCGTTCCTTGTGAAGTTGTTTGAAAACGTAACGCCTGAATTGTTCAAAGGAAAAATTGTCTATTCTGCAGTGAAGGGAATTGTACCTGAATACAATGCTATTCCGGCTCGTTTCGTTCACAAAACCTTTGGTACACCGTACAGTGATATTGGAATCATTTCCGGTCCGTGTCACGCGGAGGAAGTGGCTTTGGAACGCTTGTCTTACCTAACGATTGCATCACAAAATGAAAGCCAGGCGACGGAAATGGCGAATGCACTTTCATGCCGTTACATCAAGACAACTATTTCCGATGATTTGTTTGGAACAGAGCTCTCGGCAGTTTTGAAAAACGTTTACGCTCTTGCTTCCGGTATTTGTGCCGGGTTAGGCTACGGAGATAACTTCCAGGCGGTACTGATTTCAAATGCAATTCAGGAAATCGAGAACTTTATTGATGAAGTGAGCCCGATTCACCGTGATGTGAAATCCAGCGCATACCTTGGAGACTTACTCGTTACCGCATATTCGAAATTCTCGCGTAACAGAACCTTCGGATACATGATTGGTAAAGGTTATTCCGTAAAGACCGCTCAACTGGAAATGGAAATGATTGCAGAAGGATATTACGCTACGAAGTGTGTCTTCGAAATCAATAAGAAATTCAACGTAGAAATGCCGATTCTTCAGGCAGTATATAATATTCTCTACGAACGCATCTCTCCGAATATCGAGATGAAAATCCTCAGCGACAAGCTTTCGTAACTCATAACTGGTCGCTCGTAACTACGAAAACTTTCCACGGAAATTCTTAGGGGTTTCTCCGCAATGCTTCTTAAAAAACAAATGGAAGTAGGGGTAATTGTCATATCCCAATTCCTCCGCAACCTGAGTAAGACTCAAAGATGGATCCGCCAGCTTTCGTTTTGCTTCCAGAACAATACGCTCTGCAATCAGTTGGGAAGTACTTTTTCCCGTGGTTTCATCGCAGATGCGGTGCAGGTGTTTGGTACTCATACCAAGTTCCGAAGCATAGAATGAAGCTTGCTTTTGCGTCAGAAAATGTGTTTCCAACAGTTCTTCAAAACGGGAAAAGTGATGCTGATACAAATTGCTTCCGGGTTCAGGTTGGTGATTCTGACTGGTAAATAAGCGCGCAAGATCGGAGTAGATCAGTTGAACAAGGGCAGCGATTTTCAGGAAGGTATATGTTTGCGGTGAACGGTATTCGTGAAACATGGCCTTGAAGTGTGGTGTAAGCTCCGCGAAGTTAGTTGTTGTCAATAGTGGATAGGAATCTGTTCCATTGAAAAATGGCCAGTTCTTCAGTTCCATTTGCGGAGAATACAATTTATAGAAATCTGCACTGTGAAAGAAAATCCAACCTTCGGGTTCCTCATCAAATTCCCAATGATGAACCTGCTCCGGCTGAAGAAAGAAAACGGATCCGGGTTCAACAGGATAGGAAGTAAAATCAATATCATGGCGCCCCCTTCCATGTGTGAAGAGAATGGTAATGTAGAAGTCGTGCTTATGAGGATGATCAATATCGACATGGTACTTCGCCAGATGTTCTGAAAATCTATTCACGTAAAAGGATTGAAACTTTCCGTTTTCGTCGAATTTTTCGATGTGTAAACGCGGGAATGCCATATTGAAGACTGTTAGACGAAAGACACGAGACCAAAGACAAACAGTCTATCGCCTGTTGTCTCAAAAATATAAAAAATGTCCGAAAACTATAATTATCCGTCCGAATGAAATAATAAGCATTCAGCTCTACCACAATACCTTTGAAGAAAAAAACAATGGCAACTGTCACGAGTATTCTGAAAGGAAATTGTCCGATATGCGAAAAAGGAAAGATTTTTGAAACGAAAGGAAACCTGTTTTTGCTGAAAGCTCCGAAAATGCACGAATGTTGTTCTGAATGTGGTTACCGGTTCGAAAAGGAACCGGGTTACTTTCTGGGAGCGATGTATGTTAGTTATGCAATGACAATTGCAGAGTTGTTCCCGGTATTTCTTGCGCTCGTTTGGTTCGTGTCATTCAATTGGCTGTTCGCGATTATGTTGATTACATTGGTGCTTACGATGTTCTTCAATTTTAGAATGTCACGAATTTTCTGGATTCATATATTTCATCAATAACAGGCATCTTCTGACGCGGCGGACTCGATGACCTTTGGAGAGTGAGATGGGACTGAAGGGAGAAGGTGATCGAGTGCAGCCGAGGTCGCCATGAGGGTATCAAATGTTAAAATCCAACCCCTAAATCCGTTTAGCTGAATTTCATTTTTTTGACGAATAATTATTTCCGTAGTTTTGACTTCATACTACTCAAAATGAAAGCATTACTACTCAGCTTTATCGTCGTTTTCGGCAATTTTTGTTGTGCCCAAACCGCGGATTTTAAAACCTACTGTCAGGAGGCTTATCTCGCCTATCCCGAACTCCCGAAAGGAGTTCTTGAAGCAACATCATTCACACAAACCCGCTTTTCCTATTTGGGAAGCGATGTTCAGGAATCGTGCCTGGGTTTGCCTCGCTCTTTCGGTCACATGGGAATGGTTTCCGATGGCAAAAAGTACTTCCGAAACAACCTGCAAATCGTTGCAGAACTTTCCGGAATTTCAGCATTGAAAATCAAAACGATTCCAAAGCAGGAAATTCTGGCATACGCATCCGCACTGAATCATTTTTACCAGGAAGTAAAAACACAGCCGTTGGAAGAAGCATTGAAGCACATCTTTTCAAAGATTTCCTACTTACCAACAGACGGTGGAGTGAACCAGTTTGCGCTTGAATCCGAGATTTACGAACTGTTTCGCTTTCTGAATAAACCGGAGAATGCTCAGACCTTTGGGTTTCCGGAGTATCACCTGAACCTGGAACTGGCCTTTGGTGATAATCTTCCGGTGTTGAGCTCAACAAAAATTCTCTTCACTGAATCCGGAATTGCAACACCAAACGGTTTATTGTATGCAGTTAAAGGAGTTTATACCAAATCAACGGAATACGGCCCCGCAATCTGGACACCGGCACCAACCTGTAACTATAGCTCCAGAAACGGAACAGCGATTTCCGCTATAACGATTCATACCATTCAGGGAACCTACGCCGGTGCAATTTCCTGGGCACAAAACTGTAATTCGAGTGTTTCGTATCACTACGTTGTTCGTTCTTCCGACGGACAGGTAACGCAAATGGTGAACGAAGCAAACAAAGCCTGGCACGTTGGTTCTGAGAATCCGTATACTATCGGTTACGAGCACGAAGGTTACATAGACAATGCAAGTTGGTATACCATGGCAATGTATAACGCTTCGGCGGGAATTACTCGCGACATTTGTCAGAGTGGGTACGGAATCAATCCGCTGAGAACTTATTCCGGTCCGGCTACTACTGGAACGAATGTTCTCGGAGGCTGTACAAAAATCAAAGGACATCAGCATTACCCAAATCAAACGCATACCGATCCCGGAATTAACTGGAACTGGGCCTTGTATTACACTCTGGTGAACAACGCGCCGACTCAGAATACCGTTACAACGGCAACCGGAAGTTTCTTTGATACCGGTGGCTCAGGGGGAAATTACACGAACGACGAACGCTATTTTACGCTTATCCAGCCGGCAGGAGCATCAAGCGTAACGATGACTTTTTCCGCATTTAACATTGAAGCAAATTGGGATTACATGTACATCTACGATGGAGCAACGAATGCAGCGCCTTTAATCGGGACATATACAGGAACAACTTCTCCGGGAACCGTGACTTCTTCCGGAGGATCATTGTTGCTTGAATTCCGAAGCGATTGTGCAACCGTGAATACCGGTTGGAGTGCTACCTGGACAAGCATCATTCCTACCACTACTCCACCGGATGCTACGGCTCCAACAACGGTTATTTCTGCTCCACCAACCTGGATTACCCAAGCGTTTAATACAACGTTTACCGATCAGGATGAGGTTGGAGGAAGTGGTTTGGAGAAAGCCTACTATCAGGTGATTGATTTCGATGGATCCGATTGGCGTGCAAATGCGTCGAAGGGATTCTTCAGTGACAATTTTGATCAGGCAACTTTACATGCAGACTGGACGACTTCGACCGGTACATGGGCGTTGAGTTCCGGAACTCTCGTTCAGAGCGATGAAGCAAACACAAATACGAACGTTTATGCAAGCCTGACGCAGGATTTAAGCAATCGGTACCTCTACCACTGGGCGGGTGCAATTTCGGGCGCCGGAACAAACCGTAGGGCTGGATTCCACTATTTCTGTTCCGATGCTTCACTACCGAATCGTGGAAATTCGTACTTCGTCTTTTTCCGTTTGGATGACGCGAAAGTGCAATTGTACAAAGTGACGAACGACGTATTCTCATTAATCAATGAAGTCCCGTTTACGTTCACGGCAAACAATTGGTACGATTTCAAAGTTGTTTATGATCGTATTTCCGGGAAGCATCAGGTGTATATTGATAATGCGCTCGTTCAAACGTACATTGATCCTTCTCCGATCACTACGGGCAATGCCATTTCCTTCCGAAGCGGAAACGCCAATTATGCGGTGAACAACCTGAAAGTGTACCGTTCTCGCGCAGCAACAGTCACTACAGGTGTTGATGCAGGTGAAGCATTGCGTTATCAATCCGTGAAC
This sequence comes from uncultured Fluviicola sp., assembly GCA_966211245.1. Lineage (GTDB taxonomy): Bacteria > Bacteroidota > Bacteroidia > Flavobacteriales_D > Crocinitomicaceae > Fluviicola. Next base: position 38,356 of record CBIHND010000018.1, on the reverse strand, counting down.
TCAGTTACTGAAGCGGGAAGAATCAAATCGATCGTGCAGGATAGCACCGGAAACCTATCGTCCATTCAGTCTCAGGATGTGAAGGTGGATTGGACGCCTCCTGCAGATGTTGCTACAGTAAACGATGGTTCTTCAGCAGACATTGCAACCACTACAAGCAATACGAATCTCGAAGCAAACTGGCCGGTTTCTTCCGATCCCAATTCCGATGTAGCAAGTTACTGGTATGCAATCGGAACAACGGCAGGTGGAACAGATGTTCAGGGTTGGACAGAAAATTACTGGAATACCTCTATCAACGTTGGTGGGTTGAGTTTGTCCATCGGAACAATGTATTACGTTTCTGTAAAGGTAGAAAATGGTGCCGGACTGTTCTCGAATGCAGTGAGTTCAGATGGGCAATTAGTTGTAGCACCAACAGATCCTCCGATTGCCGGGTTCTATACACAGAATACTTATGTCTGTCAGGGCTCACCGATTGAATTTGAGAATACCTCAACAAATGGAACAACTTACCAGTGGACATTCGAAAACGGAACGCCGGCAACAAGTACGGACGTAAATCCGCAGGTAGCATTCCCGACAACAGGTGCTTACAACGTGCAATTGATCGTTGATGGTCCTGGTGGTTCGGATACGCTTTCTCAAATCGTTTCGGTTGAAGTAAGTTTGCCTGTTACTGCTGATTTTTCCATGAATGATGACACGCTATTCGTTCCGAATACAATTCTGACCTGCACGAATCAATCAGCGAACGCAAACGGTTATTACTGGGATTTCGGTGATGGAACAACCAGTCAGGATGAAAGCCCGTGGCATACCTATACGGTTGGGGAATACGATGTGATGTTGATCGCAGTGAACAATTCCTGTCCGAATGATACCCTGACGCAACACATTGTGGTGGAAGATCACACAGCGTTGGATGAGTTTTCAGGAGTGAGCTTCACGCTCTATCCGAATCCGGCGAATGATGTTGTTTCCATTGAAGGTATTTCCGGGAATGTGATCGTAAGCATTTACGATGTTCGTGGAAGATTGGTGCTGGAGCAGAAAATCACTGAAAATGTGAGTCAGATTAAGGTTCGTGATTTGGCGAATGGAATGTACCGGGTGGTTTTGGTTGGAGAGAACGAATTGACTCTTGGTCAACGAGTGTTTGTAAAAGAATAATGCATAAAAAAGGGCCGATGATAATCGGCCCGATCTATTTGATAGTTCTTATACCAAATCCACGGTCAGCGCTTCTTCGGTTTTCGTAACCTTCAGCAAACCGTTTTTGGTCAGTGCTTTGATGCTGGTATCCCAGGCCTTGTTGCTCATTTCAACAGACGATTTCAATGCGTTCAGTTCCATCGTCTTTTCGCGTTGCATGATGTCGAAGATCAACTGCTCGTTTTCGTTCAGCGTCACTTTCATCACTTTCTCCGGGCGCATTTGCGGGAAGAACAACACTTCCTGGATCGATGGATTGTTTGTTAAGTACATGATCAAACGATCCATACCAATTCCCAATCCTGAAGTTGGCGGCATACCGTATTCCAACGCACGAAGGAAATCCTGATCAATGAACATCGCTTCGTCATCTCCTTTTTCCTGCAAACGCAATTGTTCTTCGAAACGCTCACGCTGGTCAATAGGATCATTCAACTCTGAATAGGCGTTGGCTACTTCTTTACCACAAACCATCAACTCGAAACGCTCGGTTAATTCAGGATTATCGCGGTGAACTTTACACAATGGCGACATCTCTTTCGGGTAATCCGTAATGAATGTCGGCTGGATGTAATTTCCTTCACATTTCTCGCCGAAAATCTCGTCGATCAACTTTCCTTTCCCCATGGTTTCATCCACTTCGATCCCCATTCCTTTTGCTGCAGCACGCAACTCATCTTCTGATTTACCATCAATATCAAATCCGGTAAAGTCGATGATAGACTGACGCATGGTAACGCGTTTGTACGGTGCTTTAAAACTGATCTGGTGTTCTCCGAATGTTGCTTCTGCAGTTCCGTTTACAGCAATGGCGCAGTGCTCCAGCAGGCGCTCTGTGAAGTCCATCATCCAGTTGTAATCTTTATACGAAACGTAGATTTCCATAGCGGTAAACTCAGGGTTATGCGTACGGTCCATTCCTTCGTTGCGGAAGTTTTTCGAGAACTCATAAACACCGTCAAATCCACCTACGATCAAACGTTTCAGGTATAGCTCGTTCGCAATACGCATGTACAGTGGAATGTCCAATGCATTGTGGTGTGTAATGAACGGACGCGCTGAAGCTCCTCCGGGAATTGACTGCAAAACCGGAGTTTCCACTTCCATATAACCAGCCTCATTGAAGAAGCTGCGCATAGCGTTGAATAACTTTGTACGTTTAACGAAAATTTCTTTCACCTGCGGATTCACTACCAAATCAACGTACCGTTGACGGTAACGCAATTCAGGATCCGTAAATGCATCGTGTACCTTTCCGTCTGCATCTGTTTTTGGCAACGGAAGCGGTTTCAATGACTTGCTCAACAAGCTGAATTCTTTCACATTCACCGAAACTTCACCAACCTGTGTTTTAAACACTTCTCCTTTGATTCCGATGAAGTCACCTAAATCCAGGAATTTCTTGAACACATCGTTATAAAGCGTTTTGTCTTCTCCCGGACACAATTCATCGCGGTTGAAGTACACCTGAATACGGCCTTGTCCATCCTGCAATTCAGCAAACGAAGCCTTACCCATAATACGTTGGCTCATCATGCGTCCAGCCAAACAAACCTGTTTACCTTCTTCGTAGTTGTTCTTTAACTCAGTTGAATAAGCATCAACCGGGTACAATGCTGCAGGGTATGGTTCGATACCTGCCTCTCTCAACTGCTGAAGCGTTTGTCTACGCTGGATTTCCTGTTCTGATAATTCTTGTGACATGTGTTAAGACTATAGACAAAAGACGATAGACAGCAGACTTTTACGCCTTATTGTCTATTGGTCTTTTCAATTGTTACATTTTCAATTTTCAATTCTGTTGTTTACCAATGCGGGCAACTGTCGCAACCGTTTTTAGGACGGAAATACAACAATACCCCTGCCGCCGCGAAGTACGATGAAAACCCGAATTGCTGTCGTGCAAACTGGTTTCTGTCATTCGGACGTGTGCGTACGTGGTACAAATTTACATACCCCAAACCACTTTCCATCTGCATAAAGAAGTGCTTAAAGAACTCTAAACGCAAACTTCCGTTCACACAAAACGTAAAGCCGGAAAGCGATGGTGTAGCCAATGTATGTTCACGAGCAAAGTTCAAATCGTTGAACGTCAATACCGGCCCAAGACCAGCACCGATGTTTCCTGTCAATGCGATCTGACGCTTCGCCCCCAATTCGTACAAATCAAACGAGCGCATCAACTCAAAACGGAGCAGGTTACATCCGTTTGTGTTCTCGTAGTGGAATGTATCGATGTTGGTTACCACCGGTTCATCTGTATAATTTCCGCCCCAGTTATCATCGATTCCCTGGTCAATGTGTCCGTCCAGCAAAACGTGATTGTGGTTTGCCATCACGTACTTGTAATGATCAACACCAAAAGAAACTGCCCAGCGATCAGAGATGTAATATCCGAAACGTCCGTTGTATTGCGGAACAGTAATTCTGTTGGGGGTAAAATAATTCGCAAACGAAAAAGTGTCCGGGCGATCGTATGCCACTACATTTTTCAGTTTGAAATCATAATCATCACCCACGAAGCGGATGTTCGATTTTGTATAATAGGAACGGTTATATCCCCAATAGAAGAAAAACGTTCCTGCGTCTGTACTATGCTTTTTCTTGTGTTTCGAAACCTGGGACTGGCTTGCGAAAGGAAGCAGGGTTAGCAGAGCGAGTAATACGGGGATTTTCATTCTTATTTTGACATTTTTAAAAAAGCAACTTCCTGTTCTGTCAGGTGACGGTAAAATCCGCGTGGTAAGTCCTTTTTCGTCAAACTGGCAAACTGAACACGATCCAGTTTTACCACCTGATAACCCAGTTTTTCGAACATACGACGTACAATACGGTTCTTCCCGGAGTGGATTTCAATCCCAACTTCGCGGGCTGATTTTCCTTCCTTAACATATTCTACATGGTCTGCTGCAATGCGCCCATCTTCCAAATCGATCCCTCTGCGCAGCATTTCCAAATGATCCGTTGAAACAGGTCTATCGGTTTCAACATGATAAATCTTCTTTGCCTGGTAACGCGGGTGAGTCAACTTTTTAGCCATATCACCATCGTTCGTAAACAACAGCAATCCGGTTGTATCACGGTCAAGGCGACCAACAGGATAAATGCGTTCCTTACATGCCTTAATAATCAGGCCCATCACCGTTTTTCTTCCCCATGGATCATCCATGGTTGTAATGAAGTCTTTCGGTTTGTTCAGCAAGACATAACGTTTTGTCTCAGCATTGATGGTTTCACCATCGTACTGAACCTTGTCTCCTTTTTTAATCTTATAACCCAATTCGGTTACAACAGTTCCGTTTACCGACACAACACCGGTTTGAATCAGAACATCTGCCTCACGACGAGAGCAAACTCCCGCATTTGACAAATACTTATTCAGACGTACTTCATCTTCGTTAAACGAAGGAAGCGGATCGCCTTTTCTGACCTTTGGTCGGAACGAAGCATTTGAACCGGAATGTTGAGTAGTTTTTGAACCTGAAGCGGTTCTTTTTTGTGTGCTTGGGCCTCTTTTAGATCCCGTGGAACCTCCCTGACGCGGAGCTTCCTTTCTTCTTGTGTTCATCTCGAGCAGAATTTGAAAGCCTGACTTTATCGACAGACAGCCGCAAAGATAGGAAGTTCAGCTGAATATGTGGCAATCTTGTTTGATTTGTAGGAACTTTCGCTGCTTTTTGTGATTTCTTTCATGCTTTTTCGTTTTGGCTCTTTAACTTCGCAGCACATTTGTCAATCATGAAAAAGATTCTGGTTCTGGGCGCAGGACTTTCCGCGTCTTCGCTTATTCGCTACTTACTACAACATTCTCAGACCTACAATTGGCAGGTACGTGTTGTGGATCAATCGCTTGAGCTGGTGAATAAGAAACTGAACGGGCATCCGAACGGTGTTGCGCTTTCGTTTAATGCATTGAAACAGGAAGAGCGTATGCCGGAAATCGAAGCTGCAGATTTGGTAATTTCCATGCTGCCGGCACGTTTTCACCCGGAAGTAGCAAAGGACTGTTTAAGTGCGAAGAAGAACCTGATTACGCCTTCCTATGTCTCGTCAGAGATGAAAGCCATGGATAACGCTGCCAGAAATGCAGGCGTTCTTTTTATGAATGAAATCGGAGTGGATCCCGGAATCGATCATATGAGTGCGATGAAAATCATTGACGAGATTCGGGAGAATGGTGGTGAAATCACAAGCTTTAAATCCTACTGTGGCGGATTGATTGCTCCTGAAAGTGATAACAATCCGTGGCATTACAAATTTACCTGGAATCCAAGAAATGTAGTGTTGGCAGGACAAGGAACTGCACAGTACATCGATCGTGGTCAGTATAAATTCATTCCTTATGCCCAGGTGTTCTCGCGTATTGAAAAAGTGGAAGTGGCGGGAGCAGGAACGTTTGAAGGATATGCCAACCGCGATTCTTTGTCGTACCGATCTGTCTATGGTTTAGATCATATTCCCACTATTTTCAGGGGAACATTACGAGGAGAAGGCTATTGTTCAGCCTGGAACGTATTCGTTCAACTGGGAATGACCGACGATACCTACACCTTGCCAAATTCCGAAGAGCTGACACCGCGTAGTTTTCTGAATACTTTTCTTCCGTACGATACCACCCTCACAGTGGAGCAGAAATTTGACAATGTATTGAAACAATACGGTTTAAAATCTGCAGAACTTTTTACGTTCCTGGGACTGTTTGACGGAACGAAAGTGATCGGCTTGAAAGATGCATCTCCGGCTCAATTACTGGAAGCAATTCTCGTAGAAAAGTGGAAACTTGAACCAAACGATAAAGACATGTTGGTAATGGCTCATGTATTCGAATACGAGAAGAACGGAAAGCGTTACGAAGTTAACTCTTCAATGGTGAACATCGGTGAAGATCAGGTATATACATCCATGTCGAATACAGTTGGATTGCCTCTTGCCATTTGTGCAAAGCTTATTTTGACGGGCAAATTGACGGATACAGGAGTTCACATTCCGACCGCGAAAAACGTTTACGAACCAATTTTGGAGGAATTGGCAACCTTGGGAATTCGTTTTTCAGAGAAGGAAAGAGAAATCTAACATAGTAGCTGAACATAGACACGTCTTATCGATTGTGAGTAGTTTTTGACCTATAATCGTCACGTCAACTACGTCACTAAATCTTTGTTCTGCAGTTGCGTGATTCAAAACGCCACAACCTTTTGGTTCACTCACCTCGCGAATATTTCTACCTTTATCGGTTCACAAAAGTCATACACATGAAATTCAATACATCCGTTGAATTCAACCAGCAAGAGTGCCTCGTTGTACTTGTTGGCAAGGCTGTAGCAAAACAGTCGGATTCACAACCTAAACTTCCCGAAGCAGTGGCTTCGGAGCTCAAAGCATTTGAGAAAAAACCTACGGAAGATGTGCACTACCTCTCGCTTGGCGGAAAACACTACTTCTTCGTAAAAGAATTGGAAAATAACGAAGCCTTTCGCATTGCCGGATTCAAAGTGCGTTCCTCTCTTCCAAAAACAGTAACAACTGTGTTCATTCACGGAGGAAAGCTAAACAGTCTGTTACTTGCAGAGGGGCTCGCTCTTTCAAACTACCAGTTTATTCACTACCGAAAGGAAGCGGAAAAAGAGAAATTCGCACTCGGGCAAATCGACTTTTCAGCTAAAATTTCCAAAGACGATATCAACGAATTAAACGCTACACTGAAGGCTGTTTACTGGGCTAGAAATATGGTGAACGAGCCTGTTTCTTACCTGACTGCAGAGAAATTTGCAGAAGAAATGGAAACCATCGCTAAAGAAACCGGACTGGAAGTAACTGTTCTTCACAAAGCGAAAATCGAAGCACTGAAAATGGGTGGTTTACTTGCAGTGAACAAAGGTTCTGTGGATCCGCCAACGTTTACCATTCTGGAACACAAACCAAAAAAAGCGGTGAACAAAAAACCGATCGTTTTGGTCGGAAAGGGTGTGGTTTACGATACCGGAGGATTGAGCCTGAAACCAACTCCGGGTTCAATGGACACCATGAAATGCGACATGGCGGGGGCAGCAATGATGGCCGGAACGATCTACGCAGCTGCCCTGATGGAACTTCCGGTTCACATCATTTGTTTGATTCCGGCTACTGACAACCGTCCTGGACTGAATGCTTATGCTCCAGGCGACATCATTCATATGTATGACGGAACAACAGTCGAAGTCCTGAACACAGACGCAGAAGGACGAATGATCCTGGCTGACGCACTCGCCTACTCCAACAAATACAAACCTGAATTGGTCATCGATGCCGCAACACTTACCGGAGCTGCTGTTCGCGCTATCGGACAAAAAGCGTCTTGTGTCATGGGCAATGCAAACGATAAACTTTTCAAACAACTCAACGAAGCCGGAATGGAAACCTATGAACGGGTGGTTCAACTTCCGTTCTGGGACGATTATTTCGATGAAATGAAATCCAAAATTGCCGACCTGAATAACCTGGGTGGCGGAATGGCCGGAATGATTACTGCCGGAAAATTCCTCGAATATTTCGTAAAAGCTCCTTACATTCACATGGACATTGCAGGCCCTGCATACCTTGAAAAACCTCAGGATTACAGAGGTCATGGCGGAACCGGAACGGGTATCCGTCTGTTAATTAACTTCTTAAAACGCTGGAACTAATGGAATCTGAAAAAGAAAAAGGTCATCACGCCAAAGGCGGACACAAAGAAGAATCAAGCATTCCACCGGTTCGTGTTGGGATTTCGGTAGGTGATGTGAACGGAATCGGTCCGGAAATCATCATCAAAGCATTAAGCGATAACCGAATTTTGGTCGATTGCACTCCGATCATTTATGCATCCACCAAAACGTTTTCCTTTCACAAAAAACTACTCAACGATCCCGAGTTCAATTACCAGACGTGTAAAGGCGCAACTGAAGCCCATGCCCGTAAAATCAATATCGTAAACGTTTGGAACGATGAAATGGTGTTCGACCTTGGAAAGGGAACCGAGACATCCGGAAAGTATGCCTTCCTTTCCCTCGAAAAAGCAACAGAAGATCTTGCTTCGGGAAAGATCGATGTTTTGGTTACCGCTCCGATTTCAAAAGAAGCTATCAGCAAAGCCGGATTCAAATTCCCGGGACATACGGAGTTCCTTGCACATTTGGCCGGAATGGAAGAAGCACTCATGATGATGGTAAGCGACGGCTTGCGCGTTGCGCTAGTGACTTCGCACGTGGCATTGAAAGATGTTCCGCAGGTATTGACGCGCGATAAAATCCTTTCGAAGATTCGTGCGCTGGATGCTTCGTTGAAGAAAGATTTCGGGATTCAGCGTCCAAAAATTGCCGTATTCGGATTGAATCCTCATGCCAGCGAAAACGGGAAAATGGGAACGGAAGAACAAGATGTCATTATCCCTGCAATCAATCAGGCTAAAAACGAAGATATTCTGGCGCAGGGGCCATTTCCGGCCGACGGGTTTTTCGGATCCACATCACGCTCCAATTTCGATGCTGTACTAGCGATGTACCACGATCAGGGATTGACCGCATTTAAAGCATTGGCTTTTGAAGAAGGCGTGAACTACACGGCGGGACTTCCAATTGTTCGAACTTCACCGGATCATGGAACTGCATTTGATATCGCAGGAAAAAATATGGCGAATTCACAATCCATGCGAAGCGCAATTTACCTGGCAATTGACACCTTCAGAAAACGCAAGTTTTTGAAAGAAATTGGGCTTAATCCGCTTAAACCTCAAGAAGCTGCGTCGAAAAAGGGCAAGCATTCGAAAGAGGACGAAATAGAATAGTCGAAAGGCAATCCGGAGGTTTTTCAAGATTTTTATGTTGAGAAGTTCCGATTCCTGTAAATTTTACTACCTTTGCCGTCCAATTTTTGTCCAGTGAAGAAAGCGAACTCGGCATATACTGTACGACTCAGTAGCATGAAACTGGGAAAACACGAGTTCGATTTTAAATTGGACAAAGCGTTCTTTGAAGTCATTAACAGTCCACTCATCGCTGATGGAGATGTAGATGTAACCCTGCTTTGGGAAAGAAAGGAAACCATGATGGTTGCTAACTTTTCGCTAAAGGGGGATGTTTACACGTTCTGTGACCGATGCAATGACCCGATTTCCGTGTATGTTTCAGGTGATTATCGCCTGGTATACAAGTTCGGAACAGATGTTTCAGACGACGAGAATCTGGTGATTCTTGATCCGGAGAGCATCGAGGTTGATCTTTCAGAGCAGTTGTACGAATTAACAGCTGTTTCGCTTCCGGGACGGAATGTTCACCCTGCCGGTGAATGTAACGAGGAAGTCATGAACCTTTACGATGCATACATCGTGAATGCAAATGAACCGGAGCCCGAAGACGACGAAGATTGGGATGATGAGGACTGGGATGAAGAAGATGAAGAATGGTTGAAAAACCAAATGGGTGAAGACGACGAGGATGAAGAGGATCCGGATGACGGAGACGATGATGACAACGACGACGACCCGAAACGACCAATAGACCCGAGATGGGCAGCATTGGAACAATTGAAAAATAATTAATCCCGAAGTTAATTCGGGGAGCTAAATAAACAAAAATGGCACATCCAAAACGCAGAACGTCAACAACACGTCGCGACAAAAGAAGAACGCACGTGAAAGCAGAAGCGAAGAACATTGCTACTTGCCCTACAACAGGACAACCGCATTTGTTCCACCATGCTCATTGGCATGAAGGTAAATTGTACTACAAAGGCCGCGTAGTAGCTGAGAAAGAAGTAGCGATCTAATTCGCAAAACGAAACACCATAGTTCCTGCTGATGAAGATAGGAATCGACATTTTGGGAGGCGATTTTGCACCGGATGCAAACATTGCTGGGGCTGTACTTGCCCGTAAAGAACTTCCAGAAGAAGCCGAATTGGTATTGATAGGCGACCGGGATCAAATCCTGAGTGGCCTTGCGGCGTTGAATGAACCGGCGGACAATTACTCAATTGTTCATGCTCCGGACATCATCACCATGCACGATCACCCTACTCGCGCTATCCCGCAAAAACCCAACAGTAGTATTTCTGTTGGATTCGACCTTTTGTCTAAAAAGGATATCGATGTTTTTGCAAGCACCGGAAATACCGGAGCCATGCTCGTAGGTTCGATCTATAAAATCAACACCATTCCGGGAGTGATTCGCCCGTGCATTACTTCTGTTTTACCAACCGCGGATGGCGGAACTTCCATTCTTCTGGATGTTGGTTCCAACGCGGATTGTAAGGCGGACGTGCTGTACCAGTTCGCCGTATTGGGTTCTTTGTACTCAAAGAACGTTTACGGCAATCAAAACCCGCGAGTTGCCCTATTGAATATTGGTGAAGAACCAACCAAAGGAAACCTGCTTACTATTGCTGCTCACCAACTTCTTGCTGACTCCGATGAGATTAATTTCATTGGAAATGTGGAAGGCCGGGATTTGTTCACGGGAGTGGCAGATGTGATAGTTTGCGATGGTTATACCGGTAACGTAGTTTTGAAACAGGCAGAAGGTATTTATACCCTGATGCGTAAAAGGGGGATTCGCGATGAATACTTCGATCGTTTCAACTACGAATCGTACGGTGGAACTCCAATTCTTGGAGTGATGGGGAACGTGATCATTGGTCACGGAATTTCAAACGACATTGCTGTGAAAAGTATGCTTAAACACTCTTACGAGGTAGCGAAATCACAGCTGGCCAAGCAAATTAACGAAGCATTTAATCAGTAAAATGAGCAAAATTACAGCAGCAATCACGGGTGTTTGTGGCTACCTGCCTGAAGAAGTGGTAACCAACGATGATCTGGCGAAAATCATAGATACATCGGATGAATGGATTACAACCCGAACAGGAATCAAGGAACGCAGAATACTTCGCGAAGGCGCTAGCTCTGATATTGCTGCTGCTGCAGTTGAAGGACTACTGAAAAAAACGAATACCGATCCGATGGATATCGAATTGGTTATCGTTGCTACAGTAACTCCGGATTACCCCTTCCCTAGTACAGCAAACGTAGTCTGTGATAAAGTCGGAATGAAAAACGCATGGGGTTATGACCTTATTGCAGCATGTTCCGGGTTCATCTACGGGCTTTCAACCGGAGCTTCATTCATTGAAACCGGTAAATACAAAAAAATAATCGTTATTGGCGTTGATAAAATGAGCGCGATTCTCGATTACGAAGACAGAACAACATGTGTCATCTTCGGTGACGGTGGTGGAGCAGTTTTGCTTGAGCCAAATACAGAAGGTTACGGTGTTCAGGATGCGATTCTTCGCAGCGATGGTTCCGGTCGTCAGTATTTGTTGCAACCGGCAGGTGGTTCATTAAACCCGCCAACACACGAAACGGTTGAGCAACGCCTCCATTACGTAAAGCAAGAAGGAAAGCAAGTATTCAAATTCGCTGTTACAAACATGGCTGAGGTCTCTGCTGAAATTATGGAGCGAAACAACCTGTCATCTGATGATGTAGATTGGTTGGTTCCACATCAGGCAAACCTTCGTATCATTGATGCTACGGCAGATCGTATGGGTCTCCCGAAGGAAAAAGTAATGGTGAACATACAACGTTACGGAAATACTACTGCGGGTACACTACCGCTTTGTTTATGGGATTGGGAAAACCAATTAAAGAAAGGAGACAAGCTCATCCTTTCCGCCTTTGGAGGTGGATTTACATGGGGTGCAGTTTACCTCACCTGGGCTTATAATTCATAAATCGAAAAACAAACCTTGAAAATCAAAAAGTATGAATCTAAATGAAATTCAGGATCTGATTAAGTTCGTTTCTAAATCAGGCGTTACAGAAGTAGAAATCGAACAAAAAGATTTCAAGATCACGATTAAGGCTGAGTCCAAGAAAACGGATGCTCCTATCATTGTTCAGGCAACTGCCCCTGTTGCTGCCGCTCCTGTTGCGGTTGCTGCTCCGGCTCCTGTTGCCGCTGCACCGGCTCCGGCTGCTCCAAGTGCACCAGCTGCTGAAACTGCTTCAAACTTGATTACTGTTAAGTCACCGATGATTGGAACATTCTACCGTTCTTCAGGTCCGGATAAAGAACCATTCGTTGCTGTAGGACAAACAGTTTCTAAAGGTGATACTGTTTGTATCATTGAGGCAATGAAATTGTTCAACGAAATCGAATCTGAGGTTTCAGGTAAGATCGTAAAAGTATTGGTTGACGATGCGTCTCCGGTAGAATACGATCAGCCATTGTTCCTGGTTGAACCAGCTTAGTAATCCGTTCCCGGCCATTCGGGAGGAAAAAGTTTGAACGAAAGAACTCCTTATGTTTAAAAAAATACTCATTGCCAACCGTGGTGAGATTGCCCTTCGCGTAATTCGTACGTGTAAAGAAATGGGAATCAAAACGGTTGCTGTATATTCTACAGCAGATAAAGATAGCCTTCCGGTACGTTTTGCTGATGAAGCAGTTTGTATCGGTCCTGCAGTTAGCGGAAAGTCATACTTGTCTATTCCAAACATCATTGCAGCCGCAGAAATTACGAACGCTGACGCGATTCACCCGGGATACGGTTTCTTATCTGAAAACGAAAAATTCTCTCGTGTTTGTCAGGAACACGGCATCAAATTCATTGGTGCTTTACCTGAGCAAATTGCGGGAATGGGAGATAAAGCAACTGCAAAAGCAACAATGATTGCTGCAGGAGTGCCTTGTATCCCAGGTTCAAAAGGTTTGCTTGCTGACCTTGAAGACGCTCGCAAAACTGCCCTTGAGATCAAATACCCGATCATTCTGAAAGCTACTGCCGGTGGTGGTGGTAAAGGAATGCGCATCGTTTGGAAAGAAGAGGATCTGGAAGCAAACTGGGATTCTGCTCGTCAGGAAGCCGGTGCTGCATTCGGTAACGACGGAATCTATATGGAGAAATTCATCGAAGAGCCACGTCATATCGAAATCCAGATTGCAGGCGACCAATACGGTAACGCATGTCACCTTTCGGAACGTGATTGTTCCATTCAACGTCGTCACCAGAAGCTGGTTGAAGAAACTCCTTCTCCATTCATGACAGACGAACTTCGTGAGCGCATGGGTGAGGCGGCTATTAAAGCTGCTAAAGCCGTAAACTACGAAGGTGTCGGAACTGTGGAATTCCTGGTTGACAAAAACCGTGATTTCTACTTCATGGAAATGAACACACGTATCCAGGTAGAGCATACCATCACTGAGGAAGTAATCGATTACGATTTGATCAAAGAACAGATCAAGATCGCTGCCGGAGAGAAAATCTCAGGAAAGAATTACATTCCGCACCTTCATGCAATTCAGTGTCGTATCAACGCAGAAGATCCGTTCAACGATTTCCGCCCTTCACCAGGGAAAATCATCAGCTACCACAGCCCGGGAGGACACGGAGTTCGTATCGATACACACGCTTACGCAGGATACGTTATCCCACCGAACTACGACTCTATGATCGGGAAACTGATCGTAGTTGCTCAAACACGTGAGGAAGCGATTCTTAAGATGAAACGCGCGCTTGATGAGTACATCATCGAGGGAATCAAAACAACGATTCCGTTCCACCAGAAATTGATGGATGATCCTGCATTCCGTGAAGGAAACTTCACAACGAAGTTCATGGAAACATTTGAGTTTTAAGAAAACAACTCCAAATAGAAAGGGCCGATGATCATCGGCCCTTTTTTATTGCTCACACTGTAGGTCCACAATGCACTGTGACCTACAGGTATTACTCTTCTTCATTTAAACCCATGATTTCCTCAATCATTGCCCAGGCAGCATCGCGACTGGTATTGTACAAGTCATTTCCCTCTTCTAACCCTTCGGCATATTCCTTCAATCCTTTAGCCTCATTCCTAAGTGTGCTCCAGCATTCAATAATCTCATCCAGGTATTCCTTATCGCCTTCGGAAAGACCGCTTTTGGATTCCTTTTTCACAGCATTCAATTGCTCCAGAATCACATCATACATCGAAATTTGCTCTTCCATCAAACCCTGAACACGCTCGGCATCATACGTTTCCGCAATGTAACCGTCCGCTATTGCTCCAATCGTAATATACGTATTGTAAAGTGAAATAGAAGATGTTCCGCCAAAGGCTTCCATCACTTTATCGTTACATTGTCCATAGGAAATTCCGATAGGCAGAAACGATAACACAAGTAGTAACTTTTTCATAGTCGTTGTTTTAACTAAATCTACGAAATGAATTGATACAACCATACCCGAACTAATTATTAGATGATATTGCTGTAGAAATATCAGGAACAATCAACTGGTCGCACCACTCAATCAAAACCGTTGAAAAATTCAACAGAATGTGTATTTTTAGTTGATATAAATTTCTGTGCTACAACTTCCCATATGATTCGCTTCTTTCTGGTATTCTTTCTCCTCTTTTCAACTACTTCCTATAGTCAAAGTGTTGAAGAACGCATTCGAAAAGTCTATGATGCAGGAAATACTGAAATTTTCCGTGATACCAATATCTCTAAAAAAAGATTGAGAGAAGCAATTGCCATTGCAGAAGCTAAGCATTTGGATCACTTGAGAATCGAAGGGAAATGGAGGTTAATTGCAATCGACGCTTATTACGCAACCGACTTCAAGGTTCTTGATGAATGTATGCAACTTTGCCGGGAAGAGAATTTAACCCGACGGGATAGTGCCATGGTGTTGCGTTTTCTTTCGGATGCACTAGGAAACCTGGGGGCTTACGAAATGTCCATAACCTATGCAAAAAAATCGCTTAAAATATATGATCCAAATGATTCCATTGGCCGTTACTACATGCACGAAGGTATTGCGCGTAGTTATTCAAAACTTCACAATATTCAGCAAGCAACAAAGTATTACAAAATTGCCTACGGATACGCCCATCTTAAAAACGGCGAACCACAAATGCTCCATTGTCTGAATAATTGGGGTTACTGTTACTTCGTTCTGGGTGACTACGATAAAGCAAAGAGTTATTACAAAAAAGCACTCGATTACTATCATGCTCATAAAGAACCATTAGTAAATAGTGTTCTGTATCCTGTGGTACTCAGAAATTTGGGAGAGGTAGAAGAAAAGAAAAATAACCCACAGGAAGCAATACGATTGTGTAAACAAGCTTACGCTGTTACTAACCAAACAATCATTTATCCTGTTGACAGGCACGTAAAGGCGGACGTGGTCCTCACGCTTGCACACCTGGAGCTAACCTACGGATCAAAGGATCGGGCTTTTCATTACCTCAGTGAACTAACAGATACGGAAATTGAAAACAAAACCAAACGTCTGGAATATTACGATTTAATCACGGAATATTACAACGCAACCGGAAATTTGACAAAGGTTAAGGAAACACTACGTTTAAAAGAAGCTTTCCTCAATTCACTTTCCGGGAGCGATTTCAATTCTCAACTGAATGAATTTGTTCGGTTTCAGAACAATCAGATTGAACTGGATCGAGCCTTGCAACAGAAGGCACAGGAAGCCGAAAAGGAACTTGCTCAAAAAAAATTGTGGTTAACTATCGGAATCGCGGCATTGGTTGTCCTTTCTCTAATCATTTTCTTTATCGTATATCGCAAAATTCAACGCGACAAGCATAGTCTCTCGATCGCCGAACACGATTTGAATGAAGAAAAACTAAAGGTTGAACAATCTGAACGTGAGCGATTACAAATGGAACTCGACTTCAAAAACAAAGATCTTCTTACGTTCGCTGTAAACATTACCAAGAAACATGAGTTTGCAAGTGATCTGGCCATTCGTCTTCAGGCGTTGAGAAAGAAGGACGAAGTAAAAAAGACGGATTTGAATGAGTTGATCAGCTACGTAAAATCTTTTCAGGCAGTGGATGGTAGTCTCATGAACTTCCAGAACAACGTAAATGAAATCAATCAGCAATTTCTGGAACGTCTTCAACAGAAATACCCGACACTCACCCAGAACGAAATTGAATTGTGTGTGTTGGTGAAGCTGAAACTGTCTTCCAAAGACATCGCAACAATGCGAAACATCACTACTGAATCTGTAAACGTATTACGCTCACGTTTGCGAAAAAAAATGAGCCTTGATATTAAGGATGACCTTTATGAGGTAATTGAAAGCGTCTGAACAACATTCCTTTCAAAACAAAATAGGCCCGCAATGCATCACGAACCTATACTTCTACCTATCGTAAATCACTTACTTTCCTCGCAATACGGAGCATATAAATCCATATACTCAAAAATGATGCGAATAGCTTCCTCGTTCATGTCTTTACTCAAACCGGTATTCTGACGAACATCATCCGTGTTTTTGTAAACCGCACACCAGTCTATATCAAAATTCAACTGTGCCTGAATCAATCCGTTAATGATGTTGAACGTATAACTTGATGGATTCTTCTTAACAGCAGCTGCTGACCATTCGGCCGCCTGTGCCACATCGAAGTAATTATCCAGTGCTTTCAGGTAGGCCAAACAAAGAATCTCATCACCACTTGCTCGTGCCAGCACATCATCTTCACCTGAATACTTCTTCGTTTTGACCAGGTACTCCAGGAAGATGGCGGCATTATTCTTACCGTTCATGTCCCAGCTCAAAGTATTAATAACTGCAACTTTCACAGCAATCGGACCATTTCCTATTAAATACTTCATCAGTTTTGTGTTCAGAATTCCTTTAGCCGCCTGAGCTTTCTTAACGATAGATTCGTTCTTATACGCTACGGAAAAATCCGTTGAAGTGAGCGGAGAGTCTGCCAGAAGCTGAAAAAATGCACAATTCAGCACCAATGCAAAGGCAAGTAAAAATCGTTTCATGGGAGTTGTATTTACCGACTAAAATAGAAATCTATGTGCTGATTTTCAGCGAACAAAAAATAATTTCAAAAAAAATACCGTTTCGCTGTAACTTTATTCCTTCGAAATGGTCTTACCGACAAGTTACCTGAAAACATGACTACGCAAGAGTACAACAAAAGTGTTGATTTACATGCCGATTCGATTTTTCGATTCGTGTTGAAGCACTTGAAAAATCGTATGCTTGCGGAAGATGTAGTTCAGGAAACGTATGCGAAGGTCTGGGAGAAACATAGTGAGATTGCACTCGAAAAAGCCAAATCCTATTTGTTCACCACAGCGTACCATACGATGATCGATCTGATCAAGAAAGAGAAAAAGTCTGCCGATTTTGATTCGGCAAACGTTGTGTTGAGTACCAAGCCTGTTGAAAGCTTCGATATCAAAGAAGTACTAAATACGGCTATTGACAGATTGCCCGAGATTCAAAAGACAGTGATTATGCTGCGCGATTACGAGGGATATTCTTACGACGAGATCGCCGATATTACGAAACTCAGCGAGGCTCAGGTGAAGGTTTACATTTTCAGAGCCCGACAAGCACTGAAAAATTATTTGAAAAGTACAGAACTGGTAGCATGATAACAAGAGAGAATTACGAAGAGTTTTACCTCGACTTCCTCGAAGGGAACCTCACTCGGGAGGTCGAAGCTGCTTTTGTTGCCTTTTTGGAAGCAAATCCTGACCTGCAACTGGAGGATGAAGCTTTGCCTGTTCTTGAAGCCGACAATGAATTGCTCGGTTTTACCGAGAAACAATTGCTGAAAAAAAGCGATGACCTTGGCGCCGTTTCAGCAGAAACGATCCAATACTACCTCATCGCTGAAGTAGAAGGGTTGTTGACTGTCGAGCAGAAAGAACGTTTGAACGAATGGATCCTTGAGCACCCCACTTATGCCATTGAACAACGTTTGTACCAACAAACAGTTGCAGTTCCATCTGCGGTTAACTACCCGAATAAAGCTGACCTGAAACAGCAATCACGAATTATCCCACTGTGGTTGGTAGGTTCGGCTGCGGCAGCCTCTGTAGTCCTTCTGATTGGTCTGGGATTACGTAACTCAGGTAATCACATCGATATTACTGCACCACAATTGGATCAGTTTGCCTGGAAAAAACCAACTACCGAAGTTCCGCTAAACGGAGATTCCGCAAACCGTGTTACACCTCAGGAATTTAACGGGAAGGCAGTTTTCGCGAAGGATCAGAAAAACAATCGAAATAACAACGACAAACAGCAACCGTTCAATCCAATCATCGACGTTGCTCATGAACCAACTCCGTCTCCGAAAACAAACAGCAACGGAGCGTTGTTACCGGAATTACCGGAACACCAACCGTTGGCTCACAACCACGTTACCGAACACCCGGAACTTCACGAAAGCACTGCGCATAACGATGGAAATTACGTGGCCTGGCAGGGAATGACAAATCCTATTGAGCCAATTACCACAACAATTTCCAACAAGCTCAATACTACCGTCGATTTCAAGCTACAAAAGGAAACAGAAAACCACGAAAAAGGATTCTATGTACGTATCGGTAAACTCTCATACATGCACAAGAAAGGTGGTCAGAGATAAACATTCCGTAAGACTAAGGCAATAGCGGGCGGAAGATCTTCCGCCCTTTTTTATGATCAAAACAGTATTGAATATTCCGTCCATAAACATAAAAAGTCGTCCACCGCAGCGGACGACTTTCTGTACCTAACTAACTACTACTACTAACTTCGACTAACGATTGAACATCCGTTCAATTGTTCCGTCTTCGTACACGTAAATAACTGTTCCTTTCGTTTCGGGAGAAACTTCCTGGCCCAGTGTATTCAGCACTTTTACAATCTTTGCAGCTGACGAGCTATTATCAACTACCCTAATTTCAGGGTACGGAACACGCGCTCCGTTATTGTCCACACGCACAAGGCGGTAGTAATTCAAGCTCTGGTTTCTGAAACCGTAATGTTCAAAACCGTATATTTTCATATTCAGGTTTCCTGAAGCCGGAGCGGTATAAACTGTTTTCCAGTTATCCTGTTCAGGGTTAACCGACCAATCAATTTCATAATGATCAACCATACTTTCGCTTTCAGTGATCCATGTAACCTGATTGAATAAAGTCATTTTCTCCACATTGAACCCATAGATTTCCACCGGAAGAATTACCGGATTACAATTCAGCAATCCCGGATTCGAGAACGTCCAGTCAATCGTATACGGCGCATTATTCGCAGAGAAATTATCAATTAGTAACAGATAAGTTTGTCCGGCTACAACATTCAGTGGCGCAACCCATTTATCACCGCCCGCACCCTCCGTGTTATCCACAGCCGCATTGCCAAGTCCGGTATCTCCTGTTGGAGAAGCAAACGAACAACGTACAGGAGCTCCAAGCGCTCCACAATTACCAGTCGCCCACAATGCGAAATCGTAATCCGAACTCGTGTCAATTGTAAACTCAATGGTTCCGTTCATCACCGGTTGGAAATAGTACCAATAGCTCTGGTGCTCACCACCCGACAAACATCCCTGATTGCTGGCATTCAACTCCTGGTAAGATCCGGGAGAGGCAGTATTCGCTGAAAAGGTGTTGTCATTACAAATTTGTGTAGCACCGTAACATTCGTTATCCGTGAAACTACAATTCAGGTAATACGACAATTGGGTATTCGTCGACAGTGCTGAACACGTGTTCAGGATATTCCCGTAGCGTGCGACATGCACAACGTAGTCTGCGGTCGTATTTACGAGGAAAGTCATTGTTTCTCCGTTACCGCAACCCGCATTATCATTGGCACTCAACAATTGCACTGCACTCCCGGTAGCATTATCGTAAACACGCAATACGGTATTCGTTCCACCGTTCAAACCACAGGTAGAAAAAGTGTATTCGCACCCAGCCTGACAATGAACTGTAAAGTAGGTATTGACATTAAAAACAGCAGTATTCTGCGATGTTGTGGTAGGAACCAGCGTTCCCCCATTAGCGGGCGAGCCGCACATCTGCGCCGAACCGAAGAAACTCAGTCCGGTCATTATAAGAAGTAGTACGTGTTTCATGGTTATTCGGATAAGGTAACTCCACTAAAGTTCAATACCTCGTATCCAAGAGAGTGCATAATGGATGCAAACTCTTCCTGTGGTACAAGGACATGCGAGTCAAAACGAAAAATGGATTCTTCTTCAATGAAAGTCGGATAGTGTTTAAAGGGTTCCGAAGCGACATTAAAGACTGTTCGAATATGGTCGGTAACTTCTTTTGCATCAGCAAGTGTAAGTACCTCATCGATCCTGAACTCATAGTGGTAGTTCATCGATGACTCTGTGTTCTCTGTTACTGAAAGCTTTGGGGTAATGCTTTGAGCGTTAGCAGGAGTAGGAACGACAGAGATTGCTAGTAGGGTAATTAGCAGTATTCTCATTGATTAATAGTTAAATAGCATTGCCAGAGGCGTTACAAATATATGAATATTTCATTCAATTGTTCAAAAACTAAAACTTTTTACAAAAACAACGAATTTTTTTAACATATTGCGCACGCATATAATTGACTAACGAACACAATTTCAAGATGTTAACTGATTAAAAAATCGTTTTAGTGAGTAAAAAATATTTTTTTGAACGAAGGATTTAGTGAAGAGACTGAAAAACATGACGTTCAGTGCCAATTGTATTTTGTTAACGTTCATTCCGGAAGAAATAAATAGCAATATTCCACGCGTTGAAAAAAACAACTATTTTTAGCTCTCCCATGAAAGAAACCTCCTTCATAGAACAAAACAAAGCGAAGTGGAAACGCTTTCAGCAACTGGCCGCCAATGATGATGCCGATCCGGAAGAAATCTCGGATTTGTACTCTGACATTACGGACGATCTGAGCTATGCCCAAACGTTCTATGGGAAACGTACCGTTCGGGTTTACCTCAATCAGCTGGCACAAGGAATTCATAACCTGGTTCACAAACAGAAAAGCGAAGGACTTAAGAAGATCTTCAATGTTTGGCGGATATCCATTCCACTCGAAATTTACAGAGCACGTAAAAACCTGTTGTTTGCGCTGATTGTTGCGTTATTCTGGACTGCACTTGGTGCCGTTTCAACATTAAATAATCCGGATTTCCTTCGGAATATAGTTGGGTCTTATTACGTCGATCAAACGATTGAAAACATCAATAACGGTGAACCATTGAACGTCTATGAAAGTGCATCTCAACTGGCCATGTTCTTTGAAATTACACTGAACAATATTAAGGTTGCTTTCCTCTGTTTCATCTTCGGGATTACACTGACAATCGGAACTCACATTCTGTTAATGAGCAACTCTGTAATGCTTGGTTCGTTTCAGGCATTTTTCCAAACAAAAGGAGTTTTGCTCACGTCGTTCCTGGGAATCTGGATTCATGGTGCATTTGAAATCAGCTCTATTGTTATAGCAGCCGGAGCAGGATTTACAATGGGGAACGGAATTCTCTTTCCGGGATCTTACTCACGTTTACAAAGCTTGCAGATCGCGGCTAAAAGCGGACTCAAGATCATGATGAGTTTGATCGTGTTCCTGACAATTGCGGGATTCCTGGAAAGTTATGTAACCCACAACTACAATATTCTCCCGGAGTGGTCGAAATGGGGAATCATTTTATTCTCGTTCAGCATCATCATTTTCTACTACGTAATTTACCCGCAGGTAGTAGCCAGAAAATATCCGGAATTGGTGCACGAACAAGACTTTGCTGTTAAGAACTATACCAATGTATTCAACCTGAATCGCATTCGTACCTTCGGACAAGTTTTCTCGGATTCGTTTTCGTTTTACAGGGTTCATTTTGGAAAAATATTCTGGTCGAACATTGTACTATCCGGACCAATTATTATTGCATTATTGCTGTTCCAGGATAGTATCCGCTACGGCGATTTAACGGCACAACACACGTACGACTGGGCCGTTCAGCTGAATGTTATTATGGGGACGGACCTCAAGTATAATTCCGACTGGATTGCAGTACTTGGCTGGACAATCGTAGCAACACAATTAATCAACACCACCTGTTACCATTTCAGACATCAGGAGGAGCCGTTCAAATTGGGTAAGGTTGCAGGTTTCAACTACCGGAAATTACCTCAAACCTGGGCGATGTGTTTCCTGGTCTTTTGTTGTTTGTTCCTCGTTCCCTGGTACTGGTGCTTCCTCTTGTTGTTCGTAGTACCATTGTTCTTACAGCTTTCTGTCAGCGCCCCACTTGGTGAGGAAGGATTCTGGACAAACTTCGGACAGGGATTTTCATTCAGCACGAAATCTTACGGAACGATGCTGACTACGCTCGGACTCTTTTCCGTAATGATCTTCCTGTTTGCCCAGCCCATAGCTTTTGTCTTCAGCTTTCACCTGGAACCATTTACGGATGGCCCGATGATGCCGGATTTACTGGATATCCTTGCCAAGTTTGTATCGAACGTATCGCGTTATTATACACATGATTTCGTCTTTCCGGGGAATGTAACCAGGCAAATCGTTTACATCCTGTTCATCTTCATTACGATGCCGCTATTTATTACTATGATTGGGTTTTGTTACTATTCCTCACGAGAAAAGGAAACCAGTTACGGATTGAAAGAAGAGTTTACGAAATTCGGTAAACGTAAGCGTAATCAGGAAACCGCTGTAGATTTTGAATAAGGTTCTGTTACATATTGTCGCTGTACTAATCGCTTTCGGAACGTTTGCTCAGAAGGGGAAGAAATCTCCTGTTCAGAAAAACTGGGATGGGATACGAAAAACGATCAGTTACCAACCCTCGGAAAAATACCAGGGTCCAAAAGGCGGGAAATACGGAAGCCCTGCAGCGATGGATCAGAGCCAGTACGGCAGTGGTTCCGGAAATGGTTACAATTCAAGTGGTTCCTCTCCGATCAAATCGTATTCCGGAACTCCGATTTCACAACGACAATTGCAAAGTGGAAAGAATGTTCCCAGAAATCCCGGTGGAAAGAACGGTTCCGGAACAATCGAACGTGATCCGAATGTCGTTCCTTCAGAACCAATAGATTTTCCGGAATCCGATGGCCCGGATCTGGATGCACCGGATCTCGACGTAAATATGGGAACGGGCGATTTCTGGAAAACACTTGGAATTATCGTATTGATTCTATTGGCAGTCTACGTGATCTACCTGATTATCAAAAACTATCAGCCAAAAGAAAAATCCATTCCTTTTGAGCCATTGCAGGAAGACATGAACCCTGAAACCATTTCGAAAACCGAATTGGAATTACGTCTTGAAGAAGCCATTCGTCAGGAAAACTATAAAGAATGTGTTCGGATTTACTTCCTCTTTGCTATGAAGGAGTTGATGAGCAGAAGGTTGGTTTACTGGAAAAAAGAGAAAACCAACATGCATTACATCATTGAAATGCAAGGCAAAAACGGTTTGGATTCGTTTGAACGCATCGTAGGTTATTATGATGTCGTTTGGTACGGTGACTACAACATTGATAATGACGCATACTCCAGCATGCAGCCCGAATTGGAGAGAGCGTATAAAAACCTGGAAGCGCTCTGATGAATAAGAAATTTATCATATACTTTTTGGGCGCGATCATTCTGCTGGGCGCTTTGCTGTGGTGGATGGAATCCGATTCGTCGGCTACAGGGTCGAATGCGGTTGTGTACAACGATTGGTCGACGGAGTATGACTTCCGTTCAAAAAACCCTCAGGATCTTGCCGTACTGAAATCGTTGATACAAGCACACACAAAGGATTCGTTCTACGTTGTGGAAGAACATGAATCGTTAAAGAAAATTAAAGACCTGGACAATGCGACTTTCCTGTTTGTTGGTAAACATTTCCAGCTGAGCGATCACCAGTACGAAGACCTTGAAAAGCGTGTCAATAAAGGTGCAAACCTGTTTGTTTCTTCGGAACTGATCAGTGTAAATATTTACTCAAAGTTCTTCGAAAACGACGGCTTCTACTGGGACTACAATAAGGCATTTTTCCAATGGGTGGGCGATACTTCGTTGCGCTTTAATCGGGTATACGAACAAGATACCCTGATGCACAACTGGTTCATGTTCAATCCGAAAAGCATCAAAGATTCTACTTACCGGGCTTACCTGTTCAGCGTGAACATGCCAACCGCATTTTACCAGAAAAAAGGGGAAGGAAAAATTCACTTTCACGCAAATCCGACACTATTCAAAAACTACCAAACCGTTAGTCCGAATGGATTCGTTCATGTGAAACAAATCCTGAAATATATTCCAAAGGAGCCGGTGGTTGTTCTCAATTACGCAACTGTTGATCCCGAGGAAGAGTATATTTCCGATTTGAACGAAGGCGATAAGGAAAAAGAAGATACTTCTTACCTACGATTCATCATGGAATCAGAATACTTGCGTCTTGCATTCCTTCTGGCAATCATTACCATTCTGTTGTATGCCCTGTTCCGTTCAAAACGTCGTGAAAACGTATTGCCGGGTATTGCACAGAAACGAAACATGTCCATTGCCTTCGTGGAAACTCTTAGTAGTATCTACTTATCAAAACGCTCAAATATCGGTGTGCTTCAGGTAATGCGCAAGAATTTCTACTTCTCGGTTCACCGACATTTCTATGTTGACCTGACCCGAAAAGAAAGTCGCGAAGAACAGGTAAAACGACTGATCGAACGCACAGGTTACCCTGCGGAAAAGGTGCATGAAATAGTGAACGGATTAGATCCGAGAAAGAACAACGTCACGGAAGGTCATTTGGGTCATGTAAACAAGCTCATTACAGAATTCTATCGCGAAACAGGCGCTGTAAAAGGACACAAGAAATACCTCGTTACAGGTCAGATCATTGAAATCCACAAATCATTGGCAATTGGTGGTTTGGCGCTGATCATCGCAATGATGGTTCTGGTGCGCGGGTTGCAATTGTTGACCCAAGGTGGTGGACTGGGAATCGTGCTTGCGATTGCGGGAGCATTCCTCATTTTCATTGCCTCAAGAATTATTTCCAAACCCGTTGCCGTAGTGAAAGAAAATCAATTGATTGTTCACGGATTCCTATTTGGAAAAACAACCCTTGACCTATCTGAACACATGCACATTACGGTACAAAAAGGCAGAACAGAATTTGCAACCGAAAATGGAAAACCAGTCTACATTAATCATACCTTGCTCTCCAAACGTGGAATGAGCGCATTGAAACAATTAATAGAACACTTGAAAAAGGAAAAGCACATAACAGATTAAGGCGTTTCCGAAAGAATACAGTTAAAACGAAGAATTATGATGAACAACGAAGAAAATAACGACCACTCAGCTTACATGCCGAGCGATTCCAATTCATCAGAGAATCAGGAGACTACTCCAACAACCCCTTCAGCTATGAGCAATAGTGGTTTTCAGCAACGTGATCAAAGTGAATTGCTTTGGGTTGCCAATCAGGTTAACCGTGTTCGTGAGGAGTTGAGAAAATACATCATCGGCCAGTCCGAAATGATTGAGTTATTGCTTGCAGGAATTTTCTCCAATGGCCACATCCTTCTGGAAGGTGTACCGGGAGTCGCAAAAACACTTTCTTCGAAAGGATTGGCGAAAGTATTGAAAGTGGACTTTTCGCGTATTCAGTTTACACCGGATTTGATGCCATCGGATGTAATCGGTACATCAATCTTCAACATGAAAAACAGCGAGTTCACCTTCAAAAAAGGTCCGGTTTTCTCGAATATCGTTCTGATCGATGAGATCAATCGTGCACCTGCTAAAACGCAGGCAGCTTTGTTCGAGGTAATGGAAGAACGCCAGATTACCTACGATGGGAACCGTTATGAAATGGGCTATCCATTCCTTGTTGTTGCCACACAAAACCCGGTCGAACAGGAAGGAACATATAATCTTCCGGAAGCTCAGCTTGACCGTTTCTTGTTCAAAATCAAGATGGACTACCCTACTCTTGAGGAAGAAATGAGCATCCTGAACAGGTATAAAGCGCAAACAAAGGCTCCGGATCTGGAAGAAATTGTTCCTGTATTTACTGCCGATGAACTAAGAAAAGCTCAAAAAATTGTTGAGCAGGTTGTGATCGAAGATCGCCTGATCAATTACGTCGCAAACATCGTCCACAAGACACGTAACCACGTGAAATTGTACCTTGGTGGTTCTCCACGGGCCTCCCTTTCGATTGTAAAAGCAGCTAAGGCGTTTGCGGCAATTCGTGGAAGAGATTTCGTGACACCGGACGATATTCAATTCGTGGCTGTTCATGTGTTGAATCACCGTTTGATCCTAACACCGGAAGCTGACATGGAAGGTGTTCCTGTAGAAGACGTGATCCGCGAAATCGTTCAGACAATCGAAGTTCCAAGATAATCATGAAAGCACTGCGCAATCTGCATTTGACCCGTTTCTTCTTCCT
This sequence comes from uncultured Fluviicola sp., assembly GCA_966211245.1. Classification (GTDB taxonomy): domain Bacteria; phylum Bacteroidota; class Bacteroidia; order Flavobacteriales_D; family Crocinitomicaceae; genus Fluviicola. Next base: position 11,888 of record CBIHND010000018.1, on the reverse strand, counting down.
CGTACTCGCGGCAGGAATCGTGGTAATCGGTGCATCTCATTTTGTACCACAGATCTACTTTATCGGGAAGTTGATCCTGCTCGTTGCGCTTGGAGCTACACTTTTGGATTTGTTGTTGGTTTTCGGAATGAAAGAACCGATCAGTTACCAACGCAAGTTCGATGAACGCATGAATCTTGGTGATCCGAATCACGTCGATGTTCAGATTATCAATCAAACCATTCAACCGCTTACCGTAACCATTTACGAAGGTTATCCGGTTGAGATGCAAATGCGCGGTAAAGCTTGGAAAACAGTATTATTGCCGCGAAGCAAACGTTCATTCTCTTACGATTTCACACCGAAAGAACGCGGAATATTTCAGTTCCGCCCAACAGTTGTGTTTCTTCGTTCACCGCTTTTTCTGGCTCAACGACGTATCGTGCTTGCAACCGAAGAATCAACGTCAGTCTACCCATCCGTTTTACAGATGAAGCAATACGAGTTGAAAGTCTTCAACCAACAAACACAGTCGCAGGGAATCAAGAAAGTTCGTCGCCTGGGAACAACCAGCGAATTTGAGCAAATCAAAAGTTACGTTCAGGGTGACGAAATCCGGACCATCAACTGGAAAGCGACCAGTCGAAAGAACGAATTGATGGTGAACCAGTATCAGGACGAAAAATCACAACCGGTATACTGCCTCATTGACAAAAGTCGACCAATGCAGTTGGCCTTTGAAGGAATGAGTATGCTCGATTACGCCATCAACTCTTCCCTCGTCTTCTCCAACATTGCTTTGCGCAAAGGAGACCGTGCCGGATTGATGACCTTCTCGGACAAAATCGGAACCATTATTCCAGCAGACAAATCCGGCGGACAATTGCGAAGAATCATTGAAGCGTTGTACAATCAGCGTACACACTTTAAGGAAAGTAACTTCGAGTTACTGTATCAGACCATTCGTTCCCAAATCAAAACACGCTCGTTACTGTTGCTTTTCACCAATTTCGAAAGTGAATTTGCAATGCGACGCGCACTTCCGATGTTACAACGCCTGAATAAACGGCACGTACTTGTGGTAATCTTCTTCCAGAACAACGAACTGGAATTACTTTCCCAACAGCCGGTAACCGGAATGAAAGATTTGATTCAGTCTACCGTTGCCGAAAAAGTTGGAAACGTGAAATGGGGAATTACCCGCGAGTTGAAACAAATGGGAATTCAGTCCATTCTCACTAAACCGGAAGACCTTTCGATTAACACGATCAACAAGTATCTGGAACTGAAAGCGAAAGGGGTAATCTAAGTGAACATGTAAAATTGATAATTGAAGCGTCATCGGCATAGCGATTCCGACAGATGACCTTCTTTTAAATTCTCCATTTTCAATTTTCCCTTCCATCTAACGTTAACGTTTGGTAAACAAACTAAGCATTTCAGTCTAAAGCTTTTGGACGGTGTTTTTTTTCTGTAATTTTGCAACACAAATTGTAAAAAATGTCTGAAACAACTACGAGCACAGCCATTCAGGAGGTGTTACAACAACTAGGAATTGAAGCAGTTAACCGCGGTGCATCAACCGGAGGTCACTGGTTCAACACCCGAGGAACTAAAATTGACTCTTACTCTCCAGCCGATGGTCAGTTGATTGCTTCGGTAACTGCTGCAACAGAGGCTGAGTACGAAGCGATCATTTTGAAAGCACAGGAGGCTTACAAAACATGGAGAATGATTCCTGCACCGAAACGTGGAGAGATCGTTCGTCAACTAGCTGAAAAAATCCGCGAATACAAACAGCCGCTTGGAGAATTGGTTTCTTACGAAATGGGGAAATCGCTTCAGGAAGGTTTGGGCGAGGTTCAGGAGATGATTGATATTTGTGATTTCGCAGTAGGTCTTTCACGTCAGTTGTATGGTTTGACCATGCACTCTGAACGCCCGGGACACCGCATGTACGAGCAATACCACCCAATTGGAATTGTAGGAATTATTTCTGCATTCAACTTCCCGGTTGCAGTTTGGAACTGGAATACAGCATTGGCTTGGGTATGTGGGGACGTTTGTGTTTGGAAACCGTCTGAAAAGACTCCGTTGACTGCGATTGCTTGTCAAAAAATCACACAGGAAGTATTTGAAGCAAACGATGTTCCGGAAGGAGTCTCATGTTTGTTGATCGGTGGTGCTGATCTTGGTGTATTGATGTCAAACGACACACGCGTACCTTTGGTTTCCGCAACAGGTTCTACACGTATGGGTAAAGCTGTCGGTGAGGCAGTTGGTCGCCGTTTGGGTCGTCACTTATTGGAATTGGGTGGTAACAACGCCATTATCATTACAGAAAGTGCAGACTTGAAAATGGTTGTTCCCGGAGCTGTATTCGGTGCAGTAGGAACAGCTGGACAACGTTGTACTTCTACTCGTCGTTTGATCATCCACGATTCTATCTACGATAAGGTAAAAGACGCTATCGTTAAGGCATACGGACAGTTACGTATTGGTAATCCTTTGGATCAGAACAATCACGTTGGTCCGCTTATCGATAAAGACGCTGTAGCGGCATACGAAAACGCACTGAAGCAAGTAGTTGCCGAAGGAGGTAAAATCATCGTTGAGGGTGGTGTACTTTCAGGAGAAGGATACGAAAGCGGCTGTTACGTGAAACCGGCTATCGCAGAAGCTGAAAACCACTTCAAGATTGTTCAGCACGAAACATTTGCTCCGGTATTGTACTTGTTGAAATACTCGGGAGGCGTTGAGAACGCTATCGCAATTCAAAATGGTGTTCCTCAGGGACTCTCTTCTGCCATCATGACCACAAACCTAAAAGAAGCGGAAGCGTTCTTATCACAAGCTGGTTCAGATTGTGGTATCGCGAACGTAAATATCGGTACTTCAGGAGCTGAGATCGGTGGTGCTTTCGGTGGTGAAAAAGAAACCGGAGGTGGACGTGAGTCAGGATCGGATGCCTGGAAAGTATACATGCGTCGTCAGACAAACACCATCAACTACTCTGATTCATTGCCATTGGCACAGGGAATCAAGTTTGACCTGTAATTCGCTCAAAGAGAATCAGAATATGGAAATCCCTTCGGCAGTGTCGAAGGGATTTTTTGTTTGCAATCGCCGAATTGCCGAAGAATTGTAATTTTATCAGCGGAACATCAACTAACACAATCATGAAAACAGCGTTTATCATCCTTTTTGCTTCCTTCTGTACAACCGGCGCTTATAGCCAGGAACAGGTTTTTCTCATGGACAGCATCATGAGTATTTACATGGAAAACGGTTACGCAAATAAGCATTTCATGCCGGAAGGGAAAGAAGATGAAAATGATCTGCGTCAGGGGTTTTGGAAAGATTATGAAGTCATACTGGACTACAATGTCAGTATCTCCGAAGGAGTTCCTAAGCAGCAATTCGGGTACTACTTATTTTACGCCGAAGGTAAATTTGTGGATGGCAAACGTCAGGGACCCTGGAAATTCTATGTGATTGAAGACAAAACATTCAAACATTTCCTCAACAAAGAAGTTTCATTCGTAAACGGTGAAATGGAAGGCGTTTGCAAACACTACTTTCCAAGTGGGAAATTGGCTTCCACTGATTTTCGTGTTGCCGGACAAGTGGAAGGCGAAGCAAAATGGTATTACGAAAACGGAAAAATCAAAGGTACTACGCAACACAAACACAACCTGAGAGACGGTAAATCCGTGTATTATTACCCAAGTGGTAAACTTCACTACGAAATCGACTACGTGAATGATTCGCTTGATGGCAAGTGGACAGCCTATTATGAAAATGGAAAAGTGCAGGAAACAGAATCATATGTCAAAGATGCTATTCACGGAACTTACAAGTATTTCTATGAGAACGGACAACTGTGGATAGAAAAAGAACACCTCTACGGCCGTTTGATGAATGTAAAAGGCAGTTTTGATCAGAGCGGTAACCCAAGAGACTTTGGAACCATTAAAAACGGAAATGGAACTGTAAAATACTACACGGAAGAAGGAAGGGTGTATTCCGTTCATACCGTCGAAAACGGAATTGTTGTTAAAGAAGAAGACTTATAGTATGGTAAATCCCATCCTCGAAACACCCCGCCTCTACCTCCGGGAAATCACCACGGATGACGCAGAAACCGCCTATTTATTGAACAAAGATCCGGAAGTATTGCAATACACCGGTGACGAACCATTCGATAGCATTGAAGAAGCACGAGAGTTTTTGGGGAAGTATGACCATTACCACAAATACGGTTTCGGGCGTTGGGCGGTCATTCGAAAAGAAGATGGAGAATTTCTTGGCTGGTGCGGGTTGAAGTATACCGCGGAACTGGACGAATTCGATATTGGTTTTCGTTTCTTTAAAAAATACTGGAATCACGGCTACGCTTCCGAAAGCGCTGAAGCATGTATTAAACTCGGATTTGAACACTTCAAAATGCCGGAAATCGTTGGCCGTGCGCGAAAAGAAAATGGGGCCTCTATTCGTGTATTGGAAAAACTCGGACTTACCTTCCGAAACGAATATAGCGAGGACAACCAAACCTGGATCGTCTACGTCCTTAAACTATAAACCAGTACAATGTTTCAGGTGCTTCCGATATTGGATACCATGATTGAGTTCTACGAGCAGCCGAGGACTCCGGAGCGCTTTAATCGTTACCTCGCGTTGCTGCGGGGAAACACAAAAGATGATCTTGCATTTCCAATCGGTGGATTCAACCCAATGGCGAAGGAACATGTTTTGGAAAAGTTGCTGCAACTGAAACAACTTCGCGTTGAAACAATCATTTCCGAAACACTTGCTGACCTGAACATCCAACTTTCCGCTTCGGAGAAAATTCAGGTTGCGTTCAACCTGGCCGATGATCTTCATGGCGGCTGGACAAACAAATTCAGCAGCGACTATTCATCAAACTTTAAACTCAGCGCATTGGTCAGAAGAAATTTCTGCACCCCTTTTCTGTGGACCGGAGAATCCTATTCCGAACAACTTGTTAGGGAACGTACCATAGCATACACGATGCGCACGTTTTACTGGAAAACACATGCTAAGCCACGCTCGTTAAACGATTTCGTTGCACAGGAAAGATTAGCCTTACAACATACTAAGGCTCATTATCATCACGTAGACGTTGATCTGGCAAAAGCATTCCTTTCAGATTACGGTACAAGCGAGGAAGAAACTGTCATCTTTAATTTCTTTTATGGAGATGAAGCCTCCGAATCGTTGGGCTATCCATGTTATGGAATGAAATTCAGTGGGTTTGATTACTGTAAAATGCGCTCTGTATGACACAGCGTCACTAGCTTTCCCGAAGATAAGCTAACTTGATTTCATCAAAAGTTTCAAAATTCTTTTTGCGCAACCAAAAAGTTGCATATATTTGCAACTAATAGGTTGCATTTAATTCTTTCAACAATGAAAAGAGACGTTTTTCAGGCGATTGCCGATCCGACCCGAAGATTAATTCTTACCCTTCTGGCCACACAGGCGATGACACCGAATGCCCTGGCCGAGCATTTCGACACTACCCGACAAGCAGTTTCCAAACACATTCAGTTATTGGATGAGTGCGACTTATTGACCATTAGCAAACAAGGTAGAGAAATTTACTACCGCTTAAAAGTCGAAAAGATGAAAGAGATTGATCAATGGCTGGAGCAGTTTAGAGCAATCTGGGAAGATCGCTTTAATCAATTAGACGATGTATTAGAACAACTTAAAAAGAAACGTGATGAAAACTAGTCTGTTTATGAACTTTAACGCCGATAAGGCGAATAACAAGATCCATGTAGAACGCGAATTTAACGCTTCAGTTGATCTCGTGTGGGAATCCTGGACAAATCCGGAAATTCTTGACCTGTGGTGGGCACCACGCCCCTGGAAAACCAATACCGTTTCCATGAACTTCGCTCCGGGTGGAAGATGGTTGTACTACATGAGTGGTCCAAATGGTGAAAGACACTACAGCTTCGCCGATTATAAACAAATCGATTCCTTGGTAAAGTATGCTTTAACGGATGGTTTTTGCGACGAGAATGGTGTGATCAACACACAAATGCCTCAAACCGATTGGGAAGTTACATTCAATGAAACGAACGGAAACACACGTGTGAATATCACGCTATCTTTCAAAACACTTGAAGATCTGGAAGGTATCATAACCATGGGCTTCAAAGAAGGATTCCTGTCCGCAATGGACAACCTCGACGAATTCATCAGTGCACAATTTCAGCTTCGTAAAGACAAAAAGCCAAACAATGAACCGCGGGTTACCTTTTACGTGAATTTTCCTGGCAATACTGAAGAAGCAATGACCTTTTACAAGGGCGTTTTCAAAACTGAATTTGTAAACGGCTTGCAACGCTTCGAAGACGTTCCCCAGGGAGAAACTCCGGTTCCGGATCTTATCAAAAAAATGATCTTACATTCCGAACTCCCATTGCTTGGAAGCCAGGTGCTAATGGCAACCGATGCCCCGAAAGAAATGGGCTTTGATTTGACAACCGGTAACAACATGCACATTAACCTCGAGCCGGATTCACGTGAAGAAGCAGACCGTATTTTCAATGAACTTTCTGCCGGCGGAGAAATTACCATGCCACTTCAGGACATGTTCTTCGGAGCGTATTACGGAAGCTTTACGGATAAGTACGGAATCAATTGGATGGTGAATTACCAAACGAAAGACAAATAATTGATTTACCACATAGTCGCATGGTGACAGCTTTGTGCAAACTATGTGACTATGTGGTTTTGTTCATCTGCTACTCAGGAAACTGCTGGTTGCTTTGCAAACGTTATAGAACATGCTTAGTCAGCGCTTCCTTTGGCCAATTTAAACTCAATTCGGTAATAGAACAACGGTAAAAAACCCAACTGGTATTTTTGTGCGATCGGCTCTGCTGAAGGATCAGCCAGGTTCGGAGCATAGGCCAGACTCAGTATATTTTTCGTATTCAACAGGTTCACCAAATCCAAACCGATTTCATGCGTTACTTTATCTGCATTTAATTTCCAGTTGATTTTTAAATCGGCACGGAAATAATCCTGAAACTGGCGTTCATTGAACAACGAATCTTTGTAAATCAATTCCTGTGCAGCCTGGGTTTTCGCCAGATCAACGTAACCGTAACGTTTTCCTCCGGCCATGGTCACTTTCCCTCCGATACCCAATGTATGTCGGGCATTCAGTTTGAATTCTTTTCCAAACAACACGTTCACTGTATATGCTCCGTTATAAGATGTGTTGCGTTCGATACCATCGCTTCCTTTGTATGTGCTATTGTAAACTGAAGTTGTGAACAACGTGTAGAAACTCTTATCGAAATATTTCTGAATGGTCAACTCAATCCCGTAGTTTGTTCCGGTACCTGTATTCTTCAGACTATCCGGGAAGAAACGAGCAAATCCACTACCCTGATTAATCATGGAAAACGAAGACGGTTGAACAGTAACCGGGATGTTGTACAGACTTTGATAATAAATCTCAGAGCGAATATTAAAGCCTTTTTTCAACGCTTTCTCTACACCCATTGCGCTGTGAACCGCTTTCGAGAAATCCATGTTTTTGTTGTGCATGGTTTGGTTTCCAAGCGAATCGGTAAGGTGGTATGAATACGTATAATACGGTTGAACCTGGCTGTGCAATCCTACTCCGCCAAAGAAACTCCATTGACTGTCTGAAGTATATTTCCATCCGGCACGTGGTTCAACAGGACTCAAACTATTCGATAACGAGAAGTATTGACTGTGTAATCCGGCTGTGACCTGAAACTTATCGGTCACTTTGTATTTCCATTGAACAAACGGTTGCAACAATACTGCGCTTCCGGTATAATCCCAACGGTTCACAAATGCAGAATGATCCTGAGTTCGTACGGAATCAATCATATTGAAGAACAAAACATCAGAATTCAATCCGAACTTCAGAACGTGTTGTTTTGAAATCTTGTGGTTGAAGTTTGCGGAAAACGACGTTTTTGTTGTCGTAAACTGGTAACCCATCAGGGCATATATACTATCAACATGAATGCGGACTTCTTCTTGTCCGTTTGTATTTACGGTATCCAATGATCGGATCAGAAAATCGTGGTGGGAATGCTGTTCTTCAAAAGCGCCAGCGATCGTTGCGGTAAAGAAGGTCTTTTCACCAAGCGATTTTTTATAAGTCACCCCGGAAACACCCATCGTCGTCCCGAAGTACTGATCGCGGTCACCTTCACCATACAATTCTGTTGAATATGTTGTTTGCTCTGAAACCTTGATCGCAATTTCACTTTTCCCACCAAGTCCCCAGAAAGACAATTGTCCTTTATTTTTTAATGGGAAGTTGAACCTGAACGCCAAATCTCCATAAGCGGGAACCGCATCCGTTCCAATCTTGATTCCCATAAACTGGAACAGACTCAGTGTGGAGTAGCGCCCCATGAACAGGTAACTTGCATTTGACTTTTTAGAAAGTGGGCCTTCCGTCAATACTTCCGTACCAAGAAAACCAAACTGACCGGTGAATTCGTGACGCTCATTGTTTCCGTTTCGCAATTTTAAATCGAAAATACCGGAAAGTGAATTCCCATACTCCGCCGGAAACGCCGACATAAAGAAATCGGAATTCGCTAAACTCTTGTTGTTAATGATGGAAACCGGTCCACCAGCACTTCCTGAAATGGCGAAGTGTGAGGGGTTCGGAATATCAACTCCCTCAACTTTATAGACAATTCCAAGCGGTGAATTTCCACGCACTACAATATCGTTTCGCGAGTCATCGGCTCCCTGAACACCTGCAAAGTTACTTGCCATTCGGGCCGGATCTCCTCTTGAGCCGGCAAAACGCTCTGTCTCCGCAACAGAAAATTGTTGTGCGGAAACGGTTGCCATTTCATTTTTGACTTCACCCTCTCTTGAACTCAAAATGACAACCTCCTCAATTTCGGTAATGGTTTCATCCAGTTTTACATCCAGTACAACCTCTTTTCCGGAATTGACGATAATATTTACGGTTTTCGTCTCAAAGCCATCAAATCGGAAAATTACATCGTGTTTACCTACCGGAACGTTTTCCAAACGGTACTCACCTGAAATGTCAGTTACGGTAGCAATTCGTGTTCCATCGGGAAGTGCAATCATCACCTGAGCACCGATGATTTCAAGCTCTGTTTCAGTTTCACGCACAGTACCACGAACGGTTTGAGTAGGATCAGCCCAACTCTGTATGGCCAACATACAAAACAGGCACAGGGGGAGTAAAAGTTTCATGTTAGTATTAGCTTATGCTGCTAAAGTACGGATTTCAGGTACTCCTCCTTCGTCCAATCCTTAATATACACCTGTTTCAGGTTCAACAAGTTCATCGGATTGATTTTCAGATTACGCACTTTCGAATAGCTCAACTGGAACTCATTAGCGTACCATAGTACAATTATTGGAGGGTTTTGCATCAGTTCTTTTTCAGCCTCAGCAAACAAGCGGTATTTTTCTTTTTGTGAACTCGCTTCACGCGCTTGTTCAAAATACTTATCAAAAACAGCATTACGGTAACGTGATTGGTTAATTTGAGAAGCATCACCTGCATTCTCTGGAATCAACTTTCCGTAAAAGTTATTCAGGAATGTTTCAGGGCTGGAGTAATCCGCAACCCACGCTGTACGGAACATATCACCACGTGCATAATCCGCATCTTCATCTTTTTGCTCGAAAGAGGAACCGTCAATGTTAATATTGATTCCCAGGTTCTGGTAGATTTGTGCAGAGATTTCCTCAGCCACAGCGCTATTCACATCGCCAATATTGATTCGAAGGTTCACACTTCCGAAACCTTTTCCTCCGGGATAACCAGCCGCAGCAAGTAATTCTCTTGCTTTATCCGGATCGTAACCGTATCCTTTTTCCTTTACACCTTTGAAATCGTATCCTTTAAACGTGGAACCAATCGGAGGGACGATTCCATAGAATCCGTTTTCGTGAAACTGCCCACGCAAGACTTCACGTGTAATACGCTCACGGTCAATAGCGTAATTAAATGCCTGACGAACCCGGGGATCTTTGAAACGATCCTCTTTCATATTGAAAAAGTAATAGTTCGTCACCAACAGCGGATTGTTGTAAAGAACCATCAGCGGTGGCTCGGAATTAAAATCATCAATCCGTCCATCCAGCATTTCAGTAATTCGACTTGTCGGAAGTGAATTGATCATTTGCACCTGACCCTTTTCGAACATATCCAATTGCTCCAGCTTACGTTGCTCAACATAGAACACCACACTATCCAGATACGGAAGAGCATTACCCTTATCGTCTTTCATGTAGTAATCTTCGTTTTTCGTAAGAATGATTTTAGTCGGTTCACCTTTTACGTATTCTGCAAAAGCAAACGGCCCGGTTCCGATACAATCCTTGTCATCAGAACCTTCGGTAATTTTCTTAGAAACAATCGCAGCATTAATTTGTGCCAGCTTATTGATGTAAGTAGGATCGGCTTTAATTAGCGTAAGTTCAAACACATTTCCTTTCACCTTGAAACCACTAACACTTTTCGTTTTTCCAGCGAAATAATCGTCGGCCCCAACCACCTGGTTGGAGAATAACGAAATGAAAGCAGTTGTGGGTTCACCTTTTTCGGTTCGTTTGCAAGCGCTTTCAAATGAAAATTTTACGTCCTCAGCGGTTAATTTTCGCTCGTCATCGGATGTAAACAAAGCATGTGGGTGAAACATTACGTTGTCTCTGATGGTAAATGAGAAGATTCTTCCATCCGAAGAAACAGACCATTTGGAAGCCAGTTGCGGTTGAATGGAAAGATCCTCGGGATTGAAACTCACAAGACACTCTGTTATTTGCGACAGGACAGAAGACGTGTATAGATCTGCCACCTGATTCGGCACATAAGTTGTCGGTTCACTGTCAATGCACAAACTCAACGTCCCGCCTGCATACTCAAACTGTTTGTCATCTGAAGAGCAGGAAACAAGCTGCAATCCCAGTGCCACACTAATAATACCAATCGCGATAAGTTTCATATCATATCTCTTGAGAACCACAAGTTTAAGAAAAATAAAATTCATCGTAAGATTTAACATTCCAATTTTACTCAAGTGTAGAATTTAACTTTTAAATGCGAGATTGTTAAATGGTGGTTTCGACGAATGCAAATTAATCAACGATGTACTTCCTCATATTACACATTAATTGAAACTCGGAAACAATGACAAATAAGTTGCAAAAATTTGGTTTTCTGAAAAATAGCACTTATACTTGCCCCTAGATTTAGTGTAGCTACTAAGGAATGAAAAAACTAATAAAACTTTATTTCCTATCGATACTCGCAGTTTTTGCGGCTTCGAATGCTTTTGCGGCATTGTCGATTGAAGGAAGTTATCAAGGCAAAAACTTGTATGTTCAGAATCCTGAGGACAATGACGGTTTCGGTTTTTGTGCAACTAAAGTAACGGTAAACGGTGACGTTATGCCGGGCGGGTGCGCTTCAAGTGCATTCGAAATCGACTTCTCGTTGTTCAATATTGAAATCGGTGATCCTGTTTTCATCGTGATCGAACACAACGACGGTTGTAAGCCTAAAATTCTTAATCCAGAAGTACTTCTTCCTCGTTCGACATTTAACACTGTTGAGATTAAGTGTCAATCGAATGGTTTATTGACTTGGAAAACTACAGGCGAGCAAGGAAAATTACCGTTTTTTATTGAGCAATACCGCTGGAACAAATGGGTTCAGGTAGGTGAAGTTCAGGGAAAAGGAACTCCCGGAACTAACTCTTACGAATTTCAGGTTCCCCCGCACTCCGGAGAAAATACTGTTCGTGTAGTACAAGTTGACCACTCAGGTTCTAAGCGAACTTCAAAAGAAGTGAAGTTTACTTCTTCCTTGCCTGCAGTAACGA
>CBIHND010000017.1:0-92591 GCA_966211245.1 uncultured Fluviicola sp. | reverse complement strand
GTGTTGTAAACGATATTAGGCATTCAACCATAGAGCTTGTCTTCCATAAAGCAATGCCGATAAAAATGGAAAATAGTAGTCCTGGAACAAACAAGGGAACGTAAAAAGGCATATCTCCGGTTGAACCACCGTGAATATTGATACTGAAGTTGTACCAACAAAGGGAGGACAGAACGATAGTCGCGATTAAGCCCAGATAATACTTCGTCATTGATTCAGGAATTGGTTTCATAAAAATAAAATTTCCAAAATAAAAAACCCCGACATTTTATCATCGGGGCTTCTGTATCTGTTACCTCAAGAGGCTTACGTGTCCGGTCTTTTCATGCGGTGAATCCGTGAGATCCCGGAAGCGCACTACCCATGTGTACACACCATCCTGTGATTGTTCGGATTTGTAGGTGCCGTCCCAACCAACATTGATATCATGTGTTTCGAATATGATCTCACCCCAGCGGTTGAAAATAAGTAGTTCAAATCCCTTGTCCGAAATTCCGAACCCCTGGACAATAAATACCTGATTGTGATCGTCGCCATCAGGAGTAAATGCATTTGGAACGTAAATGTCGAAGGATGGTTTTACTTCGATGGTGATCATGTATTGACTTGGACAATTGAATACATTGTTCGCGTTCAGTGTAACATTGAATGCTCCATAATCCTGATAAGCATGAGTCGGACTCACATTGGTGCTACTTGTACCATCACCGAAATTCCAGACGTATGAATCTGCGTTGGAGCTTTGGTTGAAGAACGTGAATACCGGATCGAGTGTTGTTTCAACGAATGAGCTTGGCGTGAAGAACGCATCTGCTTCCGGATGTACAACAATGGTTGTGCTGGCAGTGGAATCGGAAGTACAACCGAAAGCGTTGACCACGTAACAGGTAATGGTATACGTTCCAGGATTCTCATAAGCATGAATTCCAACCATATCGTGTGAGGTTCCACCATCGCCGAAGTCCCAGAAGTAATGCCAGGTTGTATCCGTAATTGCGGTACTATGAACCGAGAAGTATTCATTCTGACAAACAGCTGCTTGAGTTGGTGCAAGAGCAATGGATGGAGGGGGAACCACAACAACTGTCACGTCCGCTGAAATGGTCTGATTACACTGATTTGTTCCGGTAATCGTGTACGTCGTGGTTTGACCCGGAGTGTCACTTGTTGTAGCGGGACAAGTCGGACAGAAATCCCAGGTTAGCACCACAGTATTATCGTTGCCTGTATATTGACCGAAGAGGTTTACCACGTCGTTCATACAAATGGAATCTTCTGATGCACTTGCATGAATGTCGTTTGGATCCAGCGAAAATACATTGATAACCGTTGACGAGTTTACACTACAACCGTTATTGTCCTGAACTGTACACGTGTAGGTTGTATTGACCATTGGAGATACGATCGCGGTGCTTTGATTTCCGCCTGTTGGTGCCCATACATAGGTGTATGTTCCCGTTCCACCGGAAGCATTTGCAGTAAGGGCTTGTGGAGTTCCCGGACAAACAATTGTATCGGCATTTGTTGTTAAAAACAGCTGCGGTGGTTGCCCAACGATTTCTGTTGCATTGATAACGCAACCGTTACTATCGGTTATCGTAAGTGAGTATGTCCCGGCAGCGACAGAATAAATGGACGTTGCTGTTGAACCTGTGCTCCAGGAGTATGAATACGGGACTGTACCACCGGTTACGTTTCCGGAAACAGCTCCATTTGCCAGACCGTAACAACTTGGTTCGACGGTATTGAAAGCTAATGATAACGCTGTTGGCTGTGTGATTGTAGTGGTAAATTGTGCTGTACACCCGTTTGCGTCCGTAACCGTTAATGTATAGTTTCCGGCAACGAGATTGGATGCGTTTGCTGTAGTTTGAACCGGCATTGTGTTCCAGGAATAACTATAAGGTATTGTTCCCCCGCCGATCTGGCTTGTGATAGCGCCATTGTTTCCACCGAAGCATAGGATATTTTGATGTGATAATTCCGAAGCTGTAAGAAGCGGAGGTTGTGTAATTACGAATGTAAGCGTTGAATCACAACCAAGGGAACTCTGGATAGAAACCGTGTGATTTCCGGCCGCCAATCCTGTAAGGTTATTTGTTGAGCTGTATGGGCCACCATCAAATGAATACGTAAACGGAGCTTGTGGTCCGGTAGCAGTAACGGTTACCGTTCCGTTCGCAGCACCATAACAGTTTACATTCGTTGTTTGTATGGAAACCGATTGAGTAGTTTCACTGAAAATGATGTTCATGTTGTCTGTTACATTCGGACAACCGGAGGAGTCGTTGGTTGTAAGCGTCAGGTTGATATCTCCGGAAGATATTTCGCCCGGTGTTGGGGTATAGTCTGGATTGAGAACCATATTGCTAGGTGTGAATACCCCGCTACCACCTGACCATATTACGTCTGAAGCATTAGAAGTTCCGTTAAGAGTGATGGCTCCAATGTAATCCGCGCATTGATTGACGTTTCCTCCGGCGTCTACCGTTAGTGGAGCTAATTGCGTTACTGTGACATTATCTGTGCTGATTGTACATCCTGAAGCATCTGTAACACTTACTGTTGAGGTGCCGGGGCCGACTGCAGTAGATAAGGTTGTTGCACCGTTAGACCAGGTAATGGAATAGGGAGGAGTTCCACCGGAAACGAGGGCATTTACCGGTACGGTAGTTTCGTTTGCACAAAGAACAGTGTCAGGAGCATTAATCGTTACGATCAGAGAGGGCGCAAGTGTAACGCTCAGTGTGTCACAAACCGGTTCGAAGACACAGCCATTGAGAGCAGTTCCACATACGAGATAATCGATTTGAGCCGGAAGTCCGCCTGTATTTGTAACCGTCGTCGTGTCGCAACCTGTTGAGCAGGAAAGCTGTCCGTTGTATGCTCCCGGTGCCCCAGGGTTAATACTGTTCCAGGTAACGCTGCTTTCGTCATAGAACTGAACTCCAAGCAGACCTGAACATCCGTCTCCAAGTGAAATATTCGGTCCGAAAATCGGATTGGGAATGGTTTCAATGGAAAACGTATTGGTATTGTTTCCGGGTTTACAGAATGTAAGGTGGTATGGTCCTACTCCGGAAAGACAGATCGGCGAGCCTACCGGAGTTGGAGTACCACAATCAATTTGATAGAATAAAGCTCCCGGAGGGATGGCTCCGGATGCAATGTTGAATACAATTGCAGCTGAATTCGGATTTAACGTAATGATAAACTCAAGGCATTTATCTGGTGCGCTTGCACCACAGCAAAAGCCGTCACGATCAGTATCCGGACTTACCCAGGTCATGTACGGAGCAGCAGATAAATCGACTGTAAACGACGGGGTAATGGAGTCGCAATATTGTGCAACACTCTGATTATAAGACAATACGGTTGTTAGTGCTACTAGCAGACAACCCTTCGCCACTCTTCTCTTTGATCTCATAGCAGTGGAATTACGTAAATGAAAGTTCGTGATCCTTGTTATTTCAAGAAAACCAGTACGAAAACAAAACAATTAGATAATTTGAAGGGTACACATTCTTAACTAAAATGAGCGTGTCCGGTCAACAGATGAACAAATTTGGGGAGAGATACCATACATAAGATATAAAAACCTTAAGATGGTTGCCTTGCTTATGAATATTTAGTGGGTTGTACCGAATATTCGTATGCAAAATTCGTACTTTTTTACGGTGGCAATGGATGATGGTTACACGAAAAAGCCCCTCAATTTCTACATTGAGAGGCTTTTCTTGTTGATAAAATCACAAAATGCTAATCAATTACCGTAAAACCGGTGTACTTGTGAAGAACTTCAGGAATCTGTATTCCATCGAGGGTTTGGTAATTTTCCATAATCGATGCCATGATCCGTGGTAAAGCAAGTGCTGAACCGTTCAGGGTATGTGCGAGATAGTTCTTTTTATCTGCACCTTTGAAACGCAATTTCAGACGGTTTGCCTGGAAGGTATCGAAGCGGGAACAAGAGCTTACTTCCAACCATTTTTCCTGCGCTGCGGAATACACTTCGAAATCGTATGTCATTGCAGATGCAAAGCCAGTATCTCCACCGCACAAACGCAGAATACGGTAATGCAAACCAAGTTTCTCCAGCAAACCTTTTACGTGCTCGATCATTTCGTCAAGAGCGCGTTCTGTATTACGTGGATGTTCGATGCGAACAATTTCTACTTTGTCGAACTGATGCAAGCGGTTTAGTCCACGAACATGGGCTCCGTAACTACCTGCTTCACGACGGAAACACGGTGTGTATCCGGTCATTTTAATAGAGAAATTCTCGTCTGGCAGAATCACATCACGGTAGATGTTCGTTAAAGGAACTTCGGCCGTTGGGATCATGTACAATTCGTCTACAGGCATGTGGTACATTTGTCCTTCTTTATCAGGAAGCTGACCTGTTCCGTATGCACTTGCTTCGTTTACTACGTGAGGAACGATGAACTCTTCATAACCAGCCTTTTCAGCTTCATCAAGGAAGAACTGAATCAATGCGCGTTGCAGTTTTGCTCCCTTTCCTTTATATACAGGGAATCCTGCACCGGTAATTTTTACCCCCAACTCGAAATCGATCAAATCGAATTTCTTTGTCAATTCCCAATGTGGCAATGCACCATTGGGAAGAACAGCTGGTTCTCCCGATACAAGGACAGTTTCATTGTCTTCTTCGTTCTTTCCGGCAACCACTAATTTGTTCGGAACGTTCGGGATTTGGTAGAGAAGTTCCGTGATGTCTCCATCAAGCGTTTCCACCAACGTTTTCAAACGCGTTTCCTCACCTTTCAATTCTGCCGTTTTTGCCTTTGCAGCTTCAGCTTCCTGTGCTTTTCCTGCCTTGAACAGTTCACCGATTTCCCTGGCGATTTTGTTCAATTCCGAGGCAATGGATTCCATTTCAGTTTTTGCTGAACGCCATTGTTGATCCTTCTCCAGGATTTCATCAAGGGTTGCAGTTACGTCAATGTTTCGCTTCTTCAGTGCTTCGACGATCTCGTCTTTTTCAGCACGAATCTTAGTCATTTCTAACATAGGAATCCTTTTTGTTGTTTGTTATTAGTGGAAATCACGGCTCAAAAATAGTATTAATTCCGTGTTTCAATGTTTCTGTGTTGGTACAAAACGGGCATAAAAAAAGGCGAATTCCGAAGCTGGAACTCGCCTTTATAGCGTTTTGAATGTTCTTAAGCCTCAGTAGTCGCAAATGGAACTACGGACACAAACGAACGATTGTCTTTTTTCTTGCGGAATTCTACAACACCGTCAGTCAAAGCGTACAACGTGTGGTCTTTACCGATACCAACGTTAGTACCAGCATGGTGGCGAGTACCACGTTGACGTACGATGATGTTACCTGCGATTGCAGCTTGTCCACCGTAAATCTTAACACCCAGGCGTTTGCTTTCTGATTCGCGTCCGTTCTTAGAACTACCGACTCCTTTTTTGTGTGCCATTTCTTATCTTATTATTCCTTTCACTAATGCGAAGGGAAGATTAACCTTTAATGTCTGTTATGGTAATCTGTGTAAAAGACTGACGGTGTCCGTTTCTTTTCACATAACCTTTTCTTCTTTTCTTGCGGAAAACGATCACTTTGTCTCCTTTAACGTGATCAACTACCTGAGCAGAAACTTTAGCTCCTGCTATAGCTGGGGCGCCAATGTTCACTTTTCCTCCGTTGTCTACCAACAAAACACGATCGAATTCTACTTTCGCTCCTGTTTCAGCATCCAAACGGTGTACAAAGATCTTTTGGTCTTTTTGCACTTTAAATTGCTGCCCTGCTATCTCTACGATTGCGTACATAACAGTTATTTTAAATTTATTTTGGGGGACAAAGATAGGAATCTTTTTCAACAATCTGCATTGGAAACATAAAAAGATTGAATATAATACATGGATTCATCACTGTGTACGACCTGTCCTTCATTTATTTCTTACCTTGTTATAAGAAAACGGAAGGTCATGGAACATAGAATTGAAAAAGATACAATGGGCGAGGTACAGGTTCCGGCTCATCGCTATTGGGGTGCTCAGACGGAGCGATCCAGAAACAATTTCAAAATTGGTCCGGAAGCTTCCATGCCGTTGGAAATCGTTTACGCATTTGCTTATTTGAAGAAAGCCGCGGCAATTACGAATCACGATTTGGGTGTGCTGTCGGCGGAGAAAAGTCATCTTATTGCGAAAGTATGTGATGAAATTCTGCACGGAAAACACAACGACGAGTTCCCGTTGGTGATTTGGCAAACCGGTTCCGGAACACAATCGAATATGAATTGTAATGAGGTGATTGCAAATCGAGGGCATGTTTTGAATGGTGGAAGTTTAACGGACGCTGAAAAAGTATTGAACCCGAATGATGATGTGAATAAGTCGCAGTCTTCGAATGACACTTTTCCAACAGCTATGCACATTGCGGCGTATAAACTGACTACTGAAGTCACGATTCCGGGGATGAAAAAGCTTCGAGATGCACTTAGCGAAAAAGCTGAGGCATTTCGCAATATTGCGAAAACAGGTAGAACACACTTCATGGATGCCACACCTTTAACGCTCGGACAAGAGTTTAGTGGATATGTTGCACAGATTGATAATTCCCTGCGCGCTATTGAGAATGCGTTGGTGGCAGTAAGTGAATTGGCACTTGGCGGAACTGCAGTCGGCACTGGTTTAAATGCGCCGAAGGGATATGATGTTCTGGTGGCGAAGAATATTGCGGAACTTACCGGATTGCCATTTGTGACTGCACGAAATAAGTTTGAAGCGCTTGCAGCACACGATGCAATGGTTGAGCTTTCCGGAGCACTGAAACGTTCTGCTGTTGCACTGATGAAAATTGCGAATGATGTGCGGATGTTATCGTCTGGTCCGCGTTGTGGAATAGGTGAGATTATCATTCCGGATAATGAACCGGGATCATCTATTATGCCGGGGAAAGTGAATCCTACCCAACCCGAAGCGTTGACTATGGTTTGTGCGCAGGTGATGGGAAATGACATGACAGTTTCGGTTGCCGGATCAAACGGTCATTTTGAACTGAATGTTTTCAAACCGGTAATAGCGGCCAATGTATTGCAATCTGCACGTTTACTTGGAGATGCATGTGTGTCCTTTACAGATCATTGCGCTGCCGGAATTGAACCGAATTTGCCGGTGATTCAGAAGCATCTTGAAAACTCATTGATGCTGGTAACCGCGTTGAATCCAAAGATCGGTTATTACAAAGCTGCGGAAATAGCAAAGTATGCACACAAGAATGGAACGACGTTGAAAGAGGCGGCGCTTGCGCTAGGGCATGTGACTTCGGAAGAGTACGATGAATGGGTGGATCCGAAGAAGATGGTGTGAAAATCTCCGCAGAGGATGCCGAAGAACTCAGATGAAATTACCCGGAGAATGGTGTAAGTTTAGGATGCACTGTGGGTTACCTGTTTTTTGTGCTATATGCAAGTGTGAAACAAAAAAGGCTACCCAATCGGATAGCCTTAAATATCTGTTGAGAGTAGATTACTCCTGATCTTCGTCTTTTTCAAAAACTTTCTTCGGACGCATTTTTTGGTTGATTCCAAGTGTAATCCAAAACGGAACGACAAATCCCAATAAGAACAACAACATCCAGAAAGCCATTCCTCCGATCAACAAGAACAATACAATACCAAAAATGCTCATGACAGTTTTATTTAATGCCGTAAAGGTAATATATTAATTGAATTCGCGCGGTGGCACTCGTTTTTTTTCTGAGAATTCTAATGAGATAGTTTCAATAAACTACCCACACGGTCAATCAAAGCCGTGGCTGGCAATTCTTTTACCCCAAAGCCATAACGAAAATGGTCACAGGTTGAAATGATCTCACGGAGTTCTCTTTCAAGGTCTTTGTCTGTTTCGGCACATGTTTGCAACACTTTTTCACGAGAACTTTCTATTAATCCGAGTTTCTGTTCGAGTACCTGAATAATTGCTTTCGGAAGGGAAATTGCAACTGAATTCGGATCGTCCTTATGTGCCAGTACTTCAGCCCAAAAATCGGTATCACTTACCGGAACGGTTGCCTGAAATGCCGGAATGGATTGCGTAATTTCCTGTTGTGCCTCTTTTTCCCTGGCGCGTTTGTTTTGCTTACGGCGCATCATCAGGAATAAGAAAAATAATGCGAACGTTGTTCCCGGGAGAGCAATCCCCAAAATCAACGGTAATGCTGATCCTTCGTTTTTCGCTCCTTCTTTATCTACGTTAAGCGCATGCATTTCGGGTGAACCTTTCGCGTCAGGAGTGTCGGGGGTATTTACAGCCAGAGCATCATTTTTCCCTGCAATAGAGAAATCAAATGGTGTGGACTGAATGGTGATGTATTTTTCTTTTTTGGGATCGAAATAAGCAATTGCCGGAGCGTCGAATTTGAAGTCCCCAGCATCTGTGATTTGAATGTGGTAGAGGAATTCAATGTTTCCCGTTGCCCCGCTTTCGGTAAATTGTACTGCTTCATCACGCTCAGGATCACCGTAGAGCTTACATCCGGAAGGCAAAATTAGTTTTGGATTTTGAATGTTGTGAAGGTTTCCGGTACCCGAGACGATCAACTTCAGGGTCACGACATCACCAACTTTCAGGTTTTCCGTTGCTGACAATTCATGTTTCAGATCGAATTCACCCACGGCACCGATAAACGAAGCCGGAGCTCCCTTGGGAAGTGGTTTTACCGTAAGCGATAAACCGGTCGATTTGAAGCGATAAGTTCTGTCGAAAATATTGCTGTGACAGCGCAATGCCATTTCAAACGGCTTGATCCGACATTTCCCTGTTGAAACCGGGAAGATAAGTTCTTTACCGTAATCGAAGGTCTGTACTTTTTTTCCATTCAACCGCGTTTCTTCGATGTATTCACGGTAAGAAGTAAAACTGTGCTCTTCTACACCTTTTTCAGGCTTGTATGGCAAATACCCTTCAACTTTGAGAATAGGGTATTTCGAAATGATTTTCGCATTCAACAGAACAGGCTCACCTTCGTAAACGGTTGTTTTGCTCGCTTCTACGTATCCAAATACAGGGTCGTCGGATCGAATGGTAAGTGTTTGTTCAGCCGATTCGTCAACTTCAATGGTGATTTTATTGGATTTATAAGGAACGTTTTTTCGTGTAACAGTTGCTACGAAGGAGTAAGTTCCATTTTTGCGGAAAGAACCACTCTGCTGAATGATGTAATAGGTTTTTACCTTTCCGGACGGATCCATTTTGGATTCCATGAAATGCATGATTCCGTTGTCCAGTTCAAATTCAGCGGGGAAGTCGATGTTGATGGATCCTTCGATATTGGTAGAGACACGGAAAGTGATTTGTTCACCTGCCGCTGCTTCTTTCTTATCCGCAGAAAGCGCAACTACCGCCTTTTGGGCATAGCAGACACAGCTCGCAAAGGCAAGCCAGAACAACAGCAGTAAGTACGAATATTTACCAGTCGTTTTTAGATCCCTTACCTTGTTTTGAACCATTAGATCCATTCATTCTGCGTTTTGCTTCCAGGTCTTGTTTGCTCAGTTCATCCAGCTTTCGTTCGGTTTGACGATCTTCCAGCGTGGCCTCCTGTGGCTGTTTGGAATCAGAAGATTTGTTGTTCTTCTTATCCTGCGATTTCGATGATTGCGATTGGTCGCCTTGTTGTTTTTTCTGCTGCCCATCACCGGACTGCTGCTGGTTTTCACCATCCTGCTGATCCTGTTTCTGGTCTTTTTTATCTTGTTCTTGTTTTTCCTTCTCCTCTTTCTGCTTTTGTAAGCGTTTTGCCTCCATCAGCATTTGTCTCGCGTCCTCGTTGGAAGGATCATTGCGCAAAGCTTCTTTGCACGACTCAATGGTGCTCTCATAATCTTCTCGTTGCATGCTGGATAAGCCAGAATTGGTATGAGAACGAGAGCGCTGTTTGGGAGATCTGCTTTTTGAAGCCACTTTATCAAAACAACGTTGTGCTGTCTCGTAATCACCGGCTTTGTAGGCTGATTGCCCAACTTCCTGTGACAAATCTACTTCTTTTGGTGCTAATCGTTCGGCGCTTTTATAATACTTTAACGCTTGTTTGTAGGAACCTTTATTGTAAGCTTCCCTTGCGGCATTCAGCGTATCCTGATAGTCTTGTCCGTAAATGGAAAAACCACAAAAAATGCAGAGAAGCAGTGTGAGGCAACGGGCTTTCAGTTTCATGCGTTTCGATTTACGATATGTGGCAAAAAAAGATACAGTACAAAACAACCAATCGCCAAAAGCAATGGAATGTAATAATAGTTTTTCGCAACGTCGAAAGATACTTCTTTTACCGTTTTGTTCTTTGAATTATTAAATTCTTTAACTAATTGGCGAAGGTCCGGGAATCCGGAAGATGAAAAGGAAACAGAACCACCGCTGTTACGTGCCATTGCTGTGATACCACTTTTGTTAAGGCGTGAAATCACTGTTGTACCGTTCTGAGTTTTGTACCCCATTTCCGGATAGGCTGCGTCTTTAGGAACTGGTCCACCGGATTCAGTTCCCAGGCCGAGGTACGAAAACTGAACGTTCTTTTCGGCTAATTCCCGTACGTTCTTTTTCCAGGCTTCTTCATGGTCTTCGCCATCCGTAATCACCAGAACAGCTCTTCCAGCGTCTTCATCTTTGAACTGTGTTTTTGCCAATTCAAAAGCTGCTCCAATATTGGTTCCCTGGTTGTACACCATGTTGGTTTCGATGTCGGGAACAAAAAGCTTTGCCGCTCCGACGTCCTGAGTTAACGGAAGTTGAGTAAAGGCTTCGTTCGCGAATATGATCAGGGAGATCCGTTCTCCGTGAAGTCCGTTCAATAATTCCATCAGTGCGTTTTTGGCAGCCTGAAGTCGTGAAATGTCTCCCGACATATCTTTCACATTCATTGAATTGGAAACATCAAGACAAATGACCAGATCCAGAACACGTTGACTCCCTTTTACTTTTTTAGAGCCTAATACGGGTTGAGCAAGTGCCAATACAGTAAAGAAGAATACGCTGCGAAGCAGGATGTAATGTAGAAAGGCACGTGTTGTTTTGAAGCGAATCTGGAGGATTGATGTATTGGTTGCTGTTCCGTAAGTTGTAGCTAACTTATCTTTATGTGTCCAGTGTATTATTGAAGCACCCAAAAGAATTGGAATGGAAACCAACAACCAGAAATATTCCGGGTGTAGCCACGTATAGCTTCCCATGAGGAAATTATCACCCATGAGACTAATCCCGAACAATCCCCAAATGATTGTTTCAGTGATCGCTACGAGCAGTAACAAACGCTTATATGTTGGTGATCCGTTAATCATCAAGTGCAAATTTCCAACGTTGAAGTCCCCAGGCAATCAGGAAGAAGACCAAAGCCCAGAAGAAAAATGGAAACAGGGTTAACGGAGGTTCGGCTCCGATGTGCTGATCTTCCATTTTGCGTTTTTCCAGTTTGTCGATTTCATCGTATATTTTTCCAAGACTTTTGGTGTCGGTAGCCCGGAAGTATTGACCTCCGGTAATGCTCGCAATATTTTTTAATGTTGTTTCATCGATTTCAACCGGCATTTGCTGGTACTCAATTCCCCAGGGAGTTTGAACAGGCGAAGGTGCCATTCCGTTCGAACCCGCGCCAATGGTGTACACGCGACAATTTTTCTTCTTTGCCAAGTGTGCGGCCTCAATCGGTTCAATGGTTCCCGCGTTGTTACTACCGTCTGTTAACAGAATAATGATTTTCGATTGAAGACTATCGCTGCGTAAACGAGTTACTGCAACCCCGAGTCCATTTCCAATAGCGGTTCCCGGAGCAACTCTGTCGGGCTGAATGTCTTTGATTTGATTTTTCAGCGCTTCGTAATCCAATGTTGCCGGACAAGCGGTATAGGCTTCACCTTCGTACACAACCAATCCAACGCGGTCTCCTTTTCTCGAGTCGACGAACTTAAGAGCCACGGATTTTGCAGCTTCTAAGCGATTCGGCTCCAGATCCTGCGAAAGCATGGAACCGGATGCATCGATCGCAAGAATGATATCAATTCCGTTTTTGTAATCGATTTTCGGAGGATCATAGGAAGGGTGATACGGTTGAGCCAAGGCAGCAACAAGCAGGCAAAGACCGAGTCCGTAAAAGGTTGAAATACTGATTCGGAATAACGCCACTGTTCCTGCTTTTACGCTTAGCTGTTCCTGATCCGAACGCGAAAACTTGAGTTGTCCCTGTCCCTTTCGATGCAGGTAATCCCACAACAAAATGACAAAAGGCACAGCTATCATACACCACAAAACGTTGTATAGATAGAAGCTGTATTCCCAAATCAATATGTTGAACGTGATCATGCCTGAGGAATATCGAGTGGACTTAATTCAATGATGATCTCTTCCAGTTTATTCAAACTTAGAAGTGTTGTCTCTTCCGAAGGAACGATTTTCCCGAATTTCGCCAGATCGGCTTCGTAAAGCAGTTCACTTACCCGAGCGATCAGGTTGGCATCCGCCCCAAGTGTTTTCAGTGCAATTTTGCATTCGAAACTCGTTTTTTCAAGGAAGCTGTGCTGATAACGTTCACTCAGAAAACTGCGTAACAGAAACGTAAATTCCATGTAGTGTTGTTCCACATTACCGGATTGCCAATAAGCTTTCTTTCGGAGTTCCTGAAGTCGTTTCAGTGTTCGGGCTTTCAGTGTTTCTTTGGATGTAAACTGATGTTTGCGACGTTTGTTCCAGAAGAAAACGATTGTTGGAATGGCAATCCCGATGAGGATGATCCACCAATAGTTCCTAAACCATGTCCAGATACTGAATTCGGGTTCAACCGCAATTTCGGAGATTTCGTGATTGTATTTTTTCTTTTGGAAAACTACATTCAACTCTGGCGATTTCACGAATAACGAAGTATCGCGTTTTCCGGAAACATTATTGATGAGTGTGAATTCCAGATCCGGTAATTGATAGATGGCGGAATCCCAGGCTGTAAATTGATAGGTAACCGTCAGGGAGTGGGTTTTTTTATTCTCCTTTTTGTCCGTTGAAACAACATCCAGCTCAGCATCTTGTTTGTAAAGTGCTTCATTGGACTGTCTTCTTCCACAACCAAGTGGCGTGGTTAGCTGAGGCAGTTTTACTTCTTGCCTGATCTGTTCAAGTTCTACTATCAATGTGGCTGGTTGACCGATGAGAACAGTGTCCTTTTTCCAGTATGCACGAATTTTTTGTGCCTGGATAGTGCCGGACATCAACGTCAGAATCGCTATGACTAACCATTGTTTCATCGGCGATGACGGAATAAATCCAATAGGGTTCCAAACGGATCTTTTCCACTGGAACATCGTGCAAAATCAATGTTCAATCGTTCAAACATTGCCGTTACTTCGGAATTCAGTTTTCGCTGTTTTTCCGAAATCTCGTTGCGAACTTTGCTCGATGAGGTGTCTACCCACGAAGTTGTTCCGGATTCCGCATTATACCAGCGAACAAATCCGATTTTTGGCAAATGGCTTTCACCTTCGTCAACTAACTGCAAACCGATAACGTCGTGTTTTTTATGCAGCTTAGCCAAAGGTTCGCGCAATTTTGACGGATCAGAGAAATCGCTGAGCACAAAACAAATGCTTCGCTGTTTATGAAGGTTCATCATCAGTTTGATTCCTTCAGTGAGATCGGTTCTTTTGCTCTGTGGTTCAAGTTTCAACAGACGTCGAATCATGAAATGTATGTGATCAGCACCTTTTTTAGGAGCGATGTATTGTTCTACTTTGTCCGAAACGAATACTACGCCAACTTTATCGCCTTTTTTCGCGGCAGAAAACCCAACGGTTGCCAGGATTTCAATCGCCAGACTCAATTTTGAATGGTCGGTCATTCCGAAATACATAGATCCCGAGACGTCGATGATCAGCAGAACAGCCAATTCGCGTTCTTCTTCGAAGACTTTGATGAATGGTTCACGAAAACGCGCGGTTACGTTCCAGTCGATGCTTCGCACATCGTCGCCATATTGATAAGCACGCACTTCACTGAACGACATACCTTTTCCCTTAAACGCACTTTGGTATTGCCCGGCAAATACATGCTGAGCCATACCGCGCATTTTCAGTTCGATGGTACGAACGCGCTTGAGAATTTCTGCGTGATTCATGACGGGAGATTAAGGAACCTCTACACGTTGTAAAATCTGTTCTACTACCTGATCACTTTTCAAACCATCTGCTTCGGCTTCATAGTTCAACCCGATTCTGTGACGAAGTACGTCCAGTGAAATGGCGCGAACATCTTCCGGAATAACAAAAGCACGATTTTCCAGGAAGGCGTTCGCTTTCGCTGCAATAGCCAGATTAATACTCGCACGTGGAGATGCTCCGAATGAAATGTATTTGGAAAGTTGTGGTAAACCAGCCTCACTTGGGTAGCGTGTGGCGTTTACCAGTTCAATGATGTAACGTTCTATTTTCTCGTCGAGGTAAATGTGTTTTACCAGATTACGAGCATTGTTCAGGTGTTCCGGGGTAATTACCGGTTGAGCTTTTGCCAAGCCTTCCGCACGTACGTTTGAGCGCAGGATCAATTGCTCTTCGAGTTTTGCAGGATACTTCAAAACGACTTTGAAGAGGAAACGGTCAACTTGTGCTTCAGGAAGCGGATATGTTCCTTCCTGTTCGATTGGGTTCTGGGTTGCCAATACCAGAAACGGTTTTGGAAGCTGATGTGTGCTGTCGCCAATGGTTACCTGACGTTCCTGCATGGCTTCTAGCAAAGCACTTTGCACCTTGGCAGGGGCACGGTTGATCTCATCTGCCAAAACGAAATTGGCAAATACAGGTCCTTTCTTCACTGCAAATTGTTCGGATTTCTGATGGTAGATCAGTGTTCCGGTAACATCGGCAGGGAGTAAGTCCGGCGTAAACTGGATTCTGGAAAAATCTCCCGAAACGGCATCGGAAAGTGTTCGGATAGCAAGTGTTTTTGCAAGTCCGGGAACACCTTCAAGTAAAACGTGACCATCAGCAAGTAGTGCGATAAGCAATGCGCGGACCATTCCATCCTGTCCTACAATTACTTTTCCGATTTCGGATCGGAGCTGTTCAAAAATGGCTGATTCGTCTTTGATTTTCAGCGCAAGTTGTTGCAGCTGCTCAGACGGAGAGAGAGTGGAAGAATCCATAGTTTAGCAAATCGTTAGCTCACAAAGTTGGAAAAGAATGGCAGGGGAGGGGTTATGTGGTTGTTAATTTATGTTAAGGGTCAGTAAATACGTGATATGCGCGCCGATTGCAGGGAAAGATCGCGACCTCTCCCTACAACGCGATCATCATTTTACGAGTTCTTGAATTTCCTTATTCTCCAGTGTCATAGCCAGGCTATAAGCTGTTTGGCCATCGTTGTTTTTTGCCTGTAAATCGGCACCCTTTTTTACCAGCAATTTTACAATCTCAACGTTTTGGTTCATGACAGCGTACATCAGTGCGTTGTTGCCGTCAGGTCCTTTGACTTCAATGTTTGCTTTCTTTTTAATGAGAAAGGCCGTGAGCTCTGTGTTATTTTGATAGCAGGCAGCTTGTAAGGCGCTTCCCTCCGCAGATTTTGCGTTGACATCCGCGCCTTTCTTCACCAGAAGCATTGCTGCTTCAGTTTGGCCACGATAACACGCAATCATTAACGGATTGAACCCACGCTCATTAACTGCATTTACTGTATCGCGATTTTTAGCTGAGAGCATCTTGATCTGCTCCAGATTTCCTGTTCTGGCTGCGTCAAAAATGTCCTGCGAAAAACCAGATAAGCCAATCGTCAGGAAAGAAAGAAGGAGCAAAGATTTATTCCACATATAAGCGAATGGTTTGGAATTTCTCATCGCGATTAATTGTCAGGAGATAAACTCCGGAAGGTAATGCTGAGCAATCTGTTTGCTGTTTCAACTCTTTCAATACCAGTTTTCCTGTTGCATCGTATATGTTCGCTACAGGTACATCATTTGTTTTGAACGTCAGAATACTGCCATTCCAATGGATTCCATTTTGAGCCAGTTCGTCTAATCCGGCGCCACTTTCGGTAACGAAATTCCACGTACCTGTATTTGAGATTCCTGCAAACGCATTCGAAGCTCCATCCTGAACCGCGTCAACAGTTGCTGTGATGTGGTAACCAGTCAGTCCGTCAAGATCAGTTGCAGGCGTCATAATGACCGTGTTGCCTGCAATACTAATGTTTCCTGCTGACAACGAGAATTCTTCCGTTCCTGAAGTTGTTTCGTTAGTCAATACAAACATTCCTGTTCCAAGAACAATATCTTCGTTAAATGCAATTGAAAGTGTAGCATTTACAGGAACATCAGTTGCATTGTCTGCCGGATCAAAAGCATTTGAAGATGCTAATCCGGGTGCAGTGAAATCACCGGTCGTAAAGTTCCACGTTGTAGTGTCGTTGATACCGGTGTAATTATTTCCCATGATGTCTTCAATGATATCTCCGACCGTAATGAAGTAATATCCCGAATTCTCATTCAGATCACCCGCAAGAGTAATACTTACCACGTTTGCAGTTGCGCTGATGTTCGCGTTTGCTGAAGTGAAACTTTCAACCATTCCGGATCCTTCTTCCCAAAGTTGAAGTGCTCCGGTGGCTCCAATAAATACGTCCTCGTTAAACGTCATCTCAATCGTAGGGTTTACCGCAACATTGACCGCGTCGTCTGACGGTGTGAATCCAAGTAAAGATGGCGCTACGACGTCATTTGTATTGAAATTCCAGGTCGTATTATCGCTAAAACCAGCATATCCGTTACCGGAAAGGTCTTCAATTGCTCCGTTTTGAACCAGAACGTAATACGATGTGTTTGGAGTCAGATCGGAAGTTGGATTAATGGTTAATGTTGCTCCGGAAAAACTTACCTGAGGACTTACTTCCAAATCGAATGCTTCAATGACGTTATTCGCCGCGTCAAAGAGATTAACGAATCCGGTTCCTGCCTGAATGTTCTCGTTGAAGACGATGGAAAGGTTTTGAGATACCGATACTCCGGCAGAGTTATCCGCAGGAACAAATGGGCTCGCAATTAATACCGGTGCTGTTATATCGTTCGTGTTGAAGTTCCATGTTACGTTATCTGAAATACCTGCATAGAAGTTTCCTGCCGCATCTTTCAATGCCGTAGCATCCACTTGCACATAGTACTGAGTATTTACTACAAAATTGGCTGTTGGATTCCAGTTTAAGGTACTTCCGAGCAATCCAACTCCCGGACTTCCATTGGAGATCGTTTGAATTAATGTGTTGCTGCCGTCGTATAAGCGAATAGATCCCGTTCCCCATGAAATGTTCTCGTTGAAATTCATGATGAGGTTTTGCGTCAACCCAACACCGTTCGCGTTATCGTTCGGTGTAAGTGTATTCACTACCGGAGGGGTTTGATCCACGGTTACCCAGTTGCGCACAATTCCACTTGCTCGGTTTGATCCGCCGTGGTATTGCAGTTGGTTGGTTGCAGACGGGCCTTTCGCCCAAAACAGGTTTTGCGTAGTCGCAGCAAAGCTGAAAGTAACATCGTTAGCGTCTCCGGTACTCAATGCGCGACTTGCTACGATGGTACGGTTTCCACCCGCAACGTTATTGGAAATTTCAGTCCAGTCCTGTTGTGCATCAACACTTGGTTCAACACCTGAACCGATCATTCTGTGATCGCGAAGTTGAAGTGGTGCAGCACCTGTTCCTAAAGTTGACCAAATAATGGCGTCATTTCCCGTAGCCATACCCGTTCCGAAACCAAAAGCAATAAAACGATCTGCGGGTCCCTGAACGGTAACAGTGATTGTTGTGGGAGTCATTTGAGCGCCAAAATACATTCCGCTACCTGCAGAAAGTTCAGCAAAGGCAATTTCTTTCAATTGTCCGAAAGCAAATGTGGGAACAACGAAGAGTAGAAGTAAGTAGATGTGTTTCATACGGTAAGTGTTATTCGAAACCATAAAATTAGGTGAAGATCAGGTACTTTTCAACTTTTTTTTCGCTTCGTGACAGAACGAACGGATGTGTTTGGAATGAGAACATGAATTAACAAAAATCGTTGCTTCTGTATAAAATTTCAACTAACATTGCGTCGAATAACCACAATATGAGTGAGAGAGTTTGTTTGGAGTGCAGCGAGAAATTGAGTGGCAGGAAGGATCAGAAGTTTTGTACGGACTATTGCCGTAACACATACAATAATCGTCAGAACGAAGATTCGACGAAAACAATGCAAAGAATCAATCGAATTTTGCGAAAAAACCGTCGGATTCTGGAAACGATGAATCCTTCCGGAAAGAAAACGGTTCATGCTATTTCATTGGCTGAAGAAGGCTTCAACTTTCATTATTTCACGAATACATATACCACCTTAAAGGGACAAACGTATTTTTTCTGTTATGAGCAGGGCTATACGAAGCTGGATAATGACCAATATATGTTGGTGCGGAAACAGGACTATGTGAAATAAGTCAAAAGGCAAAAGTCAAAAAGCAAAAGTCAAAAAGCAAAAAGCAAAGGTGAAGTAGAACATCAGAAAATTCAAGAACTAAAAAAAACAAAATTGGATATGAGAACCACCGAATACGATATCAAAAAAGGAACATTTGATTTTGCGCTGGAGACATTACGTTTTTGTAATCTGCTTCAGGAAAAGGAACGGGATTTTATTCTGACCAAACAACTCATTCGATCTTCCACCTCCATCGGAGCTAATATTCGGGAATCAAGAAATGCTGTAAGTAAGCGTGATTTATTCATAAGCTTACGATAGCTCAAAAGGAATGCAATGAGACGTGCTATTGGTTGGAATTACTACATGAACTGTATGAAAGTCATCAGTTGCAAACGGATGAGCTGCTAAAGGAGTCAAAAGAGCTACTTAAAATCTTAAGTGCGATGATTATCACCAGTAAGAAGAACCAAGTAGAGAACTAGATCACTCTTTTTTGACTTTTTGACTTTTGCTTTTTGACTTACAAAGTCCACTTTTCCTTAAAGACCTCCAGTTTCGGGTGATCCTTCAACTGTGCAGATCCGATGAACAGGACGTTTTTGCACTTTACACGATCGAAGAATAATGATAAATGAGAAAGGGCAACATTCATTGTTCCGCTCAAATCGATTTTGTGGATTGCGATTTGAAGTTTCTCAAACTGGTCTCTTACTTCGG
This sequence comes from uncultured Fluviicola sp., assembly GCA_966211245.1. Taxonomy (GTDB): domain Bacteria; phylum Bacteroidota; class Bacteroidia; order Flavobacteriales_D; family Crocinitomicaceae; genus Fluviicola. The sequence goes on along the minus strand of CBIHND010000017.1, from coordinate 73,426 downwards.
CGGTTCGTTTATCGAAATTGTGGTTATCGTGGAAAATAACGAGTGCGTCAATTTTTTCTATTAAATCAGGACTCTGATCAAACAGTTCAACTGGGATTCCCTTTGATGCTAGTGTAGTTTCAATAGTAGTGGTAAATGCGGTTTTCTCCTCTAAGAAAATTGTCAAGTTGTGCATATTTCCTACTCAAATAGTTTTTTTCGTGCCTGAAAAAATCAAAATAAGACTACCAATGAAAGGGTAGTAATTTTTAAAGGCGAGTGCAAAAGTACTATAAACTTTAGGTTTAAATTCGCCAATTACTAAGAAATAATCAACATTCACTCATTTTAGCGATATCCAAGGATATTCAGGAAATCTTCCGCAGTTTGTTCCTGGGAAAATACTTCCGTTTGGATTTTACCGTCATCATCACGTCGAATCAGGACGTGTTTCGGCTCCGGGATAAGGCAGTGCTTTAATCCACCGAAACCACCGATTGTTTCCTGGTATGCTCCGGTATTGAAGAACCCAATGTAAAGGGGCTTATTCTTATCGAATTTCGGAAGGTAAATTGCGTTGGAATGTTGTTCGGAGTTATAATAATCATCCGAATCACAGGTTAATCCACCCAGAAGGACACGTTCGTAATCATCGTTCCAGCGATTAATAGCCAACATAATGAAACGCTGATTAATGGCCCAGGTATCCGGAAGATTGGTCATGAACGAACTGTCAATCATGTTCCACTTCTCACGATCGTTTTGTTGCTTCTGATGCAGAACGTTGAAAATTGCACCTCCGCTTTCTCCCACCGTAAAAGAACCGAATTCAGTGAAAATGTTTGGCTCCGGAATGTCATTATCACTGCATACACGTTTTACCTGCATCAGGATTTCGCGCACCATGTAGGCGTAATCGAAATCAAATTGAAGTGACTTTTTAATCGGGAATCCACCGCCAATGTTCAACGAATCCAACGAAGGGCATACTTTTTTCAGGTCGGAATAGATGCGTAAACACTTCGTCAATTCGTTCCAATAGTAAGATGTATCGTTAATTCCGGTATTGATGAAGAAGTGAAGCATTTTGATCTCCACTCGCGGGTTGTCCTGAATAAATGCTTTGTAAAACGGAACAATTTCACGGTAACGAATCCCTAAACGCGAGGTATAAAACTCGAATTTCGGTTCTTCCTCCGATGCAATTCGAATTCCGATTTTGAGTGTATTGTCGCCGGTTGCATTCAGCAAATCCGTTACTTCTGTAGTATTATCCACTACCGGAATAACGTTCAGGCGTTGCGTATTGATCAGTTCGGCGATGTTATCGATGTAGTTTTTCGGCTTGAATCCATTACAGATCACAAAGCTTCCATCCTTCAACTTACCGTTGTTCATCATATTCTTTACAATGTCAATATCGAAAGCGGACGATGTTTCGATGTGGACATCATTTTTCAGCACTTCATCAAGCACGAAAGAGAAATGCGAACTTTTGGTACAGTAGGAATAATAGTAATTCCCTGCATACCCCATGTTATTCATGGCTTCCCTGAACCACCCTTTGGCACGTTGAATGTTGTAAGAAATTTGCGGCAGGTAATTGAATTTCAGTGGTGTACCGTATTCTTCAATTAAGCGCATTAAATCGATTCCGTGAAACAAAAGACGGTCCTCACGCAGGTGAAATTCGTCTTGGGGAAAATCAAAAGTTTGATCGATCAGATCAATGTATTTTGTTCTCATTGGCTGTACCGTGTCGCCCCGCGCCTAGGGCGGGCCAGTAAAAAAGTTTAATAAAACAACCCGAATTATCCCAATGCTAATTCGGTGCAAAAGTAGCGAGAAGATTGGGATTAATGAGAATTATTTTTTGGTAAAAGTTTGTTTAACGCGATGTCACAATGTCGCAATATTGCGACATCGTTTTTTTTCCTTCACAATCGCCACCAATTACAACGCCACACGCAACTATTCTTCCGAAAGGAAGTCTTTAATAATACTTGGTGGACGCCCGATTGTTGCTCTGTTCCCGCGAACAACGATTGGGCGCTCTATCAATTCGGGATAACGAACCATCACCTTGATCCAATCTTTGCGACTTTTCTTTTTTCCGAGGTATTTTTCCCTGAATAGCTCTTCTTTCTGACGAATCAGTTGAAGGGGTTTGATGTCAAGCATCTTTAGCAATTCATCGATTTCCTCAAACGAAAGTGGGTTTTTCAGATACTCACGAATTTCTACATCCTGCTGAATTTCTTCCAGAATGCACAGTCCTTCACGACTCTTGGAACACTGAGTATTGTGATATATGATTGCTTTCATTGCTATGAATTGATAATGTAAAATTGAGAATTGAAAAGAGAAAACTAACCGGTCAAACGCTTTTCAATTTCATCATTCTCAATTTTCAATTAACTACCGTAGGTCATCAAATACGATTTCAAAAATTCGTCCAGTTCACCGTCTAGTACTTTATCCGGATCGTTTACAGTGAAGTCTGTTCGGTGGTCTTTCACACGACGGTCATCCAGAACATAACTTCTGATTTGGGATCCCCATTCGATTTTTTTCTTTCCGGCTTCGATTTGCTCTCTGGATTCGGCACGCTTGCGCAATTCGATTTCGTACAACTGTGAACGAAGCAATTGCATCGCTTTTTCCTTATTGGCTAACTGCGAACGGGATTCGGAGTTTTCAATGATGATTCCTGAGGGGGCGTGACGTAAACGAACTGCTGTTTCTACTTTGTTTACGTTCTGTCCACCGGCACCACCTGAACGGAATGTTTCAAAGGTAATATCCGCCGGATTCACATAGATTTCAATCGTATCATCAACAGAAGGATAGACATAAACTGAGGCAAACGAAGTCATGCGCTTACCCTGTGAGTTGTATGGACTAACACGAACCAATCTGTGAATTCCGTTTTCGCCTTTCAAATAACCGAATGCAAACTCACCTTCGATTTCGAGCGTCACCGTTTTGATTCCGGCAACATCACCTTCCTGGAAGTTCAGCTCTTTTACTTTGTAACGGTTCTTTTCCGCCCACATGATATACATGCGCATCAGCATTCCTGCCCAGTCACATGCTTCCGTTCCGCCTGCTCCGGCCGTAATCTGGATAACTGCGCTGAGAGCATCTTCTTCACCGGACAACATGTTTTTCAACTCTACTTCGTCCAGTGTGGTAAGCAGTGCCTGATATGCCGCATCGCACTCTTCTTCTTCAGCTGCGCCTTCTTTCACAAATTCCATGAGAACTTCAAGATCCTCGGCCTGTGATCGAAGTGTCTTATACGAATCTATCCAGTATTTGAGTCCACGAATTTCTTTCATGGTCACTTCCGCTTTTTTGGAATCATCCCAAAAGCCCGGATCCTGTGATTTAAGTTCACTTTCCTGCAGTTGAACCTCTTTCTCAGGAATTTTCAAATAGTTCGAAATCGCTTCAATGCGTAGATTAATTTCTTTGAGTTGGTCGCTGTTTACCATGGCCCAAAATTAAGAATTAAGAATGCAGAATGTAGAATTTTGATGGAGAACCTTCCACGCATTTTTAACACTACCAATATGAATTATACATTCTCCGCATTCTACATTCTTAATTCTGCATTAATTAATTACATTTGCTGCCAATTGAATTTGAAACAAAGAACAGATGAATATTCCAGCTAATTTAAAGTATACGAAGGAGCACGAGTGGGTTCGTGTTGAAGGTGATGTAGCCGTAATCGGTATTACAGATTTCGCTCAAAGTGAATTGGGTGATATTGTTTATGTAGAAATCGAAACTGTAGGTGAAGAATTAGGTCAGGATGAAGTTTTCGGTTCTGTTGAAGCTGTTAAAACAGTTTCTGATTTGTTCATGCCGGTTTCCGGGGAAATTTTGGAATTCAATGAAGCATTGGAGTCAAACCCGGAAGCTGTGAACACAGATGCTTACGGTGATGGCTGGATGATTAAAGTGAAATTGAGCAATCCATCTGAAGTTGATGGTTTGATGGATGCTGACGCATACAAGGCATTGGTAGGGTAATTCCTTAACTCTTATTAACAAGGGAAGGTTCGAAGGTTCGGGCTTTCCCTTTTTTTGTGGCTTCACAATGCACTAACTTTGCAGTTATGAAGTATGCCTTGATAGGATTTGCCATCCTGACGTTGGGGTCGGTGGAGGCGCAAGTATTGGATAACTCAAAAGGAACTGCGTTTACGGATGTTCCGTACTTCAATACTCCCTTCATGAAAGCTTCAAAAATCAAGGAAATTCGAGGAACGTATACCTTTAAAAAGCAGGGAGATATTATGCGGGAATCGAAATACGTGTATGTGTATTCGTTTGACACCCTCGGGCAACTGACATCGCATTACGAGACCGCTTCCGGTGATATTCTTACGGATACAACTATTCGTTATTACTTCTACGATTACGCGGGTAATCTACTTTGCAAACGGATCAATGAGAAACGTGGGTTTATGTCGACGTATTACAGACGTAATGACGAAGGTCAGGTAATCAAGGAAGAAATCTGGCGCGATATTGATACCCTTCATTCCCTGCTTGAACCCGATATTGAACGTAGTTTGTTGTGGAATTCCGAAACCATGAGCTACGAGATTTATAATGGACAACACCGCAAAAAAACGTACAACAGTTACGGGAATCTGTACATGGAAGAAACCCGCTACTTCGACTCATTGGGTTACCTGGCGAAAGTAGAGGAGATGTATACAATTACCAGAAATCAGCTGAATACGTTTTATACTTATACGGATAAAGGCTGGATCGAAAACATTAAAACCTTCAAAAATCTGGATTCGGTTCCAATTACCGAGATGCGTTTCACGTATGATAATTACGGGAACCTTCAATCGAAACTGGAATATAAGAACGGTGTGTTTACTACTGAATATCAGGTTATATACAGCGGTGATACCGGATTGCTTTCAGCGATTCTAATCCGGGAAATAAGTACCAATTTCATTTCCATTATTCGTTTTGATGAACCCATTTTTTGGGATGCTCCATTGAAAGAAGAAGATGATTCAAACCACCTTCCGAAGGACAGGTAAACAATAAAACACTCTTAGGATGTGGCGTAGATTCGCGCTACATTACCTGCCAGCATTCCTCCAAAAAGATATCACAAAAGGATAATCAGAGCTTTATGCGTAAGGCTGCGATTCATGGCCTATCAGCAGTAGATGAAACATAGGAGCAAACAAAAAGGCGATCCGCTTATGGTGGACCGCCTTTTTTATTTCGATAGAGAATATTAATCTCTTGAGATACCTAATTGCAGCAATGCTCTGTTGTCTTTCACATCAAGCATTTTCATCAATGCACTGCGAGCAGCACCCTGTACTTGTCCTTTTGATTGAGCAAGTAACTGCATACGCTCATTATCGTAGTTTTTAACAGCAGGAGCTTTGATTGTTTTAATCAAACGAATCACGTAAACTCCGGCGTTTCCAACAAGTGGAAGAGAAGTTTTCTTATCGCGCATCGTGAAGATTTGTCCAACGATTTCCGGTTCGTAACCTGCTCCCTGGATGCTTGGATTAGCAAATGTAACGTCAGCGGTCATTACCGTTGTGTTTCCTTTCTTCGCAATTTGCTCAAGGTTCTTAGAAGTACCGATTTGCTTTTTAAATCGATTTGCCTTTTTCTCCTTAATTGCTTCCATACGCATTTGCATGTAGCAATCGTGGTACTCAGGAGCACCTTTTTCGCGAATCGAGCTTACAACAGCAATCACGTAACGATCTTTATCAAGGATTGGTGATCCGCAAAGCATTCCAACTTCAGCATCCGGTTGGTATGCCAATTCAAGGATTTTTTGTTCAGCAGCAGGAGTGTTGAATCCACTTGCACGTGGCGCCTCATCCATCATTTTAACCGGACGAGCAAAGTATCCTTCTTTCTTAGCGATAGTATCAAACAAGTTTAATTTTGCAACCAAATCAGTTTTTGAAGCCAATTTCTGGTTGATTTTGTACAACAGGTTTGTTGCTTTCGCATTGATGTCGTTTTCAGTTGTTTCAGAAGGAACCAATGTTTTCTCGATGATTGCAAGAATTGGGTATTTCACTTCCTTTCTGTCCAATACTTCGATGATGTGGAATCCGAAATCAGTCTGAACTACTCCGATTGTCCCGATTGGTTTATCAGTAGAGAACTTAGAGAATTCAGGAACCATTTCGTAATCCATGAAATCTTCGTAAACTCCACCTTTCTCTTTTGACCCCGGATCTTCAGAGTATTTCACTACGAACTCTTCGAAGTTGTTTTTGTTCACTACTTTCTGCAAGCTGTCGGCCAATTTCTTAGCTGTAGCGATCTTCGCGTTATCTCCTTTTGGTGCAGAGATCAAAATGTGACGTACTTTACACACTTTCGTGTTGAAGTCCAGAATCTTCGCCAAGCGCATTTTACCGTTGTCTTCGTAAGGACCAACAATCTGACCTACAGAAGCCGTTTTGAAAATCGTATCCATTGCTGTAGGGTAAGTAAGCCCGCGAGCTTTAGGATCTCCCTGCGGACGGAATGTAGCAAGGTGAGTAGAGTTGAAGAATTTGGCATCTGAATTTTGCATTACGTACAATGAATCGTTTGTAGCGTTAGCAAAACCAGTTTTGTAAGTCGCCATTTCAGCGTTGAACTTCTTGATGTCTTCGCGAGAAGGTTCGATCATAATGTCAAAGTACTTCACATCGCGACCAGCCAATACTTCGTATTTCTTTTTGTCTTTATTTTTCTCGTAGAATGCCTTGATTTCGGACTCCTTGATTTTTACATCCTCGTCCGGAATATCGCGGAAGTTTCTAACTACGAAAGCAATTGACTTGTGCTCATTCTTAGCAATGTAATCTTGTTTTGCTTCCAATTTGGTAACGTAAACACCTTGCTGCAACAACTGGAAGTATTTTTCCTGTTGACGTGCTTTTCTCAATTGGTCTTTTGTGTCTTTCCATTGTTTTGCCTGTTGCGGATCAGTTGCCTTATCACGCTCAGCCAACATTTTCTGAAAATCAGCCTTTCTCAATTTTCCTGTTGTAGGATCAGTAAAGTTTTGCTGAATATCCGGAAGCAATGTAAATCCTTCTTCACCAAACAAATATGCGTTGAATTCTTTGTCAGAAACAGAAATTCCCAACTCATCGTATTCACGCTGAAGCACCAATTCGTCGATGGTAATCTGCCATGCGCGTGCTTCACTTTGTTGCTTTTCACGCTCACCGTACTCCTGTTGTCCTTGTGCTGCCTGTTGAGCATCCTGCATTGTAGCCAACTCAACATTTTTGTTATACAAAGCCTCATCAACTTCCTCACCGTCAATGGTACCGATGTTACCACGATCAGTTCCCTGACCAAAAACATCAAAGGCGCTTTGAGCGATAAACAGAACAAGTGATAGACCAACGATTCCCACCAAAAGGAAGCGACCTCTATCTCGAATTGTGCCAATAATTGCCATGTTACTTTTTTCTTTAAGGGTGCGAATATAACGAGATGAACTGATTTATGAAAATTTTTTTGGTAGAGACAAAAAGTGGAAACCGAATGATGAAAAAAGCAGGTGGGCATTTGATTTTCAGTGGCTGACTAATTTTGTGATATTGCGAAATACCTAATTCTGCCGAACTTAACAACTAACAATCAGTTAATCAGCGTTTTGAACATGGTGATTTACTGTGTTTATTCTGACTCTTTCGCAATATTGCGAAATCAGATAAAGCGCTTCTTTAGCGAAAAAACCTTAAATTCAATAGTCTTAAGATCCATGTTCACTCATTCAACGTTAATTCAAAAAACCAAAGTAATTATGAAATTATTGTTATCAGGATTGATTTTGGCGGTAACGCTCGGTGCATGTGCTCAAACGGATAAGCATAATATCGAAAACAAAAAGGATACGGTCTCCGAAACGGAACTGAACAAATCAAGCGTAGCATATTTCGCTTCGGGATGTTTTTGGTGTGTTGAAGGAGTTTACGAATCCGTTGAAGGAGTATTGGAAGTGGAATCAGGATATGCCGGAGGAAGTGTTGAAAATCCGACGTATGAACAAGTTTGTACCGGTCGAACGGGTCATGCGGAAACGGTAAAAGTGTACTTTGATTCCACGAAAATCAGCTATGCTCAATTGGTGGAAGTATTTTTTGATTCTCATGATCCGACAACATTGAACCGTCAGGGGCCGGATGCCGGATCGCAATACCGCTCGGCTATTTTTTATCAAACTGAAGCGGAGAAGAAAGCAATTGATGCTTACATCGCTCAGTTAAAGAAGGGATTGTATAAGAATTCGACAATTACTACCGAAGTCTCACCTTACACAGTGTTCTACAAAGCAGAGGATTATCATCAGGATTATGAGCGGCTCCATCCGGAAAGCGGATATATTAAGAATGTTTCTATTCCGAGATTGGATAAATTCAAAGCGAAACGACCGGAGTTGTTGAAGAAAGAATAAGAATTTATTACCTGATCCAAATGGTAGGGTAAGGCCGCGATCTTACCCTACATGGTTTTAATGACCTCATCCAATGTCTCCATTGGCAACGAACACTCAGTTCCGGAACAAACTGTATATACGTTTTCATCTGTAAACTGCACGCAGACAAACGGCGATAACAACGCTTGTAATTCCATCGTGTTTTGATTTTTCGGAGCATGAATACAACTCAATCCTTCCTGGAAGCGAAGTAGTAACATTGCCCAATTCGAGTAGCCGGAACCATATTGTTCCATTCCGTCCAGCATGTTTTGGAGCAGTTGTTTGGCTTTCAATTCCAGATCGAAATTATTGCTTAAGTGTGCCAATGTAAGTAGGTTGTGTCCCATAACGCTGTTGGTGGAAGGAATAACGTTGTCGTTTAGCTCCATTTTACGGGCAATGAGTTCTGTTTCAACAGAAGAGAAGAAGTACATTCCTGACGTGCTGTCATAGAATAACTCTTCGGTTTTGCGTTCCAATTCCTGGGCTTTCTCAAGCCAGAAATGGTTGGTCGAAACCTGATACAACTGTAGAAAAGCGTCAATGGTAAATGCGTAATCATCCAGAAAACCATCAATAAATGAATCACCGTTTTGACGGGTATGCCAGAGTCGTCCTGATTCCTGAAACTGGTATGTTGAAATCCATTTCCCCACACGTGTTGCAAGCAACAAAAATGCTTCTTCCGAAGTCGCTCTATACGCTGAAATAAGTCCGGTGATCGTCATTGCATTCCAGGCAGTAAGGCATTTAGTATCTGTTCCCGGAGGAATTCTTCGCTTTCGTTCGGAATACAAATCATCCAGACAACCCTGAATGTCTTTTTCGGAAAGTTCCGGATGACGTTTCAGAAAACTCTCCCAGGTCTCATTTCGCAGCAAGACCCAATTTTCGTGTTCCCAATAACCTTTATTTTGAGGGTTATAAAGCTCGCTAAACCACTCTGTCCGATCTCCTAAAACCGCTTTTAGTTCCGTTGGATTCCAGACGTAGAATTTACCTTCTTCACCTTCGGAATCGGCATCCTGTGCTGCGAACAATCCGCCTTCAGGACCAGTCATTTCGCGTTCCAGCCAAAGCAAGGTTCTGTCAAGTACACGCTTGTACTCCGGGTTTTCATCAATTCGATATGCAGCAGCGTACAGATTCAGCAACTGACCATTATCGTACAGCATTTTCTCGAAATGAGGAATCTTCCAGAGCATGTCAACCGAGTACCGCGAAAAACCACCGCCAACCTGATCGTAAATCCCTCCAAATGCCATTTTGTGGAGCGTAAGATCGACTTGCTGTTTCAGGTATTCATGGTTCGTTACATGAGCATAGTACAAGCAGAATTCATGGTTCGATGGAAGTGGAAATTTCGGTGCATGTGTCGGGCCCCCTTCACTGCTGTCCATTTTCGGAAGCCACCTGCGAACAAGTTCCGGGAGTTTGTCTTCAGGGAATTCCTGAACGGTTTCTGCACGAGCGATCAATTCGCTTTTTGTAATGCCATTTGTCAGTTCCATTGCATATTCCATCACTTTTTCCGGATTCGTTTCAACGGTGTGCTGAAGAGAGCGTAATACATGCATCCACTGCGCTTTTGGGAAATAAGTTCCACCGTAAATCGGACGACCATCAGCGAGTGTGAAACAGTTCAGTGGCCACCCTCCTCGTTGTGTCATTAACTGAACTGCGGTCATATAAACCTGATCCACATCCGGGCGCTCTTCACGATCTACTTTGATGCAAATGAAATGTTTGTTCATTAGTGCCGCTACTTCTTCGTCTTCAAAGCATTCGTGCTCCATTACATGACACCAGTGACATGCGGAATAGCCCACAGAAACCAACACCAATTTGTTTTCGCGCTTCGCGGTTTCAAATGCATCAGTCGACCATGCAACCCAGTTCACGGGATTGTGTGCATGCTGTTGTAAATACAAACTGTGTTCGTTGATGAGCGCGTTGGTGTGTTTCATAATGTAAAGGTAGATAAGAGGAAAGAGAAAAGCTAAAAGCGGAAAGAAGTTGCAGCGGTTCTTTCCGCCTTCCTCTGTCAACTTTCCTCTTTCTATTTCGTATCTTTGCACCATGATTGAAACGCAGCAAAAAGTTCATTTCGAGGACCTCGGAGTGATGGATTATCAGGAGGCCTGGGATTACCAGGAAAAGCTTTTTGCAGCTACTATTGCGCGCAAGATCGAAGCGCGTAACAATCCCGAAACACCACCAACAGAACATTACCTCTTATTTGTGGAGCATCCGCATGTATACACGCTTGGTAAAAGCGGAAGCATTGATCATTTGCTGGTGAATGAAGAAGAGCTAAAACAACAGGATGCCACATTCTACAAGATCAATCGTGGTGGAGATATTACCTACCATGGCCCGGGGCAGCTTGTAGGATACCCGATTTTCGATTTGGATCATTTCTTTACAGACATTCACAAATACATGCGTTTTCTTGAGGAAGCCGTGATCCAAACGCTGGCCGAATTCGGAATCAAAGGTGAACGATCTGAAGGTCTTACAGGAGTTTGGATTGAACCGGAAACCGACAGAGCGCGAAAAATCTGCGCCATGGGAGTGAAATCATCGCGTTGGGTAACCATGCACGGTATCGGTTTTAATGTGAATTCCAACCTCAGCTATTTTTCGAACATCGTACCTTGTGGAATTGAACAGAAAGCAGTAACTTCAATGCAAGCCGAGTTGCAACGCGAAGTGGACATGGATCAGGTGAAAGAGATTCTGAAAACCAAACTCGCTGAACTGTTCGGTTACAGCTATTCTGAATGAGAGAAATGTAGTTTCTCTTCTCCGATTAGTGACTTGAATCACTAAAACTTGAACTATGGTACGTCGTATTAAAAAGGGAATGAAGCTGCTGGGCTGGTTTCTTCTCGTAGTCATTGTATCGCTGAATTTATTTGTTATTCTAAGCGGTCGTTTTTACCTCTATCGCGGCGTTTACTATACCTATTTGCAGGGGGAAACATCTCCCACAATTTACGACCTCGATAAGTTCCACAATGCTACTGTACACAAAGGAAAAATCGTTAGTCCATGGCTGGAGAAGAAAGTCGCAGATAATGGATTGGAGAAATACCTGAAGTATGCGGAAAAATGGAACTCTACCTCATTGCTCGTTGCGCACGGAGATACTATTTTGTTTGAACGTTATTGGGGTGATCACCATCCTGAAACCGTTTCCAATTCTTTTTCCGCTGCGAAAACATTGGTAAGCATTCTGATTGGCTGTGCAGTGGAAGATGGGGATATCAAAAGTCTGGACGAACCTGTAAAGAATTATATTCCGGAATTCTCCGGAAAAGGAAAGGAAAACATCACTATTCGTCATTTGTTAATGATGGCATCCGGGTTGGATTGGACGGAAAGCGGATCGAACCCGTTGTCGGAAAACGCGGAATCCTATTACGGATCGGATCTCTGGGGATTGGTAAATCGCCAACAGGTGGAACGTAAACCGGGAGAATTGTTTTTATACCAGAGTGGAAATACACAGATTCTTGGGTTTATCCTGGAAAAAGCTACGAAGAAAGATTTGGCGGAATATGCCTCCGAAAAGATCTGGAAACCAATTGGAGCAGAATCCGATGCATTCTGGAGCCTTGATAAAGAAAATGGCGATGAAAAGGCATTCTGTTGTTTGTACAGTACTACCCAGGATTTTGCAAGATTGGGTGTTTTGCTCGCTCACGGTGGAAACTGGAAAGGAAAGCAACTAATTCCTGCATGGTACTACAAGGAAATGATTCAGAATCCGAAAATGAGTACCGAGGAAGGGGTTCCGAATACACGTTACGGGCTCCATGTCTGGACATACAATTATCAGGGACACGAAGTGGTTTACTGTCGCGGAATTAAAGGTCAATACGTTATCGCTGTTCCGGATCAGGATTTAGTCATTGTTCGGACCGGAAACAAACGTGCTCCGGATGTGGAATTCCCGAAAGGCAACATTTCCGATGAACGACGTAAAGCTTTAACACCGAAAATTGGTCACCCGGAAGACTTATTTGAATACCTTGATTTCGGGGAAGCGGTGCTGAAAATCCAAAATTCAAAATGATCAAATTCAAAATGAAGAAGGGCTTGAAAAGCTCGTCTAATTTTGAATTTTGCATGAATCAATTTTGAATTTAACCGTATCTTTGCACCCTAAATTTTTGGCAATGCGCGACGAATTAAAAGGGCCTGTAGTAGAAAATGTAAGAATGGTTGTTGTTCCCGAAATCAATGAAGAAGGTGCAACGCAACATTACGTTTATCTACTGAACCTTCGCGAGGACATCATGGAAGGAATCATCATTACGAGTCGTGGTTATGGCGTGGATGCGCTTTCCGGTGAAAAAATACAAACATCCATGTTGCGTCATTGTCTGGAAGTTCTTTTGCCAAACGAAGCAGCTAAAATTGAGCCGATTATGGAAGAAGTATTCGGTCTTACCAATGAATACTGGGTTAGCTTCTGGGCAGAAGATGTGATGTACGACAAAAAATTCATCTTCCTTCCCGAAACCATCAATGAAAAGAACCTTACAGATATTCCGAAATTAGGAGGCAAGGGAATTATAGTTGGATAAACCGTAGGACGAGACTAAAGACGGAAGACCAAAGATTTTTTGGATGAAATAAAAAATCCCGCGATCATTTGATCGCGGGATTTTTGTTTAGACAACCGTCTTAAGTCTATTGTCTTCTGTCTATTTGTCTTTACAGCGTTCCGCGTTTTGCTTGTTCGCGCTCAATTGACTCAAACAACGCTTTGAAGTTCCCTGCACCGAATCCGCGTGCACCCATACGTTGAATTACTTCGAAGAAAACAGTCGGACGATCTTCTACCGGTTTCGTGAAAATCTGAAGCAGGTATCCTTCATCGTCAGCATCAATCATGATTCCCAATTTCTGCAATTCGTTGATATCCTCTTTGAACTTATTCATGTGATCTTTCAAACGCTCAGGAATAGCGTCGTAATACGCTTGTGGCGGCGTTGACAAGAACTCCACTCCACGGGAACGCATGTCCGCTACTGTTGTGATAATGTCGTCAGTTGCAACCGCAATGTGCTGAACACCTTCACCTTCGTAAAAATCAATGTACTCTTCAATCTGAGAACGTTTCTTACCTTCAGCAGGTTCGTTGATTGGGAATTTAATGCGTCCGTTTCCATTCGACATTACTTTCGACATCAACGCCGAATACTCAGTCGTAATTTGTTTGTCATCGAACGACAGGAAGTTAACAAAGCCCATAATGTCCTCAAACCATTTTACTGCTTCGTTCATTCTGTTCCATCCGGTATTTCCCACCATGTGATCAATGAACTTCAATCCAACCGGAGCAGGATTGTAATCGGTTTTATGCTCTACATAACCAGGCATGAAAATCCCCTTGTAATTCTTACGCTCAACGAAGACAAATACAGTTTCACCATACGCTCCGTAAATACCTGAGCGGACAACTTCACCGTGCTCATCGGATTCAACCATCGGCTCAAAGAAAGACTTCGCTCCTCTCTTAGTTGTTTCTTCGTACGATTTTCTTGCATCCTCAACCCAAAGTGCAATTACCTTCACACCGTCACCGTGCTTTTTAACATGCTCACCGATTGGTGAATCGCTCTTCAGCGCTGTAGTCAAAACAATTCTGATTTTGTCCTGCTTCAATACATAAGATGCACGGTCTTTCATCCCGGTTTCTAATCCGGCGTATGCCAAATCCTGAAATCCGAATGCTGTTTTGTAGAAGTGCGCAGCTTGTTTGGCGTTTCCTACGTAAAATTCAACGTAATCTGTTCCTAAAAGCGGTAGGAAATCCTGAGCGCCCTCGAAGATTTTCTCTAAACCGTATTCGACATTTTTTATTTCGTTACTCATAATGCTTTAATTTAAAATTGAATGGAGAATGGAAAAGGCTGAATAAACGAATCCGTTATTCATTTTTCAATTGTTCAATTTTCCATTCTCGATTGATTTATATCCAACTGTACGCGTACCCTTCATCCTGAATATCCAACGCAGCCTGCGTCAATTTCAACGGACGGAACGTATCCACCATTACAGCCAATTCCTGTGTTTCCTTTTGCCCGATACTACGCTCGTAAGCTCCGGGATGTGGCCCATGCGGAATTCCACCCGGGTGAAGAGAAATGTATCCTTTCTCCACATGGTTTCGGCTCATGAAATCGCCGTCAACGTAGTACAACAATTCATCCGAATCGATGTTGCTGTGGTTATAAGGTGCCGGAATTGACAGTGGATGATAATCGTACAAACGTGGACAGAATGAACACACGACATAGTTGTGTCCTTCAAACGTTTGGTGTACCGGAGGCGGCTGGTGAACACGTCCTGTAATTGGTTCGAAATTATGAATCGAAAAGGCGTACGGGAAGTTGTAACCATCCCAGCCCACAACATCAAACGGATGCGACGCATACACCAATTCGTGAAGCATGTTTTCCTTTTTGATTTTGATGGTGAATTCGCCCAATTCGTCGTGAGTTTCCAATTCATGTGGTGTGCGAATGTCGCGCTCACAGAACGGTGAATGCTCCAGCAACTGACCGAATTTGCTACGGTAATTGCGTGGTGTGTAAATCGGTGAAAACGATTCAACGATGAACAAGCGGTTATCTTCCGTATCGAAATCGATTTGGTAAATCATTCCACGAGGAATCACAAGGTAATCTCCGTATCCGAAATCAATGTTTCCAAGAAGTGTTCTCAGTTTTCCTGACCCTTTGTGAACAAAGATCATTTCATCCGAATCCGCATTTTTATAGAAATAATCACGCATTGATTTTTTCGGAGCTGCAAGCGCAATATTCAGATCGTTATTGAAAAGAACAATTGTTCTGCTGTCCAGGAAATCATCTTTCGGCGCCACATCGAATCCTTTGATCATTCTGGATGCGATATTCTTATTTACGGCAGCTACCGGCGTAAGGTCTTTTCCTTGTTTAATCTCCTTAACCATGGTTGGACGGTGTACGTGATATAACAGCGATGAAAAACCACTAAATCCCTCCGTTCCAAATAGTTGTTCGTAATACAATTCGCCGGATGGCTTTCTGAATTGTGTGTGTCGTTTTTGAGGGAATTCCCCCAATTTATGATAGAATGGCATGTGTTCTAAAATTTAATGAATAAATGAAAGAAATAGGTATGCACGATGATACCTACCGTATAACTACGGCACCCTTGACTCACTCAGGCTTTCGCTTCTGAAGCCACAATAAATGAACCTGCAATTCAATCCACATAGTAGAAATGCTTAAAAGCAAAGGTATCAAAAACCCGCAGTAAAAAAAATGGTTTTGAGGCATTTTTGCATCTTAACGGATGCATTCCGGAGAGTTAAAAAATGCTACTTTTGTGGAGAAATAGGGTAAATGATGAAAAAAATTCTTGTTTTAGGTTCTTGCGGGCAAATTGGTACCGAATTGGTTGTTGCGCTGCGCAATAAATATGGTAATGAATCAGTAGTTGCCGCTGATATTAAACAAGAATGTCCGGAAGCTCTTGCTGATGGGCCATACGTAGTATTGGATGCACTGAACAGAGAGGCAGTTCGCTCCACAGTTATTTCAGGGAAATTTACCGATGTTTATTTGTTGGCTGCTTTGCTTTCCGCAACTGCTGAAAAGAACCCTGATTTTGCATGGAAACTAAACATGGAAAGTCTTTTCACAATTCTTGATCTGGCAAAAGAGGGACACATTAAGCAGATTTTCTGGCCATCCAGCATTGCTGTTTTCGGACCAACAACACCAAGAGAAAGCACGCCACAATTCACGGTGATGGAACCAAGTACTGTTTATGGAATTTCGAAGCAGGCCGGTGAGCGTTGGTGTGAATACTACTTCAATAAGTTTGGCGTAGATGTGCGAAGTATCCGTTACCCTGGATTGATTTCCTACAAAAGTTTGCCTGGTGGAGGTACCACAGATTATGCAGTAGACATTTTCTACAAAGCAAAGGCGGGAGAGCACTTTGTTAGCTTCCTGAAAAAGGATTCTGCCCTTCCGATGATGTTCATGGACGATGCGATTCGTGCAACCATTGAATTGATGGAAGCACCGGCAGAAAAAGTGAAAATCAGATCGAGTTATAACCTATCTGCGTTGTCATTCACACCTGAGTCATTGGCTGCAGAAATTCAGAAGCTGGTACCGGATTTTACAATTAGTTATGAACCCGATTTTCGTCAGGCAATTGCAGATTCCTGGCCTGCGAGTATAGACGATTCAAGTGCGCGTAGCGATTGGGGGTGGCAAGAGAGTTACAATCTAAACAAAATGGTTGCTATTATGTTGGAAAATACTAATTTAGCGCTCTTAAATAACTAAATGTTGCTGTTAATCGAAGTGGAAAGCGGTTTTATCGAATTTTTTTTCGAAACGAGGTAACTATTGGGAAATAGTTCTATCTTTAGAATGCGCTACAAACTAATTACAAACTTATGTTGAAGTTGAAACAACTAGGACTTTTACTCTTTCTCTTCTCATTTATCAATGTCTCATATGCTGGCACTATGGGTGACCAGGATGAAAAGATTAATCAAAAAGATGAACAGGGAAGAAAACAGGGTAAGTGGATTTACTATGGTAAAGACCGTCCTGAATCGGGGATTCCTGCAAACGGAAAAGTGGAAGAAGGGAAGTATGTTGATGACCGTAAGGAGGGAATTTGGATCAAGTATCATGATGATGGTGTAACTCCGAAAGTAAAAGGAGAATACGAAAACAACAGACCTAAAGGTCAATACACCAAATACCACGCAAACGGTAAGGTAAAGGAAATTGGAGTATTTGAAAAAAATCAGTACTCTGACTCTTTGGTTCGTTTCTATGAAAATGGGAAACGCGAATTCGAAGTGTATTATAACAGCCAGGGTAAAGAACAAGGTAAGGTGAAATACTACCACCCGAATGGTCAGTTGGAATTTGTGTACACAGCGAACAACGGAACGCCAACAGGAACTGCAACTCGTTACTACCCGAACGGAGATGTTAAAGAAGTAATCACTTATGATGCTTCCGGAAATGTGGTAACATCTGTTCAAAGAGATCCGGTAAATCCGATGGAGGATGTCAAGGATCCTGGTCAATCCAAAGAAAAAGCACCGAAGATTCCGGGAACTCCTGATACACGCGGTGTAACATGGAAGCCGAACGGATACAACAAAGTGTACAACGAAGACAAAGAAATTTGGCAGGACGGTACCTTCAAAGATGGAGCACTGTGGGATGGTAAAGTTTACGTTTACGACCGCGATGGAATTCTCCTGAAAGTGAAAGTCTACAAATCAGGTTTGTACCACTCTGACGGACAACTATAAAAAAGATCTTAAATCAATAGTAAAAACCCTGACAGGATCGTCAGGGTTTTTTTGTGATTTATTTTGAATCTTTCTACCCGGGTTAATAGTTACTTTTATACTCACAAATTTCCGTAGCTTCATTTTCTCTTACACCGCTACGCATAAAAATTACAAACACGTGAAAACATTTTTATTCTATCTCAAAAAACACAAAGGACTCGTTGTCCTTACACTTTTCCTGGCTACAGTCAATCAGGTATTCTCGTTACTGGACCCGATGATTTTCGGGAAACTTCTGGATAAGTTTATTTCGCATCCCAAAGATTATACTCAGTCGGAATTTGTAAACGGAGTGATGTTCTATATTGGATTGGCTATCGGAGCCGCGATGATTAGTCGTATTGCCAAAGCCTTTCAGGATTACACTACGAACCTCGTAATCCAAAAGCTTGGAGCTAACATTTACACGGATGGTTTGACACACTCATTGAAAGTGAAATTCAGTGAATTCGAAGACCAACGCAGTGGTGAAACGTTGAGTGTGCTGCAGCAATTGCGGAGAGACACGGAGAAATTCATCATGGTTTTCATGAACATCCTGTTTTCTTCATTAGTTGGGTTGGTATTCGTTATCATTTATGCCATCAATCTTGACCCAATCCTGATCATCGTTTACCTTGGATCGGCTGGTCTATTGGCATTCATTACCAATTTCCTCTCGAAGCGAATCAAGAAAGTGCAAACGAAGATTGTTGGTGAAACCAGAGCTCTTGCAGGAAGTACGACTGAGAGCTTACGCAATATTGAATTGGTGAAGAGTTTGGGCTTGGCCGGACAAGAGACAGAACGACTCAACGAAGCGACCCGTAAGATTCTCCAATTGGAATTGAAGAAAGTACGCCAGATTCGCAGTATCAGCTTTATCCAGGGGACGTTGGTAAACTTCATGCGCCACTGTATTATGTTCTTCCTGATGTTCCTGTTGTTTAAGGATCAGCTTTCGCTTGGACAAATCATGACGCTTCAGTTCTATTCCTTCTTCATCTTTGGGCCATTGCAGGAAATTGGAACGGTGGTGATGAGTTACCGCGAAGCAGAAGCATCATTGGGTAACTTTGATAAGATCATGAACACTCCTGTTGAAGAAAAGCCTGCGAATCCGGCACCGCTTGGAACAATTGAAAAATTACGTTTTGAAGGTGTGACCTTCAAACACAAAACTGCTTCTTATAACGCGTTACAAAATATTCATTTTGAAGTAAACAAAGGTGAGACTGTGGCGTTTGTCGGTCCAAGTGGTTCCGGGAAAAGTACGTTGGTGAAGTTACTCGTTGGTTTATACTCACCGTTGGATGGAAAGATCGCTTATAACGACATTGATAGCATGGCAATTGACAAGGAGGAACTACAACAGCAGCTTGGTTTTGTAACTCAGGATACACAATTGTTTTCGGGAACAATCCGTGAGAATCTTTCTTTTGTTCGTCCGGATGCTTCTGATGAAGATATCAATGAAGTATTGCGAAAAGCTTCGTGCGATAGTTTGATTGCCCGCAGCGATAAAGGTTTGGATACTGTAATCGGTGAAGGCGGAATGAAGCTGAGCGGGGGAGAGAAGCAACGTTTGTCTATTGCGCGTGCACTGTTACGTCATCCGCACTTGCTGGTATTTGATGAGGCAACTTCCGCTTTGGATTCCATTACGGAAGAAGCAATTTCGAACACGGTGAGAGAGATTACTGATAAGAAGGAACACATTACGGTGTTAATCGCACACCGATTGTCTACAATCATGCATGCTGATCGCATTTTCGTTCTGGAAAAAGGAGAAATCATTGAAACCGGAAAACACTCCGAGTTGTTGGATGAGAAAGGCCTGTATTATGCGATGTGGAGACAGCAGATTGGTGAGCGTAGGGAAGAAAAGGTCGTATAATTACGGATCGAGATCCGTCGTGATCACACAATTTTGGCATAAAAAAGGGCGTCCCGTACATACGGGACGCCCTTTTTAATATCAGTACGGTTCGATCGAACTTACTCTTAATTTCCTTTTACAGGCTTCTCCATGATTGGAGGATTAACCGTTTTCTTCATTGGATCGTCTCCCGGTTGTGCATCCAGCAATTCGATTTCGAACATCAAATCACAGTAAGGAGGAATCATTGGTGCTCTTCCTGATTTTCCGTACGCATCGTAGTAAGGGATAATGAATCTTCCTTTTCCACCGACACTCAACAGGGAAACTCCCTCATCGTATCCTTTGATCATCTGACCAACGTTGTGTTTAAAGTTCAATGGTTGTCCGCGGTCATAAGAAGCATCGAACTTCTCGCCGTTAAGGAATGTTCCTTTGTAATGTGTGGAAACCTGGCCGTTTGTTTGTGCTTTTTTTCCGTTTCCTTCACGTTCAATCACATAGATCAATCCGGAAGCTGTTTGCATTGCATTCGGGTAAGTTTTCTTGATTTCTTCGAACAACCACGCTTTGTATTGCTCGGTTGTCATTTTCGACGCTTTATCGATACGCTCTTTTTCGATGGCATCTTTCTTCGCCTGTTCTGCTTTTCTCACTTTTTCAGCTTCCAATGCTTTCGCCATTTCAGCTTTAAAAACTGCTGTTGCATCCCATGCTTTTGCTTCTTTCCCAACACGAACAATTTTTACTTTCTTCATCATATCGTCCTGTGCAATACTG
This sequence comes from uncultured Fluviicola sp., assembly GCA_966211245.1. Lineage (GTDB taxonomy): Bacteria > Bacteroidota > Bacteroidia > Flavobacteriales_D > Crocinitomicaceae > Fluviicola. The sequence goes on along the minus strand of CBIHND010000017.1, from coordinate 52,909 downwards.
TCAACGATATTTTGCCCTTGAATAACATGACCGAAAACAGTGTGTTTTCCATCCAGCCAGGGTGTTGCAACGTGCGTAATGAAGAACTGACTTCCGTTTGTTCTTCCGGCGTTGGAGTATGCCTGTTTTGATTGTGGATCAGAGTTTGCCATTGACAATATTCCCGGTCCGTCATGTTTTAAATCGGAACGCGTTTCATCAAAGAAGCTGTAGCCTGGTCCACCGGAACCGTTTCCAGCAGGATCACCACCCTGAATCATGAAGTTCTTAATCACGCGGTGAAACTTCAGCCCGTCGTAATATGGCTTGCTGAATTTGATACTATCCATTGCCGTGAAATTTCCCTCTGCCAATCCTACGAAGTTAGCGACGGTCATTGGAGCTTTTTCCGTTTCCAATTTCGCAACGATCAACCCTTTGTTTGTATAGAATGCCGCGTAAATCCCCGGTTCAAGATTCTTTGGTAGTTTAGCCTTTTTCTGGGCAAATACCGTTGTGCTCGAAAGTACAAGAGCAATCAACAAAGCAATGTGTTTCTTCATAGTTTTATTCTTTGATAGCGACGAAAATAAGCCTTTTTTTCGAAAGCTGACGGGCAAAGATTGGGCCATGTGGGATTTCAAAATACAAAATGTTGGCGTTCCCGATACTTCCTTCGGAAACCTGTCTGCGGTCAGGCAGGCGCGAACTGACCAACAAGTAGGGGTTTTGAGGAATCCGCCGCGGCAGAAGAACAAGGACGAATTTCAGAAGAGTTTCTGGCCGCTCTTGGTATAATAAAAAACTTCTCCCATGCTCACACACTGAACAATGGTAGGTTTCACGAAAGTTAATCGTTCGTTTGTATTGGGTATAAGTTGTTTTCCCTGAGTGTTGTACAATCCATATACACTTTGTTTTTGACAGGCATACAGATTCGGCCCTTTGTGTTCGATAGCAGGAAAGCTTGGATAAGTAACAGGTTTTGAATCCCTGTTTACCAACGTCCATCCTCTGGAATCTCTAACGGCTGCATATCCATTCTTATAGGGCATTGCATCAAGGTAATGGAATCTGTTAATCGGTTCCATGTTGGCATCGATGAAATAAGCATTGTTGATTTCCTTCACCAATAAGCTCCCTTCTTCAATATTTCCTGCAATATCGATGAGATTGCCGATTTGCTTGTTATTGTCATAATTCACCACAGTGTAACGAACTGATTTATCCCAAAATGAGAACGTGTTTCCACCGTGATAACTTATGTGGCGTGCGGGCAACGTTTTCGGTTGAACTTCTTTCCATTGATCATTGAAGAGCAGCCAACCCCGTTTATCGCTTTTTATGCAGAACCAGTTGTTAGGAAAGACCATGGTTCCTTCCATATCGGCTATTTCGCTTAAAAGTGTTCCTTCCAGATCAATGATTTGCAGTGTTTTCCCTTTTATCAAAAATGCGTTGTTGTGGAAGACGATCGGTTTTACATCTTTTAACCTGGTCATTTTCTTCCCGAGTGGAGAATAGACAGTGACTTTTCCATCGTTTAAATGAGCAATTTTCTGTGTCACCGGATCGATTAACAAACTCCCTTCCTCAATGGTAAGGACAGGCTTGAATTGTAGATTGTATACTGTCGATCCGTTTCTTCCGGCCACGAGAAATGCGTTTTCGAATTCCGTGATTTCAAATTGTTCGGGAGCCAGGATTTCTTTATCTGAAAAATCAGCAACTCCCACGTTACTTCCGTCTTCAAAAATGAAATAGGAATTGCCAAGAACCCGCTCAATTTTTCGTTTCGTACTACAAAGAAGTGTTCCGGTAGAATCGTGCAGGTGGATTTGTTTGTCTTTCTTATAGGAAAAATAACCGCCATTGTACAGTTTGAAGTTCGCCTGAGGCTCAACTATATCTGCATAGACGGAGTTCCAAATGTGTTGTTGACCGGCAATTTGCACTACATTGAAGACACTTGAAGATTTGAGATAATCCTGCAAAGCAAGTGCGTTCAAGGTGGTATCCAGGTAACGATTACCACGAGGAGCAAGTTCGGTTATGAACAAAGTATCGGTTCCTTTTACCACACGTTCGATGTGTTTGTAAAGGAAAGGCACGATAACGGTATCCTTAGAAACCACTCCCCACTTTCCGTCGCGCACTGCAATGGCGCAGCTTCCTACGAACTCAAATGCAAAGTCGAATGGTTCCTTGAAAAGGTTTTCTCCACTTGGGTTAAGGTAGTTCCATTTCCCGCCGGGATACTTGTTCCGGTATTCGGAAGAGTTTCTGTAGTTCTGTTTGTACAGTGCGATGGCTTGGGCATCCATGGCATTGGGACCCTGACTCATTACCAGGCAAGGTTGAATTTCTGTTGTCAGTTTCTCCTTGGTATCTTTCGTTGGTTCCATTCCACCTTCGTAGCAATACCGCAGAAACGGACTTTCATCCAATTGAATGTACAATGCCGGTTTATAAGTTCCGGAATCGGAAAGAAAGCCATATCCCTTGCCTGTATACAGCCTCATGAACGAACGAGTCATAAAATCCAGTGTATCACACCACAGGACATTGCTTGGTCCGGCTTGTTTCCCGGTGTTGTGGGCATAGAACTGCAGGTAGCATGCGTTGTATTGCATTCCGTCGGGAAGTGTCATGAGTTTCGGCCTGCTTTTCGAATACGCGAAAGGCCCGATTACGTAATTCAGGTTACCCAATAATGGTTTCAGAATCAGGGAATCATTCTGGTCTTTCAGACCCCATTTATAGAGTGTTACGGTTTCATCTTCTTTTGTAAGAACATCACTACTGTCTACAAACCAACCCATTGGAAACAGGCGTGGGTCAAAATACTGTTTTCGTGGATTCAACGATCGTGTTGGAACGTACAAGTTGTTTTTTCCATCGATGCGGTTAATGATTTTGTGCGTTTTATCCAGTTGAACGATGGTATAATTGTCTTTGAAAATTCCTTTGTAACGGTCTTTAGTATTCGTGATTTCGCTATAAATACTTGGTAAGATGTACTTTTTGGTTTTCATGGAGTATAATCCCTGAGCTTCGTTTACATAGAGGTATACCAAATCGTTTCCTGTGAAGCGTACAGAAGTGAACTTTCCTGGAATGAGCGAACGGATCTGTTTGTCAACCACCTGACACAGCCCATTTGCATCATAAAGTACATATCCTTGTTTGATTTCCATGAAGTTTCTGGTACTGGCAGGAAAAATAGGCTTCTTCGTCTTTTTTGAGACCAAATTGCTTGCTCCGGTCATGTCATTATCTACATACCAGTAATTCTCGTCACGTGAAGTAATGTAGGTATAAGGACCTTCAAGCAAAACACTTCTTGTCGGACGATCGTATAATTTGCCGGTTGAACCGAGCTGGATGAACAAATCTGTATCGTAACAATAGAAGTTATCGGTAGCCGGCAGCGTCCATAAACCGTGTTCGTCAATGAGATAAGTCGCTCCTTGTGTCGAAATGATACGTGCCATTTCGTAAGGATAGAAGTAACTACCGCCGCCTTCTGTTTCTAATGTTTTTTGATCGTAGATCAATGTGTCACCGTCTGGTTTGCAGACGAACAGTCCTTTTTTAGTTGATACAAAGAGAAAGTCATACCAAACGGAATAACTGCGAAGCGTATCCGGGGGTTCTATGGTGCTCTTACTTTTCAGGTTGATGAATGATTTCTTCCCCTTCAGGTTCATTTCCAGCCAGACTTCAGAAAGGGGTTCGAATGTAGCTTCGTTTGCTTTCAGAAACTCTTCCCGTTCCCCATCTAAAAAGGAAATAATGGTCCATTCATCGTTCTTTTTCACGTTGTATTTGCCGTAACCAAGCTGAACAACGTCATCGAACTCATTCGGTGTGAGTTCTACTCCCTGATCATTAAGGACGCCAAATCTCGACTCTGAAGCATAGAAAGTCGTGTGTTGCTGATCAAAGGTATGAATGTACTCGTAAGGTGTTTTTGTAAGTTCCTTTCCGGTCGTGTCAATTAATCCCCATTTACCTTCACGGAAGTACGGTAGCACTGTTTGCTGGGCACAAAGAGTTGTGCCCGATAACAGGAATAAGATAATCAACCGGAACATGACGCAGCTTATTTACAACGATCCATAAAGCGTTCCATATCGGCAGGTTTGTCCATTCTTCCCGGAACCTGATCCATCATGAAGGTAAAATCTCGTTCACCTTTGTTTTCACGAATCTGATTCAGTTCTTTGTCACGTACAGTAAATACTTCTTTACGTTTCGTAATGGCAATAATGAAAGCCGGAACCAATGCACTCACTTTAATTTTATCGTGGCTTTTGATTTTGATGATGCGTTTTTTCTCCGGAGAAACAAAGAAGAAAGTCGCGAAATCTTCCCCGTTGGTATTTGGAATATCGAGGGTCACATCGGCACTGATGCTTGGTTCCTTGTACATGCAATCCCAGTTATACGTTCCAAAGTTCGGAATGGAAATAGAGCGAATCAAATCACCTTTCTCTGCAAGTGCGATGTAATCGTTCATTTCCAGGATCTGGTCATCCATGGTTTTTCGTGCATCGCTTTTAGACGGTGGATTGTCAAAGGTTACTGGTCGGCCAGTAATGTCTTTTTCAATGTATTTGTTCTTAATGTGAAGTGTATATTGCTTACCTGTTTTTGAAGCAACTTCAGCCGTACAAGTCGCAGATTTGATTTTCTTCTGGTCGTCCTTTGATAAATCGGAAGCGTTTACTTCCCAGCCAAGAACCTCATCAGGATTGAGTTCGGGGAATTTTTGTTTGTCGATTTTCGCATTGACATCCAATGTCATGAACTGATGAGGTACTGCTTTTGTTGCTTCTTTCTCTACAGGCACCCCGGGTTCAGGTTGCGCAGTAGCCGACGACTTGTATGCCCATTTTCCGGATTTTTCATCAAGAGCATAGAAATTCATATCTGGTTGCGGATTGCGCGTTGCAAGGTTCACTTCAACTTTTTTATCAGGAGCGATCTTCACAGGTTTGTTCTGCTGACTTCCGTCAATAGTAAACATTCCACCTGAAATGAGGTCGGAGCTTACTCCGGCGGAATCGTATTGCATTGGAATGCCTGAAAGTGCGATATCCGACAGTGAATGGAATTCCTGCCATGCGATGTCCACTTTTCCGGCAACCGGTTTTCCACTTTCATCTACAAATGCGTTAGCAGGAATCACAATGCTTCCACCGTTCGGAAGTTCAATTGTGGACGCTTCTGTTGCACTTACGGTGTAAGTCTTTACCGGAAGCTCAAGTCCGTCAATCGGTTGAATGGACGATGTTTGTCCGGGAACATTGGCTTTTGTTTCACCGGAATCTTTTGGGGAACCGCAGGAAAGGATCAATAAGGGTAAAGCTACAAGGGGAATGTATGGTGTTTTCATAAGGTTTTTTATAGGTAATGCTTAGAAGGTGAAAAGGTAACGATTTTTTTGAACGTTGAAGGTTGATCGCTGAATGTTGAATGAATTCAAAATGATTCCTTATTCACCATTCACCATTCACCATTCACCATTCACCATTCAACATTCACCATTCAACATTCAACATTCAACATTCAACAATCGTCATTCAACAATCGTCATTCAACATTCTAATTATCTTTGCCGCATGGAACAGAAAGAAGATCTACTGAAGGAAGTCATTTCACATGCAAAAGAATACGGATTTGTATTTCCTTCGTCTGAAATTTATGATGGTTTAGCTGCAACCTACGACTACGGTCAATTGGGTGCGGAATTGAAGAACAACATCAAACAGTACTGGTGGAAAGCAATGGTTCAGATGAACGAAAACATTGTTGGGATTGATGCATCTATTTTTATGCATCCAACTACCTGGAAGGCTTCCGGTCACGTAGACGCTTTCAACGACCCATTGATTGATAATAAAGATTCCAAGAAGAGATACCGCGCAGATGTGTTAATTGAGGAACACATTGAAAAAATTCGTCAGAAGATCACCAAAGAGGTTGAAAAAGCTTCGAAAAAATTCGGTGATGCGTTTGACGAAGCACAGTTCCGTGCAACAAACCCGAACGTATTGCGGAACGAAGCAAAGATCACTGAAATTGAAGATCGTATGCGTGTTACGCTTGAGAACAATGATTTGGATGGTGTTAAGCAGTTGATCGAAGATTTGGAGATTGTTTGTCCGATCAGTGGTTCACGTAACTGGACTGAAGTTCGCCAGTTCAACCTGATGTTTTCTACAGAATTGGGTTCAGTTGCCGGAGACGCGGCGACGATTTACCTTCGTCCTGAAACGGCTCAGGGAATCTTCGTAAACTTCCTGAATGTTCAAAAATCAGGAAGAATGAAAATACCATTTGGTATCGCCCAAATCGGGAAGGCCTTTCGTAACGAGATCGTTGCGCGACAGTTCATCTTCCGCATGCGTGAATTCGAACAAATGGAAATGCAATTCTTTTGTCGTCCGGGTGACGAAATGCAGTGGTACAACCATTGGAAAACGGCTCGTTTGGCCTGGCACAAGGCGCTTGGTTTGGGTGAAGAAAAGTACCGTGAGCACGATCACATCAAATTGGCACATTATGCAAATGCGGCATGTGATATCGAGTTTGACTTCCCGATGGGATTCAAGGAATTGGAAGGAATTCACTCACGCACGGATTTCGATTTGAAACAACACGAACAATACTCCGGTAAGAAGTTGCAGTACTTTGATCCTGAACTGAACCAGAACTACGTTCCATATGTTGTTGAGACTTCGGTTGGTTTGGATCGTATGTTCCTTGCTGTAATGAGTGCGTCATACAAAAACGAAACATTGGAAGATGGATCGGTACGAAGCGTATTGCGTCTTCCTGCTCAATTGGCGCCTTACAAAGTGGCGGTAATGCCGTTGTTGAAGAAAGATGGCCTGCCGGAAAAAGCGCGTCAAATCTTTGATGAATTGAAGTTTGATTTCAACTGTCAGTACGACGAAAAGGATACTCCGGGGAAACGTTACCGTCGTCAGGATGCTATTGGTACACCTTACTGTGTGATGGTGGATCATCAGACATTGGAAGACAATACGGTAACCATCCGTGATCGTGACACTATGGAACAGGAGCGGGTAGCGATTTCAGATCTTTCAGGAATAATCGATTCGAAAGTCAGTTGGAAAAGCTTACTGACGAAAGCATAAAAAATTGAATCCCGACTTCAGCACTGAACGTCGGGATTTTTTTTGAGATTAAATGAAAAGGCTATCCTGTTTCGGGATAGCCTTCTTTGAATAATTTAATACCTATTACAGCTTGTTGATCTTCTTCTGAATGATCTCACCGTTCTGAGTGGTAATGATTGCCACATATGATCCACGTTTCAGTGCACTTAGGTCTAATCTGGTCTGTCCCTGAAGATTCGTGTCTTCAAAAACAACCTTACCCTGAACATCATAAACGGTAACAGCCGTTGTTTCTTTTGAAGTGAAAAGATCAACCGTAGTTGTGAATGGATTCGGATAAATCACTGTATTCTGAGTTGTGTTGTTGTCCAATCCAAGCACGGATGAAACGGCTTCTCCTTCTTCATCGGAAGGGTTAGTTATAAGTCCGGAAGTAGTATCCAGTGTCAGCATTGTAACAAAAGGAGTTGAAACCGAGCTAACAAGATTCGTTGTTGTTGCGGTTGGATTAAAATCAACAGTTCCGTTGAAGTATCCACACTCAAAATAAGTAAGCGAATTCCATTGTTTTCTTCTGCAGATATCTGTTGCAACATCATCATTCACCCCACCAACTTTGTAGCAGATTCCAGGAGATGAAACACCAGCTTTGCTCAAGGTTAGAGTGAAAATATCTTTACCTCCGGCCGAAGTCATATTATTCGTTGCTGCAGTTGGATCGAAATCTACAGTCCCTGAAAAACCGCCTGCCACAATCAGATCAAAATCGGTTTGAATCATATTGAAGAAACCTTCAGCTCCCGTACCGCCAATACGCTCTGCAAATCGATATACTCCTGAACTGTTCAAACTCATAATATACATATCCGTGTTACCAGCTGAGACCAAATTGGCAACCCCCGCATCCGGATTGAAATCCACCGTTCCTGCAAAAAGACCACCGCAGTACGTATTACCAGCTTCATCTATCAATGCTGTACAATGATCTTCTGTCCCTGTTCCACCGATTCTTTTCACCCATTGAAAAGCACCTGCGGACGAATATCTGGCAATGAAAATATCATCGGAACCGGAAGATGTTAGTGAAGTTGGTGTTCCGTTAGGGTTGAATGTGCGTGTTCCACTAAATGTACTGGCAACAACAATTTCTCCCGACGAATTAACGTCGATCTCATTGTACGGAGCGTTGTCTAACCCTGCAAAACTACTGCTGATATTCTTCACAAATACTTCATTTCCTGAAGCATCCACTTTGAGAAGAAAAAGGGGATTGGAGCCAGTGAGTGTTCCTGCTGGTCCGAAGTTCATACCCGTTGCTCCTTTAGCCACCAGGTATACGTTGTTGCTTTGGTCGGTTGCCAGAGAACGTCCCATGGAAAAATCAGTTGCAGTACTAAAGGTTTTTGCCCATACCGCATTTCCTGACGTATTCACTTTCACGAAAACCATTTTGTGACCGATGATGTTATTGTCGGGAACCTGTGTCCATGGAACACTAATGTTCCCGGCTCCAACTCTAACCGATTTTCCGGGACCATTCCAGGCAACATCGGAGTCAGATCGGTCACTGAAATAATAGCCTGTGAGGTACAAGTTTCCTAAATTGTCGGAAACACAGTCTAACGGGAAGAAATTGTCAATTTCCGATGTCCATTGAAGGGTTCCCGCTGAATTACGTTTTTCAATTGAAGTTTCCGAGAACACATATGTGTTCGCATTGTTGTCTGCCGTAATTCCGGTTCTGTTGGTGGCGGTTTTGGCCCAGTTGAAGATTTGAGAATGACCCACTTGAGCGCCGAGCATAAGAAAGCCCAGGGCGAGCGAATAGTTGGTTATTTTTTTCATATAAATTGATTTAAGTTGGGACAATTATAGTGAGAAATAGTTGACGACCGGTTTGTTGGAACTATTTATTTAAGAATTCTTTGCAATCCGATTCGATGTCCTTTGATTGCTATTCTGAATCAGCTATTTATCCCGCTCATCGACGCTTTTTACCACTCATCATAATTGACTTCAGATTTAATGGAGATGAAGACAACTGCCGTAAATTTACCGCGTCTTGTTGCTAAGTTAACAGAAGGTTAATTATTAAACTTTAGTTGAAACTTAGTAATTAGTCATGATTTCTGAGCAAAAATTACGAGCTACAAAAAACCCGTTATGAACACAAACAAGAGCACCCCAATTTCTCGTTGTTGTGTGAAAGTGCACTATGGCACACACGCATTGTTAGTTGACTCCGGTTATCCTGAGTTTTCAGTCGAAAAACGATACAACGAAACGCTGTTCAATTAATCTCTTTATTTCCTTTTGATGAGAACATTACTTTCTGTCATTGCGATGACACTGACCATGGTATGCACTTACGCACAAACCATTCGCTACCAAAATAGTATTCGTGGAGGATTGACCGTAGCAACCAATTCATTGGAACTTACCGGATCAGGAAGTACACCGACGTATTGTAACACGGATGGGGGAACCACGATGTCGTCTTATTCAGATCTGATATTACCTGCGGGATCTACCATTGTTAAAGCATATCTGTATCTCGAGTACTATTCCTACAGTACTGCAATTACTCCGATAACCTCCCTGAAATTCAAAGTTCCCGGAGGATCCTACCAAACCCTGAACACTTCTTCTGCAGGATTCATTGCGAATCCAACCAATAGCAATCAATATGCGCAATTTATTATTGACGTAACCAACCTTATGCCGGCCAATGGATATGTAAGTACGACTACAGCCGGCGGGAATGCAGCCACAACAGGAAGATATTCCGTTGCGGATCCCGGTGGAATGCTGACTGCTAACAACGGTTGTGGATGGTGCCTGATGGTAGTATACTCAAATCCTATTTCGCGCCTGAGAAACGTTACAATTGTAGATAAGTGTGCTTCGTTTACGTCATCAGCCACTAACACCACGTTTAATGTTCCGAATATTGCAGTTCCATCAGCCGGTACTATTAATGCAATCGTTATTGTTACAGGTACATATGGGGATGAATCTTCAATTATCGGCCCACTTACCGATTATGTCAAATTCGGGAAACAGGGAACCACACTCACACAATTGAATGATCCTGTTTCCAGTCCTGTTCAGAATAACAATGCTTTGAACAGTACAATTGGTATGTGTGCAAATAACAATGTAACAATAGATGGTGTTTCCATTCCTGCGGGAAATTATGTTGCCCGGAACCCCTACAATACCTTTTCAGGAATAGGGACCTATCAGAGCTCGTATGAATACGATTGTGATGTGTTCGATGCATCTTCCGCATTGACCGTGAGTCCAACTCCGATAACGGTTACTTTTACACAGGCAACTACTTCCACTGACGCTCTCGGGTCGGGAGCCTATGGAATTTCTATTGATATCGCACCTGCGAAGCTGACGAAATCCATTTCTCCTTCCACTATTTGTGATGGAGAGACAGCAACATACACCTTTACCGTTTCCAATACCGAGCTGGGAAGTATCAATCAGTCTAACATTGGTTTTACGGATAACATTCCAAGTGGATTGAAAATTGCTTCTCCGAATGGAGTAACAATCACCGGAGGAACCGGTGGGACGGTTACTGCTGTTCCCGGCTCAAACACATTTACGCTTTCCGGACTTAATCTTAACGGAGGGCAGACCGCAACGATCACACTTAATGTAACGAATGTCGCAGAGCAATACAATCCATCCTGTAGCAGTAATCCGGCAGCGTTTACGAATGGTCCGACAAACATTGTAAACAATACAGCCAACCTTGCGAACGGCGTAACACCCCAGTGTTTGATTGTTAATCAAAAAGTTACTCCTACGTTTGGTGCAGTTGGTTCATACTGTTCAGGAGCGTCAATTCCGGCACTTCCAACAACATCAACAAATGGAATTACGGGAACATGGAGTCCCGCAATTAACAATACTGCCACAACCACTTATACATTCACCCCGAATACCGGTGTGTGTGCTTTACCGGTAACATTGACGATTACGATTAATCCAAACGTGACACCAACATTTAACCCTGTTGGTTCGTTCTGTTCAGGGGCATCAATTCCTGCACTACCAACAACTTCTACAAATGGAATCACTGGTACATGGAGCCCGGCAATCAATAATACCGTAACGACCACATATACCTTTACTCCTACGACGGGGTTGTGTGCAACTACAACAACGTTGACGATTACTATTACCTCACCAACGTTACCGACTTTTGCGACAGTTGGTCCGTACTGTTCCGGTGCATCGATCCCAGCTCTTCCTACGACTTCCACTAATGGAATCACAGGAACCTGGAGTCCGGCGATCAACAATACTGCAACAACGACATATACATTTACCCCAACTGCAGGTCAATGCGCGTCAGCTACTACATTAACGATCACCGTTAATTCTCCGGTTACACCAACTTTCGGTGCTGTGGGCCCATACTGTTCCGGTGCGTCAATCCCTGCACTTCCTACGACTTCCACTAATGGAATTACAGGAACCTGGAGTCCGTCAATCAATAATACGGCAACAACGACTTATACATTCACTCCAGCTGCGAATGAATGTGCCAGCACGACAACTCTTACCGTTACGATTAATCCGAATGTGACACCAACGTTTGGTGCTGTTGGTCCATACTGTTCAGGAGCGTCAATTCCTGCACTTCCGACAACATCAACGAATGGGATTACTGGAACCTGGAGCCCGGCGATCAATAATACCGTGACGACAACGTATACATTTACGCCAACAGCAGGGTTGTGTGCAACAACAACGACCTTATCAGTTACGATTACACCGAACGTTACACCAACATTCACTATTGTTGGTCCGTATTGTTCGGGCGCATCAATTCCAGCACTCCCTACGACTTCTAATAATGGAATTACAGGAACCTGGAGCCCTGCAATCAACAACACGGCGACGACAACATACACGTTTACTCCGACAGCGGGGCTTTGCGCGACTACCACAACAATGACAGTTTCAATAGATCAACCTGTTACACCAACATTTAACCCGGTGGGTCCGTTCTGTACCGGTGGGTCGGTTCCCGCGCTCCCAACAACTTCTGTTAACGGAATTACGGGAACCTGGAGTCCTGCAATTAACAATACCGCTACAACGACATACACATTTACTCCAAATGCCGGACAATGTGCAACCGCCACCACGTTGACAATTACAATCGATCAACCGGTGACACCAGCGTTCACGGCGATTCCACCGTACTGTGTAAATGATGTTCCGGCAACATTGCCCGTAACGTCAAATAACGGAATTACAGGAACCTGGTCGCCATCAACGATCAATACTTCAACTGCCGGTTCAACGAATTACACGTTCACCCCAAACTCAAGTGAGTGTGCATCTCCGATTACCATTACTGTTGTAGTTGGTCCACCTTCCGCACCAACGTTCAATGGAGTGGGACCATTTTGTTCAGGTGATGCGATTCCACCGCTTCCAACAACATCGGTTAATGGAGTTCCCGGAAGCTGGAGTCCTGTTATCAATAATACGGCGACAACAACTTATACGTTTACCCCGAATGCTGGCGCTTGCGCAACTACCGCTGCTTTGACCATAACGATTAATTCACCTGTTGTCCCAACATTTGGTGCGGTAGGTCCTTATTGTTCAGGAGCCTCTATTCCGGCACTTCCAACAACATCAACGAACGGAATTATTGGAACGTGGAGTCCTGCGATTAATAATACAACTACAACAACATACACTTTTACGCCTGATGCGAATCAATGTGCAGCGGCCACAACGTTGACCATTACAATCGATCAACCTGTGGTTCCAACATTTGGTGCAGTTGGACCTTACTGTTCAGGGGGAGTTGTTTCTGCACTTCCGACAACCTCAACGAATGGAATCACCGGAACGTGGAGTCCAGCGATTAATAATATGGCAACAACCACATACTCGTTTACTCCGACTTCCGGTCAATGTGCCTCGCCAACAACGTTGACCATTGTCATTGACCAACCGGTAACACCGACGTTTACGACCATCCCACCGTATTGCGTAAATGATGTTCCTGCAACATTGCAAACCACATCAACGAACGGAATTACCGGAACATGGTCTCCATCGGTAATCAGTACATCTTCAACAGGTTCAACGAACTATACATTCACACCGGATGCCAGTCAGTGTGCAAGTCCCGTAACAATTACAGTGGTTGTTGGTCCACCTGCAACACCGACATTTGGAGCCGTTGGCCCATATTGTTCGGGAGCTTCCATTCCTGCACTTCCGTCAACCTCAACGAACGGAATCAACGGAGTATGGAGTCCGGCGATCAATAATACCGCAACAACAACTTATACGTTTACTCCTAATTCCGGTCAATGCGCAACTACAACCACTTTGACCATTACGATCGATCAACCGGTCACGCCTGTATTTGGAGCCGTTGGCCCATATTGTTCGGGAGCTTCCATTCCTGCGCTTCCGTCAACTTCAACGAACGGTATTAATGGAACATGGAGTCCCGGAATTAACAATACGTCAACCACGACTTATACGTTTACTCCGGCTGCAAACCAGTGTGCAACAACAACCACGTTGACCATTACAATTGATCAGCCGGTAACGCCAACCTTCACTGCAATGGGACCTTACTGTCAGGGAACCGTTGCCGGAACGCTTTCAGGAAGTTCTCTTGAAGGAATTTCCGGGGCATGGAGTCCATCAACAATCAGTACGGCAACTGTCGGAACGACAACTTATACATTTACACCAAACGGCGGTCAGTGTGCAACAACGGCAACATTGAGCGTAACTATCACGGCACCAAATACAACACCAACATTTACTAACCCCGGTCCGTTGTGTTCAGGGACTTCCTTTACCCTTTCCGGAACTTCCAATGAAGGCGTTAACGGGATATGGTCACCAGCTGTAAATAATACCGCTACGACGACCTATACGTTTGTTCCAAACGGTGGGCAATGTGCAACCTCGTCAACAATGACTGTTTCAATCGTATCTCCGGTAACTCCAGCGTTCAATACCATTCCTCCGTACTGTGTGAACGATGTTCCTGCAACACTTCAGTCTACATCTAACAATGGAATCACCGGAATCTGGTCACCTTCAACGATTAATACATCCGCAACGGGTTCAACGAACTACACGTTTACTCCAAATTCGGGACAATGTGCGGTTCCGGTTACCATTACCATAACTGTAGGGCCACCTGCGACGCCAACATTTACCTCCGTTCCCGCTTTCTGTGAGAATACAACAGCACCTGTGTTGCCATCATCGTCTCTCAACGGATTTAACGGTTCGTGGACTCCGGCATCGGTTGACAACCAAAATTCGGGGACATATACGTTCACTCCGAACAACGGTCAGTGTGCAACAACAACCAGCATGACAATTACAGTTACGCCTCGGGTAAACTCGAATTTTACTCAGTACCCGGCTTATTGTGCCAATTCAACCATTCCTGCTTTACCTGCAACGTCTACAAATGGAATTGATGGAAGCTGGACTCCGGCGTTAAATAATACGACAACAACCAACTATACATTTACACCTAATGCAAGTGAATGTGCAAATCCGGCAACCATGGTCATAACCATCAATGCACCGGTTACACCAACATTTGCTCCGTTGAATGCCGTGTGTCGAAATGCCAACGTACCGGCTTTGTTGACGACTTCAACAAACGGAATCTCCGGAACCTGGTCACCGGCCGCATTCAGCACTACCACAGCCGGAACGTTCACAGCAACATTCACTCCGAATCCGGGACAATGTGCGACGACAACAACTCTTTCGTTGACAGTGAATGAGTTGCCAATGGTAAGTGCAAATTCACCGACCACCTGTACAAATGTACCGGTTCAGTTGACTGCGAACGGTGCTATGAATTATACATGGACTCCGGGAACAGGGTTGTCATCGACTACAGGATCTCAGGTAACAGCGACTGTTTCATCCAATCAAACGTATACAATCATTGGAACTGATGCCAACGGTTGTAGTTCGTCCTCGCAGGCTACAATTACGATTGCACCCGGACTATCGATCAGTGTTCTTCCTCCTGACGCTACCATTTGTTTGGGAGAATCAGTCACTCTGACAGCAAACGGCGCCGCAAATTACACATGGTCACCTGGTGCAACGTTGAATACAACCAGTGGTTCAACCGTCAATGCTACTCCAAATTCCACAACCACTTATACTGTGACGGGTTCGGATGCCAATGGCTGTACAGGTGTAAAGAACGTCATTGTTACGGTAAACAATCCGGTTGTACCAATATTCAATAGTTCCGGTCCATACTGTGCCGGATCAGCGATTACTGCTCTTCCAACAACATCGAATAATGGTATTTCAGGAAGCTGGTCTCCGGCAATTAATAACGCGGCAACAACAGCGTATACATTTACTCCTGGCTCAGGACAATGTGCAAGTACCGGAACACAGACAATTGTAATCAATCAACCTGTTCCGACACTATTTGTTCCATTGAACCCAATTTGTCAGGGAGCAGATGCACCAGCTCTGCCAACAACAGATTTAAGTGGGATTTCCGGGGTATGGACGCCGTCAACGGTTGATAATCAGTCCGATGCACTATATACATTTACACCAAACCCCGGAGAATGTGCTTTGCAAGGTTCGGTAACGTCAACAATTCTGCCTAATCCGGTTGCATCGTTCAACATGAGTAACGCAACTCCGGATGTTACATTTACAGATGTTGAGTTCTTCAATACATCAACAAATGCAGATGCATACAGCTGGGATTTTGGGGATGGTGTTAGTTCGACACAGGAAAACCCCGCACATAGTTATCCCGGACAAATAGGTACATATACCATTGTGCTGACTGCAACGAATGCGGCAGGTTGCACGGATGAGACCATGAGAATAATCGAAGTAAAAGAAGATTTGTTCATTTATGTTCCGAATACATTTACTCCCGATGGTGATGCGAATAACAATACGTTCTTCCCGGTAATTTCAGGCGATTTTGACCCGCAAAACTTCACGATGTTGATCTTCAATCGTTGGGGAGAGGTTGTATACGAAACCCACGATGTGAATGTTGGTTGGGATGGAACATATCATGGTATGCTGGCTCAGGAAGGTGTATACAGTTGGAAAATTGATTTGAAAGCAAAGAATAACGATAATAAAAAGGTCTTCTCCGGCCATATAACCATCATGAAATAAAGTAGCTATACTTAAAGCCCCGACCTCTTCTGAGTATCGGGGCTTTTGTTTTCTTATTATTTCAGAATAGTTTTCAGCTGATCCGGAGAAATGGTTCGGGATTCACTTATTGGAACCTTTTTACTGATTCCCATGACACTTCCTTTCACGGTTCCATCCGCCTTAACAATAATCTTGTCGCTTTGAGAAATTTTGATCAGTTTAAAAAGGGCACCATTCTTTAGTTCAATACGCAGGGGTACGGTATAGGTGTTTTCTTTTTTCTTACGGATCTTGATTTTTTCAGAGAGCTTTACCGTTCCAACTTCTTCCTCATTGATTTTGATGTCTACATCTCCACCTTTAATTTTGAAATTGAACGCATTTGGGTTATTGACATCAACATCAAACTGTACATTCATTGAGTTGAGGTCCATATCGATCAATTTGAAGTTTTTGACATCGCTGATATCCGGTTCTTCAAATTCACATCCGCTGGAGCCTATGACCATTGCCGCGAGCATGCCCCAGCCTAATTTTCGCATTAACATGGCTTATTGATTTGCTTTTGCAAAATAATGGAAGAAGTATGGAATGGTTTCAATTCCTTTATAAAAATTAAATAAGCCGTAATGTTCATTAGGTGAGTGAATTGCATCCGAATCCAAACCAAATCCCATCATTACCGTTTTTAATCCAAGCACTTTTTCGAAAAGTGCAATAATAGGAATACTACCACCACTTCGAACCGGAATAGGAGTTTTACCGAAGGTTTCTTCGTAGGCTTTTGCAGCACTTTGGTAGGCAATGGAGTCAATCGGAGTAACAACCGGTTCACCACCATGGTGTGGGTTCACTTTTACACGAACTCCTTTCGGAGCGATAGATTCAAAGTGTTGCTGGAACAATTTTGTAATGGTATCAGGATCCTGATTCGGAACCAAACGCATGGAAATCTTCGCGTAAGCTTTTGATGCAATGACTGTTTTAGCTCCTTCTCCGGTATATCCGCCCCAGATTCCGTTTACATCAAGAGTAGGACGAATGGAACCGCGTTCAGGAGTTGAATAACCAGCTTCACCGTAAACACTTTCAATGTCAAGAGCTTTCAGGTAATTTGCTTCACTGTAAGGGGCTTTTGCCATTTCGGCACGTTCTTCCATGCTTAATTCAACAACATCCGCATAGAAACCGGGGATGGTGATGTGATTGTTTTCGTCATGCAACGAAGCAATCATTTTTGTTAGAATATTAATGGGGTTTGCGACACAACCACCGTACAATCCGGAGTGAAGATCGCGGTTTGGTCCGGTAACCTCAACTTCAACGTAGCTCAAACCTCTGAGTCCGGTCGTAATGGAAGGAGTTTCATTCCCCAACATTCCGGTATCTGAAACCAGAATAATATCTGCTGTGAGTTTGTCTTTTTGTTCCGTGATGAAAACTCCAAGATGTTCAGAACCGACTTCTTCTTCACCTTCGATCATGAATTTCACATTACACGGTAATTCTCCGGTTGCGATCATTCCTTCAACAGCTTTGACGTGCATGAACACCTGACCTTTATCGTCACATGCTCCGCGAGCAAAAATGGCACCTTCCGGATGAATTTCAGTTTTTTTGATAACCGGTTCGAACGGTGGTGAAGTCCACAGATCAATAGGATCGGCAGGTTGGACATCGTAGTGACCGTAAATTAGTACTGTTGGAAGATCCTGGTTAATGATTTTTTCGGCATAGACAATAGGGTGACCGGCTGTAGGACAAATTTCTACTTGTTCCAATCCAGCTTCCCGGAGGAATTTCGCAACCATTTCAGCACCCCTGATCACATCATTTTTATATGCGCTATCCGCAGAGATGGAAGGGATTTTCAGTAACTCAATCAGTTCGTTAAGCTGACGCTCTTTATTGTCTTTCAGGTATTGTTGTGTTTGCTTCACGGCTCTTATTTTTTACAAAAGTGCACATTTTTTCGTGAGAGGGATTCCGGGTAAATACGTGAAAAACTTAACATTTATTTAAAAAACATGAAATTCTCTTTTAACGGTGCAACCTTATAACCACTTTTGTAGTTTAATCTACGATTTATTTAGCGTACACATAATTATCCTACTATGAAAAGGAACCTATTACTCTCTGTTATGGCACTTGGATGTTTTGTTTTCCAAGGGTTTTCACAGATTTCAGTAACCAACACGCAAGCACCAAACAACCTGGTACAGAACGTATTGATGGGAAATGGGGTAGTTGCATCTAACATTACTTATAACGGTAGTGCTGTCAATGCTCAGACAATTCAGGGTAATGTGACGTACTTCGATGCAACAGGAACATTATTCCCAATTGCTACAGGAGTTCTTTTAACTACCGGAAACGGGGTTGCGGCAATAGGACCGAATTCTTCAGGAAGCTTTACAAACAATTCACCTGCGACACCGAATGTTTCTGCGGATGCGGATCTGAATGCAATTGCCAACGGTTCGGTAACGAACGGAGCAATTTTGGAGTTTGATTTTGTTCCTTCAGGAGATACGGTAAGTTTCCGCTATGTATTCGGTTCGGATGAATATCCTGAATTCTCACCATCGTCGTTTAACGATGCATTCGGATTCTTCCTTTCAGGTCCTGGAATTTCAGGTCCATATACCAACGGTGCGGTAAATATCGCTTTGATTCCGGGAACATCGACACCTGTAACGATTAACAATGTGGGGGATGCGAACAATACGCAGTATTACGTTGATAACCTGAACGGTGCTGCTTACGGTCCGGCAATTCAGTATGACGGAACAACGGTTGTCTTTACAGCGGTTTCACAAGTACAATGTGGGCAAACGTACCATATCAAACTGGCGATCAGTAACGTAGGTGACCAGAGTTATGACTCTGGTGTATTCCTTGAGGCGGATTCATTCTCTTCAGAAGCGGTTGACATCTCGGTTGCAACAGTAAGTGGTGATACAACGGTAATCGAAGGATGTACGAATGCAACCTTCTACTTCACTCGTCCTGTTACGCAAGCTAATGATAGCCTTATTGTAAGCTATGGAATTTCCGGAGATGCAACGATGGGTGTGGATTACAATAACCTTCCGAACCCTGTGATTTTCGAGCCTGGTGTTGATACGATTATTATTACGTTGAACCCAACTCAGGATGGAATTACTGAAGTTCCTGAGTTTGTAACATTGACTGCAACAACAATTACCGAATGTGGTGATACAATTGTAACCACAGGAACACTCTGGATTGTGGATGGTCCTACGTTGAACATTACCGAGTCGGATGTGAATATATACTGTCCGAATGACTCTGTACCGGTCACAGCGACTGCAAGTGGCGGGTTTGGCCCGTATACAGTCACCTGGCCATACAACAATCATACGGGAACTTCGAATTACCTCCCGGCCATGACGAACGGCACGTACAACTATGTTGTAAATGCAATTGATGCTTGTGGTAATACGGGAACTGATACAGTGACGATTGTTCTGAACCAAACACTTGCTGTTGACACGATGAATGCCACAATGGCTTCTTCTTGTCAAAACAATGGTGTTGTTTGGGGATTAGCAACTGGTTTGACAGGTCAGCCTCAGTACCACTGGGAAGGGCCAGGTCAGGGCGGACCGAACCAAATTGATGCATCGGTTTTGCAAAACCTACCTCCGGGATGGTACTACTTTACAGTAACTGATAACGTATGTTCAGTTTACGATTCAATCTATGTAGATCAGGAACCACCACCGGTAGCGGACTTCAACACGAATGTGTTCAGCGGATGTTCTCCTTTGTCTGTATTGATTACCAACACAAGTCAGAATGCAAACATGTATTCGTGGGATTTCGGTAACGGAAACACATTGAATACTTCAGATTTGTCTACTCCGATTAACCAGGTTTACACCAATGATGGCGTGATCAGATTGATTGCCAGCAAAGGGCCATGTGCGGATACTATGTGGGTTTCTATTGATACAGATATTTGTGGATGTATGGATCCTGAAGCGATCAATTACAACCCGGCAGCGAATGTTGATGATGGGTCTTGTATCTTCCCAACTCCTGAGGTTGAAGTGCCAAACGTATTTAGTCCGAATGGTGATGGTGTAAACGACCTCTTCCAATTGACAACGAAGTATGCAACGAATATCAAGATTACCATTGTTGACAGATGGGGACTTCCAATGGTTGAAGTGGAAGGTGTTAACCCAACGTGGGATGGTAAAGTTGACGGACTTGAAGCTGTTGAGGGAGTTTACTTCTACCAATACGAAATTACAGGTATGGCAGGAGCTCATCTTGAGGGACACGGATTTGTACAGCTATTCAGATAACAGTTTAACAAAGCAGAATTAGCTATATAGAAGAAGGGCGGTTCGTATTTTACGGACCGCCCTTCTTCTTTTATGTGTTTTGTGGTACATCACCACCTTTTATCAATTCATTTCCACCAATGACTTTCCGGTCATCTCTAATGGAGATGCAATCCGCATTCTGGAAAGAATGGTCGGTGCAACATCGGCCAAAATACCGTCATTTAATTTGAGATCTTTATTCTCAGTTACCAAAATCATTGGAACAGGATTCAATGTATGAGCTGTATTAGGTGTTCCATCTTCGTTGATTGCAAGGTCTGCATTTCCGTGATCTGCGATTACCAACAATTCGTAACCAAGCGTTTTTGCAACCTGAACGATTTCTCCAAGACATCCATCGACCGTTTCTACAGCTTTTACGATTGCTTCATAAACACCAGTGTGTCCAACCATATCGGGATTGGCGAAGTTCAGACAGAAAAAATCCGGTTGTTTCAGTTGCATGGCTTCAATGATCCGCTCTTTCACTTCAGGTGCACTCATTTCCGGCTGTAAATCGTAAGTAGCTACCTTTGGTGACTTCACCAGAATGCGTGTTTCCAAAGCAAACTCTTTCTCCCTTCCTCCGCTGAAAAAGAACGTTACGTGAGGGTATTTTTCTGTCTCCGCAATACGGATCTGGGTTCTTCCCATCGAGCTCAATACCTCGCCAAGTGTCCGGTTCAGGTTATCTTTTTCAAAAACCACTTTCACTTTCTTGAAGCGAGCATCATAAGAAGTCATTGTGACATAGTTCAAATCAAGCGGTTTCATATCGAATTCGGGAAACGCCTTCTGCGTTAATGCTTCAGAGATTTCTCTCGGGCGATCGGTTCTGAAGTTGAAACAAATTACTGTGTCACCTTGTTCGATTTTCCCCGGAGCGCCGGACAAAACCAGTGGTTCAATGAATTCGTCGGTAATACCCGCAGCATAGCTTTCTTCAATCGCTTTGGCAGCCGAATCGAAAGATGTTCCTGTCCCGTTGACCAGTAAATGATATGCTTTTGCTACACGTTCCCAACGGTTATCTCTGTCCATTGCAAAGTAACGACCAACAATACTCGCCAGTTTCGCATTGGATTTCGTCAATTCTGTTTCGAGATCTTTGATGAAGCCGAGACCGCTTTTCGGGTCGCAATCTCGACCATCGGTGAATGCGTGAACATAGGTATTAGTTACTCCGTGCTCGTGTGCCAGTTGCAACAACGCATGCAAGTGAGCCTGTGAACTGTGTACTCCACCTTCTGAAACTAAACCAATGAAGTGCAGTTTCTTCCCTGAATCTTTTGTTCGCTTTAAAGCATCCACCAGCACTTTATTCTGAAAGAACTCACCGTCTCGAATGGATTTATTAATGCGCGTTAATTCCTGGTAAACAATGCGCCCGGCTCCGATGTTCATGTGACCAACTTCGGAATTTCCCATCTGACCTTCAGGTAATCCGACTGCTTCACCACATGTAATCAGAGTTGCATTTGGATATTGTTCCAGCAATCCGTCTACAACTGGTGTTTTAGCGGCATGAATGGCATCTGATTTTGATCCGTTTCCGATCCCCCATCCGTCCAGGATAATGAGTCCGAATTTTTGATTATTCATAAGGCAATTTTAATTCGAAGCAGGCACCACCGTTTTTCGGAGCAACATAGGCCAGACTTCCTCTGAGTTTTTTTGTCATTTCAAATGCAATGAAAAGGCCAAGGCCTGTCCCTTTTGTACTGCGGGTTTCTTCACTTTCCAGTCGCGTGAATTTGCGGAAAAGCAAATCGTAGTGCTCCGGTGCGATTCCTTTTCCGAAATCGCGGACACGGATCAACAGATAGAGTTCCTGTTTTTCAACCTGCAACTCAATTCCCTTTTCCGGAGAGCCATATTTAACGGCATTTTCGATGAGGTTATTGAGGATTGTCGAGAGCAAAAACCGATCTGTTTTGATACTTTCCGAAACGTTGCTGAATAACGTGATCTTGCAATTGTTTCGATCTTCCTGAACTGTTATGATCTCCGCCAAAAGGGCATTGATATCAACTTGTTCGCGTTGTGCAATTAATTCTCCCTGCTCCAGTCTCGATGCTGTAAGGATTTGTTCGACAAGTAATTCAAGGCGATCGTTTTCTTTCAACGATTTTTGGATGAGCTCGGCAGATTTTTCAGGTGGAAGCTGGTGTTTTACCAACGTTTGGAGGTAGAGCTTGTTAGCTGCAATTGGTGTTTTCAGTTCGTGCGTTACCGAAAGCATAAAATTGCTCTGTTGATTAGCGAGTTGAATGTCCTTTTTGATGGAGCGTACAATACGCCACAAACCGAAAATAACCAGAGAGAGGAACACCGTTCCTTCACCGACAATCATTACAATGCGTTTACTAACAGCGGAATCTTCAATGTGCGCGAGCCTGGTGAGGTCAATAATGTGATATCCCCACCAGCAAAACTGGATCAATACGTATGTACCGAGAAGGTAAACAAAAACAACTGCCGGTTTTCGTTTCATAACTTCAGTTTAGTAGGCTCGTTCGTTTCTGCCTTCTACGAAGTTAATGAATGCTTTGTTAACTACCTTATTTCCACCTGGAGTAGGGTAGTCACCGGTAAAATACCAATCTCCCAGGTTATCCGGACAAGCTTTATGCAAATCTTCTACCTTTTGGTAAACGATGTGTACTTCTGCTTTGATGTTGGCAGGAGTAAGCATTTGAGCGATTTTATCGGAGATTTGTTCGTCTGTAAACGGAGCGTAAATCTCTTTTACGACGTTTACAATCTGTTCCTTTGGAAGATGTTCCTGTTCTTTTGCTCTGCGGTAAACATCTTTGATCAATGATTCACGACCAGTTTCTTTCAATAACTCAATGGCCGCAGTAAAGGCTATGAAATCACCCATGATCGCCATATCAATTCCGTAACAATCCGGGTAGCGGATTTGTGGAGCTGAGGAAACAATGATGATTCGTTTTGGTCCAAGACGGTCCAGGATTCTCAAAATGGATTGCTTCAGTGTTGTACCGCGAACGATACTGTCATCGATCACAACCAGATTGTCTTTGTCGGCTTTCACCGAACCGTAAGTGATATCGTAAACCTGAGCAACCATATCGTCGCGTGCATCATCCTGAGTGATGAACGTACGGGCTTTTGCATCTTTGATGGTGATTTTTTCAATTCTGGCGCGCTGGAAAAGAATATCCTGTAGTTCCTGTTCTGTCGGCTTTCTGTCAATTGCTTTCAGCGCCTCAAATTTGCGCTCGTTCAGGTGATCTTCCAATCCTTTGATCAATCCATAGAATGAACTTTCTGCAGTGTTTGGAATGAAAGAGAATACGGAGTTATCAAGATCGTAATCGATCTTTTTCAATACGCTTGGTACTACAAAACGACCAAGGTTCTTACGTTCAGTATAAATATCACGGTCATTTCCACGTGAGAAGTAAATGCGTTCAAAAGAGCATTTTTTCGCTATTCGTGGTGCGTTTATTTCCACTTCGGAAACTGTCCCGTTTTTCTTGATGATCAGTGCATGACCGGGAGTTAATTCTTTTACTGTTTCCCACTTCACGTTGAAAGCAGTTTGAATTACCGGACGTTCTGATGCAACCACACATACTTCATCATCTTCATACCAGTACGCCGGACGAATTCCGTTCGGGTCGCGTAACACAAATGCATCCCCGTGACCAAACAGTCCCGCCATTGCATATCCACCGTCCCAGTCTTCTGAAGAACGCTTCAAAATGCGTTCAATGTTCAGGTTTTCAGCAATACGTTTGTATGTTTCCTGATTCGAATACCCCAGTTTCTGGAATTGTGCGATCATGTCGTCGTTTTCAACATCAAGAAAGTGTCCGATTTTCTCCAAAACCGTTACTGTATCTGATTTCTCTTTCGGGTGCTGACCAATGTCTACCAATACGTCGAACAATTCGTCTACATTGGTAAGGTTAAAGTTACCTGCAACTACGAGGTTTCTTGTAATCCAGTTGTTCTGACGAAGGAACGGGTGACAACTTTCGATGCTGTTTCTTCCGAATGTTCCGTAACGCAGGTGACCAAGGAACAATTCCCCGGTAAATCCGGCATTTTTCTTTAGGTATTCAACATCTTTCAGTTTCTCAGGATTTTCTTCCCCGATTTGATAAAATCGCTGATTGATGTGATTGAAAATGTCTTGAATTGGCTTTGAATCGATGCTTCGGTAACGTGAAATATAACGTTCACCTGGTGCCATGTCGAGTTTGATGTTCGCAACTCCGGCTCCGTCTTGTCCACGATTGTGCTGCTTTTCCATAAGCAGGTGAAGTTTGGTTACTCCGTAGAAAGCGGTTCCGTATTTCTCCAGGTAATATTGGAGGGGCTTTTTCAAGCGAACAAGTGCAATTCCGCACTCGTGTTTGATGGCATCACTCATAGCATCTAAAACTGAGGTGCAAAGTTACAGAAACTAAATCGATTCGAAAGAGAACAAAGGGTTAAAAGTTGCAAATAGACGAAGGACAGGAGGGACTAAGACATAAACTGTCTCATCTGATTGAACAGTCTCTTGTCTTAAGCCTAACGTCTTTTGTCTGTTTCTGAGCAACTTTTTCTGAAAAAAACAGTTTAATTGATAAGACGTTAGTTTTAATAGAAATTGGCTCGATTTTGGGTGCAATACACGGCTTTTTCATACATTCGGATAATGATTCTAAAACGTGGTTTAACACTATTGCTTTCAATACTTTGCGTCGCATTCATGCACGCGCAGGTATTGTTGCATCCAAACCGCGGGCAATGGGACGATCGGATTCAACACAAAGTTGAGCTGGTACATGGGAATATGTATGTTGAAAAAGCCGGATTCACGTATGTTTTTCATAACATAGATCACGACGCTACGGAGGTTGATTTCCGTATGCAGGCGATCAAACAGTTATTTATTGGTGCATCTGACAACCCTTCGATCGTAGAAAATAAGCCTTCTGAAGCTTATCGAAATTATTTCCTTGGCAGTGATCAATCGCGATGGAAAAGCAAAGTGTACTCGTATGCAACGGTTAAGCATGTAAATCAGTATCCGGGAATTGATTTGGTTATTGACGGTAAAAAAGATGAACTGAAGTACTCCTGGGTAGTGAAGCCGGGTGCATCAGAACAAGTTATCGCCTGGAAATACGACGGTGCAACATCCGCGGAAGTTCTATCGAACGGAAAACTCAAAATAGGGCACATTCACGGTTATTTTGAAGAATCTAAACCAATTGCATGGGTTGTTGAGAACGGTAAAAAACGAATGGTCTCCTGTTCGTTTGTTATGAACGATGGTATCGTATCTTTCCGGTTAAATGGAGAGCGTGACTTACAGGATACTCTGGTGATTGACCCCTCATTGGTGTTTTCGTCGTTTACCGGCTCTTCCTCAGATAACTGGGGATTTACGGCAACTCCCGATTACAATGGAAATCTTGTAGCAGGAGGTATTGTTTTTGGAACGGGATATCCGGTAACGAGTGGTGTTTTTGACGGATCATTCAATAGCCCAACAGGTGGTTCGTACAATTTCGATATTGGAATTACCAAGTTCAATACAACCGGAACCAATCTGGTGTTTTCAACTTATCTTGGTGGAAACCAGAATGAAACACCGCATTCCATGATTTCGGATGTAAATGGGGATTTGTATGTGTTCGGTGTTACGGCATCTTCGAATTTTCCTATGGCGGGAACTCCTTTTGATAATTCCTACAATGGCGGGCCGACGGTAGTCGAAGACCAGGTTCTTACCTTTAACGGGTCCGATTTGTATGTAGCGCGGTTTAATGCTAATGGAACGTCATTGTTAGCTTCGACATTTATCGGCGGAACCGGATTGGACGGAATCAATGAAGGAACGCTGAACTACAATTACGGAGATCAGTTCCGTGGAGAAATAACCGTTGACGGAACCAGTGTTTACGTAGCAAGCGTATCGTCTTCATCGGATTTCCCTGTAGTCCTGGCAGCACAACCGGCTATTGCCGGAGCGCAGGATGCAGTGTTATTGAAAATCAATAAATCATTGAGCGCAATTACGTGGTCGACCTATTACGGCTCTGCAGGTGCAGATTCCGGAAACGGAGTTCAGGTTTCCAGTACAGGAAGTGTTTTCCTGACAGGCGGTTCTGCCGGACAATTGAGCTTTGGTGGAGGCGGTGTACAAATGGCATACAGTGGTGGTCGTGACGGTTACGTAGCCAGATTTAACGGTACTACCGGCGTTCTGGTAGCTGGAACCTATATGGGAACTTCAGCTTACGATCAATCGTATTTTGTACAACTGGATTCCGATAACAACGTATACATTTACGGACAAACAGAAGGTTTCCTAACTCCAAGTGCCGGAGTCTACAGCAATCCGAATTCCGGTCAGTTCATTGCCAAATACAACCTGAGCCTGAATACCCAATTCTGGGTTACCCGAATTGGTTCGGGAAGTGGTCACGTTGAAATTTCTCCAACCGCGTTTTTGGTTTCGAATTGTAAAGATATCTACGTGACAGGATGGGGAGGAACGGTGAACTTCCAGAATAGCCAGGCGACTTTGAGTTCAAGTAACGGATTTCCTGTAACTGCAGATGCGTATCAGCCGAACACGAATGGAAGTAATTTCTGGCTGGCTGTACTCGATGCGGACGCTGCGTTTTTGAAATATGCAACTTACTTCGGAGGAACCAGTTCCAGTTACAATCACGTAGATGGTGGAACCTCCCGCTTTGATAAAAACGGATCAATTTACCACGCTGTTTGTGGGGCTTGCGGAGGAAATGATTTTGGATTTACCACTACACCGAATGCGTGGTCACCAACGAACCAAAGTCCGAATTGTAACCTTGCAGCGTTTAAGTTCGACCTCAATAAGATTGAAGCGGTGGTTGCCGAACCTGATCCGTTGATCTGCCTGCCTGATCCGGTTATCTTCAATAACAATAGTGCAAACGGAAATGATTTCTTCTGGGATTTTGGAGATAATACGTATTCAACAGAAATCAATCCTTCGCATGTATATGCCGGACCTGGTCAGTATACTGTAACACTTGTTGTGACCGATACCAACGAATGTTACGCTCCGGATTCTATTGAATTTATTGTGAATATCGGTGATTTTCAAGGTGGAGTTGTTGACCCGGATATCTTCGTTTGTAACGGACAATCGGCACAAATGGAAGCCTACGGTGGTTCTACATACCTGTGGTCACCGGCCGGACCTCTCAATAACGCAACCATTCCGAACCCGGTTGCAACGGTGAGTTCCTCAACGTTATTTACCTGTATCATCTCTGATAGTTGTGGCGTCGATACCGTTCAGGTTCAGGTCACGGTTGGAAGTGGATCGGTCACTGTGAGCAACGATACAACAATTTGTCTTGGAAACAGCGTTCCTTTATTTGTAACCGGGATTGCAACGGCTACGTGGTCACCACCAACGTACCTCGATAACGCTAACAGCTTTACACCAACATCAACACCGGCTCAGTCTATTACGTATACTGTTTCCGGCACAACGGTTGAGGGTTGTCCGCTCTCGGAGCAGGTTCATATTACAGTCTTTTTTAATCCACCGCAGCCCGTCATGCAGGATACCCTGAGTTATTGTAACGGAACCAGTGGAACAGTTACGGTGAGTGGTGGCGACACCTATTTATGGTCTCCGGGAAATAATATTTCGTCAACTACTTCCCCAACTGTAACAATTTCCTCACAAACGGAGCAGTATTACTATTGCGATTTCACGAACGCTTGTGGAACTGTTCGCGATTCAGTGTTTATTGATCTGGTAATTCCTGTGATTGCGGTTGGAAATGACACCATTGTTTGTCCGGGTGAACCTGCATTCTTTTATGCTTCGGGTGCTTCCTCTTATGCATGGTTAGCTCCGGTTATACCGGTTACGCCAAATTACTCTGAAGTCAGTATTTCCAGTTATACGCCCATGACGCTGGTCGTTGTAGGAACCGATCAATACGGTTGTACAGATACTGACAGCGTACGTCTGAATCTGTTCCCACAACCGTTCATTCAAACCAATCCGGATGTTTTCGGGATTTTGGGTGAACCGGTCCAGTTAACCGCAACCTCAACTACAAGTGGCCCGTATACGTGGTCCCCGGCGGAGTATTTGAGTTGTGTGGTTTGTACAAGTCCGGTAGCGCAGCCGGATCAGAATTTTGTGTATACGGTTTCGTATACCGACCAAAACGGATGTTCGGCATCTGATGAGGTTCGTATCAGCTATGATCCGATTATTTATGTTCCGAATGCCTTCACACCTGATGGAATGGGCTCAAACGATCAGTTCTTTGCGTTGGGATCAAACATTAAAGATTTCAGACTCGACATTTTCAACCGTTGGGGGGAATTGATTTACACTGGAGATGCTCTCTCAAAAACATGGGATGGAACATACGACAACCTGCCTTGTCCGGATGGAGTGTATGTCTGGAAAATCACCTACACCGGTTTCTCAACGGATGAAGAATACCATTTGGTTGGACATGTGACGTTGTTGCGTTAATTCAAAAGCGCAACTTTCACCACCCCGTCACGGTCTATTTCCGTCAACTCAACGTGTTGAAGCGTATTGACCAGATTCGGATCGTATTTCGCTTTTACTTTTACGTAATTTTCAGTAAACCCGTAGATGATTCCTTCGTCTTCCTCAGCTTCAAAAAGAACTGTTCTTCGAGTGCCGATCTGACTTTCGTAGAATGCACGTTTCTTTTTGTCTGAAAGGATGTGCAATTGTTTACTGCGTTGTGCGCGAATGTTATTTGGTACAGGATCACCAAGCTTAACAGCGGTTGTGTTTGCTCGTTCCGAGTAGGTAAAAACGTGCAGATAGGAAACATCCAGGTCTTTCAGGAAATCCATGGTTTCCAGAAATTCGTCGTCAGTTTCACCCGGAAAACCTACAATAACATCTACGCCAATAGCACAATCCGGACGAAGACGCTTGATGTGTTCCACACGGTTCACATACAATTCACGCAGGTATTTTCTGCGCATAGCTTTCAACAAACGGTTGCTTCCGGATTGAAGCGGGATATGGAAATGAGGCACGAAGCGTTGGGAATGATTCAACGTGAAATCGATGATTTCATCGCTTAACAAATTCGGTTCAATAGAAGAAATGCGGAAGCGGTCAATTCCTTCAACGGTATCCAGTTCTTTTACCAGGCTGAAGAAATTCTCATTGCTTCCCTGCCCGAAGTCGCCTATGTTTACTCCGGTTAGAACAACTTCTTTAACTTCGGTGTCTGCGATTTTTTGTGCTTCGACAACTGTTTCCGCAATCGTTGCATTCCGACTCTTTCCACGAGCCAGTGGAATAGTGCAGAAGGTACAGAAGTAATCACAACCATCCTGCACTTTCAGAAACGAACGGGTTCTGTCGCCCATAGAATGGGAAGGAACAAAACTGTTGGTACGTTTGATATTGTCGTATTTAACCGTTGCAACCGATTGTTCTTCTAATGGTAACTTGGAAGCTTCCTCAAGGTGTTCAACGATATTGAACTTTTCGTTCGCACCAAGTACTAATGATACACCGGGAATTTCGGAAATTTCCTCTGGTTTCAATTGGGCATAGCATCCAATAATCGCAATAAAGATTTCCGGATTGATTTTCAATGCGCGACGTACCAGTTGCTTGCATTTTTTGTCAGCATTTTCCGTAACCGAACACGTATTGATTACCAGGATATCCGGGGTTTCCTCGAAATCAACTTTCGCGAACCCGGCATTTTCAAACAGACGAGAAATAGTAGATGTCTCGGAGAAATTCAACTTACATCCGAGGGTATAAAAAGCTACTTTTTTGTACTGTTGCATATGGTAAAAAGCTCTGCCTTTCAGCAAAGGCGGGTACAAAGATAAGGCTTTTTGGATTGTCTGAAATTAAAAAAACGAAAGCCCGGAAATGCCGAACTTTCGTTTTGAAATCTAAGGTATTTTGACCGGTGGTTAAAGGTCAAAAAATGATTCAGGTGGAATGGTGTTATTATCAAGCAATCCAATCGGTGTTGTGATGTCATTTAGGTGGAATATCACTTCCCCGATTGGGATAGCACAAAGGTCTGAATTCAGCTGTCAAACCATGTTACCGCTGGATAACTTTTTTGCACGGTGTTTCCCCGGGTTCTAAAAAACAGTTAGTTTTAAAAGATGCTGACTCGACTGCTTTTCTTCCTTGTTATGTGTACTCACCAGGTGTGTTATTCGCAACGGTTGGTATTCGAAAAGTTCGCGACGAATAACGGTTTGCCGTCAACAGAGGTATATAACTTATTTCAGGATAAACAGGGTTACATTTGGGTATTTACAGAGTATGGGATTGTGAAATACAGCGGTTCCAAATTCAAATCTGTTTGTAAAAATATCCCATCGGAGGAACGGGCCGTGTATGCTGTGTGTGCCTCACCTTCAGGGAATATGTATTTTATCAATTCCAAATGGAATGTATATCGTATTCATCAGGATAAAGCGTACCGGGTAAAAGGAATTGATAAGGCCGTTCGAAAAATCAAATCTGCCGGGTTGGTGATCTATGATCTCTATTTTGATGATCAGGCTAACTTATGGCTGTCGAGTTTCTATGAAACGGTATGCATTGAAGCGGGAAAGTACTCGGTAAAGGGATTCCCAAAGGAAAAGCCTGTAAAAAGCAAGTACCCAACGGCTTATATGGCAAAGGTTCATATCCCGTCGAAAGATGAATATAAGTTCAATACGGTGTACCCTTTTATAACCGGGAAACTGGTTTACAACACCGGGGCAATTGACGGTAGTCTGGTTTACGGAGAATGTCCGGAGATTAATTTTCGCGACAGGAATATTGTGCGGTGTTATGGTGACAGAATGTATCTTGCCGGAAACCAAACAATTGTATTATTAAAAGGTAAAAAAAGAAAAAGAACACAGTCAATGTCTTCCATTATAATAAGTATAGAGGTCGACAGTGACGGACATGTTTGGGTCGGTACCCTGCAACATGGAATGTTTGAATTCGATTCTAACCTTAAGGAGCTGAATCATTATTTTGGAACTACTACCATTTCAGATATCCTGATTGATAGCAGAAACGGAATTTGGGTCTCAACAATTGGCAAAGGGGTTTATCACTGCAAGAACAGAAACAAGAAATCCTATTCAAATATTTCGGGATTGGATGATGACATATCAATGCTCAAACAGGTTAACGGAAAGCTATTTGTCGGCACCTATCAGGGGCTTCTTTTTGCAACTGAAGATTCACGTCAGCTTTGGTCAATTGATTTCAATGTAGATCATTTCATCATCAATGATATCAGTTACATAAACAATAGTTACTACACAGCTTCTTATTCCGGTTTAAGTGCGATTGACGGGAAATTAAAAAAAGGGCGTTTGTTAATGAATTCGTTCACAGCAAATGGATTAGGCAGAAGGAATGACAACAGTATTTATTTGCTTAGTGGAAGAACGGTATGTTATTATTTTCCCTCAGAAGGTAAACTGCAAACTCAATGGGTACTCGGTAGGTGCAGGGGATTGGTAGAACGTAACAAAGGCGAGTGGTTTACTTCAACAACCAATGGTGTGGCCAGAATGGTTAACGATAAAGTCACGTTTCCCGGTTATCTGAAGCCTTTGAAAGAACTAAGTATTGCAAAAATGCGAGGTGATGGTGAAG
This sequence comes from uncultured Fluviicola sp., assembly GCA_966211245.1. GTDB lineage: Bacteria > Bacteroidota > Bacteroidia > Flavobacteriales_D > Crocinitomicaceae > Fluviicola. The sequence continues at coordinate 20,552 of CBIHND010000017.1, read as the reverse complement.
GTAATATTTGGTTTTGTTGCAAGGGAAGTGGTTTGTACCGTTTAGACCGATTTGATCAACTTCGGCACTTTCCGTTTATTCCATCGTTGGTTGTTAAAGATGTCCTGTTGCTGAAATCCGGCAAAATTGTCGTCGGAACAAACAAGGGAGCTTTTGTTGCTCCTACTTCCCAGATGAGCGAGGAAAGAGCATGGAGAAGAGTTATTTCAGAAGAAACAACTTGTTTGGAAGAGTACAGGGGAAAGCTATATCTGGGAACAAAGGTTGGCTTATTTGCATTTGATACGTCAGCGATGATTCAGAAGGGAACCTTGCAGATCCACTTACAATCGGTGCATTTTGACAATGGCAGGGAAGTGCCGAATGGTACGTTGAACTTCAATCATAATCAAAACGACTTGTATTTCAATTATGACATTCTGGATTTCCAAAACAAGAGTCGAATATTGGAGTATAAATTAGTTGGTCCTACTCAATTGAACGGACGAATTAACGGAACGGAAGTTCATTTGCAAAACATGGATCCGGGTAACTACGAGTTAACGGTAACGCTAAAAGCTCATTATGAACAGGAGCAGCCTCCCGAAAAAGTCATTCGTTTCACTATCCATCCCGCATTTTGGCAGACAGGATTATTTCAAATCCTTGCGGGTCTGCTTGCACTGGGAGTAATTCTGCTTGTTTTCTGGATTTTCATCAAACGAAAAAATAAACGGCAACGATCAAGGTACGAAATTGAAAAGCTTCTTACAGAGTACAGGATAACGGCATTACAGGCACAAGTCAATCCACATTTCATGTCGAATTCATTGGTTGCCATTCAACACCTTATTCTTGAAAGAGAAACCGATAAAGCGAATTTGTATATCGCAAAATTTAGTTTATTGTTGCGTTCCCTACTGGATTATTCCAGTAAATCCTCAGCAGCTCTGAAGGATGAATTGAATATGATTGAATTGTACGTGGAGTTGGAACAACTCCGCTTCAGTCATCAGTTTACCTTCGATCTGGAACTGGATCCGAAGCTGAACGTAGAAGAGATTCACATTCCGGCCCTAATAACCCAGCCTTTTGTGGAGAATGCCATCTGGCACGGTTTACTGCCATTGAAAGGTAAAAGAAAGCCTAAACTAACATTGAAAGTTACACAGGAAACGGATGGAATTACAATTTCAATCATCGATAATGGTGTTGGACGTTCTCAAAAAACAAAATCCGGAGAGCGCGAATCCAGGGGCACAAAACTGATCGTTCAACGCATTGAAAGTCTGAATCAATTGTATCAGATATCCGGCGGGAAGATTGAATTTTTCGACTTAGTGAATAAGGAAGGAAACCCAATGGGGACGAGGGTTGTTATTACACTACCGAATCTGATGTTGAGGGAATTGGCTGTATAGTACCAACAAAAAAAAGACCCAATGAGGGTCTTTGTTACGGGGTAATAACATCAAGGTGGAGGTAAATATTTTTCCTAATTACTTTTTCAAAAACAACTAGGTCAAAGATTCTAAGATTTACGGAAAGTTGAACTACCGCAGGATAAGTTTTTTGCACACTTTCATGCGATTCCTGTGACAAAAAAAGTACATTTAGGTGATGCTAACGCGCCTTTTAGCAATATTAGTCCTCTTACTAGCTGGTTTTGAGACCTTTGCTCAGCAATTGGTTTTTGAGAACGTGGGCGTGAAACAGGGGCTCCCTGCATCTGAACTTTACAGTCTCTATCAGGATCAAAAAGGATACGTATGGGTATTTACCGAATATGGGATCGTAAAATACAACGGTTCTTCGTTTGTTCCCGTTTGTCAGAACATTTCGATTCGCGAAAGTGCCATTTATGCATATGTGGAATCAAGCGACGGTACATTGTACGTCATGAATTCCCTTGCAAAACTGTACAGGATTCATAATGATAAAGCGTATCTGGTTCATGGCGTGGAAAAAGTAACCGATTTCATGCAGTTGGATGGGCAGGACGTAACTGACCTGGAATTCACTGCGAAAGGGAACTTACGCATAACGACCTTCGTTCAAAGTTTCCATGTTCCTGTCAAACGGTTATCAGTAAAAGGTCTGCCGAAGAACATGCCAAAGCCGAAAAAAAGTGATCGACTCCAGGTACTCAAGCACGATTTTCAGCGATATGCCAAAAGCAAGTACCTGATGACGATATTGAAAGATAACGGGGAACGCTATCCGATTCAGTACCAGAAATTAATCAATCATTCCCGAATTTGTTCTTTCGAATTGTCTGGTTCTTTATGTGTGTCAATGAATTCGGATGTTTTGGTCAAATACCCTGATGGACGGGTAAAATCGATCAATTTAGGAGCGAATATTCTTAGAATGAAAAAGGATGCTAAGAATCACATTTGGGTAGGCCTGAATGGCGGAGGGCTCATTGAATTGGATTCCCGGTTAAACGTCTTAAATCATTATTTCGGCACAACGTTGGTTTCAGATATTTTCTTCGATGATCAATCCGGAATGTGGGTCTCCACGGTTGGGAAAGGATTGTATCATTGTGATAACATCACCAAACAATCGTATTCGAATTATCCTGAATTAACCGGAGAGGTTTGTCTGATTCAGAAGGCAAACCGGAAGTTGTTTATCGGCACACTTGGCGGCGATGTCTTTGTTCAGGAAAATAAGACGCTTCGAAAACTTGATTTACCAAAAGGTTTACTTGGCATCAATACCGTTTTTTATTTCAACAACCGTTACTTCATTGGCTGTAAGGGGGAGCAATTTTTAACCCTTCGCGAAGACTTCACTTTAGAACATTCCACGAAAGCGATGGTTTTTGGAATTGCCAGGTATAATGATCATCAGTTGCTGATAACCGAACCGGGCGGAATTTCCAAATACGATGTTGCGAAGCATCAAATAGATCTGGTTGTGTACAATGGCAAGAACAGATTAATGGTGACGCGGAATCCGGGAGAGTATTTCACCGCCACGAAAAGAGGTGTTTGTAGAATAAAGGATGATGAAGGTTCGTTCCCTGAATACCTTAAGCCGTTGATCGGTAAGAATATTTCGAGAATTGTACCGGATGAACGGAAGAACCTTTGGTTCTGTACAAAAGGAGATGGAGTATACTGCCTGAACCTGAAAAACAAGCTCCTGCATTACACCGATTTTCCAGTAAAAATCGTTTCAAATTTTGCATTTACCAAAGACGGTTTGATTTTCCTTTCCACAAACAACGGTGCATTTGTAACGGCAGTAGATGATATGAATGACAAACGTTCGTGGCGGCGCGTCCTGAATGAAGAGACACTTGTTATAGAAGAGTACAGGGGGCAGTTGTTCATCGGAACAAAAAAAGGACTTACCGTAATTGACAAGGCCAAACTCATCACAAACAACAATTATCGTTTTCATCTTATTTCGTTGAAAGCAAAGCAGAATAAGATTGCATTGACGAATAATACTATTTCGTTGAACTATGACCAAAACGATCTGTATTTCGATTACGATTTTCTGGATTTCCAGGATCATTCGAACTGGCTAAACTATAAACTGAAAGGGCCCTACAGCACAAGTGGCGTTGTTTCCGGGGATCAAATCCGTCTTCAGAATCTGGAACCCGGACAATACAAACTGGAAGTTTATCCCGAAATGAACTTTGCGGATGGGAGATCATTGACCAATACGATTACCTTCACGATTCATCCCGCATTCTGGCAAACAGGATGGTTCTTTGTATTGTGCATTCTTGCGCTACTTGGCATCATTGTTACCGGTGTTTTGGTTGTAATTCGCAGAAATATTCGAAAACGGAGAGCGAAAGACGAAATTGAACGAGTGCTTACGGAATACCGCTTAACAGCGTTAAAAGCCCAGGTAAATCCTCACTTCATGTCGAATTCGTTGGTTGCCATTCAACACCTTATTCTTGAAAGTGAGACCGATAAAGCAAATCTATACATTGCGAAATTCAGTTTATTGATTCGTTCCCTGCTTGATTATTCGAACAAGCCTGCCGCAACTCTCAAAGCTGAAATCGGAATGATCGAACTCTATGTGGAATTGGAGCAATTGCGGTTTAGCAATCAATTCGTATTCCAATTGAATATAGATCCCTCACTGGATTTGGAAGATGTTTTCGTCCCTGCGCTGATCACCCAACCCTTTGTGGAAAATGCGATTTGGCATGGATTGCTTCCGTTGAAAAAGACCCGAAATCCGCGATTGATTCTGAATGTTTCCGCTTCAACGGAAGGAGTGATTATTTCGATCATTGACAACGGAGTAGGCCGTAAAGAAAAGTCAACAAACACTGAGCGTGAATCGAAAGGAACACAATTGATTGTTCAACGATTGGAAAGCCTCAATCAACTCTACCAAACCACCGGAGGAAAAATTGAGTTCATTGATTTGAAGGATACCGATGGAAATGCGTCCGGAACGCAAGTAAACATCGTAATCCCGAAAGAAATACTTAACGAGCTATATCATGGAAAGAATTAGAACTGTTCTCGTTGATGATGAAGTGTCGAATCGATTGGTTTTGACAAGTTTGTTGAAACGTTATTGCCCGATCATTGAGATTGTTGGTGAAGCGACTTCTGCAGTTGAGGGGGTTGAGGTAATCAGAGAATTGAAACCGGAGTTGGTTTTTTTGGATGTGAAAATGCCTGTGCATACAGGTTTTGATATGCTGCGAATGTTTGAAGAAATCCCATTTCGCGTGGTGTTCATTACCGCGCACGATGAATTCGCTATTCAGGCATTTGAGTTCAACGCGATCGATTACCTGCTCAAGCCCGTGGACTATACCAAACTCGTGAAAGCTGTTGATAAAGTTGCACTGAATATTCAGCAAAACCAATCAACAGATTCTGTACAGTTCGTAAAATCTCTGGATGAGAAATCTCAGCGGTTAAAGAGCATTTCTTTTCATGGAAAAGACAAGGTTACTCTTGTAAATATTGATAAGATTAGTTTTATCCAGGCTGATCGAAACTATTGTGATGTCATAACGGACACGAACGACCGCTACGTTTCGACGAAAACGCTTGCCGAGTATGAAAACATGCTTAAGCAATACGCTAATTTCCTGCGAATCAATAAGAGTGTTATCATCAATATTGATTATATCAGGGAGTATTCAAAAGGAGCAGTATGTTTTATTCACATGTTGCATGGAGAAACCGAAATGGAAGTTTCCAGACGGAAGAAAAGCGAAATTTTACAGTATATCAAACAACATCAGTCGAACACACAGGAATAAATTTCCTGCTTTTTCATGATCAAAAGAGCCGGCGTTAGCTGGTGAAGACGAAGCAACGTCCTAAAAGCGTATCTTTAACATTCATACTGGCAGTTTCAGCAATCCGACATGAAGCACGTACACACCATCGAATACGATATCGTTTCGCATTATTCTCAGCTTTCTTCTGATGATCAGAATTTGATCGCAATGGCCTACAAGGCTGCTGAGAGTGCATATGCGCCATACAGTAAATTCCACGTAGGGGCAGCAGTTAAATTGCGTTCAGGCGAAGTGGTTCTTGGCAACAATCAGGAAAATATCGCTTACCCAAGTGGTTTGTGTGCAGAAAGAGTCGCATTATTTCATGTGGGTGCAACGTACCCGGATCAAGCAATTGAAACGTTAGTGGTAGTAGCGAAAGGAGACTTAATCAAACCGGAAGATTGTGTAACACCTTGCGGTGCATGTCGACAGGTTATTGCTGAAAGTGAATCGCGCCAGACGAATGCCATTCGATTGATTCTTGTTGCTCAAAATGGAAAAGCATTTGTCTTTGATCGTGCTTCTGATTTATTGGTTTTCCCATTTGGTTTAGACGAACATGAGCAATAAAAACATGGATAACTGGTTTGCGGCACGTAAGAAATTACGGGATGACCGCACGGCAGAAAAATTATTTAATCTGCTCAGAACCGGGGATATGAATGCACTCAGTTCGGCGATTACGCTGTTGGAAAGTACGCGAACAGAAGATCAGATTGCTGCTCAGGATTTGATTCGGATGTGCCTTCCTTTCGCTGGAAACTCTCTGAGAATTGGAATTACCGGGGTTCCCGGAGTAGGAAAAAGTTCCTTTATTGAGCAATTCGGGCAAACGATTTTGGGTGCAGGACACAAACTGGCTGTTCTCGCAATTGACCCGAGTAGTGAACGTAGCGGAGGAAGTATTCTCGGTGATAAGACCCGAATGCAGGAACTTTCCCAGATGAAGAATGTCTTCATTCGTCCTTCAGCCGCCGGAACAACACTGGGTGGAGTTGCAAGAAAAACACGAGAATCTGTGATTTTATGCGAAGCCGCAGGTTATGACGTTTTACTCATTGAAACTGTTGGTGTTGGCCAGTCGGAGACGATGGTACATTCAATGGTTGATTTTTTCCTGTTGTTATTGCTTGCCGGAGCCGGTGATGAATTGCAGGGAATAAAACGCGGTATCATGGAAATGGCCGACGGACTTGCAGTTACCAAGGCTGATGGAGAGAACATAAAGAAAGCACAATTGGCCGCAAGGGAATTGAAGAATGCTATTCATTTGTTCCCCCCAACTGAAAACGGATGGATTCCTGAGGTGTTGACCTGTAGTTCAGCGGAAAATCAGAATATCGATAAGATTTGGGAGATGATTCAGAAGTATGAACGTCACACGAAGCTGAATGGAAGCTTTACGGAAAAACGACACCACCAGGACCGCAACTGGATGCACGAAACGTTGAAAGACTTAATGCTTCAGGGACTTTCGCACAATAACGAGCTTCAGCAGATCATACAAAATCAGGAGAAGGCTGTGGAAAATGGCCAGCTTTCTGCGTTCGAAGCTGCAGAATTGGTTTACGAAAACTATTTGAAGCACATTGCGCTGCCGTAAGAACCTTTCGAATACCTTTGTACCATGCAGGAACTTGAATTTACCATCAACGGCGAATACATTGAATTGCTGGGGCTTTTGAAAGCTACCGGAATTGCTCAGACTGGTGGTCACGCAAAACAGATTGTGGACGATGAAGAGGTTGTTCGGAATGGTGAAGTGGAAACACGTAAACGCGCGAAGCTGGTTAGCGGAGATGTGTTAGAAGTTGGTGGGGAAATACGAATTACGTTGATATAAGATTTCACTGATTAAAACACATAGACGCATCGTTGTTTCACATAGAAACAGAGCTATTAGCGTTAATTTTAAACGATTACTCGTTACCTACCATTAACTATGTTACTATGTTTTTGCTCTGTGGCTATGTGGTAAAAACATCGTCTAAAACAACTCCTGCAATTCCTTTTTCAGGTATTCACAGGTAATTTCCGTTGGAAGCTTTCCGATTTCTGCTACCAGTTCAAAAACTTTTGCTGCGAGGTCTGTTCCTGTTGCAGTTGGTTGCATCTGGTTTCCGGCAATATTAATAATCTTGATGGTTTCTTCTTTTGAGTTACGCACCATTTCCCATGCCTGTGGTGAAATGAAGAGCTGTTGAGAAACGTTGTGATCGTATTCTTCACGAATGGATTTCAGAATATCTGCCTGAAGCATTCTTGCAGGAAGAGCCGGATTGTGCAAACGCATTACAATGTTTCCTGGATGAATGCGCTCCATCAATAATACTGCACGCTGGTATGCATCTACACGCATTGGAAGAAAATGCTGCTGACGATCCCTTTTTAATTGAAATTGGAGATTCTTGATTTCTCTTTCTCCTGATTTTTTCAGGAAAAAATAAGCCATTGCCAACACTGCTCCGGCTGGGATTGCCGCAAGGACAATAATTAATATAATGTGTAAGACGTTCATGATGTTTTCAGATGAAATAATAAAGCAGATCCGCGGATCACTTTGTTATGAATGCAAAAGTAGCTAAAAGTAACAATTACGCGAATCGTGGGTCAACTTCCATCACATGACCACAAGCTTTACAAGTTCTCATTTCTTCTGAACCATAGAACTCTTTGAATCGTGGAATGAAATCTTTTTCGATATTCTCCAATTCAAATCGGTAATGCATCAATTCATTATTGCATTTTTCGCAGTACCAATACAATCCGTCTTCCATGTCAGTATCCTTTCGAACACGTTCAATAACCAAACCTACGGTATTTTCTCCTCGAATCGGGCTGTGCGGTACACGTGCTGGAAGAAGAAACATTTCACCTTCTTTGATGTTGATTTCCTTCGCCTGACCTTCGTGCTGAATACGTACGGTAATATCACCCTCTAACTGGTAAAACAACTCCTCGCTCTCGTTGTAGTGGTAATCTTTTCTGGCGTTAGGCCCGCCTACAACCATAACAATGAAATCTCCTGCTTCTTTGTACAGGTTTTTGTTCCCCACTGGTGGCTTTAAAAGATCTCTGTTCTCATCAATCCACTGCTGTAAGTTAAATGGCATCAACATAATCGAAATTTTATCAAATGTAAGGTTTAGTGCGGGGTTCTGCAACCTCGAAAGAACCAAAATGTGCATAAAAAAACCCCGAAGTGTAACTACTTCGGGGTTTCCATATTTAATGGATCAGTTTTACTGAACCACGATTCTAAATACTTTGGTAGCTTTCTCGTTGCTCAATTCAACGAAGTACACACCAATCTGAACTTTTGCAAGGTCAATTGTAGATGTACCCGCTGCAAGTTGAGCAGATTCACGAATTACACGACCGTTTGCATCTGTTACCTTCACAGCGAATGCCTGATCAGCATCGATGTTAAGGATTCCTGTAGTTGGGTTCGGGTAAACCTCAACTCCTGCAAATACTTCTTCCTGGATAGAAAGGTAATCACAAGAAGGAAGAACAGTCAATACAACATTTGAAGTATCATCCGGACACACACCGTTTCCAGTGATGTAGTCGTAGTTGAATGATCCAGGGAATGCAGAAGCAGTGATTAATGAGCTTGGCATAGCGTTGTTCGTTGGATCGTACCATGTACCACCAAGATCAGCGGTACCACCCAATCCTGCCAACAAGTCAACCGGTTCGTTTTTACAAACAGTCAATGTACCGTCTGTACCAGCAGAAGAAGGAGGGAAGATTTGTACCTGAGAGATGATTGAATCGTAAGCACATCCGTCAGTCATTCTGTACTGGAAGTCGAATACCTGGTATCCAAGTCCGTTAGAATTGAATGTAGAACCTGAGATAGAAGCATCAGCAGCAGCTACCGGAGCAGACCACTCACCACCTGTATCGTTACCGTTGATAGTAGTGAACAAATCGATTACATCACCAGTACAGATTTGAGTCAATGGTTGAGCCAAACCAGCTTCCAATACGATCTCGGAAATAGAGATGCTGTAATTTCCGCTTGTTCCTGAACCGTCGTGCATAATGTAGTATGTTGAGTTTGGAGTCAAACCACACACCGTGTAGTTCGGAGCAACGCTCGTTCCACCAATCTCATCGTCATTCGCAGCAAGCATAATGAAGTTGCTGTTGAAGTCACCACAATCCGCTGCATCGTATACTGCTGATTGACCGTTGTAGTTAATCGCTGTGTTGTTGATGCGAACCGATCCTGAAGGAGGAGCTACGAATGTAAACCAAGTAGTTCCGTTCAATGTTGAGTTCGCCCAACCGTTAGTCATTTGAGCACCGGTTGCAGGAGGAGCAATGTTGATTTCGTCTACAGAAACCGTTGCACCTGCATTGTTAAACGTGTAAGCATTTCCTAGTGTCAGTTGCTCAGCACCACATACGGTGTCGTTAGACAAAGGCATTACTACTGTAATCGGACCAACCCAATCAGAAGTGTCGTTTGTTCCTGCACAAGCAGCCTGAACGTATACTTCGTACACACCACCAGCAAGCAATGATGCATCCATGATTGTATCAGAGAAGTCAATTCCGTTTGCTACAATTTCCGTAGCCGTCATTCCGTTCATTCCGTATTGGATGTTGAATGAAGTTACAGGGTATGTAGGAGAAGACTCAGTCCAGTTCCATGTCAACTCAAGGCTATCCACATCTGAAGTTCCAGCCAATCCGGATGGATTAGAACAGTATGGAAGCGTACAGAAGCTGAAGAAGTAACCGTCAGAAGTCAAACTGTCAGCAGTACATTCTGAGTAGATGTACACATCGTAACAAGTCAACTGAGTCAATGTTCCTCCGAAAGAAGCATCAGAAGAGTTCAATGTTTGACTAGCAATTTCTTCACCAGGAGTGTTCGGGTCGAATCCAGCCAAACCGTAAACCATCGTCCACTCAGTTTCACCGTACAAACCAGCATCCCAATCGAAGATTGCGTCATCAGCAAATACCAATGAAGAGAAGTTCTGAACGTTCGGACACAATGCGTTGTAGAAGTGAACACAAGAGTTATTCTGCAAATACGTTGTACTGTTCAATGAAACCTGAATATCTGTTGCACCTGAAGCACCAATTGTAGCACTTGTACCGTAATCTGCACTTGGGTTACCCGGAGCAACTTCATCGTAGATGAAATAAATCTCACCTGTTGATTCTTCAAGAATAAGTTGGAAAGCGTATTCACCGGCACCGGAAAGGTGTTCTTTGTTCCATTGAACGATAAATTGTTGGTTAGGTGCTGTACCAATAGTTTGGTAGAATACACCTGTTCCGTTACCGCCCATGTCATCCCAGAATGGGTAAACTCCAACTGGAGCAGTTCCAATATTACCGTTTGTGAAGCCTAATTGTCCTGTAAGTGTTCCGAAAATAATACCACCATTGTTACCAATAGTAATGGTGTTGTATGATGTTCCCTGGTAAGTGAAATTGAAAGGAAGTGTAACACCTACTTCATCATCGTCATTAAGAATGTTGTTCGTTCCGGTTGAACTGATATCGATGTAACCTGGCCCACAAGTATTATCCCATGCAAGGAATCCGGCATCTGTAGAGAAAGCCATTGGGCCAGCGAAGTCAGATCCTGCAGCACATCCCGCAGCTACGTAGAAATCATAAGATGTATTCGCCGAAAGACCTGTAAGTGTTGCAGGGTGAGCGGTAACGTTAATTGTTGTTCCTGTTCCAGGAGTGAACCCGGCAGGACCGTATTCAATGTTCCAGCTTGTTTCGTCGCCTTCAGGAGTCCAGTCGATATCTGCAGTGAAGTAAGTCGTGTTCATTACAGTCAATCCTGTTGGGGCAGTTGGTTCGTTAATGATTACAACATAAACCACGCTTGAATCCATGTTAGCATCTCTAACTATAACGTTGTAAGTACCTGCAACAAGGTCTGTTGGAATGGCACCGAAAGCACCACCGTTAACTGAAAATTCAAATGGAGTAGTTCCACACAATGTGTCTGTTAGTGCGAATGAACCGTTGTTCAAACCATTACATGAAGCGTCAATTGGTGTCAAAACAACATCAACGGCAGAAACCGTTACTGTAATGGTATCTCTTGGTCCGGAAGGACAAGATGGGAAATCTTGTTGCGCGTAGTAAGCGGTATTCGAAACCAGAACCGGAGTCGTGTATGATGATCCTGTACCAACTTGAGTACCACCAACTGCAGCATCCCACCATGAGATTGTTGCTCCTGTGTAGTTCGTTGAGGCGTTTAGTGTAACAGTGTTACCTGAACAAACCCCGGCATCCACGGCAGAAGGTGCAGTAAGTACCGGACATTGGATGTTAATCAGGTGATCTTCTGTTTCACCATAGTTATAAGACAAACATGGTGTAAGCGATCCTCCGGCAAATCCTTCGGCACAAATAATACGAACAGCAGTGTTACCAGGAATTGCCGTTACCGGAACAGTAAATGTACCGTTAATGGTTCTCGGGCTAACTGCAGTCACTGCGTCTAAGTATACTTGTTCTCCTGCGTCTGTAAACAAACCATTTTGGTTATAGTCGATCCACATCGCAATACCGTTGTTATAGTAAGTAGGACCGTCACATTCGTTTTCTTCAATAGTGAAGGAAACAGTTTGTCCCGGAGCAACAGTTGTAATTGCAGGAAGGGTTTTAAAGTTTGAGTATCTGCTTAGAATAGATCCCGCACCCGGAGCAACAGTAGAACAACCATTGTTGTTTGCATAAAGGGGATCAGTAGATCCTCCGTTAATGGTAACATTATAGATTTCTTCATCGGCTGTAAATGCAGCAACGGAGTTACAGTAGCAGCTCGTGAAAGGGCTCATATTTACAAGGTACCCTGCTGTAGTATCGGAAAGTCCGCTACAAGTTGCAATCATACGGTAGTACGTTGCAGTTGTTTGATTAGCTACATATGAATTGCTGGTTGCACCAACGATGTTTGAGTAAGATCCAACAGCACCTGTTGTTGATTTTTGCCATTGGTAAGTTTGTCCAATGGAACCTGAGGAGGCACCTGATATGGTAAGATTCGTATTCACAGAAGGACAAACAGGGTTAACGCTTGCGCTAACAACACCTGCAGTCGGAGGACTTGTACATGGAAGAGCGGCGATAAATGTAATTCCACCGATGAATCCACGAGGATAGTTTGCAGGAGTAGAAGGATAAGCAGTACCTCCCCATGATACACCATCACCGGTGATCAGGTTAACACCACCGCCTGAAAACGTGTTAACGTTTGCACCGCCACCGTTAGTAAGTGTCATGTACTGGATGGTTGTTCCTGAAAAACCAAGTGCGTACGTAGCACCTGCAGGAATGGTAAGTGACATACCACTGATTGCTGGTACAACACCGTTTGCTGTGTTTGAGTTAACTGTTGCAGAACCTGCAAGAACCCAACCATTCTGACCGTTTCCAACCGTACCACCATCCCATGGTGCAGCAAGGTCACTGATAGGGGTGGTTCTGTACAATAACTGCAAGTTATTTGTAGCACTTGTACCCAGGTGGCAACTAATGTCGGTGATAATGATGTCGAAAGCGTTCGTGTTCTGAACGTTGAACGTGACCGAACCATTACCGTTATTATTGGTGTGGTTCGTAGTAATAGTCGTCTGCGAATAGGAGACAACTACGGTCAACCAACACGCAATAAGTGCGAGTAAAGTTTGTTTCATAGTATGTAAAAATTTAAGTAATGAAATCAAATGTAAATCATTTGACGCGGTTAAAAAAATCTTCGTCGATATTTTTAACTCATTCGTAGTCTTGATATTGGAAACTCACCCGCGTTGTAAAAAACCACATTTGGTTAAATAAAAAACCCCGAAGTAGTCAGTCTTGACACTTCGGGGTTTTCAGTATGTAGTAACCGGTTCTTACTGAACCACGATTCTAAACACTTTAGTTGCTTTCTCGTTGCTCAATTCAACGAAGTACACACCAATTTGAACTTTTGCAAGATCAATTGTAGATGTACCTGCTGCAAGTTGAGCAGATTCACGAATTACACGACCGTTTGCATCTGTTACCTTCACAGCGAATGCCTGATCAGCATCGATGTTAAGGATTCCTGTAGTTGGGTTCGGGTAAACCTCAACTCCTGCAAATACTTCTTCCTGGATAGAAAGGTAATCACAAGAAGGAAGAACAGTCAATACAACATTTGAAGTATCATCCGGACACACACCGTTTCCAGTGATGTAGTCGTAGTTGAATGATCCAGGGAATGCAGAAGCAGTGATTAATGAGCTTGGCATAGCGTTGTTCGTTGGATCGTACCATGTACCACCAAGATCAGCGGTACCACCCAATCCTGCCAACAAGTCAACCGGTTCGTTTTTACAAACAGTCAATGTACCGTCTGTACCAGCAGAAGAAGGAGGGAAGATTTGTACCTGAGAGATGATTGAATCGTAAGCACATCCGTCAGTCATTCTGTACTGGAAGTCGAATACCTGGTATCCAAGTCCGTTAGAATTGAATGTAGAACCTGAGATAGAAGCATCAGCAGCAGCTACCGGAGCAGACCACTCACCACCTGTATCGTTACCGTTGATAGTAGTGAACAAATCGATTACATCACCAGTACAGATTTGAGTCAATGGTTGAGCCAAACCAGCTTCCAATACTATCTCGGAAATAGAGATGCTGTAGATTCCGGATGTTCCTGAACCGTCGTGCATAATGTAGTAAACAGAGTTTGGAGTCAAACCACACACTGTAAAGTTCGAAGCAAGACTTGTACCACCGATCTCGTTGTCGTTCGCAGCAAGCATAATGAAGTTGCTGTTGAAGTCACCACAATCTGCAACATCGTAAACAGCAGTCTGACCGTTGTAGTTGATTGCCGTGTTGTTGATGCGAACAGATCCTGAAGCAGGAGCTACGAATTCGAACCACGTTGTTCCGTTCAATGTTGAGTTCGCCCAACCGTTGGTCATTTGAGCACCAGTTGCAGGAGGGGCAATATTTACTTCATCAATAGAAACTGTTGCACCGGCATTGTTGAAGGTGTAAGTATTTCCAAGAGCAAGTGCCTCCGAGCCACACACTGTGTCATTCGACAATGGCATTACTACTGTGATCGGACCTACCCAACCTGAAGTATCTCCGGTTGAACATGCGGCCTGAACGTACACTTCGTATACACCACCAGCTAACAATGAAGCGTCAGCAATTGTATCAGAGTAATCAACACCGTTAGCAACTACTTCTGTAGCCGTCATTCCGTTCATTCCATATTGGATATTGAACGAGCTGATCGGGTATCCAGGAGTTTCAGTCCAGTTCCATACCATTTCAATGCTGTCAACATCAGATGTACCTGTAATGGCATCCGGGTTAGAACAGTAAGGAAGTGTACAGAAGCTGTAGAAGAATCCATCGGAAGTCAGGTTGTCAGCAGTACATTCTGAGTAAATGTATACATCGTAACAAGTCAATTGTGTCAATGTTGTTCCGAAAGAAGCGTCAGATGAAGACAATGCCTGAGTTCCAAGAACTTCGCCCGGTACGTTCGGATCAAATCCAGCCAAACCGTAAACCATTGTCCACTCAGTCTCTCCGTACAAACCAGCATCCCAATCCAACAAAGCATCGTCAGGGTAGATCAGAGAAGTAAAGTTCTGAACATTCGGACAAAGTGCATTGTAGAAATGAATACAAGAGTTGGAAGAAAGGTAAGTTGGGTCGTAGTTTGAAACTACTACGTTATCATCAGGACCACCAGCAGCAATGTATGCACCGGCACCGTAGTCAGCGAAGTTTTGAGTTCCACCGAATACCACGTCTTCATAGATGTAGTAAACTTCACCGGTTGTCTGGTTATATGCGAATTCAAAAGTTGCGTTTTGTCCGATTACACCAGGGAAATGAGGACGACTTTCCCATTGAACAACGAAGTAAGTATCTGTACCGTCAGTTGCAGTACCGTAGTATACGTTTCCTTCTTCATCGTCCAAATCCTGACTGAATACATCCCATGCACCGCCGGTTGAATTTGTCAACCATCCGTTGTTGCTGATCGTAATCTGATCGTCCGAAGAACCAAGGAATGAGATTGGGAACGGTGCAGTTACGATTGTTGTTGCGTCATCCGTAAGGTTCAATGCTGTTCCTGTTGTAGAAATATCCATGAAACCTGGACCACACTGACTATCCCAAGTAAAGAATCCAGGGTCCGTTGCGAATGATACTGGTCCGGCGTAAGCAGAACCCGCAGCACACCCGGCAGCAACATAGAATTCATATTCTGTATCAGCACTCAATCCTGTAATGGTTGCAGGATGAGCAGTTACGTTAACGGTAGTTCCCGTTCCAGGCGTGAATCCTGCTGGACCATATTCAATGTTCCATGAAGTTTCATCGCCTTCAGGAGTCCAATCCAAATCTGCTGTGAAGTATGTAGCGTTTAATACCGTCAGGTTTGTCGGAGCAGTTGGCTCGTTAACCACAACAGTAATAGGTGCGCTCACTAACATGTTTGCATCCTGGATCATCACGTAGTATGTACCAGCAACAAGGTCAGTTGGAATTGCTCCGTAAGTTACACCGTTATCAAGAGAGTATGTGAATGGTGTTGTACCACAAGTAACAGTTCCTAAGGTGAAAGATCCGTTATCCAAACCGTTACACGTTGCATCTACCGGGTTCAGGGTTGCAAGAACCGGAGTAACGTTAATTGTAATCGGTGTTGTAGTACTGTTACATCCACCAACAGTTGCGGCTGCATAAATAGTATGCGAACCAGCTGAAGAAGTGTTTGGCAATACTGTTGTTCCGTAAGCTTCAAAAGGAGAACCTGTACCAAGGTTTGCACCGCCTGATGCTGCATCAAACCATGTAATAGATGGAACCGGAACGGAGTAGTTCACAGTTAACGTGATTGTTCCAAATGTTCCATCCTGGAACCATGAGTTGTTCATGTTCAACGTTACTGCTCCACCCGCCGGGTTAGTAGTAGTGTTGTAATTGAACGGACCAGCATTCGTTGCACCAGTTCCGGTGAATGACGTGTTCGGATATGTTGAAGCTCCCGAAAGAGAGAACGACATGTCGCTTAACCACTGACTTGGTCCGGTAGTAACGTCATCAAACGTCAATACCGATGAAGTAATTGTTGCACCAACAGGAATGGTAAGAGTTCCGTTCAATGTTGATGGACCAGGAACCAATGTGTAGTTCGTTCCAAAAGTAATTACCGCAGAACCTGAAGTTGCACTTGGTACAGCTTCAACCGGAACTGACATACTTCCAACGCAAGTGTTAACAGGATCATTCACGGCAAGTGGTGCAGGTGGAATGTAGCTGTCAACTGTAATTGCGATACCTACAGTGTTTGACCAACACTGTGTAGCTGTTTCGTAAGCAGAAACATAATATGTTCCTGTTGAAGTTGCATTGTAGGTTGCTGTTGCAGGGTTAGCCATGCTTGAACCGTTCAATACGGTTCCCTGCCAGTAGTATGCGTAACCCGCTGGTGCGCTAGCTACAGAAAGAACTGATCCGGCCGGAGCACAAGATGGGGTAACATCGGCAGTTGGAGCTGGTGGAGGAGTTGCTACCGGGAAGTTAGATACGGTAACAGAAGAAGAAGTTGTTGACCAAAGCATAGTGCTTGAGTCATACGCTCTCAGGTAATAAGTTCCGTTTGCGTAAACAGTGTAAGTTCCGGCAAATGGCGTAGTTGTGCTTGTTCCTGTTGCCGATGTTTGCCAGTACCATTGGACTGGTGCCGTTGGCGATCCGGCTACACTTAGTGTTGTACCTCCGGTACAAGTTGGTGAACCTGGATCCTGAGTTGGTGTAGGTGGAACTGAAGGGTTAGCTTGTGAAGTCAGCTGAACCGTTGTTGTGTGACAAGAAAAGTCTGTTCCACAACTAGCCGGACCAGATGATGTCCATTGTGTTTTATAGTCCCCGTTTGTCGGTGGAATGAACGACAAGGGAGCTGGCCCGTAGGCTACTGCAACGTTTGATGCATCAAATACAGTAATGTAACCGGTCGGCAAACCAGTAACATTAATGGTATAGATGTAAATGGATTGAAATCCGGTTACGGATGCAAATTCCCCGGCATAACTACAGGTACTGACCTGTACTGTTTGACCGACCGTTGTGGGAGATGCTACGTTGCCACTCGGATACTGATTGTTCAGGAAAGAACATTGAGCAGATGCATTAAAGGAACTGACTGTAGAATAGATCAATCCTAAAATACCAAAAGCCAACGTCCTAACCCGATTCGTTAGTAAACGCTTTCTCATAAAGTAATTCATTAAGTTATGGCATAAAAATAAACCATTACTTAATGAAAAAGCACAAGAGTTTGACGAATCAATCAGTTGCGTACGTTTTTTAACGAGAAAGGGCACCGACTTTAGTTCTTTCACTTTTCATTAAAAGAAAACCCGGTCCCGCCGCCTGAGGCGGACAGAACCGGGTTCTGGTATTTAGTTGGTTCAGGAATTACTGAACCACGATTCTAAACACTTTAGTTGCTTTCTCGTTGCTCAATTCAACGAAGTACACACCAATTTGAACTTTTGCAAGATCAATTGTAGATGTACCTGCTGCAAGTTGAGCAGATTCACGAATTACACGACCGTTTGCATCTGTTACCTTCACAGCGAATGCCTGATCAGCATCGATGTTAAGGATTCCTGTAGTTGGGTTCGGGTAAACCTCAACTCCTGCAAATACTTCTTCCTGGATAGAAAGGTAATCACAAGAAGGAAGAACAGTCAATACAACATTTGAAGTATCATCCGGACACACACCGTTTCCAGTGATGTAGTCGTAGTTGAATGATCCAGGGAATGCAGAAGCAGTGATTAATGAGCTTGGCATAGCGTTGTTCGTTGGATCGTACCATGTACCACCAAGATCAGCGGTACCACCCAATCCTGCCAACAAGTCAACCGGTTCGTTTTTACAAACAGTCAATGTACCGTCTGTACCAGCAGAAGAAGGAGGGAAGATTTGTACCTGAGAGATGATTGAATCGTAAGCACATCCGTCAGTCATTCTGTACTGGAAGTCGAATACCTGGTATCCAAGTCCGTTAGAATTGAATGTAGAACCTGAGATAGAAGCATCAGCAGCAGCTACCGGAGCAGACCACTCACCACCTGTATCGTTACCGTTGATAGTAGTGAACAAATCGATTACATCACCAGTACAGATTTGAGTCAATGGTTGAGCCAAACCAGCTTCCAATACTATCTCGGAAATAGAGATGCTGTAGATTCCGGATGTTCCTGAACCGTCGTGCATAATGTAGTAAACAGAGTTTGGAGTCAAACCACACACTGTAAAGTTCGAAGCAAGACTTGTACCACCGATCTCGTTGTCGTTCGCAGCAAGCATAATGAAGTTGCTGTTGAAGTCACCACAATCCGCTGCATCATAAACAGCAGTCTGACCGTTGTAGTTGATCGCTGTGTTGTTGATACGAACAGATCCGGAAGCAGGTGCAGTAAACTTGAACCATGTAGTTCCGTTCAATGTTGAGTTCGCCCAACCATCTGTCATTTGAGCACCGGTTGCAGGAGGAGCAATGTTTGTTTCGTCTACAGAAACAGTTGCACCTGTATTGTTGAATGTGTAAGCGTTGTCAAGAGCAAGCATTTCTGCTCCACACACTGTATCATTCGACAAAGGCATTACCAATGTAATTGGACCTACCCAACCTGAAGTATCGTTTGTTCCTGCACAAGCAGCCTGAATGTATACTTCGTACACACCACCAGCAAGCAATGATGCATCCATGATTGTATCGGACAAATCAGTTCCGTTAGCAATTACTTCAGTAGCCGTCATTCCGTTCATTCCGTATTGGATGTTGAATGAAGTTACAGGGTATGTAGCAGAAGATTCAGTCCAGCTCCAAGTCAACTCAAGGCTATCCACATCTGTTGATCCAGCCAATGCTGAAGGGTTAGAACAGTATGGAAGTGTACAGAAGTTAAAGAAGAAACCATCAGAAGTCAGGTTGTCAGCAGCACATTCTGAGTAGATGTACACATCGTAACAAGTTAACTGAGTCAATGTTCCACCGAAAGATGCGTCAGATGAAGACAAGGTTTGAGTTCCAAGTTCCTGTCCTGGAGTGTTTGGATCAAATCCAGCCAAACCGTAAACCATCGTCCACTCAGTTTCACCGTACAAACCAGCATCCCAATCGAAGATTGCGTCATCAGCAAATACCAATGAAGAGAAGTTCTGAACGTTCGGACACAATGCGTTGTAGAAGTGAGCACAAGAGTTGTTTGACAGGTAAGTTGCACTGTTCATACTTACAGTTGCAGTACCATTTGCAGTAATCAATTTGATTTCAGCATCTGCACCGTTATCCCATGCAGCATTTGACATCATTACATCGTTGTACAAGTAGTAAACCTCGCTCGTAGCCTCATCAACTAAAATCTCGAATGAAGCACCATCAGTACCAGTTGACCAGTGAGGAATGTTATTCCACTGGATAATAAACTGACGGTTTGGCGCTGTTCCGATGCTTTCGTAGTAGATACCACCACCTGCAAGAACTGTGTTCAAATCCTGAACATAAGGGAACATACCGTTACCTGTTGCAGTATAACCAATGTTTCCTGTTGTTGTGTTGAATAGTACACCACCGTTGTTACCGATAGTAATGGTATTAACAATAGTACCGTTTACGTTCCAAGGCCAAGGAAGTGTAAGACCAGATTCAGAATCATCTGTCATACCTGCAATCTGAGTACCGGTTGTAGAAATATCGATGAAACCAGGGCCACACTGACTATCCCATGCAAGGAATCCAGGATCCGTAGAGAATGTGAATGGACCTGCAAAATCAGAACCGGCAGCACATCCTGCAGCTACGTAGAAATCGTACGTTGTGTTTTCAGTCAAACCAGAAACTGGTTGAGGGTTTGTTGCAGGGTTAATGATTGTCCCTGTTCCAGGAGTAAATCCTGTTGGACCATATTCAACAACCCATGAAGTTTCGTCACCAGCTTGTGTCCAACCCAAAGTAGCGTTGAAGTAAGTAACGTTAGTTGCATTCAATGCTGTTGGAGCACCAGGCTCGTTGATTGTCAATACGTATACAACACTTGAATCCATGTTAGCATCACGTACGATAATGTTGTGTGAACCTGCAAGAAGGTCAGTTGGGATCGGACCGAATGCACCTCCATCAACAGAGAATTCGAACGGAGCGGTACCACATAACGTGTCAGATTGCGTGAATGAACCGTTATTGAAACCATTACATGTTACG
>CBIHND010000016.1:0-94262 GCA_966211245.1 uncultured Fluviicola sp. | reverse complement strand
GTTGGGGATGACGGCGTTGGGTCTTCCATTTTTAATTTTGAATTTTGAATTTCTTAAACATTGAACCTTTTAAACCTTTGAAACTATTAAACACATAATAAGACTCGTATGACTCGCACCATCAGAATGACCCTCCTGGTAAGCTGCCTTCTTGTTTCGGCAGTCGGTTTCAGTCAAAAACTCCGCTTCAAAGTAGAAGGTGTTAAAGACACCACGATCTTCCTCACCAAGTATTGGGGAAAAGGATTGTATTACGCGGATACCGCAATTATGAAAGGTGGAATCGTGGAATTTACGGCAAAACCGGACCTCAAACCCGGATTAATGGCCGTGTTGTTCCCAGGACAGAAGTATTTTGAATTCGTTTACAACAACGAAGAAGTATACATCGAAACAAAGTCGCCGGATTTTGTACCAACCATGAAAGTAAAGAAATCGGAGGAAAATAAGGTTTTTGTTCCGTACGTTCAGTACTTGCAGGATCAACGCACCAAAGCAAACAAACTGATCGCTGAACGCGACAGTATCAAAGATAAAAACAGTCCGGAGTATAAAAAACTCAGTGCACAGGTGGATACCATTTCCGCGGAAGTTACACGATACCAGAAGAAGTTGATCGCTGATCACCCGACGATGCTGTGTACGAAAATCATCAAGATGTCCATGGATATTGTTATTCCGGAATCGCCGAAAGATGCTTCAGGAAAAGAAATCGATCCTGAATTCCGTTTCAAATATTTCAGAGCGCATTTCTGGGATAACATCGACCTGACAGATGATCGTTTGGTTAACACTCCGGTTTTCCAGCAGAAATTGGAACAATACTTCGGTAAAACAATGATTCTTCAACATCCGGATTCTGTATTGAAAGAAGCTTTCCCCTTCTGTGATAAGCTAAAACCAGGGTCGGATCTGTTCAAATTCTGTGTGGACAACATTACGAATACCGCTGCCAAGTCTAAAATCATGAACATGGACAAAGTGTACGTGATGATGGTGGATCGTTACTACTGCAGAACAGATGAATCAGGAAAATCACTTGCTTTCTGGATGAAAGAAGAGAAGCTGAAGGAATTGTGCACAGACAACGCAATTCAGAAAGAATTGGTTTACGGTGTGCGACCTCCGAATGTGATTCTGCTTGATTCAACGGATAAGAAATGGCAGGATTTCTACAGCCTGAGCGCAGATTACACGATTTTGTACTTCTGGGATCCGGACTGTGGTCACTGTAAGAAAGTAACTCCGAAGCTTCAAACCCTTTACGAAAAGAAACTGAAGGCTCGTAACGTAGAAGTATTCGCAGTTGGTAAAGCTACGGGGGATGATTTCGAAAAATGGAAGAAATTCATTCGCGATAATAAGCTGACGTTCATTAACGTAGGTATGACTGAAAGTCTCTACAAGAAAGCAATGGAAGATCCAAACAGTTTGGTTCCGGTAATGGGAGATAAACGTCCTAAACCAACAACATTGCAATCGTTGAACTACCACGAGACCTATGATCTGTACGCGACACCACGTATCTTCCTGTTGGACAAAAACAAGAAAATCATCGCGAAGCAATTGACAATTTCTCAGCTGGAAGATTTATTGGATCACGAGCAGGGAATCAAAAATGCTGAAAAGCTCTTCCCTCCTGACCCGGAAGAAGAACCTCATTAAGAAACAAAAAAGCCTCGAATTATTCGAGGCTTTTTTTTGCTTGTAGATGCACGATACATCGTATACCTATCACAGATTATTTGAAATACTGCACCAACTCTTCCATTTGCTTCTCATCAATCCCGGAATAGTTGTGCATGAAATTCACCGGCTTTTTTTTCATGATCTCCAAGGTGACATTGTCTTTTTTGCGAATCAAAGAATCCTGATTTCGAATGAATGCTTCAAAATGTTTACGATCACGGAATGAGCGCTCTGAATGTACCAAAGCCGGACCGGTTCCATCCTTTTCCAACATATGACATGTTGCACATTTCGCTTTAAAAGTCAACGGCATTGAAGCCATTACTCCGTTCTCACTATTTCCGGCAACTCCGCAATAGCCTGATTCTTCATTCGGATTTTCCTCAATCGGTTCCTCGAAATACTTCTTCCCGGACCAATCAAACGTTGCCACAATAACCAGCGAAACTAGTGTAAAGAAGACTATTGTTTTCATACGTTCTTTGTTTTACATGCCGTTTTCGTACGTTAGATCGAGTGCCAGCGACTAAGGATCAAGTCTATCGGAAGCTGACTAATCCCCTTGTACAAATGCTTCTTTCCAGATACCGCATTTGCTCTTTTTATCGTAGCAATCGCCCTGAACGCATTGAAAACTCCAACCGTTTGATGTTTCATAAATGTTCCAAACGTATCCGGTTTCTTCTTCTGTATACGTATATTTTCCGGACTCACCTGTAGCTGTCATTATTCCTTCCAGCATCACTTCCGCACAACCTTTTGTGGCAGGAACCCGCAATGCAAAAATGTTCATTTCCTCCTGGAAAATAACGGCTAATTCGGCACCGTCCGAGCGTGAATATGCTCGTATATCCACTTCTTCTGCCATTTCTTCGTCGGAATACGGTTCGCTGTCCACATACGGATCGCCATCAACATATTCCTCATCGTAATAGGACGGATCCATTTCTGTTTGTTGAATGAATTTAGAGCTCCCGCCACCTGAATTGGTAACGGTAAGGTAACGGTCACCTTCTTCCATGGAAAATTCAAATGTAAATGCGGGAATTCCTTCGCGCTTTCCCGAAACAAACTTTCTGTCTTTTAATACAGCAATAAATACCCCCTCTTCCGTTTCGGTTTGATAACTGAATACGAACTGTGTCAATTTCTTTTCCTGTTCCGTTAGTTCAAGAAATCCATAGTATTCTTCCACGTATTCCGAAATCCCGAAATAGTTAAATCCATCTTCAGATACATACAGCCCGAAAGCTTCAGGCTCCAATTGAGCATTACTGAAACGTGGCGCAAAAACGAATGCAAGCAGCAGGGTTAAAAAAGAAAATTTTCTCATGGGTCGGTTTTATTTAATGGATTCAAAGTACGTCTGGTAATCTTCACAACTACCCCAGGAATAATCGTTGTACTCTTTACGGAGTTTTTTATAGCAGGAATTCAGTGCATTGATCACACGTTGCTGGTCGTAAGAGATGTAATATTCATCCACTTCGTATGCCAATTGATAACCTTCGCAAATTGCCTGCATGTGCAGAGATAGCTTCTTAAAATCGGGGCTGGTTGTGCTTTCGTATGCGATTTGGTAATATTTCTGCGCTTCAAGGCATTTGAAATACTCCTCATCGTCTTCAATTCCGGTAAGGTTCGCACTGATTGTCCAGAAATACCTGCGCATCATCCAAGCGTTCCCGTGGAAGCCCATGTTTCGATAGCAATTCGCAATGCGGTACGCAGCTTTAGCTTTCTTATTCCCTGTTGCGGTCTTTACAATTTCCAATTGTCTGAGTAATTCCTTAATAATTTCCGGCTTGGTGTACTTTTTCTTCACTTCTTCCAGGTGACGGTAATCGGTCTTCCAGTAAAAATCGTTGTTAAACGGATCATCGTGAATGTACGTTCTGTACTCGTAATGAGGTGATGTCCACAGGGTGTCGTTCACCTGTTCATAAGCAGCCAGGGCAGATTTCAGGTCGTTCTTGCGCAGGTACATCGTTCCCATCAGGTCATACAAACGAGTCGATTCCTTACGAACACGGCCCGTTAACCATTGGTCAAACGGAGAGGAAGCCGGCTCATGATCCAGGTAGAAAATCAGACTTTGAACATCCTTCACGGAATACATTACATCCAGATACGTAAAGTAGTCGTAATAAAAATCGCTATCCAAAGACCTGTGCATTTTCTGTGTTCGCCAAAATGCTCCATAGCCATCGCCATCACCACCTACGTTCACTTTTGATAGCATCAGTGCTGCCATGTCCTTGTGTCCGTTACGTTCCAATTCACGCGATACGGCAAGTAAAAACTTATTATTCGAATTCTCCATTAGAATTTCCTGGACCTTTTTGTTTTCAAGATTCGGATCTTCATCGGCAGCAATCTTCACCAGCACAAACAGTTTCTTTCTGAATGTGTTCAACGGATCTTCTGTAGCGGAAGTGATTCCTTTTTCGATATCAGCCGACAGGTCATCAAAATTGCGTGTAATGAAGCGCAGGTATTGCTGATAAAGTAATCCGTTATTGATTTTGGCATTGTACTTCTGCAAGACATTCAATACCTGATTTGCATAACTGCGGTCGGTAACCATAGCAGCTTCAAGATCGTCAGGTCTCGAGGAATTGTCAAACCAGTAATCAATTCGTGTGGATGGGTCAAAGTAAGTGTATTGTGGAGTCAGAATCCAATCCTCCAGTTTGTTTATTTCCCGAAGCACAAGGAATTCCAAACACGGGTGTCCCGGGTTAATCTTTGCAATTTCATCGATGTACTTTAAACCGGTTCCTGTACGTCTGCAACCAAGAAGATAATAGATTGCGATTTTGTCATCGTCGGAAGCCGCTTCACTTAGCATTTCCTCCAGCGAATAAGAAAAGTCATAGAAGCCATGAACCGAAAAACGTTTCTCTTTCGAATGGAGGAATACACGGGCAACAGAGAGGTTGCGCTTTGCATCCGATTCATCAAACTGTAATTTGAAAGAAAGCGCCCAGTAATCGATCGCATCTTTGAACTCACCTCTATCGAAATAGGTTCGGTAAATATCTTTTACTTTTTCTCCATCTTCAGCATAGTATGCAAGACGAATTGCCAAATGAGCGTATCTGCGCTTCAACAATTCAGATTGCGCTTTTTTTGCAAGACCCAATGTTTTGGAAATGTACTTTTTACGCTTCTTAATCGTCGATGCGGGCTCTGTTTCCCAGTAATCCGCCTCGTTGAAATTGTAAGACGAAACCGTTTTTGCATAAATCAGATAGTCTCTGTCAGCAAGGTGTTCTTTTTTGTTCAATTCACGAATGAACGGATTTCCACTGTTTGCATTCTTCAACTCCATCGCATCAGAACTGTATACGGCATCGTAAATGTCTTCTTTTGCAAACTGACCATTATAAGCCTCCGACCACAAAAGAATGTTTTCCTCCAGCTGTTCCATGCTGTATGCATCAAAATCGTAATCGGAATTGTAGTACTCCCTGGAAGAATAAAAAAACCAGTCATTACTTTTCGGAAAGACCGCATGCGGCTTCAGAAAACAAAAGCGGATATCCTCTCCATAAGGATAAAAACCACAGGCAAAAGAAGAAAAATTAACGGTTAAAAGAAGTAAAGCAAGTACGTAGTGTTTTCTCGTCATACGATTGTAGTTGTTGGGCATTGAGATAGAACAGTGCAACCGTCATATCTCCTTTAAAACTAACGTTTTTACGAATCAATCTGGTGGCCTGCTTCAATCTTTTTTCATCAATTTTTTCAACCCTCAGTTTATCTCCCTGTTTGAGGTAAATCTCATTAAGAATGGTATCCCGAACAACCGTAAACCATGGACCCCGTTGATGTCTTATATGCTGCTTCAGCAGATCCGGATTTATGTGAATGATTCGATTGAAATGCTCGTGTTTGTAAACCAAAACATTTGAAAAAACAGGCAATGCAACATCAATAGGAATGGGATACGGTTTCGCCCCTGCAAGATACTTCTCCAACTCTCCGTTGTCCAGAATAGAATTTCGGTTTCCGGCTTCCAAAGGTGGTAAGAGATTATAGCACATCAACATGGCTCTGTCGACCGGTAAAACGCCCATCTTATCCGGAAATTTATACGGATACAAACGAAGCGTTGCGGAAAGTTCCACATCGATTTTCTTCTTCAATTCACGAAGAAAGAAATGGTAGTTTTTTGCAGTGCTCAGTGTCCAGTCGCAATCAATTTGAAGCTCTTGAAACTTACCGAACCCCCTAAACCGTTCGGAATATCGTTTGTTTACAAGGTGGACCAGATTGTCTGCTAATTCAAGCATTTCAGTTTTGGATGTGTTCTTGAACACTTCATTCCGAATGTAAATCGTGGGGATGATTTCCGTCAGTTCGCCTTTCGTTTTGGACATCTCCAATTCAGACTTTGAAATGGGAATAATTCCCTCGGCGGTTTTATCGACTTCGAAAAACTTGACATACAATTTCGATACGTGCTGTTGTTGAAGAATCCGTTGCTCTTCTGAATCGAGTGAGCGAAGATCGCTTTCCCAGTAATAAAATGAAGTTGAGACGGTTCCTTTCTCCACAGGAAACGCAATTACCCAAATCCCAAGTCCGAATCCAATCAGAAATAGAAAACCAAGAAAATAACGCTTATTGCGTGTCCAGAAGGTTTTCAGATCCGATACGTTCATTTTTCGGTACTCTAAGTAATAAAATCAATCCGCAAACGAAGAAGAAAGCAATGGAAACTACGGAGTATCGAATATCACCGTAGATGATTTCAGAAAGTCCGAAGAACAAAGTTCCACACACAATTCCGATCTTTTCCGTTGCGTCGTAAAACGAGAAATAACTTGCGTGGTCTTCTGTTTCAGGAAGGAATTTAGAATACGTTGAACGGGCCATTGCCTGAACACCTCCCATCACTAATCCTACTCCACAAGCGAGCAGATAGAACTGAACCGGAGTGTGAATAACGAATGCTGCAACACAAACTAAAATCCAGATGAACAACGAGATCATCAGTGTTTTGATGTTTCCGATTTTCTGCGACAAGCGCGACATAATAAACGCCCCGGCAGCACCAAGCAACTGAATCAACAGAATTGCAATGATGAGTCCGCTGTCGTCCGCCTTTCCTGTTTCTTTGTTAATCGGCCAATCGATTTCTTTCTTCGCAAAGTACGTTGCCATGAGCATAACTGTTTGCACTCCCGTATTGAAAAAGAAGAAAGCAACGAGGTAACGCTTCAAGCGATGTGTCTCACGGAACTCTTTGAATACTTTACGCAATTCTGCAAAACCTTTCCAGATATACCCTTTTTCGCGTGGGTGTCCGGAAGGTGAGGAATTCGGAAGAACGCGATAGGTAAATTGGGAAAAGAATACCCACCAAATTCCCACCAAAAGGAAACAATACTTTACCGGAAGCGATTTCTCTATTTCAGATGTCCCGGGATCATCAAAATAATCCGAAATCGGCATTTTGATCAATAGCAGACAAATGATCAATAATAACATGGAACCGAAATACCCCATGGAAAATCCACGTGCAGAAATTTTATCGTGTTCTTCAGGCTCGGCAATTTCAGGAAGGTAGGAATTGTAAAACACCAATGAATTCCAGAAACCAATACTAGCAATAAACAGAGACAGCAAAGCCACTTCTATCCAACCGGAAACCATCAAATCGGTAAAGAAATATAACGACATACAGCCGGTAGCTCCCAAATAGCAAAAGAACTGAAGGAAACGCTTTTTATTCCCGCGATAATCTGCAACACCACTCAAAAGTGGAGAAAGGAATGCAACAACCAGGAACGATGCAGAAAGCACAAAACTCATCAGCGCGGAATTGGACACCTGCCAACCGAAGATATCAACTGTAACCGTCTCGTGTTCAGCAACAGTTGCCAGATTAACCTGGTCAGTAGCATAATAGGAAATCCCATCGCGCTCGGCTTTGTACAGTTTCGTCGTTACCGTATCGTAAAAAATCGGGAAAATAGCCGATGAGATCACGAGGTTGTACACGGAGTTCGCCCAGTCGTACATTACCCATCCGCGGATGATTTTCTTGTTTCCTTTTTCCATAAGCAGTGGTGAAAACGGGATTTAGTTGTTTACCTTCTCACCGTCAACATAATCCTGCAAATATGCAAAATTTGGAGTCAACTTACCATCCAGTGTGGTTTCACTCGCTCTCCCGATAATGTCGTCCGGATCATCTCCAAACAATACCGGGAACACAACCTTAATCAATTCATTTCCGAAGTCCTCCGAAGCATCCTTCGGCAATTCACACGGTAAATTATCTACCGCCATCACCACGATTGCTCCTTCTTTATCCCATGCCACTTCATTTCCTGTCACCGGATCATATCCGTAAATCGGATCAGCGATTTTAGATGAACGTAACGTACAGGCAATTGGTCCTGCAATATCACAGGAAATATCCGCTACTACTTTTAATTCTGTAGCTTTCAATAAATCCGATTGTGTCAGGATATTCGGATTTTTATTGCTCCAGAAGTGACAAGCAATGTAAACATCCGCAGACTGAATGTACTTGTGAAGCGTGCTTTCGTAAAGTCCTGGTTCAGCATAGAATTCTTTTTTCGAGAATTCGCTACCGTCCTTTCTTCCGTAGTAATCCTCTACTTCGAGATGCGTGTATACCGGTCCGTCAAATGTTTCCGAAAGAAATTCCTCCGGACTCACTTCGGTAATTGGCAATAAATCCATGATTTCGCGCGCACCATGACCTACTCTTCCGAATCCGGTCAAGACAATGCGGCAATCTTTTGGCAATTTCACTTTTGATAGCTGTGCTTCCAGTTCAACGCGATTTTCACATTGATTGGCAGCCTTCAATTCAAAATATCCGGTCTTTTTTCCGTAGACCATCATCGCATTGTACGCTCCTACCACTCCGGCATAGCGACCAAAACCAATGATGCGTTTGTTGTTCTTGTCTTTCAGCACTTCGTAATCAATCAACTGAATCTTGCGATCGAGAACAGTACGCAATAAATTGCGGTTGTACGGCTGTTTTTTAATGGTGTGTGAAAAGAAGAAATAACGTTTATTCGGAAGCAAATCTTCAGCGTTCACTTCCTTCACTCCCATGATGATGTCGCAATCCTCCAATGATTGCACTACCTCAATTCCTTCCGCTTCGTATTCCGCATCGGTGTACGAACGAATTGCACTCGTCTGTACCTTCACTTCAACATTCGGGAATTTCGATTGCACCAGCTTGCATTGAGCAGGTGTAAGCGGAACCCGTTTGTCCGGCGGATTTTTACCTTCGCGAATAATCCCTAACCTAATCGTCATATTCATCATTAATAGTTTTCAAGCGGTTGTTCAAGCAAGTAATAATCTACAAACTCTCTGACCGCCCCGTGCCCTCCGTTTTTTTTGAGCACAATATCGGAACATAATTTTATCGGTTGCGCGGCATCAGCCGGACAAACTCTCAATCCTATTTCTTTCATTACAGCAAGATCGTTGATGTCATCTCCGATCATAGCCACTTCGTGAAGTCCAATTCCCAATTCTTCACACCACTGGTTCAAAATCAACAATTTGGGTTCACGGCCAACGTACACATTTGGAATGCTTAGCGTTGCAGCTCTGTTTTTCACCATTTGACCTACAAAGGCCGACGAAATCACTCCAAATCGATAACCCAGTTCCTGAGCTTTCATAATGGCCATTCCATCCTTCGTGTTGTACTTCTTCATCTGGTCACCCGATTCTGCATAGTACATTCCACCATCCGTCATTACACCATCAATATCCAAAATAACGAGCTTAACAGCCTTTAGTTTAGGAGCAAGATGTTCAAACACTACCAATGGTTTGAATAAGAGCGAATAAAAATCAACCTCGTATTCTTCGGCGATAGTCTGTAAATCAATCACAGAGAGTTCTCCGACAGAATCTACATCAAAGTCTTTCAGTAATTGATAGTAATCAACACCGAATCTGGCGCTCAGCCCTTTTATATTTTGCTCCAAAAAATCCATTAGCAGATTTTATATCCCACTGCTGCTGCAATGGGTTGAATCGATTTCAATAATTGTTCAAATTCCGCATGGTTCAATTGCTGAGAAGCATCCGATTTAGCCACTTTCGGGTTCGGGTGAACTTCAATCAGCAAACCGTCAACTCCAAGCGCCGTGCATGCCCGTGTCAACCCGGCAACACCATAAGCGTAACCCATGGCGTGACTCGGATCGAGTACTACCGGAAGATTCGTGTAATGCTTCAACCATTCCACACCACACAAATCCAGTGTAAAACGTGTTCCGGTTTCAAACGTTCTGATACCGCGTTCACATAGTACCACGTTCTCATTTCCACCGCTTAAAACAAACTCGGCAGCCTGAACAAACTCCTGAAGTGTTGTACCGAATCCACGTTTGATCAACACTGTCTTCTGGGTTTTCGCACAAGCGCGTAAAATCCCCTGATCATACATTGCCTTCGCACCCACCTGGATAACATCGGCATGTTCAATGATTTCATCAATATGTGTCGCGTCGCGGGCTTCAGTAACCACAGAGAATCCAAATTCCTCGCGCATTTTGGCAAGTAACTTCAATCCGTCCAATCCCATTCCCTGGAAACTGTACGGACTCGTTCTCGGCTTATAGCACCCTCCTCTAAGAGAAGTCAATCCATTGCTTTTCAGCAAAGCCGCAGATTGACGGATTTGTTCTTCGCTCTCAACGGAACAAGGTCCCGAGATTACGATAGTATTTCCGGTGTTTCCACCAATAGTAACATTTCCTATTTTTACTTCACGGGTTGTTGTTCTGTACGAACGGGAACCCAATTGAAGGTCATTTGCAAACACCCAGTGCTGATCGGTTAATGCCTCTGCCTCAGCAGGAACTTCTTTTACTCCCGACCCTGTAATAAGCACCTGTTTGCCTTCGGATACGACATGAAATGCCTTAATTTGAGCAGCCAGTTGTGCCGCCTGTTCATGAGTAACCGATTGTTTCAGATGAAGAATCATATTTCGCCTTTAATCAAGTTCACAAAAGTAACAATTCCCTTAGCAATCGTGCCGTTTTCAACGACCGGAACGTAGCTAATCGGGAAGCTAAACGAGCGAATCAGCTCCAACAGTTCATTGACCGTTGCGCCCTCATCACAGGTTATCGGGTTAGTATTCAGCAGTCCTTTCAATTCAATTGCCGAAATATCTCCGTTGTGAGCAATCAATGCCTTTCGAACGTCAGCGTTGGAAATTATTCCCGCCAGCTTTCCGGAACCTTCCACAACAAGCGCAAATCCAAGCATACCCTGTTCAATGCTCTTCAATACGTTCATTACCGAATACTCATCTGTTCTGATCACCGGAGTTTCAGCCAGTGGAACCATAAAGTCCTTCACTTTGAACTGCGATTCAACTGTTCGTTTAGTCAAATCCATCAACGCGTGTCCAATGCTCGGTGCGTTGAATAAAAATGATCCGGAAACAGAGGCCTCTACCCCCATATTTCTGAGAATAAAAGAAACTTCACCGTTAACACCTCCATCCACGTGAACAGCTTTGTCCGGATAAGCTTTTTCAAACTCCCTGATTTTGGAAAAATTCACCGCATCAAAAACACCTCCGCTTTGTCCGGGAATTGTGGCCATCAATAAAATGAAATCGAACTCTTTGTATTCCTCAAATACCGAAACCGGAGTCGGACTAATCACTGATAGTCCTTTTTTAGCCTTAATATCAGAAGGAATTCGAATCGGCTCCTCCGCGTCTTCGTACTGGAACGTAACATACTCTACTGGAGTTTCTCTCAGCAAGTCATAGTACCTGGATGGTTCGGGTGTAATGATGTGCAAATCGATTGGGATATCACAAATCTTTCGGATTAGTCTGATATCATCAAAAACAGCCGGGTTATCGTTACAATCCACATGCAATAAATCTACCCGATGCGCTACGAGGTCATTGATCGTTGCCGTCAATTCTCGTTTCTTATCCGAGTAAATAGAAGCGGAGATTTTCATACTGCAAAAATAAACAATGAAGTTATTTAAACGCTTGTATAAGTAGTAAAGGAACGCGAGTTATTAACAGCCAATCACCACCATTTATGTACCAAAAAACGCTGTTTCTGTTCAGAATCCGGCAACATGCAACTGGGATTCACAATGCGATATCTTCTGCGTGCAATCTGTGTATAAATGTAATTCCTGATAAACGAAGGAACTATCCACCCGAGACGCAATAAAGCGGCCGGGAGTTTCAGATTTCCCGCAATCTTCAATACCGCAGTTGAACGTGTTGAAAAGTTTGTTCCGTCAAAGTAAACAATGGTAGATAAATCCGGTTTTGGCTGCTGATGGTATTCGAAAAATTCATTTGTCACATCGGACTGAAGCGCGCAGAAATATAAATCATGATTTTTCTCCCGACGGAGTATGAGCTGAACCGTGCGGTTGCAAACACCACAATCGCCATCGTAAAAAACTACTTTCCGGTTCATGGAATAAAAGTATAAAAGAGGAAAGAGAAAAGAGGGATGAAAAGCGCACATTAACGAAACTTTTCGCTTTCCTCCTTCATCTTTCCTCTTAATTTTACCTTTATCAAAAAATCTCTCTCATGAATATTGGTGTTTTATTATCAGGATGTGGTGTATACGATGGGTCGGAAATTCAGGAAGCAGTATTATCGCTTCTGGCCATTCAGGAAGTCGGGGCAACTTATACGTGTATTTCGATCGATAAAAACCAACATCATGTTGTCAATCATCTTACCGGAGAAGAACAATCGGAAAGCCGTAACATGTTGACAGAATCGGCTCGTATCGCTCGTGGAGCAGTAACAGATATCTCCAAAGTAGATTTGAACGAAATTGATGCGTTGGTTATTCCGGGTGGATTCGGAAATGCAAAAAACCTGACAACATGGGCATTCAACGGCCCTGACGGAGAAATTCTTCCTGAAGTAAAATTGTTGCTTGTCAACCTTGTGAACATCGGAAAACCAATCGCCGCGCTTTGTGTGAGTCCGGTTGTTCTGGCAAAGGCATTTGAAGGATCGTCGGTTAACCTTACAATGACGTTGGGAACGGATAAAGCATCGTCTCCGTATGATATTCCGGCATTTTCCGCGGGACTTGAAAAAACCGGAGCACTGGCAGAATACAAAACCGTTTCTGAACTTTCCATCGATTTAAAAAATAAGGTCATCAGTGCACCTTGCTACATGATGGATGCCACTATTCTTGAAATCCGAAACAACATCAAACAGGCAGTCGAAGAATTGATTAAACTGGTTTAAATAAACCATCGTAAACAATTCATAATCAGAAGCACAACATCCATTTCAGATAAGCGTTACTTGAAGTATTCACATCGGGTAAAGGGAAACCGTTTTTCCTAAAAAAGTGGAAAACGTCGCTTAATGTTATTAAAATGTGAAGAGTTTCTTCCGTGACATTGGGAGATTCGCCTTACCTTTGTGCCCGTAAACGTTGGAAACAAACAAAACAAAGACGTATGAATGAATTTGGGAAGCGCGGAAAAAACGCTGATTTGAAAGCTACTATTGGGCTGGAACACTTAGGAAATGTATTTTGGAACCTTACTCCTGCTGAGTTGGTTGAAGATACGATTATCAATGGTCAGGGTGTATTGACTGATACCGGCGCATTGGCAATTGAAACGGGCGAATTTACCGGCCGATCTCCAAAAGACAGATTTGTAGTAAAGGATGCTCTTACAGAGGATTCAGTATGGTGGGGAGATGTAAATATTCCTGTATCTACTGAGCAGTTTGATGCGCTTTACAATAGAATGAAAGCATATCTGACTGGTAAAGATGTGTACGTGCGTGACGCTTACGCATGTGCTGATCAAAACTTCAAGTTGAACATTCGCGTAACGACTGAGTTCCCTTGGTCAAACATGTTCGCTTACAACATGTTCCTTCGTCCAACCGACGCAGAAATCGAAAACTTCGATGCTGAATGGAACATTGTGTGTGCTCCGGGATTCAAGGCAGATCCTGCTATTGACGGAACGCGCCAGGCAAATTTCGCTATCCTGAACTTTACACGTAAGATGATTATCATCGGTGGTACAGGATACACAGGCGAAATCAAAAAAGGAATCTTCTCTGTATTGAATTTCGTGCTTCCTCACCAGAAGAATGTGTTGTCTATGCACTGTTCTGCGAACGTTGGTGAAGCTGGAGATACTGCAATCTTCTTTGGATTGTCGGGCACAGGAAAAACAACCTTGTCTTCTGATCCGAATCGCCGTTTGATCGGTGACGATGAGCACGGTTGGTCCGATAACACCGTCTTCAACTTCGAAGGTGGATGTTACGCTAAAACAATCGATTTGTCGGCGGAAAAAGAACCGCAAATCTACAATGCAATTAAGTTCGGTGCTATTTTGGAAAATATCGGATTCCACGAAGGTGGTTCTACTCCAAATTACGCCGACGGATCTATTACAGAAAATACACGTGTTTCTTACCCTATCGATTACATCGACAACATCATGGTACCGTCAATCGGTTCCGGGCCTAAGAACATTTTCTTCCTTACTGCAGACGCGTTCGGTGTATTGCCTCCAATCTCCCGTTTGACGAAGGAACAGGCGATGTACCACTTCATGAGCGGTTATACAGCGAAAGTTGCAGGAACTGAAGTAGGAATTACAGAACCTACAACGACATTCTCTGCTTGTTTCGGAAAAGCATTCCTACCTCTACACCCTGCGAAATACGCAAAATTATTGGGTGAAAAACTGGAAGGAACTGACATCAAAGTATGGTTGATCAATACTGGATGGTCTGGTGGTTCTTACGGTGTGGGAAGCCGCATGAAATTGAGCTACACGCGTGCAATGATTACAGCTGCGTTGACGGGCCAATTGGATAACGTAGAATTCGATACTCTTCCTGTATTCGATTTGTCGTTCCCAACTTCTTGTCCGGAAGTTCCTGCTGAGATTTTGAATCCGCGCGGAACATGGGCAGACAAAGCTGCTTACGACAAAACTGCGAATCATTTGGCAGAGCAATTCGTTAAGAACTTCGAGCAATTTGCTTCTGAAACTGCTGCAGACATTCTGGCTGCTGCACCAAAAGCAAACGCTACGGTTTAACATACTTACAACTTAGTAAAAAGGGATGCTTCGGTGTCCCTTTTTGTTTTTACTAGGTGCCCCATCGGAGCCGAAGTCCCCTTACATCATGAGAAATTGACGGCAGATCAAAAAGATCAAATGTCGTCGGGCGAAGCCTTGACGCTTTTCACAACAAATGTTATAAATCCTCCGGCAATGCTCGCTCCCGCTATTTTTGATGGTGTATAACACTTCAAATGAATACAACAAAAAACTACCTGGTTGCCAAAGAAGGAATGTCCTCTGTGTACCTTGTTCCTGCAGTAATCGGTTTTTTAATCGCTATACCTTTCTTCTTTTTTCTCTGGCCGGTAGCTTTTGTATTGGTTCCCCTATCTATTATTCTGCTAACCACAGAAACAGGTTTCGAATACAACCTGGTCAGCAACGAATATCGCTCGTATAAATCACTCTTTGGTACAAAATGGGGCGAATGGAAAAGTGCAGCAAATCCTATTGAGTTTGATTTACGAATCTGCGTCGAAAAGAGCTCAAGAGCAGTACCGCTTACAATGGCTCCTGCAGGCAACTGGAACAACTCAAGCACTGTTTCAAAATCAATTACATACGACTTGAGCTATACCAATGGTAAGAATCAATCAGAAGTCATCTATGAATTTCTCGATTACGAACTTGCTAAAAAGTTCATCCGCGAACTCAATGAACACGGAACCATCCCGGTAACCAATCACGTTGCACTGAAATTGAAGGAAAACCAGAAAAAAAGAATGCAGAGAATGCGATAATTCCTTAGGTTTGTTCAATGCTTCGTTCGTTTTTGATATTGCTATTTCTTTGCAGTTTTTCTGCATCCGCACAGTTGGAAATTCAGAAAATTGCTGATAGCACCTATGTTTTTACAACCTATAGAATACTTGACAAAGCACCATTTCCTGCCAATGGGATGATCATTCAAACCAGCGACGGATTGGTAATGATCGATACACCTTGGGATACCACACAGTTTCAGCCTTTATTGGACTCGTTTCAGCTACGACTTCATCAATCAGTTAAACTGGTTATTGCAACACACTCGCACAGCGACAGAACAGCAGGACTCACCTATTACAAATCTCTCGGAATCCCGACTTATACTTCTCTTGGAACATACATCATCAGCATGGATCGCGGAATTCCACTTGCGAACAATTACTTCGTAAAAGACACGTGCTTCACTCTGGGTGCAACGAGAATCGAGACCTATTATCCAGGAGCAGGACATACTCCTGATAATCAATTGATTTATCTGCCGCAACGAAACATCTTATACGGCGGATGTTTCATTAAATCGGAAGAAGCCACGAATATTGGAAATCTGGAAGATGCGAATCTTGGAATGTGGCCGATCGCCCTTCGGAACACCAAAAAGAAATTCCGACACGCGAAAATTGTGGTTCCGGGACATCAAAAGGTTGGAAATAGAAAAGCCATTAAGCACACACTCAAACTGCTTCACTTTTAGCTTTATCAAAGCTCATGTTTACCGCTTCAAGGTTCGTTTGAAACAAACGATTTCTGTGGAGAATTCCCCACTTCGCGACTTCATTGATCAGATTCTCCAGGGAGCGACCATGTTCAGTAAGCGTATACTCCACAGTAACCGGCTTTGTGTCCTTTACTGTCCTGCTAACCAGTTCATTCACCTCAAGATCCTGCAATTCTTTAGATAACATCTTTGCTGCAATCCCATCTACATCCCGCAATAAATCCATGAATCGCATCGTTCCATTCATCATCAGTGAACCAACAATCTGGATCTTCCATTTCCCCGAAAGTAATTCCATGGTGTCTTTAATCGCCATAAGTGTTTGCTCACATCCCAATGGTTTTGATTTTGCTGTTTTCTGATTCATAATAAACGCTTTAAAGCCGTTGAAATTTCTAATAGTTTCCTGAAGGAAACTAGTTTCCAAACGGAAATCCATTACAAAAGTAAACTAACTCCATGATAATTTTGTTCCATTACAGATTAATTCATTAAAAACACAGATTATGATAGCTATTACAGGAGCAACAGGACATTTGGGAGGAACCGTTATTGACCAACTCTTAACGAAAACACCTGCATCGGAAATTATCGCCATAGTAAGAAACAAAGAAAAAGCATCGAATTTGCAAACACTTGGTGTACAGGTCCGTGAAGCGGATTACTTGAACAAGGAAGCGTTAACAACAGCTTTTCAGGGAGTGGAAAAAGTACTATTGATTTCATCCAATGACTTCAATGATCGCTTTACACAACACAAGAACGTGGTTGATGCAGCGAAATCCGCAGGAGTGCAGCATATTGTTTATACAGGAGTAAACATGAAAAATACAGATGACTCCGTTCTGAAAGACTTCATGGCTGATCATTTTCAAACCGACGAATACATTAAAAATTCCGGTTTGACTTACACCTTGCTGCAACACAATTTATATGCAGATGTTCTTCCGATGTTCCTGGGTGAACAGGTATTGGAAACAGGAATTTTCTTTCCGGCAGGTAACGGAAAAGTTCCATTTGCACTACGCAGAGAAATGGGAGAAGCAGCGGCAAACGTATTATTGTCGGATGAACACAAAAATGCAACTTATAAAATCAGCTCTAACGAAAGCTTTGATTTCAATACAGTTGCGACAAGCCTTTCCAATCTTTCAGGAAAGACCGTTAGTTACACCAATCCTGACGTAGAGCACTTCGAAGCAGCTTTGAAAGGTGTTGGACTACCGGAGGAAATCATCGGAATGTCGATTGGTTTTGCTACCGCGATGAAAAATAACGATTTCGATGTTCCGGGTACGGATTTAGAGCGACTTCTGGGAAGAAAGCCGGCTTCAATCGACAAAGCATTGCAGGAACTCTTCATTCAACAGTAAGCGATAACGTATCTTTGTAACATGGAAAAAGCACTCAAAATCGAAATCTGGAGCGACATCATGTGTCCGTTTTGTTACATCGGAAAACGCAATCTGGAACAGGCTTTGGAACGATTTGAAGACCGCAACCTGATTGAAATCGAATGGAAAAGCTTTCAGCTTGACCCAACGATCCCGGAAAATGTTGACCCTGAAACGGATGTTTATACCTTCCTTGCCGATCGAAAAGGAATATCCATCGAACAATCGAAGCAAATGCACGAACATGTGGTACAACTCGCAAAAAATGCCGGTTTGGATTATCGTTTCGACAAGGCTGTTGTGGCGAATTCGCTGAAAGCACACCGCATGATTCAATTGGCAAAAACCAAAGGATTGGGGGATGCAGCAGAAGAGCGTTTATTCAAGGCTTACTTCACTGAAGGAATGAACTTCGGAGATCTGGAAACATTGAAGCAAATTGGCACTGAGATTGGTCTATCAGCAAGCGATGTGACAGAATCACTTTCCAATGATGATTATTTACATAAAGTAGAGCGAGACATCATCGAAGCACAGCAAATTGGTGTTGGTGGTGTTCCATTCTTTGTCTTCAACCGAAAGTTTGCCGTTTCAGGCGCTCAACCCGTGGATACTTTTGTAAACGCACTGGAACAATCTGTATCTGACTGGAAAACACAGACAGGGTTTACTGATCTTTCTTCAGATGAAACCGGAAGCTGTTCAGTGGATGGGGAATGTGAGTAAAACAATCTGGAGTGAAGTCGGACTATACTTCATAAACACCAATGTTTTCGGGGTCTGTAAACGAATTCATTTACACGTTTATTCATTTATTCGTATCAAAAAAAGTCCTCCCGATTACTCAGGAGGACTTTCCGTTTCAACTTAAAAAAGCGGGTGATTAAATATCAGTCACCAAATTGTGTTTGTCAATCATTTTACGAAGGTTAATCAATGCGTAGCGCATTCTTCCTAACGCCGTGTTGATAGAAACTCCTTCCATATCAGCAATTTCTTTAAACGACAAATCCTGGAAAATGCGTTTCTCGATGATATCACGCTGCGACTCCGGCAGGTATTCGATCAAATCGATCATTTGATCCTCCAACTCCTTTTTGGTAATTGACTGCTCGATGTTCGCGTCTTCCAACTTCAATACCGAGAAAATGTTAAACTCCTCGCTCTTCGAACTGCGCTCGTTAATCATGCGCACACGATTCGATTTGCGGAAATAGTCGATTACAAGGTTCTGGGCAATACGCAATGCCCATGGAAGAAATTTCCCTTCTTCATTGTAATTACCCAACTTCAATGTTTGAATAATCTTCACAAAAGCTTCCTGGAAAATATCCTCTGCCAGGTCTCTGTCGCGAACCTTGTTATAAATAGATCTGTAAATCCTGTCTTTATGACGAAGTAGCAGTACTTCAAAAGCCTGCTCTTTTCCCTCAAGATAAAGTTGCACTAATTGATGGTCGTCCAGATAGTTCATAGCCATAGCTCTACATTAGTTTAAGTCCAAAAACTGTTGTTTCAGAAAAGTTTAAAGTAGAATTTGCTCTATAGGCTATACATTTTAGATTCTCCGAAAATAGACCATTTATTTGGATTTAACAAATTTTCATTAAAAAAACTTAAGGTTTTCACTCATAAGTTTTGTTATCAGCGCGACATTTTAGCGGGAATAATTGCGAAATTTGTAACTATGTCGGAGAAATTTATTCAGATCAAAGGAGCGCGGGTCAATAACCTGAAAAACCTCGATGTTTCGATACCTCACGGTAAATTTACGGTGATAACAGGGCTTTCCGGTTCCGGGAAATCCTCATTGGCTTTTGATACACTTTATGCCGAAGGTCAGCGCCGTTACATTGAAAGTCTTTCTTCTTACGCGCGACAGTTTCTCGGAAAACTGGATAAACCCGAAACCGACTACATCAAAGGAATTGCTCCCGCTATTGCTATTCAACAGAAAGTAATCAGCACAAACCCGCGATCAACAGTAGGAACAACAACTGAAATTTACGATTACCTGAAAGTACTTTATGCCCGAATTGGCAGAACCTACTCCCCTGTTTCGGGAAATGAAGTCAAAAAAGATACCATTACAGACGTCGTGAATTTTGTTGCAGGGCTTCCAAGGGACATCCGATTGCTCATATGCGCACCGTTAACACAACACCAAAAATACGGAGCTGAACGTGCGTTGAAACTTCTGAAGGAACAAGGCTACAGCCGACTTTTGGTAAATGATACTGTGGTTTCTCTTTCAGATGTAAATGCAAAAGACATTGAAGGTGTCAGTGAATTGTTTCTTGTTATAGACCGTCTCACGGGCGGAATAGAGGATGAAGAAACAATAAGTCGCTGTGCAGATTCTGTTCAACTGGCTTATGCAGAAGGCGAAGGTTCGTGCTTCATCATTGAAATGGAAGGTTTGAAACGACACGAATTCTCTAATCGCTTTGAACTGGACGGAATGGAGTTCCAGGAACCAACTCCTCACCTTTTCACATTCAACAATCCGTTTGGAGCTTGTAAAACCTGCGAAGGATACGGAATGGTGATTGGAATTGACCCTAAACTTGTTATTCCAAATCCTGCACTCTCTGTTTACGAAGGCGCGGTAGCAAGCTGGAAAGGTGAAGTAATGGGTGATTACCTCCAAAACCTTGTCAATTACAGCAGAAAATACGATTTCCCGATCCACAAACCGGTAGATCAACTTACCGAAGAACAATACAAGCTGTTGTGGAAAGGAAACAAAGACATTATCGGAATTGACGGATTCTTTAAGGACATTGAAGCACAAAGCTATAAGATTCAGTATCGTGTGATGTTATCCAGATACCGCGGTAAAACGGAATGTCCGGAGTGTCACGGTACGCGCTTGCGCGAAGACGCGAACTACGTAAAAATCAACGGAAAATGCATTCGTGAATTGGTCCTGATGCCGATTACAGAAGCATTGGAATTCTTTGGAAACCTGAAGGTTCAACCCAACGAAGAAAAGATCATCAAACGCATTCTTCCTGAAATCACACAGCGTCTAACGTTCCTGAACGATGTAGGTTTGGGATACCTCACCTTAAACAGAGCCGCGAACTCGCTTTCCGGAGGAGAATCCCAGCGAATCAATCTTGCAACCTCACTTGGGAGTAGTTTAGTTGGATCGATGTACATTCTTGATGAACCGAGCATTGGTCTGCATCCTCGTGATACAGAACGATTGGTGGGCGTCTTAAAAAAACTCCGCGATATCGGAAATACGGTAATTGTTGTAGAACATGAGGAAGACATGATGATGGCCGCTGATCAGTTACTGGATATTGGTCCGGCTGCGGGAAAGTATGGAGGTGAAGTCGTTTTCCAGGGAACATTCCAGGAACTTGGTAAAGCAAAAGACAGTTTGACTGCTCAATACCTTACCGGCAAAAAATCCATTCCAATTCCTGCAAAGCGAAGAAAAGGAAATAATGCAATAACGGTTACCGGTGCGCGCGAACACAACCTGAAAAATCTGACAGTTTCATTCCCTTTGAATAGAATTGTTGGTGTAACGGGAGTCAGTGGTTCCGGAAAAAGTACATTGGTGAAAGAAATTCTTTATCCTGCCGTACGTCGTCACCTTGGTTTGTTTGGTGATCAAATGGGAAGTTTCCAGCAGCTTACCGGCGACATGAAAAGTATTGAGGAAGTTGAACTGATCGATCAAAACCCGATTGGGAAGTCTTCCCGAAGTAATCCGGTTACTTATGTTAAAGCATTCGATGACATCCGGGAACTTTTCGCGAAACAAAACCTTGCTAAGCATCACGGATACAAACCTGGATTCTTCTCATTCAATGTTGAAGGAGGTCGCTGTGAAATGTGTGAGGGAGAAGGAAACGTAACCGTGAGCATGCAATTCATGGCAGATGTTCACCTGAAATGTGAAACCTGTAATGGAACGCGTTACAAACAAGAAGCCCTGGACGTTACGTACCGCGATAAAAACATCTCGGATATTCTGAATATGGACATCAGTTCGGCGTTGGAGTTTTTCCGCGAAGGGAAAGACAAACTGGAAGAGAAAATCATTCAGAAGATTCAACCGTTGGAAGACGTCGGGCTTGGCTACCTTCAAATGGGGCAATCCAGCAGTTCTTTGAGTGGTGGTGAAGCCCAACGCGTGAAACTGGCAACATTCCTGATTAAAGGCTATCAGTCTAAGAAAACCTTATTCATTTTCGACGAACCAACAACAGGTTTGCACTTCTACGATATTGAGAAACTGCTGATTGCATTCAATCGCCTGGTTGATGATGGACATTCCATTGTTGTAATTGAGCACAATCTGGACGTTATCAAAGCCGCAGACTGGATCATTGATATTGGGCCTGAAGGAGGTGATAAAGGAGGAAATGTAGTGTTTGAAGGAACACCAGAAGATTTAGTCAAACTAACTGATAATCACACAGCGAAGCACTTGAAAAGTAAGCTAAACTAAAGTTTAGTATCGATTAATTTGTAAAAATTATCGACGAACGTAAAAAAATATCCAAATTCATTTCCTATTATTGCAAAGCAGCCATAACTTTGCATTATGAAAAGCCTATTACTTATATCGGTACTTTGCTTAAACGTATTAACACTCTGTGGTTGTTCTACCGAAGATGATGTAAAAATGACCACACCATCTGATCAAAAAGAAGCGACACTCGTTTCATCCAATAATGAGACAAAGCAAGCAACATCTGCGGTAGAATTAGAAAACAGATTTAAGGGCTGTAAAGCCCACTGGTAGCTTGAGGTACTACCAAAACCAGAAGTTCCTTCATTCACTACAATGGAGGAACTTTCTTTTTACTACGATTTTCAAGTATCAAATAAAGAAGAAGGCTTACTCTTCTATTAGAACATTCTCACCTGTAGTTACCAACTCCCCCTCACTTCTTGCAATAACTGCAGAAGCAAGACAATTTCCGAGCACGTTCACTGACGTACGAGCCATATCCATTAGCGCATCAACACCCAGAATAATTCCTGCTTTTTCAACATCAATTCCAAGATGACGGTAATCCATCAACGTAGTTGTAAGAATCACAAAAGATGCCCCGCGAACTCCGGCAACACCTTTACTTGTTAGCATAAGGGTCAAACAGATTGCAATTTGCTGACCAATAGTCAAATCAACGCCGCACATTTGCGCAACAAATACAGTGGCCATGGACAAATAAAGCGTTGTCCCATCGAGGTTGAAGCTATAACCGGTTGGAATAACGAATCCAACGATCTTCTTAGGAACACCGAATTTTTCCATATTCTCAAGTGCTTTCGGCAATGCGGCTTCACTACTTGCAGTGGCAAATGCAATGGAAAGCGGCTCGGTTACAAAAGACATGAATCGTTTAATCGGAATTCTAGCG
The DNA here is from genome assembly GCA_966211245.1 of uncultured Fluviicola sp. Taxonomy (GTDB): domain Bacteria; phylum Bacteroidota; class Bacteroidia; order Flavobacteriales_D; family Crocinitomicaceae; genus Fluviicola. The sequence continues at coordinate 71,157 of CBIHND010000016.1, read as the reverse complement.
ATCAGAGCAATCGGCAACAGAACACCAAGAACAAAAACAATCAATGTTACATAGAGTGTTCCGACGAGCTGCATCAGGTTCATCAATAAGTCTACTCCACTCTTCGCAACAGTACTCGAAATCGCTCCGAAAACGGCCAAAGGTGCAACATACATCACAATATCCGTGAACTTGAACATCACTTCCGAAAGGCTTTCCGTCCAGTTCAACATCGTTTCTTTGTGTTTCACATTTTTAATCAGACTCAATGCAATTGCAAACAACACGGAAAACACAACAATTTGAAGTACCTGGTTTTCTACCATCGCTTTAGCGAAATTCTCCGGAAAAATTTCTACAAGGTGATCTTTGGGTTTTTCAAGTTGAGAAAGCAATTCCGCCGATTTTTCCTGCGACGCCTGTGCAACTTCCTGATTCTTCACGCCGAGTCCTGCACCACTGATATTAATGGCTAGCAACCCAAGAAACAATGCGAACGTGGTTACAATTTCAAAATAGAGAATACTCTTTAAACCAATTCGCCCGACTTGTTTCAGGTTCGAATGTCCGGCAATTCCTACAACAAGCGTAGCAAAGAGTAACGGAGCCACAAGCGTTTTAATCAAACGAAGGAAAATATCGCTGAAACGCGTCATTTCCTTAGCAAACCAAGGGAAGTCTAATCCGACCTCAACACCAATCAACATTGCACTAAAAATCCATAGTGACAATTTCTTACGTTTCCACGAAATCGCCAGCAAATATCCCATTGCAGCAAAACGCGCAATTTGAAAAACCATTGGACCAACGGATGGTAATTTACTTTCCAGGAAATACAGGAATCCACAAAGAGCGAAAAGCGTAATGTACCAAAAAAGCGAGAACGGAGATTTCATAGTCTGTTTTGTTAAGGCTGAAAGCCAGGGGGAACAAATGTAGTAAAGTTCAAAGAGGAAAGTGTTAAGAGAAAAGAATTGGAAGTTAAAAAGGGAAATTTATGATCCAATTTTGAATTTTGAATTCCTTCATTTTGAATTCCCTCTTTCTTGTTTGAAATAAAATTCATGAAATCAGATACGGTAATTGGATTATTTGTATTATTGCAACGTCTTTCACGACTAAATCAGTTAAAGAGGTGAACAATCTTCGCCTCAACAAAGCCAAAGTTTTTTATGAACGATCAAAACTTAGACGGTAAGCTATTACCAGAATTAAGAGAAATTGCAAAAAATCTCGGTGTTAAACGCGTTGAGTCATTCAAGAAGAATGAACTCGTTGATTTGATTCAACAAGCGTCGTCATCAGCGCCTGCTACACCTTCAGCAGATGACTCGTCTGCAGATGCGCCTAAACGCCCAAGAAAAGCAAAATCCGAACCGGTTGCTTCATCTGCACCTGAAAAAGTAGATTTATTTTCAGCAGCGGAAAGCACACCGGAGACTACTGCTGAAACTACTGCTCCTACCGAACGAAAATTACGCCCACGTAAAGGAAATTCACCTGAAGCCGCAAGTACACCTCAGGCAGAGAACACCCCAACGAACGAAACAACAGCTGAAACTACTGAACAAACGGAGCACAAACGCAACGATCGTCATCAGGAGTTCAGAAAGAATAAAAAGGATTTCAAGCAACGTCAACAGGCAAATGAAGGTTCAGCGGAAAATGCTGAAGGAAATGCGTCGGCTGAACAGCAGGAAAAGCCTCAACACAATCAGAATCAGAACCAAAACCAGAACCGCCAACACCAGAATCAAAACCAAAACCGCCAGCACCAGCATCAGAATCAGAATCGTCAGCAGCACAATCAAAATCGTCAGCAACAACAAGAGGAAAAAGTGGATGAAGAAGCTTACAACCTTGTTGGAATTGTTACTGCCGAAGGTGTATTGGAAGTAATCCAGGATGGATACGGATTCCTTCGTTCTTCAGACTACAACTACCTTCCTTCACCTGATGATGTTTATGTTTCTCAAAGCCAGATCAAATTATTCGGTTTGAAAACCGGAGATACTGTTCGCGGAACAATTCGTCCTCCGCGTGAAGGTGAGAAATTCTTCCCGCTGGTAAAAGTTGACTCCATTAACGGACGCGATCCGGGTTACATCCGTGACCGTGTTCCTTTTGAATACCTTACTCCACTCTTCCCTGACGAGAAGTTCAAACTAACCGGACACAAAGAAGACTCGATGTCGACGCGTGTAATGGATTTGTTTGCACCAATCGGTAAAGGACAGCGTGGTATGATCGTGGCACAGCCTAAAACAGGTAAAACCATGCTCCTGAAAGATGTTGCGAATGCAATTGCAGCGAATCACCCGGAAGTATACCTTATCGTATTGTTGATCGATGAGCGTCCGGAAGAAGTTACAGACATGGCTCGTAGTGTAAAAGCGGAAGTTGTTGCTTCTACATTCGACGAACCTGCTGACCGTCACGTGAAAGTGGCAAACATTGTTTTGGAGAAAGCGAAACGAATGGTTGAGTGTGGTCACGATGTATGTATCTTACTGGATTCAATTACACGTCTGGCACGTGCATACAACACTGTTTCTCCTGCTTCCGGAAAAGTTCTTTCGGGTGGTGTGGACGCCAATGCATTACACAAACCAAAACGTTTCTTCGGTTCTGCTCGTAAGATTGAAAACGGTGGATCTCTTTCGATTCTTGCAACGGCACTTACTGAAACAGGCTCTAAAATGGACGAAGTTATCTTCGAAGAATTTAAAGGAACCGGTAACATGGAATTGCAGTTGGATCGTAAGATTTCAAATCGCCGTATTTACCCTGCAATTGACATCCTTTCTTCCGGTACACGTCGCGAAGACCTGTTAGTTGGAAAAGATGTATTGCAGCGTGTTTGGTTACTTCGCAAGTTCATCGCAGATATGAACCCTGTTGAGGCCATGGAGTTTGTAAAAGGACACATGGAGAACACCAGATCAAATGAAGAGTTCTTAGTATCAATGAATTCATAAATCTTAGCTTCGCCCCGACGATAAATGTCGGGGCGATCTTTTTACCCTATGAAAACATCTGTCAAAATCGCATTGTTATTTGTACTTATTTGGTTCACAGGTAAGTATTCGTTTTTTTATTTTGGTGTATTGCAGGATGCTCAGGGAATTCCACTTTTGGTTATGTGGAATATCTTGTGTCTTTTACTTGCAATGGCGATTGGAACCTATATAGAAAAACGTAGCGAAGATCGCAGTCAAAGTACAGCGCTGGGCGATGTTAAATCCATTATGGGTGGTGGATTGGTGTATACCGTGGCTGTTTCGGTTTTACTCTATGTGTATTACGCAAAAATAGATCCGGACTATAACGCACATCAAATTCAGGTGGCAGAGCAGGCAATTCAAAAATCGCTGGACAACCCGAAAGAATTGAAAGAAATTCGTTCCGTTCGACCTGAATACAAAAGCATGTCAAAAGAAGAAATCTTCAGTGATATGCGCAAAAGCCCTCAGGCAATGTACAGCGCAGGCTCAACAATGACACTCTCTTTGCTAGGATTGTTGTTATTATCAACGATTAATGCATTGATCCTGACGGTTATTTTCAGAAAATTGATTTTCCGGAATTAATCCGATATATGCTTATCCCTTCCTTTTCGGTTCGTTATCTGTCTATCGCTAGTCAGGCTTCAAACTAACAGGGTTTTCGGGTCAAATTCGTAGTTTCACGAATTCACGAATCTTAGAAAAAAAACGGATTTTATAGCTTTTCAGCCAACTCCTCCCCCAATTGATTGTAATTGATTCCGTCAAAATTTCCCGAAGACATCATCAATAGCGTTGTGTTCGGACCAACCTGTTCATGAACGAAGTCCAGTACTTTCTGCGTTTCGGTTACGACCTTCACTCGTCCTCCAAATGCTTTTTGAACTTCTTCAACTGATAATGGTTCCAATTTTTTGTGAGCTACCACAGCTTCACTGAAATACACCAATGCTTCGTCCGCCGCATTCATAGCACCATCATACAACGGAAGAAACTCTTTTCTCAAAGAAGAAAAGGTATGGAGCTCCATACAGGCAATTACTTTTCGGGAAGCGAATTGTTCCTTTACCGCTTTGGTAGTCGCCGTCAATTTAGAAGGCGAATGCGCAAAATCCTGGAACATGGTAAACCCAGGTTTCTCAATTACTTTTTGAAGTCGTTTTCCTGCCCCTTTAAAGCTTTGTAATGCGGTTAAGAAGTCATTATTGGAGATTTCCATTGCTTCCGCCAAATACATTGCTCCAATCGCATTCTGGAGGTTGTGTCCTCCGAAAATGTTCATCGTATAGGTTTTTCCTCCGAATCGAAGAATGGTTCCTGATTCTGTCACATCGTATTCGGGTGTTTGATAGGGTTTAACAGTCAGAGAATCTTTGAACTGTTCACCAAGCATCTTAACCGTGGGATCGTCGAAATTCGCAACAAGCGTTCCACCCGGAGTGATACACCGACAGAATTCCTCAAATTGCCACACATAGTTCTCCCAGGTCGGGAACACATTGATATGATCCCAGGCAATTCCGGAAATCAATGCTGCATCGGGTTTGTACAGATGAAACTTTGGACGTCGATCGATTGGTGAACTCAGGTATTCATCACCTTCCAGAATCATGTACTGCGCATCTTCGCTCAATTTCACCATACAATCGTAGCCCTCCAGCTGCGCTCCAACCATGTAATCCACATTGAGTCCAAGAGTATTCACAACGTGAAGCAACATCGATGTAATCGTCGTTTTGCCGTGACTTCCACCGATAACAATTCGTTTCTTGCCCTTACTTTGTACATACAGGTATTCCGGGTATGAGAAGATAGGAATTCCAAGTTCTTTTGCTTTAGCCAGCTCGGGATTGTCTTCGCGGGCATGCATTCCAAGGATCACTGCTGAAGTTTCAGAAGTAATTTTTTCCGGAAACCAACCGATTTCCGCAGGTAAAATCCCCTGTCGTTCGAGTCTTGTCCGCGACGGTTCGAAAATCTCATCGTCCGAGCCGGTAACGGTTGCTCCTTTTCTTGATAAGGCGATGGCCAAATTATGCATCGCGCTTCCTCCTATGGCAATAAAATGAACGTTCATACTTCTGAATTCCTAACGAAAGTACGGTAAACAAGGACAAAAAAAATGTGGGCACATTCAAGTTACCCACATTCCTTATTTAATTTCAATGCTTAGTAATTCTTTTGCAATCTCGCATCCTGCGTTTCTTTCAACCAAACCGCTTCCGTTGTAGGCGAACCATTTTTAGAATACGTTGTCGTTGAAGCTGTTTGCGTTCTAAGGTACACATCACCATGTCCTGCTTTCACAACGATTCTTCGTGTAACAATCGCTGAAATTAAACCGTCTTCACCTTTCTGATCAAACTTCTCCTGAGAAACTCCTTCCGGGTACAATTTACCAAGATCATTTGCAGGTTTGTCAGCGATCTCCGGTTCTTTATTTTCAATAGCAGTAAGCGTAGACTTGGAAGAAATTGTTTTCTCCATCTGCTCATCTGCTTTTGCTTTCTCAACAGAACCTAGTCCCTCCTGTGTGCGTTTGATCACTTCGGCATTGTTACTTGGCTTTTCAGAATCTTTCAATGCCTTATCGTCTCCTGCAACAGCAGAGTTGGTCAAAACGCCCTGATTGTTCAGGTGCTTTTCGTCCTGAGCATTTCCAGCTGCAATTGCACGTTCCTGTTCACTTGAACGAACATCGTTATATACCTTAACGTTTTGCTCAACCGTCAACGATGGAAGCTCAGCGTATGCTTCCTGTTTGATAACTTCTGCGGTAAGAACATTTTTATTGCTCAACGATTTCTCGTACACCTGGTTGTAACCAACACGGTCCTGCTCTTCTTTGTTTACCTGAACTTCAACCAACTCGTCAACGTTCTCAAGGTTTCTTTTCGAATCGGTTTCCTGCTTGTCAATAACAACCTGTTCGTCCTTCACAAGAATCTCTTTGTATGTAAACGAATTATCAAGATGTTGCTTACTTTCTGCATCAACGAATGCCTGTTGATTCGCATCGATCTTTTTGATCTCTTCGTGGTTGATCGGAGCTTGTTTCACATCCTCGTGAACCTGATCTTCCACTTTTTGAGTTACGTCAACCAATACGGCATTGGTTTCCTTGATTTCGTTTCCTTTTTTCTCGAAGTTCGATTCGGTGATTGCAACCTCTTTTTCCGAAGCATCGCGAACGATATCTTCAGTTGCTTTTCGGGATTCGAAGTCGTCGAGACTTTTCTTATCAACACCTATTTTAATATCAGTCAGCGTTTGATTGCTGTGGATGTCCGCGTGGTAATCATCCGTTGCGATGACATCTGTTTTCTCGACGATATCGTTCTGAGTTCCATCAAACACTTTCGCATTTTCAACTGCCGAATTGTCCAAAATCGCACTGGCTTTTTCGTGCTCATCTGTATAGACAGTCAATTGACTCTTGATGTACTGACGATCGGATGTTTTCACATCATCACGTTCCTGAGCATTTTGAATCATCTTTTCATCTTCACTGTGAATGGTAGCAAAGTTTTCCTTATGATTCTCATCAGCGCTATCAGCTACTTCTTCTGCCTGAATTTTGATTTCAGTAAACTTCTGATCAGCCTCCATTGTACTTTCAACCTGATTTCCTGCAAATCCTTCGCTTTTAATACGCGTACTGTCCACCAAAGCTTTCACGCTATTAGGGTTCTTCTGTTCACGCAGAAGTCGCGATTGCTGCAAACGCTTGTCGTCTTCGTCATCTGAAGCTGAACTCAATTCGCCCAATGAAGGAAGTGGATCAGGACCAGTTTGTGTCAACAAAGGCGTAGTATTTTTCGGCTTTGGATTCAACAATTCTTCGATTTCAGCCAAACGTTTTTTCGGATAAGGATCAGACGGACGAACATTCACCGCGCGTTTGTAGTAATCCTTTGCCTTGTTGTAATCTGTTTGATCGAAGTTTTTGTCTGCAACCGTAATCAGTTTGCGGTATTCTTTTTCGATTTCAGCACCACGTTCTTCCTCAAGCTTTTTAACACACAAATCCGACTGAGATTTAGCATAAGTATTACTCGGTTGTTTCGTAAGAACATCGTCGTATTTCTTCTTAGCTTCCGACCAGTTATTCGAATTGAACAAACCATCAGCTACTTTCAACAGCGCATCGATTTCGGCCTTATTCTTATCTGCTTTTGCAAGATCATCCAAAATCTGACGCATTTCAGCAATTTTAGATGTTGCGACGTTGTCTTTTGGTTTTACAACCAATGCTTCCTGGTATTTCGCGATTGCTCCGTTGTAATCCTTAGCCGTAGCAAGAGCATTTCCTGCATTCATTGCATCCTGATACTTTTTCTCAGCTTCAGCCTGCGGATTAGGGGTATTTGCCAATTGTGTCTTCAACTGAGCAATGCGTGTGTCAGGTAATGTCTCAGTTGGTTTGATCACTTTTGCCTGTTCGAACGAAGCAATTGCCGCCTCTATTTTACCTGCTTTTGCATTGTTCTCAGCTTCTGTGATCTTAGCGGTGTATGCTGCATCTTTTGCTTTTGCGTCGCTTTCAGCTTTCAATAATGCTTCAATTTCTGCAAGTTTTTGTTTCGGAATCGGGTCGTTAGAACGAATACCCAAAGCGCGATTGTACATTTCCTTCGCTCTGGTATAGTTTTTCTCATCGATTCCTTTTTGTCCCGCGGAAAGGATTTTCTGGTATTGCTCCTCTTCCTCATTCATGCTGATTGCAGCATTGAGTTTTTCTGCTTCGGCTTTCTTCGCAGCAACCAGCGCATCGTTCTTCTTTGATAACGCTTCAGAGTATTTTGCAATTGCTGCAACATAATCCTTGGACGCTACCGCATCGTCTCCTGCTTTGACAAGTTTATTGAATTCCTCATCCAGTTTAGCAGCATTCGCCTGACCTTGCTTCAACAGATTGATTGCGGCGATACGATCTTTCGGTTCCTGCTCATTCTTATAAGAAATGGCTTCGTTGTATTTCGCGATAGCTTCGTCCAGCTTATTAGCCGACTCAAGAGCCTTAGCCTGAGCCAGTGCCTCATTGTACTTTTGTCCAGCTTCGGCGCTCTTAGCAATTTCTGCCAGCTTAGCGTCACATTCTGTAATCTTCTTATCTACTTCGGCATCCGCCTGAATGGTTTTTGCTTCAGTCAATTTCGTTTTCGCTTCGAGGTATTTTCCTTGTCCCATCAAAGCGATTCCTTCCGTTTTCAAGGCCTGGAATTTCGCTTTTTTCTCAGCTTCTCCAATGGCATTGTTTTCACCGGCGATCGCTTCAGCCAATTTTGCTTTAGCTTCTGCATTTGCGGCGTCAATGGTTAAAACTTGCAGGTACTTCGCTTTTGCTTCAGTAAATTTCTTTGCAGTGAGGTTCGTGTTTCCTTCAGACAGCAACTTAGCTACTTCAGCCTTCTTAGCCTCACCGGCAATCGCAGCGTCAATCTCCTTGATTTTCTCAATCGGCAGAGTTTGCGTACCATCAATCTTATTCGCTTCGACAAATTTCGCTTTTGCTTCAGCAAGTTTTCCTGCAATCTGCAAATCGGTTCCGGCTTTCACTGCAGCATCGTATTTCTGTTTTTGCTGCTCCAGAGCGGCATTGTCGGCCAACGCCTTTTCTGCCTGAGCCAATTTTGTTTTCGCTTCCTCTTTCGGATCTGCGGCAATTGCAGCTGCATAAGCAGTTTTAGCAGCAGCATAATCCTTGCTTGCCATAGCAGCATCACCTTTAGAGATTTCAGCAGTATATTTCGCAGCTTTATCGGCTGCAGCCTGATTAGCGAGAATCTTTTTCTCTACTTCTGCCAATTTCGTTTTCGGAACGGTAGAAGCAGCATCAATCGTTTGAGCAGCATTGTATTTTGCTTTTGCTTCTTCAAAATTGTTTGCCGCAACTGCAGCATCACCTTCCTGGATTGCTTTATCAAATGCAGCTTTTTTCTCTGCAGCTTTCGCTTCTTTATCTTTTGCAGCAAGAATAGCGGCATTTACCGCATCAATTTTCGGTTGAACCGCAGGATCGTTGTATTTCGCCTGAGCTGCGTTGTACTTTGCCAATGCATCTTCGTTCTTTCCGGTTTTCGCCAAAGCATCTCCTTCAGTGACTAATTTCTTTGCTTCAGCCATAGCCGCAGCATTCTTAGCGTCTTCGGCAATTTTAGCATCAATTTCCGTGATACGGGCGGCAGCAACAGCGTTTGCAGCATCCAGTTTCAGAACCTCCTGGTATTTTGCTTTTGAAGGAGCCCATTGCTTTCCATTGAATGCAGTGTTACCTTCTTCCAGCAATTTGGTAATCTGATCCTGCTTCGCTTTAGCAGCAGCGATTTCAGCAATCTTCACATCACATTCCTTGATCTTATCCGTTGGGTATTGTGAGCCGGACATGATCTTCAACGCTTCCTGGTACTGAACTTTAGCTTCCGCGTATTTCTGTTCAGTCATCAGTTTATCACCTTCATCAACGAACTTCTGATAATTTGCTTTTGTTTCCTGTTCGACCTTTTGTGCATTCAGCTTTCCTTCAATCTCATTCAATTTAGCTGTTGCCGCAGGATCATTCGGTGCATATTTCAGAGCCTCTTTGTACTTATCCTTGGCTGCCATCCAGCTTTTCTGAGTGAAGAAACTGTTTCCGGCAGTCATAGCAGCGTCATACTTCGCTTTATTTTCAGCCGCAGTTTTTGCATCAGCAATTGCTTTCTGCGACTTCACAATCTCGTCTTTAGGATATTGTTCCTGCTTCTTAGTCAGGGCTTCCTGATACTTCTTGATCGCTTCTTCATGCTTACCCTGGTCGCGAAGTGTATTCCCGGCAGTGATCAAGTTTTGGTAATCCTGATCCAATTGAGCGTTAGCTGTTGCAGCATTATTCTGCGCTTTAATGATTCCTTCAAGCTCAACAATCTTGGCAGGAGCAGCTTTATCAAGCGGTTTGTAATAAGCCGCTTTCTCGTATTCCTTGATTGCTTCTGCGTATTTTTTCTGAGCCTCCAGAGCAGCAGCAGCCTTCATTGCAGCGTTATAATCAGCTTCTTTTTGCTTATCGGCATCAGCACCTTGTTTGATAATTTTCTCAATTTCCTTGAGCATTTTCATCCCTGCGCTCTGATCGAACTGCAATTCAGGATTTTTACCGTCATAGGTAAACGTTGTTGTCGGATTTTGAGATACATAGCTAAAATCGACATTTGGAATTTCGTTTACCATCTTCAATTCCACCTGACCTTTTACGCTACCGGTTCCCTGAATCAACTCATCGTTTACGTTGGTAACATTCAACATGACAAAACGGGTAACAAAGCCAGATTTGGAGACTTCAACTTTGTAGTTTTTTCCCGCCGGAACACTAAACGCATATTCACCACTTCCCGTGGTAGTTCCAGTATTGACAACGCTGGAACCGTCATAAACTTTTACAGTTACACCTGCTTCTTTCTTCGTGGTCGTATAATTCACGGTTTTCACCTGAAAAGCGACGCTTTGAGAAAATAAACTTAGGCTTACACTACAAAAAATGACGATAAGGAGATGCTGCAATTTCATAGTTTCATTTTAACGAGTCGCTGTACAACTAGTTACGCTATTGGTTCAATTTTAATACCAAATATCGTGAATTTAATTGAGGTAAGGTGTTACGAAGTGGCTACAGATTAGTGTGCCGACAGAATTTGCTCTATTTCTTTGGCCATTTTCATCGCCATTTTCGAATCGAAATCAAGGTAAGTTCTGCCTCCCCCCTGATAAAATCGGGTTATTGGGTTATTGATTATGTAGGTATAATCTACCCCATCTTTTTCGTTGAACAATTTGACTTCACAGGAACTGGAAAACTCGGGATACATCATCACTTGTTCAGGCGAACAGTTCGTTAGATCAACGATAAAAAAGCGGGTTACCATATTCGGTTCGGAAATAACAATTTTGTATTCCTTTTCAACAGGCAAATTCAAATCTACCACCCCCAGTGAATCCGTCGTTTTCAATTGAAACAGATTCGTATCGAGGAACGCGGAGACACTCACTCCGACCAGTTTTTTGTTCGTATCCTGCTCCACAACACGCACACTAAATTTGATCTCCTGTCCTTGAACAAGAGATGACGTTAATAACAAAAAACCAAGTATGGTAAACCTTATCACAATCATGCCTTTCTGAATATCTTTATTCCAAATCTACACCTAAGCGTTCGAGCTCATCATACATCGCTTTTATGGCTTCGCGATCATAAGTTAAATCCGAACAATCTTCATTACACTTAACTGTCGTTAGAGGATTTTCCAGAATAAAGGAATAATCAACACCTTCTTCTTCCGGAAATAACTTCATCTCCAACTGCACATTTGACAGCTCCAAACGATCTACATTTGTAACTCCGGTAAGATCCACCATAAAATTTCGTGAAACCGCTCCGGGACAACTAACCACAATTTTATACTCCTTAAGAACGGCCAATTGTGTTGATATTTTATTCTTTTTTTCAACAGGAAGCCTGGAAATCAACTGATCTCCTTCATAAATTGTAACTTCCACCTTAGATAACTTGATTTTTCGTGTAGTGGAATTAAAACCGACACTAAAATTTAGCGTTTGGCCGGCTACAATAAAAGTTGATAAAGCCAGCAGTGCAGTTAGAAGAAGCTTTTTCATAGACATTCCGTTTCTAAACACATTTCAACAACACTAATCACTATTTTAGCGCCGTTCACTTGCAAATATCCACATTAATAGATTATGTTACCATTCGACCAACTGAGTTTCTGGGAAAAAAGAGCCGTTACCGAAAGCATCGACTTTTTGATCGTAGGTGCCGGATTGGTTGGAATAAGCACGGCTTTGTCGCTACGTGAGAAGTATCCGAAGGCAAAGATTGTGATCCTGGAGCGAGGTTATTTGTCGACCGGTGCAAGCACCAAAAATGCCGGATTTGCCTGCTTCGGAAGTGCGACAGAACTTGTAGATGATTTGTCTCGCATGAGTGAAACTGCGGTTTGGGATACAGTTGACCTTCGTTTTCGAGGATTGAGAAAATTACTCGAGCGTTTTTCACCTGAACAACTGGGCTATATCCAATCGGGTTCCTGGGATTTGATTATGGAAAATCAAAACGAGGCACTTCAGAAAACCACAAGCGCTCTTCCCTATTTGAATGAAAATATCCAGCGTATTACCGGAAGTTCCAATTGCTTTTCTTACGACAGCCACCTGGCCGGAAAAAGAAATTTTGCTCAGATTTCCGGTGGTTTTCACAATGCTTTGGAAGGTGAAATCAGAACCAACAAACTGCTTCTTTCGTGCAATCAGCTGTTGGCGGAAAACAACATTCTCCCTTTATACGGTATCTCAGTAAATAAACTGGTCCCTTCACTTCACTCAGTGGAAGTTGAAACGAACTTCGGGCAGCTTACCGCTTCCAAAGCAATCGTCACCGTTAATGGCTTTGCTCAAGAATTGCTTGGAGACGACCGCATCAAACCGGCACGTGCTCAGGTTCTCGTTACTTCAGAAATTGAAGGACTAAATCTACTCGGAACATACCATTACGACGCCGGTTATTATTACTTCAGAAGTATCGACAACCGAATTCTTCTTGGCGGTGGACGTAACCTTGATTTTTCCGGAGAAACTACAACCGAGTTTGGGAATACCGATCAGATCATGAATTCTTTGACGACCCTCTTAAAAGAAGTTATTGTTCCGGGAAAATCATTCAACGTAGATTACCAATGGTCTGGAATTATGGGCGTTGGAAGCGAAAAGAAACCGATTATTGAAAAAATCCATCCCAATGTTGCGATTGGTGTTCGCATGGGCGGAATGGGAGTTGCTATTGGAAGTGTTGTTGGCGAGGAGGTAGCAAAACTCTTCTAGCTATTTAGTGGAAAAGAAATCAAAACACAATCCGCTTTCACTTTTCTCTTACAACTTTCCGTTTTCAGCTCTAAATCTTTCTTCTATTTTTGTTGACGTTGAACTAACATTCTATTAATAAAACATTCATTCAATGAACGAAGCTCACTCACATCTCCTTATTAACCATTTCCCGATTATCGGACTCATTTTCGGGATCCTGGTATTACTTATTGGTATCATTGCAAAATCGAGCGTAACCCGCAGAGTCGGATTAATGCTATTTCTGGTTGCCGGAATTACTTCATTTCCTGCCTTCAAAACCGGTGAAGGCGCCGAAGAAGTAGTAGAGCACACCAAAACAGGTATGGTTTGTAGCCCGGATTGTACTAAATGTGATACGCATGCCGCCATGAAAATGGAAGAAGAAAAGCACCATTTGATTCACGAACACGAAGAACAGGCAGAAAGCTTTATGCCATTTATGTGGGGAATCATTGCGTTGTCTCTGGTAGCCCTTTTCCTGGAGTGGAAAAAGAAGTCAATGGCTTTCATTGCATCCATAATTGTACTGATTGTAGGATGTCTTGCCGCTTACTTTGCACGTGAAGTCGGAAATTCAGGAGGCTTGATCTCACATCCGGAAATCAGAACGGAAAAATCGACCTCAGAGGGACATGAACATCACGGAGAGCATGAAATGCAGGACGATGATTAAACAGGTCTCAAAATAGAACATAGTTAAATGGGCGGATAATCATCCGCCCATTTTTATGTCATAGAATTAAGAGCTAGTCTTTCACCACTTCTGAAACAGGTTCATCGTTTTGCGGTTGGTCCAATGGACCAGTGGGCATATCCGATTGTGGTGGTGCAACAAATGAAACCGGTTTTTGAAAACGTGGATCATCGTTCATTACCTGATCCAATGCCTGAGCGTGATCACGAAACGGTTGTTCGATGTTGTCACGCGTCTCACTAATGATTCCTGTAAGGTTCAAATCACCTTTCATATCAGCACCGGATTTTCGGATTTCATTCTGAACTTCCTGAGATGCATCTTTGATTTGACGGATGGTTCTACCCATGGTACGCGCAATTCCCGGAATGCTCTTCGAACCGAAAAACATCAAAATGACAACGAGAATCAGCAAGATTTCTGATCCACCTACATCACTTAAGAACAACGGAAGGGTACTCATACAGGCAACAAAAGTACGTTGTTTTCAGTAAACCACACTAAATAGAGGTCACAAAATGCCTTAAATCTTACGTTGACGTATCGGATCATTACAGGAGGAATTCACTATATTTGCCCAAAATTTTGAAAAAACTGTCCAATGGCAACTACAGCTGATATTAGAAACGGATTGTGTATCAGACACAACGACAAGATTTGTCAAATCATTGAATTCCAACACGTGAAGCCTGGAAAAGGTCCTGCTTTCGTACGTACAAAATTCCGCGTAATCGAAACTGGAAAGGTGATTGACAACACGTTCTCAGCAGGACACAAGATTGAGATCGTTCGTGTTGAAAACCGTGAATACCAGTACTTGTACCAGGAAGGAACAGACTTCATTTTCATGAACAACGAAACATTCGAGCAGATCAATATTCCTGCAAAAATGATCGAAAAACCAGCGTTTCTTGTAGAAGGAATGGTTTGTAACATTTTGTACGATGCAAATGACGAGGTTCCATTAGTTGTAGAACTTCCGATGTATGTTGTATCTGAAGTTACGTACACTGAACCGGGAATTAAAGGTGATACTGCAACGAACACTATGAAACCTGCAACGATTGCAACAGGAGCCGAAGTTCGCGTTCCGTTGTTCATCGATATGGGAGAAATCATTAAAGTGGATACACGTACCGGATTGTATGTTGAACGTGTAAAGAATTAATTCGAAAGAATAATTAAGAAGATTGTATAAAAAGGGCGAATGATTATTCGCCCTTTCTTTTTACGCATAATTTGCGATTGCCATAGGGACATTATTTTTTGATTAACACATCAATAAACCATCCAAAACCGCTATTTTTGCCCCTCAATTTTAATTAAACACAACAAGGTAAATGAGTACAGCTTTGGGGAACCACATTCTGGTGGAATTTATGGGGTGCGATCCGCACATTATGAACGATGTTTCTTCCATTGAACGTGACATGGTTGCAGCCGCACAGAAAGCAGGCGCAACGGTTATCAACTCTACATTTCACCATTTTTCTCCATATGGGGTTTCAGGTGTCGTAGTTATTCAGGAAAGTCACCTTGCCATACATACCTGGCCGGAATACGGCTATGCCGCAGTCGACCTGTTCACTTGCGGAGAAATGGATGCATGGATTTCTTTTGATCATTTGAAAGAATGTTTCGGAGCAAAAAATTACTCAGCGTTGGAAATGAAACGCGGAGCTGTTCAATTGCTAACCCGTAACGATTTCGATATTTCGTCTATGCGCCAGAAAGCGGCAGAATGGACAAACCCGGACATGTACACCCGCAATGTGTGGTTTACCGATAAAGACGATAATCAGGCGCTTTCTTTGCGCTACACCGGAGAAGTTTTCTTCGATGTTCAGTCACCGTACCAGCGCGTACGTATCCTGGAATCTCCGAAATATGGTAAATTGTTGACATTGGACGATATGTTCATGACAACGGAAAATGACGAGTTCCACTACCACGAAATGATTTCTCACCCTGCAATGTTCACTCACGGAAATGCGAAAAACGTGTTAGTAATCGGTGGTGGTGATGGTGGTACTGTACGTGAGATTTTGAAGCACCCGGGAGTTGAGAAAGTAACCATGGTGGAAATCGATGGTGAAGTAATCAAAGCATGTAAGGAATTCCTTCCTACCATCGCAGCTTCATTTGATGATCCGAAATTGAACTTAATCGTTGGAGATGGAATTGCATATGCAAAAGAGGCAAAGGACAACGAATTTGATATTGTAATCATTGACGGTTCTGATCCTGTTGGCCCTGCCGAAGGTTTGTTCTCTGTTGAATTCTACCGCAACTGTCACCGTATTTTGAAAGACGGTGGAGTCTTGGTTGCTCAGGGGGAATCTCCAAAGTTCAATGAGCATGCATTCACGGAACTGAACGTAACGCTTCAGCATATTTTCGGAAAAGAAAATGCACCGGTTTCCCTGTTCTATGTTCCTACCTACCCTACCGGTATGTGGAGCTTCCAATACGGAATCAAAGGAGCGCAACATCCGAAAGCAGTTTCAAACACGTCCGACATCGATTCTTTTGTGAGCGCAAAAGGTTTGAAGTACTACAACTCAGATATTCACAAAGCAAGCTTCGCGCTTCCTAACTTCGTTAAAGCATTGATCAATGGCTAATAACGAACAATCGTTCGACCCGAATGGCGTAGGAATCGCCAATGGAAACATTTTCGGGTTTCCGGTTTCTGAAGAAGAAGCAAACATTGTTATTATACCTGTTCCGTGGGATGCAACTGCGTCCTACGGAAAAGGAACCAGTGATGGTCCAAAAGCCATCCTGGAAGCAAGTACACAACTTGATTTTTACCACCATCGATTACCAAACGCCTGGAATACAAAGGTTTTCATGACGGCTATTTCCGATGACATGAAACAAATCAACGATGATTTGTGCGTGGAAGGAGTGCAGTACATTGATTTCCTGGAAAACGGAGGCAAACTGGAAGAACATGAAGCGTTTCAGGGTGTTGTATCAAACATCAACGAAACGCAAAATCAACTGTTGCAAAACCTGAAACAACGCGCCAAAGGATTGCTTGAAGCAGGTAAAATCCCGGCTGTTTTGGGTGGAGAACACAGTACGCCACTTGGACTTATTCAGGCATTTGATGAACAGGGCGAACCTTTCGGAGTCCTTCAAATCGATGCGCATGCGGATTTGCGCGATGCTTACGAAGGATTTGAACAAAGTCACGCAAGCATTATGTTCAATGTTCTGAAAACAACGAAGAACATGCAGCAACTGGTTCAGGTTGGGATTCGCGATGTTGCAGCATCTGAAGTTGAACTGATTCAAAACAGCGATCGCGTAACGACTTTCTTCGACTGGGAAATCAAAAAGCGTCAGTTTGAAGGCGAAAACTGGAAAGACATTGTTCGTTCTATTATCGCTGCATTGCCGAAACGTGTTTACATCTCATTCGATATCGATGGTCTTCACCCTTCGCTTTGTCCGAATACAGGAACTCCTGTTGTCGGTGGGTTTGAACTGGAGCAAATTTCCTATTTGTTCTTCGAGTTGGTGGAAGCAGGACACCAGATTATTGGTTTTGATTTGAACGAAGTAGCACCGGGATCAGAAGGTGATTGGGATGCAAACGTTGGTGCACGGGCGCTTTGGAACCTGGTTTGCGCCACGGAAATGAGCAGAAAATTGAACTACTGAGACACAAAATCGTGTCAAAGAGATATTTAGTATATTCGTAGCAATTACTATCATGATTCGATCTGTTGTCCATTTACTTCTCACAGCTGTAACAGTATTTTCTGTTTGCCAGGCGCAAGCACAGAATATACAGACCAGTGGTAGATTGGCAACCCGTTACTTCCCGGTAAAGGAATACGGAAGCGCCGGACAAATCTGGTGCGGTACTCAAAATACTGAAGGTTATTACATTTTCGGTAACAGGCAGGATATCCTTTGTTACAACGGTAATGACTGGATGAAACTGAAAGTCGACACTGAAAAAACAAGTGCAGAAAACCAGAAAGCGGTTGCAGCCAGCTATGTTTCTTCCTTCTACGAATCTTCGAATAAAACAATCTTTGTAGGTCGCGAAAATAACTTCGGATACCTTGGGTATTCCAGCAAAGGGCAATACTGCTACTATCCGTTGATGGTGAAGCCGGAAAGCAACGGTTTCGGGAAAATCTGGAACATTTTTGAGATCAATAACGGCGAGATCCTTTTTGTCGGGGAAAGTGCCCTTTTTACCTATAAAGACAAGCAGGTAAAAAACTTTCCGATTCCTAATGAACTGAAAAACCTCTATTGCAGAACTTCCTGTAAGCTTGGGAAAGGACTTTTGCTGGAGTTCCAGACAAAAGACGAAGCCGAAAACAGAAAGTACAAATACCTCTACATCGATATTCTGACCGGAAAATCGAAAGTGATCAATACTCCGCAACAGGACAAAATCTTACTGAAGAATATTCGGGGGAGCTTTCAAATCAATAATCAGTGGTACATACTCGACGTTTCTTCGAGGTTGTTGAAGGTAACAGAAAAAGGCGGAAGCTGCTCGTGGACCGAATGTCCGGATGACTTCTTTTCGTTTCTGAAAAACTATCAGCCAAACGTCATTAAGCGTGTTGACGACTATATCTATTACGGAACCGAAGATGGTGGTTTGATCATTTCCGACCTCAAAGGAAATATGATTCGTGTCTTCGACTTCAACGACAAACTGGATAACATCTACGTTAACGATTTCATCATCGACAGCGATAAAAACATCTGGCTTTGTCTGGATAACGGAATTCAGTTCATTGAAAGTTCGTCACCGATAACCTACCTTAAAAAGGAAGAAGGTGTTACCTCCCAAATTGAGGCGATTGACTTCCATAATGGCTTGCCAATGCTCGGTTTGAGTACAGATATCTATTTGTACAAGAACATTGAGAACCACGGTAGAATTGTTCAGGACAAAACCCTTCAGCAACGGATCTTCGATATTGAAACGGTTTCCACTACAAAGGGACTTAAAACGCTCGTAATTGCTAATAACGGTATTTACGAATACGATGGCTTTACCGGTACAAAAAAAGCCCTGGTAGAAGTTTACGCTTACTCATTTTGCAAAGATCCAATCAATCGTGATCGTGTTTATTTTGCGAACGAAGCAGGTTTGGGTTCGTTGACACTTCAGAAAGATGGCACATGGAAATACGATGAATTGGTGCCGGATGCGGGTGGTGAAACCATTAGTGTTGCGTACAGCAAAGGCAAACTGTACCTTTCCATCCGAAGCAAGGGTGTTGGAGTTTATGATCCCGCAACGAAAAAGTACAAACTCATTAAGATTCCAAGTGCGGAAAACGAGGACAATCAATACTATGTACAGTCATTCCGGGACAAACTATATGTAGGGACAGCCGATGGAATTCTGTACCTGGACGAAAGCGGAAATAAACTGAAACGCTTTGAGCATAACCTGGAATTCTTCGGAACCGGTCACATCAACACCATTCACCGACTGATCAATATCAATAATCAACAACTGTGGGTTGTGATTTACAAAGAATATTCAGACGACAAGTTCGAATTCGAAACCGGATGGATGGAATTGGAAGGAGGCGAATGGAAATACACGAAATGGCCATTGGCAGCTCTGAAGGATGCCGGAGTGACGTACGCCATCCAAAAAGGGCCGAAAAGCACGATCTGGATCGGTTCCAGTGAAGGTTTGTATATTTTCAATCCGGATGCTGTCCGTAAACGTGCATCAAATATTAAGGTACTGGTTGACAAAATTGAAATCAACGGAAAAGTTGTATTGTACAACACCTCCCACACCAGCCACCTTCCGGAATTGGAATACGCAAGAAACTCATTCCGTGTGACCTTTCACTCGAATTTCTTTTCGGTTCAGGGACCAAATCTTTACCGTTACAAACTGGAAGGCTTCAACGATCAATGGTCGGAATGGTCTGAACTGGATTTCGCAAACTTTGAGAAGATCGGCGAAGGTTCTTATACCCTTCTGGTACAATCAAAGAACTTCTACGGACAGGAAAGTGAAATTCTGGAATACCAGATTACTATTCTTCCGCCATGGTACCGTACCATCTGGGCGTACCTGCTTTATTTCGTTGCTTTGATTTTTCTGGTTTATGGAGTTGTTCGTCTGTCATTGATTCGTGTGCGTCGTCAAAACCAAAAACTGGAAGAAACTGTTCAGGAGCGTACAAAAGAAATTGCTGAACAGAATCATAAGCTTGAACAACAAAAAGCCGAGATTACTCAGAAATCAAACGACATTTTAGATAGTATTCACTACGCTAAACGGATTCAAACAACCATTCTTCCTTCAGCAACACGACTCAACGAATTATTCGAAGAGCATTTTGTATTCTATCGTCCGAAGGACATTGTTTCCGGGGATTTTTACTGGGCTCGTGAAGTACAGGATAAGGTGATCTTCTCAGCTGTTGACTGTACTGGTCACGGTGTACCCGGAGCGTTGGTGAGTATTGTCGGTAATAATGGGTTGCTTCGGGCTGTAAACGAATTCAAGTTGACCTCACCGAATCTCATTCTCGACAAATTACGTGAGATCGTAATCAGCGCCTTCCGTTCCGAAGGTACGCTGGATGTAAAAGACGGAATGGACATTGCTTTGTGTTCAATCGATTACAAAACGGGAGAATTGAAATTCGCCGGAGCAAACAACGAATGTGTGATTATCAGAAAAGGAGAAATCATTGAGTTGAAGCCAGACAAGCAGCCAATAGGCCAGTTTGTTGATGCTAAACCATTCAGTTGCCAGACCTTCCAGCTGGAGCCGGGAGACTGCATTTACCTTTATACTGATGGTTACGTGGATCAATTCGGTGGTGAACGCATGAAGAAATACAAATCGAAGCCGTTTAAGGCAATGATTTCAAAGATCTGTGATCTGCCAATGACAGCTCAGTACAATAAAATTCAACAGGAATTTGATGACTGGAAGGCGGAAGTTGAACAGGTTGATGACGTATGTGTGTTCGCAGTTAAATTCACAGGTGTACGCTCATGAAAAAACTAGCCATTGTTCTAACGTTATTATCGCTGTTCTCTCTTATCGGGATGTTGCTATTTCTCGATAATCTGGAATGGCAATTCAGCAGCATCATTGTAGCTGCGTTCCTGCTTTTTATGGTATTTATTCACTCGTTTTCTATCGCAGTATCGAAAACGGGGTTATTGAGAACAATCCTGTTGGGCTTATTCGGCTTACAACTTGCTATAGGTTTATTGTTGCTGATTGAAGCACTGGAAATGTACCAGTTATGGTACTGGCAAGTCAGTTTAGCATTTGTTTCCTGCTCTGTAGCTGTTATCAGCACGAACGTAAAACACAAAGCCAGTCCTTTGGTATACTACCTGCAGTATATGGTTCTGGCGATTGTTGTCTTCTGCATTTTCGGATTGGGCGCAACGACAGTTTCACTTGCAGTTATTTCCTTTGGATTTATTGCAATTTGTGTACTGAGTTTGTACATTCATTTGTTTACGCCGGTTAAAAATCAGCGCTAGGCTCATTACTCCACAAACGTCCCAAACCCATACAAGCGCTTCAGCCAGTATTCAGATTCTTCAATGTTCGTGATTACAATTCCCTGACTGGAGCTTGAATGAATCATAGTCAACGGTGCACCTTTTTCAGATACAATCATTCCAACGTGAGAAATTCCGGAACCAGAATCAAAAAACACCAAATCTCCCTTATGAGCAGAACGTTGCTTGATTTTTTTTGATGCCTTGTACTGATCCTCTGCCCTTCTTGGAATTTCTTTATTGAATTGCTTCTGATGGATGTATTGCGTAAATCCTGAGCAATCAAAACCACTCGGATCCTCCCCTGCCCACACGTACGGAACACCTAATTGCTTTTTGGCAATATCAACCATCTGATCACGTGTTTTGATAATCGCCGCAGTCTCCACTTCTTCAGATTCATTCGTCTCAGGAACTACCGGAGGCTTTATTCCATTCGGCGTATCGAGATCCGGAATATGATCGAACAAACCTAAAATAATCTGTTGCAATTCATCCGCTTCCATCTGCTCACCGTCTTTCTTCAGGTCGGCAACGCGTTCAACAAGGTATTTTTTTAATTCCGCAACATGATTCAGGTGTGCATTGAACACTTTGGCTCCATCCGTTGACGTTTTTACAGAAAGGAATAGTTTGCGTGCTTCCTGAAGTGCATCCGGGTGAAATCGTGACCATACATTGTCTTCGGACAATCGGAACATCGCCAGACTTTTATAAAATTCCGGCTGATAGCTGTAATCGTAATCGGGAATATCCAATAAACGATTCGCTTTACGGTACACCATCGAATAGTGTTCCTGGGCATACAATACTTCCAATTTATCGATTTGCTTTACCTGCGCCTGTGCAGCAAAGCTGACCAACGAAAAAACAATTACACCTATGCGGTTCATGACATTACTCATTTTCGCTAAAATAATTCAAAGGGGAATTCGAAATTGATTCACCCGATGGAAAGTCTTAACAGCCAATGTTTCAAAACTTGGAGCCCGCTAATTGTCTGTTTTAACATAAATTCTGTCTTGGAAGTGTTACTTCAAAACATTGTTCCCGTTATTTCGTTATTTTCGTATAACATGAGATCCGTTATGAAACAGTTTACCATTCTAGCCGCGAGCCTATTGTTAACATGCTCGCTTTTTGCCCAAAAACAAGTTATTGAAAAGACTCCACCAAAAGAGGCTGATCGATTGGAAGAAATTATGACGTTCATTGATAAGATGTACGTTGACCCGGTGAACGACAAAGAGCTTATTGATGCGGCTATTGTTGCGATGCTGGAAAAACTTGACCCGCATTCAACCTACATTTCAAGTGATGAAGTTGCCGAAGCCAATCAACGCATTGACGGAAGCTTTGTAGGAATTGGAATTCGTTTTCAGATTTTGAAGGATACGCTGATGGTCGTAGAGACTATTGCAGGAGGGCCTTCTGAAAAACTTGGAATCCGTGCCGGAGATAAAATTGTGATGATTGACGGAAACAATGTTGCCGGTGTTGGGTTAAAAAATGCCGATGTGCGCAGCAAGTTGATGGGTGAACTTGGAACAAAAGTAAAGGTTGATATCAAACGTAAAACGTCAACAAAAGCAATTAGCTACGTAATTACCCGTGACAGAATTCCGGTAAACTCTGTGGATTGCGCTTACATGGTTGAGCCGGGAATTGGTTACATTAAATTGAATTCATTCTCTCGTTCTTCTCACGACGAAGTAACCAAAAGCCTGCAAAAACTGAAAGCGGAAGGAATGAAAAGCTTAATCCTGGATTTGCAAGGAAACGGAGGTGGTTTGTTGTATGCGGCACAGCAATTAGCAGACGAATTCCTTTCCGGAGATAAATTGATCGTATATTCTGAAGGTAGAGCTCAGCCAAAACAGGAATTGAAAGCTGAAGTAAAAGGTGCCTGGGAATCCGGAAACCTGATCTTGTTGACGGACGAAAACTCTGCTTCTGCATCGGAAATTCTAAGTGGCGCTGTTCAGGACTGGGATCGTGGATTGATCGTAGGAAGACGAAGCTATGGTAAAGGTTTGGTTCAACGCCCGATTGATTTGAACGATGGTTCTCAATTGCGTTTGACTATCGCGCGATACTTCACTCCTTCGGGACGTTTTATTCAGAAGTCGTACGAAGACATGGACGCTTACAAAAACGACTACATGCGTCGCTTTATGCACGGTGAAATGACACACATTGATTCTATCAAATTGCCGGATTCATTGAAGTTCGAAACAAAAATCACGAAACGTCCGGTTTACGGAGGTGGTGGAATTATGCCTGACTTCTTTGTTCCGCTTGACACAACAGAAATCACGGACTACTACCGCGATGTAGCGGCAACCGGGGTATTCTCTTCGTTCTCCTTAACCTATGTTGATGAACACAGAGACCAATTGAACAAGAAATACGAGACTGTTGATCAATTCATTACAGGATTCGAAGTAGACAAAAAAATGATGGATGACCTGTTCACGGCAGCCGTGAAAGAAGACAAAGATCTTAAAATGAACGAGGAGCAATACAAGATTAGCGGGGATTTAATGCGCTTGAGATTGAAAGCTTCTATTGCACAAGATTTGTTTGGTTCGGAAGCTTTTTATAAAATTTACAATCACAAAAATGAGATCTTGCAACGTGCAATTGAAATCATTAAAACAAACGAATATCAAAAAGTTCAACTAGCTGCAAACTAATATGAAAATTGAAAGTATTGCCCTTGGATTATTGCTTTTGGCAAGCTGTGGCGAATCGGATGATTCAGGAAAAAAGGAATACTACTCTGCTGTAGAAGCGGGTGGTCAAAACGAAGAAGAGTACCTTGAAGATAACAAGGAGTCTATGTCGCAGGCAGAAAAGGAAATGGAAGAAGCTGCCGAAAACACCACCTCAATTAAGTTTGAAAAGATGGAGCACAGCTTCGGGAAAATCAAACTTGAATCGGAGAACGATTGTGAATTTAAAGTAACAAACACCGGAAAAAAACCGTTGGTAATCTCAAATGTGGATGCCAGTTGTGGATGTACGACACCACAAAAACCTGAAAAACCGATTCAACCTGGTAAATCTGATGTGATTAAAGTTCACTTCAAACCAAGTTCAAAATCAATTGAAGGCAAACCGGTTGAAAAAACAATAACGGTTACTGCCAATACAGATCCGAGAATTACGGTACTGAGAATTAACGCGATAGTTGAATAAATAGCTAATAATGGTAAACAAGGAACAGGTAGAAGAATACTACGATAATTACGTCAAACATCAGGGAAAAATTGGAATTTCTACGCGACACAGAATTATCGCGAAGAATGTAAAGAAGATAGGCGTTAAACGAAACGCTAACATTCTGGAGATTGGATGCGGAATAGGCACAGTTAGTCAGTTGCTCGTGAAACTGGTTCCTGAAGGTAAATTCGTAGGTTGTGATATCTCACCAAAAAGCATCGAATTAGCGCGACAGTACAATTCATCTCCAAACGCAGAATTCATCGTTACAGATATGTCGGATTTTGAGCACGAATTGAAATTCGATTTAGTTGTTTTTCCCGACGTACTGGAACATATACCTGTTGATCAGCATTTCAAATTATTTGAAAATGTGGCAAAAGTTTGTTCAAAGGATGCCAGATGGTTCATCAATATTCCGGAACCGAATGCACTGAATTATTACCGTGAACACAAACCGGAATTGCTACAAATCATCGATCAGTCTTTGTCTATGAAGGATCTGTTGAACAACACGTATCCTCATGGCTTTGAGGTAGAGAGCATTACTCCGTACGCAATACATACGGATCAGCCGAACTACCTGAAAATCATTTTCACGAATAATCCGGCTGTGAAAAGCATTAATATTCGCAGCAAATGGATTAATGTTTGGCAGAACATCCGGGCAAAGCTGTAAATATGTCAAAGGATAAAACCGGACTTATATACATCCATACGGGACTTTCCAGTTTTGTCGAAAAAGACATTCGTATTCTTGAAAAGAATTTTGACACAAAAGTCATCTACTTTGAGCTTTCTCCGAAGTGGAAAATTCCTTTTCGAATCGTTGGAATTACTTTTCGATTAATAGCCAGCAGACCGACAACAATTGTTCACCAATTCGGTGGGTTTCATTGTTTACCTGCAATTATTGCTTCAGCTTTCAGAAAGCACAAAACAGTAATCGTTTTGGGAGGAACGGATTGTGTGTCATTTCCTTCTATTGACTACGGTAATTTCAGTAGAAAATGGATTGGTCGCACAACGGCATATGTCTTTCGAAAAGCCTCCCTCCTGCTTCCTGTTCACGAAACACTGATTGATTACGCTTATACGTATCAAGACAGCGATTTTCCGCGACAGGGATACAAAGCACATCATCCGGAAATAAACACTCCGGCAATCACCATTCATAATGGTTACGATCCCTCCATATTCCGACTCAAGGATACAATCAGAAAACCGCACTCTTTTGTTACCATCGGAGCAGGATTAAACAGCAGATTCGGTTTCGCATTAAAGGGAATTGATTTGATTTCGGAAGTTGCGCAAAAGCTCCCTTCGATTCAGGTATACATAATTGGCGGGGTTGGTTTGGAACACAAATTACAAGCTAAAAACATTACGCTTTTGCCCTTTTGTAAGAACGCTGAGCTACCGGAACTTTTGAATCAATTCGAGTACTACTTTCAGTTATCGATGTCTGAGGGCTTTCCTAACGCACTTTGTGAGGCAATGTTATGTGGTTGCTACCCAATAGTAAGTAATGTTGGTGCAATGCCGGAAATCGTTGGAGAAACCGGAACTGTATTAATGAAAAAAGATTCCGATCTTCTTTTAGCGCAAATCAGTGAATTGATGTGCAGAACGGATGAACAAAAGAAAAGTGATTCCTTAAAAGTTCATCAGCGAATCGCCACAAATTATACACTCGAAAAAAGAGAAGACTTACTGGTTAAATCGATAAAAGAACTGTAGTCGCACAAAGATTGACAAGAATAAAAAAAGGCCTTTCAAATTGAAAGGCCTTTTCAGTTATTTCGTATCGCTTAGTTCACTGCAACTTTGGATTTTTTCCAGGACATCCAACCAAGACCAATTAAGATCAATAGCAGAATAACAGATCCAATGGAACTCATTGTGTTCAGGGATTTGTATCGGTGAAGCTCAAATGTGAACACGACTTTTGATTTTCCTTTCGGAACTTCCAAACCGCGAAGCAGGTAATCCACTTTCACAATATCCGCTGGTTTTCCATCGATTGTTGCTGTCCATCCATCTGCATAGTACACTTCACTGAAAACAGCCATACCAGCATCGGAAGCGTTCACTTCGTAAACCAATTTGTTCGGTGCATAGGATAGTAATTTGATTTTACCTTCTCCTGACCACTGACGTTTTTTCAATTTCTTCGCTTCAGCCTGAGTTACAAGTACTTCTTCGATTGGTTTGAATTCATCCGTTACCTTGAACGTTACAAATCCTTTGAACGACTTCGTTGTATCCTGATCGAAACCTTGTTTCATAATCAGGTCCGTTTTTCCATTGACATCCTGTACAAATACAACTTCAACTCCCATCGGAACACCATTGGAAAGCGGAACATCAATTGTATCCGTTGCTCCAGCCGGAAGGTACTGCAACTTCTCACTTCCATATGCATTCACCTCTTTCTTCTCAACACCGTTCACAAAGAACTGGCCCGTTCCGATGTTCTTCATTGAGAAACGTGATCCGAGACTCAGAATTTCTTCATTCGCATCTTTTACTACCTGAGCTTTACGTACAAACCATGCATTACCCAGAGCGGTTTCGTTCGGGCGAACCATTACTTCTCCGTTTTGTCCGCCTGGTTGAAGGAAGTACTTCACATTCAACATATCAAATACCTTATTGTTTGATTTGTAAATGTGGAATTCAGCAAGGTTCTGAATACTGCGCAATTTGGCTCCATGATATCCACCAAGGGATTTATGGAAATAAGCTGCACGAGCTGAATTACTAAAGCCTCCAGACAAATCGTAAACACGGTAATTCGTTGTGCGGTTCAATGCAGCAAATACGTATGCATTTTCAATATTAGCAGCTTCAATCCCCGTAGCATCCAATTCGAGTGCTTTAGCCTTTCCTTCTTTTCGGCCTGCTTCAACTGCTTTCTTCACTTTCGGATTTAACTGTGATTCCATGTCGAGGATCTGCATATCTGCTCCATCCGCTACAATCGGATATTTGGCATCAAGTACAGGTGCCCAATATTTATAGTCGCCAGCCTCGTTGGAAGAACCATTCAGGTAGTTGTGGGTTACTGTAAATACATCCAGTAATGCCAATACACCCAATGCCCCGAGAGACAGTACTGGAGAAACAGCTGTTCTGAAGAAGATCAACAGACATCCGATTGCCAGAATAGTGAACAAAATAGAACGGTTCAAAGAGCTGTTGTAAACCTGTTTTCTCATTTCCTGAGCCGCAGACAAACCATCCTGGTAGTTCTTTCTCATTCCATCAATCTGAGCATCAACTGCAGCTGCAATAGCCTGTGGATTCGACTTGTCAATTCCATATTGTGCAGCCTGTTCAGGCGTCAATTGCATAATTTGAGCTTCGATTCCGGAACGCTGTTGTTGCAATTGTGCTTCCAAACCGCTTTGATCACGTTCTCTAACCCACAAATACGATTTGTCGATGCCCACCATTCTCAAACCAATTACCAGTAACAGGAATGCCGCAGCAGTAATGTAGAACGGTTTCAGATTTTCCTTGATCACATCACGTTCCTTAATCAGTTTGTTGACTAATAGAACTGCCAGCAACGGAACACACAATTCGGCAATAACCAAAATGATTGTAACCGCCCGGAATTTGTCGTATCCGGGAACATTATCAAGGAACCAATTGGTCAATCCCATGTAATTTTTACCCCAGGAAAGCATTACAGTTAAGATAGTAACCGCAAGTAAAGCCCACTTTGAGGCATCTTTAATGTACACCAACCCAAGTAAAGCGAGGAATACAACAATAACTCCCAGGTAAACCGGTCCCGATGTAGCGGGCTGATCCCCCCAGTAAGCAACGGAATTATTCAGAAGTTGTTCTTTTTGTTCCGGAGTAAAGTCACTGTTTTCAACCGTCTCGGCAAATTGGGAATCACCGAAAACCTTTGTTCCAACACCTTTTACATATGGAGAAATAAAACTAAACGTTTCACCGATTCCATAGCTGTATTCCGTAACGTATTCACGATCCAATCCATCAGTTGCAGTTGCAGCATTAGATGTTCCGTCAGCTGTGATCGTCAAATCATTTCCTCCTCGAATACTATACTTTACATAATCGTTTGTGATTGCAATATTTCCATAGTTGATCACTAATGCAAGCAAGTAACCTGCAATTACACCGGCAGTCGCTTTGGCGAAGCTCAAATATTCTTTGGTTTTGAAAACGCGAACTAGTTCGGCAATTCCCATTCCAAACAACAGAATACCCAAATAATAGGTCACCTGCAGGTGATTCGATGCCAGCTCAAAAGACATAAAGAGTGCGCTCAGTACCGCTCCCCAAATCCATGATCTTCGGAATGCCAGATAAAATGCTCCGACAACTGGAGCCATAAACGCAATTGCGATTCCTTTTGAGTTGTGACCGGCCTGAAG
This sequence comes from uncultured Fluviicola sp., assembly GCA_966211245.1. Taxonomy (GTDB): domain Bacteria; phylum Bacteroidota; class Bacteroidia; order Flavobacteriales_D; family Crocinitomicaceae; genus Fluviicola. The sequence goes on along the minus strand of CBIHND010000016.1, from coordinate 42,400 downwards.
AATAATGATCTGATAACTTAAAAAGGCATAGAGCAGCGAACCAATGATGGCAACCCAGTTATTGATTCTCATCATCATCAGCATCAGGTAGAAACCGATCATGTACAACAACACAATCCCCATCGGAGACGGGAACAGTGTCAGAAAACCGGTGGTAATCTTTGCGAAATAATTTCCGGAATGAATTAATGAAACCTGAGTAGCAGGCATACCTCCGAACATGGAGTTCGTCCACTGAGGTTCCTGTCCGTTATTATGTTCACGGTAATCCACAATCTCATGAGACATTCCGATATGTTGCTCAATATCGTGTTGTTTCAATCCGTAGCCCTTCAACTGCAAATTGAAATACATTAAACAAACCACCAAAAAGATTCCGATTGCAGCAAAATGCACCCAGTTTTTCTTGAAAAATGCAGAAATATTCATGAGATAGCCTCTGTTAAATTTAGCCGTGAAGATAACTAATTATTGAAGATATGAATATCCGAACATGGATTTCAGACAAATATTTCAACCATTCGAAATCCGTGTATTATCGCCTTGAAAAAAGGCGTGACTTGTCAGATTTTTCATTAATATTTTGTTTTTCTATAAATCTGTTAAAATCCGGGTTTTTAAAGTTCGCCTTTCGTAACTTTAAGAAAACTTACTCTATGAAACACGTTACAATTCTCTGTTTCGCAGGTTTAGCGTCGTTTGCCATAGGACAAACCAACTACACTGTGAATGCTCAGGCTGCAACCTGGGAACCGAAAAATCTTACCATTGATGTTGGCGATTCAGTGACATGGATCAATGACAATCAAGGGATGCACAACGTCAACGGGACACAGGAGAGTTTTCCCTGGAACCCGGAATCTTTTGGACTGATCCCTATCGGAGCTAATTGGGTCTACGGACACCGATTTAACATCCCGGGAACCTACAGTTTCAGATGCGATATGTACCCAAGCACGATGGGCGGTGTTTTAATCGTTCAGGATGTTGCAGGTATTTCAGAGCATGAAATGGGAACTTTTACCATAAGTCCCAACCCTTCTACGACCAGCATTACTATAGGAACCGACTGGGATGATTACACAGTGTCAATATTTGACATGCTTGGTCAGCCGGTTTTAAAGAAACGCATGTATCAACAGCAGGAACTTGACATTTCCGGATTACAAACCGGATCGTATTTCGTACAGATTGCGACAGATAACAATGTACTGCAACAACGATTAATTAAAAACTAATATCAAAAAGGGCTCCTGTGGGTCCTTTTTGACGTTTAACACTCTAATTAGTTATGAAACAATTATTTACAACAATATTCACCATTCTTTCCGCGTTCGCTTTCGGGCAAACGAATCACGCCGTTAGCGCGTTGTCGATGTCATGGGATCCTTTCGACCTGACAATTGATCAGGGAGATTCTGTGACATGGATCAACTTCAATCAGGGAATGCACAACTTAAACGGCACAACGGCAACGTATCCGGACAATCCTGAATCTTTCGGAATCGCTCCTATTACTTCAAATTGGACGTATGGCTATCGTTTCAACACTCCTGGTGTTTACAATTACCGCTGCGACCAACATTCCGGAATGCTGGGAAAATTAACGGTCTTAGCACCAGCAGATATCAATGAAAATGAGGAACGATTGATTAAGTATGGTCCAAATCCGGCATCATCGAAGGTTACCATTCAGGCTCCGACGAGCTGCGATAATGCAATCGTGTATAGCCTTCTCGGAGAAATTGTTTTGAAACAAGATCTGAAGAAATCTATGGAAGTTGATATTTCCGCTCTTCAGAAAGGAACCTATTTTATTGTGGTCACTGATGCCGAACATCAACTATTCAGAGAACAATTGATCAAAGAGTAACGTGACAGATCGAAATAAAAAAGGTCCGCGGTATACACCGCGGACCTTTTTGTTTTGTTGTTATTTCACTTCTTCGTAATCAACATCCTCCACATTTCCTTTGGGAGTTCCTTTGTTGATGCTGACTTTACCGAAATCTCTCAATTTCTGGTTGCGCTCCCGAACGAAATCTTTCTCTCGTTTAAGCATTTCCCTTTCTTCATCCAGATTGCGTTTTGCAATCATCACACGCCCAAGAAAACGCAGGAGTACAAATACACCGATAATGATGAGAATGGTTTTCAGAAATCCTGAAAAACTTGCTTCAACAATATGGGGTGTAAATTCGTCCATACTTACTTGGAAAGGTGCATGTTACGTTCGGAGTAAATCTTTGTAAAGAATGGATCTTTCAAGTCTTTGATGAAACGGATTGCTTCTCCGGTAGATTTCATTTCAGGTCCAAGTTCCTTCTTCACATCCGGGAATTTCTCGTAAGAGAACACCGGAATCTTGATAGCGTATCCTTCTTTGCGTGGATTAAAGTTGAAGTCTTTCACCTTCTTCTCACCGAGCATTACTTTCGTTGCATAGTTCACGTATGGTTCATCGTAGGCTTTTGCAATGAACGGTACGGTGCGGGATGCACGTGGATTCGCCTCAATTACATATACTTTATCGTCTTTGATCGCGAACTGAATATTGATCAATCCTACCGTGCGCAATTCAACAGCAATTTTACGTGTAATGTCTTCGATTTGCTGCATCACGAAATCGCCAAGGTTGTAAGGAGGAAGAACCGCGTAAGAATCTCCGGAGTGAATTCCTGCAGGCTCAATGTGCTGCATTACCCCGATGATGTACACGTCTTTTCCATCACAGATGGCGTCCGCTTCTGCTTCGATTGCACCTCCAAGGAAGTGGTCAAGAAGGATTTGATTGCTTCCCATTTCGTTGATGATGTCTACTACGTGATGCTCAAGCTCTTCTTTGTTGATGACAATTTTCATTTTTTGTCCACCCAATACATAAGACGGACGTACCAACAACGGGAACCCAAGGTCGTCTGCCAGCGTCAACGCCTGTTCAGCGCTTTCCACTACACCGTATTTCGGGAATGGAATGTTATGCGATTCCAGAACTTTCGAGAAACGACCGCGATCTTCCGCCAAATCCAATGCTTCGAAGCTTGTTCCAAGAATCTTGATACCATAACGTTCCAGCTTCTCGGCTAATTTCAACGCCGTTTGTCCACCCAACTGAACGATAACACCTTCCGGTTTTTCGTGCTGAATGATATCGTAAATGTGTTCCCAGAAAACAGGTTCGAAGTACAGTTTATCTGCAGTATCGAAATCCGTTGAAACCGTTTCAGGGTTACAGTTGATCATAATGGTTTCGTAACCACATTCTTTCGCCGCAAGCACTCCGTGAACACAAGAGTAATCGAATTCGATTCCTTGTCCGATTCGGTTTGGACCGGAACCCAGAACAACCACTTTTTTCTTATCAGAGCGAACGCTTTCGTTTTCGAATTCGAACGTTGAATAGTAGTATGGAGTTTTCGCGTCAAACTCGGCAGCACAAGTATCTACTTGTTTGAATACGCGGGTGATCCCCATTTCCGTACGTTTCTGATGTACTTCAGATTCCAGACAGCGAAGCAAATGTGCAATCTGACGATCCGCGTAACCTTTCTGCTTCGCTTCCATCATCAATTCCGTTGGAATATTTTCCAGGTGGAATTTCTCGATTCTGCGTTCCAGTTTGATCAATTCTTCAATCTGACGCAGGAACCAGTGATCAATTTTCGTTTTCTCAAAAATCGTTTTGAACGGAATTCCAAGTTTGATAGCGTCATAAACATGGAACAAACGGTTCCAGCTTGCATTTTCAAGACTGTACAGGATTTGTTCCTGATTCGTCAATTCTTTTCCATCAGCTCCCAAACCATTTCGATTGATTTCCAGCGACTGACAAGCTTTCTGCAAAGCCTCCTGGAATGAGCGTCCGATTCCCATAACCTCACCAACTGACTTCATTTGAAGTCCAACGCGGCGATCTGTTCCGGGGAATTTATTGAAGTTCCAACGCGGAATCTTCACGATAACGTAGTCGAGTGTAGGCTCGAACAACGCTGAAGTTGTTTTTGTAATTTGATTCGAAAGTTCATCAAGGTGATAACCGATTGCCAGTTTCGAAGCGATTTTGGCGATTGGATAACCTGTTGCTTTAGAAGCCAATGCTGATGAACGGGATACACGCGGGTTGATTTCAATCGCGATGATGTCTTCGTTTTCATCCGGAGAAACTGCGAACTGCACATTACAACCTCCGGCAAAGTTTCCGATAGAGCGCATCATTTTGATCGCCATATCACGCATTTTCTGGTAAGTTGTATCGGAAAGCGTCATTGCCGGAGCTACCGTAATGGAATCTCCGGTGTGAATTCCCATCGGGTCGAAGTTCTCAATAGAACAGATGATGACAACGTTGTCGTTCGCATCGCGTAACAATTCCAACTCGTACTCCTTCCACCCCATCAATGCTTTATCAATCATTACTTCGTGGATCGGTGACAATTGAAGTCCGCGTTCCAATAGACCATCGAATTTCGTTGGATCGTAAACAATTGATGCACCTGAACCTCCAAGCGTGTAGGAAGGTCGGATACACAGAGGGAATCCGAATTCCTGTGCAATTTCTTTTCCTTCAAGGAAAGACTTCGCAGTTGCCTGGGGCGCCATCGGCACACCGATTTGTTCCATCAGGTTACGGAATGCTTCGCGGTTTTCAGTAATCTCGATTGCTGCGATATCAACTCCGATAATTTCCACACCATACTCTTCCCATATTCCCATTTCATCACATTGGATGGCAAGGTTCAATGCTGTTTGTCCTCCCATAGTTGGCAATACCGCATCGATTTTATGGTTTTTCAGAATCTGGATAATACTCTCCGGTTCAAGCGGTTGTAAGTAGACATTATCCGCTACCACTTTGTCGGTCATAATCGTAGCCGGGTTGGAATTGATTAGTGTGACTTCAATTCCCTCGTCTCTAAGGGAGCGTGCGGCTTGAGAACCGGAGTAATCAAACTCACAGGCTTGACCAATAACAATTGGTCCGGATCCTATGATCAGAACAGACTTAATGGACGTGTTTTTTGGCATTTCAGCTTTTTTAAAGAATTCAATTTGTTACTTTGAGGCGGCAGTTTTTGCTGATAAACATTCGCGACAAATTGAGCGCAAATTTAATGATAAAAAACGGAAGCGTTGCAAAACCGATTTTGTTTTTTGGCGAGTTATTAACAGAGTTACCAATTACGAGTTACTAATGAAGAATTAAGAATGACTCACCTCGCATAATATCCCTCAGCAGATCGTTCGTAACTTGTAATTCGTAATTAGTCATTACCTTTGATCAACAAAAAAACAATCGCAATGCAGCTTGTCCTCGATAACAATCAGATTCAGCAGAAAATCAAACGTCTGGCGCACGAAGTACTGGAAAATACGTACGGTACAGAACATCTGTTTATCGGAGGGATTGTTGGAAACGGTGAGGTTTTCGCTCACCAGATTGCTGAAATTGTAAAAGGAAACAGTTCTCAGAAAGTGACGTTCTTCAAAATTGAATTGCACAAAGATCTTCCGCTTGATCACGAGATTAACTGTTCGGTTCCCCTGGATTCGTTCAAAGGCGAAACTGTCATTCTGGTGGACGATGTCATCAATTCCGGAACAACGATGCAGTACGCTGTTATGAAAGTGCTGGAACAACCGGTTCGAAGTGTCAAAACGCTTGCGCTGGTTGACCGCATGCACCGTCGCTATCCGATTAAATGCGATTTCGTTGGAATGACATTGACAACGACCTTGCAGGATCGTGTTGAAGTGATGGAAGAAGGTGGGGAATTGAAAGCCTTTTTGGTTTAATTCAAAATGCAAAATGATTTAATTCAAAATTGTGACTTGTCCGTTTGAATTTTGAATTTTGCATTTGATCATTTTGAACTTGTCTAATGAAACGCATTACGGAATCTTCAAGCAATCACGACAACCTGGAGTTGAAATCGACTCGGGAATTGTTGACCGGTATCAATCAGGAGGATCAGACTGTTCCACTTGCGGTGGAAAAAGTCATTCCCGAAATCGAAGCGCTCGTAGATGCAACTGTGGAACGCATGCAAAAAGGCGGACGTTTGTTTTACCTGGGAGCAGGAACGAGCGGTCGCTTAGGAATTGTGGATGCAAGTGAGTGTCCGCCGACATTTGGCGTCCCGCACGGAATGGTTGTGGGATTGATTGCAGGAGGTGATTCTGCGATCCGAAAAGCGGTTGAATTTGCAGAAGACGATCGTAAGCAAGCGTGGAAAGACCTTGAACCGTATTCCCTTACTCAGAATGATGTAATTGTAGGAATTGCGGCTTCGGGAACTACACCTTATGTGCTCGGAGCACTGGAAACTGCAAAAGCAAACGGAATCCTTACGGGAGGGATTTCCTGTAATCCCGATTCACCGTTGAGCAAGTTGGCTGACATCGCAATAACGCCCGTAGTAGGCCCGGAATTTGTTACCGGTTCAACACGCATGAAAAGCGGAACAGCCCAGAAACTTGTTTTGAATATGCTGTCGACTGCTGTCATGATTCGTTTAGGTCGCGTAAAAGGGAACAAAATGGTTGATATGCAACTGTCTAATGAAAAGTTGGTTAACCGCGGAACGCGCATGGTGATGGACGCAACCGGATTGGATGAAAAAACCGCAAATGAACTACTATTGAAGTATGGATCGGTTCGGGCGGCTGTAGATTCGTTAAAAAATTCGTAGATTCGTCAAAATTTAATTTCAATTCTATGCTTGGTCTAATCCCCCTATTTTTCATCGGAAGATATTATTATCAATTGGCTCATGAATACGATCGCAGTCGTTGGGGCTTTGCGTTTTTAGGTGTTGGAATTGCGATTGTTGCACAATTGTTATTCGGATTTTGTACAGGAATTCTTGCTGTTGCAACTGGTAACATTCAATGGGTGGATAACACAATTGTTATATCACTTCTCGCTCTTGTTTTCTCTGTTGTCGCTGTGGTTATTGTTTACAAGCTTCTTGAAAAGAACTGGGCAAATAATCCAAAAGACAAGTCAAATAACGGTCTATTAGACAATTAATAAATGATTGGTCTACTCATTCAGGTTATTGCACTAATCGTCTGCGGACGATTTTTCTCTGAACTCGCATTCGACAACAACCGAAACAGGTGGTTATACGGTGGATTAGCAATTCTCGGAGGTTTTGTACTGATGTCGGTGTTTGTTACGCTTCAGTTTATGATTTTCAAAGCGACAGGCAATGCGATGTTTGTATTTATCCCGTTTGTTATGGAAACAATCTCCATTTGTCTTACTGCCATTACACTATTTTTCATTTACAAAGCGGTTGAAAGACGCTGGGAAAAAACTCCGGTGGACGACAAACGTTCCGATAAGATTCTTGACAGATAAGCATAATGATTCCATTGACTTTTCTGATTATTACTTGCTGGTTGTTTTACCGACTGGCCTGGGCGTACGATAAGTCCGAATGGAAATTTGCCTTTATTGGGGCCATTGTATACACCGTGTTACTGCTCTGCGTTCTTTATGGACTTGCGGTACTCTTCTCTGAAGAAACCGAAGGAAACACATGGGAATTCTTCCGGATTGAGCTACAAATCTGGTTGTTTAGTTTTGCTTTCGACATGATCACTTTCCTCATTACGTTTGTTCCTATCGCAGTTATTTTCTTCGTTATCTACAAAGCAATTGAATACCGCTGGAAGCAACAGGAATCAGACAAATCAAAGAATAAAGAAGAGCTATTGGATAATTAACGTTGTGCCGAGACTCACCCAAACAGGTAATCAAAAATCGCGTGATCACCTTCTGTCAATTCCAAACCACGACGATTCATCATTGCGTTGACCGCTTCTTTGGCTTTTTTCAGGTCGAAAGTTGTGAAGCCTTCCGATCCGCCCCATGAAAACGAGGGGATGAATTTCGCAGGAAAACCGCCGCCGAAAATATTCGCTGAAACCCCAACTACCGTAGCTGTATTGAACATCGTGTTGATGGCACACTTGCTGTGATCCCCCATACAAACTCCCATGAACTGCAAACCAGTTTCGATTTCCTTATTCTCTTCGTATGACCAGGAACGAATCAGGGAATAGTTATTTTTCAGATTCGAGGTATTGGAGTCTGCTCCGAAGTTACACCACTCCCCGATCAGAGAGTTTCCAAGGAATCCATCGTGACCTTTATTCGAGTAGGATTGGAAGATGCAGTTCGTAATTTCACCGCCAACTTTGCAGTACGGCCCGATGGTAGTCGGACCATAAATCTTCGCTCCCATTTTCACTCCCGCATGTTCACACAACGCAAATGGTCCACGAATCAAAGACCCTTCCATGATCTCAGCATCTTTCGCTACATAGATTGGTCCATTGGTTGTATTCAGAAAAGCGCCTTCAACCGTAGCTCCTTCTTCCAGGAAGATAAATGCTTGATCTCCAATAACAGTATTGGTATCCGACAACTCCTGAGAATCTCTTCCTCCAGTCAGTAGGAAATAATCTGCAACCAACACTTCATCGTTCAGTTGGAACAAGTCCCAACGTTGCTTCAATTCAATCGGGTGAGCATCTGAAAACTTCAGGTGCTCGGAAGCATTTCCACGGCGTGCAATCCATGTTTCTCCGGAGAGCAACACCTGATTTTCCTCCAATAACACAACAGCTGCCGCAATCACTTCGTTTGGAATAATGGCAGCATTTACTTCCACTGTTTGTTCTCCGTCTATTCTAGGAAATTTCTTCGAAAGGTATTCCTCTGTCTGAAAAGAGACTGTGGCCTCCGGAATCCATTTTTCCCAACGTTCTTTATTCGTGAGAATTCCACAGCGTAAATCACCAACCGGGCGTGTTAAGGTTAGTGGCGCGAAGCGAAGGTGTAAACCGTTATCGTGAAGAATGATGTGCATATCTCAAAAGTAATTGAAAATGGAAAATTATAGACTTGAAAAGAATATGAACTCTAAAAAGGGATCGATAGGATTCAATACAACATTTCTTTGACCCGTCTCCATCTTTTCAATTATCCATTTTCAATTATCAATTTCTCGCTTTTCTTCGAAATCGCCCACAAACCAATAAACGTCAGTATTCCGTTCAAGATGAGCATTTCATTTCCGAAAACATAACCGCCCTTGAATTTACCGTTCGGTTGAAGGATTCCACCAGTCCATTCCTGCGAGTGCTGACTGATGTAGTAACAAATGCATGGAATCAAAACGCAAACAATCGGAACAAGTACTTCCTGCAGTTTTCGTTTGGTCAATAGTCCGAATGCGAAGAGTCCCAAAAGCGGACCGTAAGTGTATCCGGCGAGGGTCAGAATCAATGAAATGAGGTTGGTTTCTTTGTTGTTTGAAACGTACCATTTCGTCCCCATAATAATCAGTAGGAACAAGATCGAAAAACCTACATGGACGATGAACTTGTACCGCTGTTTTTGCTTTTCATCGCGTTTGTGGAAGTTCAGGAAATCGATACAGAATCCGGTAGTCAATGCAGCCAGGGCGCTGTCAGCAGAAGCATATGAGGAGGCTGTAATTCCAAGCAGGAAAAAGATTCCGGCGACGCCGCCAAATTTATTCAGTGCCAAATAAGGAAATGCATGATCCGGATTTTCCGGCAACGCAACACCTTTGTTTTGAGCATAAACATAAAGCGCACCTCCAAGCAACAGGAAGAGGAAATTCGTAATCACCAAAACTACAGTGAACGAATACATGTTTTTTTGTGCGTCTTTGATGGATTTACAACTCAGGTTTTTCTGCATCAAATCCTGATCAAGTCCGGTCATGGCAATTGCCAGAAACATTCCACCAAAGAACATTTTCGGGAAGAAATTCGGAGCATTCGCATCGTCAAAAAAGAAGATTTGTGTCATGGAATTCCCTCCGGGAGTCGTCGACTCTGTAATCTTATCGTACAATCCGGAGAAATCAACCCCAAGTGTATTTGCGATTACAATCGTACAAATGATCACTGATGAAATCAGGAAGATCGTCTGAAAACTATCGGTAATTACGATCGTTTTGATTCCACCTTTGAAGGTGTATACCCAAATGAGAATGATCGTGATCAATGCAGTCATGAAATACGAAACACCTAAATCCTTAAAGAGAAACATATGAAGTACTTCCGTCGCCAGAAACAAACGCGTTGCAGAACCAACGGTACGCGACAAAATAAAGAATGCCGCTCCGGTTTTGTAGCTCACAATACTGAAACGTTTATTCAGGTATTCGTAGATCGAAACAACATTCAACCGATAGTACAGCGGCATTAATACCTGGGCAATGACGATATATCCGAGAATGTATCCAATGACGACCTGGAAATAGCCCATCGCCTGAGAGCCCACTTGCCCGGGAACGGAAATGAAGGTCACACCGGAAAGTGAAGTACCAATCATTCCGAAAGCCACCAAATACCAGGAACTCTGACGATTTCCGGTAAAAAAAGCATCCGAATCGGCTTTACGCGAGGTAAAATAAGCAATGATAATGAGTGCAAGAAAGTAAACAACGAGTACCGTTGCAATTAACCAGGGTTGAAGCATAATTCAGCTGTTCTAGAAATTAATCTGCTGTCGAAATTACAGTTTCTGCACGAGAAATGATCGGCGAATTTGCCCGTTTGTAGTACAAATATACATAGCAACGCGAAACCCCTTTCAACATTGGAACTTTTCGTGTATCAAAGACCACTTCGTATGTAAGATATGTTGGCTCGTTGTCTTTGCCTTGTTTCAGCATTGTAGGACGAATCAAGCGATAGAAGGATTTCTTGCGTTCGATTTTCTTCATCTGAGCTGAGCCAATTACCAAATCCGGAAGGGAATCATGAGCTACCATACGGTTCAGTTTTGTTTCGATCTTTACGGTAACGCGAACTCGTTTTTTCTTCAGAACGTCTAAACCGAAGTTCCCAACTTCAACAATTTCGCGGTGTTTGATTCCCAAAGGAATTTCAAAATTCGATTTCGAAGCTTGTTTCCAGACAACGGTTTTATAATATTCCTCGTATGCGCGCGGTGGAATCAGGTAATTCTGATTGATCGTATAACGACTCATGGACCTGTACAACTTGCGCTGTCTTTTCAGGTATTGCATCAACCAGGGGTTTTTGATTTTCTTCAGCGTGATGTTTTTCCCTACACGGTAAAGACAATCGTCAATGAGTGCAATGTCTTTATAGAATAAATCCTTGTTTTTCAGCTGTGAAGACGTGAAAATGAATGCTCTGTCCACTTTCGACAATTCCTTGCTTTCCAGTTCTTTACCAATGTATGGCACTTCCGCCGGAAGTTTCACGTTGTATTCCTGAACCAGGTAACGCTGCAATGTTGGCGAAACATCCAAATGTGAAACAACCGTATGAATGGTTTTCGGCTTCTTCAGCATCGGAGAGTTGATTACAAACGGTACATGGAATTTCGACATGACACTTCTATTCCACATTTCCGAACCATGATCTCCGGTAATCAGGAAGACAGTCTCCTTGTATTCCGGACGCGTTTTCATTTCATTGAAGAAGCGTTTCAACTCATCGTCAAGGTAGGAATATGCTCCGAACTTTTCGGCCTTTGCCATCATCTCGTCGTAATACTTCGTGCCTTTGATTTTACTCAAACGCGACTTCACCAATTCCGTATACTGCTCCTTGTTCGGATAGATGTACGGATCATGTGTACTGATGGTCAGAAACACATTAAATGACGGTTCTTTCGAGGTCTTCTTTTCGTAAAGAAACTGATTCAGCAATTCTCCATCCTGTACGCCCCATGGACTTTTCAGTTCCTTCACCTTTTTCTCTACCCGTGGAATCCATGTATCCGACAAGTAATCGACAGAATGCTGATTCATGAAGCCTCGCATGTTCATGTATTCCATCGGAACTCCACAGTAAAAACGCGTTTGGTACGTTTGTTTAAGTAACCCCATTAACGACCAATGGTTTGGATAGTGCATCTGCTGGAAAATCGAACCTTCATCCACATTCGGAACCGAACATAATGTTGAAGGCAAGACGTTCTGAGTGCGTTGGGAAGTCGACAGCATGTTCGGATAGTACAAGCTTGCTTTTGAAAGCGAATCCATAAATGGCATCAGGTGTCCGGTAATTTCGGCTTGTTCTCCCAATAAATCCGAAGAAAGTCCTTCGACGATGATAAAAACGATATTCGGAGCCTTGCCACTTTCCGTTTTGTTCAGGTGCTTTGCCAACATCGATTCACCTTCGAGGGGGCGAAACAACGGGTAAATGTCAGACTGCATCTTCCCTCCGGTAAATGCTTTATCCAGTCTCTTGAAATCCGACAAACGAGCCAATTCAATTGCATCATTTTGAGACGAATAGGTCAAACTTGAATTCACGAAGTACAGCATCAGATTCGATTCCGCACCGATATCAACCGCACTTTTTTCGGATGTCGTGGAGTACATTGGAATGAAAATACACGACAATGCCCCAACGAGAAGCGTTCCGTAAACTGTTTTTATTTCCGGTTTTGTTTGTTTTCTTTTGACAAAACGAGCTGTAGATACGAAAACGACAAGAATCACCAACAGTGCCAGTACAACCGGCCAGGTAAATCGCTCACCCAAACCAACGGTTTGAATCAGCTCATCCATAGAGAAATAGTAAATCGTTGAATCAACCAGCTGATGGACAGTTAAAAAATACTCCGTAAATCCGATCTGAAGGAACAGCAGCAACAGCACAAAGGTATACAGAACAACCTTCGCAAGCGGCATGTAGATTCTTGAGAGTACTATTCCGAGTAATAACAGGAAAAAGTATTCCAGTAACAGAAACCAAACGTCTTCCAGAATTGCATAGAAAAATGACTTGTAGGAAGTAAGCTCTTCGGTTGGGAGCAGAGCAAGTGCTATTGAACTGTAAATTCTAAGTAATACTACAATAATCGCACTCGCAATTATCAGGGGACGTAAGAACGATAGTACCTCCAGGTTCCTTTTCATTCGGCAAAGGTAATCAGGTTGTGATGATTTCAGTTCAATTTAGAAACTAATCCCACGTGGAGTTAGTAATAATCCGTTATCGCTGAAAAAAAAGTCTCTTCCCTTCACTTCAGCTTCATAGAAGACTGTTCCATCTGTTTTGATGATTTTTCCGGCTTCCTTAATCTTCACCCCTTTGTATTCCGGAGGTAAATTATTTTTGCAATCTGCCGGTAATTCACTCGTCGGAATCTCGATTTCAGTTTCCTGAATGACACCCATGGAATCTATTACCACGGACATGTTGAGTCCATTCAACTTAAATTCTGCTTCATATCCTTCCTCCTCCTTCTCCCATCTCACATTACGAGCATCGGAATAATGCCGCTTAAACGTTTCTTTCACCTTTTCCGGTACATCCGGAGTTTTGGAAACAAGTGAGGTGGCAGAAAACCACAATAAGGACAATAAACCAACGAAGTAGCAGCATTTCATAACTTTCCGGTTAATAACAATTAGCACGACGAAATTAGCAGTTCTTCGGAAATTACACGGGGAAGTTTTCCTTTGGCTGTAACTTCCAATTAAGAAAATAGTCATACCTAAAAAACTACATGCGTATACTGTTACTTTTTCTATTCGCTTTCATCTCTTGTACATCGTATTCCCAGACATTGAAGGGGGTGATTTACGATAATGACGGCGAAAGTGTACCCTTTGCCAGAATTGGTATTTCCAGCAGTACATATGCTACCTTATCGAACGGAGAGGGAAAGTTTCAGTTACAATTAACTCCCGGAACGGTTATTCTGGAAATCACTTCATCAAGTTACGAAACACTCATCGACACTTTAGAAATAAAGGAAGGGGTTCAGGAAAGAAATTTCACGCTGACTCCGCTTGGAGTGGAATTGGAAGAAGCCGTAATTACCGCAAAAACACGCAGAAATCGTGGGATGGAGATCATGAAAAAAGTGATCGATCAGCGTCAGGAATGGGAAAACGCCATTTCCGATTACGATTGCAACCTTTACGCTTTTACCGGACTCGAACTGGAAGTAAAGGACTCCATTGTTCGCGATAGCGTCATTTCCAAGAAGAAATTGAATATCGCCGAATTGTATACGCATTCTTATGTGAAAAACGGCTTGAACTACAAAGACAGCATTCTTGGTTTGGTAGACCTTTCGGAAAAATCACAAAACACCGCTGAAGTAGTAATTGAGGTATCGGCTGATGAAAGTCTTCAGGTTCAGAATGCGCCTGAAACGAACCCATACTTGTTCGTTCAGGGATTGGAAACCGCAGATATCAATTTATTCCGGAACCAACTCGACAGGGAACAATTGTCGCAGCGTCCGTTGATCTCTCCCCTGGCCTACAACGCATTCATTTATTACTACTTCGTCATAGACGGCACCTTCTTCAATGAAAAAGGAAGGGAAATTGCTAAAATTCAGGTTGTACCGCGCTTCCGGGAAGAAGCTTTGTATAGCGGAACGCTTTACATTGACAACCAGAAATTCACTGTGGTTTCAGCAGATTTACAGATCAATAAAGATGCAATGAATTACTTCCGTGAGCTTCATATTCTTATCGATTACGATTCGATTTCAGAGCGAATTGCTCCGGTTCGCAGGGAGTTTACGTATATCATTAAAGAAGGACGCGATACCTATCATGGTCAAACACGATCGTATGTAGACAACTACACCTTCGGAAAGCCCGACGTCAAAAGCAATTTCTGGTTATCAGCACAAATCGATGATCCGAAAGCCTATGATCGCGACAGTTCTTATTGGCTTGCTTTGCGGCCTTTTGAGTTGAAAGAAAGTGAAATCCAGTTCATTCACGAACAGGATAGCATTGCAAAATATTATGCCAGTGAAGAATATCTGAAGAAGAAAGACAGCACGTATAACACACTGAATGTATGGGATTTTCTATTCAACGGAGTTGGTTTTCGAAACACGTTTAAAAAGCAGGAAATCTATATTGGTGGATTGATCACCCAGGTAGTTCCATTCGGAGTTGGCGGCTACCGTCACCGCCTGGGAGGATCTTACTCTAAAGGTTTCAAAAACAACATGCAACTGGACATTGATCCGGTGATTGATTACGGTTTCCTGAACAAAGACCTGAAGGGCGAAGTAACGGTAGGCTGGCTGTATAATCCACGACGTTTTTCCAGAGTAGAAATTATGGGCGGCGATATTTATGATTTGGTAACAAGTTATCAGAGCATTCAGGGAACATTCGCTCCGGCTAACCGAGTTAGAAATCAGAAATTTGAAATCAATCATTTATTTGAACTCACGAATGGATTGTACCTGAAAACAGGAATGTACTATTCAAATCGAAAGAACATTTCCGGAATTGAATATCCGTCGTGGGTGGACTACTTCGGGAACTTCTCAACACCAAGTAATTTCGAGAACTACAGCATTTTTATGACGGAAATTGATTTGGAATACCACTTTCGTCAGAAATACCTGATGAAGAAAAACCAAAAGATCATTACCGGAAACAAATGGCCAACGGTGAACCTTACCTATAAGAAAGGACTTCCGCAGGTGTTTGGAGGGCAATCGGATTTCGACTTTCTGGAATTTCGCGTGAGGGATGAAATTCACCTGAATGCTTTAGGTAACTCAGAGTTCAAGTTTGTCGGCGGAGCCTTTGTCCGCAAGAAAGATTTGCGTGCCATTGAATACAAATACTTCAGAACATCGGACTTTTTGTTCTCCAATCCATTGAACTCCCAGCAATTATTAGACACATTGTTGAGCACGTCCAATAATTACGTACAATTCAATTTCATTCACCATTTTGAGGGCTTCTTCCTCAATAAAGTTTGGGGATTGAACAGATTGAAATTGCAGGAAACAGTAGGCGGGAGCTTCCTTGCCATTCCGGATAATCATTTTGTTCAGGCCGAGCTCTACGCGGGACTGGAACGCCAGTTCAGAATCAAAAAGCAGTTATTCAAGGTTGGAGTTTATGCTGTTACTGCAGCTTCTTCGCTGGATAAGATGCAGTTCACGTATAAGTTCGGGATTAATTTCTACGATAGTTTTTACAAGAAGTGGGATTATTAGGGAGGTAGACGAAAGACTGAAGACTGAGGAGTTAAATTCCTCCCAGAGGGACGTAAAAAACGTGGAAGGTGTAATTATGGACAATATTTGTGAAAAGACTTCGTCATCTACATTAATACAGCCCGTGTCTATGAAAAAACTGCAGATTCTCTCGTTAACAATTATTTTAGCCCAATTGCTTAGTTACCTATTTCCGTTTTCTAAAGGAATCGTTTCAATAGACGATACATATGATTACTCTCCAACATATGCTATATACCTGGGGTTTCCAATTTTCTTTTCAATAGCTTCAGTTTTTTTTGTTTCTGTGATTTACCTGCCAAGACTTTGGGGATTAATCCCGTTATTATTAGGAACCTTTGTCATAAGTCAAGCTATAACTTATTTACTATACAAAGTAATCATTCGTGATATGAATGGAGAACATTACGCATTCACCTGGGTGTTCTATATGTTTATGTTGACCGTTATTACCCTAAATATTTTATCTATCCGAGGTTTCGTACTTAAAAACAAAAAAACTTCTACTGTTATAACTTTCTGATTAAGATAGTTTTTACAAGAAGTGGGATTATTGATTTCACGCAGGGAGGCGCAGAAATTTATTTTTGATATTGTGTGTAAAAAACACAAAGAAACTAAGAAGTAATAATCTCATCCGCGTATTTCTGCACTTGTATGCGGGGGATAAACAAAAAAGGCCTCCACCATTGTGGAAGCCTTCTCTATTTTATTTTAGAAATTCTTAAGCGTTTGCCAATTCAACAAACTCGTCGTAAGAAACTTCTTTTGTATTCAATTTAACCGTTGACTTGAAGTAGTTCATCAACTTCGCTTCAGCCATCATATCGTAGATGCGGTTTGCTTCTTCGCGGTTTGCCAACGCCTGAGCCGCAGATTTTGTCAATTCTGTATCTTCAGGTGCAGGAATTCCGTACTGGGCATATTGATTAGCGATCAATCCTTTCGTGTACTCGATTACTTCAGCCTGATCCAACTTAATGTCGTTCGCTTTGAAGATGTGTCCCTGGATCAATTGCCATTTCAAATCTTTCGCGTAGTTATCGTAATCAGCCTCAACCTGCTCCAAAGTAATTGGCTTCTCGTTTGAAAGCTGAATCCAACGCTTCAGGAAGTCGTTTGGAAGAGCGACCGGAGTTTTCTCAACCAAATCACGGTATACAGCGCGCGTCAACAAACGATCAGAATCATTGCTGAACATTTGTTCCAAATCAGTAGCGATACGATCTCTTAGTTCTTTCTCAGAAGAGATTGCTCCCTCACCGAACAATTTGTCGAACAATTCCTGATTCAACTCCGCGGCCTCCATGCGCTTCACGTCGTTGATCGTCATTTTATACAAGTCAGTGTGGTTTGCCAAATCCGCTTCGGAAACACCCAACATTGCAGCTTTATCTTTATCGCCACGTGTAATTGCAGAAGCTTTGATTACTACAGAATCACCAACTTTCTTCCCTGTCAACAACTTCTTCGCTGCTTTATCTTCAACGAATTCCATTGACGTAGTGGAAGAGTTAAGAATTCCTCCTTCTTTAATTGATTCGTCTTCGTTCAATTCTACGAACTGAGCAAGGATCATATCCTTCGCTCCTACTTCTTCAACAGAAGTTAATTTTCCGTAGCGGCGAGTAAGATCTTCGATTTGTTTATCGATCAATTTAGCGTCGATTTTCACTTTTACGTAATCGTATTTTGATTTCGCTGAAAGATCAACTTTGATTTCCGGAGAGAAACCGATTTCGTAAGTAAATTCAAAATCTCCCGGATGGTCGAAATCTCCTTTTACTTCAACATCTTCTTTCGGAATTGGATTTCCAAGGATTTCCAATTTTTCATTCTGAATGTATTCGTACAATGCATCGGAAACCAACTTATTCATTTCCTCAGCCAACACAGCTTTACCGTATTGTTTCTGAACAAGTCCCATTGGAACTTTCCCTGGACGGAATCCGGGAATTTTAGCTTGTTTACGGTATTTCTCAAGAGAGTTTGCAACCTTCCCCTGATAGTCATTTGCAGTAACAGTTACTGTTAACAAAGCTGTTTCTGCATTCACATCTTGACGTACTACGTTCATTCTGCTTTTCTTAATTTGTTTAAACAAAAAATGGTCATCAATAAACTGAGACCATTCTAAGTGCGGATGGAGGGACTCGAACCCGCACACCTCTCGGCACTAGATCCTAAGTCTAGCGTGTCTACCAATTTCACCACATCCGCATATTATTACAGTACCTGAGGTACCAAATAATCTATTTCAATTTTTCAGAGTTTCGTTCAACTCTTCCCTTGCGCCCTTAATAATGCAAGCGTTTCGGGGACACAAAAGTAGCTATATTCTGAAGAAATGCAAGCGGATTTTTATTTTTTTTGAAGATTCTTCCATAAAAGATCAAAATTAATCCGTTTACCGCAACAATAACCAAATGTCTTTTAAGTCTTAGTTGGCTATAAATCAAGACCCTTTTCATGCAATTTAGCATCCAGGAAACAACGCCGATTGATTTTAAAAAAAAGTGGCTTTTCGATCGTTTTTCGCAGCGTGGCCGTGGTAAAATTTTCGGACATTATTCTCCGTTATACCCCTATTTAGGTAGATAAAATCAAAAAAAAGGTTGTTAAATGTTCAATTCATAACAATCAATAAACCAGTTGATTACCTGTCGATTTTGTACAAAAAAAATTACATATTACCAAAAAATGTTTATTTTTTTCTTGGATATGAAATTCCTAGTTTGTACATTAAGCAAACTAAATGCGAAAACTATGCTACCAACTAGTACTACTCCTGTCTACTTGACAGGTTGATTTATTAACATTAATGAACACTATTTAGCTGGATAAATTTCTCAACACTACTTACGGGTTATTTATCGTTAACCATCGAATGATTTAGTCGTCTTTCGAGGTTGAAACCTGAGCTTTCTGAAGTTCTATGTGACAATGCCTTTTTTGTTGCAGTGCTTCTGCTTTACCCAATTCCCTGCTAAAATCATTCACCCTGGCATACAGTTCCTTTACGGGAACAGGGCTTCGTCTTGCCTGGATTTTCGCACACTTTAAATTACCTTCACATGAAAAAGCTACTCTTCTTATTCTTCCTGTTTCAGTCCGCGCTATTATCGGCACAGGTTGTTGCGGACTTCACTGCCACGCCCCAAGCGGTGTGTGTCGGTGGAAGTGTTCAATTTACTGACGCATCTACGGGTGCGACAAGCTGGTCCTGGACGTTCATCGATGGTGGCTCCGGACAAACCTCTTCATTACAGAATCCAATTATTACGTACAATACTCCGGGAACATATACGGTTATTTTAACAGTAACCAACGGTGTTTCCAGTGATACGGAAATCAAGAATGCATACATTACCGTTGTGAACAATGCGTCGCTCACACTGACTTCAGCAGCAGGTTCCGACAACCAAACGGTTTGTGAAAACTTTCCGTTGAGTCCGGTGATTACATATAACTTAACCGGCGCAACAGGGGTCATGTTCAGCGGACTGCCTGCAGGCGTAAACGGTTCTTTTACACCTTCTGCTTTCGGAGGAACGGCGTCTATCTCCGGTACGCCAACTACAGCAGGAATTTACAATTACACGGTTACCTCAACCGGAGGAAACTGTGCGCCTGTTGCCGTTAACGGAACAATAACCGTTCAGGCGGCACCAACTCTAGTATTAACATCAGCTGCGGGTACGGATAACCAGACAGTCTGTATGAATAACCCCATAACAACTATTGATTATACTTTCGGTGGTTCAGCTACCGGAACAAACGTTACCGGTTTACCAAGCGGTGTCACGGCATCCACAGCAGGTAACGTTACAAGTATTACCGGATCACCTACAACGCCCGGCTCGTTTCCCTACTCCATTTCAACAACAGGAAGTTCATGTCCGGCGATTACGCTGAATGGACTGATCACTGTTGATCCGTTGCCAACATTGACGTTAAACTCCGCTGCGGGAACAGACAATCAGACTGTGTGTGAAAACACCGCGATTACTTCCGTTAGCATCGGTGTAGGAGGTTCGGCAACAGGAGCAAGTGTAGTAGGATTACCTCCGGGCGTTTCCGGATCAATGGTAGCTTCAAACTTTATAATTTCAGGAACTCCAACGGTTCCGGGTACATACAATTATACTGTAACCAGCTCAGGAGGAAGTTGTACTCCAGCAACTTTCAACGGCACAATTACTGTTTCACCTGCCCCGACAATCACGCTTTCTTCAGCAGCAGGTACTGACAATCAAACTGTCTGTGAGGGATCAGCAATCACTACTATTACGTACAGCATTGGCGGAAGTGCTACCGGTGCGAGTGTAAGCGGACTTCCACTGGGAATAAGCGGGAGTTTTGCTGCCGGAACATTTACAATCAGTGGGACACCAACAGTGAGCGGTACGTTTAACTACACTGTATCCACTACAGGAGGTCCTTGTACACCGGCAACGGCAACAGGAACCATTCAGGTTGATGCATTGCCAACGATTGTATTGAGCTCCGCTGCGGGAACAGATAACCAGACAGTTTGTCAAAACGACCCTATCGTATCCATCACATATACATTAGGCGGAAGTGCTACGGGAGCAACCTTTGCCGGACTTCCGGCAGGTGTTTCAGGCAGTGTTGCAGGAACAACCGTAACCATTTCCGGATCTCCAACGGCTATCGGAACGTTCAATTACACCATCACAACAACAGGTGGCGTTTGTACACCGGCAAACATTGGCGGAACCATTACAGTATCACCGGCACCAACAATTGTATTATCATCGGCAGCCGGAACAGACAATCAAACCGTTTGTCAGGGATCTGCAATTACAAACATTACCTATACAGTTGGAGGAAGCGCTACGGGAGCATCTGTATCCGGGCTTCCATCTGGTGTTTCAGGCAGCTTTGCAGCAGGAACGTTTACCATTAGCGGAACACCGACTGTTACAGGAACGTTCAATTATACGATCAATACAACCGGAGGTCCATGTGCTCCGGCAACAGCAATTGGTGTCATTCAAATTGATGCAACCCCAACAATTGTTCTAAGTTCAGCTACAGGAACCGATAACCAAACGGTTTGTCAAAATACTGCGATTACTTCCATTACCTATACTTTAGGAGGAAGTGCAACCGGAGCCAGCTTTTCGGGGCTTCCTGCTGGTGTCACGGGTAGTGTTGCCGGAACAACTGTTACTATTTCAGGCTCACCAACGGTTGTCGGAACATTTAATTACACGGTAACTACAACCGGTGGTGTTTGTGCTCCTGCAAACATCGGGGGCACCATTACAGTATCTCCGTTACCAACTATTGTATTGTCTTCTGCTGCCGGAACAGATAACCAAACTGTTTGTCAGGGATCTGCAATTACGAACATTACATATACAGTCGGAGGAAGTGCTACAGGTGCAACTGTCAGTGGCTTGCCTTCAGGAGTAACCGGAAGTTTCGCTGCCGGGACATTTACCATCAGTGGGACACCAACTGTGAGTGGTGCGTTTAACTACACTGTATCCACTACAGGAGGTCCTTGTACACCGGCAACAGCAACAGGAATCATTCAGATAGATGCAACTCCAACTATCGTGTTGAGTTCAGCGGCAGGAACAGATAATCAGACAATTTGTGAAAACACGCCAATTACCACAATTACTTATACTATTGGCGGAAGTGCTACAGGAGCAAACTTTGTCGGACTTCCGGCAGGTGTTTCAGGTAGCGTTGCAGGAACAACAGTAACAATTTCCGGGACACCATCTGTTTCAGGAACGTTCAACTACACCGTTACAACTACCGGAGGAGTTTGTGCTCCGGCAAGTATTTCCGGCACAATTGTTTCTGAGCCAACACCTACGGTAACCTTATCTTCAGCGGTTGGAACCGACAACCAAACGGTTTGTATGGGATCAGCAATGACGACGATCAGCTACACCATTGGAGGAAGTGCTACAGGAGCAACAGTTACCGGATTACCATCAGGTGTAACAGGAAGTTACTCGGCGGGTACATTTTCTATTACAGGAACACCAACAGTAACAGGAACTTTTCCTTACACAGTTACTTCAACCGGTGGAACATGTGCTCCGGCGTCTGCGAGCGGAACGATCTTCGTTCAAAGTTCTCAGATTACATTGACTTCTCCTATTTACTCCAATGATCAATTGATCTGTCTTGGAAACGCAATCAGTACGATTACTTACGATGTGGGAGGACCGGTTGTTGCCAATGACTTACCAAACGGTGTTACAGCAACTTATACTCCGGGAAGTCCTAATACGTTAACCATTTCAGGAACACCAACAGTAAACGGTGCATTTTTCTATACGGTTTCTGCAGTTGGAGGGTGTGGAAGCAACATTGTTGTAGGAAACATTGAAGTTGCCGCTCCGATTACAGGAAACACCAGTGGAAACAATACAACGGTTTGTGAAGAAAGTAATTTCACGCTTGTCGGGGGTGCCCTAAGCAGTTCTTCGAACCCATACACTTACCTGTGGGAATCTGCTACTGCTGCGGCTGGACCTTTCTCTTCTGCAGCAGGAATCAATAATACCTCAAACTATACCGGAACCGCAAGTTTTTCCGATCCATATGTTTACTTCAGAAGAATTGTAAGTAATGGTATTTGTTCGGATACAGCGGCGGTTGTTCAGGTAAGTATTGATTCTCTTCCGGCGATTGTTAGTGTTCCGAACTGGACAATTTGTTCCATGGATTCGGCATTGATTTCAGGAATTGTTCTGAGTAATGCAACCATTACTTCGTGGAATTATAGCGGAACAGGACAATTACTAAACAGTGGAACTTCGACGCCAACTTACGTTCCGGGAAGCGGTGAGGCAGGAACAACTATTCAGATTCCTTTTATTGTGACAAGTTCCAATACATGTGCACCAGCTACTGCTAACGGTACTGTAACAATTTCTGTTCTTCCGGACCCGGTTGCCAACTTGAGTGGAACGGCAACGGTTTGTGCAAATGGAAACTCGGTTCCTGTTAATGGGGCTTCAGTAGACAATGGAACGTTCTCATGGTCACACGACGGATCAGGAACGCTGAACGGAACAGGAACTTTAACTCCATCCTACCAAACAACATTAGCAGATACCAACTCCGTGATTACGGTTAACCTGATCGCAACTTCCGGTCCGGGTTGTACCAACGTAATTACTGATACTGCTACATTTACAATCAACGTGCTTCCATACGGAATCAATCCTTCTATCAATGCGTTTGCAGGACCAGATCAGACAATCAGTATCGGAAACAGCACAGACTTGTCAGCAACAGGTGTTGCAATCACCAATTGGACATGGTCACCATCTCTGGGACTTTCCGATTCAACGATCTACAACCCAACGGCAAATCCTACGCAAACTACAACTTATGTGCTTACGGTAACCGACATCAACGGTTGTATGGACACAGATAGTCTTACCATTTTCGTGGACACGGATTACAGTGTTTTTGTACCGAATTTGTTCTCACCGAACGGTGATGGTTATAATGACACGTGGGAAATTCCTGAAATCGCGAATTACCCGAATACACAAGTCACTGTAATTAACAGAGAAGGACAAGTAGTTTACGAAAGTGATGCTTATGACAATTCCTGGGATGGTACACGCGGCGGAAAAGAACTTCCGGAAGCAACTTACTATTACCTCATTGCTTTTGAAAATTCGGATGTGGAATACAAAGGGGCGGTAACTATTCTTCGAAGCAAGAAATAACAACTAAACAAGACTCACCATGAAAACAATATATACATTAACGATTCTAGCAGTTTTCGGCTTCATCGGAAGTGGCACAGCTCAACAGTTGCCTTTCAGCAGCCAGTACTTCACGAATATGTTTACTGTCAACCCGGCTTTTACAGGAGTTGACGAGTACGGACAAATCTTCCTTTCTCATCGTAGTCAATATGCACGACTGGAAGGCGGCCCACAAACCAGTTACATGTCAATTGACGGAAAAGTGGGGGCTAATATTGGACTGGGATTGATTGCATTCCATGATCAAACGGATTTGCTTTCAAGAACAAGTGCAATGGCAAATTATTCCTATGCAGTTCACTTTTCAGGTGAACACTACCTGACCATGGGTGTTGCAGCGGGAGTCCAAAATAACACTGTTGACTACGAAAAGGCAATGGTGGTTGATCCCAATGATCCTATTTTGTTCAGTACGCGTCAAAACAGAACAGTTTTCAATGCAGATATCGGATTAGGATACCGCTGGAATTCGCTTCAGGCAGGAATTGCGATTCCTCAATTGTTAATCAAACAACCGGATTTTACAGACAATACCGGAACAAGTATCATTTACAATAACACACGCCATTTCCGCGGAACTTTGCGTTATGATTTTACTTTGAATGAAAGTCAGGGACTTATTGCATACCCGCTTGTAATGGTTCGGGCTGTTAAAGGTGCTCCGGTGCAATGGGATTTCAATGCGATAGTCGATTACAAGAAACTGGGTTGGATCGGGTTGTCGTACCACAGTAATTACGCTGTTTCGGTTTGTGCAGGAATACGTTACAAGAACCTTAGTGCCGGATATTCTCAGGACATCATTATCGGACAGGTTTCCAATTACAGTAAACGTTCTTCTGAATTTGTACTGATTTACCATTTGGGTGAAAAATGGCGTAAACAAAAAGAATGGAATGCTGCAATGGATGAGCGTATGGCAACTGCTGAAAGTGAAAGCGAACGCCAGCAAGCGGAAATTGATCAGCTGAAAAAAGAAACGGAAGACCTTACTGAGCGTTTGAGAAAAACGGAGGAAGAACTATTGAAAAACGAAGAGGTTCATGACTCCATCAAAACTGACGTGAAGGAACTTCAGGAAGCAATTGAGAAGACACCGTTCCAGCCAGAGGAAAAAACCACTGCAAGTGGAATCAACCTTGGAAAAGCGGAGAACTATCGCGTTGAACATTTCTCTCCGGATACTCACACGGTTGAGCAATCGCTGGATTCGGCACCACTTGGTTACTATGTTGTGGTTGGAGCATTCGGTGTGAAATCAAATGCTTACCGTCAACATGCAACTTGTATTGCACAAGGACAAACCGAAACGAAGATTCTCTTCAACAAGAATAACGAATTAAGGGAAGTCTTCATCTTCTATACAACTAACGAAGCTGAGGCAGTCGCTTACAAAAACTTATTCACTGAAACATACCCTAAAATCTGGGTACTTCGACTTCAGTAAACCGGACCATCCGTTGATAAAAAAGCCCTCTCACGAGAACATTGTGAGAGGGCTTTTCTTGTAAGATGAACAAATCGTTAATGTTTTTTTTCAGTCTTTCGGAGGGAATAAGCCAATTCCCTTCCTTCTTTAGAAAATCGTAAGATTCCGACAACTATATCCTTAGCTCAAAAAGTTATTTCCTCCCTCCGCTCAGTGCTTCCAGCATTGGTTCGCCAATCATCGCATTCGGACGCTGAACATCCAAAATGTGGACTAACGTAGCCGCCACATCAACAATATTATACGGTGTAAATACATCTTG
Source organism: uncultured Fluviicola sp. (assembly GCA_966211245.1). Lineage (GTDB taxonomy): Bacteria > Bacteroidota > Bacteroidia > Flavobacteriales_D > Crocinitomicaceae > Fluviicola. The sequence goes on along the minus strand of CBIHND010000016.1, from coordinate 16,823 downwards.
TGCTTTGATTCCCATTCCGTACATTAAAACCGGAACATGTGTATCGTAATTGAAGGATGAACCGTGGCTCGTTCCTTTGTGCACACCATCTTCTGTAGACTTCGATAGATACCCTGGTTGAAGGAGAAAGATCAATTCACCGGAGCGCTCTTTATCGTATCCCAGAGCTACCATCTGCTGCCAGACATCAGACGGAACATTGGTTAATTCTTCTTTTGAATAAACCGCTTTTACTTCCGGCCAAAGCTCAACCTTCTTTTCAATGAATGCAATAATTGCAGCGGTACTTTCATGATCCCGAAATTCTTCTTTCAGGTAGATGTTATTGTTGGTCACTTCCAGAATCGGATCAATCTGAAATTCAGCGATGCAATCCGCAATTAGCGAATCCATTCGTACATCTTTGATCAGGTAACCCCCAGGCAATCCATGATCCGTAAGGAATTGCGGAACAGGAACCACAGCGTGATCGGCAGTAAGAAATACCACATACTTCCCTTTTCCGACTTTCATGTCCAGTTGTTTTAGCAAGTTCGACAAGTCCTGATCCAGTCTGTAGTAAATGTCTTCTACTTCCATAGAATAAGGTCCGAATGCATGTCCAACGATATCTGGTGTAGAATAGGAAATGGCAAGAAAATCCGTAGTTGCATCTTTCCCCATTTGCTCACCATCCAACGCGGCAAGCGCAAAATCTGTCAAATAGGTATTTGCAAACGGAGTTGCTGTAAACAATTCCAATTGCTGATCGATTGGTTTATCGGAGAAGCCATACGGAAATGTCGGAGTGGTCTTCCCCCCTATCAATACTTCGTATGGTGAGTTGTCGGTTTGACTGGTATAAACTGCCGGATCCTTCAACAATTCCCATGTTTTTCCCAGGTAGCTTTCAATTGGGTGCGACGTTTTGAACTGACTTACCCAGGATGGCAATTCATTCGTGTAGTATGTACTGGTAATAAACCTTCCGCTTCTGTAATCGTACCAGTATGCTCCATTTGGAAAATGTCCTGCCGGAAAAATAGCACTGCGATCTTTGATGGAAACACCAACTACCTTCGCGTTCGGATACGTTAATTTCAATTGATCCGTAATTGTATTTGCACGTAAAAATTGAGGTGAACATTGTCCCTTATCCGAATCTGCACCCACCGTGAACACAGTAGTGTCTTCTGCACAATTCACGTCTCTTTCGAATGCCCGATAGTACCAATCGTTCGCCACAATTCCATGATTCGCAGGAGTTGTTCCTGTGTAAATCGAGGCGTGACCAGGTCCGGTGTATGTTGGAACATAATTGTAATTCACGTTTCTGAAATTCGTCCCCTGATCCATTAATCGTTTGAAGCCGTCTTTACCGAATTGCGGATAAAAGCGATACAGGTAATCGTAACTCATCTGGTCTACTACAATTCCAACTACCAGTTTAGGAGCATCTTTCTGCGCCTTCAATTGAGCATTAACAGCGAATAACGCCACAATCAGGAGAACGTACTTCTTCATGAAACATCTTTTTCACAAAACTACCGAACGATTTTCAAGAAATGTAGAACTTTGCAGAGAAATAAATTCTGGTTAATGCTTGGACTGAAATTACCGACTGACCCACGTTGGGTGAATATCGTTGAGAAGAATATCGAGGAAATTCTTACAGATCATGCGTTCTGTGAACAAAAAGCCGCGAGTAATGCAATTTCCATCATTGTACAGTATCCCCAATTTCCGGATATGGTAAAGGCGATGACCGAAATTTGTCAGGAGGAAATGATGCATTTCGGAATGGTTCATGATAAAATTCTGGAACGTGGTTACGAACTCGGTTTCGAGCGAAAGGATCCGTACGTGCATGATCTTCTGGACTTCCTGAAAATGGCACACTCGGGCAACCCGAAGAAATCGCACATGGTGAATCAGTTGCTCTTTGCTGCTATGATTGAAGCCCGAAGCTGCGAACGGTTCAAGATATTATCGGAACAAATCAACGATGAAGATTTACGGGTGTTCTACCGCAGTTTAATGGAAAGCGAAGCCCGTCATTATATCACCTTCCTGAACTTTGCCAGAAAATACGGTGAAGGTATCGATGTAGACAAACGCTGGCAACAATTCCTGGAGTTTGAAGCGACATTGATGGACAAGTATGGAAAACAGGAAACGATGCACGGATAAGCAGAATTGAAAATGGAAAATGGAGAATGGAAAATGAGAATTGAAAAGTACGCCTATCAACCTCTTAACACGTCTCCTCTTCTCAATTATCAATTATCAATTATCAATTAAATGAATCTTAAACAACACATAGCTAAGTTCATTTCTCTCTCAGAAGAAGAGCTTGAATCCGTGTTGTCGTATTTCACTGAATTTACAGCAAAAAAGAAGGAAATTCTACAGGAAGAAGGGAAGCTGTGCAAGTACAACTACTTCGTAGAGAAAGGGATTCTGCGCATGTATTTTCTGGATGAAAAAGGTGTTGAGAAAACCGTTCAATTTGCCATTGAGAACTGGTGGATTTCAGATTATTTCTCGTTCCAGCAGCAAAAGAACTCAGAATTCTATGTTCAGGCTATTGAGTCCACAACCGCTCTGGCACTTTCTTTCACTGATCAGGAACGTCTGCTCGAAGCTCATCCGAAAATGGAACGGTACTTTCGAATGGTGCATCAAACGGCACACGCAGCATCCCAAATGCGGAATAAATACCACAAGGATTTCTCACGCGAAGAACAGTTTCGTCATTTTTACGGTAGCTTTCCTGAATTTGTGCAACGCGTACCACAATATATGCTCGCTTCGTATCTGGGAATCACACCGGAATACCTGAGTGAATTACGCGCAAAAATCGTTTCTTAAACCAGTTTAAGATTTTCCGGAGATTAACTCCAGACCTTTGTTTCGTAATCACAAATACACGAAACATGAACAAACGCATTAGCATTCCGGAACTGGAACCGGACGCACAAAAGGCAATGTATGGATTAGCTGGATATGTCAGTAAAACCTCTCTTTCACACACACACCAGGAACTGATTAAAATCCGAGCCTCACAAATCAATGGTTGTGCTTACTGTATTGACATGCATACACACGATGCACTCAAATACGGGGATACGCAACAACGTATTTTTCTGATCAGTGCATGGCGCGAAACATCTCTTTTTACCGAAGAGGAACGTGTGATTCTGGCAATGACAGAAGAAATTACGTTGATCAGCCAACACGGTCTAACCGAAGAAACCTACCAAAAAGCGCTGAAGTTATTTGATCCAAACACGGTTGCACAAATTATTATGGCAATTATCACGATCAATGCATGGAATAGAATCGGTGTGAGCACATTGATGGAGGTAGTGGAAAGATCATAATTGAAAATGGAGAATTGAAAAGCACGCAGCACTCACTTTAAGTCAGACTCTTTTCAATCCTCCATTTTCAATTTTGCATTTGATCTTGGGCTTAATCTTCTTGCTTCAATATCACAAAATCCGGTAATGATCTATGATTAATCAGTCGTGCAAGAAATTTAAACCTATGCTTGTACCATCGTGAGTAAACCTCTTTATTTTCTCCGTTAATTGTTAGACAAATCAAGAGTTTCTTCGTTCGCCCAAAACGAATACACTCTCTGGGGAGAACTCTGATTTTCAATATTTGATTGTGTCGTAATATCAGGAAATCGCTGCTATCGCTCGAAGAGTTAGCATTACTGAAGTTCAGCGTATTAACAGTATCTCCTTCGGTGTAAATCTCCTTTTTATTCACTCGAACACAATTCCCATCGCTTTGAAAATCGTAGCTTTTGAATTTCCCAATGTAAACAATCATGGAATCTGCATCACACATTAACGTAAACAATGCATGCCTTCTTCTGTGTTGGGCGTTTATCAATTGCTGACTAAAGCAATCAACATTCGCAAATAATACAAGTCCAATAAGCAATATTCTCCTTATACCCATCATCCTACTACAACAATTCCGGCGATACTATTTTTGAATTCAATCATTTTGAATTTTGAATTACAAAACAACAAACTCCACTCTCCTATTTAGCGCTCTTCCTGCATCCGTACTGTTGGAAGAAATTGGTTCAGAGCTCCCGAAACCCTTGGTTTGAATGCGATCCGCTTTGATTCCTTTTGTAATCAGGTAATCTTTCACTGCATTTGCACGACTTGTTGATAGCGTGAGGTTAGAGCTTTTATTTCCGATGTTGTCTGTGTGTCCGTACAGTGCAATCTTGACCGTAGGATTGGCTTTCATGTATGTTACCACCTTCGCCAAATCCGTATAGGAACTTTCCTTCAATGTTGATTTAGCGAAATCAAACTGCACGTTTTTCAACACAAGCTTCTGACCTTTCTTCACGTTCGTTCCATTGAAGTATGTTACCGTTGCTGTCTTCGTGTTTTCAAAGAAACTTTGAGTGAAGGTAGGTAGACCAAGCGTACATTGTTTTCCGGCAAGTTCGACGGTATTCAGTTTCATGCCGCAACCCACGCCCACCACATTCGGGTGTTCAATGGTGCCCATGTAAGAAGTATGGTAAATTGGGAAATAGATTTTGCCGTCTTTGGCAATTTGCAATGCACCGATCCATTCCTTGTTCGCGGATTGTCCAATCAACGTTTGTGACTTCTGAATCAGTTCATTGTTTCCTGCTTGAAGGTTGAACTGATAAATTTGCCCTGTCCCCGCTGCAGAAACATAAAGCAGGGATCCATTCGGCGAAAATTCGATGCCATAGATATACGACTGATCCGGCAGTTTCACGGAGATTGGATTGCTCACTTTACCAGTCGAATTATCGAAATCGAACATTTCCATCCAATTGGTTTCTTCCAACGCCAAAGCAAGGTTGGTTCCATCAGGATTTGCTTTCATATATCCCTGAGTGTTCAATGTTCCTCCATCGTGAATGCGCCCCACCTTCGAAGTAACCGGGGTTTTCGTTACCCCTGTTTCAGTCACCAGAAATGCAATAAATTCATCCGACATCCAGCGGTGTGCAATTACCCAAATATCGGTTCCGTTTCGGTGCTGAACTGCTGTCATTTTCTCAGTAACCGGAGTGGCTAACTGAACATTTTTCTCTGTCGCTGAAACCTGTCCCAAACCACCATTCATCCTTGTATCGATTAATGAATAGGTGATTCCTGCTTCCTTTCCTGTAGCTGCAACCGCAAACAGGTAATATTCCCCGGGATGTTTTGGTCTCGGAATACAAACTCCGGATTGCGTTGAAGATGGATCTCCCAGCATTCCTGCGCCATTAAGCATCACTTTATGACTGGAATTCCAAACAGTAATTCCATCTGTATAAAACAGCAGTTTTCCTTCCTTAGAACTGATTACAGAACAACCTTCGTCGGTAGATAAGGCTCCGTTTTCCAATGCAACCGGTCCATTTTCCGTGAATTGCATTCCGGCATTTCTTCCGAAGTACCAGAAATCAGTCTCTTTTTGAGCAAAAACGGTAGAAAAAAATCCAACCGAAAACAGGAGTAACACATGTTTCATACGTCTGAGTATTTCATAGTATTGAATGCCCGAAAGTACAAAAGGTTACGAGCCCTACGAACCTAAGTTATCCAAAAAATGACTATTTTCGATCCATCAAATTCCCCTTATGATCAGATTTTTATCGGTTTTTCTACTATCTCTTGCTCTCTTCGCTACCTATTCCTATAATCTTCCGCCTAAGAAAGCAGAAGTTGATCCAACCAGAAAGTTTGAATCCGAATACTTCGTTGTTGTCATTATGGATGGACCTCGTTATTCCGAGACATTTGGTGATTCAACGTATTCACATGTACCCCATTTAGGAAAAGAATTGATGAAGGAAGGAGTGTTTCTTCCTGACTTCCGAAATAACGGACCGACCTATACAAATGCTGGTCACACGGCAATCACAACTGGCTTTTATCAATCCATTTCGAACGCTGGATTAGAGTTACCCAAAAAGCCATCTATGTTCCAGTATTACATCAAAGGAAAAAACGCTGATAAGACTGATGCATACATTGTTGCAAGTAAAGGGAAACTAGAGATTCTGGGGAATACCAAAGACAAAAAATGGTGGAACATGTACATGCCTTCAACGTACTGCGGGCCAAATGGAAATAGTTCTGAATACGGGCCGGATGTTCCTACTTTAAATAAAGTATTGGACTTGTTTAAAACAAAACCACCAAGATTGATGCTTGTAAATTTCCTTGCTGCAGATACGTATGCACATTCGAAAGACTGGGACGCATATTTGTTGAGCATTAAGAACATTGATGGGTACATCAACACGATGTGGCAAGCCATTCAAAGCAACGAAAAAATGCGCAACAAAACCACACTTATTATGACCAATGATCATGGTCGACACCTTGACGGACACAAGCAGGGGTATGCCGAACATGGCGATGGTTGTGAAGGATGCAGACACATTGCTTTATTGGCAATGGGGCCTGATTTCAAGAAGAACGTGAAAATTGAAAAATACGGTGAACAAATCGATATTTCAAAAACAATTGCCTACATGATGGGCTTCGAAATGCCTACCAGTCAGGGTAAGGTGATGACGGAATTGTTCAAATAAAAGCCTGAAAAAATTCAAAGGAAAGAGGATCGTGAAGTCCTCTTTTTTTTGCATATATTCTCTTCTTCATTCCATTTTTCTCCTAAAGATTTATCTTTATTACGCTAACTTAAAAACAAACACTATGAGCAAAGCACGTAAAATTAGCGGATGGGTATTATCCGTATTGATTGTATTATTTATGGTTGTGGCAAGTGCTCCGGCTAAACTTGGAATGATTCCGGAATACGCGAAGAATTTTCCGAAAATGGGACTGACCGGTAACGAACCACTAATAGTTGGAGTTCTTGAAATTCTCTGCGCAGTATTGTTCCTGATTCCACGAACAGGTGTTCTGGGAACAATTTTACTTTCCGCCTATCTTGGCGGTGCGATCGCAACGCATGTTGAACACGACAATATGCCGATGTTCGCCTGCGTTTTCGAAGGACTCGTAATCATCACTGCTTTCATCCGATTCCCGGAATTAAGCAGCCGACTTCTCGGCAAAAACTGAGAAAGACATTAGAGACTGAAGACACAAGACCCGAGACAAAACACGTCTTAAGTCCTGTGTCTTTTGTCTTTTGTACTAAAGTCTTAACTTTGCACCACTCTTTACTAAAAATTATACATAGCATGCAACTGTGGAATACTTACAGCAAAGAGGAATTGGAGCAACGCCTGCGTGAAGCTGGCCATGAGTTTGTTACCATTTCCTTTTACAAATACGCCAAAATCGCAAACCCTCAATTGTTCCGGGACTACCTCTACCAATTGCTAGAAAAAAGCAATGTATTGGGACGAATCTATGTCGCGAACGAAGGGATCAACGCTCAAATTTCAGTTCCGACAAACAATCTGGATCAGTTTAGATCTGATTTGTATAGCATCGATTTTTTGGATGGTGTTCGTTTGAACGTCGCGGTGGAAGAAGAAGGTGCGGAATTCCCGTTCCTGAAGTTGAAAATCAAAGTAAGAAATAAGATCCTTGCAGATGGGTTAAACGATGAAACATTTGACGTAACAAACATCGGTAAGCATTTAAAGGCGGATGAATTCAACAAACTTACGTCTGATCCGGAGACCATTCTGATCGATTTCAGGAATCATTACGAGCACGAAGTTGGTCACTTTAAAGGCGCTATCCTACCCGATGTTGATACGTTCCGTGATTCCTTGCCGCACATTGAAGAAACGTATTTGAAAGGTAACGAGGACAAGAATATTGTAATGTACTGTACCGGCGGAATCCGTTGCGAAAAAGCTTCGGCCTATTTCAAGCACCGCGGATTCAGCAACGTTCACCAGTTAGAGGGTGGTATCATCAAGTACGCCAACGATTGTAACGAACAGGGGCTTGAAAACAAGTTCATTGGAAAAAACTTCGTATTCGATGAGCGTCGCGGTGAGCGTATTTCCGACGATATCGTAGCAAATTGTCACCAATGTGGAGCACCTGCCGATACACATACCAACTGTGCAAATGAGGCTTGTCACTTGCTGTTTATTCAGTGCGACGAGTGTAAAAGCAAATTCGAAAACTGCTGCAGCACAAACTGTCAGGATATTACACATCTTCCGTTGGAAGAACAAAAAGCACTACGTAAAGGATTGAATAACAGCAATGCAATGTTCAAAAAAGGCAGAGCCGGACATTTATTGTTGCAGACGAGCAAAGAAAATGACTAATTTTCCTTCTCAAAATTCAATCTTGTGCTAGGAGCTATCAAATGGGATTTTAATCCTGAAATCATTGAAGGTTATTCCACCCCAAATTGGTACGGAATCTTATTCGTAACCGGTTTAGTCATTGGATTCTTTGTTATCAGACGCATGTTCAGGCAAGAACTTGTACCCGATGCAAAGCTGGATAAACTGTTGATTTACGTTATCGTTGCAACAATTGTCGGAGCACGTTTGGGGCACGTACTGTTCTATGGCCCGTATTGGGATCATGTGAACGAATACGGAGTAAAAGTGGAAGGCTACTTTTCTCATCCGATGACCATCTTCAAAGTATGGGAAGGTGGTTTGGCCAGTCATGGAGGTGCTATTGCCTTGTTGATTGCTTTGTGGCTGTATTCCCGAAATGTTGTGAAACAACCGGTTTTATGGATTTTGGATAGAATTGCAGCTCCAATTGCAATCACGGGAACCTTCATTCGTTTAGGAAACCTTGCCAACGGAGAGATTGTAGGACACGAAACCGATGTTCCATGGGCATTTCAATTCATGCGTGAAGACTGCAAATTTGTCGAATGTCCATGGGAAATGATTCCTGCACGTCATCCGGCACAATTGTACGAAGCAATGGCTTACGTTACGATTTTCGCCATTCTGATGTTCCTTTACTGGAAGAAAGGCTGGTGGAAGATTGAAGGTCGCATTTTTGGAGTTTTCCTGGTACTTCTATGGTCTGCACGATTCCTGGTTGAATTCGTCAAAGAAGGTCAAACAGAACGCGACGAAACCTGGGCTTTAAATACAGGACAATTGTTGAGTATTCCGTTTATTCTCCTGGGAATCTATCTGCTGGTCAGAAAACGAAATACTAATGAAATATCTCAATATCGGGTTGAAGAAGCATAATTCAGATCCCTTCCGCAGTGTCGGAGGGGATTTTTGTTTTCAACTCAATCCCGCGGATTTCAACCGGGTTAGCACCCATTAGCACTATTCCTTAGGTAGCGCAACAACACTGCGCATGCTGCGGTAAATTCAGCATATTCCGTATTATTTCGTCGAATATGTGTACTTCAATTTCTCTGTATAACCTTCAAGATTGAAGTAAATTTCGCTTCCCTCCTCTTTCTTGTAGGAAACTTCTGATAAATCAAATTGCAGGTTCTTAATCACAATCGCCTTACAATTGTCCTGCTTACCAGTATGAACAATGCGGATATTTCGAATCGGTGGCAATGACTTACTAATCGCTTCACTTCCTTCCAGCTTAAACGAATGTTTCTCGCAACCGCCTGTGTATTGTACAGTTACGTTTAGTGTATTTCCTTCAATACTCGCTGCATTGATCGTGAATGGCTGCAACGAATCCATTTGGATTTTACTGTATCCCAATACTGCCGGTTCTCCTTTCATTACCTTTTTCGATTCTATGGTTTGTCCCGCGCCATCACCTTTAATTCTGGCTGTTCCACATGCCGCTAACGCAATCAATCCGATGGAAATAAGTACTGTTTTCATACTGCAAGATTTTTAACAAAAATAGTATTTCAGACTATCTAACAACTGGTTTGCAAGATTCATTCCACAATCCATTCCCAATGAACAAAAGAAATGCACTACCTTTGCAGTCTTGAAACCAATGAGAACATGAAGACGAAAACACTGCGTAAAAACAAAGTGAACGTAATTACCTTAGGCTGTGCCAAAAACACTTTCGATTCGGAAGTAATGATGGCGCAACTAAAAGCCAATAAATTCGAGGTAGAACACGAAGCACAGCAGGATGATTCTGAAATTGTGATCATCAATACCTGTGGTTTCATTGACAATGCGAAACAGGAATCCATTGAGACGATTTTGCGGTATGCAGATGCGAAGAAAGATGGACTGGTAGATAAAGTCTACGTTACCGGTTGTTTGGCTCAACGCTACAAAGACGATCTTGAACAGGAAATTCCGGAAGTAGATGCATTCTTCGGAACACGTGACTTACCTCGCTTGCTGAAAACACTTAAAGCAGATTACAAGCACGAATTGGTTGGTGAGCGTTTGCTTACAACTCCTTCGCATTACGCTTACTTTAAAATTGCAGAAGGATGTGATCGTCCTTGTTCGTTTTGTGCGATTCCATTGATGCGTGGTAAACACGTTTCAACACCAATGGATCAATTGGTTGCTTCGGCTAAAAGTCTGGCAGCACAAGGCGTAAAAGAAATTCTGCTGATTGCGCAGGATCTTACGTATTACGGACTTGACATTTACAAAAAGCGAAACCTTGCGGAATTACTTGATCAGCTTGCAGCAGTAGAAGGAATCGAATGGATTCGTTTGCATTACGCATTCCCTGCGGGCTTCCCAATGGATGTTCTGGATGCAATGGTCAAACACCCGAACGTTTGTCTTTACCTCGATATGCCTTTGCAACACGGATCTACCAAAATTCTTCAGTCGATGCGACGAGGAATTACCCGTGAAAAAACCGAAGCGTTGGTGAATACCATTCGTGAAAAAGTTCCGGGAGTTGCAATTCGTACAACACTTATTGCGGGATATCCCGGAGAAACGGAAGAAGACTTCCAGGAAATGTATGATTTTGTTGAGCGTATGCGTTTCGACAGACTTGGAATTTTCACCTATTCTCATGAAGAAAACACACACGCATATACACTCGAAGACGATGTTCCGGATGAAGTTAAACGTGAGCGCGCCGATGCTATCATGGAGTTACAATCGGGAATCAGCTATGAGTTGAATCAGGAAAAAGTCGGAAAGACGTTCAAGGTTCTGTTTGATCGTGTTGAGGGCGATTATTTCATCGGAAGAACGGAATTTGATTCACCTGAAGTAGACAATGAAGTACTCGTTAAGAAATCTGAAGGCTATCTGAGAATCGGTGATTTTGCTAACATTCAAATTACTTCGGCAGACCACTACGATCTTTACGGAAAGCTAGTCGACTAAAGGGCTTAAACGTTCGACAAATTAGCCAGCGATATTCGACCTTCCTCGGTAAATGTTCATTACCAGGCATGTCCGTGCACCTTTTCCCTAATTTTGCGTCTTGGAATAATACGTTAATACCTAATAACTTATGAAAAGACGACTACTACTGGTTGGCGGGTTCTGTTTGACCCTGTCGGTTTCGGCATTTGCACAACAGAACACTGCGCAACATCAGTTGCCTGCGGCAATTGAAAACATTTCTACTCTTTCTACACACGTAACAAAAATCAACGAGAAACAAACTCAACTCGTTCAGGCTCAAAATTCTTCCCGTGGACAATTTGCCCAACTCAAACAAGAGCTAGTTTCCCTTCTTGAAACTTATAACGGTTTGTTAAAACAGGAATTCGCAACTTCTACTTCAGATGAAGTAAAGAATGCCTTGAGCATGGAAATGAAATTTGTTGCGGATCAATCCGCTCAGTTAAGTACACCTAACCAACGTTAAATAAAATCATATGAAACGATCTACTATTAAAGGATTGGTTGCCGGTTTGGCACTATCCATCTGTGCTGTTGGCTCGGCAAATAGTCAGGCATTTACAGAAAACTTCGATAACATTTCAACGTTGACCGGGAACGGTTGGGCAATGTACAACAACAGTACTCCGGTAGGATTGATTGCCAATTGGTTTCAGGGAACGGCTGTTTCCGGTGGCGGACCGTTTGATGCGTACAATGGTGCGGCAAATGCATACATTGCCGCTAATTACAACTTTACATCCGGCGCCAACACCATTAACGGGTGGTTGATTACGCCAAACAGAACTATCAAAAATGGCGATGTTCTCACCTTCTATACCAGAATTTACGGCGTTGGGCAAATTTACCCGGATCGCCTGGAGGTACGAATGAGTACAAACGGTGCCAGTACGAATGTGGGAACAGGAGTCGCAGTTGGTGACTTCACTACCCTACTGCTTTCCATTAACCCTTCGCTTACCACAACCGGGTACCCTTCAACATGGACGCAGTTTTCAGTTACCGTTTCAGGATTATCTGCTCCGACTTCAGGACGTTTTGCATTCCGTTACTACGTAACTAACGGTGGGCCAAGCGGAGCAAACTCTGACTATATCGGAATTGACAACGTTGTTTATACACCATACACTTGTCCTTCGTTTACAATGACACCTGGTGGAGCATTAACCGGAGGAACAGCCGGATCATCTTACAGCTCTTCCCTTAGTCAAACCGGCGCTCTTGGAACACCAACTTTCGCCGTTACTGCGGGAGCTTTACCTCCGGGATTAACCATGGCCACAAATGGGACTATTTCAGGAACACCAACTGCAACAGGCACATTCAATTTCACTACAACTGTTTCTGACGCGAGCGGCTGTTCCGCTTCAACCGCATACTCCATTACCGCAGTGTGTGGTGCAAACCCGACCACACTGAACGGATTGCCTGCGCTGTGCAGCAACAGCACACCATATGTATTGATCGAAGGTTCGCCGGCAGGTGGAACCTATTCGGGAACAGGTGTTTCGATGGGAGCGTTTAGTCCTTCGGCCGGAACGCAAACCATTACTTATAACTACACAGACCCTTACGGATGTCCGTACTCAACCAGTAATACGATCACTGTAAACACTGCTCCTACAGTAACACTAGGCACATTTACTGATGCTTGTTCCAACGACGCCGCAGTAACACTAAGTGGAGGATCTCCAGCAGGGGGTGCATACTCAGGAACCGGAGTTTCAGGAGGTATGTTTGATCCTGCTTCAGGAACTCAAACAATTACATATTCTTACACCGACGGAAACGGATGTTTCAATTCGGCTGCACAAACACTTACAGTAAACACTGCTCCAACGCCTTCACTCGGTGCATTTACAGCAGTTTGCTCTAACGATTCTCCTGTAACACTTGGTGGTGAATCTCCTTCAGGTGGTACATTCTCAGGAACAGGTGTGTCGGGAGGAATGTTTGATCCTTCTTCCGGCACACAAACCATTACTTATTCGTATACCGATGTTAACGGGTGTACAGGTACAACATCCCAGCCGTTTAACGTAAACACAGCACCTGCCGTAACACAGGATCCGATTGCTGATGTTTGTGAGAATGGTGGTTTAGTGACACTTTCGGGTGGTTCACCTGCCGGTGGAACGTATTCAGGAACTGGTGTTTCAGGAGGAATGTTTGATCCGGGTGTCGGTTCTCAAACTGTAACTTATTCCTACACCGATGGAAACGGATGTACAAACACGGCTAGTACAGCTGTTACTGTAACTGCGTCTTCAACTGCTTCATTGAATCCATTCACTCCGGCGTGTAGCAATGACTCACCGATTACACTTACGGAAGGTATGCCTGCAGGAGGAGTATATTCGGGAGCGGGAGTCAGCGGAGGAATGTTTGATCCGGGAGTTGGTACACAAACCATTACTTACACTGTGTACCCTGGTACTGCTTGTGAATCAAGCTCGACAGGAGTATTCAATGTCAATACAGCTCCAAATGTTTCACTTGCATTAACGGTAACGGACTTGTGTATTTACAACTCGGCGGTTGCTCTTGCAGGTGGAAGTCCGGCTAGCGGTTCTTACAGTGGAAACGGAGTATCAGGTTCTTCATTCAACCCGGCAACAGCAGGATTGGGTAACTCTACCATTACCTATACCTATACTGACGGAAACGGATGTTCAGGTTCCGCAACAGATATCATCAACGTGGACGATTGTGCGGGAGTAAATGAAGCCGAATCCGTTCTTGTAACTGTAGCGCCGAATCCGGGTTCAGGAAACTTCGTTGTATCCGTAACAGATGCTGCGTTATTGCAACACCTTACCGTAGTTGATCTTAACGGTAAATTAGTGGAAAATAACATTGAAGTAGTTGACGCAACGAGTGTCTCGGTAACGATAACAGATCATAACACAGGTGTTTACCTGTTGACTGGAAAATACAACAACCAACCATTCAGTATCCGATTGGTAAAAAATTAATTGACGTGATTATCGGTAAGACCGCTGTTTGTTTCAGACAGCGGTCTTTTCCATTTCACGCCTTGCATATAAAAACGTTATGAAAACGGGATTATTCACGGGGGCTATCCCTTGAAAAATTGGTACTTTCGCTCTATAAATTAATTACTATCTATGAAAAAAAGATCGCTACTCACGGGTATCATTTGTCTGATGATTTCAAGTGCAGGTTTTGCTCAGCAATCGTCTCAAAACCCCCATTCTACACCGAACATTGTTCTTTCGACACCTTCGTTAAAAGCACAAGTTGACAAAATCAACAAAAAACAAACTGAAATTGATGCAGCAGTATCTTCTTCACGTGCTATCATGGCACAATTGAAAGAAGAATTGACAGGCTTGAATAACGAATACAAAGTACTTCTCATGAATGCCATTTCGAACTGTACCAATCAGGAGAACAAGATCACTCTTCAAAATGAATTGCTCTTTGTAGAACAACAACTTACAGTCCAAACACAACGATAACAAACCCTTATGAAAAGAAATTTACTCAAAGGCATCATCGTCGCAGGTATTTGCGCGGTATTGCCATTAGGAAATACCATCGCTCAATCGTTTTCCGAAAGCTTTAATGACATTACAACATTAGCAGGGAACGGATGGGTGATGACGAATGCCAGCGTTGCAGTGGGATCAACAAGCTGGTTCCAGGGAAATGCGACTTCTGCCGGAGGTCCTTTTGACGCATACAACGGTGCAGCAAATGCATACATTGGAGCAAATTATAACAATACAGGAAATGTCGGAACAATCAGTAACTGGTTAATGACACCAAACCGTACATTCAGAAACGGTGATGTGCTTACCTTCTATACCAGAAAACCATCTCCCGATACCTATGCAGACCGTTTGGAAGTACGTTTGAGTACAAACGGTGCGAGTACATCCGTAGGAACCGGATCCGGAGTCGGTGATTATACGACTTTGTTGTTGTCCATTAACCCGAATTTGACGCTTGGAGTGTACCCTACAACATGGACAATGTACACGGTAACAATCTCCGGGTTACCTGCTCCAACATCAGGAAGACTTGCTTTCCGTTACTTTGTAACGAGTGCAGGACTTTCAGGTACAAACTCGGATTACATCGGAATTGACCAGGTGGATTATACACCTTACGTTTGTCCGTCGTTTACCATGACTCCAAGTGGAGCTTTGACAGGTGGAGCGGCAGGTTCGGCTTACAGTACATCATTGACTCAAACAGGAGCACTTGGTACACCAAACTACGCTGTTACGGCAGGAGCTTTACCTCCGGGATTGACGTTATCTGCTTCGGGTACTATCTCAGGAACACCAACAGCTACAGGAACATTCAACTTTACAGTTACCGTAAGTGACAATAGCGGATGTTCTGGTTCATCAGCATATTCAATCACCACAGTTTGTGGTCCAAACCCAACTTCACTGAATGGTTTGCCAGCGCTTTGCAGCAATACCACACCATACGTTCTCGTTGAAGGATCACCGGCCGGTGGAAGTTATTCCGGAACAGGAGTTTCCATGGGAACATTTGCCCCTTCCGCAGGTACACAAACCATCACTTACGACTACACCGATCCATACGGATGTGCATACTCATCGAATGCCGTTATTACAGTAAATACCGCTCCAACTGTTACATTGGATCCGTTTTCAGCTGTTTGTGACAACGATGGTATGATTGTTCTTGGTGGGGAATCTCCTTCAGGTGGTTCATTCTCAGGGACGAATGTATCAGGTGGAATGTTTGATCCTGCCGGTGGAACACAAACAATTACTTACACTTATACAGATGCAAACGGTTGTTTTGGTTCTGCAACGCAGTCAATGACCGTGAACACTGCTCCAACTGTATCACTTAATGCATTTACGGCAGTTTGTTCAAATGGTGGTGTTGTTACGCTTGGCGGAGAATCTCCTTCAGGAGGTACTTTCTCAGGAACAGGTGTTTCAGGTGGAATGTTTGATCCAGCTTCGGGAACACAAACCATTACATACGATTATACAGATGGAAACGGTTGCTCAGGCTCTGCATCTCAAACCTTTAATGTGAACACAGCTCCTACGGTAACATTGAATTCATTTACCGCGGTTTGTTCGAACGCAGCTCCTGTTACACTTGGCGGTGAATCACCATCAGGAGGAAACTTCACAGGGGTAAATGTTGCAGGTGGGGTATTTGATCCAAGCGCCGGAACTCAGACAATCACTTACGATTACACGGACGGCAACGGATGTTCAGGTTCTGCATCTCAGACGTTTGATGTTAACATGGCTCCAAACGTGACACTTGCTTTGACAACCACAGATGTATGTATTTACAACAGCCCGGTTACACTTGATGGAGGTTCACCTGCAGGTGGAACCTATTCGGGAACCGGTGTGTCAGGAGGTTCTTTTGATCCTGCTACTGCAGGATTGGGAAGTGCATCCATTACTTACAATTACATGGACGGAAACGGATGTGAAGCAGATGCAACAGATTTTATTACAGTTGATGACTGTGCGGGAATCAATGAAGTAAATGCAGTTGTTGTTGAAGTTGCACCTAACCCAAGTACAGGAAACTTCATGGTATCCGTAAAAGATGC
>CBIHND010000015.1:0-96215 GCA_966211245.1 uncultured Fluviicola sp. | reverse complement strand
TTCCCGGATGAGGGTCACTGGATTACAAAACCACAGAACGGTGTTTTGTGGTACCGCGAATATTTCGAATGGCTGGACACATACCTGAAAGCCGCTAAATAGCCAGATTCTATTAATTTTGTTGCAAATTCTCAAGATTCATGTGGAATAGACTCGCCAACATCATACTTCGTAATCGCTTTTTGATCCTTGGTATATTTTCGCTACTGACCGTATTGTTCGGTTATTACGCTGCAACCGGGTTGAAAATCGAGAACAAGTACGGGAACATGCTTCCAAAGGATACCGAGACCCAATCGACGTACCTGAAGTTTAAAGAATACTTCGGTGAAGACGGTTCAACTCTGGTTATCGCCATTAAGGATAAGGAACTTTATTCCGCACGAAAATTCCTTGCGTGGAAAGAACTTGGAGACAGTATTCTTCAAATGAAGGGGGTTACTTCTGTGATTTCGGAACCGAAACTTATTACTCTTTTTAACGATACGGCGAAGCAGGAATTCATTGCAAAGCCTGTATTTGTTGACACCCGCTTTAAAGAAAAATCAATTGACTCGATCAAACGAGAAATCCGTAACAATCCGTTGTACGACAAGATTCTTTACGATGATTCTGCGGGTGTAAGTCTGATGATGGTGACCGTTGAAGAAAACTTCCTTCTGGACAAGAAGAAACAACAGGTTGTTATCGATATCGAAAACCTTGCAAAAAGCTACGAAAAGCAATTCGGAAGCATTCACTTTGCCGGTCTGCCTCACATGCGTGTATTGATCGGAAAGCGTATCCTGAATGAAATGTACATCTTCATTGCGTTGTCAATCTTCGTTTCGTCACTAATCATGTACTTCTTCTTCCGTTCCATCCGCGTTACGCTGATTTGTAACCTGGTAGTTTTGGTTACGGTAGTTTGGGCACTCGGTACAATCGGTATGATTGGCTACCACGTTTCCATCATGATGGCGCTGATTCCACCGTTGATGATTGTAATCGGAATTCCGAACTGTATTTACCTCTACAACAAGTATCACCAGGAATACCGCGCTCACAGAAACAAAGCGAAAGCACTTCATCGCGTGATCCGAAAGACGGGAACGGCAATGTGGCTCACAAACGTTACCACAGCTTTCGGTTTCATTACGTTCCTGTTCACGAATTCGGATAAATTCTATGAATTCGGTGTGATTTCATCTTTGAATATCATGTTGTGTTATGTGGTATCGATTGCATTGATTCCGATCTTCGCATCGTTCTCCAAAAATCCACCGGAGCGCCACTTGAAACACCTCGACAGAAAGCATGCAATTGGATTACTCGAGCGTTTGGTTCGTATTACCATGAACCACCGCCCTGCGATTTACATCGTGACCATTTTGGTAACTGTTGTAACCGGAGCAGGAATTCTGTTCATGAAAGTAACCGGGAACATTACGGGAGACTTGCCGAAAGATGATCCGATTCTCATGGACGTTCAGTTTATGGAAAAACACTTCGGGGGTGCTGTGCCGTTTGAAGTAATGATCGACTACAAAGAGAAAGAGCGCTGGAAGAATAAGAAAACCTGGGAAAAAATTGATCAGGTTCAGCAGTTGTTTGCCCAGGATACGCTGTTTGCAAAGAGTATCTCTTACGTTGATGTAGTGAAGTTATTGAACATGTCGATGCATGAAAATCAACCGGATTACTACACTGCGGACATTTCCAAAAGCGATCAGTTGGCTCTGAAGAACTACCTGAGAAACTTTGCCCTTTCGAATTCGAATTCATCATTTGCGTTGACAGAATTGATCGATACCAACAACTTCATCATTCGCGTTCGTACGCAGATGCGTGATATCGGTTCTTACGAAGTTTCCGATGAAGTAGCGATGGTGAAAAACCGTATCGATAGCATCATGAATCCTGATAAGGCAGACATCGAGCGTTACTACAAGAAGTTTACGCAAGGAAAGAAGGTGTATGCAGATTCCATTTTGGACAACTACAATTACGTGTACAACTCACTGACGGAAATCCTCTCCAATGGAAGTCAGGACATGCAGTTCAAATTCGATTCTGATCCGGAACTAGTCAAAACTTATATTGGTAAGAAAGGATTTGACAAGAAACTGCGCCGTGCAATTGATAACGAATACTTCGATGTGAAGGTAACCGGTACTTCCGTTGTAGCTTCTGAAGGAACACAGTATCTGGTAAATAACCTATTGCAATCCATCATCTTCGCAATCATTTCCATTGCAGCATTGATGTCGGTGTTGTTCTATTCGTTCCGAATGGTGGTTGTTTCGATGATTCCGAACATCATTCCGATGATCGTTACTGCGGGAATCATGGGTTGGTTTGGTATTCCGTTGAAGCCTTCTACCCTATTGATCTTCTCCATTGCATTGGGTATTACCGT
Source organism: uncultured Fluviicola sp. (assembly GCA_966211245.1). Taxonomy (GTDB): domain Bacteria; phylum Bacteroidota; class Bacteroidia; order Flavobacteriales_D; family Crocinitomicaceae; genus Fluviicola. Next base: position 93,817 of record CBIHND010000015.1, on the reverse strand, counting down.
TGACAACACGATCCACTTCCTGGCGCATTACCGTCACGAACTGCGTTTGAAGAAACACGATCTAAAGGAATGTGTTGCCATTTCAATTCGCGAAACCGGATTGAGTATCATCTATACTTCGGTAATTCTCTTCTTCGGGTTCATTGTATTCGTATTCTCCGATTTCGGAGGAACGCAAGCCCTCGGTTACCTATCGGCAATTACCTACTTCGTAGCGTTGTTTACGAACCTGATTCTGTTGCCTTGTCTCTTGTTAAGCTACGAGCGCAAACTGGCAACCAAATCTTTCGAAGAGCCGGTTATCGAATTGTACGAAGACGAAGACGATACCGACTGGGATTTGTTGACTATTCAGGATACAGACGATACGGGAGAAGTGGCTTCAGAGGAAAAAGACAAACCAGCTTCTGACGAAGATTCGAACGCATGAAAGGAATAATTCTGGCCGGAGGATCTGGCACACGTCTACACCCGTTAACACTTGCCGTGAGTAAGCAGTTGATGCCCGTATACGATAAGCCGATGATTTATTATCCGCTTTCGATCCTGATGACTGCCGGAATTCGCGAGATTCTGATTATTTCAACGCCACACGACATGCCGCAATTCAAGAAATTGCTTGGCGACGGAAGTCACCTGGGGTGTCGTTTTGAATACGCTATTCAGGAAGAACCCAACGGACTTGCCCAGGCATTTGTGATTGGAGAATCGTTTATCGGAACAGACAATGTTGCACTGATTCTCGGTGATAACATTTTCTACGGTGTTGGAATGGATGATTTGCTGAAAGAAAACAGCAATCCGAACGGTGGTGTTGTATACGCCTACCATGTCAGTGATCCGGAACGGTATGGTGTGGTGGAATTCGATGAGAACATGAACGCCATTTCCATTGAAGAAAAACCTGCGCAACCGAAATCAAGTTATGCTGTTCCCGGATTGTATTTCTATGACAATTCGGTCATTGAAATTGCAAAGGGACTCAAACCTTCTGCACGTGGAGAATATGAGATTACAGATGTTAATGCAGCATACCTGAAGGAAGGGAAACTGAAAGTTGCTGTTTTGAGTCGCGGAACTGCATGGCTGGATACAGGAACATTTGCATCGTTGATGCAGGCCGGACAGTTCGTTCAGGTTATTGAAGAGCGTCAGGGACTGAAAGTTGGTTGTATTGAAGAAGTGGCGTATCGCAACGGCTTCATTGATGCACAACAGTTGAAAGCTCTTGCCGAACCGTTGGTTAAAAGTGGTTACGGTTCTTACCTGATGCAAATCTTAAAAAAGTAATGGAACAACTTCAGGAATTGATCGCATTTGTGGAACAGCGTGCGGCTGCACACCGTTTTCCAGATACACCTGAAAATCTTTACGATCCACTGCGTTACTTCATGACGCTTGGCGGAAAACGCATGCGGCCGGCATTAACAATTATGGGTGCAAACCTGTTCGGTGTTTCAAAAGAAGAAAGCATCCACGCAGCACTTGCGATTGAATTCTTTCACAATTTCTCGCTGATTCATGACGACATCATGGATCTTGCTCCCGTTCGTCGTGGGAAAACAACCGTACACGAGAAATGGAACCAGAATATTGCCATCCTTTCAGGGGATGTCTTGTTTGTGGAAGCATACGAACAACTTGCGAAATATTCCGACGAACGTTTGCCGCTCTTATTGAAACGCTTCAATGAGACTGCTCGCGAAGTCTGCGAAGGTCAGCAATTGGACATGGATTTTGAAAACCGGGAAACAGTTACCGGGAACGAATACATTGAAATGATTCGTTTGAAAACATCCGTTTTGCTTGGCTGTGCACTGGAATTCGGAGCCATTCTTGGTCGTCAGAATGAAGAAATACGAAACCAGTTGTACGCATTCGGTGTTTCACTTGGAATCGCGTTTCAGATTCAGGATGATATCCTCGATTTGTATGCAGATCCCGATAAGTTCGGAAAGCAGGTTGGCGGGGATATTTTGAGCAACAAAAAAACACTGATGCTCATCACGGCGCTTCAATCCGCAGATCAACGTGTTTCCGACTTACTTTCCATGCCGGCGAATGAAGAAAAAATCAAGCTTGCTCAATCCTTGTTCCGGGAACTTGGTGTCGTGGATAAAGTTCAGTTAGAGATGGATCTTTACTATCAAAAAGCACAAGCCGCGCTACAAGCAATTCGTAATCAGGGAATGAATACAGATCCTCTTAAACAACTATCTGATTTTCTGATTCAAAGAGATTTTTAGACACATATCAGTACCATTTACCCGATTTTGGCAAAGTTCTTGTAAATTGGGCAAACGAAAAATCAATAAGCGCAGTAACCGTAACTTACATTTATTGAGCGGTTAATGCCTTTATATGATTGTTTACTATATCTTTATTCAAAAAAAATAAGCTAACTAATGAAAAATGTAAAACTACTTGTTGCAGTTGCGTTACTAGGAGCTGCTTCACTTACAGTTACTTCTTGTGGTAAATACGATGAAGGTCCGGGATTCACCCTATTGACGAAAAAAGCTCGTTTGACTGGTGAGTGGGATTTCACAGAATACGTTGACGGGGATAACGGTACTACTGTTGCAGACAACGACGACGATTACATCACCATCGAAAAAGACGGAACATACTCTTACACTTCCGGATCAACAACTACTTCCGGAAGCTGGGATTTTGCTTCTGACAAAGAAAGATTGAAAGTAAGCTACACAGTAGGTTCTACAACTTACTCAAGCGAGTCAATCATTTTGCGTTTAACCAACAAAGAGTTGTGGTTGAAAGATCCTGATTCCGGTGATATCTCGAAAATGGAGAAAAAGTAATTGAATACTTTATCTATACAAAAACGCTTCTACCTTGTGGAAGCGTTTTTTTATGTCCCTGCTCATTGACCGCTCATCCCAAAACGTATTGTTATATAACTGTTTGACCTATCTTTGGCAAAAAAATAATCTGACTAATGAAAACAGTACTAGGAATAACCGCATTCGTATTACTTGGAATGGCTTCGCTTACCGTTTCCTCTTGTGGTAAATACGATGAAGGTCCGGGATTCACCCTATTGACAAAAAAAGCTCGTCTGACTGGCGAATGGGATGTAAAAGAAAGCGTTGACGGAAACGACGGAAGCGTTACGGTTGATAACACTTCAGACTACGTGACATTCGAGAAAGACGGGACATACAAATACACTCAGGGTTCAACTTCACTGAGTGGTGAATGGGAGTTTTCATCGGATAAGGAACGTATCAAAACATCATTTACAACCGGTTCAACAACGTATTCAGCTGAACAAATCATTGTTCGCCTGACCAATAAAGAACTTTGGCTCAAGGATCCGGATACCGGAGATATTTACAAAGCCGAAAAAAGATAATTTACTTCTGAATGAAAACGCTTCTACCTTGTGGAAGCGTTTTTTGTTTTTTGTTGTTTCAGGGTTTCGTAGATGGCAACGATGGGTAATAACATACTGCAATTGTAGTAGACGTCTTCAATTGGAATAGTCCCAAATCGTAAACCGATAATGTGATCCTCATTGTACCAGACAACCGGTTCTTCCGTTGCCATTCCCGTAAGTAACCCGTTTACAACAACAAAAGGAACCAGGCAAATCAGAAACGCCAGAGCGAAATGACCGAACCATTTTACGCGAAGTTGAAAACACAAACCAATCACCAACAACGACGAGATCGAACTTGCCAGTAACGTGTACCATTTTGCACTGTACACCATCGCCAGTATCAATCCGCTCAATCCCAACAGAAAACCAACCGCTCTCCCCAGTAGTTCCAGTTTTAGGTTAGGAAAGTAACCCTTCACGACTTCATAAATAAACAGGCATGCGAAAGGAACTACAATAAAAAACAACAACTCTTCTAAAGGAAGGTTAAGAATCCGAAGCGTTCCTACGTACTGTTCCGAGAAACCCCAGATCCCAAGTCCTTCGAACCAGTAATCCCACAAGACAAACACAGTTGCCACACTCAGAATTGAAATGAGCAAAGGTTTCCAGTATTGAATAAACCGGATTTTCCTGTCGAAACTCAATGCTAGCGGACCAAGGATGGTTCCCAGCAATATGTAACCGTAATAACTCATTTGATCCCTTTTTTCAAACGTGCAGCTTGTCTTGCTTCTTTAAAGTACTTTTTAGGAACCCACAGCATTCCAAAACATTCCCCGTCTTCTTTATTGAGGTGTTTGTGGTGCACTTTATGTGCTTTCCGGATCGCCATGAAATAAATCCATTCGGAGTTTCGGAACCAGTTAAAACGACGGTGAATGAACACGTCGTGTACCAAAAAGTAGCACAAGCCGTACAAAGCGATTCCACCGCCAACCCAAACCGACGGATAAGCTTTATACATTAAGCCAAGCATAATACACAGCCAGGAGGGAATGGCAAAAATAAAAAAGAACGTATCGTTGCGTTCAAAAAAACCAGGTTCTGTCTGATGATGATCCCTATGAAAGAACCACATTGAACCGTGCATCAGGTACTTGTGTGATGCCCATGCCATAAATTCCATTCCGGCAAAAGCAAGCAGTCCGTATATAGGGTTCAACCAGAACATCACATGCAATTTAAGATTCCGAAAAATACAGCTAAGAGCCCAAATAAACTCACTGAAACAACATTTTGTACTGTAGATTTTCGATACAGGATCCACCAGTTTAGAGGTAGCGATAGGACAAACCAGCAGATATAGTTGAATAACGGCGGCTGTGGTGTTTTCCAATCCCAGAAATCCAATGCAATGGCAACAGGCTCAATAAGCAAGTCAAGTCCGGTCATAAGCAATGAAGCCAAAACAGCCTGAAGGAGTGTATTTGAACCTATCCCCGCAACAAGTGCCGTTGAACTGAAACACATCAGAATCCAATTCACCGACATCAATACTGGCACATTCAACCATGACCAACCGAGATTTTCGCCGTACCCGTAACTCCCAAAAAACCAATGAGTATTCGCTCCAATAACTTCCAGCCCAAATCCTATCGTACCAACCAATAGAAAATCAATCCATTGCTTCTTACTAATTGTTCCGAAGGAAAGCAGCAGACATACAAGCGATACGATTAAATTCAACGGGGTGAGTTTCGCAAAATCAACGTTGTGTTTTCCCGTAAGACCAATAATTCCAATGGTATAAAAAACCACCAGCAACAGAACAAGAAAATACCGTTTGCGCTTCAGAGTCATATAAAACGAATTCCTAGAACTGTAACGTCATCTACCTGTTCCAGATCACCTTTCCAGTCTTCGAATACGTTTTTCAGGTAATTGTATTGGGAGTTACAGGAATGAACGGACACTTGAGCAAATAGGTCTACCAATTGCTTTACTTTGAACTTCTTACCACGGTCACCGCCAAACTGATCTCCAAAACCATCGGAAAAAGCATAAACCATATCTCCGGGCTGCAGTTCAATTGCATATTCCGTAAACGATTCCGACTTCTCCCCTTTTCCAATCGGCATTTTATCAGCACTGAAAGAGATCGTTTCGCCGTTCCGAACCACAACAGGAGCGTTGTATGCGGCACTATATGTCAATTCCTTCGTTTCTTTATTGAAGCAGAATAATACCCCATCCATTCCGTCCTGAGCACCATCTTGCGAAATATTCGCTATCAGTCGCTGGCGCACGTGATTCAGAATGTCGTTGGTGGCACGAATTCCTTTTTCGTTAACGGCTTCGTTCAGGAAAGAGATATTGAGCAAACTCATGAACGCACCCGGAACACCATGACCGGTACTATCGCAAACTGCCAGGTAGAATAGGTTGTCGCGTTGTGCACACCAGTAAAAATCTCCCGAAACAATATCCTTTGGCTGGAAGTAAATAAAGGCTTCGCTCAGGTTGTCATGAATTTCTTCTTCCGTTGCCAGCAAGGTATTCTGAATGCGTTTCGCATAATGAATGGAGTCAAGAATTTCCTTCTGTTTCTCTTCGATCAGGCCCTTCTGTTCCGAAATCTCAACGTTCTGAACATGAAGGAGCGCATTTGCTTTGCGCTTTGCACGATTTGCACGGTAACTCAGAAACAGTAAAATCAATGCAAGGAAACCGATGATGCTTCCGCCAACAATCAACGCCCCTTTACGCTGATTCTCAGACTCGATTTTCTCGTTCCGTTGTTTCGCAATTTCAAGATCCTTTTCCTTCCGATCCAGGTCATTTAGGGAGTTCAACGTTGCAATCTGATCGTTCACCTGATTCAACGTAGTTTCCTGCATCAATTCATTCGATTTCTCGAGATACTCCAGCGCAGTTTTGAAATCGCCTTTTGCTTTACAAATCGTATACAGCGTTACATACGCCTTGGAAAGTTGAATCGGATCCTCCAGTGATTGCGCCATGCTCAATCCGCGCATCGCCCAATGCAAACTTTGCGCTTCTTTTCCCTGCTCAGCCAAAATTTCCGCTTTGGCTAGCAAAATACTGGTATGCATCACCGGGTCGGTAATGCTATCCGAAAGTAAAAATGCACGATTGATTTCCTTCAGTGCTTCATCATACCGCTTCAATTCTGCATAAAAATTGGCTTTCAACTCACTGAAACCACAGGAGAACTCTTGTTCATTCAGTTCTTTTTCAATGATTGTCAACTGTTGAATGCATTTTTTCGCTTTGTCGTACTGACCGACATTGCGGTATTGCATAGCAAGGTTATACAGCACCACTCCCTCCATTCTGGTATTGTGCTGATTCTTCACCAAACGGTAAGCGTACTCATTGGATTCAATTGCATTCTTGTACATTTTCCGTTCGTCATAAACCGTGGCAATGTTGACGTACAACTGTACTTCCTGAACCTCATCCTTGAGTTTTTTGTTCAACTCAACACCTTTGTTAAAGGTTTCCAGCGCCTGTTTAAATAACCCGGAAGCCTTATAAGCGACACCAAGGTTAGTCAATAAAACCAATTGATTGTCTTCCTCCTTAAGCTTCACAGAAAGCTCAAACGCTTTCTCGTAAAACTTCAACGCATGCGCATTATCACCACTTTCAAAGTAAACAGATCCTAAATTAGAATAGGCACCGATCAGTTTCGATTCGTTATGCTGTTTCTTTCGGATTTCAATAACCTGATTGTAGAGTTTGATGGCTTCCTTGGGTTTATTCTCAATACGCAAAATGATTCCCTTGGTATTCATGGCGTCCGCCACCCCGTTGAGGTAATTAATTTTCTTCGATAGGCTGTATCCTTTTTGCTGATAATCACCAGCCTTCTGAATATTGAGGTCCAGATAGCTCCATGCCAGCTCATTGTACTGAAATGCCCGCATGGTGTCGTTCTTTACCGGCTTTGTCAATGCTTGTTTGAGGCTGTCAATGTATTCCGATTGCGCAGAGGAAGCGAAAACGAAAACATAACAAACAACAGTAACAATAAAGCGCATGTAAATCAGTGATTTTTACGAAGGTAACGATTACGAATAAAAAACTAAAAAACCATTGGTGCTCTAAACCATTTAAGACACAATGGATTGGTACTGTTTTTAATTGCTCTTCTAATACAAAAAGTTATTATACGGGTAACGAATCGCGAAGATGCGTTTGATTTCCTCGTACATGGTATTGCGAAGTTCATCAATGTTGGTCTTATCCTGAGCTGAAATGAAAACACACTTGGTAGCTTCCAGCTTGTTCATCCACGTACGTTTCAGTTCCTCCAGGCTTGGGCGTTCCTCTTCTTCGCCGTCGATGTTGGTTCTGTAAGCATCTATTTTATTAAAGACTAAGATCGTAGGTTTGTCTTTTTTGTCGAGTTCAGCCAGCGTTTCGTTCACTACCTGAATGTGGTCTTCGAAATTCGGATGTGACAAATCAACGACATGAATCAACAAATCGGCTTCACGTACCTCATCCAGTGTCGACTTGAATGATTCTACCAATTGATGCGGTAACTTCCGAATGAATCCAACGGTATCCGTCAGCAGAAACGGAAGATTGTCCACCACTACTTTTCGTACAGTTGTATCAAGGGTCGCAAAGAGCTTATTCTCAGCGAATACTTCCGACTTGCTCAACAAATTCATCAGTGTACTCTTACCAACGTTTGTGTATCCGACCAGGGCAACGCGCACTAATTGTCCACGATTACTGCGTTGAACGGCCATTTGTTTATCGATGTCTTTAAGCTTCTCTTTCAGCAAAGCGATGCGCGTCTGAATGATCCGACGGTCGGTCTCAATCTGAGATTCCCCCGGACCGCGCAAACCGATTCCCCCTTTCTGACGCTCAAGGTGAGTCCATAAACGCTTCAGGCGTGGAAGCATGTATTGCATTTGTGCCAGCTCCACCTGCGTTTTCGCATGAGAAGTACGTGCACGACTCGCAAAAATGTCGAGAATCAAAATGGTGCGGTCAAGCACCTTGCACTCCAGTTCTTTTTCAATGTTTCTTAGCTGCGCAGGAGAAAGATCGTCATCAAAAATCACCATTTCGATTTCGTTTTCTTTGATGTATTCACGGATTTCCTCCAGCTTACCGGTCCCTACAAAAGTTCTCGGGTTAGCAATCGGCAATTTCTGGACAAAACGCTTTACGGCTGTAGCTCCGGCTGTTTCTGCCAAAAACTCCAGTTCATCCAGGTATTCCTGCGCTTGCTCTTCGGTTACGCCTTGTACAATGATTCCAACCAATACGCAGTTTTCCTCAACGGCATCAACCAATACGTGTCCTTCGGTCATGTGTTTTTTTTGTTCCCACGGACGTGCACGGAGGCACACAGAAGAAATTACCCGATTCGGCAGGAATCGGTAAATCCTTCACCGTGATAATTATTTTCGTAACGACTTAACGTACTCAACCAGTCCTTCGCGCTCCCGATCCGAAAGCATGTCCTCGTATGGCATCATTCCTTTGTCGTTTCCTTTGTTAATTGTTTCAAGAATTTTCGCATCCGGCATGGTACTGATGGATAAATCAGCGGCGCCTGACCCCTTCAGTTTGCCATCCACACCATGACAGGAAACGCAGTTGATGGTATAAATTCCCTGAACTTCTTCCTGAGTCAATGGTTTGTTTTGATCTGCTTCAGTCATTTCGGTTACTTTCCCAGACTCCGAACCTGAAGAGCAGGAAACCAGAAGCATTCCGACAGCAGTAATGCAGGCAATTTGTTTTAGAACCATCCTGTACCTAAATTTCTGAATGGCCACGGAATAGCTGCAAGAATCACAACCAGTACAATGGTATACCAAATAAGGATTCCTTTGTGTTTAGCCGCAGGAAGTTCTTTCTTTTCCGATTTCTTTCTGCCGATCGTGATCAAAATCATCGCAAGCACCATCAACGGAATATGTTCCATGATGAAAAAACGGTACTGTGGATTCTTCACCCAACCTTCTACAAAACTGATTTTCCCACTCAGGAACAGCAAAATGATTCCCAAAGTGATCTGTAAATGAACACTGATCATAGCGAACAGGTTGATCATTTTGTCAGACTTTTCGTACACGCCTGAGCCCTTACGCATCGCAGCACGAACAATTGCTGTTAGTAATAAGATAATTACGATCCAGCGCATTCCTGAATGGGTACTTACTAGTGCTTCTGTCATTGGTATAGAATTTCGGCCAAAATTACCGAAAAATACCCGTCATTCGTCGTAATTTCAACTCGAAATCAGCCAAGAATGCTTATTTTTCCCGTCTCTTAATAAGATTGGTACATGAAATACATCTACTGCCTTGCACTGGTTAGCCTATCGTTCAATCTGTTTGCCCAACTTCCTATTCCGGTAAACGGTGTTGCCGAAACGCCAAACGAGTCATTTGTTCTGACAAATGTCAAAATCATGGTTTCCCCCACAAAAACAATTGAAAACGGAACCATTGTAGTGAGAAACGGAAAAATTGAATCGGTAGGACAAACGTTGAATTTACCGAACGATCTCCCGAAAATTGACGGAAATAAACACGTGGTTGTTCCATCGTTTATTGAACTGAACAGCAGCCTTGGAATACCTGAGGTAAAAGGTGAAGGCTGGAATCCGAACCCGCAATTGGAAACATCAAAAAGAGGACCTTACTACTGGAACGAAAGCATTCATCCGGAAGTTGAACCGATCGATCAGTATCAAATCAATGCGCAGTCTATTGATGAACTGCACAAAATGGGATTCGGATTGGCTGTTATTCACCAAAACGACGGTGTAGCCCAAGGATATGGAGCGTTAATCGGACTTGGGAAGGACGATGCGAAAAACCAACTGTTGAAATCTGACCTGGCAGGATTCTATTCCTTCCGAAAAGGCGCATCGAATCAGAGCTACCCAAGCTCACAGATGGGATGCATTGCATTGCTTCGTCAGTCTTTGTACGATTCCGAATGGCACGAGAAATACGGAACTCAACTGAATTTCTCCCTTGATGCGTTGAACAAGCAGAAGAAATTGCCTTGCTTCTTTTCCATTACCGATCCGTATGAATTGATGCGTGCTCACGCAATTGGAAAGGAATTCAATCGCCAGTTCATCATAATGGGAACAGGACGTGAATACGAGCTTGGAAAGATTTACGACACCCTGAAACAAGCACTGGTTATTCCAATCAACTTCCCGGAAGCGTACGATTTGAAAGATCCGTATGTTGCACGTCAGATTCCACTGGCGGATTTGAAAAACTGGGAAATGGCTCCTACCAATCCTGGTTTTTTGAGCAAACAGAAGGTATCTTTTGCAATTAGCTCCAACGGATCAAAATCAGACAATTTCTGGGGAAATCTTCACCGGTCACTTGCACTGGGACTAACAGTAGAAGAAGCAATGAAAGCCCTAACCATAACTCCTGCAGAAATGCTTGGTATTTCGAAGGAGTACGGAACAATCGAAGCCGGAAAATGGGCGTATTTTACACTTTACGAACAGGATCCGTTCCTATACAAAACTCAGGTTCTGGAAGTTGTTTCGAAAGGGAAACGCTACACAAAGACTACACTTCCTGAAACGGATATTCGTGGAACTTATAGCCTGAACATCGAAGGAACACGATACAACCTTGAGATCAAAGGAACTTCGGCTAAACCTGAAGCGAAAGTTCGTTTACCAAGAACTATTAAGGATTCGATTACAGGAAATATGGTTCCTGATACGCTTTCAGCGGATGCATTTATCAACTATTCTGAAAACGACGTCATTCTTCAGTTCATCCTGAAAGACAAGGAACCGATGAACTACAGCCTGAAAGGAATCCTGAATACACGTCTGTACATTGTTGAAGGTGACGGAACAGGTCCAACGGGAGCATGGCTCAAGTGGAGCGCAATTCGCAACACAAAACCAGAGAACACGGAACTCACAAAAGCGTGGACACCGGATACTGCGTTCAAAGGGAAAGTAAGTTACCCGAATATGGCGTATGGTTTTGATTCCCTTCCCGGGAAACAATTCATTGTTTTTGAAAATGCGCGTGTTTGGACAAACGAAGAAGATGGGATTCTGGACAATGCAACCGTAATCGTGGAAAACGGAAAAATCAAGGCCATTCATAAAGGTTCAAGCACTTACACGTTACCGGCCGGAGCGAAAGTAATCGATGCGAAAGGCAAACACCTGACATGCGGAATCATTGATGAACATTCGCACATTTCCATAAGTAAAGGTGTAAACGAAGGCGGACAGGCTATTTCCTGCGAAGTTCGAATCGGAGATGTTGTAACCGGAAACGATATCAATGTCTATCGTCAGCTTAGTGGTGGAGTTACAGCAGCTCAATTGTTGCATGGATCGGCAAATCCGGTTGGTGGACAATCGGCATTGATCAAACTGAAGTGGGGACATCTCCCACAGGATTACCTGATTCCAAATGCACCAAAGTTTGTGAAGTTCGCATTGGGAGAAAATGTAAAACAATCCAACTGGGGAGATTTCAATACCGTTCGTTTCCCACAAACACGAATGGGTGTTGAGCAGGTTTACATCGATGGTTTCTCCAGAGCACTCGCTTACCATCAGGCTCAGAAATCGTTCAATGAGATGAGTGAAAAGCAACGCGAAAAAGCGCATGCCATTCCACCTGCTCGTGACCTGGAGCTGGATGCTCTATACGAAATTGTGAAAGGCGAGCGCCGCATTACCTGTCACAGCTACATTCAGTCTGAAATCAACATGTTGATGCACGTTGCAGATTCATTCGGGTTCAACGTAAACACATTCACACATATTCTGGAAGGATACAAAGTAGCGGATAAGATGAAAGCACACGGAGCCGGAGCTTCAACATTTTCCGATTGGTGGGCCTACAAATACGAAGTGAAAGACGCTATTCCATACAACGCATCACTGATGAATCAAATGGGATTGGTGGTCGCCATCAACTCTGATGATGCTGAGATGGGACGTCGTTTGAATCAGGAAGCGGGAAAGATTGTGAAATACGGAGGAATTTCTGAAATAGATGCCTGGAAACTGGTGACCCTGAATCCGGCAAAATTGCTTCATCTTGACGACCACATGGGAAGTATCAAAGTCGGTAAAGATGCCGATCTTGTGCTTTGGACAGACAATCCACTTAGCATGAATGCAAAGGTGTTGTATACTGTTGTTGATGGTGAAATCCTTTACGACAATCAGGCATCTTACGCGGAAGAAAAAGAAATGGAGGCAGAACGCACTCGCTTGATCAGCAAAATGCAGGATTCGGGAAAAGCCGGTGCGCCAACGAAACAGTTTAGTAAAAGACGCCGTGGAGAATTCCACTGTAACACTATCGGTGAAGAAGGAACCGAAGGTGAAAACGAACATTAATACGCAACGGATAAAAGCTATGAAAGGATTAATTACAGGTCTGTTTTTGGTAGGTTGCGTTGTTAGCGCAACTGCTCAGACAAAAGCAAAAAAGGTACTGATTGAACACGCTGTGGTTCATATCGGTAATGGGAATATTATTGAAACGGGGTTGATCGGGATTGAAGGATCGAAAATCATCCTGGTAAAGAACTCGTTGGCTTATACATACCAGCGCGAGGATTGGGACACGATTATTGATGCGAAAGGTCAGCACTTGTACCCTGGATTTGTAGCACCTAATTCGACACTTGGCCTTACAGAAATCGATGCGGTTCGGGCAACACGCGACTTCAACGAAACAGGTGATTTCAACAGTCACGTACGCGCTCAGATTGCCTACAACTGTGAATCCCAAATCATCGAAACAGTTCGTACAAATGGTGTATTGATTACCCAGGCAACTCCACGTGGAGGAACAATTTCCGGCACTTCGGCAATCATGACCAATTCCTGCTGGAACTGGGAAGATGGAACCATCGCTGCAAACGATGGAATTCACCTGAACTGGCCTTCAAGCCTTCAGGGTGGTGGTTGGTGGGCTGAACCACAACCAAAGCAACGAAACGAAAAGTACTCGGAAGAAAAGAAAGCTATTTACGACTATTTTGAACAAGCGTTGGCTTATGCAAAAGGTGATGCGAAAAACGATTTGCACTTTGAAGCATTACGCGATTGTTTTGCAGGTGAACGTCGTGTGTACATTCACGCAAACGAGCTTCAGCAATTGCACGATGCGTTGGATTTTATCGAACACTTTGAAATCAGGTACCCGGTAATCGTTGGTGGCTACGACAGCTACATGATGACCGACAAATTGAAGCAACGTAATGTTCCCGTTATGTTGCCTCGCTTGCATTCACTTCCTGAAAAGGACGAAGATGCAGTTGATTTGCCGTATAAACTTCCTTTTATTCTTCAAAATGCAGGTGTATTGTTCTGTCTGCAGAACGAAGGCGATATGGAAGCAATGAATGCCAGAAACATTCCTTTCCTGGCAGGAACCGCATACGCTTATGGACTTACAGAAGAACAAGCTGTTCAATCCGTAACATTAAACCCATGCAAGATCATGGGAATTGACAAGAATTTCGGTTCGATTGAAGAAGGAAAAAATGCAACCTTATTTATTTCCGAAGGATCAGCATTGGATGTACTGACGAATAAAGTCACAACAATTCTGGTGAATGGATCGTTTGTTCCGGTAACCAATTTCCAAACCGGGTTGTACGAGAAATACAAAGAAAAATACGGCATGTAATCATGGACGAAATTGTAAACAAAGTAGAACAAAGCGGACTCATTCAGGTTGATTTATTGGATTACCTTCCTAAGAACAGCGAATTGATTCCGTTTGATTTTGCTCCGTTGTTGTGGGAAGGGTTGGTGTTGAAAGAGAAAGATTTTCGTGCATTTATTAAAGATCACGACTGGGAACAATACCGCGATAAAGTCGTGTACCTGTTCTGTTCAACCGATGCAATTCTACCTTCGTGGTCTTTTCTGTTGGCCAACGCAAAACTGGTTGGAATTGCAAAAACAACGGTAGTTGGAAACGCGGCTGATGCAAAACAGGCTGCCTTGATTCAAACGATTAATCAATTGGATCTGGAACAATTCCGCGATGGAAAGTTAATCGTCAAAGGTTGCTCTGATCTTCCCGACCCGAATAACGCTATGATGACGTTTTTTTCACGGGTTCAGACAGTTTGTAGCTCGATTATGTTTGGAGAACCGTGTTCTACTGTACCGATTTTCAAAAAACCGAAGTAAGTCCACGATGCATCGTGGACTTACTGTCTACTTTCGTTCAAAGCTTTCTTATACCTCTCCAAACATCGTTCACGCGCAAATTTGTGTTCCACAATCGGTTCCGGATAACCTGAAGTTCCAAATTCAGGAACCCATTTTTTGATGTACTCGAAGTTCGGATCAAACTTTTCCTGTTGACTTATCGGATTGAAAACCCGAAAATAGGGTGCTGCATCACAGCCGGAGCCGGCAGCCCATTGCCATCCCCCAACGTTTGCAGCGAGATCAAAATCCAGTAGTTTTTCAGCGAAATAACGTTCCCCGAGTCGCCAGTCATGCAGCAAATGTTTTGTCAGAAAGCTTGCCACCACCATTCGAACACGGTTGTGCATAAATCCGGTTGTGTTCAGCTCGCGCATTCCGGCATCGACTAACGGATACCCAGTCTTTCCTTCACACCACGCACGGAAGTGTTGTTCATTAAATTCCCATTCAATAGTATCATACTGCGCTTTGAACGACGATTGTGCACTGTGCGGAAAGTGAAACAGGATCATCTGATAGAAATCGCGCCAAATCAATTCATTCAGAAACGTTGGGTTTGTTTGTAACGCCTGACGAACCAATGAGCGGATAGAAATTGTTCCGAAACGCAAATGAATACTTAGTCTGGAAGTCCCATTGACGGATGGAATATCACGCGTTTCGTGGTAATGTTTCAGGAGTTCTTCTGTAATTGAAAACGGAGGGAAATCTTGTGTTTGAGTATCGGAAAACCCAATTTTGTCTAGAGAAAACGATGTCGCAACATTGCGACATTGCAATGATCCAAGATTGTTTTCAATTGGATAAGATTTCACGAAAAAATCCGTCAACATTTCCTTCCATTTCCTCGAATAGGGTGTGAAAACGGTGTAAGGATTTCCATCATTTTTCAACACTTCGTTCTTTTCAAAAATCACATGATCCTTCGCGCCAATGAAATCGCAATTCAGTTCTTTTAGTTTAACTGATACTGCGCTATCACGTTTGATTGCATCCGGCTCGTAATCGCGATTGGTGAAAACCGAAGCTGCATTCAACTCACTTGCCAGTTCCGGAATAACTTCAACAGGATCACCAACACGAATCAGCAGATCGGAACCGAGTTCCACGTATCTTTTTTTGAGTTCCCGGATGGCTTTGTGAATGAAAACGACACGTTGATCGTCTTTCGGTAAACGGCTCAGAATAGTTGTGTCGAAAACGAATACCGGTTGTACTCTACTTCCTGATTTCAATGCTTTGTAAAGACCAGCATTGTCCGAAAGCCTTAAATCTCTTCGGTGCCAGAATAAAGCGACGCGTTCCATGAAGGATTAAAACCAGGAGTGAATGATTGCCATGGTTGCCGTGATGAAACCAAGAACAGTTCCGATCAAGGTCATGCGCGTGCGTTTACGCAGGTAAATCATAGAACAGAACAACACGGAAAAAACACCAATGATCAGACTCAATGTACTGATCATGTTCAATCGGTTTTCAAGGTTCTGGCGCATGGAAATGAGGAATTCATTCACCTGTAAATCCGGATCGTTATTGATGTTGTGTAACGAAGGAACAATACCAAACTGATTGTAGCAGGCAAGTAACAATCCGATTACACTGATAAAAAATCCTATGGCAGATAATGCGCGCATGTTCCGTTCAATTCAAAGCAAAAATAGCAAAGTTATCGAAGCACATACATTTAACGAAAACCCTCGATGGCGTTTTTAAGCGAATTGTAATGTTCTGTTAATAGGATATACAACCATTGCGTGAATGAAGATGGATCGGAGATTGCTTCCGCTTTCAACTCTTCCAGGGAAATAAAGCGCACCTCCGAAACTTCTGCTTTATTGAACGGAATATTTCCCGAATAACGGCCGAGCAATACATGATCGAATTCGTGCTCAACGAATCCATTCCCGACTTCAGCTTTGTAAATGAACGAAAATGCAGGTTGTAAAGTTGTGGTAAACCCAAGTTCTTCCATCAAACGTCGCTCACCCGCTTCTACTACGCTCTCATGTGGACGCGGATGTGAACAACAACTGTTCGTCCATAACCCCGGACTGTGGTACTTTTCCTCAGCTCTCTTTTGAAGGAGAATTTCTCCGGTGCCATTCACAATGAACACGGAAAATGCCCGGTGAAGATTCCCACTTTGATGAACAGACACTTTTTCTTCTGTCCCAATCACCTCATCATTGGTATTTACCAAAATGCATAGTTCCATCTTTACATCCAATTGAATTTATTTCTCATCATCGAGCTCAGCAAGAGTCCAAATTTACGGGTGTTCGAAATACGAACCCGCTCACTGAGAATGTTTTTCGAGGTTTTGTATTGAATTTTACGAAAAAGAGCAAAATAATAAACGTAGGCGACATAGACCCCGAGTCGGGATTTCTTTGGCAATTTGATCATTCCTTCATACCCATCTTCGAAATCCTTCAGAATATCCTGTTCAATTTCACGTTTGATTTCACAGGTAAACTGATGGAAATTTACTCCCGGAAAATAAATGCGACCAAGTGCATGATAATCACTTTTCATGTCACGTAGAAAATTGATCTTTTGAAACGCAGAGCCAAGTTTCATAGCCGATGCTTTCAGTTCATTGAATTGCTGTTGGTCGCCATAAACGAATAGTTTCAGACACATCAATCCAACCACTTCTGCGGAACCTAAGATGTACTCTTCATAAAGTGCTTTCGTAAATTGTTGCGGTTGCAAATCCAATTCCATAGAAGCAAAAAAAGATTCAATCAATTCCAGGGGAATTTCATAGCGATTCACGGTATTCTGAAAACTATTCAAAATCGGGTTGAGTGAAATTCCCTTTTCAATGGCGGCAAAAGTTTGTTGCTTAAATTCCGCTAACAATTCTTTCTGATTGTACTGTTGGAAGCTGTCTACAATTTCGTCGGCAAAGCGAACAAATCCATAAATGGAATAAATCGGATTGCGCAACTCCTTATCCAAAAAGCGAATGCCAAGAGAAAACGATGTGGAATATCTCCTTGTAGTAAGCTTACTTGCTTCAAAACTAACTTTATCGAAAGCGGACTTCATACTACTTCTTCCCTTTTCTGCTAAGACTGAGTACCTGTGCAGCCACAACTTCACCTGAAACTACCGCGGGAGGAAGTCCGGGTCCGGGAACAGTCAGTTGTCCGGTATAAAAACAGTTTCTCAGCTTACGGTTTCTCATTTTCGGTTTCCAGACTGCTGTTTGTTTCAGCGTATTCGCCAGTCCGTAGGCATTTCCTTTAAATGCATGATAATCGTTTTTGAAATCGGAGATCGCATACGACCTTTTGTAAAGCACGTACTTCCTAATTTCTTCACCGGTATGCTTTTCTAAACGGTCCATCAGCATTTCGAAGTACAAATCTACGGTATTGTCGGATTCTTTAAGGTCCGGAGCCACCGGAATCAGTAAAAACATGTTTTCCATTCCCGGAGGAGCAACCTTAGTATCACTTTTTGAAGGAACACAGGTATAAAACAATGGTTTCGAGGGCCATTTGGGATTCTTGTAAATCTCCAGTGCATGCTCTTCAAACGGAGCATCGAAAAACAAATTGTGGTGTTGCAGTTGCGGAATCTTCTTATCGATCCCAAGAAAATAAAGCAAACAGGATGGAGCCATGGTTCTCTCCTGCCAATACTTTTCAGTGTAATTGGCATGTTCCTTTAGCAAATCTTCGGTGTGCTTATAATCGGCACCCGAAACCATATAATCGCATTCAAAAAACGCATCCGATGTTTGAACTCCGGTTACAACTTGCCCATTTGTCTGAACGGACAGCACTTCATGATCGGTATGAATGCGAACACCTTGTTCTCTGGCGATTCGCTCAAATGCATCTACCAGTTGATGCATTCCACCTTCGGGATACCAGGTTCCCAATTTAAGATCTGCATAATTCATTAGTGAATACAACGCCGGAGTATCTTTCGGCATGGCCCCGAGAAACAAGACCGGAAACTCGAGCAACGAAAGCAACTTTGGATTCGAAAAATAATTTCTGATATAGGTCGAAAAGGAAGACAGGAGATGTAGGTTGAAAAATCCCCGTAACACGCGAAAATCCATGAACTCCAACCACGAATTCCCTGGCTTGTATACCAAATCATTCATCCCGACTTCATACTTATAACGCGCTTCCTTAAGGAATTGCTCCAACTTTCCGGAACTTCCGGTTTCTTTGTTCTCGAACCACAGCATGAGTTCATCGAAATCGGCGGGAATGTCATCTTTGCTTCCGTCTTCCCAGTAAATTCTATAAGATGGGTCAAGCCGATGTAACTGGTAAAAGTCAGATGTAGTGTAACCGAACCGTTTGTAAAACCGTTCAAAAACTTCCGGCATCCAGTACCAGCTCGGTCCCATATCAAATGTAAAGCCTGCGGCTGTAAAATTCCGGGCTCTCCCTCCAACCTGGCTGTTCTTTTCCAGTAAGGTGACTTCCATACCGCCCTGAGCGAGTAAAGCTGCAGCACTTAAACCGGAAATTCCTCCACCGATAACAACAACCCGATCCTTTTTCATACCGATGAAAGTATACATTTTAGCCGCATGAATTGAGGCGATTCATTAATTTATTACTAAATATTTAATAGACTGATTTGTACATTTTTAAGCCGCCATTTTTTCATTTTTGGACACCTTAATTCGTCTAACTTCGATAAAAAACTATATTTGCAGAGGCAAATGGTTCCAACTAAACTGAACTTATTGCGTTATTCATTGTAAACACTTAGCTATGAAGAACTTACTAAAATACTTAATGCTTCTCGCTCTTCCGCTTGCTATCGGGGCTTGTGGTTCTGACGCAGATGATTCTGAGTTGACTGATGAGGATTTGTATGAGTTCCAGGGCTTTTCGTTGAAGCCATACGAAATTCCGGTAATGATTATGCTACCGGATGAAACTGCAAATATCGGTGCTTCAACAAAACCGGAAGTGTTGCACGTTGAAGGTGATTTCAAATGGCAGATTCATGTTGGACCAAATTTCCATATGGTAATCGATGATTGGGGATCTGACCGTAAGATGGTTGCTGATGAGAAGAAACGTTTGAAAGATCTTGATTTCTACTCCGTGAAGTACATCGTTGACGAACCGGATTTCATCCTGTACGAGCGTACATTGAAAGTTGACGGAAAGAAAGGTGTTTCCAAATCTGTTGGTGTTGAGCACAAAACGTATCATGTATACGGACAAAAAGTAATTAACGACATTACCTACGTGTTCCAGAGTCGCCCGGAAGGATATGAAAAAGTGATTATTGACCTGATGGCAAAATCGATTAAATCGGTGAAGCCGTTGGACGAGAAATAATTAGGAAATAAAACAAGAAAAAGGGTCTGCCGCGGCAGACCCTTTTTTGTTACCAATATATTACCTTGAAAACACCGCTTCTACTCGCCGGTTTCGGTGACGATGTTCTTCTGTATCGTCTTCGAACAAAGGCTGTGTGTTTCCAAATCCTTCCGTGGTCATTCGATTTTCGGTTATACCGTTGTTCATGAGGACACTTTTCACAGCCCTCGCCCTTCTTTCAGACAGATCCTGATCATTATCACAGCACACATGTCCGTTCAATTGAACCTTAAGTGTGACATCGGATTTCATGATTTCCAATAAACGATCAATTTCCGGATACGATTCTTCGAGAATATTCGCAGTTCCGCCCTCAAAAACAATTTTCAATGGAATTGGAATTCCCAATTCAACTTTCGGGATTTCTTTTGGTTCGGGAACCACAGTTTTGTTCTTATAAGGAGTAAAAGCAGCTAATACGTCTACTCTACGCTTGTCTTTATCCGACATTGAAGAAAGATCTTCTCCGATAATTTCCCGTTTTAGAACAAACATCTCTTTCGGAAGGACCTTCTCAACGGCATTCAAACGCATTTCTGCAAGCTTCAGATTCGAAGCATCATCACCAACGGTATCTGTATAGGCTTTCAGAATAACCGTATCCGACCATAGATTATACAAACCAAATGTTTCAGAAAGGGGTTTTCCTGTTCTTACCCAATCGCTGTTGAACGCAAAGTGTATAGAAACAGAATCGAACCGAAAATGGTTGCTGTAACTACCTGACGGTGCATTCGGATTATATTCTTTCTGACTGTGTCCTATCAGCGGACAAAATAGTAGAATGGCAAGTTGAAGTTGTTTCATGTGTTGTCTTTTCCTGAATATGTTGGAATTCGGAAAAGGTAACAACTAAAACCCGATCCATGACTACACAAAATACGTAGGGACAGATCACTCTGCCCCTACATGTGGATCTTCCACTTATTTCATCATAAACGAATTATTTGTTTTTCATAACCATTCGAATGGTCTGACGCGTACGCTGTTCCACCAAAATGTCTTTGTCAACCGTAACGCGATCAATTGTTTTTTGGTCGTAATGACGAATCGTAACCAACTCCAGACCTTCGTTATAACGTACATTGTATTGATCGCCGAATTTCTGAACCAACTTCATCGGATCCGTTTTCGAGCGATCAAACAAAATAGAAAAGCTCAATGCCGAATTCTGCATCAGGTTGATTTTCACTCCGTAAAATGCAAGTTGCTGGAAAATATCACCCAAATTTTCTTCAACAATAAATGAGAAGTCTTTCGGTGTAAACGACATCAAAACCTGATCCATCTTGAAAATGAAGGAAGGAACCAGATGATCATTGTCCATTGAAGCCTGAATAACTGTTCCTTCAGCACTCGGATCAATGAAAGATTTCACATACAACGGAATACCTTTATTCTGAAGCGGTTTAATCGTTTTCGGGTGAATAACAGTTGCTCCGTAGTACGCCAATTCAATTGCTTCTTTGAACGAAATAGATTCCAGTTTCACTGTATCGTCAAACCATTTTGGATCGGCGTTCAACATTCCGGGAACATCTTTCCAGATGGTTACGCTCTCTGCATCGGTTACGTAAGCGAGGATTCCGGCAGTAAAGTCAGATCCCTCACGACCCAAAGTGGTTGTGAATCCTTCACTGGTATGACCGATAAAACCTTGTGTAATTGCAATTCGCTTCTGTTTAAGCGGTTCAATAACCTTCTCCCGGGCAAGCTCGGCAGTTCGTTTCCAATCCACTTCTCCTTCCCGCCACTGGTGGTTCGTACGAATCACTTTTCGCGCATCTACCCAGGTCGTGGAGTGACCTTCTTCTGTGAGGAATGCTTCTACTATCATGGTGGAGATTACTTCCCCAAGGGAAACAATCTGATCGTATTCAAAATCTACATGCTCCGAAACCTGCTGATCAAATTTCAACTTCAGGCTTTCAAAAACATCTTCGAGGCGTTGGTGAATAGCGTAGTGACGCTCCGGAAACAGTTCGCTTACAATGTGCAAGTGAAACTGATGCATTTCCTCCACCAACTCAAAATACCGCGTTCGGTCCTGTTTACATAATGCGTCAACTACCTCCTCCATCTTATTGGTTGTTTTACCCATTGCAGAGACAACCACGATTAGTTTGTCGTTTGGAAACAACGACAGGATGTGCGACACATTACGAACGGCAGCTGCATCCTTTACTGAAGCACCACCGAATTTAAAGACTTTCATTGCGTTATTATTTTTTGCGCGAAATTACTAAACTGATAAACAACTAAAAGGATTTTATTAAAATTTCACATCTTGTTTTATTTTAAACATTTGATTTCAACAAACTGTGCTGCTCCCAGATAGGGTATTCCGACAATGGTCAGAAAATAAAAAACCGCTACCCGCCGAAGCGAATAACGGTTCACGTTTAACTCTTAAACAATTATTTTTTCGCAGGAGTCATTACGAGGTTCAACTCGAATGGAATGTTCGGGCTGATGTAAGATCCTGGTTTTTCTTTTTCTCTTTCAGGATCCGGAGTAAATCCAGGGATTCCCAAAGAAGAAACATCCAATGTAAATTTCCCTGTTGCAGTCAACTTATCATCTGTCATAGTTGTTTTCACCGGGAAGGTAGTTTTCAACTCTTTTCCAACGATTGTAAGTGTCGCAGCCATTTCATTTTCGTTCCATGAAGTTACTTTCACCGTTGCTTTAGGGAAAGTTGCTGATTGGAAGAAATCTTCGTTAGCAAGGTGTCCCAACAATGCACTTTCACCCTTGTCCGGAGTCAACTCAGAATCAATTGAAGTCATATCCACTTCGAACGTTGCGCTTTCGAATGTCTTTCCATTGAACTTTGCAGTACCTGAAGAAACCTGAATTGTTCCGTTGTGTCCGTGTCCGCTGTTATCCGCAGTTTGAGCACTCCATTTCAATTCTGTAGCTTTCTTATCGATGGTCCATCCACCTTTTGATTTTTTACCTTTTGCAGCCTGGAAAGAGAATCCGATTGCCATAATCAACACCAACCCCGTGGCAACATACATTAACTTTTTCATCTATTCGTGTTTTAGTTTGATGTCAAAAGTAATTAATTATTTACCATGGTAACATATGAAATGTAAACTTTTAACGAAACTTTAATAAGTTATCAGCCGAAAGGGGAAAGAGGAAAGAGTTGTAATGTGTGATGAGAAACAGTGATCGGGGGCATTTCGTCCTTTCCCCTTTTTTAACTTCCTATCGTTGGTAACATTCCTACTCAACTTTCGTTTTCAGTAGTAATTTGACTTATTTTCGTTGCGATGAGTCAGACTTCAGACAAAGCGAATAGAAAAGGAATCAGAACCAGCGTAGTTTCTACTGTTGTAGGTATTTCACTGGTGTTGTTTTTGATCGGGATGGTTCTTGCCGGTGTGTTGGGATTGGATTCCATTCAGCGTCAGGCGAAAGAAAGCCTGCAGGCCGATTTGTTTTTTGGAACGGAATACAATGCCGCTGATATCAAACAGGTTGAGCAAGAGTTGAAGGCCTGGGATTGTTTTTCGGACGTAACGTACGTTTCACCTGAACGCGCTATTGAAGAGTTTCAGGGGACGGATCAGAACTCATCGGAAATTCTTGAAATCTTTGACGGAGAAAATCCCCTTCCGCCAACCATCAGCTTTCACCCAAAAAGTGAATTTGCCACCAAACAGGGAATGAACGAGATCAAGCAACGTATTCTAAAGGCCTATCCGGGAATGGTTACCGAAGTAAATTATGATGCGAATACGATTTCCGAAGTAAATCTTGGGTTCAAACAATTTGCATTTCTGATTCTTGCTGTCGCTGCTCTACTGATTGTCATCGCCGTAGCAATGATCAATAACACCATTCGTCTTTCCTTGTATTCAAAACGTTTTACAATCAAAACCATGCAATTGGTTGGTGCAACGGGTGGATTTATCAGAAGACCTTTCCTGAAGCAAGCCATTTTTCATGGAATTATTGCTGCACTGATCGGTACTGCGCTGTTACTTACAGTTTTCTTCGCACTGAACAACGTATTGGATGTTATTCAAATCGATCTGAACTATTTGGAATTCGGGATGCTATTCGCTGCACTGATTCTTTTCGGAACGTTGTTGACACTGATTTCAACCTGGTTTGCGCTCAACAAGTATTTGCGCATGAAACTGGACGATTTGTACTAATTGAGAATGGAAAATTGAAAAATGGAAAAGATAAGTGACTTATGTAAATCTCACTTTCCTCTTTTCTCTTTCCTTTTTCCTCTACCATAATTCAAAACAGTTTCTTAATTTAGCCACTCAATCAAAACACATGAGCAAATTCGATTTTCCACTAAAGAAAGACAACATTAAGATCATCTTAATTGGTTTGGCCATCAATATTCTTGGCTATTTGCTTATGATTGGAGGTGGTTCCGATGATCCGAACAAGTTCAACGAAGCAGAGCTATTCTCTACCGTTCGTATTACGGTTTCACCGATTTTGATTGTTCTTGGTTTCGCTGTAATCATCTACGGAATCATGAAAAAACCTTCTACTCCAAAAACCGAAGAGTAATCCATGAATTTTCTTGAATCAATCATCCTGGCGCTCATTGAGGGCCTTACGGAGTTTTTACCGGTTTCGTCGACCGCGCATATGATTTTCGCCAGCGCAATTAGCGGAATTGAAGACGATGCATTCATTAAAATGTTCCAGGTTTCGATTCAATTCGGAGCAATCCTGGCAGTTGTTGCATTGTACTGGAGGAAGTTCTTTGACTTCAGTTCACCGAAATTCTATATTAAACTATTTCTGGCGGTAGTTCCGGCATTGATCCTCGGAGTCCTTTTTGATGACCTGATTGAAAGTGTACTCGAAAAACCGACACCAATTGCAATCACGTTAATTGTAGGAGGAATTGTATTGATTTTCATCGATCGTTTTTTCAAGAATCCTACAGTGGACAAGGAAGAAGATTTGAGCATAAAAAAGGCAATTACCATCGGATTCTGGCAGTGTTTGGCAATGATGCCCGGAACAAGTCGCGCTGCAGCTTCCATTATCGGAGGAATGCAACAGGGATTAAGCAGAAAAATGGCGGCGGAATTTAGCTTCTTTCTGGCTGTTCCAACAATGTTCGCCGTAACTTGCTATTCCATCTTCATCAAAAAATGGGAAGTAGCTAAGGGAGTTGAACAAAAAGGATACGAAATGATTACAGCATCAGAGCAGAATCTGATGTTCTTCGTTATTGGAAATCTTGTCGCATTTGTTGTTGCAATTCTGGCAATCAAGTTCTTCATCGGTATTATTCAGAAATACGGATTCAAGGTTTGGGGCTGGTACCGAATTGTTGCCGGAACACTGTTACTTTCTTACTTTCTTTTCTTCTGATGCTGACAGAATTTGCTCAGGGTGCAACTATCCTGGTTGACAAACCATTGAACTGGACATCCTTCGATGCCGTGAACCGTTTGCGTTGGAACCTTAGAAAACGACTTGGTGTAAAAAAGATCAAAGTCGGTCACGCAGGAACGCTAGACCCACTGGCAACAGGATTGTTGGTGATCTGTATAGGCAAGCACACCAAATTGATTGAAGGCCTCACGAACGATTCAAAAACTTACACGGGAACTATTCTTCTGGGCAAGACAACTCCCTCTTTTGATTTGGAGACTGAATACAATCAGGAATTTCCTATTGATCATATTACACCGCAACTATTGGAAGAAGTTCGTTTGTCGTTTATCGGTGAACAAGATCAGATTCCACCGCTATTTTCAGCAAAGCAGGTTGATGGAAAGCGTGCATACGATTTAGCACGCGCAGGTGTTCAAATGGAATTGAAACCCAATCGAATTGAAATAAAAGAGTTGAAAATCGATAGCAGTTCATTTCCGGAAATTCGTTTCGAAGTTAGTTGCTCCAAGGGAACCTACATCCGTTCACTGGCAAGCGATTTCGGGAAGCGTTTGAACAGTGGGGGAACCTTAATTGAACTCCGAAGAACGGCTTCCGGCGATTTCAAAATAGAGGATTCCAAAACCGTTGACCAATGGATTAAGTACTTCAATTCAGAGCCCTTGTAGATCAACTTCGCATTTATTATCTTTGCCCCCACTTTTACTCAATACATTCGTTTGACAGATGGACAAAATGAAACTCTCAGAATTCAGCTTCGATTTACCAGAAGAATTGATCGCTGAATACCCAAGTGAAAATCGTGATGAGGCACGATTGATGGTTATTCACCGCGATACAAAAAAAATCGAGCACCGTTTGTTCAAGGATATCATTGAATACTTCAGCGAAGGTGATGTAATGATCACCAACAACACACGCGTTTTCCCGGCTCGTATGTACGGAAACAAGGAAAAAACCGGCGCTAAAATTGAAGTATTTCTTCTTCGTGAATTGAACCGCGAAAGCTTACTGTGGGACGTACTTGTTGACCCGGCTCGTAAGATTCGTATCGGAAATAAATTGTATTTCGGCGACGACGATTCTTTAGTAGCAGAGGTTATCGACAATACTACTTCCCGAGGACGTACACTTCGCTTCCTGTTCGATGGACCGTACGAAGAATTCAAGGCGAAAATCACCGAATTGGGTGAAACACCGCTTCCAAAGTACATTAAGCGCGAAGTTGAAGAATCTGACGAAGATCGCTACCAGACGATTTACGCGAAAGAAGAAGGTGCTGTTGCTGCCCCAACTGCAGGATTGCACTTCTCTCGTGAATTGTTGAAGCGTTTGGAATTGAAAGGTGTCAACTTCGCTGAAGTTACTCTCCACGTTGGACTAGGAACGTTCCGTCCTGTTGAAGTGGAGGACCTCACTAAACACAAAATGGACTCCGAGCAGGTAATCATTACCGAGAAAGCGGCTAACATTGTAAATGAAGCGAAACGCAATAAAAAACGTGTTTGTGCGATCGGTACAACATCCATGCGCGCAATCGAAACTTCCGTTTCTACAGACGGTATGTTGAAGTCATTTGACGGATGGACGAACAAGTTCATTTTCCCTCCGTACGATTTCAGCATTGCTGATTGCATGGTAACAAACTTTCATACACCACTTTCAACGTTGTTGATGATGATTTCAGCATTTTGTGGACATGAATTGATGATGGAAGCATACCACGAAGCGATCAAAGAGAAATACAAATTCTATTCTTACGGAGATGCAATGCTGATTTTGTAAGTAACGAATTAAAGAAAATAAAGACCCCGACTTCCGTGAGGAACGTCGGGGTTTTTTGTTGATTCAGAAATAAGGATGGAAGAATCAACCCACAAACATTTACATACTTATAGGTCAATGTTGGGAAATAAAAAAGGTAAACATGAATAAAACAAAATAAAATTGACTAAATTAGTCTACTAAATAAAAGTCAACATGGTAAAGCTAGCAAATCTTCTACTGGATGCCCGTAAAACCAAAGATCTCACCTACAGAGCTCTTTCAGCAGCAACAGGAATAGACATTGCCCTGTTGAGCAAATACGAAAAAGGGGACCGGATTCCATCAAAAAAACACATTGAAGCCTTAATAACGGCGTTGGGAGCAGATCAAAAAACCATTAAATCTGCCTGGCTTGCGGAACGCGTTTACGCCATCCTTGAAGATGAGGAATTCTCCAAAGAAGCTCTGCATTTCGCCGAGGAAAAGATAGAATTCCATTATTCAAAGAGGACTGCACATGAACAGAACATCCTAAAAGAACTTGAAGACATTCTAAAGGAATGTGATCATCTCAAAGATGTTTGGGAAAGCAACAAACCTCTCAATCAAACACAATTGCGAAAAATGGAAGAGTACTTCAATTTGAACTACACATACGAGAGCAATCGAATTGAAGGAAACACCCTCACCCTGCAGGAAACCCATCTTGTAATCAACGATGGTATTACCGTAGGAGGAAAATCGATGCGTGAACATCTCGAAGCAATTAATCATGCGGAAGCCATTTCATACCTTTCGGAGTTGGTTCGGGAAAAAACACCATTTACGGAACGGATTCTAAAGCAAATTCATTACCTGATTTTAAAAGGAATTGATAGAGAAAACGCCGGTGTTTATCGTTCAATAGGTGTTCGAATTTCAGGAAGTTCACATATTCCACCTGAACCGTTCGCGTTAACGCGCCTTATGGAAGAAGTGTTTGAATTCTACGAAGAAAACAGAAAATACCTTCACCCGATTGTGATGGCCGCAGAAATGCATGAGCGTATTGTTCGGATTCATCCGTTCGTAGATGGTAATGGCAGAACCACGCGTTTGGTGATGAACTTACTATTGATGCAAAACGGCTACCCAATTGCTAATATCAAAGGAGACACCGGTAACCGTCTAAAATATTACGCTGCGCTCGAAAACTCCCCTACTGATGAACGCCACTCATTTCAGATGCTCATCGCTGAAACCGTAGCACAATCACTGGAAGAGCACATTGAACTAAGCAAGTAATCAATATTCGCCAATAGAAAGCAACACTAAGGTGCACGCAATTTCGGCATGAATTCCGGCAGCCCTGAGTTTTTCAATAAGCTCAGGGTTTTCTGTTCCCGGATTGAAGATCACTCGGTGAGGTTTCAAAGCCAACATTCTATCGTAATACTCCACTTGCCTTTTTGGGTTGAGGTACAATGTAATCGTATCCACATCCCAATTTGGATTCCATTCGTTCTCAATGGGTACGTCACCAACTTCTCCGGTATCAATACCAAAAGCAATTACAGGCTCATTGTGTCGTCTGAGCGACTGCACCGCCATGTAGGCATACCTATCTTTACGGGTTGTAGCCCCCATCACCAACGTATTCATTATTCACTTCTTTCTATTGAAGTTACAACAAATTCGTGTTGGGGGCTACTCGTGTTTGTTAACTAAGCCTATATTCTTATAATCCTATCCCGGTTTACAGCTTAATGAATTTTTTCAGTGTTGCTGCCTCACTGTTGAAACACTCTATGGTATATGCTCCTTTTGCAAGGTTTGAAACAGACAGCGAAGCGGAAGCCGATTGTACCGGCACATTCTGACGCAATATTTCTTTGGCTTGAAAATCACGCACAACAATCGTTTGATTTTCGCTCTCACTCATTTTGAAATCGATGTACAGCCTGTCAGTTGCCGGGTTTGGATGAATACTGAACAAATCATTCTCGTGATCCTGAACGGACAAACCGGATTCAATCAATTGAACCGAACCAACATACGGTTGTTTGTTCTGCTTCGTTGCAACCACATCCAACACATCCACATTATTTACTGCAGGGAAATTCAATGTGACAGAAGAACCAGCATGCGTATACTCTGCGTCCAGTAGTTCTCCATTCAGTGATACCGCAATGTAAGTATAAGGCTCTGCTGTAACCGTCAATGATGAAGTACCTACAACATCCTGAGCAACATGTGTAACAGTCATTGGATCTGCTTCTGTCATGTATGGCATGAGCGAAGGATCACCCATGAGGTGATAAATTTGCCAATAGTATTCTGCATTTCCGGATCCGGATGTCGTTACCGCCATATTCCCGGCAAAGATCATTTGTGATTGTGTTACGTACCATTGACTCGTAGGCTCGTCATTTTCGTGGAACACACAATCATAGGAACCCAAATTTTGATCGTCATAATCCGGGTTTACACTGACGTCTTTGTAGCCAACCCCCCACCAGTAATCTTCATCCCAAAGTGTGACATTTGAACCACCAATGTACCCGATGGCTCCTTTATTCTGAGCTCTCATCAATTTTTCTCCAAAGCACTCGGAAACAGTAAATGTATTGGTCAGACAACAGTTTCCAATCATCAGCGGATACTTATGTGCATTGTTGAACGATGAAACATCTGAAGTTGAAATGTCCGGATCAACCCAACCTGTCTCGTAACCATGAGCCGTGTAATTCATGAAACTGCAACCGTTATTCAAAGCCGTGATGATATCCTGCTCCACTGCTCCGTTACTGGCGGGATACAACCAAACATGCGGAATGAATCCGTGATTCGCATTGAAGTATTCGTTCGTCCCGTAATTGATTTGTCCGTTTCCGTGAGTTGGAGCGAAATTGGCATCAACTCCGGAAATTAAGATGACGTGATTCAGGAATGAATCATCGGGAAAAGCGTATTGTTCGTATTCCAATGTTTTATCAATCTGTGGCTGTAGTTGAGCAACATTATTCGCCGAAAATCTTCCGTAATAAACATCCGGAAAATAATCACCTCCACCATCGTATTCAGCATAGTACAAATCTGTAACGTGCCCTGCTCCCTGAAAGGAAGGAATCTGATCAATATCGCCAACAAGAAGAATATAGGATGGGACAGGATTGGAAGCGGTTCCAGCCTGATACAACCCGTTCAGATAGCTTTTGATGGACACTGTTGTTGTTCCCACCTGCGGATTATTCGTATACGCTTCAATAACATTGAATCCTTTTTTCGTTTTCCATTCGATGAACGGTTGAAGCGCTTCCTCGAACATCGGATCAGCAACAATTACATAAGTCATTGGATAGGTAACGATCTGATCCTTTTGTGGACCTGGAGTTCCAGCGGGAATCATTTTTGAAAAAGCACCACTGAAAGCAGGGGAATAATACTGTGCTTTCACGTCGGATTGCTTCTTCGAATCAACATTTGTATATGACACCTGCACGCGAAACGCTGTGGTAACGAGCAGTTCATTCGTTACCGGATTATATGAAACCGGAGAAAGTGTCAATCGCCCGATGGTTGTTCCTCTCATTTTTCCAAGAACTTCCGTCTTCGCCAATTCATTCGCTACATAAGCGTTCGTTTGATAAACATCCGTATTCATTCTGAAAGGAACTGTTGCCGGATCAACACTTTTACTCACTGATTCCTGAACAGGGAACAATTTGCCTGTCCCATAATCGTTCAAATGGATCACTTCTTTTTCCGTACTCAAGATCTTTACCTCTATTGACGCACCGGCCGGAATTTCAATAAGTCGGTTGATTACCGGAAGTTCCGGATCACCGACAACCATGCTATGCTGATAACCATTCAGGAGCAATTGCTGAAAAAGTTGTCCGTTGTGCTCAGCGGAAAACAGTTGAGCTTCCGGCAAAACAGCATCAATGATAAAACCGTTGTTCAATGCTATAACCTCCGTTCGGGGCTTACCACCCGACAATGGAATTGTTTGTTGCGCGAATGCTGTGGAGGAGGCAATCATTAACGCTGCAAGTAGACATGTTTTCATAATTTTTTCTTTTGGAGTTACAGTTCTCTTATTCACAGTTTACAATTGTGAAATTTTCGCAATTTAGGATTTTATCGAGTTAATAATTACACAATACACTCAACGGATTGGACTCCTGAATCATTTAAACGTTAAAAGCTCTCCTGCCGAAAGTTTCGGGGGAGAGCTTTCCAGTAACCCAAAAGGTGGTCAGGTTACATCTGTTCAAAATTCATTTTTCGCGTAACCGACATAATTGCGGCCAGAACGAGAAGTAAACCGATGCTTCCAACAAGCATTGCGTAGATTTCCAGGTTCACAATAACCAGCAGGAAGGTATACAACAATGTTAGACTAACTCCCGAAACCAATGCAAACTTCAAAGAGTTGAGAATGGATTTGGCGTACCAAACAATGAGTAAAATAATAGCAGAAGCTGCGAGTGCGTATGCGCCGTTAAAGCCAAGATGCTCCGAGAACGCAAGTAAGAGTGAATAGAATAATAGAAGGGCCAGGCCGATCATCAGATAATGCAACGAATGGAATGTTGTTTTGCCAATAATCTGAATCAGGAAGAACACCGCAAATGTCAGCACCAGAACAAGTATACCGTATTTAATGGTCCGTTCGTTGAGTTGATACTGATCCACCATGGTCATGAATTTGATTTCGGAAACCGCAGAATTTCCGGTCAGAAGATGTTCTTCAGAGGTTCGGCTTCCATCTCCCAATTGTACGGTATTCGTCCACATTGCATCAAATCCTTTTGCATTGGTCTTAAACGAATTGTTCTTTGGTAAGGAGCCTGTAAATGATGGGTCTTTCCAATTGGATGACAGGTGCATTTTCGACTTTGAAGCAAATGGTTTGTACTTCACGGCACAGCTGCCATTTATCTCCGCAGATGAAGTCACTTTTACCGAGGCATTGGAATCCAGAAAAAAGTAGTTCGAATAACTCAGCAATTGATTGTCTTCACGTTGACCACTTACTCCAATGGGTTTTCCATCCACGATAAAATCCGACAACTCCTTAAAACGGACATCTTTCCCGGTAACCATCATTACCCTTGCTCTGCTCCAATCGATGGTTTTGTATTCCGGATTGGTGAGAATTTTATTCAGATTGAACTGATTGGAAGAAGCGATGTTGGCAGTAAACAAATTCGCTTTAAAAATACCTCGATAACGTTCACTTACGGAAGTTTTTATCTCGTCAGAACTTGTCTCAGGATAAACGTAAATTACCTTGCTTTTCTTTTTATCCGATGCTCTGGTTCGCAACTCGAGCGCTACACCATAATAAGTCAGTTCAGCGCCCCATTCGGATTTAAGTTCCTCCGTAACCTGGTCCTGTCGCATTTTTCGTTCCTGAATCAACCAACCGATGTGCCCCATAGGAATTAAGAGCACAACCATGATAAATCCCGCAATGATGACGCGTGCAGTGTAAGAACGCATGAAGCGCTTGAAGTCACTCATTGGTTGTTCTGTTGCCGGGTTGTTTTTTGTTGAATTTGTTTCCATGATTAGTCAAATTAAAGTACTTTGAATTTCAAAGTGTATGAATAAAAAAATATTACTTGCTCTGTCGGATCAATTGTTCCAATGCGTTCAGGTGATTTTTGAAAGCTATTCTTCCGATTTCGCTAGCGCTGTATGTTGTGTTGGGTTTCTTCCCAATGAACTGCTTGCTGATCAGGATGAATTGTTCCTGTTCAAGCGCTTTAATGTGACTCGCCAGGTTTCCATCCGTAACATCAAGTAGCTCCTTCAGTTTCGTGAAATCGACAGTTTCGTTCACCATAAGCACCGACATAATGCCGAGCCTGATCCGGTGATCGAATGCCTTATTGATATGTGCTATTACGTCCTTCATGCTTTTTTCTTCCTGTCGAAAGTCACGTACATTACCGTACCGTAAATGATGTGAAAGAAACCAAAACCGACAGCCCAAAAATACAGTCCGTATCCCACAAACCAACAATTAATGAGACCCAAAATGATAAAAAGTATTCCGAGTGAACGAATTGTTTCCAGTGTATATTTACTGGCCTGAAGCAAAGCCAGTCCATAGAAAATCAGAGTTACCGGTGCAATTAGTCCGTAGTGACCAGTCTGCAATAACGATATTCCAAACAAAGCTCCGGTCAATAACGGGATTGAGAAATTAATCATTAAACGTTTGCTTGCAGAACCCCACAGATTCTCACCGCTTTTTGCAGACTTCATTTTCGACAACACAAACGCCGTGATGATCGAGAGAACCAGAACTGCCGCAGCAATACAACAAATGTACTTGAATTCTTTGCTGTAAAGCGTTACGTATGGATACTCGCTTCTGTCAATGATAATATGAACGAGAGCCGCACCGATCAATGCATAGATTCCGGCGAGCACACCCGATAATCCGGACAGCGATAAAAAACGCGTTGAGCGATCCATGATGTTTCTGATATCGCGCAACTGCTCAATGTATTCATTTTCTTTCTCCATAAAAAGAACTTTGAAACACAAAGTAAATGCTATTTTCCGATTCACAATGCATTTTTTGATTTTTTTTGAAAATTAATTCAGTGCCGTTTCGACCAATACTTTGTGCCCTTGTGTCTTAGTGATAACTATTAAACCACAAAGGCACAAAGATGTTATCTCTAAAAACTCAACAAAAAATCAAAGAAAGTGAATCACTTCACGAACGCGCTGAAATCAACAATCGCCGTATACCCCGTTAAACCCAGCGGCTTCGTCATCACACCACCTAAAAACTGATGGTCATTTACAAACGAAAGCGATCCCGCCAGACGATAATGATTGTCGGACTGCTGATGATTTTTGAAGTTCATGTATGTCAACCTTTGTTTATTGGAGCCATCGAGATCCATGATCCACCAGTCTGCTCCCTGAACTTCTCCCGGAAAACGATCACAACCGGCTCCGGTCATGTAGATAATCTGATTTCCCTTCGGGGTGATCATTGCCGCCTGAGCGAAGCTTTCTGTTGTCAGTTTCGTTGGCGTACCACTTTCCAGATTCATGATGTAAATCGGAGTGGCAAAGAGATTCTTTGATTCAAATGTACTGTAGAAGGTCAGGTGTTTATTGTCCGGACTAAACGATTCCAATTCGTTACAGGCGTCCACTCCACCCGGCTGATAACTTTTAATATTTTCGAAATGCGGTGTCGGTTCCATTACAACATCGGCTACTTTCATCACATACGAACCTGCCATGAGATTGAAGTTTCCGAATTTTGGTGCTTTGATACGCTCACTCCAGGCAAACTTCGTTCCATCTGGTGAAACCGCGCTGTGAATGATTCCATTGTTGTAGCTGTTCGGTACATCTACGATCTTCCACGCCTGTGAGCCGTCGCGTTTAATGATCCATAAGTCGGTATAAGCTCCATAACCCGGAATAGCATCCACAGGTTTTCGTTTGTGCTTTTTTTCCTTTACGTATTCCGTTTTTTCGATATAGCAGTACAAATATTCTCCACTCGGATCCCATTCTTCCGGCCATTGGTGACGATCCGGAGACCATTCGTGCCAGGTGAGCTGCTTTTCGTTATTCCCTAAACTGTCCGCAATGAAAATCTTGTAGTAATCCGCTTTATCCTTCCTTCCATATGCAACAGAAGATGTTT
The DNA here is from genome assembly GCA_966211245.1 of uncultured Fluviicola sp. Lineage (GTDB taxonomy): Bacteria > Bacteroidota > Bacteroidia > Flavobacteriales_D > Crocinitomicaceae > Fluviicola. The sequence goes on along the minus strand of CBIHND010000015.1, from coordinate 59,012 downwards.
TGGCATTGTACAATGTCCCGATAACACTATCCTTCCAAACACTCAACTGAGCAGCTGGATCAGTTTGTGCAAATGCAACAGATCCGGTAAAGCAATAGAGTAATAGCAACTTTTTCATTCCGGATATCCTACCAAAAGTGTGCTGGAATTTCGATTACTCTTTATTGAGCAATTCGTACAATTCGTTCAGGTTCGGAGAAATAATAATTTCTATCCTTCTGTTCTTCGCTTTGTCCTTTGCATCCACCGGATGGTATTCGCTTCTACCAGCCGCCATTAACTGAGCAGGATTCAACTTACTGGAAGCGGTCATGATCTCCACCACTGCTGTTGCTCGAAGAACGCTCAATTCCCAATTACTCTTCGGGTGATTTGCAGAAACCAGTTTATCTGTATCCGTATGACCCTCCACAATGATTTCCAATTCCTTTTCGTTTTCAAGAACTTTCGCGAGATCAACAAGGGCTTTCTTTCCTTCGGTTTCAACGGTTGTACTTCCGGATTGGAACAACAACTTCGCCTCGAGACTTACATAGATCTTTCCGTTTTTCTCAACAACAGTCAACCCTTTATTTTCGAAACCTTTCAGCGCATTACTCACTTTTGTTTTGAGCGTCTTAATTGCATCGTCTTTGCGCTGAAGCATTTCTTCCAATTCAGTAACACGCTGTTCGCGTTCCTCCAACAATTTCTGTTTGTTTCCTAATTCGGATTCCAGATTGCGTAACGCATCCTCTTTGCGCTTCAACTCCTGATCCCTCGCTTCGATGTCTGCCTGATAACCGGCAGTTTCCTTTGCTCCCGAAAGTCGCATTTGTTCAATTTTGCGCTCGTTGGCTTCGTTTTCTACCACCATCAAGTCATACTGCGATTGCATGAAACGCAAATCACTTCCTAAACGCGTTGTATCCTTACGAAGATTTGCAGCGTCCTTTTTCAGTCCGTCGTATTGAAGCTGGATGTCTTTCAACTTTGCTTCATTATCCAGAGAGCTTTGCTTGTACATCGCCAGTTCTTCCGAGCAAGTCTTTTCTCGCGCAACAAGTTCATTGTATTTTTTAGCGGGAACGCAGGCAACAAAAACTGCCGCAGCACTAATGGTAAGCAGAAGATTCTTTTTCATGATACGTATTGATACTCAAATTTCGGAAGAATACGTAGTGGGATTTGGGAAGCTCGGGTAACTTTTAAACAGTAAACTATGGATTACGGATCGATTGCGGATCAAAAATGAATTTGATTTTGATCCATAAACACCTATTCAAACAGCGGACATCTACTCCCGCTTCCGGAATCTTCGTTACCCACTCTGCGGCATGGACTGAATCCGATTGTTAATTCATGTGTATGAAAAGTATTGGGGCGAAGAGAACTTAGAATAAAATCGTACGAATACATCACCTTCCAACGTTCTTCGAAGCGATAACCGAGCATCGCAATCAAAGCATCCGTATTTCTAAAACCCAGTCCAAAACTCGCTCTTCCGCGATAATCGACGATTGCCTGAAGTTGTAAATCAATAGGCGAATGTGGTGCGAACCCGACGTACAACGCAGGCAAAAGCGAAATGTCGTTTTCAAAAGAAAGACGCGTTCCGGCATTGACCATTCCATGGATCACGCTTGAACCGTCGCGACCAATCTGACTGTATTTCTGAGGGATCAGATTATAAAGTGCCATTCCGGCATAGTAATTTTCTCCATTGAACCAGGCTCCAAAGCGCGCATCGGGAAATAGTTGTGTCACACTCCCGTTAATGGCAGGATCAGCATCCAACGGCTTCGCCAGTTCTTTGTCAAATGAAAGTTGATTTACACCTGCAGCAAGTCCAAGTGATAAACGTGTGGTTTGCGAGAAATTGAAATGTCCGGCATAACTCATTAAGAAGCTGAACGATTGATACGGTCCAATTTTATCTGCATATACCATTCCTCCCAAACCGTGACGAGCACTAAGAAATTTCTTTCGTTTTGCTTTTAAAGGAGAACTTACGGTGACCCAACCCGTATAAGGTGCACCGGGAAAATTGATCCACTGGCCGCGAACTGTACTTTGTACTTCGATGCATTTCTTAATTCCGGTGTGTGCCGGATTAATAGCATACTGATGTGACGACCATGTACTCATGTGCCCGAGTTGCTGAGAAAAGCAACCTTGAATGGAAATCAGGAACAAACACGCAACAATCAGCCTCATCTCAATACCGTAACATTTCCTTTGCGCACTTCATTATCCGATTTATCGTGCAGATTCAATTCGTAAAAATAGACGCCATCGGGTACGGGCTTTCCATTTGAGGTTCCATCCCACGCTCTGGTGTGACTATATCCGGTAATATCAGCTGTTACCTGTCCCCAACGGGTATAGATTTTCACCTGAGCATTCGGATAATTTTCAATTCCTGGAATTTCCCAAATATCGTTCACACCATCTCCATTCGGAGAGAAGCTACCCGGAATTTCCAGAACATCAGTAATGTAAACGGTTACTTCATCGGAAAGTGCGCAAGTAGCATTTGTTGCCGTGAGAAAATAAGTTGTGGTGGTCTGCGGAACCGTTATGGTCGACAAATTGTATGGTGTCAGTACTTCACTTGCCGGAGTCCAGGCATAATCGGTACCATTCGTTGTTCCTGTTAACGTTACAGTAGAACCACTCGTCACATATTGGTCGGAACCCGCATCGACATACAAGTCGTTTACTGCAACTGCTCCAAATGTGTAGGAATAATCCTGCGGACACACGGTAAAACACGTACACGAAACAGCAATAACATCACCATCCTGCAAGGCGCTTGTATTCCAGTATGCTCCATCCGGAGATGCAGCCGGAACTCCATTTACTGTCCAAACAATGTTGCTGGTATCCGTACAATTCGAAAGGTACAAGGCAAAACCGACCGGATTCTGCGGACAGATTTCACCCGAAGGACCACCGATTGAAATCCCAACCGGAAGACGATCTGCACCTGGCCCGGAAACATTCACATCAAACGTTGCCTGCGCAGGTTGTGTCGCAGAGCCATTAATTGCACCTGTAACCACAAAAATGTATTCTGTATTCGGAGTAAGTCCGGTTGCATTTAACGAGAAATTTGTGGAAGCATTACTAACACAATTACTAACTAAAGTAAATGAAGAAGCATCACATGGAACAGCTGCCTGAAAGAGTGCAGCCTGGAGCTGGGTTCCCAGTGTTGCACCCGGATTAAAAACAAGATTCGAAAACGCAATAGTTGCGTTTCCACCCGTTGAGTTTGTTGTGAATGTATACCAAACCGAATTCGTTCCAACGAAACAAAAGGTCAAATCGTCTTCACAATCCGGACAAACCGTAGATGTTGCACCGATATTCGTTCCTGAAACAGTTGTATTCGGACAAAGTTCAATCGCATTATTGCATGCATCGTTTGCCGGTTGGGCAGCACCCAAAAAACCGATTAACAAAACATTAACAAGCCCCAAAAACCATTTCAAAATCTCTCTCATTTTCTGTAAAACTACGACTTTCACGGAATTCTTTAGGCATTTTTTCTTAGTTTCACCGCGCCGAATAAAAACTACAACTACGATTTTAATGTTTTTTGGCACAGTAGATGGTTACGCCATTTTAAACATGTAATACATACCTATATGAATCGAATATTTACCTTATTGTTTGGTCTGTTCCTTTCACTCTACGCAAACAGTCAGCAAACAAGAGTGGATTACGACAACGACTCTCGCTGGTTTTGGACCTTGAATGCGGGATCGACTTGGACCACTGCCGATGTAACCAAAAAACACGACTGGGGTTGGGGTTTTACGATCGGTAAAGCATTTAATTACAACTACGGAACGCCCTTAAGTTTCGATATCAGAGCCCGTTATCTTGGCGGAAGCTGGTATGGTCAGGATGGCGACACAAGTGGTTTCCAATATGGAAATGCCGCTCTAAGTGCTGCTGACCATGACTACAAAACGGCTTACGGATATGCTGTATTGAATCATCAGACAAAAGTTCACGAGCTTAGTCTTGAATTGGTTCTTCACGCCAATAACGTGCGCGCAAACAGCGGATGGGATCCATATATTTTTGGGGGAATCGGGTATACCTGGTACCGCGCAAAAGGAAACCTTACCGATAAAAACAATGCAAATGGTCTTTACGCCTACGACTCACTTGTTGCAAACAACAACGTAAGCGTTTCTTCTGTTGAAAACCTTCTTGATGACGATTACGAAAGCGTTCTTGATGGAAGTACAAATGACTTCACAGGAGCTTTTATGCCAAGTCTTGGTTTCGGTTTGGGTTACCAGGCAGGACCTCGTTTCTCTCTTGGATTTGAGCACAAAACGACATTTACATTGGATGATGTTTTCGACGGTTCTGTGAATCCGAATGGAAAATACGCAAACGACTGGTACCATTACACGGGTGTTTACCTGAAATTCCACATCAAGGATCATCCTGTTGTTATTGAAAACACGAACACAAATACACTTCAGAACGTAAACAACTACGACCAGACGAATACCAATATTCCTCCGCAGGTAGACTTTACAAATCCTGCTACTTCCGGAACTGTTGTTTCCGTTGCTAACTATGTAATCAAAGCAACAATCAAAAACGTTGCAAGCAACAATAACGTTGTTTTCCGTCAGAATGGAAACTACAATCAGAACTTTACATTCAATCCGTCAACACAACAGTTCGAAAGCATTGTAACCCTTCAACCGGGGCAAAACATTTTCGAATTAACAGGAACGAACACCGTTGGTTCAGATCAGGATCAAACGATCATTATCTACAACCGTGAACAACAAAATCCTCCGGTTGTTACCTATAACAATCCGGCTGCAAGCCCAACAACTGTTCAGAATCCTACGTTCAATGTAATTGCAACAATTCTGAATGTTGACAACATGTCGCAAGTTGGAATGACCTTAAACGGAGCTCCTGTTACCGGGGTAAACTTTACAGCAGCAAACCATACAGCTTCTGCAAACATTACACTTCAGGTTGGAACGAACATCGTTACCACAACCGGAACGAATGCTTACGGCACAGACTCTGAGTCAACAACAATTATCTACAACCCTGCTCAAACCGAGCAACCACCGGTTGTTTACTTCGTTGACCCGAACACCAGTCCGTACACAACAGAGAACAACACATTCGTAATCAACGCTGATGTATTGAACGTAGCTGGTGCTCAGAACATCTTGTTCAAGCAAAACGGAAATGTGAATCAGAACTTTGTGTACAATGCACAAACTGACGATTTCCAAAGTACAGTAGTATTGAATCCTGGTCAAAACGTGTTTGAGATCATCGGTTCAAATAATGCCGGTGTTGCTTCTGCTTCTACAATCATTATTTACAACCGTCCGGCTCCAAAGCCACCGATTGTAACGATTACAAATCCATCGAACAACCCTCACGAGACTTCAAACGCAGTATACAACATGACGTCTACTGTACTGAATGTAACTCAGGCGAGCCAGATCACTGTTAAATTGAATGGTCAAAACATTCCGTTCAACTACAACCCTGGAACGAATGGTGTTGTTGCAACATTGAATTTGGTTAACGGATCCAACGTAGTAGTTGTTGCTGCAACCAACGCAGACGGATCTGACAGCAAGCAAACAACAATCATCTATCGTCCTACACAAGTGGTTCAGCCACCTGTAGTTCAGGTTACTATTCCGAATGCAGATCCATTCACTGTAAACAGTGCAACATACACACTTCAGGCTTCAGTATTGAATGTTCCTACCATTGCAGGTGTAAACGTGAACGTAAACGGTTCAAACGTAACCAACTTTACTTTCGCAAGCAACACTGTTACACTTCCGCTTACATTGATTGAAGGCGCTAATGTGATTACCATCACAGGAACTAACACTGCAGGAACTGCTTCAGACCAGCAAACGATTATCTACAGAAAACCAGCTCCGGCTCAACCTCCTGTAGTATCTTATGTTGATCCTGCAACTTCTCCTACAACAGTGTACAATGCGACTTATGCTGTTAAAGCTCGTGTACGTTACGTAACTTCTGCATCTCAAATCAGCTTGTGGATCAACGGAACTCAAAGTACCAACTTCGTGTACAGCGCTTCAAGTGAAATCATGGACTTCACTACCGCACTTGTACCAGGAGCAAATGTGATCAATATCGTTGCAACAAACTCTGCTGGTCAGGGCAATGCTTCAACTACAATTATCTACCGCAGACAAGAGAATACAAATCCTCCGGTAGTTCACATTACAAATCCTGCTTCGAACCCTTCAACTGTTCAAACAGTAACTACTCCGATTTCTGCTACGGTATTGAACGTAGATAATCAGTCAAACATTACTGTTACCGTTAACGGAACTGGTGTAACGAACTTTACATTCAACACAACGACGAAACAAGTTGATTTCATTGCAAACCTGATCAACGGTTCGAATACTGTTACAGTAACAGGAACAAATACTGCAGGAACTGCTTCTGATTCCAGAACAATCAACCTGCAACGCGAGCAAACTGTTTCGCCTCCGTTCGTATCATTCCTTAACCCTTCAACTGCAGGAACATTGGTGAACAACCCTGCTTACACGGTGAAAGTGAAAGTAACGAATGTGAACTCAGCAAATCAAATTGTATTCGTTCAGGACGGACAAGTTGTAAATCCTTCGCTTTGGGTATTTGATGCCGGAACGAAAGAATTGACATACAACACAACATTGAATAGCGGTAACAACGTATTCACTGCTACAGGAACAAATACTGCAGGTTCTCATACGGCTTCAACAAACATCATGTACAAAGCTCCTGTGGTAGCATGCGACAAACCTGTTGTGACCATTACTTCACCGTCAACGAACGGAACTGAAGTAACCAATAATCAGTTGAACTTCACTGCAACGATTACCAACATCACGAACGCCAATCAGGTGAAAGTTCTGGTAAACGGTAACCTTCAGGCAAGTGGTTCATACGCAACTGCAACTCAGACTTACTCACGTACGCTGACATTGTCAGAAGGACAAAACGTGATCGAAGTATTGGCAATGAATGCCTGTGGTGAAACGAAAGCAATCGCAACGATTACTTACAAGCGTCCAAGTGCACCATGTGTTGCACCTCAGGTTCAGCGCATCGATCCAATGAACTCAGAAATGGTAGTTGAAGTAGCTACTATTCAGGTGAAAGCTGCTGTATTGAATATTTCCGCTGCATCACAGGTGACAGTTACATTGAACGGAACGGTGATTCCTGCATCTTACGATAACGGTTCACATCTGGTAACAGCGAATGTTAACCTGATCGAAGGAAACAATAGTATCATTGTTACGGCAACGAATTCCTGCGGAACTAATAACCTGGAATGGAAAGTCACTCGCAAAGCGTGTACAAGACCAACCTTCATTCTGAAAAACACTTCGGCAGCCAACGGATCAACAGTAGTTGCTGCACACGTGAACATTGTCGGTTCATTTGAAGGAATCACTGCAGAAGAACAAATCACAGCAACCCACAACGGAACCCCTGTAGGATTTGTATTCAACCTTCAGGCTGGTATCCTAACGTTGAATCGTGAGTTGGCTATCGGTTTGAACACGTTCGTATTCACAATCAAAAACAGCTGTGGTACCGAAACAGTTAAGTTTACTGTAACACGTAAGGAAGTGATCAAAGTTCAGCCTCCGACGATTACAATCACTAATCCTGCAACAACAGGAACTACTGTGAACGAATCAGGATTGACTGTAACCATGACAACAACAAACGTAACAGCTCAGAATCAGGTAACAGTTACATTGAACGGAGTTCCAACGAACTTCACGTTCAATCCGACTGACGGCTCAATTAGTTTCAACGCTACATTGAAACCTGGAAGCAACACGATTGTAGGTACTGCGGTTAACTCTGCGGGTACAGCGACTGACACAAAAGGAATTATCTACAGAGGTAGTACAAGTCAGAAGCCGCCGTCCATAATCATGCACAATCCGAAAAACTGTCCTGCTACATTCCCTAGAGGTGTTCAGACAATCAGCGGTGTTGTTGCGAACGTTACAGATCCAAGCAAGTTGACCATTACAATGAATGGAAAAGTGTTGACTCCAACTACCCAGGTGAGCGGAACATCACTGGCATTCACGGTACAAATCAACGTAATGATGACAACGGTGAACATTCCATTGGTAATCACAGCTACAAATGATCTGGGTACTGACACCAAAACATGTAGTATTTCCATCGATGCAAATACAACCACTCCTCCTGAAGGTGGTGGCGAAGGCGGAAACGGAACCATGCAAGGTGGAAGTCAGGGACAAGGACAAGGTGGAAGCCAGAACAACGGCGGAAACGGACAAACTATCAAACCTGTGATCCGTCCGGAATAAGAAAAATACAGCATACAAAATCCCGGTTTCGATACTTTTTGGAACCGGGATTTTTCATTCCGCACTATTCATTAACCAAAGCTCTGTTTTTAGTACCTTTGCGGCACAGAATTGAAACATGACGAAAGAGCAGGTTATTGAAGTCCTTGGAACCATTATGGATCCTGACTTAAAAAAAGATTTGGTTACCCTGAATTTTATTGAAGATGTTACGGTAACAGAGAATTCCATACTGTGCACCGTGTACGCATCCAATCCGGCTCTTCATGCCAGAAAGCGTATGCAGGAAGCCGTTTTGTTCAACCTGAAGCGCGTTTTCGGTGAAGAAATCACAATTGAATGTACTGTTAAAGGACAGCCTGCGGAAACACGAGCTGAAACCCGTAAAATCCTTCCTGAAGTCAAAAACATTATTGCGATTGCGTCGGGAAAAGGTGGCGTTGGAAAATCTACAGTTACGGCGAACCTTGCAGGCGGGCTTGCAAAAGCAGGCTACAAAGTCGGTGTTGTTGATGCGGATGTTTACGGACCAAGTATGCCGACGATGTTCGATGTGGTTGGAGAACGTCCAACAATGATCGACGTGGACGGAACTCCGATGATTAATCCGGTAATGAGCTATGGCATCAAATTGCTTTCGATTGGCTTCTTTGCATCCAATGACGAAGCAATTGTATGGCGCGGACCAATGGCTGCCAAAGCGATGACGCAGTTATTCACCGAGGCATATTGGGGTGAATTGGATTACTTATTGATCGACCTTCCTCCCGGAACCGGAGACATTCATCTTTCCCTGGTACAAACTGTTCCGCTCGATGGCGTTGTGATTGTAAGCACACCTCAGGAAGTTGCACTTGCCGATGCCCGTAAAGGTGTCAGCATGTTCAAACTCGACACCATCAATGTTCCTATTATCGGATTGGTGGAAAACATGGCGTGGTTTACTCCGGCTGAATTACCAGACAATAAGTATTACATTTTTGGTCGCGACGGAGTGAAGAATCTTGCTGCCGGACTGAACGAAACGTTCCTTGGACACATTCCATTGGTTCAGGGCGTTCGTGAATCGGGAGACGCCGGGAGACCTGCTGTGTTTCAGGAAAATACACCAACAGCGAAGGCTTTTGAGGAATTAGTACGTATCTTTGTCGATGCAGTGAAAGAAAAGAAAGCTGCAAAATTGGTTAAAGCATAGTTTCATGAATTTAAACAAGGTAGATCTAGCGGATAAAATCAACCATTCACTAAGCGAATTGCGCCCGCATTTGCATGCAGATGGTGGTGACATGGAGCTGGTTGAAATCACAGACGACGGTGTTGCACGAGTGAAGTTACTTGGAGCATGCAGCGATTGTTCAATGAGTATGATGACCATCAAAGCCGGACTCGAAGAAGCAGTCAGAAAGATTGCTCCGGAGATTGTGGCTGTTGAAGCGATATAAAATAAACCCTGACATTTATCGTCAGGGTTTTTTGTTTTCACAGTATGGTCCAAAAAAATAATACCGGATATTTTTGTCCGAATTAAATTTTTATATACATTTGTCGAAAGAAGTAAACGAAAATGTTCTCAAAATCCTGTGAATACGCTATACGTGCAATCATTTACATTGCCGGACAAAGCCTGAAAGGACAGCGGGTTACATTAATCGATATTGCTTCGGAAATCGATTCACCGGTTGCGTTCACAGCGAAGATCCTTCAGCAATTGTCAAAAAGCAATGTATTGAGTTCGTTGAAAGGTCCTTCCGGAGGTTTTTACCTCTCCGAAGATCAACTGAACACTATCAATCTTGGGAGAGTTGTAAAGGCGATTGACGGAGACAAATTATTCGTTACCTGTGGGTTGGGATTGAAACATTGTTCGGAAAAACAACCATGCCCGGTTCACCATAAATTCAAAGCAATTCGCAACGATTTGTGTCAGATGCTGGATTCGACAACAATCCAGGAGATGGCACTGGGGTTAAAACCAGGAGTTACTTTCCTGAAGTATTAAAAAAATTTAATTCTATTTCGGATATAAAGGTCTTAATATATTAATTAAAAACAAACATCATGAAAACAGCAGATATTAAGGTGTACGCTACAAAAGCAGCAACAGAAACCAATACTAAAAGCATCATGGAACGTCAAATGGAGTGGTTCGACACCAACCGTTTCGGCCTCATGACAGTCTTCATCACTGTACAAAGTTGCCTTGGTGGAATTGCTGCCATGTATATTCTTCAGGGTGGAGCAAGCAACTTTATGCTAAGCATCTGTTCTATGGTCACAATGGGAGCAAACGCCATGATGATTGCACAGGCAAGTGCGAAAGCGTGTTTACTTGCTACTTACGGTTCTATACTGGTAAACGCAGCACTCATTGCAGTAGAATTATGGAGTTAAGCGGAACTGAGCACCACTTTTCTCCTTTTCTGTTCGTGAATAACGAACAACGTTCGAGGGCCACCTGATCCCATCTCCTATTTCTTAAAACTACTGCAAACGAAAGGCGATCCGCATGAGGTCGCCTTTTTCATTTTTATCAATTTCTGAAAAAAAATATCATTTTCTGTCACCATATATTTATTTATCGTAATATTGCAATATTACAATTAATTATGGGAGCAACTAAAACAGATCTTTTCACAACCGAGCAAAACGATATCTCGACTTTGCTAAAAGCAATTGCTCATCCCGCGCGCATTGCTATTTTGGAATACCTGATAAAAGTGGATGCGTGCATTTGTGGTGATATTGTAAATGAACTTCCCCTTGCCCAACCAACCATATCACAACACCTCAAAGAATTGAAAACAGCAGGGCTCATTAAAGGAAGTATTGAAGGAACTGCCATCTGTTATTGCGTCAATAAGGAGACCCTTGCCCGAATACAACAGTATTTCGTTGGGCTTTCCACACAAATAGAAAACAAAACAAACAAATGTTGTTAACTAATAAATCAAACAAAATGAAGCTTTCAGAAATTAAAACAATCTTACCGTTGCTGAACAACGTAACTTTCCAAACTCCGGATGGAACATTCGTTCCGGAACATTTCCATGTGACAGAGGTAGGAAGTGTCCACAAACACTTTATCGATTGCGGTGGAACCATCCGCAAAGAAACCGTTGTTAACTTTCAATTATGGAACGCCAACGACCTTGATCACCGCCTAAAACCAGCAAAATTATTGAAAATCATTCAACTCTCCGAAGACAAACTTGGAATTGAAGACAACGAAATAGAAGTAGAATATCAGAATACCACGATCGGGAAATACAACCTTGGATTCAATGGTGCTCATTTCGTTCTTGTCCCCAAAACTACCGCTTGTCTTGCCTCTGATGCATGCGGAACAACAGAAGAAAAGCCAAAACGTCAATTATCAGATCTCACAAACCAATCCTCCGGATGTTGCACACCGGGTGGAGGATGCTGTTAGCGGATTGTAATGATGTTCTTTGATACGACTGGAAAATAGAAGAAAAAAAGCGAATCCATGAAAAAATACGTAGCTGAAATCATTGGAACTTTTGCCCTTGTTTTCTGTGGAACAGGCGCAATTATCATCAACCAGGAAACACACGGTGTAATTACCCATGTGGGTGTTGCAATTACTTTCGGTTTGATCGTTTCAGCCATGATTTACACCGTCGGAGACATTTCCGGGGCACATCTGAATCCTGCAGTTACGATTGCTTTTTGGGTTTCCGGCTCATTTCCGATCAAAAACGTTCTACCATACATCTTCAGCCAGGCAACAGGTGCTTTTTTAGCGAGTTTTGTACTCAAATTCCTGTTTCCGCTCAGCGCTACTTTGGGAGCAACTCTACCCGCAGGATCGGCGATGCAGTCCTTTGTTTTGGAGCTCATCCTGACCTTCATTCTCATGTTTGTTATTTTGCATGTTGCAAAGGGGAGTAAGGAACAGGGAATGTTCGCGGGGCTTGCCATCGGTGGCGTTGTATTGTTGGAGGCTATGTTTGCAGGACCGATCTGCGGCGCTTCCATGAACCCGATTCGCTCCATTTCTCCGGCTATTGTGTCCGGACACCCTGAACACCTGTGGGTTTACATTTCTGCACCAATAGCAGGAGCAATCTTAGCTGTCGGTTGTTGGATGTTTCTGAAAAAAGAAGGACAATAAATTCCTCCCAAAAAGTCTGTCCTTATCACTACACCAATGACGGACTGCAATTAATTTTTGGATTCGACCCGAAATTTTGTATTATTAATAGAACCTGATTCCTCGTTTAATCGGAATGTTATGAAAAATATACTTGTTTTATGCACCGGCAACAGCTGCCGAAGTCAAATGGCACACGGATACCTCCAGCATTTTGCCGGAGATCGCGCGAAAGTATACAGTGCCGGCGTTGAAGTTCATGGTGTAAACCAGAATGCTATTGCCGTTATGAAAGAAGACGAAATAGATATCTCACAACATACGTCCAATAACGTTAATGAATACCTCGACATTCCGTTCGACTTCATCATAACAGTTTGTGATAATGCGAAAGAAAGATGTCCCTATTTCCCTTCTGTGCCGACGACACAACGGTTTCATCACAATTTTCGGGATCCCTCAAAAACCGTTGGGACTCCTGAAGAAATAATGGATGATTTCAGAGAAGTGCGAGACGAGATCAGGGAATTTGCACTGCGCTTTATTGACTCGCATTTGTGGTGATTGAATACCGCCTACCCCATTGGTAAACAGATAACAAAAGGCGCTCATTTTCATGAGCGCCTTTACTTTATTCAGATTTACTACGTATTGGGGGCGGAGCATTTGATGGACAGGTTGGATTCGGACAATGTGTCTGACCCTCCGGTAACGGAGTTCCGCAAGCAGGGCAATACTTTTGCTCTTTTGCAGAATAAAACCACTTTTCCATAACACTTCGTTTTTGTTCTTTCTAAGGTACAGGAAAAAGGAGAGACGAAAAAGTTAAGGAAGTAGAAAAGAGCAAGTGAGCGATTCGTTGTTTTTGAGACGTTCGGCATACGCATACTACCTCGCGCCATTTTAAAATTTTGGATTGATCCAGAGAGTGAAGGGCTAATCCGCAAAGCACCACCGCCGATTGTTTTGAGGGAAATTGATATATTGTAAAAAGTAGTAATGATGAAACGTACAGTACAATATGACTGGGAATCCAGATTGAATTTTGGAAAGTATAAGGGGCTGGTTTTCAAAGAAGTCTTTCAAAAAGATTTACAATACATTTGGTGGTGTTTTCAGATGATTGATTGGTTCTGTATAACGGATGAAATATTCGAAAAAATGCCGATTGTGATTGCAGCGAGGGAAAACAATTTTTTAGACCCTAAAAATCCTCAAGAAAATTGGCTAAAGATGTTTGTCGATAAGCACAGTTTGAAAAAGGAACGGATTACAAATACATACCCACGAACAAGCGACCAAAACTACTATGAACGAGAATCTTACAGTCAATACGCAGGAAGCTATGCTCAAGATGTTGAAGGTTTAAGCGACGATTTCATAAACGATGTGTTAGACGGGAATCCAGATGCATATTGGAATACCGACTAAGTTATTTGCGCTTGTTATTTAATACACCTGCAAATGCCAGCATTACTATAATTGCAGTTACTAACCAACTAATCCAACCACTTTCACTCTCTTCGTCATAGTAACGACCCATTTGACCGTACACACTGAAAGCTAAAGCACAAAAGAACGCAATAGTTATTTCCCTCATAATCATTTGGATAAAAATAGTCAAACTGTACCAATCCCGTCCCACTCCCAAAACGGGACTTCAACTACCTCGCAAAACCAATGGAAATAAAATGAACTTTCAATGACCAGATTCTCGTCCCCCACACTCAATTCTCACGCTCAAAAGAAAAAGGAGTTTCTGACCTATGAAAGTGTGAGTGTGAACTGTGAGAAAAGAGGTACAAAAGAAAAAGGAGCACTATCGTACTCCTTTTTCTTTTGTTGGCCCACTAGGGCTCGAACCTAGACTCTTCTGAACCAAAATCAGACGTGTTGCCAGTTACACCATGGGCCAAAATCGCTTACCTGTATCAGGATTAGCGAGTGCAAATGTAATACATAATTCACTTTTCGCAAGTATTCAAACAAAAAAAACGCATAAAATCCGTAAAAATTCGTTTGCTACAACTGATTTCCATGGGGTTGGGATTTTTCACAAATCGAAAACTGAAGGCTATCAATATATTATTAACTTCGCAAGTCAATCTAGTAACTAAATAAGATGCACTATAACAGGCTCAATAACATCACTGGTTGGACAGTTTTCTTAATTGCAACCATTGTTTACTTCATTACACTCGAAGATACCGCAAGTTTGTGGGATTGTGGCGAGTACATTACCGCAGCAAACAAACTAGAAGTTGGTCACCCTCCGGGCGCACCGCTCTTCATGGTTTTGGGACGTTTGTTCTCCTTCTTCGCAGAGCCTGAAATGGTCGCAGTCTGGATTAACCGCCTTTCTGCTTTGTCAAGTTCTTTCACAATTCTGTTCATGTTCTGGTCGATTACCATGTTGGGTAAAAAGATCATGAAACGTGTTTCTCCTGAGTGGAATACCGGCGATCAATACGCTGTTTTAGGTGCAGGGGTAATCGGCTCTTTGGCTTACACTTTCTCAGATTCATTCTGGTTCTCTGCTGTTGAAGGTGAGGTTTATGCGATGTCATCGTTATTTACTGCAGCTATCTTCTGGGCCATTTTGAAGTGGGATGTTGAAATGACTGCTAAAAAAAGCGGCGAAGACAGCTCCGCCAGTCCAATGCGCTGGATGATCCTGATTATGTTCCTTTTCGGCCTTGCAATCGGGGTTCACTTATTGGGTCTATTGGTTGTTCCTGCAATTGCATACGTCATGTATTTCAATTTGTGGGAAAAGACTACCATCAAAGGCCTCCTTCTTACGGGTGTTATTTCGGTTGTCACTCTTGGATTCATCCAGGAAGGAATTATCCCGGGAATTGTTGCTATTGCTTCGAGTTTTGAGGTTGGGTTTGTAAACGGATTTGGAATGCCATTCTTTGCCGGAACCATCTTCTTTTTTATTCTCCTAATCGCATTACTATACTACGGTTTCCGTTATTCCGTGCGCAAAGCAAAGCCACTTTTGAATAACATTCTTTGGGGATTTGTAATGCTTTTGATCGGATACGGATCATTTGCTGTGATCGTAATCCGTTCAAGTGCAAACACACCGTTGGATGAAAACGACCCTGAAAACCTTGTAACACTTCATGCTTACCTGAAACGTGAACAATACGGTTCATGGCCTATCCTATCCGGACCTTACTGGAACTCATTGAAAGACGGTGAGATCATGGAAGATGGACACCCGAAAGTAGTTGATAACAGCAGCTGGGGTGATCTTGCTCCGTTCTACTTACGTCGTTATGTAGTGGAATTGGGTGACCAGGACATCAAAGCATTCAAAGACAAATCGCACGCGGAGGCTTATGCTAAAAAGAAAGGCGCCGCATACACCGTGACAGAGAAGTACTTCTCTTCAAACGAAAAAATCAGAAAAAATGCGGTTCCAACGTACAGTCAATCTACGTTCTTACCGCGTATGTACTATAGCTCCGATGATCCGGATGATCCGAAAATTGCAGCTTACAAAGACTGGTCAGGATACGATCCGGCTGAAGGAGCGGACGGAGAAACAGGTAGAGATGGGTTAAGACTTCCAACTTTCGGAGAGAACCTTTCCTACATGGGCGCTTACCAGATCGACTGGATGTACTGGCGCTATTTCATGTGGAACTTTGCCGGACGCCAGAATGACATCCAGGGTGAAGGCGGAGAAATTCGCGGAAACTGGCAAACAGGGCTTTCGTTCCTGGATGAATCACGTTTGGGATCACAGGAATACCTTCCTTCATTTACTGAAGGAAACCCGGCAAACAATAAGTTCTTCTTATTGCCTTTGATCCTGGGAATTCTTGGAATGATCTATCACATCTACCGTTCACCTAAAGATGCATTTGTAATCTTCCTGACGTTCTTGTTTACAGGTCTTGCTATCGTAATTTACCTGAATCAGAAACCATTCGAGCCTCGTGAACGTGACTACGCATATGCTGCATCTTTCTACGCATTTGCTATGTGGATTGGTTTTGCCGTGCTGGCCATGTATGAAGCCTACAAGAACTTCAAAAAGGAAGAATGGAACGGAATAATCCGTGTTACAGGAGGTGTTGCAGGATTCGTAGTAATCCTTACGTTTATGGGCGGATTTGTTGTCTTTGGAACATTCCTTTACATTCTGTTGATTGCAGCAATTCTTTTGCTGATCGGATGGATCATGCGTAAAGTTGTTCCGAACAATGCTGTCGCAGCAGTCGTTATCACCCTCATCACACTGACTGTTCCATATATCATGGGAGAGCAGGGATGGGATGACCACGATCGTTCTGAAAAAACATCTGCACAGGATTTGGCTTATAATTACCTGATGTCTTGTGCACCGAACAGTATTTTATTTACTGCGGGTGATAATGACACTTTCCCATTGTGGTACTTGCAGGAAGTAGAAGGAAAATACACCGATATCCGCGTTTGTAACACAAGTCTCTTCGACACTGACTGGTACACCGACCAGATGATGTTGAAGACTTACGGTTCGGATCCGCTTCCAATCAGTTTCCGTGAAGATCAGATTTTGATGTTCGAAGGAGGTACAGATCAGGCTTTGTTTGCTTCTACTCAAGAATGTCTTGAAGGAGGAGCTAAAGCTGAAGAACTGGTAAAAATCAATGACATCAAGATCAAAACAAACCGTGCGGCATTCAATACTGCATATGCGAAATTCTCAGGATTGTATTCGTCAACTCTTGGTGCATTGACATCAACTGATGCAAACTACAACGCAAAATTGGCAGAGTTCAGAAAATTGGTTGTTGGCGCCGACAGCATCAACGGACAAGCATTGATGAACCTTACAAATTCTGTCCGTGACGTGATCGAAGCATACCAAACAGGTGTGGTTACAGGTGATCAGCAGAAGATTGGTGAATTGTACCAGCAATTGTTCATGTGGGAAGACGATTGGGCATTCCTGCCAATCCAAACCGCAATGGATTTTGTAAAAGAAGACGACAACATGCTTTCAAGTCAGGGTAGCACGTACAGAGCATTCCCTTGTAAAGGTTTTATTGTTCCGGTGAATGCTGACAACGTGGTTAAATCAGGTTTGATTAAGGCCGCAGACAAATCAAAATGTGTGAAGGAAGTTCGTTTCAAAATGGACGCGCGCGGTATCACAAAGTCAGATATCATGATCCTGGACATGATGGCAAACAACAAATGGAAACGCGCAATGTACTTCTCTTCACCTGGAGGAACTGATGTTTCCATGGCATTGTACAGAAGCGGGTTCTTGCGTCAGAACGGTATGGCATGGGAAGTCTCTCCTATCAAAGTTGATCCGAACCAGCCTTACAATGTTGACGTGATGTACGATAATATGATGAACCGTTACCATTATGGTAAAATGAATTCTGCAGACGTTCTGACAGATTATTACGCACGTCGTCAGACAACACAGTTCAGAGGACAATTTGCACAGTTGGCAACTTACTTCCTAAACAAAGCACAACAGGAAGAAATGACCAAACTGCAATACGAACCACTCCTTGGAAGAATGCGTGCGGCAGGTGATGCGAAACGTGCAGATTCGTTGGCAGCTTCATTCAAGGGAATGGAAGCGCGTGTTGCAGGATACAAGAAAAAAGCAATTGCTTTGATTCAGAAATCATTGGAGGTTATGCCTGCCGATATCGTAATCGATTACGGTGAAAAACCAATGTCGCGCACGCTGCCTGGACAGGATCGTCAACCTTACACGATCTTCCAGGATGGAAACCTACACGAATACGTGAGTATTCTTTACCGTGCCGGAGCAACAAAAGAAGCGGAAAAACTTGGAAACCAGGTGGCAGATCAGCTGGAGAAAACATTGAATTACTTTATTTACAGTCCGCCGCAAATTGCAGGACGTAACTGTAACGATATGGCTGCAACAATGTCCGCATACCTGGAAATGCATGATGCTGCTACCCAATTCGGCCCTCAAAACAGCGCGTTTACCGGAAGACTGAAGAAGACGGTGGCAAAAGTTTACAAAACGGAATTGCCAAGAATGTATAAAGAGTTGCAAACGCTTGCTACTGAAAACGGAGAGATTCCAAATAGCACCGATGGTCAGTACAACAGCTTATTGAACAATCTTAAATACATGATGGATCAGGCAGGTCAATACTACAGAATTATTCCAGCTACACCTATGGAAGGTGGAGGCGAACAACTTCCAACAGGACCGCTTGACAATTCGGAAGCCATTCTTCAGGATTCTGCGATTAAAGAAATGGATGATACCGGTGCCGCAATGAGCGGTGGTACTAAATAAAATGATTAAACTTACTAGACCTCCACGATGGATTGACAGGATTTACCCGTCATTCACGTGGAGGTTTTCTGTTTCTGAACCCGTCGTTTACCTGACTTTTGATGATGGCCCGGATCCGGAAATAACGCCGTTCGTTCTGGATTTACTCAATGCATACAACTGGAAAGCAACTTTCTTTTGTGTTGGGGAAAACATCAAAAAACACCCGGAACTGTTTCAGCGTATTTTGAATGAAGGTCACCGCATTGGAAACCACACGATGAAACACGAACGTGGAAAAGTGACTGAAACAAATACTTATCTGCATTCCGTTCAGGCGTTCGACCAACTTCACCAAACACCGTTGTTTCGACCACCTTATGGAAGTCTGACTTCACAACAACGAAAACAAATCACGAGGACGCATCGGATTATTTTGTGGAGCTGGCTGACCTATGATTTTGATCTGAACCTTTCCAATGAGCGAATTCTGAATCGTCTGAGCGCAATGCAACCGGGAGACATCATAGTTCTCCATGACAACGCGAAGTTCAGGGAAAGAAATATGGAACTCTTCCCAAAGTTATTTGAAGCGATAAGATCAAAAGGTTTCGAAAGTCGACAAATCGACTAAACCGGATTACTGCCTTTCCAGTTCTCCCGCCCTCCATTTCTGAAGGAAGGATGCCCAGGCAAATGGGTTCATTAGGTTGTTTACAGGCGATTGCCCCATGGTGTAAATTCTTGTATTTTGCTGATTGATCGCATTTCCATAAGAAAGCGACGCATCCGTAGAAACCCCACTTGCCAATGAAGCCAGACTTTGACCGGAAAGCAATTTTTCCGCGCGCAATAAGGCGTCATCGTAAGGATTCATTTCAATAAATGCCTGAGCAAATGCTTCCCTTGAAGGCCATGGGTAAATCGTTACTTCTTCCAGTTCAATGGTATCAACCTCCAGCATATGAATAATGCTGTAACGATTATCCGTTAGTGTATCAGGAACAATATACGCTCCGGGTTTGTGGTTCAGGTAACGGAAAAGAATGGTGTCACCCGGCTGAACTACCATAGAAAAGAATCCATAAACATCAGCAATGGTTCCGCGTTTCACATTCTTATCAAAAACGGATGCATAAGGCATTTCACGCAAACTATCCGAGGAAACAACTACCCCAGATAACTGAATAAGCTTTTTACCCTGTCCGAAAACAGCTGTCCCTACAAACAGGCTAACAACCAATACCAGTAACTTCAATCCGTTCATGATAACAAGATTACGTTTTTTTTCCTTGGATGAAAAAGCCTTTAGTAAGTTTAACATTTCTATAAGATACGCTCCTTCGTCGTTTAAGACTAAAGACGGAAGACTATGTTTAAGAATCCACTGCCTTTTGACTTTTGACTTTTTCCTTTTGACTTTTGAATTTTGAATTTTGAATTTTGACTTCCTTAAAAAAATGTTATCAAACCATCAAACTCACTAAAACGATTTGATTCTCCCTTTTTTTTCTTATTTTTGCGGGAATTTATTTCAAAAGTAAGTTCATACATGGCACTGTCCAATCTCAATTCAGTCAGAGAAGGTTTAACATATGATGATGTTCTTCTCGTCCCGGCATTTTCAAAAGTACTTCCACGCGACGTTCAATTAAAAAGCAAATTCACCCGTAACATCGAAGTGAACACTCCTATCGTGTCTTCGGCGATGGATACGGTTACCGAAGCCAACCTTGCAATTGCATTGGCACAACAAGGAGGAATCGGTGTTATCCACAAAAACATGACGATCGAGGAACAAGCCCTTGAAGTACGCAAAGTAAAGCGTTCCGAAAGTGGGATGATCCTGGACCCCGTAACCCTTGCAGAAACGGCTTTGGTGCTTGACGCATTGAACCTGATGAAAGAAAACAAAATTGGTGGTATTCCGGTGGTTGATACAAACGGCACACTTAAAGGAATCGTTACGAACCGTGACCTGCGTTTCGAGAAAAACGAAAACCGTCCGATTACTGAAGTAATGACTTCGCAAAACCTTGTAACTACCACTGATGGTACAAGTTTGTCAAAAGCAGAGGAAATTCTTCAGGAAAATAAAATTGAAAAACTACCTGTGGTTGACGCCAATAACAAGTTGGTTGGTCTCATTACGTACCGTGATATCATTAAGGTAAAAACTCATCCTAATTCGTGTAAAGACCAATACGGTCGTTTACGCGTTGCAGCCGCAGTCGGGGTTACTTTCGACACGCTGGATCGCGTAAAGGCGTTGGTTGATGCAGGAGTAGATGCAGTTGTTATCGATACGGCTCACGGACATACCGAAGGTGTGGTTTCAAAATTGAAAGAAGTAAAACAACACTTCCCGAACCTGGACGTAGTAGTTGGAAATATTGCAACTGCAGAAGCAGCGAAATACCTTGCCGATGCAGGTGCCGATGCAGTGAAAGTAGGAATCGGTCCCGGATCGATTTGTACAACACGAATCATCGCCGGAGTCGGCGTTCCACAGCTAACCGCTGTTAACGATGTCGCTTTGGCTTTGGAAGGGACAGGAATTCCTGTCATTGCTGACGGCGGAATCCGTTACACAGGAGATATCGTTAAAGCAATCGCTGCCGGAGCTGATGTAGTGATGATCGGTTCAATGTTCGCAGGAGTTGAAGAATCTCCGGGTGAAACAATTATCTACGAAGGAAGAAAATTCAAGTCTTACCGCGGAATGGGATCTTTGGAAGCAATGCAGAAAGGTTCTAAAGACCGTTATTTCCAGGATGCAGAAGACGACGTTAAAAAACTGGTTCCGGAAGGAATCTCAGGGCGCGTTCCTTACAAAGGAAACCTCGTTGAAGTCGTTTACCAGATAGTTGGAGGTTTGAGAGCAGGTATGGGATACTGCGGTGCTCCATCGATCGACAAACTGAAAGGTGCACAATTTGTTCGCATCACTTCAGCTGGTATGCGTGAATCTCACCCGCACGATGTGACCATCACACGTGAAGCTCCGAACTACAGCTTGAAATAATCAAAACTCAAAATAGAAAGGCCGCCCGCAAAGCGGTCTTTTTTTGTTTCAACTCCCGTTGGTGATCACGGAAGATCACGAAAGTTTTTGAGAATAAAACCCAGGCCACTTTGTACCCTTTGTACTTTCGTAGTTTATTTATTACAAAGGCACGACGTTCAAAGGTTTAACACGCCAATCCACTCTCCACGTCACTCCGGGCATTTCTCTGCGACCTTTGCGAGAAATAAAAACACAACGCATCGTGCAATCAAAACCCCCATTCCATCGTTTAGCCAATTATTGAAAGCTTAAATAATTCATAAAACCATAGGCCATCAAGGTAAAACGCAAACAATGTATTACATTTGGCTACCGATTATTAAAAACTAAACATGAAAAAACGACTGTTCGTTGCGTTATCCATTTTCTTCACTCTCCAGGTTACAGCGCAACAAGACCCTACCGTCATGGAAATCGACGGAAAAAAAGTCACAAAATCTGAGTTTTTACAGATCTATTTAAAGAATAACAACAACCCGCAATACGATCAGCAATCGCTGGACGATTACATGGAGTTGTTCAAGAAATTCAAATTGAAAGTTGCCGAGGCTGAGGCTCTTGGATACGATACTATTCCGAAATTGAAGAAGGAATTGGCTGGTTACCGCCGTCAATTGTCACAGCCGTACCTGGTTGACTCTTCTCAAAATAAAGCATTGGTTGATCAGGCATACGAACGTATGAAAGTGGAAATTCGTGCGTCACACATTTTGATCAAAGTAGACGAAAATGCAAGTCCCGAAGATACACTGAGAGCATACAACCGCCTGATGGCATTGCGTAAGCGTATTGAGGCAGGAGAAGACTTCAATGCTGTCGCTAGATCAAAAGGAGGTTCTGAAGATCAGAGTGTTGTTCGAAACGGAGGAGATTTGGGATATTTCACTGCATTCCAAATGGTTTATCCGTTCGAAGAGGCTGCATACACAACTCCGGTTGGAAGTGTTTCTATGCCGATTAGAACGCGTTTCGGATACCATATCATCAAAGTAACAGATAAGCGTCCTGCTCGCGGAACTATGCGTGTAGCACACATTATGATTGCTTCTCC
The DNA here is from genome assembly GCA_966211245.1 of uncultured Fluviicola sp. Lineage (GTDB taxonomy): Bacteria > Bacteroidota > Bacteroidia > Flavobacteriales_D > Crocinitomicaceae > Fluviicola. The sequence goes on along the minus strand of CBIHND010000015.1, from coordinate 36,116 downwards.
AAAAGATGCTTCTGAAGAAGATCGCGCAAGTGCAGAAAAGAAAATCAACGAGATTTACGCAAAATTGAAAGAAGGAGAATCCTTCTCTGAATTGGCTGACAACTTTTCCGATGACGGTCAAACCTCATCTAAAGGTGGTGAACTTCCTGCGTTCGGTTCCGGAACAACAACCCGTATGGTTCCTGAGTTCGAAGATGCAGCATTCAAACTTCAAAAAGACGGTGACATTTCAGAACCCGTAAAAACAGAATACGGTTACCACATCATCAAACGCCTTCAGTTGACTCCGCTTCGTTCTTATGATGAATTGAAGAAGGAAATTCAGAACAAAGTGAACAAAGACGAACGTGCAAATATCACACAGCAGTCGTTCATCAATAAACTGAAAAAGTCATACGGATTCAAGGATAAGTACAAAAAGACAAGCAAGATCTTCGTTCAATCGATTGATACCAACTACACAAAAGGAAAGTGGATGGCTTCGTCAATCAAGGCAAACAAAACGATGTTTACGCTTGGAACACAAAAGTACACACAACAGCAGTTTGCTACGTTCCTTGAGAAGAACTACCGTAACGTAAAACGCGCAGATTCCAAAACAATGGTTGAGAAGCAATACGCGGTTTGGCAGAAAACGGAAATCCTTGCATACGAAGAATCAAAACTGGAATCAAAATACCCTGAATTCAAAGCATTGATGAAAGAGTACCACGACGGAATTCTGTTGTATGAAGTCATGACGGATAACGTATGGAATAAGGCAATTAAAGATACTACCGGCCTGAAAGAGTACTTCGCGAAACACAGTGAGAAATACGTTTGGGGCTTGCGTTACGATGCTTACGTTTACGAATGTAAAAATCAGGAAGTAGCGAACAGCGTTATGGCGTTGTTGAAGAGTGATACCATTTCATCGAAAACAGTGCTGGCGAAAATCAATAAAGAATCAGAATTGAACCTGAAAGTAAAAACCGGAAAACTGGAAGTTGACAATACGCCATACCTGAAGGGAAGAGCTCTTGCTATGGGTGTGAATCCAAGTTACACGTTTGAAGATAAGGTGTATGTGGTTAAGGTGAATGAAATCATCAAACCGGGACCAAAGAAACTGACAGATGCAAAAGGTCCTGCAACTTCAGATTACCAGGCATTCCTCGAAGAACAATGGCTCGCAGAGCTTGCAAAGAAACACCCAATTGTAGTGTACAAAGACGTGCTCTACTCGCTCGGGAAGTAATATTGAAATCCCCTCGGTTCAGCCGAGGGGATTTTTTTTGCCTTTGTTCCCGATATGTCAACTAAGACTGACTACCAACATTGAACGATTAAACTCCTTCAACTTTTGAACTATATCAATTACCTTTGCAAAAAACAAAAGACATGAAAACACTCTTCATTCTTACAGGAACGGTTCTATTGCTCACCTCTTGCGGAGGAGAAAGCAAAGAACGCATCATTGCAGTACAACACCACAACGAAACTCAACCCACAGTACAGGTCGCAGCAAACCAAACGCTGAAGGTGGAAGTTTCGGGAATGAGTTGTGTTCATGCATGTGGCGGAGCGATCCGAATGAACCTGAAAGACACGAAGGCTGTTGATCGTGTTTCTTTTGATTTCAAAGATGGTAGAAAAACAAATACCTGCATCGTTACGTTCGATGATTCCAAAATCTCTGCTAAAGAAATCATTGCATTGATTGAAAAGATCAACGACAAGCAATTCACTACCGGAAAGAACTCTGTTTCGCCAATCGTAGCAAAATCATAGGAACGGTTAATCTCAAACGATGAAACTACATCACCGGGTTGTCGGAGAAGGAAAACCTCTTGTTATTCTTCATGGCCTTTTCGGAAGTTCAGACAACTGGCAAACACATGCCAAGCGCTTTTCAGAATACTTCAAAGTTATTCTCGTTGATCAACGTAATCACGGTCACTCGGAATGGTCTGATGAATTCTCATATGAACTTATGGCCGATGACTTACTGGAACTTTTCAACGACCTCAGCATTGATAAAGCGTATTTACTTGGTCATTCAATGGGCGGTAAGACGGTTATGCAGTTCACCGAAAAGTATCCGGAGAAAGTCGAGAAACTCATTGTTGCTGATATCGGTTTTAAGCAATACCCCATGCATCATCAGCAAATCATTGCAGGAATGGATGCAATTTCCGCCTCGGAACGCAATAACAGAAGTGCTGCAGAGCAATTGTTGAGCGAATACGTTCCTGAGGCTGGTACACGCCAATTCATCATGAAAAACCTTTACTGGGTTGATAAAACACAGTTGGGATGGCGTTTCAACCTGGATATTCTGAAGAAGGAAATGCCAACCATTCTCGGAGAAATTCAACTTACAGAAAACTGGGTACCAACATTGTTTATTCGCGGTGAAAAATCGAATTATATCGTAGACGAAGATTTGGACGAGATCGAAGAGAGATACCCTGATATGCATTTGGTCACCATTCCTGGCGCAGGACACTGGGTTCACGCCGAAGCACCGGATTTCTTCATGAATACCGTTTTGGAATTTTTGCTGCGCTAATTCGCCTTTTTCAATTCGCGTTCCCGCTTTTTCAGAGCTTTTTTCTTTTGTTCGTTGACGAGTTCCGTCTTTCCATAAACAAAAATCACAATCGGAATACGTTTCATGTTATCTGTGCTCAGATAACCACTCAATTCCAGTCGAAAAGGAACAATATCTTCGTCCCTCCAGACCTTCAGAATGGTTGCTTTCGGATTCAGCATGTCGAAATCCAACGGGAACTTTAACACGATTTCCGAATAAGGCTCAATGTAAACGTCTCTTTCGTATTTCCCCTTCGTGACCAGATCTTTACCCAGCGTCAGCTCATATTGAATGTCTTCAATACCAACCGATAAGTTCTTTCCATTATTGATGATCTGGAGAAACAAATCCACTTTCACGTTCTTCTTTGCAAGTTGCAAGTCCGTTCGTTCTGTCTTAAGAATATGCAACTGTGGCGGGACAGGAACATCGATCTTTTTCCCTCGCGAAAGTTGCAGACGGTAACCGGAATACACAATGGTTGCGTGAATGGAGACACCTGTTGAGTCCTTATCCTGTAAACTACGAATTTTGTTTCGCGTTCGTGAAATAGGAATATTTACTGAGAACCGGACGGTATCCGATTCTCCACTTTCCTGACGTATCCCGACATACTGACTTGTGGATACCAATCGTGTTCCACCCAGCGACAAATCACATACAACACTGTCAATATTCATTGGATAGGGTGCCTTGTTAACTACAATTGCGCTAACCTCAACAAAAGCAGTATCGTTTTGAATATTGGCTTTGATGAGTGTGATTTCTGTCATTTCCGGAAGAATAAGATTCAGCATTTTCTGCTTTCGGATGTAAAGAAAAACTGCCAAAGCAACTCCGATTAGTACAAGTACTATTACACCCAAAACCCGAACTGCTTTTCCCCACATTACTCCTTCCTCCTTTCACTTTTTCGTTCCGCTTGCTTTTTCTTCTTTGCGGCCTTTTTCTCCGGATCACGACTAAAGACACGTTCAAGAAACGTTTTCTTATCGTTATCCTTCAATTTATTAATGTTAATGGAATTGTCCAAAGAAGGTCGCAGTGCCTGTAAAAATGCATTCCGCAACACGTAACTTATTGCATGCCACTTATTGACATGAGCATTGTCAAATGTTCCGTTAATCGGGATCTTGGTTGCGAGCTGTTCCTTTCGTTGGTTCTGAAGTAGTTCAGCTGTACCACCAACCACGGTTTCCCACAGAATTTGCGTAAAATCTCCCTCCTGCTTATTCCATTGTACAACATCGAGGTCTTTCAAAAATGGTTTTACGTAGCCTCCGAAACCACCTTTTTTTGCGGCAAATTCACCGTACAAACTAAACGTTCCCTTTTTCACGTCAAAGTTTCCGTATTCCCGCAGCATGTCGTTCAACAGCACAAGATTCAACCCTTTCAACTCTGTATTCATATCAAAGGTCGGATCATCGGCTAAACCGTCGAACTTCATATTCAGAAAGAATTTTCCTTCATATCCTTCGGCAGTAGCTTTTAACTCCGCCGGAAGCAAATCCTTGCTATCTGTGACATTCGTCAAATTCGTTGCGGTGATGTTGATGTTTTTCAATGCGATATCCAGTTTCGGTTTGGCTTCCAGATCGTGGTAATGCACTTCACCATTGTGAATATCAAATCGGTTAATCGTAACTGGCATCAAGTCATCGATCAATTGAGCAAAATCAGCTGTATCCGCTTTTACGTCCTCGCCCTTGTGTTTCTCTTTCACAAAATTGAGTACTGGTCGCTCTACTCCGATCTCACCCACTATGGCGCCATCGAAAATTGCGCTCCATTCAATTGACAAATCAATCGATGGTGATTCAAAAAAAGGGATGGTGTCTTTCTTCGCACCTTTTTCAACCTTTTTCAGAATACGGATGTCCTTGATTTCATAGGCTCCACGATACAAGTGTATATCGATGTCGTCGACGTGGCCGTAGTATTCCTCAAGATGCGCCAATTTATTATTGACATACCTTAAAACGATATACGGCAAAAGAAGACGAAAAGCAATGAGAGCTACCACTACAGACAGCCAAAAAATCCGGCGTTTTCTTTTGCGTCGTTTTATTTCTTCGGGAGTACGCACTTTTTTATGCGTTATTTCCTGATTGCTGGTTTGTTCATTCTCCATTGTAGTAATTATTAAATGACTATCAATGTGGGGAACCAACAGAATGGTATAGTATGTAGGGTGAACTGAAGTTAGAAAAAAGCAATGAGTATTACTATGCTTTTTAACACTTTATGTTATTTGAACGTGTTTCTAATCGCTGCTTTTCCCAACCGGGACGGCCAGCACGTACGCCATTTTCTGTGGTTTCCTGTTGATCTTAGCTGGAATCCATCTTGGCATTCCCTCAACCAACCGAACAGCACGGGTGCTACATTCCGGACAGTTCTCAATATCGAAAATCACCTGAATATCATGCAAGGATCCGTCTTCAAAAACATTGAATCCAACAACCACTTCCTTATTTTTTTGACCGTTCGGAGCAACGAAGTGTTCAGCTATATATGTCTTCAATGCTGCACTTCCACCGGGAAACGCAGGATCTTCCTCCACGACCTCATAAATGATAGCTTCGGTATTTCTAAACGAACGCTCTGTTTCTGATACCGCAAGAGTTTTCTTTCTGTTTTCGTCGAGATATCGCTGAGTAACTTCAGGAAAAAGGTCCGGAAAAACCATAAAGTAAATACTGTCAAAACCTTCAGGCCCTTGATTTTTAAAATCTTTTCTGATCATTGATACCTTGGCATCCACTTTCGCAAGTACCTGATTCGCTTTTGATTCGTTTTGTTGAATAACATTCGTCAGATCATTCAACAAAGCCGCAACATTACTCATCGTCATAGCTCTTAAGGCAACGTCGTTCAAATCCGATTGCACTCTGTCAACATACATAATCAACCGATTACAATAAGCGCGCATGACATTGTACCGGGCCGAAGCAGTAAGTCCTCGCAAATCAGGTTTAGCTTCTACTTCACTTCCAAAAATATACCGCCCATACGTACGATTTAACTGATCCTGAAGTTCCTGCTCAATACCCTGAATATTCAGGGAATCAATTGTCCCTGCGTGAATGCTCCCAACAGTATCAACGCCGAGTTGTTTCAATTTACTAAATTGATCATTCAGTTCCATCCAGATTCCGAGATAGTTACCGGCTAATGTTTGGACATACTTCTCCCTGGCTTTCAGATCAACAAGAGTCAGGCTTATCTCTCTTTCCCGCTGCTGTTGGATACCGGACAACTCGTCATACTTACTCAGCAGTTCCTTACATTCACGGTTGAGTTGATGATTCAGTTTCCATAAAGACTGTGCATTCGTCGAATGGAGAAACCCAATGGCGAAGGTTAAGGTGATTATTCTGACCATGAAATTACCTCGCATCAAATGTAATCGGAAGGTTGTAATACATGCTTACCGGTTTTCCGTTGTTTTTCCCAGGAATCCACTTTGGCATAGCTTTAACCAGGCGGATAGCTTCCGCATCGCATTCCGGGCAATCCGGTACACCTTTAATAATTTTCACATCTGAGATTTCACCGGTTTCAGAAACAACAAATTTCACGTAAGCCTTTGCACTAATTCCAAATTCATAGGCAATTGGCGGGATGCGTGTATTTGCCATCAGGTACTCGTTCAATTTTACCTTTCCTCCGGGAAACTCCGCAGCTTCTTCCACAACGTCCAATACCTTCAATTCTTCAGGCATCGCATTCGGGTTTGTCAATTTAAACAATGGTTTTTCAGATGTCCATGACATCGCAATTCTGTCATCCGCATCACGTGGATCGAATTCATCCTTGTATGCCTGATGGTATTCCTTTGGAATATCTTTGAGTCCTGTTTTACGGTAACGATCTCCCTCACTGCGAATACGTCTGTAAATGTTACTATGAAGTGCTTCCACCTTTGTGCCAACAGCCGCGTAATCAGCTAACAACCGTCTTATCTGTCTGTTAAAACTCTGCAACTCCTCAGTGCGTGTTTTTTGTTTTTCCAATTGCTTTTTGTTCAAACCATTGACGATAACTGCTTGCTCAATCCGATCACTCAACGCTTCATTTTGTTTTTTCAGGCTCAGCTTGTCAATATCGGATAAAGAATAGTCCACTGATTCCAAATCAAAATCAAGTTTTGTGCTTCTATTCACCGTTAATGCAGTAAGTTCACTGATTCGATTCAACTCCACTTTAAATGCCCGTACGCTATCGGCAATTTGCCAACCATGCCCAAGAGCGGTCAACCTTACCATACAATTTTCCGCAGCGTCAAGCGTATTGCTGTAACCGACGAATAGTTTTTTCAGGTCATACGAGTACAGGCTTTCGCTTTCCTTCCGAATGGAATCCTGCTTCAGTGCTTCATTGTCGCGGATTTTCAGTTGTGATTTGTACACTTCGTTCTGTTCCTTCAATGATTCACGAAGTTTCACATTCATTTCCTTCGCAGATTGTGCAAATGAAATACCGGTCAGAAAAGCACCGGCAATGAGTAGTTTAAGAGCAGTAACTGACATTTATTTAAAATTAATTTGAATGGGTAGTGTAAAATACGAATTTACCGGTTTGTTGTCAATCTTCCCTGAAGTTCAGGTTCATATCGTTATGATCATACGCAAATCCCAAGAAGATTATCAGTACAAAATGATCGTCAGACCTTTCATCGGATTGATTTTTTACTTTGTGAATGACACCGGAATATTGAAATAAGAATGCACATTCTTCCCATTGTTTCGTGCAGGAGTCCAATTTGGCATTGCCTTGATTACACGCACCGCTTCGGCATCACATTCTTTACAATCCTGAATTCCTTTGACCACTTTAACATTGGATACATACCCGGTAGCTGAAACGATGAACTTGATGTACACTTTCCCCTGAATCTTACCTTCGCGAACAGATTCCGGCAATTTCAGGTTTTCTTTCAGATAAGTTCTTAATGCAGTTACTCCTCCTGGAAATTCTGCCTGTTCTTCAACCACTTCAAAAATCTCGGGGTTTATAGAAACCGGTGGATCCACTTCAGCTGGAGGCACTATATCATAACCTTCAACAGCATACTGACGATCTTCGGGTTCATACGTTTTCTCCTGCATTGGAGGTGGATCGTTTTTAGGCGCAAAGTATTCGAAATAAACATCGGCAAAAACATCGGCATAGGCTTCAGAAAAACCTTTGGGTCCGTGTTGTATGTAATTCATTCGTTGCTTATACAACTGACTCTGTAAATCATTGTTTTTGCGATCGAGTTGTTGAGTAAACTGTTCGGATTGCTTTGTGATACTATCAATTCGCGCTGAAATTCTAACCAGTTCTTCACACGCACTTTCTTCACGTTGAACCACATCAGTGTTCAATTCAATGACTCTTTGATGCTCGTGAACTTTTAAAGCAAGGAATATGTTCTGCTCTTTTAGTTTCATTCCCTTCAATGTATCAAGTTCATCCTCCACTTTCATGAACGTAAACGACTGTCGGAGTAATTGTTTCATTTCGGATTGCTGGTCACTGTAAGATTCCGTTCTCATCAATTTCCATTGCTCGTAGGTAATGATACTATCCGCTGTAGCTTTATGACCCAGACGTTGCAATTTCGCATACCTTGATTTTACACTTTCCGAAAACTCTCTTTCCTTCACCTGTTGTTCGCGCAATACTCGGCCCTTTTCTACGATTTCATTTTTATCCCGGTTCAAAATTGCCGATAGCGAATCGTGTTGTTGTTCCAACACACGTTCTTTTTGTTGCATCAGTAACACTTCACCGATCAACTGCTTATTGACTTCCTTTTTGGATTGACCGAAGGCCGCACCGGCAACCAGTAATGATGTGACAATAACAAACTGTTTCATAATTCGGAAATTTGGAGTCTTACTGTTCGGTCATCTTAAACGATATTGGCAGATTGAACCAACTATTTACTGGTTCTCCATTGAGCCTGGCAGGAATCCAGTTAGGCATTCCCATTACAACACGCATCGCTTCGCTATCGCATTCCGGACAATTCGGAACACCTTTTACAACAGTTACATTGGAAATGTTTCCGGTGGTTGATACCACAAATTTCAGGTGACATTTCCCACTAACCCCTCTATCTATAGCTGTTTGAGGGTATCTTAAGTTGTTGCTCAAATATTGTTTCAATGCCTGAAGTCCTCCAACAAATTCTGCCTGTGTTTCAGGATTCCCTAGTATATCTTCAGCTAAAGCTTCAGGTTCGTCATCACCGGGTGGAGCGAAAAAGCCACCTGAAGCCACCTCATCTTTTACTTCACAATCTTTGATCACGTTAATCGTACCAAATTCCTTATGGTACGCCTCAGAAAAGTCGTTTGGATTACCTCTTCGGTACTTATCCTTCAACTCTCTATACTTGTTTTGCATTGTCTCCATGTATGGAACCAATCTTTCGCTATACTCGGAAACACGGATGTTTATTGCATCAATCTTAGGTTTAATAAGGTTTAGTGTGTCCTGCCATTTCCCCATAAGTGCATAGGTAGTACTATTCTGTTCGTTGACTTTTCTGAAATCCTCCAGTTGCTTCGTCAAAAGTGCATTTTGAACCTCCAGTTTTTTTCCTTCCAGATTAAGTGTATACGGTACGTAACTTATTGACGGGGCTTTCAGCAACACATCCTTATATGTATGCTTCAGGAAATTTACCTCAGATTTTTCCCGGTGCAGATAGACCCTGCAAACCGCAATTGAATCAACAGGTTTTTCACCCAGTTCGACCAATGTACGCATGATTCTTTCTGTAGATGACAATTCGCGTTCACACCTTCCATGAATGATTTCAAAATGATCAAACAATTCATAAGTCAACTCATTTCGCTGGAACTTAAGATCAGTGTATCGTCTCTGACACAAAAAACCAATGGAGTCATACTGTACCCTGATTTGTTCCAGTTGTCCCTTAAGTGCTGCGTTGGTCTTCTTTTTGGATTGTGCTTGTGCACCAAAGGCAATGAATACGGTTGTAATTAGTCCCGCGACAATTCGTTTCATCTATTCTTGTTGTTTAAATGTAATTGGAAGGTTGTAGTAACTATTCACGGGTTTGCCATTATCCATAGCAGGAACCCACTTTGGCATTCCTCTGACCAAATCAACTGCGGCGTTATCACATTCCGGACAATCCTGAACTCCTCTCTGCACCTTTACGTTTGAAACACTTCCATAAGCAGAAATAATGAACTTCAGGTAACATTTTCCGCCAATTTTTCCTGACGTAACCGCTTCGGGTAACTCCAGATTGTCTTGAATATATTTCAGCAAAGCCTCCCTGCCATCCGGAAATTCAGCGGAAAACTCAACAATTTCATAAATTATCTCGTCCTCCGGCCTTTTCTTTACTTCGTCCTGAGTAATTTGAAAAAATGTCGGTGATGCAATCGGTACACTTTCGAAATCCGTTCCGTTTTTTAAACCAAATTCCTTATGCAAACTACTCAATACGGCTTTATCATTTTTGCTAAGTTCGTATTCCGCACGCAACTCTTCGTACTTTACGTGAAGCTTATTCCAGGTCTCGTCAAACTGTTTGTTTCTATTTTGAAGATCAATGATACATGAATCCAGTTGAGCGTCTAGTTCATTTAGTCCCCTTTTACAATTCACGATGCGAACCAGGCAATTCCAGTTTATGGAATCCGTATGGTTGTACCTTTTCAGAGCTTCTTTTAGTAATTCATTTTGCTCTTCTAACAGCGTTTCGTTAGTAATCGGTCTCAACTTTACAGTTGTAAACGTAAATTCATCGGTAAACAACGGAATGGCAGCTTTCACCATTTTGGGATAGGAATAAATCGGACTGATTTTATACAGTTTGTCATAATCGGTCAGTACATTTTTCTCTCCCAACTCACCAAGTCTTTTTGAAATTCTTTTAACCCTGTCCCAATTTCGATCGTACCGTGCACGAGCCTCATCAAATTCCCTGATTTTTCCATTCTGAAGTGCCAATCGTTGATTTTCTAAATCTGTCACCGCAGTTGAAAAAGCAGTTTTTAATGAATCGTGTCTGGTAGCCGCAACCACGATCGAGCGCTGTAATTCCTTATTGACCTTACGAGGCGACTGAGCATAATTCGTTACGGAACATGTTCCAATTAATAATAACGTCAAGTATTTCATCTACTGCGCTTTAAACGTAATTGGAAGGTTGAAATAACTGTTCACTTTCTTTCCATTGTTTTTCGCCGGAGCCCAGTCAGGCATCGCCTTTACAACACGAATGGCTTCAACATCACATTCCAGACAATCCGGAATACCCTTCAGTACTTTAACATTCGAAACCTTACCGGTTGTTGAAACAACAAACTTCAAATGCACCTTCCCGGAAACTTTTCCGGATGAAACGGATTCAGGAAGAACCAGATTTTCCTTCAGGTACGCTCTCAAACCGGCAAAACCTCCCGGGAATTCTGCCTGTTCTTCGACAGCGTCATAAATAACAACTTCTTCCTCTTTCGCCGGCGGTGGTAATACTTCTGGTTCACTACCCATTACGAACTCGGATTCTTTACTTCTTTTTTGACGCTCTTTTTGAAGTGGATCTTTTCCAAATTCAGCAATGTATGCTTTCGAAAAGCCATTAGGCCCATTCTTCTCAAAATTCGCCCGGAGCTCTTCGTATTTTGCCATTAATATTTTCTCCGTTACTGTAAATTGATCGTACTGTTTCTTCAATTCATTTCCTACGGAATCAATGCTATTATTCAGTCCTTCCAATCTTTGCTTGTACTGTATGACACGCTGTAACGATTCGTCATTGATCTCTTTAGCTTTTGCATAATCGGCTAAAAGTAAAGGCATCATTTCGTTTTGTTGTTTGATTCGCATATCGTTCCATTGCAACGTATCACGAACCATGCGGAACGTAATCCGACCCGATAGCGCATCTGAAGTGTTTGTCAGCACTTTATCAAGACCCGGAATTGGCGTATTGAATTGTTCTTTATCCATCAATTTAGACGGTTCCTCTCCCAAAGCTTCCAATTTCGAATACAGATTTTTCACCTTGATTCGAATCAGTTGATTCTTCGAAATCTCTTCCTGAATCTCACGAATGACTCTTGATCTGACCTGAACACGCTGACGTTCCAGTGCACCATAAGAAAGTGTATAGTCATCTTTCATAGCATTGTACAACTCAACCGCCTCGCTCAATTCGTTCTTCAATTGCTGATTGATTTCCTTTTTAGACTGAGCCATTACTGTGGTGGAACACCCCACAAAGACAACAAGTAATTTAATGATTCGCTTCATCTATTCCGCTTTAAACGTTACCGGAAGGTTATAATAGCTGTTCACCGCATTTCCGTTATTACGAGCAGGCTTCCAGTTCGGCATACTTTTCACTATTCGAATAGCTTCCTGATCGCATTCCGGGCAATCCGGGAGTCCTTTTACCACCTTCACATTGGAAATTGATCCCCGATCGGAAATCACAAACCTCAAATACGTTTTACCGCTGATTCCCATTTCTTTTGCTACTTCCGGGTATTTCATGTTTCTGGCAATGTATTCTTTCATCGCGGATACACCTCCGGGAAATTCGGCCTGCTCTTCAACAATATCGTGAATTTCGGGATTGGTTCGTGGCCGTTCTTCTACAACCTCAGCAGGTGGTGGGGCAAAATCATTACCAAAATCTCCCCTCATATCGAAAGTAGGTTCTTCATCCATGTATTCCAAATCCACAAACACAGGTGGTTCTCCCGAAGCCGGTCCAAAAACCTCGCGGTAAATTGCCGGATACTTTTTCGGATGGTAGAAGTAATCTTCCTGCAGTAGTTTTATTCGAGTGGCTGTACTGTTTCGGTATTCCTTCAAACCTACTAAATAGGTGCTCAGGACATTATCGGTCTTTTTACAGGAATCAATCAAATACGCGAACGATTCTGAGGTTTCCAGCATTTCTTCATACTTCTTCGTATTCGACGCATTGGCAGCCTGGTAGGCCTCAATCTGCTTTTGTAGAAGTAGATTTTGGACTTTACGCTTCTTATCGATTAAGTTCAACGTATCCGGAACGAAGATCATTTTCGGAGGGTAATATCCAGTGACCTGTTGATTTTCCATCAACTGAGTGCATTTGCCATAGACTCCTTTCACGAACTTTTGACAAACATCTACCGAATCCGACACATCCACTTTGAGCTTATTCAAGTTCGAAACATAACCATAAAGAGACGCTACTTCATCCATGCACGCGCGGTATCGTTTTGTGACATCCGGAAACGAATACTTATTAACCTGATTTCTCAATGCATTTACTTCGTTCGCTCGAATTTCCCAAAGCGCCTGCAACGATTTCTGCTGAGCTTTGGCAACATCCAGTTGAGCTTTTAACAAAGCATTCTGTTCTTTTTTGGATTGAGCAACAACGTTCGTGCAAACCACGCAAAAAAGTACCGTTAAGTTGAAGAAGAATCTCATAATGACGATTTAAGCTCCGTAAATGTACTAAAACAAAACGGGAGACTGTTGCCAATCTCCCGTTCATTGAGTGTTCTGTAATTCTTAATTCTGATCCTTTCTCTTCACCATGGTTAAGATCGTCGCAATCCCCACCAACGGTTGATCGGTATCATCCAGCATTTCAACCAGCCACTTTACAACCCCACGCTGAATCTGTGTCTTTGGATCATCCTCTTTCGGCGTTACATCCGTACTGATTTTCTCCTTACATGTAAATCGGATGTGGATGTTTGCTCCGGCGTATACTGGTTTTGTAAAACGAAGCTCATCAATTCCATAGTTCAGCAATACCGGATTGATTTCATAGCTATCTACAAACAGTCCCGCGGAAATGCTCATAATGAAGTATCCGTGAGCAACCTGCTCATCGAACATGGTTCCCGCAAAATTGGTTTCTCTTTTGTGTGCGTAGAAATTATCTCCACTCAGCGCTGCAAAAGCATCAATATCTTCTGCTGTAATCAATCGACTATCTGTAATCAATTGATCTCCCACTTCCAATTCCTCGTAATACTTCTTAAACGGATGGATCGTATCAAGCTTTCCGGCAGCACCCTGCTGGAACTGTTGTGTAATTTCTGTGATTGTAGTCGGGTGACCCTGAATAGCAGTGCGCTGCAGGTAATGCAACACTCCACGCTTTCCACCCATTTCTTCTCCACCTCCGGCACGACCTGGTCCGCCGTGTGTCAACAACGGCATTGGTGATCCGTGACCAGTACTTTCCTTCGCACAATCCTTGTTCAACACTAAAATACGACCATTCATGCAAGCAGCTTCAACCACAAACTCACGCGCTTCTTTGTTATCCGGAGTTACAATGGAGGTCACCAATGAACCTGCACCAAGTTTGGTTAACTCAATGGCATCCGTTAATTCCTTGTACGGCATAATCGTAGAAACCGGCCCAAATGCTTCAATGCTGTGCACATCACGTAAATCGAACGGATTTTCGTTACGGAACAGGATAGGTGAGAAAAATGCACCTTTATCCTTATCACCGCCGATTACTTCAAAATCATCCAATGAACCAAAAGCAATTTTTTGTGTGGTGGCCAATTTCTCCACACTTGCGCGTACGCGATCAACCTGCAAACGTGTTATAAGCGCACCCATGCGAACACCTTCAACCGAAGGATCACCAACTTTGGTTGAAGCCAGACGGGCAGCAACAGCCTTCTCGACTTCTTCCAACACATTCTCAGGAACCATAATACGACGAACTGCCGTACATTTTTGACCCGCTTTAATTGTAATTTCCTTTACAACCTCCTTCACAAACAGATCAAACTCCTCTGTTCCCGGAACAGCAGCTTTACCCAGTACCATTGCATTCAGGGAATCAGCCTCAAGGTTAAACGGAACCGATTCCTGAGTAATTTGAGGAAGAGCCTTCAGTATTTTTCCGGTATGAGCGCTACCTGTAAAGGTCACCACATCCTGATTCATGACACCGTCAATCAACCCGCGACCAAGTCCGGAAACCAACTGAAGTGAACCTTCTGGTAAAATCTTAGATGCAATGATATCCTGCACCACCGCTTCCGTCAGGTAACTTGTGTATTCAGACGGCTTAACAACCGCCGGCACACCCGCCATAAGGTTCACCGCAATTTTCTCCAACATTCCCCAGATCGGGAAGTTAAATGCATTAATATGAACGGCAACACCCTGCTTCGGTACCATGATGTGATGACCGATAAACGTTCCATTTTTAGACAACGGCGCAGCGGTTCCATCCACATAATAAGGTAAGTCCGGAAATTGTCTTCTCAGCGAAGCATTCGCAAACAGGTTCCCGATTCCACCTTCAATATCAATCCATGAGTCCACACGAGTTGCTCCGGTCCATGCCGAAATGGCGTAGTATTTTTCCTTTTGTTCCAGCAAAAACAACGCTAGTGCCTTCAGCATTCGTCCACGCTCCTGAAATGTCATTTTACGCAATACCGAACCACCTTTCGTTCTACCGTAGTCCAGCACCTCCGCAAAATTGATTCCTGCGCTCGACACACCACCAATCTTCTCACCGGTAATAGCGTGATACAAATCCTGCTCATTTCCTTCACCGGCTACCCAGTTACCGCAGACATAGTTTTTAACTGTAATCATTCTCTAGTTTTTAAAGCGAGTTTCAAAGATAATCGAATTCCTTTTTTCCAAAGGAATAGCAATCAATAATATAGACTGGATAGGAGAAACAGAGCTCTTAACCTTTTCGTTCAACTACCTTAACAATAAGTTAATCCGCAATGAACCTTTCTGCAAATCAAGTGTATTGAGGAATAGATAACTATAGAAAAAAGACACTTTACTAAAAAACGAAAATGAAAAGAAAGGCTTGGTTAGAATTTTAAATCCTTTTTACTAAGTTTGATCCCTAAACACGTAAAGTTTAAATAAACACTAAATTATGAGCAATTCTAAAAAAGCTGGAGGTTTTTCATCATTAGTAGCCTCTTTAACTATTGCGATCGCTGTTGTGATCGGTTTTGTGGTTTACTACAAGATTTTTGGTAACCCAGACAACTTCATCGACAGAAATCCGGAAGAGGAGCCTGTAGACGGTAACATTCTTGGTACTATCTACAAAGGAGGTATCATCGTACCATTCCTTGTTGCGGTAAACATTACTGTAGTTATCTTCATTTTGGAGCGTTTCATCACATTGTCACGTGCAAAAGGAAAAGGAAACATCAACAAATTCGTTACTAAAATCAAAGGATTGGTTGACGCTAATGACACAACTTCTGCAATTGAAGAGTGTGACAAACAAAAAGGATCTTTGGCAAACGTTGTTCGTGCAGGATTGGAAAAGTACGAAGCAATGTCATCTGACTCTTCTCTTGATAAAGAAAAGAAAGTTGAGTTGTTGAAAACAGAATTGGAAGAGGCGACTGCATTGGAATTGCCTATGCTTTCTAAAAACCTTGTAATTATCTCTACTTGTGCATCTATCGGTACGTTGATCGGTTTGATCGGAACGGTATTGGGGATGATCAAGTCGTTCCAGGCGATGTCATCTGGTGCGCCGGATCCGGGACAGTTGGCAGTAGGTATCTCTGAGGCCTTGATCAATACATTCCTTGGAATCTTCGCGTCTACAATGGCGATCATTTTCTACAACTTCTTCTCAACTAAGATTGACCAAATGACTCACTCAATGGATGAGGCTGGTTTCTCTATCGTTCAGAACTTTAACTCAAATCAGAAGTAATTCTTCGGTACATTAAAACGGTAAAAAATGGCTAAATTAAACATGCCCAAAGGTTCGCCCTCCATCGACATGACACCGATGGTAGACTTGGCTTTCCTTTTGGTGACATTCTTTATGCTTGCCGCTAAGACCCGTACAAATGAACCGGTTGAGGTTAAATACGCAACCAGTATTAGTGACGAAGAAGTACCTACTAAGACTTTGGTAATGGTTACCATAGACAAAGGGGGGTGCGTTTATTTGAACCCTGGACCTTACGATTCCCGTGAGAAAGTTCTGGCTCAAATGGCTTCGAAGTACAAAGTTGCCTTAACTGAAAAACAAATAGAGGAATTCAAGAAACTAACCAGTTTCGGGTGCTCTATGAGTGAATTACCTGGTTATTTGGACATGTCCGTGGAAGAGCGTACAAAATACGAATCAAAGGGAGTTCCTGCAGATACAGTGACATTTGCGAGAAACGAGCTTAAGGATTGGTTGAAAATCACAAACGTTGTGTTGCTGGAATCAGGAAAAGATTCGTACAACCTTGCGGTAGCTGAAAAACAGCCGAAAGATCCGGATCCGAAACCAGAGGACTTCAAACCGAAGTACGTGATTAAGGCGGATAGCAAAGCGGTATACGCTCACGCGAAGAAAGTGATCGAAACTTGTCGTGATCTTAAATTAAATAACTTGAATTTCGTCACCTCCTTGGAGATGAAACCCTAAAACCTTTATAACATGGCAGAAATAGCAGAAGGCGGCGGCGGTGGCCAATCAGGCGGTAAAAAACGAGCGAAAAAGAGTTCCACCCGTGTCGACATGACACCAATGGTAGACTTGGCATTCTTGTTGTTGACGTTCTTCGTATTGACATCAACGTTCAGTGAGCCAAAAATCATGAGCCTGGTGTATCCGGCGAAAACGGACATTAACAGTCCAAAGCCACCGGAGGTAAATAACGGTATCACGTTCGTCTTGACAGAAGATAAGATTTTCTACTATTCCGGTCAGTTCTACGCTCCAGGAAATCCTGATGGTAAACCGGCAACAGAATTGTTGGAAACAGACTTTGGTCCTAAAGGAGTTCGTAAGTTGTTGGCTGATCGTAATAAATATGTGATCAAAAGACACAAAGAACTGGATTTGCAATTGCAACAGAACAAAATTGTTGACTCTATTGCAACGAAAGAATTGATCAAGGCGAAAAAGAACAAACAAGCTTTGAAAGTTTTGATCAAAACAGATACAAAAGCAACGTGTAAGAACTTCATCGATTTGGTGGACGAGTTGAAAATTGCGGACGTTGGGGTGATTGCACCGGTTGATTTGTTGAAAGACGAAGAAGCATTATTAAACGCTAAATTGAAGTAATATGGTTACAACAATTTTTGTTATTCTGGGTGTCATTACGGCGATTTCGTTGTACGACTTCCTATCGTCACGCAGCTGGCAAATGGTGACAGCAGCAGATCGTGTGGAAGCAGTTTTCGAACACCGAAATAAGACGTATGGCGCTTACAGAATCCGCAGAGATTACAACTTGCTTGTAATCTTAATTACCCTGTCCATTGGTGCAGCAATTGGTGCTACCTATGGAATTTCGCAAGCTTTGAAAGAAGAAGTAGTGGTGGAAAAAGAAAAACCGAAAGCTATGGACCTTTCAACGTTTACGGAAGACGAAAAGAAAGAGGAAGAAAAAGAATTGGAACCGCTTGAGGATCCAGTTCCGCCGGAACAAAAAACCTTTGCGTTCGTCCCACCGGTGATTGTCGATAAAGATACTGATGACGAACCCGTTATTCAGGAAGATGCAAAAGACAAGAACATCGATGATGAAACTAAGAAAGGTGACGAGTTTCCTCCTCCTCCTGATGAAGTAGTGACTCCTCCGGACGACAAACCGAAACAGGAAGTTATTGAAGAGGTGGTTGAAGAGCAGGCTGAATTCCCTGGAGGACGAGCAGCATTGCTACAATACCTTGCAAATAACATCAAGTACCCTGACGTTGCCCTTGAACTTGGAATTTCAGGAAAATGTCACTTGAAGTTCGTTGTATCGACTTCCGGAAACATCTCTAACGTTAAAGTACTTAGAGGAGTTGAAGGTTGTCCTGAGTGTGATGCCGAAGCAGTACGTGTTGTGAAAGGCATGCCAAACTGGAAGCCAGGTAAGAATAACGGTAAAGCCGTAAACTCTTACTATACCTTACCAGTTGCGTTTAAAATACAATAATTGTCTCTTAATTCGAAGTCCCGTTAGCCAGTTGGTTAACGGGATTTTTTATATCAAACCATGGGCAAATACATTCAACGATTCATGTCGGTTCTGGTCATAGTGATCTGTCTTGGACTCGCTTATATGATCAATTTCACTTTTCTGCTGAACGATCGTGTATACGGAAATCGGGCAACGATACTTACAGTCATGTTGATTGGTTATTCTATTTTCCGGGCTGTACGTCTTTACCTGGCTATCAAAAAAGAAAAAGAAGATGAAGCAACTGACAATTTTTAGCTTACTGGCACTGCTGATCTCATCCGTAGGATGTGGTGAGAATGAAAATCCGTTAGCTTATGACGAGAACACAAACAGCCGTGGAACAACAACGGTGTACGTCGAGCAAAACCTCGAGCCGTTGATTGAGACTTCTATTATGGCTTTCGAAGGAAACCGACCAAAAGCGCACATCGTGCCGAAGTACCTACGTGAACTTGATGTCATCAACTCCTTCATTGATAAGAAAACAAAAGCAATCGTTATCTCGAGAGACTTCACCAAAGAAGAACGCAAGGAATTCTCTCAGGTTAATGTCAGTTTTCAAACCAATAAGCTGGCTATTGGCGCCATTGCATTGATCTCGGCAGAAGGAGAAGACAGCACTTATACAGAAGAGGAATTTCTGAAGCTGTTGACCACAACAGATAAGAACGCTCCTAAGGTCATCTTCGATGATGTACAAAGTGCCAACTTCAATTACTTCCTCAATCGTATCGCTCCGAAATCATTTGGCCCGAACGTAAAATGCCTGGCGAACAACCTTGAAGTCATTCAATACGTGCGTGAAAATCAAAAATGCATTGGTGTCATTGGATTTAACTGGATCAGTGATCGCGATGACCCCGAAGTACTTAAACGTTTGGAAAAAATCCAATTGATTGAAGTCGCCAAAGGGAATGGGACGGAATTCGTACCACCATACATGTACTACGTCTACGAAAAACAATATCCTTTCACACATTACTGGTACGTTCACAACAAAGGAAGCAAATCAGATCTTGAAGCCGGTTTTGTCAATTTTCTGATCAATGAAAAAGGTCAGCTGGTTGTTAAAAAATCAGGTATGCAACCTTACTACAGAATTGCTCGCGAATTCAACATTGTTGTGGAGTAGTAATCAATACATAACCAACACATATAAATCAAAAGAAAACTAAAAAATCACTTTTAAAATCTGAAGAAACTGTAATTTGGCAAGAGAATTGCAAATAGCACTTCGAGAATATAAAATGACTATGAACAAGAACATATTTTTTGGTTTGGTGTTAACCTTCGTAGCAGGAACTTCTGTTCAGGCTCAAACGCTTAAGGATGCCAGAAAAAAAGCCGACAACGAACGTTATGAGTTGGCACGAAAAGATTTTCAAGCCCTGATCCAAAAGGATCCGGCAAGCATTGACAACGCATTTTACTACGGAAACTTCCTGGTAATGATCGATGAGAATGCAGCCGCGATTGAACAATTCAAAGCTGCAGCGGCGAAAAATGCTGAGGATAAACTTGCAATGGTATCCAGTGCGAAGGCAATTTACTTCTCTGGTGATACCACAACAGCAGGAATCAAATTCCGTGAATTGATCAAAGCAACCAAATCCAAAAACGCATGTGTGCTGTTGCGTGTTGCTGAAACGTATGCAACTGCACCGACGAAAAACCTTCCATTGGCTGAAGCTTACCTGACTAAAGTTGTGATGCTCGAGCCGCAGAATGTTGAAGCAATGCAGTTATTGGGCGATATCATTATTGAACAAAGCACTTCAAGAGTTTCTCAGGCAGTTGAACAATACAACAACGTATTGAAAATCGAACCGACTAACGCTTCTGCGATTGTAAAGAAAGCATACATCTATGAGCGTGTGAAAAACGAAGAAGCTGCAATGCAGGGATACGAGGAGTCAATGAAAATTGATGCGACATTTGCACCGGCATACCGTCGTGCAGCAGAGTTGCACATGAAACAGGGAAACTACGATAAGTCTGCAGAAAACTGGACAAAATACCTGTCGTTGAACGATGACCCCCAGGCGCGTTACCGTTACGCAACTTCATTGTTCGTTGGAAAGAAATTTGATCTTGCACTGATCGAATTGGATAAAGTTGAAAAAAGTGGAATTGTAAACGCTTACACAAAACGCATGCGCTTCTACTCCCTTTTCGACGCTAATACAGCTGGAGATCCTGCGATGTATCAAAAAACATTGGATGCTTCTACAGACTTTTTTAGCGCAATTAAACCAGAGAAAATTGTTGCTTCCGACTATATGTATCTTGCAAACACATACTGGAAGTTGGGTAAAACAGCTGAAGCAATTGAGGCGTTGGACAAAGCTGCGACATTGGACAAAGCTTCTGCCGGAGATTTGTTGACGAAAATTGGTACTAAGGCTTTCAAGGATAAAGATTACAAAACGGCTATTGCCGCATACAGTAAAAAGTATGCTGTTGCACCGGATAACATGAAGGCTACTGATTACTTTGAAATGGGTAAAGCGTACTACTTCGATACGGACAAGAACTTCGTTATGGCTGACTCTTCTTTTGCAATGTTGAACCGTGTTAGTCCAAACTACGCATTGGGATACATCTACCGCGGTAGAGCACTTGCTCAAATGGATACAGACATCAACAAGAGAAACTGGAAAGCACAGGTTCCTTACGAAACATTCTTCTCTAAACTGACAGAGGCAGATAAGACAAGTGCAACCTACAAAGAATTCATCACAGAAGCGAGCCGCTACCTGGGTGACTACTATGTAAACTCACCTGCGAAAGATCCTGCAAAAGCGAAACTATACTGGGGACAAGTATTAGCAAACGAACCAACAGATAAACAAGCGTTGCTTTACTTCAAGACCCACTAATACATAGGTCATTTTTAAGAAAAGGGATTCGCCAGTCGGATCCCCTTTCTTGTTTCAGAACCTACCGTTTCCTAAATCAGTACAACCGTTCAGGTTTTTGTTCAAAAACCAACAAATTTGTTCCTTATTTTTCAGTTGGGAAAACGTTGCAGTGCAACAACCAAGTACTCAAAGCCAACTGGAATGCTCATCTCGTGTATTGTTATTGGAATCGTCACAGGAATCAGCTTGTTTCATCACCTTGGAACAAAGCATTGGCCAGATATCACCACATCGCTTTGGAACGATGCATTATTCGCTGATAAAAACAAGGCATACGGAGCTTATAAGCTTCGAGACCGGTACAACCAAACACTTTTATTCATTCAATTACTACTGATTCTTTCAATTCTGATTCCACTTACTCCTGCGCTATTCCAGGAGGAAATAACCATTCAACAAATCAATCAAATGCGTGTAACTGCTATTCAACACACGGAGAACTTTACCGACTTCGACCCGAATACAGACAATACAAAGCCAGGACAAAAAGGTCGCAATCATGAAAATGCACCACCCAAAAAATTAACTGCTTCATCAACTGCATTTATTAGTGCACAACAACTTATCCTGGATACAACACCCCAGAAAAGTGATGGAAAAACGGGATCGGGCGCGATTCTTCCAAAAAAGAACATTCCTCCACTCACACCTCGTAAACTGCATCATGAAAGAACGGATGAAAATGGTGTTCCGGATTCGGTTCCTTATCCTGCACAATTCAAAGGAGGAAACTCGAAGCTTTTCGAGTTTGTATCCGAGTATGCAAAACTTCAACCGAAAGGCTATGGAACCGTAGAAGTTCAGTTTCTAATTGACCGTTTCGGTAACATCAAGAAAATCTGGATAGAGAAAGAAAGTAAAAATTGTCCGCAATGTGATCGTGCGGCAATTGATGTTGTAAAACAAATGCCTGCCTGGGAGCCTGCCAGACTGAACAACACTCCGGTAAACAGTTACCACAAACTACAAATCACCTTCAGATAAAACGCCTGTATTTCAATTACCTAGACACACATTTAGATCTGTCAACAACTGTTAAAATCATTAAACACCACACTTTACTATAGCAAAACCACCCTTAAAGTTTTCGTCAAATTTTGAATAGGCAAAACAGATAAATTAGAATTGTCGGTTGATTCACACACGCTAATCAACTTCAATTATTAACCTTAAATTCAATTTATTATGCTAGTCGGAATCATTATCGGAGCAATCATAATCGCCCTTGCACTCTATGATTATTTCAGTTCAAAAAATTGGCAAATGGTTACCTCTGACGAACGAAACGAAACCGTTTTTGAAAAGAGAAATAAAGCCTACGGTGCCTATCAAATTCGAAGAGATTACAACAACAGAATCCTTTTGATCCTTTTGGGATTGAGCACAGGTATCGGTGGAATCTATGCTGCAACACGTGCATTCACTGAACCTATCCAGCAACACGTGGACAGAACAGCTAAAGCGCCGGAAGAACTCCCTATAGATGAAGAAGAGGAGAAAATCATTGAAGAAGAAAAAACAGTTGAGCCAGTAGCTGAAGAAGCTGCGATCACGTATGCATTTGATGTATTCAAGATCGTAGATAATCAAAATACAACAGATACAATGAACATTCCTGATCCGGGTGGACAGGTTGGGCCTGAAAATCCAATCGGGAATCCAATCGGTGGTGGAAGCCCAACAGGTGGCGGCGGTGATCCACAACCACCAATTGACTCGACAGATGTAAACGGCGTTGGCGTAGTCACAGAATTAGCATACTTCGTTGGTGGAAAGAAAAAAATGATGGAATTTATCGCTGATCACATCCAACAGGAAGTGGAAGGTACAGGAACAACCAAGTTAAAGTTCCTTGTGGGTAAAGATGGTTCCATTTCCAAAGTTTGGGTCGTGAAGAAAAACGAAGATTGTGACGGTTGTGATGAAGCCGCAGTAGATGTAGTGAAAAAAATGCCGAACTGGGTTCCCGGAAAAAACAACGGTACTCCTGTGAACAGTTACTTCTACCTACCTATCACCTTTAGATAAGTAAATTAAAGAGAATTGGATGTATACCTATAATCGAGTAAAGTTCTACCTTACATCCTGTCCCCGACCATAGCGTCGGGGTTTCTTTTTTTAACCGGTCAATCAATTCAACAACCATCTATTTTACAGCACATTAAGAAATGTTCATTTTTATTTCGGAGTTTTAGAATAAATGCAGTACTTTTGTGCCCAAATTAAGGTACACTTAAAAAGGCAGCAACATGTCGCAAATTCAAGGTAAAATTTCTCAGGTGATCGGGCCGGTTGTCGATGTAGCTTTCGACAAAGGAGTAGCTCTTCCAAACATTTATGATGCACTAGAGGTGCGCAAAGCAGACGGAACTCGCGTAGTTCTTGAGGTTCAATCTCACGTTGGTGAAAATGCAGTTCGTACAATTTCCATGGACTCAACTGATGGTTTCTGCCGTGGTATGGAAGTAATCTCTACTGGTAGTGCAATCAAAATGCCTACTGGAGATCAAATCAAAGGACGTTTGTTCAACGTAGTAGGTGAAGCAATTGACGGAATCGCTGCTGTTGATAACGCAAACGGACTTCCTATTCACCGTGAAGCTCCTAAATTTGACCAGTTGTCTACTTCAACAGAAGTTTTGTTTACTGGTATTAAAGTAATCGACTTGATCGAGCCATACGCAAAAGGAGGTAAGATCGGTTTGTTTGGTGGTGCCGGTGTAGGTAAAACGGTATTGATTCAGGAATTGATCAACAACATCGCGAAAGGACACGGTGGTTTGTCAGTATTCGCAGGTGTAGGTGAGCGTACTCGTGAGGGTAACGATTTGCTTCGCGAGATGTTGGAATCAGGAATTATTAAATACGGAAAAGATTTCCTTCACTCTATGGAAGAAGGTGGATGGGATCTTTCCAAAGTTGATTTGAACGAAATGAAAGAGTCTAAAGCGACTTTCGTATTCGGTCAGATGAACGAGCCTCCGGGAGCACGTGCACGTGTAGCTTTGTCTGGTTTGACTATGGCTGAGTACTACCGTGACGGTGACGGAGAAGGACAAGGAAAAGACATTCTTTTCTTCGTTGACAACATCTTCCGCTTTACTCAGGCTGGTTCTGAGGTATCAGCACTTCTTGGACGTATGCCATCTGCAGTAGGTTACCAGCCTACATTGGCAACTGAAATGGGTGCGATGCAAGAGCGTATTACTTCAACTAAAAACGGATCAATTACTTCAGTTCAGGCGGTATACGTACCTGCGGATGACTTAACTGACCCGGCTCCGGCAAACACGTTTGCTCACCTTGATGCAACTACAGTATTGTCTCGTAAGATTTCCGAGTTGGGTATTTACCCGGCGGTTGACCCATTGGATTCAACTTCTCGTATCCTTACTCCTGCAATCCTTGGAGAAGAGCACTACAACACAGCAATGCGTGTGAAAGTAACACTTCAGCGTTACAAAGAACTTCAGGATATCATCGCGATTTTGGGTATGGACGAATTGTCTGAAGAAGACAAATTGATCGTACACCGCGCTCGTCGTGTTCAGCGTTTCTTGTCTCAGCCATTCCACGTAGCTGAGCAGTTTACAGGAATCCCTGGATGTTTGGTTGATATCAACGATACTATCAAAGCGTTCAACATGATCCTTGACGGTGAAATGGATAAGTACCCTGAAGCAGCGTTCAACCTTAAAGGAGGTATCGAGGACGTAATCGAGGCAGGTAACAAAATGTTGGCTGAAGCTTAATATTGGACATTAAGACTTTAGGACGTTAAGATTTTACGACTAGTTGATTTCCGATAGCATTCGGAAAAAACATTAAAAGTCCTAAAATCTAAAAGTCTTAAAATCCTAAAATCTTAAAAAGATGCAAGTAGAAATCATCACACCGGAAACGATCTTATTCGCAGGAGAAGCTGAAGCAGTTCAACTTCCCGGATTGGACGGTTCGTTTCAGGTATTGAATAACCACGCACCAATTATCTCAGGGCTGAAAGCCGGAAGTGTTAAGATCGACTTGACGAATGCCTACAAGGCTTCTGAGAAAGATCATGAAGCATTGACGGTTGACAAAGGAGGGAAATCTCTTTTGGTGGCTATCAAAGGTGGTGTGTTGGAGTTTCAAAACAACAAAATGATCGTATTAGCAGAATAATGCGTAGTAATAAACAGAAAATGAGGGGTCTGCCATGGGCGGGTCCCTCTTTTTGTTAAGGTCTGTTATAAAACAACTTTTTTCAAAAACCGTAAACGATTCTTTCATTAATTTCGTTCTGCATACATGAGTTATCAGCAACAAATAGCACCAGATAATGTTCCCCGACACATCGCCGTTATTATGGACGGTAATGGCCGCTGGGCAAAAAAGCAAGGTCAGGAACGCCTGATGGGTCACTCCTTCGGCGTGGATTCCGTACGTGCTGCACTAAAAGCGGCAAAGAATATTGGTGTTCAATACCTGACCATGTACGCATTTTCTACAGAAAACTGGAGTCGTCCTCAGGACGAAGTAGAAGGCCTGATGGATTTGCTCGTAAGAACCATTGCCGGCGAAGTTGCTGAATTGAATGCGCAGGACGTTCGCTTGTTGAGCATCGGTGATGCTGAAGGGCTTCCGGAAGATTGTCGAAACGAATTGCATAACGCAATCGAATCAACCAAAAACAACAAAACCATTAATCTCGTAATTGCCCTGAACTATAGTTCACGTTGGGAAATTACAGAGGCAATAAAGCAAATTGCGGAAGACGTTAAGACTGGAAAACTGGCACAACAGGACATTTCAGAAGACTTGATTTCTTCTTACATGAATACATCTGAAATTCCCGATCCGGAATTGCTGATCAGAACCAGCGGAGAACACCGCCTGAGTAACTTCCTGCTTTGGCAATGCGCCTATACGGAATTCCATTTCACTCCGGTATTATGGCCTGATTTCAGAGAAGATGACCTCTACAAAGCTGTTATTGACTACCAAAACAGAGAGCGCCGATTCGGGATGGTCTCTGAACAACTATAAAAAACTATGAAGCACCTTCTGTTCCTTTTTAGCGTATGCTGCTCCCTTTTTGCATCCTCCCAGGTTGTAACTTCAGACAGCATTCGTACCGTTAACACTATCGGTGGACCCGAGTTTGACTACAACAATCCTAAGAAGTATACATTGGGGCCTGTGCGCATTGAAGGTGCAGACAATTTCGATCACAATGCTATTCGCCTGATTGCAGGATTGCGTCCGGGTGAAGAAATCAAGCTACCCTCTGATAAAATCTCTAAAGCCATTAAAAATCTTTGGGATGAAGGTCTGTTTTCGACGGTTTCCATTGAAGCGGAAAAAGAAGTTGCAGGTGTCATTTACCTTGTCATCAAACTACAGCCGCGCCCGAAACTGAGTCGTATGCGTTTCACCGGAGCAAACCGTAGAGACGTGGACAAAATCCGCGAGGAAATTGCGCTTTCATCCGGTAAGACAATCACCGAAAACATGGTGTTTACAACCATGAATAAGGTAAAAGGGTATTACCGCGAAAAAGGATACAATAATGTAACAGTAGATATCATTCGTACACCGGATACGCTCATCAACAATTCTGAAATCTTTACAATTGCCATTAACAGAGGACAAAAGGTAAAGATCAAAGAAATCATTATTGACGGAGCAGTTTCTGTTAAGCAACATAAGTTGTACGCAGCAATGAAGGATACCAAAGAGAAACGCTGGTGGAGATTCTTCAAGCGCTCGAAATACAATACCACGGCTTACACCCGCGACAAGGAGGCAATGCTTGATAAATTGCGCTCAACCGGTTTGCGCGATGTGTTTCTTGTGACCGACTCTGTTTACGATATTGACGAACGCAACATGGGAATCTACATGCGTATTGATGAAGGTTCAAAATATTATTTCGGGAACATTACATGGGTTGGAAATACCAAGTATACTTCCGGTCTATTAGATACTGTTCTTGGAATCAAATACGGCGATGTTTACAACAAACCTTTGTTGGATCAACGTGTGTTCCAAAGTATGGACGGTAGAGATATCTCTTCTCTGTATATGGATCGCGGTTACTTGTTCTTTAATATTACACCGGTTGAAACAGGCGTGGATGATTACCACATCAACTACGAAATGCGTATTATGGAGGGGAAAGAAGCCCGTGTACGCAACATTTACATCCGCGGGAACACCAAGACCAATGAACACGTTATACGTCGTGAAATACGTACAAAACCAGGTGATTTGTTCAACCGAAACGACATTATTCGTACACAACGCGAATTGGCACAACTTGGATACTTCAACGAACAGGCGTTCCAGGTGAATCCGATCCCGAATCCACAGGACGGAACGGTAGACATCGAATACGTTGTTGAAGAGAAAAGTGCCGATCAGATTGAGCTTTCAGGTGGTTACGGTGCCGGACGTGTAATCGGAACACTCGGATTGACATTCAATAACTTCTCGGTTAAAAACATGTTCAAGCCTCATGCGTGGTCGCCACTTCCTGCAGGAGACGGACAACGCTTATCCATTCGTGCACAAACTAACGGACGTTACTATCAGGGATATAATTTCTCGTTTACCGAGCCGTGGATGGGTGGTAAAAAACCGAACTCATTTACTTTTGGGATTAACCACACCTCTTTCGCTTCGTCTACATCCAGTACAACGATCAAGAAAAGTGATCCGGGATACAAAGGTGTTGGAATTACCGGAGCAGCAATCGGTATGGGAAGAAGAAAGAAATTCCCGGATGATTATTTCAGTGCATACTATGAATTGGGATACCAATACTATGACGTGCGTAACTACGCATCGCTATTCCCGAATTTTAGTAACGGTTATGCGAACGACATCAGTTTCAAGTACGCATTGCAACGTAACTCGATCAGTTCACCGATTTATCCACAGGAAGGTTCACGCCTATCGTTTACTGCAAAATCTTCGATTCCTTACTCCTTATTTGACGGAGACAAAGACTATTCGGATGCAACTGCTCAGGAGCGTTACCGATACCTGGAATACTTCAAGTTGAAATTGACCGGAGAATACTACTTCCCATTAACATCTGATAAGAAACTCGTTCTTTCACCGCGTTTCGGATTCGGATTCATGGGGGCTTACAACTCAACAAAAGGTGTAACGCCGTTCGAACGTTTCTCGCTTGGTGGATCAGGACTTTCAGGTGTGAACCAGTTCGGAGGTCGCGAAATTATTGCGCTTCGCGGATACGATGATTCAAATGGACCTGAGCTTTCTTCTTCCGGTGGAGATCCGTTGATTGCGAAGTACACTATGGAATTGCGTTACCCGATTTCACTTAATCCTCAGGCTACTGTATTTGTATTGGCATTTGCAGAAGCAGGAAACACCTTCCAGTCGTTCAAAACGTTTAATCCGTTCAATGTGAAGAAAAGTGTTGGTGGTGGTATTCGCATTTTCTTGCCAATGTTCGGTATGCTCGGGTTGGATTACGGATGGGGCTTCGATACTCTTGATCCGCATTCGCAAGGATATCAGGTTGGATATGATGCCACACGTATTCAAAAAGGATATGCTGGCAAGTTCAGTTTTACTATTGGTATGAACCTCGGAGAGCTCTAATTGTAGACGCTTCTAAGTTGTTCTTTCTCAATAGAGCAATAAAATTGTTAGTTTTGACGTTTCAACGTTTTTCGAATTATGAAAGGCTTATTATTTTCTCTTTTGGTAATACTTGGCACGAGCTTTGTCAGTTCGGCTCAAAAGTACGGTTATATTGATTCTGAGTTCATTTTGAACAAGATGCCTGAATACAAAGAGGCTAAGGATCGATTGGATAAACTGGCTGAACGTTGGACCAAAGAAATTGAGGAACGGTATGAAGTAATCAAGCAAAAGAAAGAAAATTTCCTACGCGAAGAAGATTTGCTTCCGGCAGAAGAAAAAGCTAAACGTGAAGAGGAGTTAAAAACCCTTGAAACGGAAGCTATGGAAATGCAAAAAACACGATTCGGTGTGAACGGAGACTATTTTCAAAAGCGTCAGGAATTGATCAAGCCCATTCAGGATAAAGTCTACGAAGCGATGCAGACAGTAGCATCAAAACGTAATTACAGCTTTATCTTTGACAAAGCCAACCAAAGTAATCTGGTATTCGCGGATAGCAAGTTCGACATCAGCGAGGAAGTGCTCAGAGAAATGGGGGTTAAGTAATAATTGAAAAACAAATACAAACATAAACTAAACAATGAAAAAATTATTTTTCGCATTGGCAATCG
The DNA here is from genome assembly GCA_966211245.1 of uncultured Fluviicola sp. Taxonomy (GTDB): domain Bacteria; phylum Bacteroidota; class Bacteroidia; order Flavobacteriales_D; family Crocinitomicaceae; genus Fluviicola. Next base: position 6,382 of record CBIHND010000015.1, on the reverse strand, counting down.
CCATCCTATCCATCACTGGTGCAGCAGCACAAAAAATCGGTCACGTAGATTCTCAGAAAGTTTTGGATACTCTTCCCTCTCGTCGTGCAGCAATTACTGAAATCAGCATGCTTCAGGACATGGGCGTACGTGAAATGACAGAAATGGATAGTACCCTTCAGACATACTACATGGAGTACGAAAAAAATAAAAATGTATGGAGTGCTTTGGTAAGAGAATCTTACGAAAACAAAATCCGTAACTACACCATGCGTATGCAGGAGCGTGAGCAACAAATCGACGGGCAGTTGAACCAACTTTCTGCTGCTTTGAACCAAAAGAGTCTGGATATCGTAAAAAAGGCGGTAACTACTGTTTCTGATCTGAAGAAGTTGAACTATGTTATTGATCAATCGGTGTTGTTGTACAATTCCGGCGGAACAGACATCACTGCTGACGTAATAAAAGAGGCACTAATACTGGATGCCAAGAATAAATAAAACAGCATTACTCTTTAAAAGCCGATTCGCAATAGTGGATCGGCTTTTTTGTTACTGCACAATTTAGAAGCCAATTTAGAAATCGGTTGCTGCATTCGCACGAAACTTTCAAATTGCAATCCGCTTTTTATTTACCATGGTAATTAATTTATTCGTATATTTGTTCTATGGAACGTTCCACATTCGTAAGATCTATGTTAGGATTTGCCGCATTAGGAGGGCTCTCCTCCGCTCTTTCGCTGAAAAATATGCTTTCGGAGGAAGATTACACCTACCCCGTTTTGTTCGTTGGCCACGGTTCGCCAATGAACGGAATCGAAGACAACGATTTCTCCAGACAATGGAAAAAGCAAGTTGAACATTTGCCAACTCCAAAAGCCGTTTTGGTGATTTCGGCACACTGGCTTACTTCCGGAACTTATATTACGGCGATGGAACATCCGGAAACGATTCACGATTTCGGCGGGTTTCCACAGGAACTTTTTGACGTGCAGTATCCGGCCCCCGGTTCACCGGCTATTGCAGATCAAACCAAAGCGCTTGTTACTTCCACTGTAGTTGGTTTGGATCATGAATGGGGACTTGACCATGGAACATGGACAATCGTGCGTCACATGTACCCGAATGCCGATGTCCCGGTATTACAGCTAAGTATTGATTACAGTCAACCGGCTTCGTATCACTACGAATTGGCAAAACAGCTCAAAGACTTGCGTAAAATGGGAGTGCTGATTATCGGAAGCGGGAACATGGTACACAATCTTGGTCGCGTTGCATGGGACAAACTAAATGAACCGAATTATGGATACGATTGGGCGATTGAAGCGAACGAAACCTTTAAAAAACTCATCAATGACAGAAATCATCAATCACTTATCGATTATCAGAAATTAGGATCCTCTGTGGCTCTTTCGATTCCAACGCCGGATCACTACTATCCATTAATTTACTCTTTGGGAGTTTCAGATGAAAAGGACAAAATTGAACTCTTCAATGACGAACTTGTCGGAGGAAGTTTGAACATGACCTCAGTGCAGTTTGGATAGGTGGAATTGAAAATGTAAAATGGATAATTGAAAAGGTAGATCGGTTCATACTTTCAGTCTCTGGTTCAGGTATTCTATCCTTTTCCATTCTCAAATTTCAATTTTCAATTCTTATTCTCCTTACTTTTACTTCCATGACAAAACCAGGTCCTATTGGTGTTTTTGATTCCGGTTACGGGGGATTGACTGTTTTGGAAGAACTTCGCAAGCGACTTCCGGAATACGATTACCTCTATTTAGGCGATAATGCCCGAGCACCGTACGGATCAAGAAGTTTTGATGTAATTTACGAATACACATGGGAAGCTGTTCAGCATTTGTTCAACGAAGGCTGTTCACTTGTTATTCTGGCCTGTAATACGGCATCCGCGAAAGCACTTCGTACCATTCAGCAAAAACAACTTCCGAATCTGGAAGCGACCAAACGTGTTCTTGGTGTTATTCGTCCGAGCACGGAAGCATTGGCTGCAAGTTCATCTTCCAAGCACGTTGGCATCCTGGCAACTGAAGGAACCGTGAAATCCGAGAGTTACGTTTTGGAATTGCAGAAGATGGCTCCTGATCTGGTCGTAACGCAACATTCCTGTCCTATGTGGGTTCCGTTGATTGAAAACAATCAATTTGACACTCCGGGAGGAACCTATTTCATTCAGAAGGATTTGTATGAACTGATGGAAACCGATAGCAAGATTGACACGCTATTGCTGGGTTGTACGCACTATCCCATCATCAAGGAAAAGATCGAGGAATTGCTTCCATCTTCGATTCGGGTGATTGCACAAGGCGGACTTGTAGCCGAAAAACTGGAAGATTACCTGGAGCGTCATCCCGAAATTGCAGAATTATGTTCCAAAGGTGGAGAAGTACACTACCTGACAACAGAAAACGCACAGGATTTCTCAGCGAAGGCATCCTCGTTTTTGGGAAGAGCTATTGAAGCGGAGCATATTCATTTATGAATTCAAAATTATGCGTGGATTCAATTTTAAATTTGATCGTTTTTCATTTTGAATCAATTCTAATTTAGGTTCACCGTAAACGCCAGTTTAAACGTCACAGTCTTTGACAAATCCGGTGAAACAAGTGGGCCAAACGGGATAAATGCTCCGATTCCAAATCCGCTGAATCCACTTACCAATACATTCTGAAGAATCAATCCTGTTTCGTAATAGCCTTTGTTCATGCTTGTAATCGGTATTGAATGGCTCCCTGTATGACGATTCGAACCAGTACCCATTGCAAAGTGAGCTGCAACTTGCGGGGTTGTCCATTTCAAATTCGTTTTCCATTTTTTGGTCGTGTACCGAAAGAAGAATGCCGCCATATCACTTTGATAGAACGTTGAAGACTGCATTGTTTCGAACGTATTCGGAACGCTCAAATTCCAATTCCCTCCAGTTCCGTTTGCCACGTTCAGATAAAATAGCGGTACATCACCCACGGTTCGCATTGCAACAAAACGTGTTTGCAACCTTCCCGCAGCACGCAATTGAACGGCTTCATTCACTTCGAAAACAAACCGCTGGTAGTTCAGGGTAGAATTTCCGATTCCCGGAATTCCGTTGATGAATCGTGCACGGAGTTGAGGGTATTTTGACCCGGATGAAACACGTTTGTATCCAAGGTATTTCACCTTCTCCCCGATTCTCCAGATTACTTCGGCACTTGCCTCAGCCTGTTCCATTCCTGTAAGAATTTCACCGTTTCGATAAAACTCATATCCCTGTGTAAACTGTAGGCGCTGATAGTTCGCTCCCAATCGCCATTCTACGGTTGGTTGAATGAAACCACTAAAACCGATAGAAGCCAAACGTTGTTTGTCCATTTGAAGGATGTAAAAATCCTGTGAAACATCGTTCAATGAAACCAACGTCGCTTTGTAGTTTTCCATTCCACCGCGCTGAGCAATATCGTCCTGATACCTCAGCTCCATTCCAATGAATTGTTTCGGGAAGAGTATCACGCGACCATACGCACCATACTTCCACGCTTTATCCCTGGTTCCGTATCCGAAATATCCACCAACGGTAAAGCGTTTCATCAATTTCGGACTATTCTCCAATCCAAGTCCGAAACGGTAACCTTCATACGAGTGAAAGTTCATTAGTCGGTTTAGGTCAGCCTGAACATATCCCAAACGTAGTTTTCCTTCCATTAAGGAGGAAACAAAATCAAGTTTTGTCTGCAAATGATAAGCATCTGAAATGCTATCGATACTTTCATAGGTTCGTAATTCCTTCGCATTCAATGCCGTATTTCGTTCTCTGTTCCAGTGCGTAGAATCTTTATCACCGGCATCAGCCTTGGTAACTACTTCGGCAGCGTTGAACTTTTCATCACTTAAATCCACATTGAACCGTAGATTTTCGAGGTAAGTTGTGCCTTTCGCAACAATGTAAGCATCTTTCAACTTCGTTGTAAGCGTAATTCCGGGCATGGTTGCTTCCGTAGATAATTTGTAAGGAAACCAATGTCCATCCGCGAGGCGATATTCCTGCACGATCTTCGGCACAAATGTTTCCGATTTTTGCGCAGGTTCGGCAATTACTTTCTCGATTGCGTAGTTTGCCGAATTGATGAACAATTCGCCTTTCATTCCAACAAAATTCTTATCGAAAAACGGTCGAAAGCGAATGTGGAACGTTGAATCACCACCCGGATTAACGGTTGTTCCCTGAAGCTGAAACCAGTAGCGACGTGTATTTCCAAATGCAATTGGGCTGGTAAAGGTTTCTCCCATCAGAGTAAACTGGTTCTCGTAGAAATGGAACGTTTGCAACTCACTGGCAAAGCTTGCAAATTGAGGATCTGTAAAACCCGAAACTTTGTAAGCAGTAATTTCTTCTTTTTCACGATATGGGGGATCAAAGGACTTGATAGTGGTGCTTTCCATCATGAACAAGTGCTGCTGCCCAAAGAAATCCAACATATCCACCAGACTGGTATCCGACAACACAGAATCCGGAACATTGACCAGAGCATCCGGATTAAGGGTGAAGATAAACTTGCTGTAACTTGTATACTGAAACGATTCTTTTCCTTTCGGATGATTGCTTTTCCTGCGATCGGCTGCCTGTTCCATAATCCGATTCGCTTCTTTGTCGATTGCAGACACCACGACTTCTTCAATACTATTTCCAACAGGATTCAGGTAAACCTTTGATGCATTTCCAACCACGAAGGTAGTATCGCCGTACTCCATGGATTGAAAGCGAACGGGGGCATTCGCACAATTCAGTGAAAAATAACCGTCGATATCTGCAACAACGATTTTCCCGGAACAGGAAACCTTCACAAAAGGAATCGGTTCCTCTGTCTCGGCATCCAGAACCTGTACTTTCTGAGCGTGAGCAATGTAGGTTGAGAGCAGTACCCCCAGGGTGAGTAACAAGTGTTTCATGTTTTTTTTCGATTACTCTTTGGACTGTGAACGGTCGAAAAAGTTACAGTAAAGTTAGAAATGCTTTGCATTTAGTGAAATTCAACATGTTCGAATTCAAAATGATCAATGATTCATTATCAATGCCCTTCACTCACACTTGAGTCTATTTCCACCTTGATAATTGATTCATTTATTATTGATCATTTTGAATTCCGTAACTTCGTTACAATGTCCAAAGCGCAACGCATTGATTCCCTCAATATCGCGAAGCACCTTACACTTCGCCGATTCTTCAATCTCATAGGGTTGAAAGGCAGTTTCTATTTGTCGCGTTTAACAAAAAATGCTGTTGTCTGGGGGCGCCCATTTTCTCTGAGCATTGAACCGACAACTGCATGCAACCTGGGATGTCCTGCTTGCCCGAGTGGGTTGAAAGAATTTACACGTCCAACAGGAAAACTGGATTTGGAGGAACACCAAAAATGGTTGCAACAACTGAAGCAAACTGTTTTTTATGTGAACTACTACTTCCAGGGGGAACCGTTTCTTCATCCGCAATTTCTGGAATTGATTCGTGATGCGAAAAAAGCGAAGATTTATACGGCAACGTCCACGAATGCACATTTCATTGACGAAAAGAAAGCAAAGGAGATTGTCAATTCGGGTCTGGATCGACTGATCATTTCCATAGACGGTATGACACAGGAAACGTATGAATCCTATCGTGTTCATGGAAAATTAGAGAAGGTAATCGCTGCTTCCCGGGAACTGGTTAAAGCAAAACGCGAAGTACAATCCGCAACTCCTTATCTGATTTTTCAATTTCTGGTGGTGAAAGCAAACGAACATCAGATTGGAGAAGTTCAGGATCTGGCCGACGAAATCGGGATTGACGAAGTACGTTTCAAAACGGCACAGGTCTATGATTACGTCAACGGAAATGAGCTGATCCCTGATAACGAAGAGTATTCCCGCTATATCAAACAAAAAGACGGAACATACCGTGTAAAGTTTAAAGGCGGGAACCATTGCTGGCGCATGTGGTCGAGTAGTGTATTGACTTTCGATGGCAAAGTAGTTCCGTGTTGCTTCGATAAAGATGCGGAACACACCCTTGGAAGTTTAACGGAAAACGGATTCAAAAGCATCTGGAAATCTCCGGCATATCAATCTTTTCGTCAGAATATTCTAAGCGACAGAAACTCCATTGAGATCTGTACCAATTGTTCTGAGGGCGCGAAGGTGTGGGTGGAGCAATAATTGAAAATGCTAAAATTGATAATTGAAAAGGTTGGAGAATTAAAGCAAAAAATAGAAAGGCAAAAGAATTATCAATTATTAATTATCAAGACCACTACAACTTGATAATTGATAATTCTAAAATTGAGAATTGAAAAGGTTGGGAGAATTAAAGCAAAATTAGAAAGGCAAAAGAATTATCAATTATTAATTATCAAGACCACTACAACTTGATA
>CBIHND010000014.1:0-103402 GCA_966211245.1 uncultured Fluviicola sp. | reverse complement strand
CGCACGTTTACCTTCCAAAATGGTCTTATTTGCGAATACCTGTCTCTTGATGAAAAGAGTAGGCGTAAGGAACATGCTACTCGTGAAGTGAACCTGTACGAGTTCCCCGGTCTTCAACCGATCGTAAAAGGTGTTATTGAGTATCGCGAGAATGGCATTCAGGTTTTCAGAGCAAAAGGTACGCGAATCTTTTACGTATTTTCTGAAGGTAAATTACTCGGTACGTTTGAAGCTCATCGAAACGTATCTTTCGATGCTGAACCATGTTACGGAGATTTTCAGCCGGAAAACAGATTGATTAAGGTCACCTTGGAAAACGAGAAAAAGCATCAACGTAATTCGACTGTGATCTCCACAAAATCAGGCTACAGAAAAGAGTTTGAAGGAGAGATAGAGATTGCTTTCGATGAAATCTATCACAATTATAAAGTCTATCATACCCTTAACAACACAACGCGATTCGGAATTTACAATCAGCTACTTGACAGCATTGAGTTTTCGCCCGTTAATCAACGTATGAAGCAAGTAGGGCCAGATCGTTTTTTTCTCGAAGACACAAACTACAACTATCGTGTGGTCGATTTTTATGGAAAGATTCTTGCACCAGCCGTAATAGAAGATTATTTTGATTTTGAGATCGGTAATCAAACGTATCTTGTTACTAAAGTGAATGGGAAAGAGACGGTGTATAATACGCAGTTTCTTATGGTTTGGAATAATTCTACACTTATAGGAACCGGTGTCCCTTTTCTGGCCTGGCGAAAAACAGGTGAACAACAGCTCGTTCTGGTTGATCAAAACCTCGACGCGATATCCGACAAACATTATCTCGCAGGATTTTGTGAGAACAATGTCTTTATTGTTCTGAATCCTGATTACAGTATTGACTATCTTCCCGTAGATTCGTTTAAAAGATGAAAAATCAAATCCCGGCTTATTTCAACTGGAGCGGAGGCAAAGACAGCTGTCTGGCGTTGCATCACGTACTTCAAAACAACGTTTTCGATGTTAAGTTTCTGGTGACAACTGTCAACTCAGATGCGCAACGCGTTGCCATGCATGGCGTGCGGTTGGAATTGATGCAGGAACAAGCGCGTCAGATTGGAATTCCGTTGATCATTATTGAATACCCGACTTCTGCAGACATGCAAGAATACGAGCGGGCTATGAGTGAAGGACTTAAACCTTTACTTGAAGCTGGAATCCGAACCGCGATCTTCGGAGATATCTTTTTGGAGGACTTGAAGGAGTACCGGGTCAACAAGTTGAAAGAAATAGGAGTAGAGGCTGTTTTTCCACTGTGGAAACGAGACACCACGGAGCTTGTAAACGAATTCATTGATTTGAATTACAAAACTGTTGTGGTTTGCGTGGATAAAAGCAAACTTGGAGAGGATTTCATTGGAAAGACGATTACAAACCAGTGGATTGCCAATCTGCCCCAAACTGTTGATCCGTGTGGAGAAAACGGTGAATTCCACACGTTTGCTTACGACGGTCCGATATTTCAGCATCCGGTGAACTTTGAAGTAAAGGAGATCGTGCAACGGAATTATCCGAGTACGGTGAAGGATGAAACGGAGCAGAAGTGGGAGTTTTTGTTTGCGGATTTGACTCCCGCGGAGGAGCGCTGAAGCGCGCGGATGATTTGGGTAGTTGACCACATAGTTACAGAACCTTTTTCACATAGAAAACATAGGCTAATGATTGATTGTTTTTTGGAACCAACAAGGAGTTAAGCGCCTAAAATCACCTATGTTGCTACTTGGCGAAGAAAAAACTTCAGCGAACTTCTACGCTCGTCTCCCGAAGGGCCGGGACAGGTTGCGGGAAATTCGATAACACAAAAAATCCCGGACTCACGAATGAACCCGGGACCTTCAGATAAACATTTGTTGTTACGCCGTCTTAAGATTGCGGAACATCTTTCTGGCTGACTTCCGGAATGCATCACGCAGACTTTGGTTATCGCTTCTGACTGCGGAAGTAGTGCGATTGAATTGTCTGCTGAAAACAGTTCCTCCATCAGCTTCTTCCAATGCGTTGATCACGTTGATATTGGAAGTAATATTGACCATGTTTTGTTGTGTAAGAATGCTCACAGCTGTAATTCCCAGCGACATTTCATCACTCATGATGAATGTGCGGGTTGCAGAACCACGAACTACATGAGAAATACCAAGGCTATCTGCGATTTGCTCATTTGTCATACGATCTAGTAATTCTGCTGTAATGTTGTGTTGATCGAGCAAAGCATTCAATTGTCCCTGGCTCATTACGGTCACGTCTAAAGCAATGTTAGAGCGCTTCAAAGCTAATCTGGATAAGCTGTTGATCATCGCAGCCTGGTAATCCTCTCCGTCCTGCAACTGCTTCGCAGCAATGTCTTCCGGAGTAAATTTCTGTGGAATGCGTCCGTCGTAAGTAATTTTATAAGGCAAAACAGCAATGGTAGTCTGTGCGAAAGCAGGACTCAGGTATCCGATTGCAAGTAGTGAGAGTAAAAGTATTCGTTTCATGGTGTTGGGGTTTAATTCTTCTGATGAGACGAATACAATTACAATGCCACATTGTTAAGGTTAGGTGATTGATGTTCATTTTTGAACCAATCTTATTGAAATTCAAAACGTAAAATTGGTCCTACGGATCATTTTTCCTGTTGAATTCTAATCAAATATTCCCCCAGAAAGTAGGCACCAAAAGCTGTTGATACGTGCCACAACCAGTGTGTTCCCCAAGGCATGAAGCCTATTTCAAACTTTTCATCTGCGTAGCGAAACAACAATGCCAAAACAAGCGCAAAACAAGCGTAAAAGAACTGCGAAGCATGTTTGAAGTGCGATCTGAATAAAAATAGCAAACAGGGAAGCAGGAGCATTGTGCCCCGAACCAGGTAACCGGCAGAAATGCGATCCTGCCCTTTGGAAGCGAGATAGGTCAAACCGAAGAACGCTGCAAGAATAGGGAAGATGATCCATTTTTTAGGAAGCACTTTCAGCCACATGACGATGCTCACGCCCAGAACGAGTAAGATAATCGGGAGAACATCCATGAGCAACAACCATCCGGAGGAACGAAACGCATGAAAGAGTGTGCTTCCCAATCCGCCAACAATCAGTAACGGAATACAGAAATACACCATGAAGGCTTGCTGGCGATACTTCCCGCGCAACTGCCAAAGGAAAATGAATGCCGGAATCCAGAATGTGAGCGAAGAAAATGCATTCCACGGTTCGACAATCAGGTCCGAAAAATCCTTTGTTTCTCTATAGATGGGACCTGCATCCGGGGCGCTAAGCGTTTGAACGATCAGTTGAATTACATTCATTTCTTCAGGCGAATAATTTGTTTCACTCTTGCCTCTTCTGCGGCAGTCAGCCGATAACTATTGATCACAGTCCAGAATTCTTTTTCACTGAAATACGGATTAAATCCGGCCTCGTAAAAAACAAGAAATAGCTTTGGACTCATCAGTTGTGTGGTGTTCTTATCCCTTACCTTTTCAAGCAACTTACGTTCATTCATTCGAATTACTTCCAGTTTATCGATGCACGTCATGAACGTTTCCTTTGGCATTGCGGATATGTTCCTGCGCTTCAATGCCGCCTGAAATTCAGCTTCTGTGAGCATTGGCGTGTAGGAATCTATCAAAGAGTCCTGGTGCGCTTGAACAATTAACTCTTCGATAGACAAAACAGCCGCATACCCATTGTCTTTTTGCCAATCAATGGAATAAAGTTTGCCGTTACGTTGCATGAGCTTGCGTGCATAATGGGCGTTTCCCAGCGATGTGTAAAGCTGATACACCGAATCTTTTTGAAAAATAATTTTCTGTAAATCCGGACGACCAACAGGAGTAAGGTCAGAAATGTTCAGTTTTTGAAAACAAACCTTTTTTGCAGTGACTTCAACCGTTTCTACAATTCCAGGCTTAACGCTATACAGGTAATAGTATCTTCCCGGCTTAATATCGTTTGTATAGCGAAGCGGTATCAATTCTTTCACGAAAGAGGTATCGATATTTCCTGTTTGATCCGTAATGTATAATGTACCATAGACATCCGTGAATTTACCCGATTTGATCGCTTCCAGCACTTTCGGCTTCGCGCTAAAGACACGCTCGGGAATGCCATTCACGCTGGAAATGGAATACTGTACTTCATTCCCGAGAAAGAAGTCATTCGTCCAGCGAAAAACCACGTTTCCGTAAGAGCCTTTATTCACTATTTCCTTCTTTCCTTTAAAGACAATGTTACCCTGATCGTCCCAGCGATAATGACAGTAATCCGTTCCTCCGGAACTGAACATAGAATCTTTCAACTGACCATTGGAATAAAAACTGATCCAATAACCGGGGAAGGCTCTTGCCTTAACAGAACCGTCGCTTGCAAACAAGACTAGTTCTTTAGGCTTTTCCAGTTCCTGGTAGTCGAAATCAGTTACGCCGTACGACCAATCCTGCATGATTGATTCGATCCGATCGATTGTATATTCATCCGATTGGTACAGCGGTAATTTACAATGAGCGTATACTTCGGTATCAATGATGACCTCATACTTTTTCGTGAAATAGAGCCTGTGGATTTCAGGTGCGCGATTTGCTTCCAAAAAAATCGAATCGTACCGATAGCTTTCGTATCCGTTACCCAATTCAAACCTTTCAAACGCAACAAAAACGTGCTTTTTGGTTTTCCCCGTGAAATACGGCCCGAACTGTGAGTTCAGTTGTCCTGAAGTTTTCTTATCGGTTACGTACCCAACCAGAACCCCGTTTTCGTAACTACGGGAGACTGTGAATCCACCCATGTAATCTACTTCTGGTCCGTGTTTGACTCCAATTTTGTAAGTCGTTGTCTGAACCGGTCGACCATTTGAAAGTTTTTTGATTTCGCCGTCCAGCTTACGATTAACGTGATGTCCGGTCGCAATGACCTCATTTCCACGGCGCTTGATATACGTTCCGTCTTCGTTAAAGACTTCCTTAATGGGTTCTTCTACAACTTCCAACTGGTAGTGCCGTTCTTCCGATTCCTCTTCGTAAACCTGCGCAGATGCAGATTGAGCAAAAAGCACCAGGAAAAAGGGGAGGATATACCGGAGTTGTTTCATGGGACGAATGTAGCAGGATAAAGGTACGAGTTACCCGGGAAAAATTTCATGTTATAAGAACGAATTGTGATGAAGAATAATGTGTTTGAGATTCAAGAGAAGGTGATCTGAAAACGGGAACTGAAAAAATTGAAAAAGTTTACGTTTTTCAGTTCTGTGCAAATTGATTTCACTAACGGTAGAATTCGCTCCATTACCGGTGCAGGAAACCCAGCCCGAAAAGCAGAACTTAGCCCTGAAAAATGCTAGTATTCACTTTAAAATAGAACCGTATTTCCGGATACATTCGATCCGCCTGATACCGAAATCGCAACCATTATTTAATTCAGTTTTATTATGAAAAAAACAGTTTTTTTAGCAGCAGGATTGGCGCTATTGAGTCCAATCGTTTCAATTGCCCAACAGTGGGGCGGAAGTGCCACTCAAACCGGTGATATTTACCGCACAGGTAACGTCGGTATCGGAACAACAACGCCGATTACACGCTTGCATGTAACCGGGAATTCGGTCTTTACAAATGTGACCGGATACCCAACTTCCGCAGCTTATATCCGTGGTAATTCCAATCAGTCCAGCGCTACCACACCTGATTACACCTGGTGGAACAACGATCAAACAGGGTTATTTCATCCCGCCGGAGACGTGATCGGATTTACAACCGGAGGTACAGAGAAAATGCGCGTTCACAGCAATGGAAATGTTGGCGTTGGAACAACCAATCCGCTATTTAAAATGCACGTAAACAACGGTGGCTTAATGATTTCAGGAACAACTCCGGGTTATGGTGGTCCGCAATTGTTGTTTTCCGATGACGCAACGAACTATCCTCAGGGGAGATGGGCAATTGAGTACCTGACTGCAGATGCAAGCCGTCCAAGTATGGGAGGTCTTCATTTCTGGAAACCATTCCCGGATGCAGGTGGAGCAGGAAACTACACCTTGTTTTTGAAAGACGATGGTAAAATCGGAATGGGGGTAACTGATGACAACTCACACGGAAGTTTCTGTGCAAGTGCATTGCCAAATGGTTACCGTTTGTACGTGAATGGTGGAATCCTGACCACAAAGGTGAAAGTAGCAAACTACTGTTCTACCAGTTGGGCGGATTACGTTTTTGCCGATGATTACCAATTGAAACCGCTTTCTGAAGTTGAATCGTATATCAAGGAAAACAATCACCTGCCTAACATTCCGTCTGCTGAAGAGTTGGAAGAAAAAGGACTTGACCTTGCAGAAATGGCTTCGATGCAAATGGAAAAGATTGAGGAATTGACGTTGTACATGATTCAATTGGAAAAAGACATGCAACAATTGAAAGCTGACAATGCGGCTTTAAAAGCAAAACTTGCTGAGAAACACTAAAATCAGGAACGATGAATAAAGTATTATTATACACACTTGTTCTCCTGAGCTGTGTCGGTTTCCGCAATACCGCGGAAGCAGAAACAGGTGGATTACTGTGGTCAACATCACCCTCAGGGCCGTGGTACAACAACACGCCAAACTCGTGGTGCGATGGATCTCAGCCGTCAACTGTTAGCTGGAGAATGGATTACAACTACGGTGGATCTCCGGGTGGATTCGGTTCAAATCCGTATAGATTTACGGTTTGGCTTTACCGCGATAATACGTTGATTTACAACAGTACGTTCCAGGGATCATCCTATTGGGCAAGCTTTTACGATTACAACGAACCATTGATTTCCGGAACATACGATGTGCGCATTAAGTTCGAAGTACGCAAAATCACAGGCTGGCAAACATATTCGGAACACACATACAACCAGATTGTTATGGATATTCACGAATGCTGCCCGATGTCGAAGACCATTACAGGAACCTGGACAAAACCACTTCAGGAATCCGGAAGTTACATTGTCAGCTCCGGAAGCACAACAGTGCCTTCAGGTTCAAACGTAAAACTCGACGGAACTCCGGGAAGCTACATCTTGCTTAATGACGGGTTTGAAGCTCAGGCAGGATCTGTTTTTGTAGCGCAAACTTATAACGGATGTACTGCAGGAGCTCCTTCCATTGCCGTTCACCATGACGACCACGGAGATGCAAATAATCCCGACAAAATGGGCGAATCGCTATATCCCGAAGACGTGGAGCTGATACTTTATCCGAATCCAACGGATGGTGAAGTAACCATAGAACATCCGGTTGACGTAGGAGAAATTCTTGTCTTCGACCTGATGGGGCAACTGATCCTGAAGGTAACACCGGAAGAGGGCACACGAACAAAAATTGATTTATCGGATCATCCCGAAGGGACATACCTTGTAAAAACAGGTAATTCTCAGGTGATGAGATTGGTGAAACAATAGCACAATCAAACAGTAAGAAGCCCGATGAAAGTCGGGCTTTTTCATTCGTTCAATTTTTCTCTTTCGGTTTCGCTCCCAGCCAGAACACTTTTTTCGGGATATTGTCTCCTAACAAATAACCGTATGGTTCAAACTGTGGAACAGAATCAAAAACAACTTTAATGATTGCTGTGACCGGAATAGCGAGAAACATTCCCGGAACACCGGCCAGAACCCCACCGACAATCACGGATAGAATCGAAGCAAGCGCGTTTATACTCACTTTCGAACCGACGATTCTCGGTAACAGGAAATTGTTGTCGATCAGCTGAACAGCAGCAGTGACTCCAATAACACCGATCAGGATTTCCATGTTCGGAGAAGTCGCAAGCGTCATAAAGCAACTCAAGGCACACGCAACCATAATTCCCACGTATGGAATCAGGTTGAGTAACGCCGTCAAAAGTCCGAGAAACAGAGCGTATTTTACGCCAATTGCCCAGAATCCGCAGGTCATCAATGTTGCAACCGCGGCAAATTCGAAGATCAATCCAAGAATGTAACGGCGAACAATGCTTTTGATGTCGTGCACCATCTGATGCATATTGCTCTGATCCGTATTCGGTACCAATTTGATTAAAAAGGTCAACAGGAGCGATCTGTACAGTAAAATCAGGAAAGCATATACAGGTACCAGAATCAGGTACATCAAAGAACTGGTGATAGTACCGAACGATTTCAGCGAAAACCATTGCCGGTTCTTCAGGTTATCGTTCAACAATTCTTCCTGACGATCATAACTGATTCCAACGTGCTGATACACCCATTCTTTCAGCTGATTCATGGTCTTGGATACGTTTTCTTCAATCTGTGGCAAATCCGAGACAAAACTTCGCAGTTGAGCTCCCAGCAGGAAAAACACAAGGCCAATTCCAAGCAAGGAGACAGTCAGTGTAAGAATGATGGAAATAACCTTCGGGAAGCGCCATTTCTCCTGCAAAAAGTTATCAATAGGACGAATGAGAACAGCAAGAATAAAAGCCAGAATTAACGGAAACAAAATCTGACTTGCCAAACAAATAACAGTAATGATTACTATGATAATCAGAAGGGTGTAAATCCGTTTTAAGTAATTCGACTGACTCTTTTCCATAGTATCCCACGTTTGACTTGCTTTCCATTAAGGTATTAAGTTTACACCCGTGAAAGTGAAAAAAAATGTTACATATTTTTGGTAATTCACCATGAAAAATGATTGCATTAAAATTATGAACTCCTTCCATCTTGAATTTTGAATTTGGTCATTTTGAACTTCCACATTTCGTATATTAGTAACACCACTAAAAACTTACGCTATGGAAAACAATGCGAACGAAGCCGGCAAATGTCCATTCGGACACGGAGAAGGAAGCCGATCCGGAAATGGAACCAGAAATCACAACTGGTGGCCCAATCAATTAAAACTAAGCGTACTCAGGCAACATTCCTCGTTGTCCGACCCAATGGATCAGGATTTCAATTACGCAAAGGAATTCAATAGTCTTGATTTGAACGCGGTAAAAGAAGACCTGAAGCGTCTCATGACCGATTCCCAGGACTGGTGGCCTGCAGATTTCGGACATTACGGACCGTTTTTCATTCGCATGGCGTGGCACAGTGCCGGAACTTACAGAACCGGCGACGGTAGAGGTGGGGCCGGGGCAGGACAACTCCGTTTTGCACCGCTGAACAGCTGGCCCGATAACGCCAACCTCGATAAAGCGCGACGTTTATTGTGGCCGATCAAACAGAAATACGGAAGAAAAATCTCCTGGGCAGATTTAATGATTCTCACAGGAAATGTAGCGCTGGAATCCATGGGATTCAAAACATTCGGCTTTGCCGGTGGACGGGAAGACGTTTGGGAACCTCAGGAAGACGTATACTGGGGACAAGAACAAATCTGGCTGGACGACAAACGTTATTCCGGCGACAGAGATCTTGAAAACCCGCTAGCTGCCGTGCAAATGGGACTGATTTACGTAAATCCGGAAGGACCGAATGGAAATCCGGATCCGATCGCAGCAGCGCGCGACATTCGCGAAACCTTTAAGCGCATGGCAATGAACGACGAAGAAACCGTTGCGCTCATCGCCGGAGGACACACCTTCGGAAAAGCTCATGGGGCCGGAGACCCCGGATTAGTAGGTCGTGAACCGGAAGCCGGAAACATTGTGGACCAAGGACTCGGATGGAAAAGTTCACACGGAACCGGATACGGTGCAGACACAATAACCGGTGGTCCGGAAGTTACCTGGAGTCAAACACCAACACAATGGAGCAATCACTTCTTCGAAAACCTGTTCAATCACGAATACGAATTGACGAAGAGTCCGGCCGGAGCACAACAATGGGTAGCGAAAAACGCTGAAAACACTATTCCTGATGCACATTCGGACAAAAAACTTCCTCCAATGATGCTGACAACGGATCTTTCACTGCGTTTTGATCCTGCTTATGAAAAGATCTCACGTCGCTTTCTGGAGCATCCCGATGAATTTGCAGATGCCTTTGCACGCGCCTGGTTCAAGCTCACACACCGAGACATGGGGCCACGAGCACGTTACCTTGGTCCGGAAGTTCCACAGGAAGAACTGTTGTGGCAGGATCCACTGCCGCCATCACCTAAAGTTACCCTTGATAAAAACGACATCAATGAACTGAAAACAAGAATATTAAGTTCAGGTCTATCCATTTCTGAATTGGTCAGCACAGCATGGGCTTCTGCTTCAACATTCCGTGGTTCGGATAAACGTGGCGGAGCAAATGGAGCACGAATTCGATTGGCACCACAGAAGTTCTGGGCAGCAAACAATCCGCATCAGCTCGCTCATGTGTTGGATCAGCTGGAAAGCATTCACAACGACTTCAATGCGGCACAATCAGGCGACAAACAAGTTTCCATGGCTGATTTGATTGTTCTTGGAGGATGCGCTGCCATTGAAAAAGCAGCAAAAAACGCCGGCCACATTATCGAAGTTCCATTCACACCGGGCAGAGTAGACGCTTCTCAGGAACAAACCGATGTAGAATCATTCGCTGTTCTGGAACCAATCGCCGACGGTTTCCGCAATTACCTGAAGGCAAAATCAAGTATCGCTACAGAAGCATTACTTGTTGATAAAGCTCAGCTTCTCACGCTTACGGCTCCGGAAATGACTGTTTTAGTAGGAGGGATGCGCGTTCTGAACACCAATTCAGATGGCTCCCACAATGGTGTTTTCACGAAGAAAACAGAAACCCTTAACAACGATTTCTTCGTCAATCTCCTGGACATGAACACTTCCTGGAAAGCAACCGACGCACACGAAGAGCACTTTGAAGGTCGCGACCGTGCAACAGGAAACCTGAAGTGGATTGGAACACGTGCCGATTTAATTTTCGGTTCTAACTCAGAGCTACGCGCCATTGCGGAAGTTTACGCATGTTCGGATGCACAGGAGAAATTCGTGAACGATTTTGTGAAGGCGTGGGTGAAAGTGATGGAGTTGGATCGGTATGATTTGAAGTGACTTTTTTTTGAAACACATAGGAACATAGCTGGACATAGTTCACATAAGTAAAAGAAAGCACAAGTAATCTTATTCTTCGTGTTATATGAGATCCTTCTAACGGTAGGATGGACGAACTATGTTTCTATGTTTTTTTTTATTATCTACATTATATACCTGATATTCTTTATATTGCATCCTTAATCACATCACTATTCGTCATGAATTTTTTATTCCCCACTAACACGAATCTCTTCAAAGATTCCCGTTTCATTCCACTCGGAAAAATTACGCAGGAGGCATCCGCACTGGACAATACAGATTCAGTCGTATCCCAAAAGATCAATCGCGCCGTGAATCACGAGGTTGAAGGTATTTGGGGAACACTGGGTTGGGCTGATGACTCTCCATTTACTCCAACCGGAAAGTTGTATTTTTCTGAATCCGGAAATTACAACGAAGGTTTAAATCAACACGGTGAGGAACACGTACTCACACAACAGGAAATCGCAGATTTAAAAGCCATCAATCCGGATTTGGATACAAATAAACCCGGTCAGGTTCGGGAGCGTTACATCAACTTCAACGAAATTGAGTTCGAATTACCGGAAGCATTCAATCCAATTGAAGAAATGCCGCAATTACGTTTGACATTATTTCTACAGCCGGATGAAGGCGCCATTGTGTATTATCAGCATAGTGAAAGAGGAAACAAAAACGATCCGCATGCGGTTTTTGAATACATTTTGCACCAGGGTGGAGAACCAACCAGAGATCGACTGAATTACGTGTTTCCGGTTGAACCCAAACACAAACTGATAGCTGTAAACGAAGAAGAAAACAAGTACACGGAATCTACAGAAGAAACCGGAATTGCTTTCATTATTAAAGTTCTGACTTTCAAACAAAAAGCAGGAACAGACGATGAAATTTTTGAGAGTCAGAAGAAAGAAGTAAATAAATCCAATAAGCTCGCGAAAGCCATTGATTCAGTGATTTCTCCGGGAACAGTTCTCTATGAGTTGGTCGGGGAGGACAAATACGATCTACTACTATTCAATAAAGATAATGTTGAAAACCCGGACGACGGTGGGGCATTCGAACGCGTTACAGAAAAGGGACAGGTCAATTCCAATCTAAAAACACTGTTACTGATTCACGGAACGTTTGTAGACACCAATTCATCGTTCAAAGATATTCTGAAAAAAGACGATTTATCTGGCACTTCTTTCTTGCAACGCTTGCTTTCGGATGGAAAGTTTGAACAAATTATTGCCCTCAATCACCCAACAATCTCACACGATGCGAGACAGAATGTCGAATGGCTACGTAATCGCATGCAGGAGCTGGAAATTCGTATTGAGCAACCACTACAAATCATTACTACAAGTCGTGGCGCATTGGTAGCAGAGTACATGGCATCCGATCCGGATACACAACATTTCATCCCTGAAATCAGCAAAGTGATCATGTTCTCTGCCGGAAACGGCTGTGGTTACTTCCAATTGGGCGGGAAAATTTCAGCAATTTTGTCCATCTGGAAAAAGACCGCTTCTGGTCCGACGGGTAAGATTATTCTAACCATTGCTCAACTTTCGATAGATTGGTTTCTGAAACAACCCGGCTGTGTGTTAATGAACGAGGACAAACCGGTTTTGAGCAGCATTCTCAATAAACCTCCTTTGAACAACAACATTGAGTATATGACCGTTGCTTCAGACTGGCACAATTGTCTGAATGAAAATCTGGCATGGTATACTCGCTTAGGAAACACCTCTCTTGATGTAATGATCAAAATTGCGTTGGGCAAAAGACACGATTGGGTAATTGGCTACGAGCGCCAGATTGTGATTCCGATTAATTCCATTCACTCCAAAAAAGAAGAGCGCCATTCCGTGCACGGTCGTTATTTAGAAAAAGGATATGTGAAGGATCAGGACTGCGTAACGATTTCGGATCCGCATTTGTCTATTAAAACGTTTTTTAATTAACACGATTCGCGATGAAGCATTTTTATATCGTCTCAACCTTGGTCATCAGCATAAGTGCGTCTCTCTATTTCGGGGTTCAAGGACTGCTTTTGCTAAAGTATGAGGAAGAATTCACTACGATAAAAGCCATAGGAGAAAATGCCAATTTTTCGGACACTACAAAAATCATCAAATATGATAAGCATATTTTTCCAAATCAGGCTGAATTTGAATTATATCTGAAAAAGGAGACCCTAGAGCGTTTTACCTTATGGAAATCTGCCAACGGTTATCCGGCATATTTCCTGTTAATTGTTACAAGTTGCTCATTCAGTTTATTGGGTGCAAGCGTATTGATGGTAAGGAATTTATTAGCAAAAACACCTCTAACTCTCAGGGAATCAGTTCTGTATTCCATATTAGGACTCATGACAGGAATCATTATTTTAGGTATTGCGGACATAGTGCCAACCATATTAGTTGAACAAACAGGTGTGAATGGAAAAATCCGTCCGGTAACCCTTGTATTCCTTTCTTTTTTTGGTGGATTATACATTCATCGCTTTTACAGTTGGGCTGACAGCCGTTTCAGTGTCATTTTTAAATCCGAAGAAAATGAAGAGTAGTATTGTTTTTATCCTATTATGGTTTCTTTCAAGTATCACTATCGTTCAGGCACAAGAGCGCGAGGTTGAAGGATTTGTTACAAACAATAAAGAGTCGATCAATAGAATAAAACTGGTTGAAAATGAACGCAATGAACTGGTTCTTTTTGTCACCGATTCGGTCATGAATGTAGACTTTGATTCTTTATTTCTTGTGAATCGATATCGGGATTTCACTATCGGTGAATCAGTAAACAAAGTAAGTGACACCATACAAAAAGTAGTGATTCTCGAAAACGGTGAACTCAAAACGCACGACGTGGAAATGGGGTTAAAACTCAAAAAATCTGACGAAGGTTTCAGTTTAAAGATCGCAGGTAATAAGGATTTAAGTGGCCCCGAAGAATTTGTAAACGGTCGAACTCTGAATGTTGCGGAGAGATGGTGGTGTCCGGGAACCGCAGTTTTTTCAAATTCGAAAGCGGAATGTGAAAAAAGCTGCAGTGGAGATTGTTTTATCAGGTCGTTTTAGACTTGAAAAGTTCAAAAGCAAAAGGCATAGAGATAAACTTCAGAAACAAATTACCCAAATGAGTTCCGGGTTGTCACCGATGATCAATTCCGATTCCGAAGAAAACCTATTGCAGTAAACATTCAGTTCGTCATCAATCGCTAATTTTTAAAATAAACTTGCGCAATCAAATGATTGCACTTATATTTGCAATTAAATGATTGCATATTGAGTGGTTATGAAAACAAGACGCGACGTATTTCAGGCAATAGCCGACCCAACACGAAGAGCTATTTTGCTGTTACTGGCTTCCAAAGCCATGACACCCAACGCGCTGGCGGAAGAGTTCAACACCAGCCGACAAGCGGTTTCGAAGCACATTCAGATTCTTACCGAGTGCGATTTGGTAACGCAACAACAAAAGGGGAGGGAGATATACTATCACCTGAATGCCAGTAAAGTACAGGAATTTGATAAATGGGTGGATCAGCTCAAAAGTGTCCTGGCAACTCAATTCAGTCAACTCGATGAAGTATTATCAACGCTAAAAAAACAACAAAAATGAACACGAATTTGCTATTTGATTTCACCGTCGACAAAGCGTCGAAAATGGTATTTGTAACGAAAGAATTTGCTGCGGAACTACCGTTGGTTTGGGACGCTTTTACGAAGCCGGAAATTTTAGACCAATGGTGGGCTCCGAAACCGTTCGTAGCGCGAACAAAAGTCATGAATTTTGAAGTTGGCGGACGCCGATTCTATGCCATGGTATCGCCGGAAGGTCAGGAAAACTGGCAGGTACAGAAATACACTGCTATTCATCCGAAAACCAGTTTCAGCTACTTCAGTGCGTTTGCCGACAAAGATGAGAATCCATTCCTTCCCGGATCCGATTGGGATTTCACGTTTACTGCAAATCCGGATGACGATCAGGTAACAACCGTGAGCATCACCATCAAAAACGATTCCCTGGAACGCATGGAAAAGATGATCGAAATGGGCTTCGTAGAAGGATTTAAAGCAACACTGAATTCACTTGGAGAGCTGTTAGAATCTAAATAACACTGGTTACTTTTGGTAATCCACGCAGATGGTATATTAGATCGGATTGTCCGGCTCAACGTTGATCGCGTAGATTCTAAATCAGCGTTATCTGTCCGCCGTGGCGGACGTGAGATGAACAGAAGGAATTCACGTCTGCCATGAAAGAGGTGAGCAAAACTTATTAGCACGCAGATCTCGCGGACCTTGCCTACCGACAGGCAGGTTTTCGCAGATGATGAATGGAACAGGATTGACTTGTTACTAATAGATCGCGCAGATTTTCTAACAGCAACGGAATCTGTTTTTATATAACAACAAAATCAAATCAGCGTTTATCTGCGTAATCTGCGTGAGTAAAATTTATTATTGGCACGCAGATTC
Organism: uncultured Fluviicola sp.; assembly: GCA_966211245.1. GTDB lineage: Bacteria > Bacteroidota > Bacteroidia > Flavobacteriales_D > Crocinitomicaceae > Fluviicola. The sequence continues at coordinate 87,943 of CBIHND010000014.1, read as the reverse complement.
CGCAGATTTTCGCAGATGATGAATTAACTATGTAAGGATCACACAGATTCTCTAAGATCAGCGTTATCTGCGTGAGATGAACAGGAGCCAGGAATTCGCCTGCCACCGACTGCACGAGATGAGGAAAGAGCAAAGCATCTTATTTCATCCTGCTTTTAGCAATTTCTATCCGGGCAATGATTCGCTCGTGATCCGGCGCAAACGTTAAACCTTCTTCCAGAACGTCAAGTGCTTCCTTGTACTGTTTTTTACGACACAAATACGAACCCATTTCAGCATACAGCCAACCAATCTGGTCAGGATCAATTATTTCCGGATCGATCATGGAAGCTCTGGTCTTTAGCGCCAAATCGAAGTACTTTTTCCCGTTTTCGCCATCATCCTCGTCAAGGAAATCCTGTGAAGCTTCCGAATAGGCATAGAAATGTGCCGATAAAAACAAGTTGTTACTCAGTAACCCCGGATACCTGACAGAATATCCTTCGAGTCGTTTAACTAATTCTTCACCGTCCAGTTTGCCTACGTAACACCGCATAATGCTTTGAACCAGCCAGCCTTGCAAAGCAACGTTACCCGGAGCATTGACGTAAGCCAGCTCGGCATATTCCACCTGCTTCTTCGTATTCATCGCTTTTGCGTAGTATTCCGAGATCGCGACATAATACAACGACCCCAGTTCCTTCACTTGCGCAGTATCCGTCAGGTTATTCCGAATGAACGTGTAACTCGAATCAACGATGCCACGTTTGGCCTGATTAATCAACTGATCGTTCAAAAACGCAGCGTACTGCTGGTACACCTTTTTCTTGTTGGAATTTTCGAGGTTTGCATACCCCACGAGGTAACCGATTTCCTTCAGACTCTCGAACTTCGCTTCCGACATGAGTGTCAGTAAGATTTCTGTCTTCAACAGTTGTGTTTTCTTGACATTGTACAACGTTTCAGCCTTACAAATCGATGAAAGCGCATCCGCAAAACGTTCGTCGTTTACCGCGCTGATCGACGCATTCATGTACTGAATCCCAGCCAATTCCCGAAGGTCAACCACATCATTGGTATTGTAAAAAGCGTTGTACACATACAATTCTCCCTTCATCTGAATCTCTTCTCTGGTAGTCAAATCAAGCTCCAGCAACGCATTCACTGCATTCGAAACATCCTTGCGTGCCGTTAAATAATACGCATCTTCTACCGCTGTCATTTCAACCGAAATCGCTTTTGTGTCCGGGTACGCCATAATGTAGACGTGCGTTGGTTGTTCCTGGATGTTGTACGGAATATCCAATTCCTCCAGAACCAGCGCGAAAAGGGCAGTGGCAGAAACACAATTGTACGTTCCGCTTTTGAAAATTTCATGAAACGGCACCACAAACTGGTAACGCGTCAGAAAGCGTTTGTGAACCATTGCATGCAGCTCCTTCATGAGCTTCACTTCAGGCTTCCGCAATACCTTCGACGACTTTATTTCACTGATAAAAGCATCAAACTCCTTTTTAGCAGCAGCGGTTCGTTCAGGCGAAGCTTTAGATCCCAGGACCATTAGCCGTTCCAAATGAGTGGCATCCGGATTCTGCAGAACCTGAGCTTCATAATCCGTATCGTAACGAACTAAAAACGAATCAGTTTGCGAAAAGAGCTGCGAAAGACTGCATGAAAAGATGGCAAGAAGTACAAGGTATTTCATCAACAGGAAAGTTTGAGCAGCAAAATTACGAAGAATCGCGCGCTGTGGAAGTTTATGTTATTAATATGAAACTTGTTTTTTTGATCGTTTACAACAAGGTGATTGATTTCCGTCGCGTCGGAATAAAAAAGTACTTTAGTCCTTTAGCTGAGAATTATGGAAAAAACCTTTCTACCGCTCACAAATGATCCGGATTCACCAATCAGAGACGCCATAGCGTTCATTGAAGATTTTACTAAATTTGACACCTAAATATCTCCTAAATGCATCACATTCTAAATCTACGATCAATCGCATTGTTCGGTTTGGCAGCGTTAGTAACAGCTGCTTGTCACAAAAAAACAGCATCTGATTTCCGTCTTGAACGGTACACATATGCTCCCGGTGAAACCCTGGATCTGATCAATCTTTCTCCCAAAAAACGAAATCAAATATGGGAAATCGTCAATCCCGACGGTGGATCGGACACAATTGTTTACGGACAGGCTCCTCAACTTACACTAAACGTATTGGGGAAGGACGGCTTTTACAAAGTTCGTGTTTACGATAACAGAAAGGAGTTGAACAAGAATGTAGCCTCAGAAAAAGCATTCAAAGTGTCGGCGGAACGTGGAAAAGTTGTTATTTACACCGCAACATCGAAGTCTTTTCCGGTTTACATAGATGATCAAAAATTTACCGGTTATGACGAAGTTGAATACAAATTGCCTTACGGAATGCACACCATTAAAGCTTCTTGTGTGTATTATTCCGGCGGCCCAACGCATACGCTGGATACAGTAATCGTCATAAACTCCCAAAGCACCAAATACCTGGATCTGGATTAATCTGATGGCAGAACAGTTTGAACGACAACCTGTATTGATTGATTATTCCATCTCAACAGAGCTGGCAAGCACAAAACGATAAAACTAAACGGTTTGGAATTGAAGTTTGATTTCAAAACCGTTTACGACAGCCTGGTTCAGGTAGATTTGGTAATCAATAAGACATGTCCAACCGGATACCGACTCAATCTTTTGGCTTTGAAAGGGTAGAGGAGCAGTCGTCAACCTTCAGGCTTTCCTTTAAGGTGAAGAGTGCAGAGCAGACGTTTTGTCGCTGGAGTTCCGTGAATTCTTGCTCGTTTGGAACGAAGTGGAGGAGGTAGATGGCTTGGTCGAGGAAAGCGGCGAGACGGTTTGGGTTGCCGTCGTAAGAATGTTGGATGAGATCGATAAGAGGTTGGAGTGGGTGTTCGGATGAAGAATTCATGCGCTGTTGTTTTGGTTAATGGAGCGAATGTATGCGAACCAAAGCGATAAAGCGCAATTTGGTGGAATTTGATCAGAAATTCTGGACAGGTGTTTGGATTTTCTAAAACGTTGATTTCTTGTTGATAAGAGTTAGACTTGATTCCATATAATTTGAACAGGAATCGGTAGATTCGATGAAATATTATTGAACAGAAAGCTATTCACACCTGACGAAATTGAAAGAACCAAGCATCCATCAATATGCCACAGACGAGTAAGAAAACATTATTGGTACTCCTCCCTTTTGTATTTTTCATATTATTTCATGAAAGACTGGAATATCTAATTAACCAATGGATAGTAAAAGAATGGTTCGGATCAGTTAAATCCAATCTAATTAATGATCTTTTGTTCTATTCGTTATGCTTAATTATTCTAATCCAGTATATCTTACGAATTAAGAGAGGCTTTCTCACCTCCTTGCATCGAGTGATACTCTTCCTAGAGTTAACTGTACTTTTCTCATATTACAGATTTACAGAGAATACTTGGCATTTTACCTCAACGTCTGTTTTCGAATCTGTAAAATACCTTGATTTTATTCTATTAGTGATGGTGGGTGAATTTTCATTGGTTCTCCGCTCAAATTTCAGCTTATTAACGAACAAAACTAAAAGTCAATCGGATCTAGAACTTGATGAACCGATTGAAATTGCGGCAGATGATTTATTAAATAGATGTGAACTTGCTCAGGAAATCGCTGGAAGAGTATCAAATACAAACGGTAACTCATCAATAGCATTTGGTATAACCGGACAATGGGGAAGTGGTAAAACTTCATTCATGAATCTTTTAAAAAATCAATTCCATGATTCAAATGACATAATTATCGATTTCAACCCGTGGAAGAGTCTCAATCACGAATTGCTAATACGCGATTTCTTTCAAACATTGGCTACAAAGCTTGAAAAGTATAGCGCAAAACTTTCTAAAGAAATTCATGATTATGCTAATGAATTATTAAAGTCCAATAACAATTCTTGGACCAGTGGTTTAAGATATTTATTTAATCTCAATGAGGATATTGATATTAATGATCGATTTCTATTAGTAAACGAAACATTAAAGAAATTGGACAAACAAGTAATTGTTTTTATCGATGATTTAGATAGGCTAGATAATAAAGAAATAGTCGAAACACTAAAACTAATTCGAAATACAGGAAGCTTTTCTAAAATCAAATTTTTGGTTGCATTTGACAGAGAATATGTAATACATTCAATAAGAACCACTAATTCATATCATAACGTTTCAACTTATCTCGACAAAATATTTTTACAAACAATTGAATTACCGGCAATTACAGCAGAAGAACTCAATAATCTATTATTGATAAAATTATCACAACATTTTCCTTCGGAGAGAGAAGAACTTCAAAAACTGCTTCAACTCATTAATTTATATGAAGAAAACTTCTTAATTGAAGTGATAAAATCAGTTAGAGATATTAAAAGATTCATTTATCGATTTATCCCCGAGTATAATCAAATAAAAGGAGAAGTTGTTTTTTCAGATTATTTCAAAATAAGACTACTTAATCATAAATTTCCTGAAATCTGTCGAGAGTTATATCTAAACAGAAATGTCTACCTGCAACGGACTCATGATGGTTATGTTTTAAAGCAAGAGCGTGGTAAGTCTAAAACTGTATTACATGAGAATCTTGAATTTTTGCTACAATCATTCGAAGTAGAATCGGCTATGAAATTGGCAAGAAACATCTTCCCAATAAATAACTACACTTCTAGCATTGGACATCTTTCAATACGCTACCCCAATAACTTTGACAAGTATTTCACAGGGCGTCTAGACGAAAATGATCTATCAGAATTGGAGTTTACAGAAAAAATAAACCAACCTATCGGTGATCTAAAAAGATCAATTGATCAATGGTGCTACGCAAACAAAAAACTCCTACTAATGTCTCGATTCAAAAAACTGGATGTGACCGAGTTAAATTCTAAAAAAGATTTTGAAAAAATCATATCGGCAATATGTTACCTAGCTACGAAGAAAAATAGGGTAATTGGCGAAAGCTTACTTACCTACGGCTATTTCAATGATGATTTCTATAATAAAATTTGTAATAATAGAGATCGTATATCAAACCGATTTTACGATGGCAATGTTAACGAATACAGGAGTTTTTTACTTGGGCTATTTAAAAACTCCATCACTCCACATCATTTCTTTGCAGAATTTTCTCATTACATGGTTCAAAATAACCATTTGGATGATCTTCCGATTTCGACCGACGAATTTTATGACTTAACCTATCAATACTTTAGATCTTATATCGAATCAGTAAAAATTCCAAGTAATGAAATCTGGGACTTGTACCATAATTCGTGTAAAGTAGTTTTTAATGAAAAAACACGAAAGAAAGAAACTGTTTCAAATTCAAAAGTCAATGAACTTCTTAAGAACTTTCTTACTAGCAATGAAGTCGATTGGTTTATTACTGCCATATTAACTCCAGCTCCCTTAGATACAAAGACCTATTACGTTAGTGAAATTGTAACAAAAATATTTGGTGGATATAAAGAGTTCAAAGTCTTTTTTGAAGAACTTAAAAACACAAATTCGGAGTATCTAAGTGAATTTAAGAGCTTCATTCAAGCGCTCGAAGCTGATTCATTTAAGACATCGGTTAAATTTGAATTTGTGACAATTCCGAAATAGTCGAACTCGAAATATTCAATATCAAACAAAAATATGGAGCTAGAATTCCCATCAAATAAAGGCGATTTCAAGTCATTCATAAAGAAACAGACTGAAGAAATAAATTCGGAGAGAGAGTTTATTCGTTCTAAGATTGATGTGTGGCTTGAACGAATCAGAAGTGAATTAAATTCTACGAACGAGATTAAGCAGAAAACAAAAGAGTTGATTGACTTGGGCAAGTTCATATCATGCTTTGATAGAAAAATTGAAATTTCCGATGCACTTTGTGAAAGCCCTGATTTTATTGTTTCAATAGGGAATAAAAAAATCGGAATTGAGTTGGCAGATATTGTAATTCGACAGGATGAAAAGCAAAGAGAAGGATTGCTAAAGAAAATATTCAGTCAATTAGAAATCGAATTAAAAAAGGAACCAAACAAATACAATGGTATTTATAGAGTTGATTTTGTTGAAAAGATCAAGTTTGATTCAAACGATCAAGCCACAATTAGAACCGAACTTTTAGATTTAATCAAAAACTCAAGAGATTCTGGGACTATAGTAAAAGACGTGAGGAAAAGTCCCCATACCGGAGTATCAATTTACCACAGCAAAGCATCGATTGTTGGTTCTTTGGGAAGAACTGTAATCGATAAAACTATCAAGAAGAAAGAACTGAAAATACCGAAATATAGTTCCGAACGGTTCGATGAAATTTGGCTTTTGACAGTAGCGGGAGGAGCTCAAGCTTCCGACGATTATTCCTTTATCGAAGATTCTGTTTTGCGGGTTCCTTTTGATACGAGTTTCAATAGAATTTTCCTACTAAACTTTTTCGCTTCGGAAATTTTTGAATTACTAACTAACAATATCTGAGTTGGTGTTGCTGTATATCACGGTCTATGAAAACAGAACCAATGTGATGAAGCCACATCTTACTGTTTTGTTATAAAATAATTCGCTTCAGACCGACAAATTCCACTGCGAGGGAGGTCTTATGTTTTTACTTCATTTTAAAAGGCGTAAATGTTTTATTCATTCTTAAAAGAAGATGCAATGATTACCATTTAACGTTGATTTCTAAAGTTTTTCTCTACAAGGCCTCCAATTCTTAAAAACTCATCCCAGTCAATATTTGCCTTAGTGATTACGAAATGGAGAGACTCTAGCGGTTCTGCTATTCTACTGGCACAGTATAAATTCACAATAAAGAATTCCATCTGATTCTTATTGAATCTCTTTATTAAATCAAAGAAGTGATCCATAGATTCCGACGCTTTTATCATTAAATAGTCATCGAGTCTAGGAGCATAAGCCAGTGTGTATTGGATCATTACGGCTGTGTTCCTAATTTCCATTTTATGCTCATCTGAAATCTGTTCAACTTTTGTGTTATAAACAGATAAGGAAAGGCCGACCAACAAGGCTGTCTTCTCCTCTTCATTAAAGAGCTCTGGAGGGTTTACTTTTGTTATAGGCTGTGAGTTTGAGCGCAATACTTCAACATTATCCTTAATTTCCTTATTAATCTGATCGAAGGTCTTTGGATTAGCTATTTCAGATCCTGATCTCGTTACAATAGTGGAACCTGACCATTTTGATGTCCACGCTATGATGTAATATATTATCAATATTACAATGCCGAATACGATCAGTCCTCCTATTATTTCTAGAAATACCATGGCTTTTGCATTTTGGGGTTGAAACAGTGGGTTGAAATATAACAGTAGATGTTTTCGAATTTCATTTAGTTGGAACTAGTAGCTCCCGAATATCCACATCCAAAATTTCCGCAATTCGTTTCAAGTCCTTCAAGTGAGGTTGTGACTTGTTATTGCAAATAGAAGTGATAGTGTTTGGATTCTTATCCATTTGAACAGCCAATTCTTTTTGACTCATTCCTTTGATGACAAGCACCTCTTTTATCCTGTTGATTCTCTCTGACATAGGCTCAAATGTAGAGGGAATCAGTGATTCAAACAACTGACACTTTCAATAACCCTCAGCAAAACACATATTAACATCGTTTTAAACGATATTAATATTGGTATAAACAATGAATATATTTTGCAATAATCATAAGTTTAACCTATGTTTGTATACGAATAAACAGTACAACCATCGTTTAAACACAATATTATGAGAACAAAAGATCTAATCATCAAATTGATCCAGCAGGATATGAAACATTGCCAACTGATTTATGGCCTCGACAATCTCGGCTTAGATGGTAATGAAAAATATCATCTGCAACTCTTTGATATTGTTTATGTTCTCATGAAGGTTCCCAAAAATTTGGAAATGGAGTGGGGGGACACCTATCAGAAATACATGAGACAAGCATCATTAGTCGAAATCTCAGGCACAGATAGCAAGTTGAAGCCATTGGCGGAATTGTGTTTCAAGCACCTGAAAATGTTATTAGATTGTGAAAGCAAGGAATTGAAAACCTAATTTCGCAGTATGCTATTGTTGTTAGACATAGATGGTGTAATGGTACAAGCTGCGCCCTGGAAGAAAGTTGAAATTCATACGGATGGTTTTTTTCAGTTTTTACCGAATGCAATTAGTAATCTTAAAGAGATCATATCTGAGACCGGAGCTTCGATTGTTTTGACAACATCTCACAAATCAAGTTATTCGTTAGAAAAGTGGATTGAAATATTCCGTAACCGTGGGATTATTGCAAATGTGGAAAAACTGGATGATAACGTTAATTTACTCTCCAGAAAGGACGAAATTTTGAACTGGGTATCAAAAAACGAACATGTGACTGATTTTGTTATTCTCGACGATGATAAATCTTTGCATGATCTTCCGAAGAAGATTAAAGAAAAAGTGGTGTTTACACAACCGCTCGTCGGATTGACTAAGGAGAATGCTGCAAATGCTATTGATATTTTACTGGGGACCAGATTGGTTTAGCTTTAATTTCCGCATTTCATTGAGCACAGAACCAATTGTGGTAAATCACACCACATTACTTTGCCCTATAATTAACATTATGTTAAATAGAACATTTCCCAATCCACATTTATTGTGCTGCCTCTGAAAATTCCCTATCTTCCATCCATGAAGACAATCCTCCTCCTGATCTCCTTCTTTCCATTCGTTGGTACAGCGCAACTTCCTTCCAAATACATTCCCAGGAATACAATTGCGCTGAATGATTCATTGTGTATTGGCCAGACAGAAATTACCAACGCTCAGTACCGTGAATTTGTGCGCTTCGTGCAGGATTCTATTTTCTCGCATTTATTGTACGATTCCTTGCCCTACAGCCGCGCGAAGAATTTTCTGAACGCTCCAGCGAAAATTCTCGAGCAGCTTACCGTAGACAATCGCCAGGAATACGCCAAAACGTACGGACTGAATTACGATTATTTACAGACGACTGATCTGGTTGACGATTCTATGGGAATCTCGATTCTTAAGGAAATGTATTATCCACAAGCTGCGCGATTCTATCAGCGTCGTGAGGTTAATACCCGAAAACTCGTCTATAGAAATGGATCTGGCGAGTTGATCCCCGTTTATCCGGACACTCTTTCCTGGTCACGCGATTATTATGTTAAATACAAACCTGACTCTCTTGATCCACATTTCTATTTGTCTCAACCATTGGTAAACATGTATTTCTGGCATCCGGCGTACGACAATTATCCGGTGGTTGGACTGAATATGTCGCAAATACTGGCTTTTCTGGATTGGTACGAACGAAAACTGAACGCCAATGCTCCGGAGAAATTCCTGCACTATACGGTAACGCTTCCGGATCTGAACGCCTACACGCTTGCCATGAAAGGTTGTCTGTCGCAAGCTGTTTCCTATCAAATTGGCCCGGAATTCCTGAAAAATCCGGTTACGTATGACCGAACTCCGAGAGTTGCTTCCTACCACATCCACAAAGCATACAACGATATGACGTCGTGGCCTTTCCTGAAGGAAGCCGAACAATACGCCATGCAGCAATGGATCAAAGTGAACTCCACCTCCCCTACTTGTCCGCCGGATAGGCAGGTTTTGAACTTGCTCGGCGGACCTGCGGAAGTGTGTCAAACACCCGATAACTCTGAGAAAATGACGATTCTCGGCGGAGATTATTATTTCGGAATCACGGATCCAAATGGACTTCAGGAGAATACATTGTTCTACCAACGGGAATTGGATGCAAAGCAAGGGTATTCTACGGTTGGGTTTCGGGTGATGGTGAAGGTGATGGTTGAATGAAACACATAGAAACATAGTTCGGACATAGTCACATAGTTGATCGTTAATAAGGAAGGTTTTTATAGATTTCATTTACAAATGTCAACTGGCCTTCATGAAAGATATTTTTGCAGTTAAAGTTGATCAAAATGCCCTTGGGAGCCTTGAGTAATCTCATATACGTCAAAATCTGAGATTCAAAAACCGGAGCTATTTCCTGAACCGACTTCAATTCAAGAGGAATTAATCCCTCCACGAACAAATCACATCTAAGTGCAGCTTCAACGTTATAACCTTCAAATACAATAGGAACCTTCATTTCTGTTTCGTACTTCAGGCCTCTTATCTCAAGCGCAATCTTCATACAGTGATGATATGTACTTTCAAGTAATCCGGGGCCTAATTGTTTGTGAACATCAATTGCAGCGCCTATAATTTTATAAGATAATCGATCAATTTCTGTCTTCGTTAACTCAATCATGAATAATGTTTCTTATTTAAGCTAGTAAAAAAGGTCACTTTATACAATAGCATTTAAGTCTATTTTTTAAAAACTATGTGTCTATGTGAGTAAACTATGTATCTATGTGTTTAACCACCTCTAGCCCCCATTGGAATCCAACAATAAATACTAAAACTTTAGCCCCTTTTCTGTGAAATAGTTGACTTTCCTTCCTTTACAACGTACCTTTGCGGCATGTTATCGGTAAAAAATAACTATTGGTCGATGCTACTGGTGGGCCTCCTCGCCTACTCCTGCACCCCGGCCAAAACAGGCTCAAACGAATTTTCAGATTACCAACCCTCTGAGGAACGAATCCTCAACGCACCGTTCATTGGTCAGTTAGAAGACGCACCCGTGCATTTCGCTGATTTGTGGAACCGCAAGACGATTGATAAACTGGGAATTACACGCATTACGATCTACTCTTTCGGCGGAAAATCTCCGGAAGATACCCTTGAGAAAAAGGTATTCAGCTTCTCCGATCACGGACATAAACTGGATTACCTCGACTACAAATTCGATGAAACTCCGGCTGTCTGGAGCAAAGGAACCGCAAACTGGACCAGTGACGAGAACATTCTGAACCTGTCGTTTAGCAAGCATTTCGGGATCGATAGAAAGTTGACAACGAAAGTTCAGCGCACGGAAGACGGTTTTATGATCCTCCGTAAGAAATCGCTGGATCGTTACGACACAACATGGATCAAAGGAACGCTTGAAAACCCGAACCTCGTGTTGACGAAAATCGGGAAAAGTGTCTTCTCTGTTGATGTCTACCTTCCTGAAGGCGCCAGCACCACTGACATTGAGTATGCTTTCGCGAAATTGCATTTGTCGCCAAATGATTTATTGCTAACACAAAAGAACGTTGTATTCATGAAGAAGGGACGTCCGATTTCGGCATTTCTCCTTAATGAATCCTTCAGCCAGGTGTCGCAAACAAAATCGTGGAAGTACGACGAGAACGAAAACCTGATCGGGTACGAAGAAACAATCGGAAACTCAACGGTTCGTTCTATTTCGTGGAAATACCGCAAAGACCTGCTTCCGGAATCGGTTACCATCGACCGAAACACGTACTTTTACCACTACGAGAAGTAAACGTAAACATGTACAGTAAAGAGGAAATGCGCGAAATCCGGACACAATTCTGGACCGATTTCAAAGCTCACATGCAACAATTCAGATCGTCTAACGGTCGAAGAATGAACTGGTTGAATTATCCGTCTGAAATTGAATTCGTGTACATTCGTCTGCATGCTGATCGCCATGGCGTTGCCTTTTCCATTGATATTCAGCCCAAAGACGAAGGAATCCGCGCCATCATGTGGGAACAACTCACTGAACTGAAAGTGGTGCTGGAATCCGAAATGGGAACCGATGGTTCGTGGGAAGAACACCTGAGTTCCGAAAGTGTTCCGTCGTATTCCTCCGTTCGCTGGGAAATCCAAGGGTTAAAATTTACTAATCCGAAGGATAAAGCGGCAATTTTTGCGTTCTTTGAGGACCGTTTACTGCGCTTCGATGCGTTTTATCAGGAATTCAAAGAGATTCTGATCAACCTCGCTTCGTAGCAACGACATAAGTTTCGTAATTTTACTGCATGAAAAACACGCTTTTCTTAACTCTTTCCCTGCTTTTCGGAGCAAGTACTCAAGCTCAAACAACTGTTTTTACTGACGATTTCGAAAGCGGACTTGGTCCGAATTGGGTGGTACAAATCGTGGACACATTCCAGGTTGATACAACAAGTCTTGCAGAAGATTTTGCCGCAGGATGGGTTGCATACGATGATTTGGCCGATACAAATCATTTGAATCACTGCGTAGGAGCTACATCGTACTTCCTTACTCCGGGACAAGCGAATCGCTGGTTGATTTCTCCCGCTATTACGCTTGGAGCTTATGGAAACATCCTCAACTTTAGAGCGCGTTCTTACGATCCAAGCTACCCTGACGCATACCAGCTTCTGATTTCTACAACCGATCAAAACATGAGTTCTTTCGATACACTCGGAACCGAGCCGGAAGAATTCGAAGAATGGACAGATCATTCCATTAACCTGAGCGATAGCGGTTATGTAAACCAAACCATTTACATCGCGTTTCAGATTAATTCTTATGATCGATACCTGTTATTTTTAGACGATGTTAACGTAGTCATTGAAGATCCTGTGGGGCTTGCAGAAGAAGCTACAATTGACTTTACGGTATTCCCGAACCCTGCTACGGCAGTAGTCAATATCAAAACCAACGAAGAACTTTCAGGCGTTGCCATCATTGACGCCATCGGAAACCGCACTTCAGTTCCTGTAACTAAATCCGTAGACATTTCTGCACTCAGCAGTGGAATGTACTGGCTGGAAGTAGCAACAGAGAACGGCGTTGGAAGACAACGCTTTGTGAAGAAGTAACTCTTTTCTTTCCTATTCCCGTCCCCGTCGTTCTCGGTGCGAAGCTTCTTCGTCGCTTCTACTCGAACTGACGGGTAAACTCGCTTCTATTGGGAGGATTTCAACAAGCGGTTTTTATCACGCACACATTCGATTAGATACATTATTTGAGGCACTTCCTTTGTCCTCCCCCCCCCCCGCTCCAAAGGGCAATCTACGATTCATTAACACATATAAATAAACTCACGCTGATTACGCTGATTTACGCAGAGGTTAAGTAAATAAAAGTGGCTTGCTAAGTAGTTGGATCACGCAGATTTTAGGAATCTGTCAATGACAGATTCTCCTTATCAGCGAAATTTATTTACATCAAATACTGAATGAATCAGCGTTGATCTGCGTAATCAGCGTGCAATTATATTTCGCAATTTGGTTTGTGCTATTCTCTGGGAAATTGCCCTCCAAAGGGGGAGTTTTAGTACCACTTTAATTTCCAGTTTGAGTTAACCCGTCGCGCCCCGTCAGTTCGAGTAGCGATGCTCGTAATGCAATGAAGAGCAAAGCGTATCGAGAACAAGGGGCAAACAAAAAACCGATTCCACTAAGTAGAACCGGTTTCTCGGAATTAATTTAAAAAACGGCTTAGTTGGCTCCCAATTGTTCTGCAACAGTTTGAGAGATAGCAGATTTTTCGAAACGGATTTTCGTTCCTTCTGAGCTAATCAACACAGTAGTATCTGTAATTTCCAACACTTTACCATGAACGCCACCGATAGTGATTACTCTATCTCCCTGCTTCAATGTGTTGCGGAAATTCTCTAGTTCTTTTTTCTTTTTTTGTTGTGGACGAATCAGAAAGAAGTAGAATACTACGATCATCATCACCAACATGACAATTTGTCCCATGTTTATCTGTTTTATTTGTTAATTGAGAGGAAAGTTTAAAGAGGAAAGAGAAAAGTTCTTTCCGTTTTTCTCTTTCCTCTTTCCTCTATTACTTAATAATCTTCGCCTGAATAGAAACCACTGTCGCCTCGGGTGTCGTGTTTGCCATAATCGTTACGCGTTTCTGTAACTGACCAATCGGCGCATGCTCGGTATCAACTGTTGCTTTGATTACCCCAGTTTCTCCCGGAGCAATCGGATCTTTCGGGAACGAAGCTACCGTACACGAACAAGAACCTTTTACATCCGAGAAAACCAATGGTGAATCTCCGGTGTTTTCAACCACAAACTTTGCGCGAATCTCTTCTCCAACGGCAATCTTACCTGCGTTGTACACAGCATTTACTTTCATCGTTGTCTTGAAACCAACTTCCATTTCCGTCTTCTGCTCACAAGAACCGAAGGCGAACAATACTGCAGCAAGCGTCAATGCTCCGAAACCTTTTTTCAACATAGCTTTCACTTATTTTATTAATCCTTTACCGATTTTACGAATCTTGCCTTCGGCTTCGAGTTTTGCAATGGCCTTATCCAGGATTCCATTGATAAAGCCCGGGCTTTTCTCCGTAGAATAGTATTTAGATATTTCAATGTATTCGTTCAACGTCACCTTTGTAGGAATGCTTTTACAAACAATCAACTCCGTCAATGCCATTTTCAACAACAGAACATCCATCTTCGCGATACGCTCCAATTCCCAGTTCTTCGTCAATTCCTCAATAACAGCAAGGTTTTCCGACTCCATATCAACGGTTTTACGCAACAACGTACGAACAAAATCCTGCTCGTCCTCTTTGTCTTTGTACAACGGCATCACTTCAAACGGAACCTCCTCTTCCATTCCTTTAATGGACTTAATGACCATCTGGCACGCCAAATCGATATCGTCGATCCAGAAAATGTTCTTCTCTTCATAGTAAGAATACAACACTTCAGAATTCGCGATATCTGCCTTGAACAAGTCAATTGCAAACTGACGATCGGCTTCATAACCTTTCGCATCGTTGTTCATATGCGCGAAATAAGTCTCTCCTTCGCGCATGGCGTTGAAGATCTTACGGAAAATTTCCTGTTCCACATCCCCTACCCAGTTTACAGTTCTGTCTTCAGCGGCAAAGCGAAGGCTTTTACTGTCTTCCAACTGCGTAATGATCGCGTTGTCTACAAACTTCGTATTCGGATTCAGGTCTTCGTCCGTCGGCATCAACTTCTTTGCATTCTCTTCAATGCGGTAAAGTCCTAAACGTTTGATCTCACCAAAGGTTAGCAACAAACTCAAATACAAGTCGTAAATGCGTTCCACCGAACTCATGAGCTCCTTTTCGGTTTTCACCAGGTTCACTTCATCCGATTGGAAATACGCGTATAGCGATTGAAGTACTTTAATTCGTAAGTGTCTTCTATTCAGCATTCTAAATCTATCTTATTAAAGCGGCAATTTAATTTTTCCAATTGCTTCAATGCGCTCTTCCGCCATACGATTAGCAATTTGGTATGTTGGAATTCCTTCTGCCTTTGAACGACTAACGATATTCGAAATAGTCGTGTAAATCTCTTCTGCTTTCTGCATTGACCATTCCGGTGTAAGGCTTGCAACCTCAGAATAACAGTTAATCACACCTCCGGCGTTGATCGCGAAGTCAGGAGCATAAATGATTCCTTTCTCCATTACAGCTTTTCCGTGGATCTGCTCCTTCGCCAACTGATTGTTTGCAGCTCCTGCAATGATGGAACACTTCAAACGAGTCAGAGTATCGTCGTTTACAGTTGCACCCAACGCACATGGCGCGTAGATGTCCATATCGATGTCGTAGATATCATTCAATCCAACCACTTTTGCACCGTATTCCGCAGAAACGCGCTTCAATGTATCTTCGTGAATGTCAGTAACGAATACTTCAGCTCCTTCGGAAGTAAGGTGCTTTACAAGGTATTCACCAACGTGACCAACACCCTGAACGGCAACTTTCTTTCCAGCCAATGAATCGGAACCGAATTGTTCTTTCGCGCAAGCTTTGATTCCCATGTAAACACCGAAAGCAGTTACAGGAGAAGGATCACCACTCTTTCCTGGCAAACCAACTACGTGCGGAGTCTCCATAGCAACGTAAGACATATCAATCGGAGAGATACCAACATCTTCCGCTGTAATGTATTTTCCTGCAAGAGAGTGAACGAATTTTCCGAAACGACGGAACAAAGCCTCTGATTTCATGCTGCGGGAATCACCGATGATCACAGCTTTTCCTCCACCAAGATTCAACCCCGAAATAGCGTTTTTGTATGTCATACCGCGTGAAAGACGCAATACATCGTTCAACGCTTCCATCTCATTATTATAAGCCCACATTCTGGTTCCGCCTAGTGCAGGTCCCAAAACTGTATTGTGAACAGCAATAATTGCTTTCAACCCAGTCTCATTATCCGAACAAAACAACAATTGCTCGTGGTTCAGGGCACTCATTTGAGAAATGACAGGATTCTCGCTGAGATTTACATTTGAGATATCTTTTACTTCAATCATACAAAGAACTTTTATTGACTAATAATTTAGCGGCCAATTACTACTTTTGTTGGGGTGTTCACCGGCCGTAATGAGGCGCAAAAATAGGAATTAATCAGATGAAGTCCCTTAGCTATTTAAACAAATATTTTATCAAATACCGCTGGAGACTCATCCTCGGAATCATCTTCATTGCTGCGAACAACTATTTTGGCGCAAAAATGCCCGTTTTACTCGCAGAAGCAACGGATGCACTCTTCATTACAAAAGATGCTGCCCACAACACACTAAGTCAACGGGATACTGTTCTGATTGCTGCGCTGACCTTTGTTTCTTTCTCCATAATTTCCGGCTTTTTCCTCTTTCTGACAAGACAAACGATCATTATCATGTCGCGGCACATTGAATTCGACCTGAAGAATGAGATTTACAACAAATACCAGCAATTGCATTTTGGCTTTTTCAAAAGCCAGCGAACAGGAGATTTGATGAACCGAATTTCCGAAGACGTTGCTCAGGTTCGGCAGTACCTCGGACCGGGAATCATGTACACGGTTAACCTTGTAATCATGTTTCCGCTCGTAGCATATCAAATGTTTAAGCTGAATCCGGAACTAACATTCTACGCACTGATTCCGCTGCCAATAATGACTGTTCTGATCTATTTCGTCTCGAACAGAATGAACAGACTCAGCAAAGAAGTGCAACAGGAACAATCCATGCTGAATACAATTGGTCAGGAAACATTCTCAGGAATGCGTGTGATCAAAGCGTATTTGCAGGAAAGTCACGTGATTCGCCGGTTTACGAAAAGCGCTGATGCTTACCGTGCACGCCAAATGACATTGGTAAAAACGAACGCCTTGTTCATGCCGACCATCATGCTTCTGATCGGAACCAGCAGTATGTTAAGTATTTATATCGGAGGAACACTTGTTTTACAGGACGAATTGAAACCAGGAGTCATTGTAGCATTTATGGCATTCGTTTACCGCCTAACCTGGCCGTTCGCGAGCGTTGGTTGGGTAACGAGTATTATTCAGCGTGCAGCAGCTTCACAGACACGCATCAACGAATTCCTGAAAACAGAGCCTGAAATCGTTGATAAAGCCGAAATGAGTTTCGATAGCTTCGATTCACTAAAATTCGAAAACGTAGATTTCCGTTACCGGGAAGACCTTCCGCTCGCACTGACCAACATCGATTTCAAGCTAAAGAAAGGACAAACACTCGGAATTGTTGGAAGAACCGGTTCAGGGAAGTCAAGCATTCTACATGTATTATTAAGGCAGGTTGATCCTTCTTCCGGAGCTGTAATTGTAAACGGAACCAACCTGAAACACATCAATCTCGAGCAGTTCCGCAAGAAAACCTCCGTTGTTCCACAAGACGTTTTCTTATTCTCCGACACCATTAAGAACAACATTCTTTTCGGTGCAAACGAAGAAGAAATCAGTCAGAAAGAACTTGAACGCGTCGCGAAAGACGCACACGTACTGCACAACATCGTTGACTTTCCCGATAAATTCGAAACAATACTGGGCGAACGCGGAGTTAACCTGAGCGGTGGTCAAAAACAACGTGTAAGCATCGCCAGGGCATTGATCAGAAAGCCACAACTATTGGTTCTGGACGACTGTTTATCGGCAGTTGATACGGAAACGGAAGAAATCATTCTCGGAAACCTTGACAATTACTCCAGAGATTACGGAACATCCATGGTTATTGTGAGTCACCGTATTTCCAGTATCCGCAATGCAGATTGGATTTTAGTGATTGAAGACGGAAAAATCGTAGAACAGGGAACTCAGGAAGAATTACTACAACGAAAAGGACTTTACGCAGAAATGGCTGCGAAGCAGTTGTTGGAAGAAAAGGATAATTGAAAATGGAGAATGGAAAATGGAGAATGGAAAATTGAAAAGTGAGAGACGTGTTAGAATCTTTTCAATTATCAATTAATCAATTATCAATTTCCAATTATTTCTCCGGCTCAGGTCTCGGATGCAATAAGATATAATGCTCGTATTTATCCTTGATAAACGTCGCAAGTTCAATATCCGAAGCAGTTTTCAGGAAGTTCTCATCCATTGCCATGAATGAAATAAAGTCCTCAAATTCGTCTGCGTTCAGTTCCACAACATCGTACAAAACATACAGGCGAAGAATCTCCTTGACAATTTCCGTTTTGGAGTCGAGATACTGCAATTCAGCGACTTTAGCCTTAGACTGCTCTACTTTCGAAAAGCGCTGATACAACGCCGTTATCGGACTTTGAAACGCTTCCACCCCGGTAATGGTTCGGGTTTCCCGCATAGCGAGCGCAGCGCGTTCGTCCTTGATTTGTTGCAATGTTTTCAGCGGTTTCACCACTACTTCATCCAATTCGTGCGGGATTTCGATTACAGCGTAATCGGCATTGAACTGACAGGAAGAGTCTGCTTTGGCACGAAAACCAATGCGATCGTAACCTTTTATGGAAAGAATAATCGAATCGTTGTTGTTGACATATACTCCGAAAGTTCCGTTTGGCTGACCGAACACCCCTTTCCCACTCGTTTGATTGATCACCATCAGGTTGAGAAATTTACCCGGATTCAGTGTATCCACAACCTTTCCCTTAACCCAAACGCGTGTACAATTTTGGGCGTTGCTCATTTGAGCACAAACCAGAAAAAGGAAGAACAGGGAGTATTTCATAAAACGAAAATAGAACTTAAGGCGTTCGCAACATAAAAGTTAACAGTTTTTTCAAAAATTGAAAATGGAAAATTGAGAATGGAGAATGGAAAATTGAGAATTGGAAAAGAGATCAAACCCTATAAACCTTTTCAATTTTACCATTTTCAATTTTCAATTATCGTAACTTTGCACCATGCAAAGAGTAGTTGTTGGATTATCGGGTGGAGTTGACTCCAGTGTAAGCGCATATCTGCTGCAACAGCAAGGATATGAAGTGATTGGCTTGTTCATGAGAAACTGGCACGATGACACCGTGACAATCAACAATGAATGTCCGTGGATCGATGACGCTAACGACGCACTGCTAATTGCTGAACAATTGAACATTCCCTTCCAGGTGCTTGATTTAAGCAAAGAATACAAAGAGCGTATTGTAGACTATATGTTTGCCGAATACGAAGCTGGAAGAACACCGAATCCGGATGTGCTATGCAACCGTGAAATCAAGTTCGATGTATTCCTGAAAGCGGCGTTGGAACTGGGCGCCGACTTTGTTGCCACTGGGCATTACTGTCAAAAAACAACCGACGAAAACGGTGTACACCATTTACTTGCAGGAGCGGATCCGGGAAAAGATCAATCGTACTTCCTGTGTCAATTGAACCAGGAACAGCTATCGAAAGCCTTGTTCCCTATCGGACATTTGCAAAAATCGGAAGTGCGCGAGATTGCGAAATCAATTGATTTGGTGACAGCAGAAAAAAAAGACTCTCAGGGATTGTGCTTTGTCGGTAAAATCAGTTTACCTGAATTTCTTCAACAACAACTTCAAGTAAAGAACGGTAATATTATTGAAATTCAGGAAGATAACACTTATTTCAGTGATTATCTGCAATTAGAACCCGTGGCCGAAAATGTAGTAGAATTGAGTCGACCGTTCCGGTTTGACCCAAACATGGGAATTAAAGTTGGAGAACACATAGGAGCACACTATTACACCATCGGACAGCGAAAAGGGCTTCACATTGGCGGAAGACCCATGCCCTCTTTTGTGATTGGCATTGATACAGCAACAAACACTGTGTACTCCGGACAAACAGAACAACATCCTGGCTTAAACCGTTGGGCACTAAAAATTGCAGCATCCGATGCTCATTGGATTCAGACACTTCAGGAACTGAAAGTTGGAGAAAAACGACCATACGACATTCGTATCCGTTATCGTCAGCCACTTCAGAAAGGAACATTAATCCGCAAAGAAGACGGTTTGTACCTGCTGTTTGATCAGATTCAGCGCGGAATTACTCCGGGACAGTTCGCTGCGTGGTACAGCAACAATGAGCTTGTAGGCTCAGGAATCATTGCTCATTAGGAGTAAATGAATCAAAGGTAAAATCGTCGTAGAATACAATTGTTTTTATCACACGTTTTGAGACGGATTTTCCGGATACATTTGTATTCATTTCTTTTGATACATTTGTATCTTTCTGTTCGTTTACAATTGTATCAGCAACCTTTATTTCCTCGGACTGAATACCTGTAGCACCTTTCACTTCCGCTTCTTCACCCGTCAACAACCAGTGACTGGAAACATTCGGAAAGGCCTTAATGATCTTTACAATGAACTCGTAACCCGGCTTATTTCGTCCATTCAGCACGTGACTTACATTAGAACGTTGCACACCGATTCTATCCGCAAAGCTCGCAGCATTCAACCGGTTCGACGCCATAATTAAGTGAATCCTCTTCTCTATTCCCATGGTAACAATTGTAAACATTTTTGCAATTCACAAAATGCAATTGTAAATATACAATTCTAACTTCAATCGAGAACTCTGGTATTGTGGCAATTTAGATTAAACACATAGAAACATAGTCTTTTCACATAGAAATCATAGATGCATCCACAGCAGAATCCTTAATTCCTTGACTTCTTAACGGTTTAACTATGTCACTATGTTATTATTATGTGACTATGTGTTTTAAAACAACAAAAAATCCGGCCCCGAATGAACGGAACCGGACTCACCTATCTATTACTTAAATTTTTCTAGTTCTTGGAAAACGAAAAGAAAATCGGAGTAGTTACTTCTGTTGTATCCGTAACACCAAACGTTACTACATCCATCAATCGCGCAACTTCAAAAATGCTAAGGCTACTTGTCTCGCCCTGCGTTTTGTGTTGTGCCAATTTTACTTTTGCTGCGTTAATGAGTTGATTTTCCATATCGTTGTTTGTTTGTTTTCTTGTTATTTACAAACCGGTGTACGACAACAAAAGTAAATGGTTTCAGTTTTCTGTCATTTTTTGATACAATTTTGATTTATCCGCATGAAAACACTTTAAACAAACCATTTCAAATAGTTGTTTTTTAACTATTTACATTAATATTTCTTTTTTAGTAAGTCAAAAAGAATTCGTAAGCCTTCTGGATTTCCAGAAACTGTTTTTCAGCTTCCTCCTGCTCCGATTCGGATGCATTGTGGAATTTATCAGGATGATACTTCACCGCCAACTTGCGGTAAGCGCGTTTTAACTGCTCCTGTGTAAAAGGCTCGGTAAGTTGAAGAACACGCAGAAACCGCGCTTTCTCCGAATTCGGGCCAGACGCCATGTTTTTAAAACGAAAACGTTCCTGCTGAAATTCTTTTAGTTTCTTTTCCAGGTACGCGGCACGAACACCAATCAATTCCGAAAAACGGGTAATCGCAACGAATTCCCTGTCAATCATCTCCCCATCAACAAGTGCCAGCTCAAAGAGAAAATCAATCAAATCCAGGCGCTCCTGCCCTTCCGACATGTATTTGATCACCCATTTGGAAACACTTCGGATATTCGTTGTATACTTCAGGGCGTTTGTCATTTCCGAAGCAATTTCCACATCAACTTTACTAAAACGCCGCTTGAAATACGCATGCACAAACTGAACCTTTTCCCTGGATTGTTGTGCATTCTTGCGCATGAGCCACCCCGCAAGGTACACGTACGCAATCTGAATGTTTCCGTCGGTCTTACGAAGACTGAGCTCCATTGAATTTTCGTATTCCCCGTCCCGTTTCTGAAGTTCCTTTCGCGCTCCGATGAGAAATTCAGGGAAGAAAACGCGAAGTAGAATCAACGCAACTGCTATTGCACCTATAAAATAAAACACATCACGAAGTTTTAGGAAGCAGCGGATAAATCAGCTTCTCCAAACCGTTTACCTTGATCTCCAGCATCAATTCGAGTTGTCGACCGAGTTTACCCGCCGGAAAGCCACCGTTGTTTTTCATCCAGACCAGGTACGGTTCCGGTAAATGCACCAAAAAATACCCTTTGAATTTTCCAAATGGCATTCTTGCCTGTGCCAATTCAACCAATTCGTGTCCGGAATCAAGCATTATGAGAGATTTTTCAATTGAAAAATGTAAAACGTCCCGGTATCATTGGAAATACGGGTATTGTGTCCATCGAGTTGCTGGGTCATCGCTTCAATGATTTCCATTCCAAAGGAATCGGCCTGGCTTTCAACCCAACTTCCATTATCGCTGTATTCGATCATAAACTGATCCGGTCCCAGATCTGCAATGAAAATCTTAATTTCCGGAGTCTCCTGATCCTGAAAGGCATGCTTGATCGAATTCGACACAAGTTCATTCAGCAACATCGCAACCGGAACGAGGCTCTTCGTACTCATTTTATCGATGTTCACATTAACCAGCGTCTTGATGTTCATTGCAACGGTATAACTCTCAAACAATGATGAAATGAGTGATTGAACGTATTGCTTCAAATCAAACTCCGTTAATGTGGGAGCCTGATACATTTTCTCGTGAATAATCGCCATGGCACTCACACGATTCACAGCCTCGTAATACACAGAACGGTCTTCTTTCTTCACATTTTCCGCCTGTAAACGCAACAAACTGGAAATAATCTGAAGGTTATTCTTCACGCGGTGGTGAATTTCCTTCAACATCACTTCCATTTCTGCCTTTTGCTTTGTAATTACGCCGTTCTGATCATTCAACGTGTCATTTACCCGAACCATGTGATGTTCTGTAAGCTGAATTGCACTAATAAAGATGTAGAGCATATACCCCAAAGCAACTGCAATTACGGCAAATTCCATAATAAACATCCACGAATCCGTCTGATCCAACTGTGGTCGGTTGTTTACATTATGAGGAAACAACAAAAGCATGTAAGTTGACAACGACAGGAAATTGATCACTAATGAAATAATTCCACAGATTTTCTGAAGCACGATAAACGTAAACAGTACATGAATTACCATCCACAACGGTGTAGTATAATGTAACGCGTCAACAGTAAAAAGGGTCACATTTATTACAGCAAGCGATGAAAAAGCAGCAATTCTTCCAACCAAAATGTAATTACGCGTTTTCCGCAACAGAAAATAACAGATGATGCAAATTACCACAACAACCACATCAGGGACGCCGTTGTATTTCGGATTAGACAAATTGAGAATGGAAACCAATCCGATCAGGCCGCTAAACATCAAGCACATTCGCAGAACAAGTCTGTAACGTACTTCATCATAAACATTTGCACATTCAGCCAGCTTGTTCCGGAACGATCTGAGCATTTACCTGTGGTTTTCTAAAATTAAATTAACATTCCAGCACCAATCCTACAACTATTTCCCGCTTTATTTCAGGGGAGTCTGCTTCAACGTCTCCAGGTACAATCCCCAGAACTTTTGTACAGATGAAATCTGAACTTTCTCGTCCGGTGAATGCGCACCGCGAATATTCGGACCGAAAGAGATCATTTCCATGTTCGGGAAATGCTTCCCAAGAATTCCGCATTCCAATCCGGCGTGACACGCCTTGATTTGAGGCTCACTATTGAAACGCTCACGGTACAATTTCGCCATTAACTGAACAATCGCTGATTCCGGAAGCGGTTGCCACCCCGGGTATTCACCATTCTGAACTACATCAACACCAACACTTTCAAAGGCCGTTCTTACTGCATTTGCCACGTCTGCCTTCGTAGAATCCACTGAACTGCGTTGTAAACTTTGAGTCATGAATTTACCGTCCTTCACCTCCACTTTAGCAAGGCTTGTAGAAGCTTCCACTAAATCCTTCATGTCCGGACTCATGCGAAAAACACCATTTGGGACGGAATACAAACACTGAAGTATACGTTTAAAATCAGCATCTGAAACAACCTGAGCAGGAACAGCTGTTTCGGAAACATTCCATTTCATTTCCGTTTCAATCGTTCTGTATTCGTGAATTAATGTATTAATGAATTCGTTTACAGCCCCCGTCGTTGCTGCAAGAGCGTCTTTGGAAACAGTAATCACAGCCGTACTCTCTCGCGGAATAGCATTTCTCAAACTTCCTCCTTCGAGTGAAGCTAACTTTAAATCAACTATTGAGATAAGGTTATACAAAAGTCTGTTCATCAACTTATTAGCATTTGCTCTTCCCAGATGAATATCCATACCTGAATGACCACCCAGCAAACCACGCAATTCAATACGCAACGCAACCGAATCTGCAGGAACACTCTCCATTTGAACATTCATGGTAGTATTCGTATCGATTCCTCCTGCACATCCGATCGACAACTCATCATCGTCTTCAGTGTCCAGGTTCAGCAAAATCGTTCCGGAAATGTTCTTTGGATTGATTTTCATTGCTCCGGTCATTCCGGTTTCTTCGTCGATCGTGAACAACGCTTCAATTGCAGGATGCTCAATATCAGAAGCAGCAAGTGTCGCCATGATCGTCGCAACCCCAATTCCGTTATCCGCTCCAAGGGTTGTTCCATCAGCCTTCACCCAATCTCCGTCGATCAACATTTCAATGCCTTGCTGATCAAAATCGAATACTTTATCGGCATTTTTTTGATGGACCATGTCCAAATGCGACTGAAGCACCACTGTTTGACGGTTTTCCATTCCCGGAGTAGCAGGCTTTTTAATGATCACATTTCCGATTTCATCTTCGATCGTTTCCAATCCCAATGAATTACCGAAATCCTTCATGAATTGAATAACGCGTTCTTCTTTCTTCGATGGTCGCGGAACGGCATTCAAATCTTCAAAATGGTTCCACAACGCTTTTGGCTCAAGGTTTCTTACTGACATGTTCTAATTACGAATTAAGAATGACGGGGTGCGAATGACGAGTGATTAATGAATTGAATTTTTAAATAGTAATTCCTCATTCGAATCTCCGTTCGCGAATCTAACTATTTTCCGGCGGTTGAAGACCTGAATTTCAGGGAATATTTATCTACAATTCAGTGCATTCTTGTTCGGGTCAACCTCATTATTTCCCGTTCGTCGCTTTGAGAAACTTAAGGGAATAATTGGAAAAAGTATAGTCGCTATTCTTCCTGAAATTCAGTTGGTAACTCACACCGATGGAACCTCGAATATCATCCAGAACATGGTATCCGTAATAGGAATTGTTATCATCCAGTCGGTACAAAGAAGAGATCTCCAGCGACAGAAGAAGTCGTTCATGAATGGGATACGCAAATCCTCCACCAAAATACAGATTGCATTCGTTTTTGTACGACGGATTCACTGTCCCTTCCGTAGAGCTTTCCAATTTGCCAGTATTCGGATAGTACCAATAGACTTCCGTTTTGACAAATGGTTTTTTCAATAAAGTAGAAGCTATGGCTCCTCCGAAAACCGTTACATAGAGCTTTTTACCAAAAGTAGCCTGTGCAAGGAGCGGAATGCTTAAAAAACAAACTGCAAGTAATTTTTTCAATGCCAGTTTTCGATCTTATCCGTTCGAATAAACGACTGGTATTGACCGGCATCGTAATTGTAAATCTTAAAATTTGTATTCTCCTCATGGTGGGAATAATCAACATAGCATCCCGTTCGAAAAGAAACTGTGTTTTTCGTATTGTATTGAAAATCAATAGCACCAGTCTGCAATTTGCTTTTGAAATCAATTGTTGCATAGTGTACTCCGACACTCATGTTTTTGTATTGTCCGTATACGCAAGCAGATGATAGGATCAATGCCAGAAATAATAGTCCTTTCATCAGATCGTTAGTTTTTCTCAAAATGGGGGTAATAAGTTGTAAACGAGTACTTACTATTCTTTAAAAAATTCAAATTATAAAATACCCCTAACTGAAACTTAAATTGAACAAATCCGGGAGAATAGCTGAAAGTTTCGTTGATGAAAATATGGTTGGTGTTTTCCTCGCGATACTTGCGGAAACTTCTCGAAGCACTGAATTGTAACAATAAATTCTTAGTCACAGGATAGTTGAGACCTCCTCCGGCATAAAGGAGCAGCAACGGATTATCTTGCGGAGGGTAATCGTAACTGAAGTCAGAGTTGCTGTCGGGATCGTAAGTGTAGTCCGTATAACCTTCCGAATGAATCATATAATCCAGATGAAACATACTTCCTGCTTCACAAAAGAACAGCAATTTCTTGCCAAACGACGCCTTAACGGAAACAGGAACATTCCAATAATTCAAGTTCAGTTTACTGTACGAATTATAAAACTGAATATCGTTGTAAGTTGAGGTCGATTCTGTCAGCCTTTCCTTATTTGCAGCAATGCTAACCGAGAAAATTTTCCTGAAATTAAACTGTAGACTGGCCCCGGGACTCGAATAAAACTTATGCGAATCAAAATTATTCGTCACGGCAAAAGCACCAAACGTAAACCGCTTATATTGGCAATTTACTGAGAGTGAACACAGTAGGAAAAAGAAAAGTAAGTGGCTTTTCATGTAGTTATTTAGTTTGGTTGACACAACGTTGATTTCGGTGATTTATTTGTTATTCGGAATTTCGGATGTTGTAAATACGGTTAACCCAAAGGTCTTCGACTTTTTTTCTCGCCCATGGTGTTTTCCGGAGAAATTTCAGGCTGGATTTCACACTTGGATCGTTGATGAAACAATTGATCGGAATCAGTTGTCCCAGTCGCTCGAAACCGAATTCGGCCTCGAGCTCTGTGACAATTCGTTCTAATGTTATGCCGTGTAGAGGATCCATTTTTGACAATTGAAAATTGAAAATTCGAAAATTGAAAAGTTTTTTTTGAGTTCGTGTCCTTTGGATATCTCCTCTTTTCAATTCTCCATTTTCAATTTGAAAAAATTATCAATTATCAAGAGCAAAATCTCATTTGAAACTTCTTGATAATTAAATCATTCATAATTGATAATTCGTTACACCAGTTTTCTATACTTAATTCGTTTCGGAGCTGCATCTCCAAGTCGTTTTTTCTTGTTCTCTTCGTATTCAGAGTAAGAACCTTCGAACCAAACCACTTCAGAATCTCCTTCGAATGCCAGAATGTGCGTACAAATACGATCCAGGAACCAACGGTCGTGAGAGATAACCACTGCACATCCCGCAAAGCTTTCAATTCCTTCTTCCAACGCACGAAGTGTATTCACGTCGATGTCGTTTGTCGGCTCATCCAGCAACAATACGTTAGCTTCAGTCATCAATGTCATTGCAAGGTGCAAACGATTGCGCTCACCACCGGACAACACTCCTACTTTCTTGGATTGATCAGAACCTGCGAAGTTGAATTTAGACAAATAAGCGCGTGCGTTGATTTTCTGATTACCGATTTCGATGAATTCGTTTCCGCCACCAATTACTTCGAATACAGACTTCTCAGGATCTACTGACTTGTGCGACTGATCCACGTATCCGATTTTTACAGTTTCACCAATCGTAAACTCACCTTTATCCGGCTGAAGTTCTTCCATGATCATTTTGAAGATCGTCGTTTTACCGGCACCGTTCGGCCCGATAATCCCTACAATTCCGGCAGGGGGAAGTTTGAAATTCAAATCATCGTACAACAATTTGTCGCCAAAGGCTTTCTGCACATGAATTGCGTCGATTACGTTATTCCCTAAACGTGGACCGTTCGGAATCGGAATCTCCAGCTTCACTTCTTTGTCTTTCATGTCTTCCGACATCATCTTATCGTAATTCTGCAAACGAGCTTTGTTCTTCGCGTGACGTCCTTTCGGATTCATGCGTACCCATTCCAACTCGCGTGCAAGCATTTTCTGGCGCTTCGATTCGGTTTTTTCCTCCTCTTTCAAGCGGTTTCCTTTTTGTTCCAGCCAGGAAGAATAGTTTCCTTTCCACGGAATTCCTTCTCCTCTGTCCAGTTCAAGAATCCATCCTGCAACATTATCCAGGAAGTAACGGTCGTGTGTTACAGCAATCACCGTTCCTTTGTACTGCTGCAAGTGTTGCTCCAACCAGTCAATTGACTCAGCGTCGAGGTGGTTGGTAGGCTCATCGAGCAATAGAATATCCGGGTTCTGAAGCAACAAGCGACACAATGCCACACGTCTGCGTTCACCACCCGAAAGCGTTTCAATCAACTGATCATCCGGAGGACAACGTAATGCATCCATTGCACGATCCAGTTTCGTGTCCAGTTCCCACGCATCCAGTGCGTCAATTTTATCTTGTACAACACCCTGACGAGCGATGAGCTTATCCATTTTATCCGGATCGTTCAGCACTTCTTCGTCCATGAAAGCATTGTTGATTTCTTCGTATTCTTTCAGAACGTCTACCGTTTCCTGGCAACCTTCCATTACGATTTCCTTCACGGTTTTCTTCGGATCCAATTCCGGTTCCTGAGGAAGGTAACCAACTGAATATCCCGGAGAGAACACTACATCGCCCTGATAAGATTTATCCAATCCGGCAATGATTTTCATCACAGTCGATTTTCCTGAACCATTCAAACCGATGATTCCGATCTTCGCACCGTAGAAAAAAGACAAGTAAATGTCTTTGATAATTTGTTTTCCTTGTGGAGTCACCTTAGAAACCCCAACCATGGAGAATATGATCTTTTTGTCGTCAGACATAGCAAAAATTTTGGACGCTAAAGGTAGTAAAAGCCGTGCGATTTCGAGCAATTATCGATCATCAATGGAATAATTCTCAACGATGAATGATTTAACTATTCAAATCCTTGTACAACAATCCGTTCCCGACAATTGACGTTCAGGAATTGATGATTTTCGCAGGAAGCTTCCGGATTAAAACGGACTCAAATCAGGTCTGTCGGGTGTGAACAGTCCCAAATAGCTACAAGCAATAAGAATGAGCATCAATCCGGCATAAACACCAACCGAAATGAAGGCGTTTCGCAAGTATTTCACAGCATCTTCAAAATCGTACTGATCGTTATTCTGAATCGCATGACGGATACTGGATGAATATCGAATGAGAAAAACACCCGGCATAATACACAACAACCCAATAATCAGGAAGACTGTTCCAATGGTGTTGTACATGGTTACAGCAGGACTTTCATAGTCCCCCATGTTTCCGTAGACACTATAGGCTTTCCTCAAATCGGCAGCTTCACCGTATAGTTTAAACGCCGCAATGAGCATAAAAAGCGTGATCAGAAATCCGTAAATCGCAACAAAAATCCCCATTCCTGAGATTGTCCCCAATCGCTTTTTAGCAACAGGAGAAACTACGATCTCTTTTTGTCCGGCTTTGAAATCTACATCTAAATTGTCTGACATAAGTAATGGTTTAAGTTAATGCAGACTGAATTTCACCATCCAGTTCGCGAAGATCAATACGGCCGAAAACGAAAAGCCCACCACAATCCACTTCGCGGAAATCCGTTGCGGTCGAATGAGGTGAACTGCGGCGATGATAACCGTCAATAATAACGGAATCATTGCCGGAAAGGCAATCACACTTGCCCCAATATCACCCTTGACAAGAAACTCCAGGGAACGTTGAGCACCGCATGTTGGGCATTCAACTCCAAAGGATTCTTTCCAGGAACAAGGCAACATGCTTCAAGTCTTAGTGCATACGGCCCATTGCGCCCGCAACAACAGAGAAAATAAAGACGAAGTAAATGATCAAAATCACGATGAACAACAACGAAAGACTCAATCCGATAATTGCGCAGATGTGTCCGGCTTTCGACGTTTTGAATGAATTTTCGTATTTCACGGGATTTGCCAGGTACAAAGCCTTGTCTCTCTTGTGCAATACCAAAGCAATGATACTACATACAATTCCCGGAATTGCATACAGGAAACATCCCACAATAGAAATAATTCCCAACACCAACACAGCTGTTGCGTTCGGAACCGGTGCAGGAGTATTGTCCCCTGACGTTACATCAATTACGTCTAATTCATCCATTTTTTAATCCAATAAATCGTTATCTTTTATTCTTTCTGCCGTGGAAGTTTCCTTCAAACGGCGCTTTATTTCAGAGGTTTTCACCCAGTAAATAATCCAAACCACCAACCAGGCAAATGTGACCAACGTACCAAGTTTTTCGTTAATCTGACGCAATGCCACATTCGAAACCACGAGAATCGGCATCGCCATACTCAGGTTTTTAAAATTCTCTCCGATCGGTTCAAATTGTCTGTCTTCGTATTCCGCTTCAACTGACTTCGCAATGTTCGGATACATAATGAAACCATAAGCCCAGTTCACCAATGGAATGAGCATCAGAAATACATTGTTCGGAGCAATTTTCCTGTTTCGCGGATCAATTTCCTTTAGTAAATTCCTTAGATCCGACAAGTAATAACAATACAGTCCCAATATACCAAGAACCACAACTGTTATCAGTACAAATGCACCGATATTTATTCCGGGATCCGCGCTCATTTATTCGGTTGAGTGAATTTCACCAGAATATTAATCCAACAGTTCAGAAGAATTTGACAAACCGCCCAATTTACCTCCGTTTGCTATAAGTTGGTTCTTGTATCCAGCCATTTTCACCCAGAAAATGATGAACAATACAAGATTTGCCAGCGAAGCAAGTCCTCCCAGAACCGGAATCCAGCCACACAATCCAAGAATCGGCATCACGATTCCGATGGTTCTTCCGAAATCTCCCTGAGCTCCCATCCCTCTCGCTTCGTATTCGTTACGAGTTGAATCGCAAATCTTTGGATACAGAATAAACGGGTATATGATATTGAACAACGGAATGAACATCAACCAAACATTCCCTGGTTCTACTTCTCTGTTTTTAGGTGAAATTTCCTTTAACAGATTCTGTAGGTTCAATAAATAAAATACTGCTACAACGATTCCTGCAATTCCAAAAATGAGCAAAAACACGATCAACGCTTCTTCTTCCATAGGTGTAATAAATTAAATTCAGGAAGCAAAGAAAGTAGTTTTTGTAACATAGCAACTCTCTGGCTGTGAGGTTTTATTCACAATTACTCAATTTCACGAACATTCTTTGTCCATGGCTCCATTACGTGTAATTGCGTGAAATACAAAATAACAAACCCGAGCGGAATTACCTGTGGCAGAATCACAAAGATCATCGACGGGCCTTCAATGTGCTGAACAAAAAATGCCTGGTAAAACGCATAAGCAATGGGCGGAATCTGTCCGCACAAGTAAATAAGATATCCCCAACGGTTCAAACGAAACATGAAGAAGGCTCCCACAGAGCAAATGAGCGGGAAAACCAGGTAAAACAACAAAAAAGTCGTATTTGCTTCGTTCTCCATAGAAACAAAACTTGCCAGGTTTTTCTTGTTCCCGAGGAATACCGAAAACAGCAACAATGCAAGAAAAGTGTACGTCCATGTAAGAATGCACAAGGCTTTCAGCATTTGCGGACTTCTTCTCCCCGTCCCTGCTTCCAGTTCGTCTAATGCATCACCGTCTTCGAATTCGAATTTATCTTGTTCTTCTTTCATTTTACACCTTCTTTATTTCACATCTTCCACGGATTCATCGAAGGATCCTGAGGAAAGTAACTCATTCAACAACATCTGTGATCTTCTGCGTTCCTCCGCGGGAGACTCTCCACCTCATGTTCTTCAACTGCGCGGCAAACAATGCTATAAAAAGCAAGCTGAACAGGATCACTACAACAGCCACAAACTTCACCAGAAAACCAACATATGGAATTTCACCCGAAAGGATGTACAACATTACCAACGTGTAAAGCAGCATGAGTTTTCCAAGTAAAAAGGACAGAAAACCCCATTTCAGTCGGAAGATCATGAGAATAACCCCGAGCAATACCAGCAAAGAAGAATACAACGTGAAATGATGTAAGAAATACACCCAGGAAGTCACGCTTACATAGCCTTCATTCACCTGGTGCACAACATCCGGAGTCACCAGTTCTGCATGCGTACTAACTTCATGCACTTTCGCTGTGACGTGTTCGTAAGATGAAAATGTAGAAAGACTGATCAGCGCATGTGAGACACCGTAAATATTTATCAGCGCCGACCAAATGCACAATACTCTCAGAAATATGTAGCGTTTTTTGGGTTGTTCATCCGGAAGATCAATTGAACTCATACCCTAAAAATAAAAAATCCCTCCCGAAAATTCGGGAAGGATTTCCTATTTCCAAATGAAATATTATTTCATGTGCTTCAAGTTCAAACCGTACATTACGATGAATGCAACTGGTACAACGGCACTAAATACAGTGAATTGAGAAGCTACAACTCCCAATACAATTGCTACAACCTGTGCGATAGTGTACATGTAGAATCCAGACTTCTGAAGTTTCCACATTTTGATAACACCGATAAGTGCAAGAATAACCATTGCGAATCCTCCGATGATGTAAGCCCAAAGAGCTCCCATTGACGGACCTTCAACATCTGTTACAGTTGCACCCATTCCTTCTGCTGTGTTAACAGCTGCCTGCGCAACGCCCATCAATGCGAATGCTGCAAAGTATCCAATTACACTTAATCCGATTCCTACAAATGAAAGAATACAAATCACTGTTAAGAACGTAGGGCGCTTTCCAGCCTCTGCATTCATGTTGTCTAAAGTTTCTGACATAATTAAATTGTTTTTGAGTTACAGGACGAAAATAGTATCATTTTGTTTGGCTCAACAAAATATGTTAAAAAAAGAGTCGAATTTTTAATAACAATTTCATGTTTATTGTTCAAAAACCCGAAAATCACCACGCGTTAATCGTCAGTATTACAACAAATTAAATCGGTAAAAAACGCTACCAAAACAGGATTTCTAAAAATACATTCAAACAAAAGAATCAATTATGTGGTACCTTTACTCTAAAGCGAATGATTGAAAATTCAATAATACTACATTCGTATTGAGCTATAAATTGAAAACGATGGAACGCAAAACCGTATACCGCATTTCAGGGAAAATCCTTACCATTCTGGCACTTATTGCTGTAGTCTGCGTAGTACCAAATTGCAAAAAGAAGGATTTGAACTATACCATCAGTGGAAACGTTCATGATCTGGCGTTCAACAACAATCTGTCCGGAGCAAAGGTTCAGATTCAATTAACCAATAGCGCGAATAGTTCCGCAAACAAAACGGTTGTTCTAACTACCGGCGCTGATGGAAACTATACCTATACGTTTGCCCGGGACAAATTCACTTCTATTGTCATTACTGTAAGCAAAGACCTTTACTTCACTCAACAGTCATTCCTTACATTGGACGAGCTTGAATTAAACGGAACGACTACCATGGATTACAATATGAATGCACTTTCATGGATTCGCATGAACTTTAACGGCGATGGCTCGCAGGACATTACTTACTACCAACAGGAAGGTCTTACGGGCTGCGCGGAATGTTGTGCGGGTGGGCAGCATCAGTTGTACCAGGTTGTTGATGAGTCGATCATTTGCATTAACAACGGAAATACGCTTTACGAAATCTATTACTTCCTTACCGGAACAACCACCGGCGGACCAGTTGGTGCAATTACGGTTCCTTTTGACACGACGGATATTAATATCACGTATTAATTCAAAAGTCAAAAGTCAAAAAACTTCGCTGTATTTGATCAGGGGGATAACAATACGATACTACATTTCACATTTTCAGGCCCCGTTTTAACTTTTGCATTTAGCATTTTGAATTTTAAATCCTAACAAGTCTATCCATTTTTGACTTTTGACTTTTGCATTTTGACTTTAACATTACCTTTGTGTCAAACCAGATTTTATGAAATTTTTTATCGACACAGCAAATTTGCAGGACATTAAGGAAGCAAACGATCTTGGAATCCTTGATGGTGTGACCACTAACCCTTCATTGATGGCCAAAGAAGGAATCACAGGACAAAACAACATCCTGAAGCATTACGTGGATATCTGTAAGATTGTTGATGGTCCGGTAAGCGCCGAAGTAATTGCAACAGACTTCGAAGGAATGATTCGTGAAGGTGAAGCTCTTGCCGAATTGCATAAAAACATTGTTGTTAAAATCCCTATGATTCCTGCCGGAATCAAGGCAATCAAATACTTCTCATCAAAAGGAATCAGAACGAACTGTACGTTGATTTTCAGCGCCGGACAAGCTTTGTTGGCCGCAAAAGCAGGTGCGTCTTACGTTTCTCCGTTCGTTGGTCGTTTGGACGACGTTTCCACAAACGGACTAGACCTGATTCAGCAAATCCGAATCATTTACGACAACTACGGATTCGAAACGGAAATCCTTGCGGCTTCTATTCGTCACCCGATGCATATTATTCAATGTGCAGAAATCGGATCTGATGTAATGACCGGACCGCTAAGCGCGATTCTTGCTCTTGCAAAACACCCGCTTACAGATAACGGTTTGGCACAGTTCCTCGCCGATCACGCGAAGGGAAACAAGTAACGCAAAACAATTCAACGAAAAAAATCGGTTGTCGAGCGGAGTCGAGACACCGCCCGTCGAGTTGACTGAAAATGACAACTCTACTTCTCGACAAAAGATTATTTTTGTTCGAATTCACCACAGTTATGAGGTCAGTTTTACTTTTTGCATTCCTTTGTTTGAGTACTTCAATCGTTTCGGCGCACGAGTATTTCTTTGCCTTTGCTGAAGTGAGTTACAACCAAAAGGACTCCGTTCTGGAAGCCACCGTGATTGCAAGTGCACACGAAACGGAAGATGCCCTCAATACTGTTGGCATTACAATTCGCGAACTGGAAGATCATTATAAGGATTCTGCGATGATCCGGAAACTTCAGGATTTCATCAACAAAGGATTTTCGATGAAATTCGGTGAAACCAGTGCTCAATTTACGCTGATCGGTTTCGAAGTCGACAAACGTGGAATGGTTCAATTCTATATGACTTCTCAGAAACTTACATTAACCAACGATTATACCGCATCATTCGACATGCTGATGGATCAGTTTCCGGATCAGCAAAACAAATTGATATTCAAAGTCAAAGGCAAGGATCACACCGCTGTTTTCCTTCCACACAAACGCAGTCAAAACCTCAGTTTATGAAACTACTGATTCCCTTTTTAGTTGTAGGATCTGCAGCAATGGCGCAGTCCAAGTTTGCTCAACTCGATATGGAGTTACCCACTCCGAATGAGTACAGAACTGCTGCCGGAGCTCCCGGACACAATTACTATCAGCAAAAAGCAGATTACAACATTTCCATCACGCTGAACGATGAAAAACAGATCATCTCAGGCGAGGAAACCATTACGTATACCAATAACTCTCCTGACGTGTTGGAATACCTGTGGTTACAACTGGATCAGAATATCTACCAGCCAAACTCCGACACTCGTTTGATTGAAGTGGAAAAAATGGAAGATTTCAAATCCATCAAAGATGTTGAGCGCAAACTAATGGTTTTCGAAGGTGGTTACAACATTGAGTCGGTTTCCACTGTGAATGGTGAGAAGATGAAATACGCGATCAACAAAACAATGATGCGTATTGATCCCGCTAAACCACTTATGCCGAATCAGAGTATCTCATTCAAAGTAAAATGGTGGTACAATATCAACGACCGTATGAAAGTTGGCGGACGCTCAGGTTATGAATACTTTGAAAAGGATCAGAATTACTTGTACACTATCGCTCAGTTCTTCCCTCGAATGTGCGTTTACAATGATGTAGAAGGATGGCAAAACAAGCAATTCCTTGGAAAAGGTGAGTTTACGCTTCCGTTCGGTGATTACCAGGTTTCTATTACCGTTCCTTCCGATCATATCGTTGCCGGAACAGGAGAACTGCAAAACGCAAACGCTGTAATGACTGCAGCTCAGAAAGAGCGTATGGCTAAGGCCAAAACCGCTAATGCACCGGTGTTGATCGTCACTCAGGACGAAGCGGTTGAAAACGAAAAGACGAAAGACAGCGGAACAAAAACCTGGATTTTCAAAGCGAAAAATGTTCGCGACTTTGCTTTTGCAACTTCCAGAAAATTCATGTGGGATGCACAAAACACTGTTGTAAATGGCAAAAACATTTTGTGTATGTCGTTCTACCCGAAAGAAGGAAACCCGCTTTGGGAGCGTTATTCAACGAAATTGGTCGCTCACACAATTCAGACCTACTCAAAATATACAGTTGATTACCCCTACCCGGTTGCGATTTCCGTGCACGCGAATCAAATCGGAATGGAATACCCAATGATTTGTTTTAACGGTGGACGTCCAAATGAAGACGGAACATACAGCGAATCAACGAAATATGGAATGTGGGGAGTTATCATTCATGAAGTTGGACACAATTTCTTCCCTATGATTATCAACTCGGACGAGCGCCAGTGGTCATGGATGGACGAAGGATTGAACACATTTGTGCAATACCTGACCGAACAGGAATGGGAACGCGGATACCCGTCAAAACGTGGACCTGCGTATATGATCACAGATTACATGAAAGGCGATCAGCAGTTCATTTCACCGATCATGACTAACTCAGAATCGATCTGGCAATTCGGAAACAATGCATACGGAAAGCCGGCTACGGCGTTGAACATTCTTCGTGAAACCGTTATGGGTCGTGAATTGTTTGATTACTCGTTCAAAGTATACTGCGAACGCTGGAAATTCAAGCACCCTACTCCGGCTGATCTGTTCCGCACGATGGAAGACGCTTCCGGAGTGGATTTGGATTGGTTCTGGCGTGGTTGGTTCTTCGGAACCGAATACGTTGACGTTTCTATGGACTATGTAAAGCATTTCCAGATGAACACAAACAATCCGGAAGTTGAAAAAGCAATGAAACAGCAAGCCGACGAAAGTAAACAACAGTTCATCGGTGATATTCGAAACAAAGAAAGCATCAAGCAGACGGTTAACGAGAAGGATGCAAATATTGATGATTTCTATGCAACGCACAACTTCTACGAAGTAGATAAACTGGACAAAAAAGAATACGAAGACTTCCAGGCGAAGCTGACTCCGGAACAAAAAGCGTTATTGAATTCCAACAAACATTTCTATGAGGTATCCTTCACGAATGTTGGTGGTTTGGTGACTCCATTGATTGTACAGGCTACGTTTACAGACGGAACCACTCAGGTAATTCGCATTCCTGCCGAAATCTGGCGCATGGATCAGAAAACAGTGACAAAAGTCTTCATTTTCGATAAAGAAGCGAAGGAAATCCTTTTTGATCCATTCCTGGAAACAGCGGACTGTAATACCTCAGACAACTGTTATCCACCGAAGGCTGCCGCTACACGTTACCAGCTTTTCCAGGAGAAACAGACGAATGAAAATCCAATGCAGCGTCAGAAGCGTTTGGAGAGCGGACAATAGTTCATTATCTGTAAGCATGAACTTTAAGGCCACGCTTTTCATCCTGACTATACTTTCGGGCTCAACGGCTTTAGGACAAGCAAAGCATGTCGTAACACATTCTGAAATCACTGCTTTGAAGAATCGGATGATTTCAGGACAAGCAACATTTGATATTACCGATTCGCTATTTACAGCATACCGGAAAGCCCCGTTTGATGTAGAAGGCTACCATTCAACCACCTCCCTCCTTTGGGCGTTGTTTGACCGAGCCGACGAAATGAGCGGATCCTGCAAGTTGTGTAATGAACGAAAGGATAGTGTGCAGGCTATTTCTGAAAGAGAAACAGCGGCCGAAGAGGAGAAACAGTACCTAAAGGTCATCGCTGCGGCGGATAAATACTACAGCCAGAAAGACTATGCGAATGCGCTAAAGTATTATACCCGGGCTACGAATTTCAAATCTTCGGATCCTTACCCAAAAGCAAAAATTGAAGAAATCACTCAACAGTTGAGCGCAGGTCAGTCGACAAATCAACTATCTGGGGAAGAACTTCAATTCCATAACCTGGTTCTTATTGGAGATTACTTATTCAATGAGAAACTCTACAGTTCTGCTCAGGAGTATTATTTAATGGCTTCCGGACTTAAATCTGACGATCCTCACCTCAACCGAAAAATGAAAGAGAATGATGCGTTGCTGAAACTGGAAAAACACGACTAAGTCCTGTTGATTTGAATCGTCTCAACATTCCTCTTTATTCCAATCAAAAACAACCGGTTATCCATTCAACAGAACAAACTATTAACTGATTATCAGTGTGTTTTGGTTTTCTATTGTTCCTTTTTTTATATTTAGTGACATAACCAAGACTACGTATTATGCAATCAGTTGACGAAACGGTAGATCTACTTCAGGAGTTAGACAGCATCTCTAAAATTCACGTGCTTCAGCGCGATGACATCGATAAACTCATTTGGGAGTTTTCTACCCGGATTGTCAAAACCCTTCGTATTGAACGTATTAGTGCCTGGTTATTCGATGCGGATCGTAAGGCGCTGATTTCTGTCGGTGAATACGATAGCCGAACGAAACTCCTGAAGAAGGAAAGTATTCTGCGCAGAGATGATTTCCCAATCTACTTCGATGGCCTTTATGAAAACAAACTGATCATAGCGCCAAATATCTTTGATCACCCGCTCACCAAAGAATTCACAAAGCTCTATGCCATCCCCAACGAAATAATTTCCCTGATGGATGTGCCTTTACGGATAAACGGTGAACTTATTGGTGTGATGTGCTTCGAAAAAACGGGTGAAAAAGTAAAGCAATTTACGCCAACCGAACAATCATTCGCTTTCAGTTGTGCAACTGTATTCGCTGCTAGC
This sequence comes from uncultured Fluviicola sp., assembly GCA_966211245.1. Classification (GTDB taxonomy): domain Bacteria; phylum Bacteroidota; class Bacteroidia; order Flavobacteriales_D; family Crocinitomicaceae; genus Fluviicola. The sequence continues at coordinate 49,158 of CBIHND010000014.1, read as the reverse complement.
CTGGAAGCGCGTCAACGAAGAGCCGTACAAAACAAATTAGCTGCTGCACTCGCTGAAAAAGATATCCTGATGCGGGAAATGAATCACCGTATCAATAACAACTTTGGGATTCTGATTAGCCTGATTCGTTTGAAAAAAGCAGATGCCCGGAACGAAGAATTAATCAACTTCCTGAACGAATACGAACAACGGATTCAAAGTATCAAAAAGATTCATGACTTACTGATCCAAACTCACAGTTACACTGCGGTAAACCTTTCCGATTACATGAATGAGTTGCTAACAGAATTCAAAAATTCATACCCCGAAATCTCAGCTCAACTGGATGAAGTAGTTGAATTCTCTGAGCTTCAGGTAGCATCTAAAGTGGCTATGAACCTTGGTTTAATCACAACGGAAATTCTGATTAACTCACTGAAGCACAGTCTTCATATTTCGAATAACAACAAACTTCAGATCACCTTCCGTATTTCAGAAACAAACGAGTTACAGCTTACCATTTCCGATAGTGGCGCACATTTCGATTTCGAAGGTTCTCAAAGTACAGGAAAACTTGGGCTTTCTATTATCAAAGAATTAGCAGAAAATCTCGGGATGGAATGCCAGTTCCCTACTCCGAATGATGGGACATATCAATTTAGATTGCCGTTGTAGGTTCCCCGTGTTCTCGATAACTCCGCCTTAGGCGTTTGAGTAAAGTTTCGAAGGATGAGAAACTTGTATCGAGGAACAAGGGCAGATCATCCTTTCCGCAACACAATGTGCGTAATCTCAGGGTAAATCCCTACTCTTCCGGGAAAACCAAGGTAGCCAAACCCACGATTTACATATAAGAACTGTTTGCCGACATTGTACAACCCGGCCCATTTCTTATACCGTAACGAAACAGGGCTCCACTTGATTCCAAAACGCTCAATACCAAATTGCATACCGTGCGTATGTCCGGAAAGTGTCAGATCAATGTCCGTTCCAACCACCTGTTCATCAAAATGACTCGGATCATGGGACAGTAATAGCTTGAATGCCTTTTCAGGTACATTCTCAAGTGTTTCACTTAGTTTTCCGCTCTGACGAAAACCACCACTTCCCCAATTCTCTACTCCCAACAAATAGAAATCCGGATGCAATTCGACCGCCGAATTCAATAACGGAGTGAACCCGATTTCGCGGTGTTTCTCAATTAACTCATTCAAATTCTTCGACTTCATTCCTTCATTCTCCCAGGACACATAATCACCGTAATCGTGGTTTCCCAGAATACTGAACTTTCCTTTTTTGGCAAGCATGGATTGAAGCAGTGGCTCCCAGCCATTCACTTCTGACACAATGTTATTCACCAAATCCCCTGTGAATACTAAATAATCGGCTTTCAACGCATTGATTTTATCAATTGCAGGCTTCACCTTATGGTATAAATTAAAGAAGCTACCGATGTGAATATCACTAATTTGAACAACTGTAGTTCCATCCATTTCGGCAGGAAGGTTTTCAAATTTCAGTTCCACATTGTGTACTTTCCATGACCAGCGTCCGCGCAGAATTCCATAGACTATTGCCAGTGTAAATGCGGTCCAGATCCCCATTGTAATATACCAGACCGTCAGGTAACCCGTAATCAGGAAAATCAGTCCGGGAATAAGTGAAGCGATAGCCGGAACCACCAATAGAATCGTTGTCCCGAAAGCACTGAATCCGCGTTTATAGTTCGTTGTCTTTTGTCTTCTTCGAAAGCTGGAGATCAGAATAAACAAACTAGCCAAAAGCGCCAGCGCATGAATTCCACCTACAATTCCGCCAATGAACGGATCAACGCTAATGGCTTCCAAAATCAGTATGACCTCAGAACCCAGAAAAATGCTTAAAATTATCAACGGTAACATAAGGCAAAAGTACCACCTTATAAACGCCGGAAGGTACCACTCACCGAAAAGTGCAGCCAATGTTCGTTAAAATTATTCATCTGCTCATAAACATCTGGCTGTTAAAAAGTACTTGTATCAGCAGTGTGATTTTTTTCTATTTTGGTGAAAACTTTGCGAGATGAGTAGAAACCTGTACATCGTACCACATGACCTCACTGAAGTCGGAAATGCCGCTCTGGATTACGCTTTATTTCTAGGTACACACGTGAAAACCGAGATCATGGTATTGAATCTTGTTGACAACAAAGCAAAGATTCCTGCAACCGAACAACGCCTGAAAGAAATCGTTTCCAAAAAGACGGTTCCGGCAAATGTCGAACTGACTATTTTAGTAGCAGCCGGTGATATTTTTACAGAAATTTCGAACATTGCCAACCGTGAACATGCCCAGTTGATTATCATGGGAACTCACGGTATAAAAGGCTTCCAGCGTCTAACCGGTAGCTTCGCAATGAAAGTAATCACTTCCTGTGATGTACCGTTCATCATTGTTCAAAAGGATACACATCACACGGACATTAAGAACATTGTTGTTCCGATAGACCTTACGAAAGAAAGCTTACAAATTGTAAGTTCGGCGGGAGATTTGGCGCGAATGTTTGATGCAACCGTTCACGTTATCGGTGAAAAACAAAACGATGAAGGCCTTTCTCAACAAATCAAAAATCGCGTATTGCTGATCCGTAACAAATACGACGAAAAAGGCGCTAAGTGTGAGGTTAACCTGTTGAAATCAGGTGGGTCTTACGCAAAAAAAGTTCGCCAGTACGTTACCGATACAAAGGCAAACATGATTGCAATTGCTTACCACTCGGAAAGCTTGTTGCCACAGTTTGATTCCTTTGCTCAGTCACTGATTACCAATGAAGAAAAACTTCCTTGCATGATCATTGCTGCGAAACAATCCGGAAACCTCTATTTCTAAAGTCCTTACAGTTTAGATTAAGCATTACCTTTGCACCTATGAAATTAGGGGCTTGGAACGAATTGCGCTTGGACCGTTTTGCAAATCACGGTGCTTATTTGGAAGATGAAGAAGGAAACGACGTGTTGTTACCGCACAAATACGTTGATCCGAATCTTCAGGAAGACGATATGGTCAATGTATTCATTTACAAAGATTCAGAAGATCGCATCATTGCCACTACCCTAACCCCAAAGGTTGAAGTCAATCAGTTTGCTGTACTTCAGGTAATGGAACTGAACCAATACGGAGCTTTCCTTGAATGGGGAGTTGAGAAGCATTTGTTTGTTCCTTATCGTGAACAACCTAAAAAACTGGAAGAAGGAAAATATTACCTGATTTACGTGTATGTCGACGAAGCCACACACCGACTTGTTGGAACAACGCGTATTCATCGTCATTTGAAACCCGCTTCCGAAGAGGATTTGAAGGTAAACGAAAAAGTAGAACTCGTTGTTTGTGAACGCACTGAATTGGGTGTAAAAGTGATTGTAAATCACCAATATCAGGGGTTAATCTTCAATTCCGATATTCGTCAGACACTAAAAATGGGTTACCGTCTGGCGGGCTTTGTGAAACGCGTTCGCGAAGATGGAAAAGTTGATATCGTGCTTCAACCTGAAGGTTACGACAAGGTTGAAGGCCTTTCCCGAAAATTATTGCAGATGCTTTCTGAAAATGAAGGATTCCTTCACCTCACCGACAAATCATCTCCTGATGAGATTGAGCGCGCAACAGGATGGAGCAAGAAAGTATTCAAGCAAGTTGTAGGAAACCTGTACAAACAACGCCTCATTCTCATTGGCGAGAACGGAATAACGTTAGTTGATTAAGCCCAACACCGTTTTCTCGGTACGCTACACACGCGACGGTCTTCTCAACTTATCACGTGTAATCAGGCTTCAATTCCCCGTCAGTTCGAAAGGTGTTTCGAAGAATAAGAATCGGAAACACAGGGAATCAAAGCATAAAGAATTCCTTAAAACGTACCGCCTGACGACGGGAAACTTCGATCTTTTCACCTGCGGATAATTCAAGAAGCAGGCCACCGTTAAACCAGTTTTCGATAGTCTTAATCTCAGTTACGTTGACAATGCTTTTTCGATTTGCGCGAAAGAACACGTTTTCATCCAGTCTATCCTCGAGACCATTTAATGTTTTAAGAATCAATATTTTTGATTGATCAAAATAAACACGGGCATAGTTACCTTCACTTTCAATCCAGCGAATATTACCAAGCTTAATGAAGAAACACTTCTCACCATCCTTCAAAAAAATCGAGTCTTCTACAGTTAACTTACGATGCGAACGTGAAGAAATTTCAGTTTCCGCAGTCAGGAAATCGTCATCCTTTTGATTCAGCTTCTTTACAGAATCCGATAATCTGGAAGCCTCCACAGGTTTCAGCAGGTAATCTACAGCATTGGCCTCAAACGCCTGAACAGCGTAATTCTCGAAAGCCGTAGTGAAAATTACTTTCGGGATTTCATTCAGCTTCTTCAACATTTCCAAACCTGACATCACAGGCATTTCAATGTCCAGAAAAATCAAATCTGGCTTTAATTCATTAATCTTCTCAATGGCTTCCAACGGATTGGATGCTTCACCAATGATTTCTACCTCCGGGATGTCATTCAACAATCGTTTCAACTCTTCGCGCGCAAGGCGTTCATCATCAACAATAATGGTTCTCATTTCCTAATTTCTTATTTCAATTTCAGCAACAACAGTTGTTGGTGTTTCGTACAGTTCAAAACTGGCTTTTCCTTTGTACTCAAGTTCTAATCTTCGAATGGTATTCTCGAGTCCTACTCCGGTATCAGTCGACAGCGAAAGTTTTCCATCGTTTTCAATCCGGATAAACACTGAAGCATCGCTCTGCGAAGTAGTTACGGTAATCATACCGCCATCGACCAATTTAGTTATTCCATGCTTCATTGCATTCTCTACCAGAGTTTGAATAATAAACGGTGGGATACACACATTATCCAGATCTTTATCGTGGTTGATAGATACCCGAACACGATCTTCGAAACGTATTTTCTCCAATTCTATGTACTCGTTCACAATTTCAAATTCCTCTTGCAGGGTAATCAGATTTTTCTTGCCTGAAATTAACGATTTACGCAACAAGTGAGCAAGACGGGAAATCCCTGTTTTTGCGAGTTCAGGGTCAATATCAACCAACGCGCGAACTGTATTCAGGGAATTGAATAAGAAGTGTGGATTCAGTTGAGAACGAAGCACCTGCAATTCGATTTCGTTTTTCTCCGATCGAAGTTGATCGTTATCAGCCTCCTGTTCCTGCGTTTTGAACGAGAATTTGATTGCATAATAGCCTACGAACCAAACGACAAACAACATCATACTGATAATCGCATCCACCGAAATGTCCTGAACACTAGTCATTCCCGCCAGACTCAGTGGTATGTTAAAAATGACAGCCAATAGAACTCCCCCACAAACAGACAAAATCAATAACCTTGGAAACAGATATAATAACTGAGGTTTGTTCCATTTCAGGCTGAGAAGTAACCAGCGAAAACTGTGACTAATCACTATTCCGAAAACAAGAAAAACATAACGGGAAACCACGTAAGCAATGCTATCAAATTTGGGGTCGTAGTCCAAACTGTTCGACCATTTTATTAGCCCAACCAGCGATCCCCAGAAGAGAACTTGACAGAGCCAATAAAAAATTCGCTTTACCAGAGACATGAACCGAAATTACGATTTAATCGTTGCATAAAAGGCCGTTTTCTCATCAAATCTTAATTAGCCGCTTTATCCCGGATTTTGATTTCGGCAATAACCCGATCTTCCGATTCAATCAATGAAAATTCTGCTCTGCCTTCATACTCAATTAACAATCTTTTTGAAGTATTCACAAGTCCAATCCCGGTATCCGATGTTTTGCCGAGCTTGCCTTCATTTTCGATGCGCAATGAAACCAGTCCCTCCTTTTTCTGCGTGATGATAGCAATTTCCCCACCTGAAATCAATTTGGTAACGCCATGTTTTACCGCATTTTCAACAAGTGTTTGTATAATGAATGGCGGCACATGGAAATCATCCAATCGACTATCGGTCATCCAACGAACTCTGAGTCGGTCTTCAAAACGCACCTTTTCCAGTTCGAGGTATTCAGCAACCAATTCTAACTCCTCTTTCAGCGTAATCATCCTCAGTTTTCCGCTGGTCAGCGATTTTCGAAGCATATTTGCCAGATGGGTCACATTTTCTTTCGCCTGGTGAGGATTGAGATCAACCAACGCACGAACTGTATTCAGGGAATTGAACAAAAAATGTGGATTCAACTGAGAACGAAGAATCTGCAGCTCCATTTCTGTCATTTCCGATTGCAATTGCTCATTTTTCAGCTCATTGTCCATCGATCGATTAGCAAATTGAATGATGCAGAAAACAATCATCCAAAATAAGATAAAGATGGACAAAATGATGGCATCTGCCACCGGGTTAAAATCCTTGTCAGTAGCGCCTGTGAAATAAAACGCGATATTCGTGAAGAATGCCATGATTATTCCTCCGAAAACTATCGACATAAGAACGCGTGGAAAAAACAGCCAATTCATTTTCATCCAACCGAAACGAAAAAAAACAGCTCTTATGAGATAACACATTAAAATCCCAAAAACGGGAAAAAGAAAAGATGTTATGATTTGGGGTATAGAAAGAGCCAGATCCTTATCCGAAAGGAAATTCAACAGGAAAAGAAAACCGGCAAGTGTAAACCAATACAGCACCTGACCGATCAGGAACCATATCTCTTTCTTTCTTCGCATGTGACTAAAGTAAAGGTTTTCAATTCATTTTAACAAAAAAACTATGAAAACCGATCTATGACTTAATGTTCTGATTATCAGGTTGAATATTTGATTCTAACGGATTTCAATTTCAGCAATAACCCGATTTCCATTTTCATAGAGTGAAAATCCTGCCCTGTTTCCATATTCCAAACACAACCTTCGTATGGTATTTTCCACACCGATCCCTGTGTCAATCCCACTCCCCAACTTTCCGTCATTTTCAACGCGAATGCAAACTGAGTCTTTCTTTTGTTGTGTGATAATGTAGAGATTTCCACCGGCAATAATCTTTGTAACACCATGTTTTACAGCATTTTCAACAAGCGTCTGCAGAATAAATGGTGGTATCAATAAATTATCGAGGCCCTGATCATGAGACCAATGAATGTGTAACCGTTCTTCAAACCTGGCCTTTTCAAGCTCCAGGTATTCTTGTACAATTTCCAATTCTTCTCTCAGGGTAATCAGACGAAGTTTTCCACTTGTCAGTGATTTTCGAAGCATATTCGCCAGGTGAGTAACACTTTTTTTCGCCTGTGTCGGGTTGATATCCACCAATGCCCGAACAGTGTTGAGTGAATTGAATAAAAAATGAGGATTCAACTGAGACCGAAGTACCTGCAATTCAATTTCATTTTTCTCGAATTTCAAACGCACATTGTTGTCTTCCTGTTTTTTGGATTCATTGTAAAAATAAACAGAGTAATACACCGCTGCCCAAACGACATTCAGTCCCAACATTGTATAGGCATCAGCTATGACTTCCGTAATGGCTAACATCCGATCAGGTGGTGCAATTAAAAACAATGTGAAATCAAGTCCCAGAGCTCCCAAAAAACTAAAAAACATACACGCTACCAGTACTAGTGGGATCATTTTGGAAAAAGGTAGCTGAGGCCATTTCAATTTTTCAATAAGCAGTTTCATTAAATGGGAAAAGACCATACCAAAAAAGGCGATGCTAAACAGAACCAGTAAACGTCCCAAAATTGTTTTGGGATAATCTGCGTCTGGTTCATGAACGGTATTCGCAAACCAGATCGAAAGGGATGCAAAAATCCACCCAACCAACTGCAGGATCCAATATATTAGCCGTTTTCTCATTCCTTTGAAAAATAATAGTGGTTTAACTCATATTCAAAACACAAAACATTCGCAAGTTGTTTACTTTGGCAAATCTTTTGGTATACTAGCACTGTGCGGAAATTAACTTCCATATCCATCCTTTTTATAGCAACTTCTCTTTCGGCTCAGAAATTCGATTTCAATGCCGGAGGGAAAGTCAGTTTGTTGTTCACCATTGGAAGTCACCAAAGCAGTGTTGGCCTTGGGTTCAATGGTTATGTTGGTTGTCAATACGCTCAATTAAATGCCGGAACACGAATTCGCATGTTTGGCAATAACCTGGGAAACAGGAACAACATGTACGAATGGCGTCACGAACTTGGTGCTGTTCTGATGTGCGGTCCTTTGAACAACCCGGTACAATTCGAATATTCCGGAGCGCTTCACCAACAAAAGAGCAGCTACTCACTCGGTTATGCTTACCTCTGGTATTTCGACAACAAAGAAACAAGTCAGCGGTCCGGAACATGGAACCTTGGTATTGGCCGTGTGGATATCCAGTTTGAAAACGACGTTTTCGGTGGACAAGCCAAAGACCGGTTCAGAACTGGAAACATTGCAGCTTCTTACCGTGATTCGATCAATAAATTCACCATCGGAATTCAGCTATGGACGGGCGAAACGCGAAACTCTGTCTGGAACAAAACTCCGATGAAGAAAGCCCCAAGTGGTTACCGTGATCTTACACCACTTCCATACGGAAGGTTAAACCATGGGATATTGTACGCAGAAGTCAAACACCTTGTGCCTTACAATCAATTCGTTGGAGGACGAATTGGTCGTGATAGTGAACAAACGCGTCACCTGATCCAAAACCGTTTCACGCATGACTTATTGATCTTACCTAAACGTATCGAACGAAACACACCTCATTATCCTCGTTTGGATTCAATGGGGAACAATGTGTTTACGAAAAAAGAGACCCGAAAAGCTAAGTTCTACTTTAGTACCTTCCTGAACGATGGCGGACTCTACTAATGATTCAACGCCTGAATCTGTGTGACAGAAATTACGCGCTCAAACCTAAACTTTCCGGAAACGCATGAAGGGCCGGTTTTCCCCTCCGACCCATCAGCTAAATACAGAAACCAGAAAACCTAACTGCTACTACTAATCAATGACAAGTTTCTGTATTTGTGTCTTATTACTCGCATTTGTCAATCGGATCAGGTACATTCCTTTTTCTAACCCAAGGGTTGGAATTATACCGCCGTTAACTTCTTTTTCCAGAACCTGAGTTCCATATAATTTCCCCGATAAATCAAGGATTTCAATCAAAACATCTGATTTAAAGGGTTGATCAACCCACCAGTTTACCTCTTCACCGCTTGCGGTCGGATTCGGAAAGAATTGAATTCCGTTTACGTCAGAACAGTTCGCAGAAACAACCGGTGAAAACGAAATCATTCCATTATTATCAATTTGCTTCAGGCGGAAATACCCTATACCCATCGACTCCGTATCCATGCGATAATATTTTGGAGTAGTTGAATTTCCGGATCCTTTAATTGATTCCACCTCGAAGAAATCATACCCATCAGCAGAACGTTCAATTACAAATCGATCGAAGTTATGCTCACTCTCCGTTATCCAGTTCAAAGCAACCGCTTCACCGTCACAATCTGCGGCGAAATCAACAAGTGTAACAGGCAGTGGTGTTGTCCAGGCTACGCTTCCAAGGGTAAAAAGGAAGTTTGCCGCTCCCAGTTGCGCGGAAGTAATTCCACGGAATTCGTATAAATTGGGGAATGTTGCGTTCTGCTGAGGAGCCACTCCTCCCGGTCCGGACCAAATTGTGGAATTTGTAAAATTTCCGTCATTATCTACAGCGTCAATTAACAAACGTAAATCAGAGGGATTTACGGCTCCCGAAAGCTGCGAAATATCAAAGGCAATCGTCACATCCTGTGTAAAATTGGTCGCTTCTACACGCCATTGGCGCGTTACACGATTCACAATTCCGGCAGGAACCTGCGTATTCGTAGGACTGGATGCTATAATGGAACCGCCATTGTCCGCAACCATGAAATAGCTGTTACCCAATGTAATATTGGTTGCGTTTGTTGTATTTGTGCCGGCAAGCGTTTGCGTTGAAACTGCAACTATGTTACCATTAGCTGTTGTATTCACCGAACGACTTTGGCGCTGATGTAGAATGGGAGAAGTCAGATTGTCCTTTCCAATTCCAATGATATTGTTCTTATACACTCCATTCGTGGCTGCAGTCCAGATTACGTTGGCATCATTCGCCCATTTAATAGTGGTTGAAGCAGAAGCCGTATAATTCGTCGCTGTAGTCTGAAAAAGGGTTACTCCATTTTTAATCGCCAGATAAGAATTGATATTAGATTTTTCATTGGCAGGAATATTTGTATTGAATAGCAGCACTTCTGTAACTGAATTTCGCAGCGCCTGTGTTGTTCCTTCGTCGCCCTTAAAAATTGTAACTGGCCCCCAAACACCATTTGTTTTATACTGAGGTGTATTAGAACCACTAGCATTGTACCTCATGGTACCATTCAAGTATGAACGTGAAGTCCAGGAAGTACCGGACCCTGCATTTTCAGAAATGTATAGTACAGGCAACTGCATGTTCGTTACCGCATTGTATTGCGTTGCCGCAGAATACTTTGCGTAGAAATTATACGTTATGGGAGAAGTGGCCGAACACCCAAAATCATCTGCATACTGTGTCGTGGATCCGTTATTATAAGGAAAAGGGCAATAGACAATGTTCGACCCTGAACTAAAATTGTGAATTTCCTGCTGTGTCGACATTGTACTGGTTGGTGTCGTATTCAAAATGCTGAAAGCATAAAACAAACTGGCAGCACTTCCATTCATTCCAGAAGCAAAGGCATCCGGAAACTGAAGGTACCCACCGTTGAACGTGATGGATGGATTGTAATTAAAAAAAGTCGCCCCGGTATAAGTAGATGTGTTATTGTAAGTAATTGTTCCGGACGGAATCATTACTGTAGGGTTATTTCCACCACTCCCCTGATCTGTCCAGGAGGTAATTCCACCGCCATTCGTTGTGGTATTCGTTCCGGCATCTGCCTTCAACCACAAACGGATGTTTGAATTTGCAGTTTGCCCAAAAGAACATTTCACCAGTAAGAACTGCAACAATATTCCGGTTGTAATTAATCTTGAGAACTTTTTCATAGTAAGTGAATTAAAAAGCGTAAACCGAACCAAATGTAGAGCGAGGATAAGCTGAAACACAGTCATTTGTGAGGAGTGGAAAGTCACGAATGATGAGCGGTATTAATTGATGTTGAACTGTTAACCATCTTTTATTCTGATTGAGATCAGGAAACCCGGTTTTCACCGGGTCTTTTCTAAACACTGGAATTGCTTACCTAACTTCTAATACTGCTATTCTACTATCAATTTTACCGTTTGCACTTGTTTTCCCGGAACATTCAGCCGAATGAAATACATCCCTTTGACTGTTAGTACCGTTGACAAACTGCCAGCGATTAATCCAGCTTCCAGTGTCTCCTCCACTACATGCTTACCTGAGAGGTCAATGATTTCTATTTTAACATCATTTTTGAACGGTTCATTTGCCCACCACGACACTGTTCCACCCGTATTTACCGGATTCGGATAGAATGTAATTTCCTCAGTTTGCGTACAGTTCGCTGTGGTCAATTCTGAAAACGAAATACCACCACTCTTATCAATTTGCTTTAGACGGTAATAGTTAACTCCATAAACTTCAGTTAATGTGCTGTGATAAAAGTTCGGAGAATCTGCATCTCCGTGCCCCTTGACAGCAACAACTTCAAAGAAATTCACTCCGTCTGTTGAACGTTCAACAACGAAACGATCAAAATTGCGTTCACTTTCAGTAGACCAGTTCAGTTCAACCGATCCTCCGTCGCATGCTGCTTCAAAGCTTGACAATGTAACCGGCAACGGTGTTGTCCAGGCCACTGTACCGAGTGTAAAGAGGAAGTTAGTTGCTCCAAGCTGTGCCGATGTAATTCCACGGAATTCATATAGATTCGGAAACGTTGCATTTTGCTGCGGTGCAATCCCACCTGGTCCCGAAAAAATGGTTGAATTCGTAAAGTTCCCATCATTATCAACTGCATCAATAAGCAAACGCAAATCAGCAGGATTCACTGAACCGGAAAGCTGAGAAATATCAAATGCGATCGTCACATCCTGCGTAAAATTGGTTGCCTGAACACGCCATTGACGTGTAACACGGTTAACAATACCAGCAGGAATTTGACTTGCTGTTGGATTCGAAGCGGCCATCGATCCACCATTATCTGCAACCATAAAGTAACTGTTACCAACGGAAATATTCGTCGCGTTACCCGCATTCATTCCGGCAAGTGTTTGTGTTGAAATGGCGATTGCGTTCCCGTTACTTGCTGTGTTCACCGAACGACTTTGACGTTGATGCAAAATCGGTGAAGTCAGATTATCTTTTCCAATTCCAATGATATTGTTCTTATAGGTTCCGTTTGTAGCAGCGCTCCAGATCACATTCGCATCGTTGGCCCATTTTATAGTCGTAGAAGCAGATGCCGTATAATTTGTACCAACAGTTTGCAATAAGGTCACACCATTTTTAATTGCCAGATAAGAATCCACATTCGATTTTTCATTAGCCGGGAGGTTCGTCGTAAACAACAATACCTCTGAAGCCGAGCAATTGAGTGGAATAGTTGGAACACCTCCGGATGGACCGTCCCCCTTAAAAACAGTTACATTTCCTGCTACACCGTTTTTATAAGCAGGTGCTGCAGTAACCGAATAATTGGAACGAAGCGAACCGTTCAAAAAGGTTTTCGCCGTCCAGGATGATGCTGCGCCGTTATTTTCCGCATTGTAGATTACAGGCAACTGCATATTGGTAACCAGGTTGTACTGAAGATCGGTAGTTGATGTATTGTTTCTATCGTATGCATTTACAGTTGCAAACGGAGCAACACCAGACATTGTAGCTCCAAAATCATCCATGTAATAGTATCCCGTACCCGAAGGATTCATTGGGAATGGAACATAAATCGTCCCGGAACCGGCGCTAAAATTATGTAACTCTCCCCAAGTGCTATTCGTTGTCGTTGGCGTTGTATTGACAACGCTTAATGCGTAAAAAATGCTCGCAGCCAAACCATTCATCCCTGAAGCAAAAGCATCCGGAAAAAGCAGGTACCCACCGTTAAAACGGATGGAAGGATTGTAATTGAAGAACGTCGCACCGGCGTAGGTTGACGTATTGCTGTAAGTTACAGTAGCTCCGCCCGGAATGGTAACTGTAGGATTGTTACCGGCACCCCCCTGATCGGTCCAGGAAGTAATTCCGGCACCATTTGTCGTAGTGTTCGTTCCTGCATCAGCTTTCAGCCACAAACGAATATTAGCGTTAGCAGTTTGTGCATAAAAACAATTAACTGATGGTAATTGAAGCAAAACTCCCACAAATAGTATCTTCACTGTTTTCATCGACTAAAGAATTAGTGTGATTTTCATTCAACCAATTTATGATAGCGACCTTTGGATCAATAGTCAATTATGAAGAACGGTGGATAGAAGTGTTAAGCGGATGGAATCAATGTTGAAATAACAACAAATTGTGCAATAATCCGATTGGGGGGGGTATTCGTCGCCGTTCACCTGTGCACAACGGCAAATCGCGGAATCTCAGAAACGATTCGCCGAATTGTTCACAAAAAATCAAAAGCTTCGATCGTACCTTTCGTTCCAATCCGCAACTTTATTGTAAATTTGCCCCCCGTAGTTACAATTTTTTCAAATGTCCAATAGTACCAAATATGTCTTTGTAACCGGGGGAGTAACATCGTCCTTGGGTAAAGGAATCATCTCCGCATCGTTAGCCAAATTATTACAGGCACGAGGCTACTCTACCACCATCCAAAAACTAGATCCTTACATCAATATCGATCCGGGAACATTGAATCCCTATGAGCACGGAGAATGTTTCGTAACAGATGACGGAGCAGAAACGGATCTTGACCTTGGTCACTACGAACGTTTTCTGAATACACCAACATCTCAGGCAAACAACGTAACTACCGGGAGAATTTACCAGAGCGTTATTGATAAAGAACGTCAGGGAGCTTTCCTTGGGAAAACCGTTCAGATTATTCCTCACATTACCGATGAAATCAAGGAGCGTATTCAGATTTTGGGGAAAACAGGGAAATTCGATATTGTTATTACGGAAATCGGAGGAACAGTTGGCGACATTGAGTCGCTTCCGTTTGTTGAAGCCGTTCGTCAGATGATGTGGGAGTTTGAAAACGATTGTATCGTTGTTCACCTTACATTGATTCCATATCTGGCGGCCGCAGGTGAGTTGAAAACAAAACCGACACAACACTCGGTGAAGCAATTGCTTGAATTGGGTGTTCAGCCGGATATTCTTTGCTGTAGAACAGAACACGAATTGGATTTGACACTTCGCAAGAAGATCGCTAAGTTCTGTAACGTTAGCATGAATGCGGTAATTGAATCGCGTGATGCGGAAACAATCTATGATGTTCCGTTATTGATGCAGGCTGAGGAATTGGACAAGGTAGTTCTTGAAAAATTAGGCTTGCCTTCACGCAGTATTCCGGATCTTACCAAATGGAAGGAATTCCTTACACGTTTGAAGAACCCTACGAAAGAAATTTCAATCGGTTTGATCGGTAAATATGTGGAATTGAAAGATTCCTATAAGTCGATTTCGGAAGCATTCATTCATGCAGGTGCAGCGAATGAGTGTCGTGTAAATGTGAAGTGGATTCACTCGGAATCGTTAACGAAAGGAAACATAAAAAAGGAACTGGAAGGATTGGATGGAATTTTGGTTGCCCCGGGATTCGGTTCTCGTGGAATTTCCGGAAAAATCGAAGCAGTTCGATACGCGCGTGAAAATAAACTACCATTCTTCGGAATCTGTTTGGGAATGCAGTGTGCGGTTATTGAATATGCGCGCCATGTTCTTGGATACGAAGATGCACATACAACGGAAATCGCTGAGGACTCAAAGTACCCGGTGATTTCAATGATGGAAGAGCAAAAGAACATTTCCAATATGGGTGGAACCATGCGTTTGGGAAGCTACAAATGTCAATTGAAGCCAAACTCGCATGTTTCAGAAGCTTACGGAACGGAAACAATTACTGAACGTCACCGTCACCGCTACGAATTCAACAACGAATACCTTGCGGCATTTGAAAAAGCAGGAATGATTGCAACTGGAAAAAATCCTGAAACCGGATTGGTAGAGGTGGTTGAAATTCCAGATCATCCATGGTTCGTTGGTGCCCAATTCCACCCGGAATATAAAAGTACTGTAGATAACCCTCACCCTTTATTTGTAGCATTCGTAAAAGCTACAATTGAAAACAGCAAAAAATAACTTAAATGGATAGAAATACAATTATTGGTTTCTCTTTAATTGCCTTGCTTTTATTCGGGTACATGTACCTCGGACAACCTTCTGAAGCAGAGAAGAAAAAACAACAGAAGGAACTGGCTGAAAAGAAAAAGAAAGAAGAAGCCAAAAAACTAGCTAAAGAAAAGAAAACCAAAAAGATCGACATTAAGGATACTACTGCAACAAACAGTGCTAAACCTACTGATGCTGAAGCCCCTAAAAAAGATACAACTGTCTTCAAAGAAGAATTCACTCGTTTGGAATCAAAAGATTTGATCGTTGACTTCTCAAACAAAGGTGGTAAAGTATACGAAGTGCAGTTGAAAGGATTTGAGTCATACGACAACTATGCGAAGAAGGATGGGAAAATCACTCCGCTTAGTTTGTTTAAAGGCGATAATAAGAACGAACTGGAATTCAGCTATAAAGGTCAGACCTACAAAACAGGAAACAAACCGTTCAAAGTTGTCTCCAAGACTAAAAATAAGTTAGTCCTGGAGCATGAACTTGGCGAAGGAAGTATTCGCTATACCTATATCCTGAAAGATGGTTACGACCTGAAACTGGATGTAACAATGACTGGTTTGGCGAAAGAGGTTCCTGCTAGCTCTGTATTGATGAACTGGAACCTTAAATTTTTGAAAACAGAACGCCTGCTTTCTGAACAACGCAAAGTTTCTACGATTTGTTTCCAAAATGCAGACGGAGAGTTGGATTGGACAAATGAAATTTCCAGTGACAAAGCCGTTGCCGAACAAGATGTAAACTGGGTTGCCTACAAACAAAGCTACTTCTCTTCTATCCTTGAGCCGGAAAAGCCATTTGAGAAGAAAGGAACTGAGTTCAAGATTTATACCTATAAAGAAGGTAGCGACAAATACGATACACACATTAAGTCATATGTATCTACATTTAACCTTGGATTGAATTCAACTGAAAACAGCACGACATCGTTCAACTGGTATTTTGGACCGAACGATTACAAAGTGTTGAAATCGTATGATAAAGGTTACGACGATATCCTGAACTGGGGATGGGGAATTTTCCGTTGGATTAACCTATATGCTGTTCAACCGTTGTTTAGCTGGTTCATGAACAGTGGAATCGCTGCAGGAATTGCAATTCTCTTGTTGACCCTGGTATTGAAACTGGTTTTGATGCCAATTCAATGGAAAATGTTCGTTTCTTCTGCAAAAATGCGAATCCTGAAGCCAGAGATCGATGCAATCAATGCGAAATATCCGAATCCGGATGACCGCATGAAAAAGCAAATGGACATGATGGCATTGCAACGTGAATCCGGAGCCTCTCCTCTTGCCGGATGTTTACCTATGTTGCTTCAGATGCCGATTCTTTTGGCGGTATTCCGATTCTTCCCTGCGTCTTTTGGTTTACGTCAGCATTCTTTCCTTTGGGCTGAAGATTTGTCGTCTTACGATAGCGTTTGGGATTTCGGTGTAACATTACCTATATACGGTGACCACATGTCGTTGTTTACACTTTTGATGGCAGCAACGACATTGATTTACACGTATCTGAACTCTCAGAATGTGACGCAACAACAACAACCGGGAATGCCGAACATGAAAGTAATCATGTACATTTTCCCTGTAATGATGATTTTCTTCTTCAACAATTACTCTTCCGGATTGAGTTATTATTACTTTATCTCAACGTTGATGACGATCTTGTTGATGTTTGCAATCAAGAAGTTCTTCGTTGACGAAGAAAAATTGAAAGAGAAAATGGCTGCTTTACGCGTGAAGAAATCAAACGCTAAAGCGGCAAACGGAGGAAAGAAAAAATCCGGGTTCATGGCTCGTCTGGAGGAAGCACAACGCTTGCAACAGGAGCAAATGAAAAATAGAAAGAAGAAGTAAATTCGTTTTTTATTCCAATACAAAGGGTCGCGGTAATCGTGACCCTTTTTTGTTTGCAATCTCATAATTTACGGGACTTCAACCTGACACCTTGCCTTTGCCGGCTGGCAGATTGCAATAACAGTCTCAATTTTCATTTTTTTTCAAATTCCAATCGATTATACGGTTTTTCGCAACGGCCTTGTTTCAAGTCAGGAGTTTCGCAACAATCAGAAAAGTATGCACGCATACATTTGTCAAAACCCATTGTCATGAAAACACTTAAACCAGAACAAGACCAACAAGCGCTTTGGATTTTAAACAATTGCTTTCAGGAAAACGCCAACTTCCATTTCCTGTTCGGATCAAACCCCGCAAAATGGAGAAAGAAACTGTTTTTAAAAGCTTGTGTTCGGCATGCACGCAATCAGAAAGGAGCATATATCTCAGACGATGAACAGGGAGTAGCATTTATCTGGTGCAACAAAACAGCAGAAAAGCGAAGCCCAATCTCATTTCTCCAGGCACTTGTCATTTTTCCACTTCAGCGACTTGGAAAAATTGTACGTTTCCAGCGCCAGATTAAGCGCTTCTTTCCAGACGAACCACATTTGTATTATCAGTTTCTGGCCGTCGGAAATGGACGCAATCATATTTCCACGATCCTCGATTTAAGAGATAACACGTTTTCCCTGGCAGAATCCATGCAACTCCCCATTTACGCCCAAACTTCAAATGAGCGAACAAAGCTTCATTACGAGCGAAACGGATTCAAAACTTATGGCGAATTGTGTTTCCCCAATACGACAAACAAGTTGTACTTCCTAAAAAGAGATTAATATGCAGCCCACTTATCAATCCTCAGATCTTTTTCACGAAAAGCGTCTGCGAAAAATCATCAACGAAACGCTTCGAAATTCAGAAAGAAGCCGTTTTGCCAATGTTACCTGGTATTTGAAAGCCGTTGGCTTTATTACGCTATATGTCCTTGCTGCAATTGATTACAACCTAAGCGAAACTACAACTACATTTCTCATCAGTGCGATTATTGCAGGACTTACAACCGTCGCGATAGGTATTTCGATCGGTCACGATGCCGCACACAATGCAATCTCCAAAAGACCAGTCCTCAATCGTATTTTCTTGTTCTCCTTCAATTTTGTTGGTGCGAACGGCGAAATCTGGCACGAGCGACACACTAACGGCCATCATCCCTATGCTAACATTCCAAATTTTGATACGGACATTGAGCAAAGTAAACTCGTTCGGTTGGAGTCTTCCTCTATGCACCACTGGTGGCACAAGTTCCAGGTATTTTATCTCCCACTCCTGCTTTGCTTTTACACCTTAAACTGGTTTTTTCATCGCGATATTGTTGATTTAAAAGAAAGCCTGAAAACCAGCAGTTCCAAGATAAGCTCTCTGAAACTGGTATCCGTTTTTGTTTTGACCAAAATGCTTCATTTAAGTTGGTTCATTGGACTTCCATTACTCTTATTTGATAAAGACTGGAAGGTGATACTTTGCGGATACCTTCTGCTTCATCTTTCAGCAAGTATTATGGTTTCTGTTGTCCTTCTTGCAGCACACGTTGGTGAAGATCAATTGTTTCCCGTTCCGGATGAACATGGAAAAATTGGACATTCTTACTTCATGCACCAATTATTAACCAGTGCGGATTTTGCGACATCGAACCCGTTTTTTAATTGGTTTTTCGGAGGTTTCAATCATCACGTTGCTCATCATTTGTTCCCCGAGATCAACCACATTCATTATCCGACGCTTACACCTGTGATTCGGGAATATCTGAAAGAGAACGGTTTACCTTACCTGGAACACCGAAGCTGGAACAAATCAATTCTGAGTCATTATAAATTATTGATTCGTGAAGGAGATTTGTGATCGTTGAATCAATCGAAAGATTGAAATGACACTCCTTTTCGCAATATTAGGAAAACGGGAACGATTTGCTCCCTCAACCTCATTCCCACTAAAATAAAGCCCTCCGGAGCATTAACGTTCCTTAACAGTCCCTCCATTGTAACAAATTTTCGCGTTGCCGGTCTAACCTTCAAAACCACTCAATTCGCGCTACGGATTGGGACAATAACAAACAATATGAAAGCAACATTAGGAATTATCAGCATGTTTCTGCTCATCAGCACATTCAGTTTCGCAGGAAATGGCGAGAGCGCATTGGATCGATTGATGAACAGAAAGATTTTCTACCCGGAATCATTACGTTCACAACACATTGAGGCCACAGTAATGGTCAAGTTAAAAATCAACGAGAAGGCAAAAATCGAAATCGTTTCGATTCAGTCTGACTCAGAGGAAATGAAAAAGGCGGTAGAGCGCCAGGTAATGAATTTGAAGTACAAAGCAACCTCCAATCTCATCGGTAGCGAATTCGACTACACGTTTAAGTTCAAAGTACAGGAGTAAGCCGGTAATTACCAGAATAAAGAGGAAAACGGAAAGAGGAAAGTGCATGCGCATGGCTTTTCTCTCTTCATTTCCTCTTTTTTATTTCTCTCTCAGGTCTATAAAATCCTGAATCTTATCGTTTTCGATCAAAACCGTAAGGTTGTAATACGCCAACTTCCACTTTTTTCCTTCTTTCACACAAATCCCACTACCGCGACAATCTTTCATCCAGGTATCCAGACGCTCATCGAACCAGGCCGTTTTTCCATTTTTAGAAAACACCCAATTGCGTTCAATCTTTTTGAAATCCCAACCCGATCCATCTTTGAAATAAGGCTCACAAAACGATTTGAACTGTTCCTTTGTCCAACGCTCTGTTGGATCAGTTCCCAGAAAAATGAAGTCATCGGTTGTGACACCAAAATAACCTTCCAAATCTCCTTTTGCTGCCGCAGTATGCCAGCCATCAATCAAGGTATCCAGTGCAGTTGAATCAGGTGAAGTTTTAGTAAAGCTAAACAATATTAAACAGCTGAAAATCAATAAAATATTTTTCATAAAAATGAATTTAAAATTGAAAATGGACAATTGAAAAGCAAGGGACTATACACATAATATTCTGATTGAGCTGATCTTCAAAACTTTTCAATTATCAATTTTAAATTACCAATTACTCTTCAATAAAATCCAAATCTTTCCCGTGTGTTTCAGAAATAAAAATCGTTGAAAAAATCCCGATCGCAAAACAGACTATTCCAACGATTGTTGCCGACATCACTACAGAAACATGAGCGTCGATGAGTGATGTAAATCCAAGAGTCATCAAAATCACAGTTCCGCGAACGAAATTGGGAATTGTCGTTGCTGCAGTAGAACGAATGTTTGTACCAAATTGTTCCGCTCCAATGGTTACAAACATTGCCCAATATCCGGTTCCGAATCCGAACCAACAACAAAGAAAGTAGTACATTCCTGTTGTTTTGATTCCGCCATAAAGTAACCATACAACACTTATCAATGTAAAAGCCATCATCCAAAGAATTGCTTTCTTTCTTGATTTCAACCAATGGCTTAATATGCCACTGAATAAATCTCCGGCTGAAATCCCGATATATCCCCACATTACAGCATTTCCTCCAGTCACTCCTTTTACCCCAAGTGCTTCAGAAATTGGGGTTGCGAGAATGGCCAGAATCCCGATACAAAACCATGTAGGAAGTCCAATTCCAATACACTTCAGGTAACGAAAAAGCCGATCCTTTTTCTGAAAAAACATGAGAAACGATCCGCGAATCGCTTTTTGTTCGGCAACTCCTTTGTACAAACCAGACTCCAATACTCCAACTCGCATCAACAATAAACACAAGCCCATTCCGCCTCCAATGAAATATGTCATCGACCAATCCTCTGTGATAATCCATGAAAAATTGGCTACAACCGCACCCGAAAGCCCAATTCCGGCTACAATAGATGTCCCCAAAGCACGTAATTCCTTCGGCAACACTTCTGATACAAGTGTGATCCCTGCGCCAAGTTCACCTGCCAAACCAAATCCGGCGATGAATCTCAGTGCAATATAGATTGTAGCGATTGTTTGCTTATCACCCGGGATATATGGTAAAAAACCACATGCTATATTGGCTAACGAATACAGAATAATCGAACCAAACAAGACGGAAAGACGTCCGCGTTTATCCCCGAGCATCCCCCAAAGAATCCCACCGAGCAACAAACCTCCCATTTGCCAGTTCAGAATAGAAACACCTACCGTACCGATTTCTTCAGCTGTAAATCCCAGTGTCTTCAGACTCGGATCCTTCACCACTGCAAAAAGCAATAAGTCATAGATATCTACAAAATAGCCCAATGCAGCAACAATAACCGGTAACGACCAAAGCGGCTTGTACGAGATTTTTCCTTCCATTTTCGTAATAATTGCTGCCGAAGATACTTCATTTAGTCGCACTTTGCTGCTGAATTTGCAGAATCTGAGTACTTTTAAAACGCTAAATTCTGAAACACCCCATTTTACATGTTTTCCGACGAACAATACATGAAACGCGCTTTACAACTGGCGGCTCTCGGTGGAGTAAAAACTGCCCCGAATCCGATGGTTGGTGCCGTGATTGTTCACAACGGAACAATTATCGGTGAAGGTTATCACGAACAATACGGTGAACCTCACGCAGAAGTAAATGCGGTAAGTGCTGTTTCGGATAAATCGCTACTTAACGAAGCAACTATCTACGTTACGTTGGAACCCTGCGCTCACACCGGAAAAACCCCTCCATGTGCCGATTTATTGGTGAAGCATCAATTTAAGAGAGTGGTTATCGCAACCCGGGATCCGTTTGATCAGGTGGACGGAAAGGGAATTGATAAATTGAAGGCTGCAGGAATTGAGGTTACAGTTGATGTATTGAGAGAGAAGGCACGATTTCAGAATCGACGTTTCTTTACATTCCATCAAAAAAAACGTCCGTATGTTTTCCTAAAGTGGGCCGAAACAGCAGATGGTTTTGTGGATTCGGTCCGACAGGGAGATGAAAAACCAGAAATTCACTGGATTTCTGGAAAAGCATCTCAAGTTGTTACGCACAAAATGCGCAGTGAGGAACATGCCATTCTCGTGGGTAGAAATACTATTGCATGTGACAATCCCAGTTTAACTACGCGTGCTGTTACTGGAAATTCACCCATTCGAATTGTAATCGATTCTCAGTTAACGCTTCCTGAATCTGCGACTGTATTTAACGATGGGGGAAAAACAATCGTACTGAACACCCTGAAAACGGAGCACAAGGGTTCCGTTCATTACATTCAAAGTGCACCTGGATCGGCAAATGCCATTCTGGATACTCTTTACAGTTTGAATATTCTTTCTGTGATTATTGAAGGCGGTCCAACTACACTTCAGCATTTCATTGATGAAAATTGTTGGGATGAAGCCTTGGTTATCAAAGGCAATCTGCACTTCGGAAGTGGAATTAAAGCCCCTGTGTTTGCTGCATTTCCTTACAAAACAGAACAAATCGAAACAGATACACATTATCATTATACGAACGAAAAGAATGCACACTAAGCTAATTGAAAATTTAAACTCGAGAATTGAAAAGGGATGTTCTGTTCTTCTTCTCAGGAACATTTCAATTATTCATTTTCAATTTTACATTTAATATATTATGAAACTACATACCATTGAAACCGGAACATTTAAGCTGGACGGAGGAGCAATGTTCGGTGTTGTGCCGAAAACCTTGTGGCAAAAAACCAATCCGGCAGATGAAAACAATTTGTGCACCTGGGCTATGCGCTGTTTGCTTATTGAAGACGATAACAAATTGATTCTTATTGATACCGGAATCGGCGATAAACAAAGTGAAAAGTTCTTTTCTCATTACCATCTCGCCGATACAAAAACGCTGGAACAAAGCCTGAACAGTAGAGGATTCGGACTAGATGAGATTACAGATGTTTTCTTGTCGCATTTACATTTCGATCATTGTGGTGGAGCCGTCCAATACAATTCTGACAGAACCAAGCTGGAAACTGTATTCAAAAACGCCAATTACTGGAGTACAGAAAATCACTGGCAATGGGCAACGGAACCCAACCCACGCGAAAAAGCATCTTTCCTTGCTGAGAATATTCTTCCCATTAAGGAAAGCGGACAATTACAATTTGTTCAGCGCCAGGGATCATTCACGGAAAATGTCTTCAATAACTTTGATGTATTATTTGTAGACGGGCATACGGAAAGCATGATGATTCCACATATTCGTTACAAAGGAAAAACACTGGTGTTTATGGCAGATTTATTACCAAGTACCGGACACATACCTTTGCCGTATGTTATGGGTTATGATACGCGTCCGTTGATTACCCTTGAAGAAAAGTATAACTTTTTGAGCAAAGCTACGTTAGAGGACTTTGTACTCTTTCTGGAACACGACAGTGTAAACGAATGTTGTACGGTTGAACAAACCGAAAAAGGTGTCAGACTAAAACACGCCGGCACTTTTGAGGAGTTTTTTGGAAACTAAATAGATAATAAACCATGAACAATTATCTACTGCAAATTCTTAAGGAAACCAAAACCATTATTATTCCGGGACTTGGTGCTCTCACGGTAACAAATGAGACTACCGGAGAGATCATGTTTATGTCGTTTTTGAAACACGACGACGGAAATCTTGCCAGGTATATTTCTGAAAAAGAAGGAATGGACATCAACGACGCGAAGAATATGATCGCGAAGTTTGTACGTGAAGTGATGGCGGAATTGGACAAAGGTGAAACCTATGACATGTACCAATTCGGTAAATTCCAGAAAGTTGCAGGAGAAATTGAATTCGAACAGTGGTCGGAATCGTCTGCTTCAACGGAAACACCTAAGGTTGAAGAAGCTCCTAAAACTGTAGAACCGACCGCGAAAGAAGTTGAAGAAATTCCGATTGACGAACCAATAACTGATGTTGTCGTTCCTGCAGTAGAAATCCCTGTTGTAGAGCATCATGAAACTCCCCAGGCACCAATTGAACCGGCAGTAGTTAAAGAAGAGACACCAAAAGCTGAAGAACCGGAAGTTAACATTCCTGAAGCTTTTACGGAAGCAACTGCGGAATTAGAGGAAACTCCAAAAGTGGAAGAACCGAAAAAAGAGGAACAAACACAGATTGAGGAAACATCAATTCCGATTCCAGTGCCATTTGCCGAAGAGGTAAAAGAAACACCTGTTGTAGAAACTCCAAAAGCAGAAGTTCCGCCGGTAATTGTTCCTGAATCAGGAATTGAACCGGATCCAATTAAAGAGATTCATCCGGAACAGGCCATTCCTCCTGCTCCTAAAGCGACTCCTGAAATTAAAAAGGATAGTGAGAAAAAGGATTTGCGAAAGCCAGTCGGGAAATCACCTAAAGAAAAGCTGAAAGAAGCCGATAAAAAGAAAGACGAACAACCCAAAAAGAAAAAAACAGGCGCTCTTGGCTACATTTTGTGGGGAATTGTTGTCCTGGTGCTGGGTGCAGGAACATATGTTGCGGTTCAGTTTGACACATTGAAGAAGGACTTCCCTATTCTGGCTGATTTGGCAGGAGAAAACGAAACAGCAGCTGACACAACCTCTTTGAAAACAATCGGAGAAACAGATCCGAGTGCGCACCCGGATAGTATGCCGAAAGCAGAACCCATTCCGGGAAGCGAGACAGACGCAACTGAGGAAATCACAGAACCGGAACCGGAAGTTGTGGAATCAAAGCCAGAACCCAAAGTGGAACCGAAGCCTGTAAAAAAGGAAAAACCGGTGGTGAAAAAGACGGAACCAGTTGTAAAACCAATCCCGAAACCACAACCGAAACCGGTTAGTCGCCCGCAGACAGTTTCTGTTTACAAACCGAAACCGGCAAACTTCCCTACTCCCAATTTGAATAAACCATATCACATCATTGCGGGATCGTTCAGCTCAAACACGAACGCTCGCAATTTCGCAACGAAGCTGAAAAACATGGGGATGTCTAACCTGAGCATTGGTGAAAAAGACGGATTGTACAAAGTGAGTATTAACGGATACAATACGGAAGAAGAAGCTAAAGCAGCAGTACCAAGCGTGCAAAGCGTAGCTCCGGGAGCATGGGTATTTAAGTGGAATTAAGATTGATGAAAAAATTTTTGTTGATTGCTTTATTCGGAATTTCGTTATGCAACGTTTATTCTCAGGAAGCTACCGATAGTCTTGATAAACAAGCACAATTCCCTGGAGGATTGACGGCTCTGAGGCTTTACCTCGCAGAAAACATGGTTTATCCGGACGAAGCACTAGAACTTGGTATTACCGGGAAATGTTATACCAAATTTGTAGTCAGTACAACAGGAAACATATCGAATATCGTAATTGTAAAAGGAGTTCCGGATTGCCCCGAATGTGATGCTGAAGTCATTCGATTGTTAAAAGCAATGCCTCACTGGGAACCAGCCTTGAAAGACGGAAACCCAGTTGTTTCTTACTATTCAATGCCTTTTACATTCAATATTGTGACTAGAAAATCACTTCGTGACGAACGGCGTGCGAAACGCAGGAATGGAGATTCTGAAATTAAGCACTCTTCAAACAACCAAACTAAATGAAAAGTATCCTCCTATTCTTCTTCTTTTTCGGAATCACCTTTATTAGTTTTTCACAGGAAGATGTAATCGACGTAGTTGAACAACCGGCAGAATTTCCAGGAGGACAACCCGGTTTAATGCGCTTCTTAGCCGAGAATATTGTCTACCCTGACGAAGCATTGGAACTTGGAATACAAGGAAAGTGCTATGCTCGATTCGTAGTTACAAAAAAGGGAAATGTATCAAATGTTGAAATTATTAAAGGCGTAGAGTACTGTCCCGAATGTGATGCGGAGGTAATACGCGTTTTGAAAATGATGCCAAAATGGAAGCCGGCAAGAAACAACGGGAAGAAAGTAAATTCGTATTACAATATTCCAATAAGTTTCATTGCAACCTCTTCAGGCAAGCGCGAGGAAAAATAGCATTCATATGAAAAGAATTATCCTTAGTTTGTTAATAATAATCGGGGCGACTTTACCCGGTTCAGCCCAGGAAGAAATCTATGAAGTTGTAGAAGTACAGGCAGAATTTCCTGGTGGGATGAGCGAGTTTCGTCAGTTCCTTGCAAACAACATTAAATATCCCGACACTCAATTGGAAATGGGCATTAGCGGAAAGTGTCATGCCAGATTTGTAGTTCATGCAGATGGTAGAATAAGCGATCCCAAAATAATAATGGGCATCGTAGACTGTCCTGAATGTGATGCAGAGGTTCTTCGTGTAATTAATATAATGCCGGTGTGGACACCAGCAATGATAAATGGAAAGCCAGTTGCTTCCTATTACTACCTTCCTGTTACTTTTCATGCTGATGTAGAATCGGGAAAGACGAAGAAGGAAATGCGTAAGGAAATGCGAAAACGACATCGTGCTATTCGTAAGAACGGTGATTTTTGATACGTACCGATCTTGATGAACATCATCACTTTGTGATCAATTTAACTACGATGGTACAACGGAAACAGAGAAAGCGTTACTACTTCGTGTTCTTTGCGAGAAAAAGAGAACTATAAATACGCTTCACACGTTTTCTTCTTTTTGATTCTCGAAGGATCGTATGCTCCGTGACCGCTCTTGATCTTATCCTTACATTTCGGATGGTAGTAAAACGGAATTTTCAGGTGGAAGTAAATATCTCCACCGTAAATATCGCCGTGTTTGTTTACGATATTCAGCAATTTATCCGTTCCGACCGTTAAAAATGCAATGCGAACGCTCAAACCAAGTTGTGGCCTTGTGTACTCGTACAAACTCAACGGTAATCCGATATCGAAGAACTTGCTTTCGTAACGCAATCCGACCATTAACGAATTCGCTTTGCGCATACCAAATTTCTCTTTTGAAACCGGAATTCCCTGAACCAGCATAGCATTTGCATATACTCTTGACGCCCAAAGATTGTAGTCTGCCTTCAGAATCAATGATGTAGGCAAATGAATGCGATCGGTCTTTTTTACGCGACCATTATCTATATCGCCTTCCTGGTATTGAAAAATGTTCAACACACTGTCTTCATCCGGTTCGCGTGTGTAATAGTACCAATCGTAATTGGAAAAGCTGTAGCCAGCAAACGAACGCGTATCCGGGTTGAACTTAATGGAACCAATATCAATGATAGAAGCTGCAAGCTTGTATTTGTAGGGAATGTAGCGACATCCATTGCGTTTCGTATTGGGAAGATAACTGGAGCACTCACTCAACATTTTCTGATAAGTGAAGCCCAGATCGAGCCCCATCCCTCCTTTTACGTACAGTTCCGGTTCCAGTGTCGCCATTGCATCTACGTTCAAATCGTAAACCTGCATCATGGTATCACTTCGAACATCAAAGTCGAAGTTGTAACCGTTTACCGCCGCTCCACCAATGGAAAGAAATTTCTTCACTGAAATCCCTCCCATGAACATATCCCGGCGCTTTTTTAAAAATGTATAAGCATAGCTCGCTTTGATTTCACCGTAGTTGACTGAGGAAACATTCACGTTTTTCATCGAGTAATCGATGTTGTGCTGAATATCATAAGAAGTAAAACCGTGTTCAATGAATTTCGCCATGTAATCCGGTACATTTCTGGCCGCAGTGTACGACCAGACATTGAAAGAGAGTCCTGCAGCGTGATCTCCCTGCGACCAAACACCGGATAAAACAGAAGCAAATGCTCTGGAATATGCCCCGTATTTCTTACGATTCTGATTGAAGCCTATATCGTCATCGGTAACACCCGCCCCGTCTGTTCTGTAAAGATTCCAGTAGCTGTTATCTTTCAGGTATGCCAGATTATTGTTTGCATAAGCTCCGGCGCTTACAATATTGATATCGAGCCACACTTTAGCATCCAGCATTGAGCTTGGATTGTAATGCACCGATGTTGTTGGTGTATAATTGGAAAATACAGCGCCGAATTGTTCCTGAGCTTTCGCAAATGAACAGAGAAATAAGAATATGAACAGCGTAAACCTCATGCAACTGTTTTAAGGTACAACAAAACATCGATTAATCGGTTCGAATAACCCGCTTCGTTATCGTACCATCCAACTACCTTGACCATATTTCCGATGACGGAAGTCAATTCTGAATCAAAAATACAGGAATGAGAATCTCCAAGAATATCTACGGAAACAATCGGATCTTCAGTATAGCGCAAAATTCCCTTGAACGCGCCTTCTGCCTCTGCTTTGAATCGTCGGTTGATTTCTTCAATGGTCGGGGCATTGCGTACGATCATCGTTAAGTCTGTAAGTGAACCATCCGGAACAGGAACGCGCATTCCACAACCACCGAGTTTATCCTCCAATTCTGGAAAGATTCGTGTCAACGCTTTTGCAGCCCCGGTTGTTGTTGGAACTATCGATTGTCCCGCTGCACGTGCTCTGCGCAAATCCTTATGAGGACTGTCGTGCAAACGCTGATCCGTAGTGTAACTATGAACTGTTGTAATGTAAGCACTTTCTATTTCGCACAATTCCTTCATAATCGCTATTAACGGCGCGGCTGAGTTTGTGGTACAGGAAGCGTTACTAACAATCAAATCGTGTGCAGTAATAAGGTGTTCATTCACTCCCATTACGATAGTCGGGATTTCCGTACTCGTAGCTGGTGCGGAAAGCAAAACGCGTTTTACACTTCCTCCCAAATGTTTTTCGGCATTCGTCTTATCGAGAAATTTACCGGTCGCTTCAACAACAATATCAACGTTGTAACTGCTCCAATTGATTTCTCCCGGTTGCGCAACAGAAGTATACGCACAGGAAAAAGCTCCGACCTGCAGTGAGGTTCCATTCGTTTTGACTTCCGTTTCAAGCCGACCGTGAACGCTATCATACTTCAATAAATGAGCAGCTGTTTCAATGGGCATGAGGTCGTTAATGATCACTAATTCCAATTCCGGATGATTCATAATCAAACGAGTAAAGTATCGTCCAATTCTGCCAAAACCATTCAGTCCTACCCTCGTTTTCCCCATTGTTCAAATTATTCGGAGATTGAAATTACGCTAAAAGTGAAATATCGGAATTAAAAATGAACGATTTGTTTTCACGAATTACCAACAAAAAAGCCGCCCCGATAATTCGAAGCGGCTTTTCACTTATGCTAGTTCATTTTAGTGAAACACTTCAATGAATCCTTGTTTTTCCAGAACTTCTCCGTTCAGCAACGTAGCTTTGATCGTGTAGAAGTATGTTCCATCCGAAACCTGAGCACCATCCATTGTAGTCCCTTTCCACGGAATTGAAGGATCGTTTGATTCGAACATCACATTTTCCCAACGGTTCATGATGTAAATCTGGTATTCACTAATTCCGTCGTAGTTGATGTACCACTCATTGTTCCCTTGCGTTGATGACAACACCAAAATGTTTGGAGCATTGATCTCACAGTTGTGGCCCGTAACATGAACTGTATCCGTGTAATTGTTACATTCATTAGTCACCGTCACCCAATATACACCAGGTCCGGGTAGAAGTGCTCCCGGTGTTGTTTCACCGGTATTCCACTGGTACGTATCGTTATTCGGATTATTCCAGGCGGCCACTGCAACCGGGGATCCGAAACAGGTAGTTGTATCCGGAACATCCGTCCATGCCCAATCCTGGAAGTAAATATCCGCGGAAAGTACAACTCCACAGAAATTATCCGTGAAGGTGACGGTATACGTTCCCGGCAGCGAAGATCCGATACTCGGATTCAGTGCAAATTCATCCGGGTAGAAGTGAATGTTCGTATCCAAAGAAGACCAAACTCCTCCCGCGAACGCTGTATTTCCAACCGTATTCATCATGAAGTTACATGTCGTTGTATCAGGGAAAATTGTCGGGTTCGCAATTCCTACCAACGTTACCGTTGTATCGTAATGACAACCGAAATCGTCAACTACGTTGTACGTGTACTGGTGAGGACCCGGAACCGTAAGCATTACCACAATTGCAGTATCGCTTTGTCCGCTGATAATCGTAGGATCATTTGTCCAGTTATCGCTTACGATAACATTCTGATACGTTTCAGGATCCGGGTACAGTGCAGCGTCGAACAAAATCGACCACTGGAAGATATATCCATCGTCAATTCCCTGGTTATCCTGAACAGTAATTGTCCACGGACCATCCAACGGACATCCGATAAAGTCATCAAAGTTTCCATCCGGTGCGTACACTCCATTTGGATCCAGCATGTTAAATCCGTAAGCGTTCGGAATTGTATTTCCAAGAGAAGCACACATCGTTCCAAACGTAGCATTTACCTGAGAGAAACAATAAGTTTCAACTGGAGATCCTGGTGCTCCACCATCCTGATCGGTATCGTTTCCTAAGAATACACCACCTGCAAAACACCCTCCCGGAGTAGGGCCGGTTCCACCATATGTATTCGCTAACGAAACCTGTGTTCCGTTCGGACATGTTAATAAGATTTCAAGGTCACCAAGGTACGAGTGTTCAATGTCCAGACAAATGCTGGCAATATCACTTGCAGAAGTAACAGTACCACCACCTAAACCTGTCATGGCAATCGTCGTTTCATAACTTACTCCGGATCCGTCCGGTAACGCTGTCAGGCCGGCAAAATTTCCTCCAATCGGGAAGGATCCCGGAGGTACTTCAACCCCTACCGTATCTGTTGGAGTAACACCTCCCAGCAATTCCGTAGTCGTATTCAAACAAATGGAGTCCTCCAAAGGTCCGGTTCCGGCAAAAATGGGTTGTTGAGACACACGAATTTTACAGGTAACCCGCTCTGAGTGAGGGAAAATATCCTGAATCCGTAAATCGACAAAATATCCCTGATGAGCAGTTGGCACGAACCAGACAGAATCATTGTTTACAGGAATCGTTCCGATACCACCGATAGCCCAGATGTAAGTTGCATTTTCTGCAGTCTGAGAATAACCAGTTCCCGTAATTTCTTCTGCATAAGGGAAGACTGGCTTTGCAACCAAAAGAATACTATCTCCCAAACATACATTCACATAACCTGTGTCAATCGGATTCAAAGCATTGGTCGAAGATCCGTTTACGAAAGCCTCCAAATGCGGTTCAATTGGTTGCGGAAGGTCACCACAAGCCACTTTTGCAATCCATCCGGTTCCTTCGTTCGAGCCATCAGAGCGCAAACGTGCAGTCAAACAACCGGAAGGGTTATTGGCGAATGACGCCTGAACGTTGAATCCCATTGGGTCCGTTCCTGAGTTAAACGCCCCCAGCAAGTTTGAAGCAGTGCTTGGCCCATCGTAGATGTATAACGTATCGCTCGGGTGAATATCAAACTCGTACCCGATATTGATTGCGAAAGCAATAGACACTTTGGATCCTTGCGCTAAATCCGGACAAAAAACCACGAATTCGTCAAGGTTTGCGGGATAGTTACCTCCCTGATCGATGAAGTTTGTACCACCTGCAGCGAGTGCCCCACAATCCAAGGGATTACTTTGATCGTACGTATTTCCATCGTAAATAGACATTTGTCCGTAGCTGGCGAAGCCAATGAACAAAAGTAGCAGCGAACTGAAAATTGTTTTCATGTTTACCTGATTAGTGTTTTTGTTGGTTATACATCAATCGCAAACGGAAAAGCGATTCAACCTTAAGAATATCAGACGATCCTGAAATGGCAAAATACTGAGCTTCGTTTTCCTTCAACGTTACACCGTAATCTTTATAAGTCGGTGATTTTTTATCCGGAGCAGAAACGGTTCCGGCGGTAGTTACTGTCTTTCCATCAATGTGGATAACAGAAACTGCATGTTCCAAACAAAACTTTTCGAAGTTCTGATCTGCTGTTGTAACCGGCGCTTCCTTTGTTTTAGAAGTCTGGGCCGACACACTGAGGCCTGTAAACAGGACCATACCTAGTAGTACGGTAAATTTCATCTGATTAGTAATTTTATGTAATGTAGACCGATAAAAGTAAGAAAGGTTGCATGCACTTCGTTAAAAACTAATGAAAAAAAATGGAAGGCTAACAGAATTAATCGGCTAGCTTTGCAACGTCAATTATCAGTCAAATGGAAATTCAACAATTACAAGCCATTGCCAGTCAGGTTCGTAGAGACATCGTTCGCATGGTGGCGGGCGCAAATTCAGGTCACCCGGGAGGTTCACTCGGTTGTGCAGATTTTTTAACCGTACTGTACTTCCGTCAAATGAAACACAATCCGGATGCATTTTCGATGGATGCGATCAACGAAGATGTGTTCTTCTTGTCTAACGGACATATTTCTCCGGTTTGGTACAGCGTTTTGTCACGTGCAGGATACTTCAGCACTGAAGAATTGGCAACATTCAGAAAACTAAACAGCCGTTTACAGGGACACCCATCTACAGACAAAAAAATCCCGGGAGTTCGTATGGCTTCAGGATCTCTTGGTCAGGGGCTTTCTAATGCGTTGGGAACTGCTCAAACAAAAAAATTGAACAACGATCCTTGTATTGTGTACTCGCTTCACGGCGACGGTGAGCTTCAGGAAGGACAAATCTGGGAAGCAGCGATGTATGCAGCCGCAAACAAGGTAGATAATATCATTGCTACCATCGATTATAACGGTCGCCAGATTGATGGTGATGTCGATGAAGTACTGTCTCTTGGAAACCTAAGAGCAAAATGGGAAGCTTTCGGATGGGAAGTTTTGGAAATGGACGGACACAACATCGAGGAAATTATCGAAACACTTGATAAAGCAAAATCCATGACATGTAACCAAAAGCCTATTGTCATCATTATGAGAACTGAAATGGGTCAGGGAGTTGATTTCATGGTGGGATCCCATAAATGGCATGGTGTTGCGCCGAATGAAGAACAACTTCAACAAGCTCTGATTCAGTTGCATGAAACCCTAGGCGATTACTAAA
This sequence comes from uncultured Fluviicola sp., assembly GCA_966211245.1. Classification (GTDB taxonomy): domain Bacteria; phylum Bacteroidota; class Bacteroidia; order Flavobacteriales_D; family Crocinitomicaceae; genus Fluviicola. Next base: position 16,178 of record CBIHND010000014.1, on the reverse strand, counting down.
TGCTGAAACGCTTCAGTTGCATATTGTCCCTCCTCTTCTGCTGCATGTGTTTTGAGCAAACACAAGCTCAGGAACTTACGCGCATCCTGTTCATTCTGGATGCATCAAATTCCATGAATGCGAAGTGGGGAGAACAAACGCGAATTGAAGCTGCAAAAGAATTACTTGCAAAAGCAGTGGATAGTCTCGACGGATCTGCAAACCTTGAAATTGCTTTGCGTGTATACGGACATCAAAGTCCAATTACGGCGACGTATCAGGATTGTAACGATACCAAATTGGAGGTTCCGTTCGCTGCAAATAACTTCGCCAGCGTTCGAAACAAAATCAAAACAATCGCTGCGAAAGGAACAACTCCGATTGCTCGTTCATTAGAAGCTGCTGCCGGCGATTTCCCGGATACAAAAGCCAGAAACGTAATCATTCTGATTACAGATGGTTTGGAGGCCTGTGATAACGATCCGTGTGTGATTGCAAAAAAACTGCACGATAAGGGCGTCACCATTACTCCGTTTGTAATCGGTTTGGGACTGGACCTTTCCTATCTTGAACAATTCCGTTGTATTGGTAATTATTCGGATGCACCAACGATCGATTCGTTCAAACGAGTGCTTGGGACAGTAATCTCCAAAGCTCTAGTGAATACAACTGTTCAAATCAACCTGAACAACATCAGTAAGCTCCCGAAAGAAACAGACGTAACTATTTTCTGTTACGAAGCCGGGACAAAAAATCTGGTTTACACTTTTGAACACACAATGAATCAATGGAGCAATCCGGATACACTGGTAATGGATCCTAACAAAAAGTACGATCTGGTGGTGAATACCATCCCAAAGGTTGAAAAGAAAGGGGTTACGTTGACTAAAAACATCCACAACACCATTCAAATCGACTGTCCACAAGGATTCATTAAGGTTCGCTTTAGTAACGCTACAACCAACTACAACGTTGAGGTCCGTGTTATGAAAGACAAGGAGACCACAACGTTGAATACCCAGGAAGTCAACAAAATGGACAAATACCTTGTAGGAACATATCAGTTGGAAATTCTCACGCTTCCACGGATATACGAAACCGTGACTGTGGAGCAAAGTGCCATTGCAACTGTCGACATTCCTGCTCCGGGTAAGTTTACATTCTCCGGGAACAAAGCAATCGCAGGACAAATTTTTCTTATTAAAGAAGACGGCACCCAGGAATGGGTATGTAATCTTGACAATAACGCACTTAGCGGTTCTGTGGCTCTTCAACCTGGAAATTACAACCTGGTTTACCGTCAGAAAGCGCTAAAATCTACTGTTTATACTACTACACGTAACTTTAAAATTTATTCGAACAAAACAACTCCGATTAATATTTAGTCATGATAGAATTTGAAATTTTTGGAAAGAAAGACACCCGTTCAGGATTTGGTGAAGGACTATTGGAAATTGCCCAGGAAAACGATCAGGTTGTGGGCTTGTGTGCAGATTTGACAGGTTCCCTGAAAATGGATGCTTTCCAGAAAGCGTTCCCGGAGCGTTTTTTCCAGGTTGGAATTGCTGAAGCAAATATGATTGGTATGGCTGCAGGTATGACCATTGGAGGTAAAATTCCATACACAGGGACATTCGCTAACTTTTCAACCGGACGCGTTTACGACCAAATTCGCCAGTCGGTAGCATACTCTCAGAAAAACGTAAAGATTTGTGCTTCTCACGCCGGACTTACATTGGGAGAAGACGGTGCAACACACCAGATTCTGGAAGACATTGGTATGATGCGCATGTTACCACACATGACGGTAATTGTTCCTGCGGATTTCAATCAGACAAAACAAGCTACAAAAGCAATTGCCGCTCATAATGGGCCGGTGTACCTACGTTTTGGTCGACCGGTAGTTCCGATCTTCGTTAAACCTGATGCTAAATTCGAAATCGGGAAAGCCGATGTTTTAATTGAAGGAACCGATGTAACGATTATCGCATGCGGGCATTTGGTTTGGAAATCAATCGAAGCAGCTCAGGAATTGGAGAAACAGGGAATCAGTGCAGAAGTAATAAATATGCACACGATTAAACCTTTGGACGAGGCAGCCATCTTAACTTCAGTTCGCAAGACAAAATGTGTGGTTACCGCTGAAGAGCATATGCTCAACGGAGGTTTGGGAGAGGCAGTTTCACAAGTGCTGGCAAGAAACCTCCCTACTCCACAGGAATATGTTGGTGTGAAAGACACATTCGGAGAATCAGGAACTCCTGATCAATTGATGACGAAGTACGGTCTGGACTCTATAAACATTGTTGAAGCGGCTAAAAAAGTATTGCAACGCAAATAAACCTTAATGACTCAGTCCGTGCCCGATGAAGCAACGATTGTGTCGTATCTTCAACGGGAAGATGCGGCTGCAGAACGTGCTATCGGTTGGATTGTTGATGCCTATGGTCGCAGACTCTATGCATTTATCAAACGCTGGTGCGGCTCGCATGAGTTAACAAACGATATTCTTCAGGACACGCTTGTGCTGGTTTGGCGCAAGCGTGATCAGTTTCAGGGAAACAGTTCTTTGTTTTCCTGGATGTACCGTATTGCCTATAACGAAACCCTACAAACGCTTAGAAAAGAACAAAAACACCGGGCATTTGAATTGGGAGAAGCAATTGTAGGCTCGACCGAACTTTTTGCACAATCACCTTCCGCAACGCCGGAACAACTATCCACATGGTTGATGGAAGCAGTGGATTCCCTTCCCGAAAAACAGCGCATAGTTTTTGAGATGAAATACTTCGAAGACCTCAAGTATGAAGAAATAGCAGAAATCACTAAAGGAAGTGTCGGTGGATTAAAAGCCAACTATTTCCATGCTGTTCAAAAAATTGAAGCATTCTTAATCAAGCAATTAAACCATTGATATGAATTCGCATCTTAACAATATGAACGACGAAAAAGATATCATCCATTCACTCGAGAGAATGCCGGTACAGCTGCCGGGTGATGATTTTTTTGAATCGTTGAAGAAGGAAGTTGTGGCGAAAATCGATACCCCACAACCGAAGATTGTTCCTTTTTATTCCAGACGCTGGATCCAGGTGGCGGCTTCTGTACTACTTGTAGTTGGACTCGGTAGTTTGTGGATACTGAATAACCAACCGGAAGATTCCCTTCCCGCAAAAAAGGTGGATTTTTCGAAAGTAACGCGCGAAGAAGTGCTTGACTACCTGGAGGAACATCACGAAGACGTCGAAGTTGATGAATTGATTCCATACCTGAAAGAAGTCCCGACCTGGTCAGCTTCTCTTAAATCAGATTCTGTTGTTGTTGACGATAATCCATTGGCTCAGCACGAAGAACTGTGGGAAGACATTGACAAAGAGGACATTTTAGAATACCTGGAAGAAGAAAGCGTTGATTTGGATGAAGAATTAATACTTGGAAGTTAAACCCAATAACTGAAATCATGAAAAAAACAATCACGTGTCTTGCCCTGCTGTTATGCTGTTTTGCAAGCGGGATGAGTTTTGCACAGACAGATACCAAGACGAGTCCGCCAAAGGAAAAACCCGGTGATGACCCGAAAGACGATAAAATTGACAAGTTGAAAATCGCTTTCATTACTACAGAACTGGATCTTACAACTGAGGAAGCCGAAAAATTCTGGCCTATTTACAACGAATGCGAAGGCAAAATCAAGGAAATCCGTAAAGCGAACCGGGCCATTGAAAAAGAAATTCAGGATGGCTACGACGAGATGACCAACGAAGACGCCAAAAAGAAAATGGCTACCATTTTCGAAAACGACGCTAAAGAGGTAACCATTCGTAAAGAATACGGTGAGAAGTTTTCTAAACTTTTAGGCGACAAACGAGCATTAAAACTCTTAAGTTTGGAGCACGAATTCAAGAAGGAATTGCTGGATGCACTTCGCGAACAAGGGCCTCCTCCGGGACCTCCCCCACATGGTGGACCGGGCGGACCTCCCCCACACGGTGGTCATCCACGTCCTCCGCACAACCAACAAAATGGCGGCAGATAGAACAACAGATTTTTTAACCCATTTGGGACAAACAAATCCCTTCCCTTTTTTAATTGATGTTGAAAAAGCGGAAGGGATTTTTATTTACGATAAATCAGGAAAACGATATACGGACATGATTTCTGGTGTTGCAGTGAACAATGTTGGTCACCGACATCCGCAGGTGATCAAACGGATTGAAGAACAGCTTGGAAAATACATGCACGTTATGGTTTACGGTGAATTTGTGCAGGATGCAACGTTGAAATTCGCTGAGACTCTGCGCTCTTTCCTACCCGATTCTCTGAACTGTGTATATCCCGTAAATTCAGGGACCGAAGCAAACGAAGCTGCTTTGAAACTTGCAAAACGTTTTACAGGACGCAGTCAATTGATTTCATTTAAAGGTTCATACCATGGAAACACTCACGGTTCTATGAGTGTTTCTGCAAACGAATACAAAAAAAGTGCATACCGTCCACTGTTACCGGATGTTGATTTTATTCGCCTGAACGAAGAAGAGGATTTGCAACGCATTACTACACGTACTGCCGGGGTTATCCTGGAACCGATTCAGGGCGACGCTGGCGTGAGACAAGCCTCTACTCCATTTTTGCGTGCATTGCGCAAACGCTGCAATGAAGTCGGAGCACTCCTGATTTTCGATGAAATTCAATGCGGAATCGGTCGTTCAGGTAAATTCTGTGCGCTCGAACACAGCGGTGTAGTTCCGGATGTTCTAACTCTTGGAAAAGCGTTGGGTGGCGGACTTCCAATCGGAGCACTTGTTACAAGTACAGAAAAGATGAGTGTTTTCAGTCACACACCAATGCTTGGACACATTACAACTTTCGGTGGAAATCCGGTAATTAGTGCTGCGGCATGGGGAACGCTTGAAGTTTTTCGAAACGAAGTTGACTTTACGGAAGTAGAACGAAAAGGTGCGTTGCTGGAACAATACCTCAGTGAAATTGATGAAATTAATGAAATTCGTCGCGTTGGAATGATGTATGCCTGTGACATGGTAAGCGAAGAACGCGTAGGGAAGGTTGTTGAACGTTTGCTGGAATTGGGTGTGATCAGTTTCTGGTTTTTGTCGCATCCGTACAGTTTCCGTTTGTCACCTCCCTTGACAATTACCGAAGAAGAGATTCACGAAGTCGGGAAGTTGATTCAGCGGGCGGTTGCTGAGACGAAAGGATAAGTAGTATTTATTTCCCGCCGAGTTACGCTGAAGAACGCAGAAGGGTTAGTTTGACTTTTGGAGTTCGGGTAAAGTCGGTGATTTTTCGAATTTCAACATAACATCTCAATGTTTCAATGTCGCAATGTTGCGACATCGAAATAAAACTCGAAATTTCACGTTTCACCTCTCATGAAACTAACTCCACTCCTTCCTACTCTGCTTTTTTCGCTTTCATTATCCGCCCAACAATGGCAATCCATTTCACCCGTTCCTTCAGCTGGTCGTGACGATGGCCTCGCTTTCTCTATCGCGAACTATGGCTACGTCGTAACGGGAAATCAAGGCGGTTTTACAGAAAGCAACAAACTGTTTCAATACAATCCGACGGCTGATTCCTGGACAGAAAGAGCAATTTTCCCCGGAACAGCACGACAATATTCCGCTTGTTTTGTGATCGAAAACGATGCTTATGTTATCGGCGGCTATTCAGAAAGCGGACAAGCATTGAAAGACGTTTGGCAATACAATACAATTACGGATTCGTGGAATCAGAAAGCGGATTTTCCGGGACTAGCACGTTGGCATGCAACAGCGACAAACGTGGGTAAAAACGGTTATTTCGGAATGGGAACCTGTGCTGATTCTACGTTGGCAGATTTCTGGAAATATGACCCCATCTCTGACGAATGGGAACCACTCAGCAATTATCCCGGAGGCGGGCAACGAAGTGTACTCGCATTACCGATTCTGAACGACATTATTTGCGGTGAAGGTTTTTCCATCAATCCAACGACGTATTCCGATACCTGGTTTCAGTTCGACACAAAAACCGAAACCTGGTCTTCGTTTACGGCTTTTCCAGCTGGAAAAAGATCCTATGGCACAGCAATCAGTAACGGTCTTACGGCGATTGTGTGTGGCGGAATGGACGACAATTCAACTTTTAGAAATGACTGTTATTCTCTCAATTACAAAGGTGAATGGTCACCTCTGCCCGATCTACCTGTTCAAGGATTACGTGGAGCAAAAGGTTTTTACCTAAGCGGTTCATTCTACATCGGAACAGGGCTCGACAACACGCTCACGAGACGCTCTGATTTTCAGAAAATTGAGGTTCCTGCTTCTCATTCAAGTGAACCTCTCATCTTCCCCAATCCGAGTTACGATGACTTCACGATTGTATCGGAGCCGCTTTCATCTGTAAACGTCTATACACTCAGTGGAAAACTAATAAAAAACACTACTATCAGCGATGCAGGATTTATTCAATTGGAAGACCTCCCGATTGGAATTTATGTGGTAAGTATTGAAGGTGAGAATGTTTTTGAAGTAAAGAAAATCGTTAAACTTTAAAAGTCGAACATTGACAAATGCATAATTGAAAAGAACGCTCTATTCTTTTCAATTCTCAATTTTCCATTTTCAATTCATTGTATCTTTGCACGAGAAACAACAACATGAAGTTTCAACCGATAAAACAGTTCAATACTATTTTGCAACAGGAATACCTGGAGCCTACATTGAGCTGGTCGGTTCGTGTTGTATTGGCGCTGAACGTACCACTCATTATTCTTCCGCTGATTTACGGTTTACGTCTTGAAATTGTCTGGGCAGCTTTTGCCGGATACATGCTTACGTTGGTAGATTACCGGGGGCCGCACTACCGCAAGATGCTCATACAATTTACCGAAGCGGTATTGGTTTGTATTGCAGGCTTTCTCGGATTAACTTTCGGAAATTCCATTTGGCTCTCTGTTTCAGGAATGGCCGTGATCGGATTTCTCGCAGCAATTATTCGCAACTGGAGTAATTATGGCTCTTCTATTGGTGTTGGAGTTGGATTCTTTTACCTCTTCGGACTTTCCACCCCGGTAGACAGCATTCACGAAGCATGGAATTACATCGGATTTCTCTGGATTGGAGCAGTTTGGGCAATTTTAATCATCTTTCTTTCCTTTCCGTTTTCGGCAGCAAATCCTTTACGACGATCAATTGCTCAAATCTGGAAAGCTAATACGGATTACCTGGATAGTCTCGTAGAACATTTTACAGAAAACGATCAAACAACGGACTCCATTGAATTAACCTCCAAAGAGTTGGCGATTCGAACTGCAATCGATCAATCCATAGAGTCGTTTTCCAGAAGACAGAATACCGCAAAACAAGCGGCTGTGCACTACGACCAAATGATGGAAATTCGTAAGTCGTCCGCTCTTTTCGGCGCCACATTGAAGGTCATGCACCACGAAATTGCAATTCTTCAGAATTCCGGAGCTTCAACAAAACGCTATTCTGTTGTTTACAAGACGATTTCAGCACTTTCTCAGGTTTCAGCACGCATTTCCATCCTGATCTTCACTTTACGTGCAGAAGACCTGACGCTGGCCAAATCACGCCATCAGCGATTTCAGGTAGCACTTTCAATTCTGGAACAGACCATTCAAGAGAACACATTCGGTGAAACGGAACAAATGGCACTTGAACAGCTGCTTGACATCTTCAAAACTGCCGACAATCTCTTGCTTCAAAGCCTCCAACAGATTGAGGACAAACTCGGCTTTTCCAAGAGCGATTACCTGGAAAACTATAAACTATCGTTCAACCAGTTTATCACCGGTTTGCGACCAAAGGTCTGGATGGAATACCTCCACGAAATGTTTAACGTGAATTCGCAGCAGTTTAACTATGCTGTTCGCGTAGCTCTTGGAATGGCATTTTCCGTCTTTCTTTTTAAATTCTTTGAGATCAATCACGGTCACTGGATTGCATTGACCATGCTGATTGTGATTCAACCGTACTATGGAGCCACCCGTAAAAAAGGTCTAGAACGAATCATTGGAACTGTAGCCGGAATTGTTGTCGGAGGATTCATTATGGTGATTCCGATTCCACAGCATTATTTCACTTATTTTCTGATCTTCATTTCCTTCTTCGTAGCGTATTACATCCGTAACAATTACAAAGTCGGGGTTTTCTTTGTGACCATCATGATGGTGATTATGATGCAGCTATCGCAGCAGGCAAGCTGGGATTTGATCGGTTGGCGCGTACTTTCCACCTGCATCGGAGCAGTTCTGGCACTTGGAATCAGTATTGCTTTCTGGCCGATCTGGGAAGACAAGCGTTTTCCGCATCTTCATAAAAAAGCGTTACGACAAAACGCAATTTACCTGCATCAGGTCTTTGACCAACGTCACCTACCCGTTCATTCTGCTACGTGGTACAAACAACGTCGGGTTACAGAAGCAGCGAACAATGACGTTTTTGCCTGTGTTCAACGGATGTATGAAGAGCCGAAATCCGTTCGGAAGGATGTTGACAGTTCGTTTTCTCAGGTTGGTGCAACGATTCGTCTGACGCGTGAAATCACCTCACTGGGATTTACCCTGCAATCGACAGATATCGAATCCGTGAGCACCGAATTTCAGGAAATTACATTACTCATTGCCGGCATACTGAACGCTCTCGCCGAAAACAACCGTGAAAGCGCCTCCATTCAAATTCACGAGCTGAAACGCGTCATGAAAAATCAAAAACTGAAAGCCACGGACGATCTGAAAACGCTCAAAGTAGAATTGGAAAAAATTCTCTTCGAGTTAGAAACAATTCGTGAATTGAAAGAGAACTAAATCAGCGTTCTCAGAATTTTTGCGATGTTTCTTGCATCATCTATTCCTCTGTGGTGTGTGCCTTCCAATTCTAGCTTCAGATTTTTCAGAGCACCATCCATACCAACTTCGTGTCCCAGTTTGTTCTTCAGCGCAAACAATGTTTTCACATTGATGTGAGAAGGACTTAACGGGTAACCGACTCCAAGTTCTGAACACTGACGTTGGATCTGTTTGAAATCGTAAGCACCGAAACTTGCCCATGCCCTACTCTGCCCGTTATATTCCTTGCGAATAATTGCACATGCTTCTTTAAACGAAATACCTTCCCGCTCAATCAGTTCCGGAGTGATCGTTGTCAATTCCGTACAAAACGAACTGATTTCCGAGCGTTCCGGTTTCACCAGAATACCACGATTGTCGGAGATTTCTCCTGTATTTACATCCAGCAGGCAGATACCGAATTCGATGATATCGCTTGTCATACTTTCCGGAACTGAACCGTTCCAGCACGTCGCTTCAATGTCTATTACGACGATTTTGTCTAATAATTTTGCCATAATCTAAATGGTTAAGTTATTTATTCACGCAGGGATCCTACGTTTGTTCTTGTGAACATCACAAAATTAGGGAGAAATTCCAATGTGTTCAAAATGATTGAATTGGATGAATGGATTTTTTACTAATTTCACCCGTAATCCACTATCACTGAACATGTCAGAGAAAACATCATTCGCAATACCCGCTTTTTATTTCCTTTTACCGGAAGTTCGTGTTAATGAACTTATCGATTGCACTACCTGTTTTCTTACTGTATCATTCCTGGTGCGATAACCTTTTAAACAACATAACATGGGAGATTATAGTAGAAAACTCATTTGGTACATTCTAGGAGGCCTGGTTGTTCTCGGAATTATCTTTTTGATCTTTGTAAGTTTTCAACGAACAAGTACAACAAAGTCAGAAGTAAAGTCGCAATTGGAAAGTAGTCAGCCTACAGCCATTGACATTGATACAACCGTAATCAAGGACACCTTGCTGAACAAAGCACAGCTCAAACAAGCCATTGTACTGACGGCAAAAGCGGATAGTTCGAAAATTGATAATCAGGCGGAGCACATCATTGCCGAGCAAAGAGAACATTCTACGAAACTCTATTTGGTTACTCTTGGAACAGCCTTGCTCATTGCGTTTTCAAGTCTTTGTATCGGTTCATTCATTGGGTTTCTGTTCGGAATCCCGCGTGTAAGACCAACCAACGGAGATCAGGACATGGAACAAAAGCGATCCCGTATTTTCCACAACGACAACCTTGTTGAAATCAGCGATTGGTTAACTAAAATCATTGTCGGAGTTGGTTTAACGCAAATCACGTCCATTCCTGAAATGCTGGATAAACTCGGGGCTTACCTCGGTCCGTGCTTTACCGCTCATGTTGATAGTGCTGAAGTTGGTGACAGCACCAAAGCAATCGCTATCAGTACGGTACTTTACTTTTTGATCGTCGGATTCATTGCATTCTACCTTTGGACACGCTTTGAATATTCGAAGATGTTGAACAAAATGCTGGATGAGCAAACAGAAGGCGATACAGTTGATCCGAATCAGGCACCGGAAGCACCGGAGCCGGCAGCTTAATTCAGGGTTTTCAAAAACGAATAAATGGTATCGTAAATTTTGTTCAGCTGCTCTGTCGTAATGCAATAAGGCGGATTAATGTAAATCACATTCCCTAGTGGTCGAATGAGACAGCCATTAGCAAGGAAATAGTTGTAAGCTTCATCGCGAATGGAAGAAAAGTAGGTGTTTCCCTCTCCGGTATTGATTTCAAAGCGGATAATTGTTCCACAAGTTTGCACGTGATTCACCTTTTCGAGTTTCACGAGACGCTTGCGGAATTCCATGTGCATGTGTTCAATGTGCTCAATATTTTCCCAGGTCTGCTGTTCTTCAAATAAGTCCAGACTCGCATTTGCAGCTGCACATGCCAAAGCAGAGCCTGTAAACGAGTGTCCGTGCAGTAGTGCTTTTGATGTCTCGGGATGAAGAAAAGCGTTGTATATTTTCTCAGTCGCAACTGTTAATCCAAGCGGAAGAACTCCACCCGTCAATCCTTTTGACACGCAAACAATATCCGGAGTATTTTTACAGTGGTTCATCGCGAACAACTTTCCGGTTCTTCCCCAACCTGTCATTACCTCATCGAAAATGACCAGCGCACCATGTTTTCGCGCCAAAGCGGTCAATTCATCCAACAGGGATGCTTCATAAACACGCATTCCAGCTGAACCCTGAATGATCGGCTCAACAATCAGACATGCCACCTGACCAGTTTTCAAAAGCGTTTCGGCATCTTTTAAAACGCTTTTGTGGTTGTCTCCATTCGGGAAATGCAGGAAATCAACATCGAAGAAGAAATGTTCGAATGGTTTATTGAAGACTCCCCGTTGACCTACAGACATTGCCCCGAAAGTATCTCCGTGGTATGCTCCGTCCAGCGCAATTACGCGTTTTTTCGGATGCTTTTTGTTCGACCAATACTGAAAAACCATTTTAAGCGCTACTTCAACAGCGGTTGAACCATCATCAGAAAAGAACACTTTGCTTAGATCATTTGGCAACAACGACGTAATCCGCTGGGACAATCGAATGGCCTGCGGATGCGTTGCTCCGGCAAAAATAACGTGATCCAGTTCCCTGAATTGAGCCGCAATTGCATCCCCGATATGTTCGTTTCCGTGACCGTGAACATTCACCCACCATGACGAATTTGCATCTATGTATTCTTTTCCATCACTATCAAACAATACTGCGCCTTCCGCACGAACGATGTGCAAAGGTTCAGGAGCAGTCTGCATCTGTGTAAACGGATGCCAAACGTGTTTCTGATCGGTTTCTAGTGCTGTTGCTCTATCCATGATTTAGCCGCGTTTGCAATGGTTTCTTTGGAAATGTCTTCCAGTTCCGGAATGTAGCTAATTTTCAATGTTGGGAAGCAATTCCTGTAAATTCGTTCGGTGCTTTCAAATCGGTTTCCATTGATAATCAATCCTGCAACTTCAATTTCCCTGTGAAAAAGAGAACTGAGAGTCATCAATGTATGATTGATACTCCCCAGGTAATGACGCGTTACAACGTAAACCGGTAAATGCCAGAATTGAAACAAATCAATGAAACACAAGCCATCTTCATTTAACGGAACCATCACTCCACCGGCACCTTCGATAACGGTCGTTTTGGTAAAATCCGGTAGTTCAAAATCATCTTCGTGCAGCACGATTCCATCAATACGGGAAGCCTCATGCGGAGACAAGGGTTGTGAAAGCAACTGACGCTCGGGAATAATCGTAGTCTGAGAAGTATGATTTCGTACAAAATCGCTATCCAGGGCGTGTAAATCACCAGCCTGAACAGGTTTCCAGAAATCGGCTTTCAGCGCTTCACAAAGAACGGCGCTGCATACTGTTTTACCAATTCCGGTTCCGATTCCTGTTACGACGACTGCCTGCATATACTAAGAACGAAGTTCAGCGCTTAATTCAGACTCCAATCCCTGGCGAATTTTCTCCATGATTCCGTCTACTTGTTCGTCTTTCAGCGTTTGTTCCTGATCCTGGAATGTGAATGACACGGCATATGACTTCTTCCCTTCCGGAAGGTTTTTACCTTCGTAAACATCAAACAAGTTTACTTTCTGAAGTAATTTTCGATCCACTTTCTGTGCTATCTGAGCGATTTGAGCAAAACGGACTTCACTATTCAGCAACAACGAGAAATCGCGACGAACTTCGAATGTTTTTGGTAATTCCTTGTATTGTGTTTTTGTCAGTTTCAATGCGTCAACAATAGCATCCCAGTTCAAATCGGCTACAAACACATCGTTTTTGATTCCGAAGTGTTTTTTAACCGCAGGTTTGATCCACCCCATCTCTCCTACCTGATTCTTGAGAATAAACAGCGATTGTCCATCTGCCAAAGCTGTTTGCTCACTAAGCGCAGCCTCATTCATTAATTGTCCCATTCCGAGACGTTCGAAAACGCTTTTTACAATTCCTTTCAGTGTGTAGAATGTCGAAGCTTCCTGTTTTCCTGTCCAGCTTTCAGCCTGTTTTGCTCCGGTCATTACCAACAACAAACGTTTGTTTTCGAGGTATTCGCCGTTTACCAACTGGTATGTTTTTCCGAATTCGAAGAAACGAACATCAGGTCGCTGACGATTCTGGTTGTGTGCAACCGATTCCAGTGCCTGGAACAACAATGTCTGGCGCATAACTGCCAAATCGTTACTCAACGGATTCAACAGCTGTACATTATGCTCAGGTTTCAAAGCGCCTCCACCTAGTTTTTCAACATACAGAGGAGAGGTCAATGAATTGTTCATGATTTCTACAAAACCGAATCCTGCAAGATTTTCAGCAAGATTAACGGCCAGGCGCTCTAGATCAGGCTTCGGTGCAATCACCAATGATGCGTTCATTTTTTCCGGGAACGGAATTGAGTTAAATCCGACAATGCGAAGAATCTCTTCAATCACATCGATTTCACGATCTACATCCACACGGTAATTCGGAACCAGCATCGTAACAGACTCACTATTTTCCGACTGAATTTCAAAATCCAGTGATGTCAATACACTCTTGATTTTAGCTGTGTCCAAACGATGTCCCAAAACGGTTGCACAACGGTCGTAGCGCAAGGTAACCGAGCGTTTCTGAATCGGATTCGGATACAAATCAATGATTTCCGAAGCGCGGTGTCCCCCTGCTACTTCAACAATCAATTGCGCTGCACGCTGCAAAGCATATGGAACCAAATCCACATCTACTCCACGTTCAAATCGGAAACTTGCGTCTGTTGAAAGCGTATGTCGTTTAGCTGTTTTGCGTACCGAAACCGGGTTGAAATATGCAGCTTCGAGGAAAACCGTTGTTGTCTCTTCGGAAATTCCGGAATCTTGTCCACCGAACACCCCTGCAATACACATCGATTCGTTAGCATTCGCAATTACAAGATCTTCAACATCCAATGTACGTTCTACGCCATCCAGTGTAATCATCTTTTCACCTGCTTTTGCAGTTCTGACAACCACATTTCCGGCAACTTTTTTCGCATCAAATGCGTGTAGCGGGGTTCCCAGTTCCCGCATCACGTAATTGGTTACGTCCACAATATTATTGATTGGCGAAAGTCCCACCGCACGCAAACGTTTTTGCAACCAGGCCGGAGAAGCCTTTACCTGTACATTTTCAAATGTCAGTCCCATATAGCGGGGACATTTTTCGGTATTTTCAACAGTTACTTTAACATCCAGTGTGCCTTTTTTCTCCGGAAGAGAAACCGGCTTTAATTGCAAACGTTCAGTTCCCCCATTGTGACAAGCGTCGAACGCAAGAACATCTCTCGCAACTCCGATATGTCCCATGGCATCTGCACGGTTTGGTGTCAGCCCTATTTCAATCTGAACATCGTTTTCCAACTCCAGGTATTGGGCGGCAGGAGTTCCCGGAACAGCTGATGGATCCAGCACTAAAATTCCGGCGTGGCTTTGACCAAGTCCCAATTCGTCTTCCGCACAGAGCATTCCATGTGACTCAACATCACGAATCTTCGAAACCTTGATTTTCAATGCATCCTCCGGAGTTGGATACAATGTTGTTCCAACAGTGGCAAGCAACACCTTTTGTCCGGTTGCTACATTCGGTGCACCACACACCACCTGAAGTGTTTCTTTCCCTGTATTGACTTGTGTAACTTTCAATCTATCCGCATTCGGATGTTGCTCACAGGCAACAACTTCAGCAACGATCACACCTTCCAGCCCTCCTTTAACAGCTTCCAACGTTTCAAAACCTTCCACTTCCAGACCGGTGTCGGTTAACAACACATCCAGTTCTTCCGGAGTTTTTGCTTGTGGTAAGAATTCGTTCAGCCAGTTGTAAGAGATCTTCATAATTTCCTGATAATTGCCAGCAAAAATAAGCAAAGGCAATGAGAAAAGGGATCGAAACTTATCACGATTTTTCAGCAGTATATCCAACCAGTAACGGGATTCTTTTCATGATTCAAGGCAGTTTCTCATGTTGATATCACAATTTGTAACATCAAGATTGAATGAACTTTCGCTAATTTTATGCACATGAAAAAACTACACTGCGTCTGCATTCTTTTGCTGTCATTCCTGACAAGCAGTGTGATCTATTCTCAGGAAACCAGTACACTAAGCGGAACCATTACAGAAGAAGCCACAGGAGAAACACAAATCGGTGCTATAGTTTATATTCTTGAATTGAAGAAAGGCGTGAGTTCAAACGAATACGGCTTTTATTCCATCACTGTTCCAAAAGGAATATATACTGTTCTTGTACGTTCGGGCGAATTTCCAACAGATACGTTGTCTGTTGATTTGAACCAGGATCAGAAGATGAACTTCGAACTTGCTCCGGATGCCAAAGCACTGGATGAAGTTGTGGTAAACGGGAAGAAAAACGACAATGTCAACTCCACGAAGATTGGTCAGATTGAGCTGGACGTTAATCTGGTGAAGAAGCTTCCCGCATTTCTTGGGGAAGTTGACGTGATCAAAACCATTCAGTTGTTGCCCGGAGTTTCATCGGTTAGTGAGGGAGGACAAGGATTCTACGTTCGTGGTGGGAGCCCGGATCAAAACCTTGTACTCCTTGATAACGCGATGGTTTACAACGCTTCGCATTTATTCGGGTTTTTCTCGGTATTCAATGCAGATGCAATTAAGAATGTAAACCTGATTAAAGGTGGAATGCCGGCTAACTACGGCGGACGTCTTTCCTCCGTTCTGGAAGTGAACATGAACGACGGGAATACCAAGAAGTTTAAAGTGACCGGAGGCTTGGGACTGATTTCCTCGCGTGCCACGCTAGAAGGACCATTGGTAAAGAACAAGGGATCGTTCATTGTTTCTGCGCGCAGAACGTACATTGACCTGTTCATGAAAGCGATTATCAAGGATTCCAGTCCATTTGCAGGAACAACTTATTATTTCTACGATTTCAATGCAAAATTCAATTACCAGCTTTCTCCAAAAGACAAACTCTATCTGAGTGGCTATTACGGAAAGGACCTGTTCAACTTCGGGAACAAGAACGATGATTTCAATGTGCGGATGCCCTGGGGAAATGGAATTGGCGCATTGAAATGGACCCACCAGTTTTCGAATAAGTTAGTAATGGCAACTACTGCATCCTACACCAACTATTTGTTCAGCTTTGGTTCTGAGCAGGACGAATTCAAGTTTGAATTAAAGTCAGGAATTCAGGATTGGAGCGGGAAAGTTAATTTCTCTTATTTCCCGGAGGGCCGACACACCTTCAAATGGGGATTGGATTATACGTTTCACACCTTCACTCCTACCAGT
>CBIHND010000013.1:0-113610 GCA_966211245.1 uncultured Fluviicola sp. | reverse complement strand
AGCTCGTCGGGCTCATAACCCGAAGGTCGCACGTTCGAGTCGTGTCCCCGCTACAAAGAAAAAGGCATTTTGTGAAAACAGGATGCCTTTTTCATTTCCTCTAAACTTTCGGAACTATGCTTTTTCTTGTGTGAGAATTGAGAGCGAGTGTGTTTGATAATCGAAGATTTACGCTCTTTTCTTAAAGCGGGAAACAGAATGAGAATGAATCCAGGACGCTTCCCTTTCCTTGAAACTCACGCTCACACTCGATAATTTCAGAACAATGCCTTTTTCTAGTGTGAGAATTGAGAATGAGTGCGTGTTTTGAAAAGGAATTCAGAAAATGGGTTCCTTTGTGTTTTTTACGATTTCAAACTCTTAATATAATTAGCGTTTGTTCAATTGATGTCCGGACACTTTTTTTTTGATGAAACAATAATGAAAAATTCAATTCTCAGAGGGCCTTCAGAAGTGTACTATTACGTAAATTTGTTGTGATATGAATGAAATAATTATTCAAAATATTGGGCCTATTAAGGATGTACAAATTAACTTGAAAAAAGTTAATATTGTTATGGGGCCACAAAGTAGTGGTAAGAGTACTATTGCTAAACTAACTAGTTTTTGTCAATGGGTTGAAAAGAGATATATCCTTGACGGAGAATTTAACTATGACTTCAAGGATCAATTCATCAGTTTTCATAGAATTAGTGAAGCTTATTTCAATAAAGATTCATTTTTTAAGTATGAAAGTGATTTCATAACTATCAGCCATAATGGTATTGACTTTGATTTAGTGATTGAAAAAAAAGATAATGTCAATTATAAAAAATCAAAGAATATTTATATTCCAGCCGAAAGAAATTTTGTGTCCGTAATTCCTAATCTAGGCAAGTATAACGAAACTAATGACAACATAATGAGTTTCTTATATGATTGGTATGATGCTAAGAAAACTTACGGTAATAAAAAGAACGCACTATCAATATTAAATCTTGGGGTTAAGTATTACTACAATAAGGAATCTGATCTAGATGTATTAAAATTGAATGATTCAAAGAAAGAACTTCTTTTAAAGAATGCTTCAAGCGGACTTCAGTCAGTAATACCACTAGTTATGTTGATTGATTACCTTACGGGGGATTTCTATTCTGAAAATAAGTCTACGTCCATCAATGAAAATGAAGAGTTAGTAAAAGTTTTTATTAAAAACTTCAACTACATTATGGATAACGCCAACCGAAGAAAAGATTTTCAAAAGTCCTTGAATTCAAAAATCGAAAAATTCAATCTGAACAATTCTGAAGCTGAAAAGATGCTTGCACTTTTGGCAAATAGAAAAGAATATTTTTCAACTAGCTTAATAATTGAGGAGCCCGAACAAAATTTATTCCCAAGTACTCAAAGAGATTTGATTTATTATTTATTCGATAAAATAGTAAATAGTGATAGACCTCATAGCTTATTTATTACAACACATAGTCCATTTATACTATATGCCATTAATAATTGCTTGATGGGGAGTGAGGTAAGTTCTAAGATGCCTAAAGATGAACAAGTGGAATTGTTGAGTTATAAAGCTTGGCTTGACCCTAGTCTTGTTGCCGTTTGGCAAATAGAAGATGGTAAGCTAAACTCCGTTATCGATGAAAGAACAGGTACTGTTACCAGGCATTATTTTAATGAAGTCCTAAAGGGAATAATGGATGAATATTATGAAATGCTAAATTATTTCGAGTATGATAATAAGGCTAAGAGCTAATTTGCCAGATCATAATATCATTGAAGAAAATTCAGCTGAATTATTTATTGTTGATTACACTCATTTCGGAGGAAATGTTGAATTATTGAATCATAAACCTGAGGTAGAATATGTTTATATCGAAAATCAGGCTAACATTCCGGTATATTTTGATGGGTTTGGGCAAAATGCGCTTAGACGTCAAGATGGAACAAGCTGCAGGCAATGTGAATGCATAATGTTTCCGAAATCCTGTGACGAGACTGACTGGGTATTAATGGTTGAGATGAAGTATGTGAGTAGCATCGAAAATGCTTTTAGAGTTGAAAATAATTATCCTTATTGCATGATTGATCAGATTATTCAGACTGTAGAGTTTTTTCGATCTAATGGAATTCTCAACCCCGATAGACGAGTTAATGCAATAGTTTCTTTCCCTACCCTAATTGAAGATTTTAGTGCTTCTTTTTTCACTGGAGACTGGTCAATAGAAGATATTCTTTTGAAACATAAGATAAAAATGAGAGCAACAAATTCAGGCCGCATTATAAGTAATAAAAGAATAGTTATTTGACTCAGTTGGCATTTCGTATGTAAGAAGCCTCTTTTTCTTGGATTTGTTAAGATTGTGCTGCACTCCCCAACACCCCATAAATCTCTTCCGCCAATTCCTCCATTTCGTTCGTTCCAAAACGAATATCAATCTCTCTCACTTTCCCCACAAGATTCAAATACCGTGGAGTGAGTTCATCCAGAACTGTATCACTTCTTTCGATTCCCATAATGTCCAGAATGGATTCAAAGATGTGTAGATCGAAATCGTGATTGATGAATCCAACGCTTTGGAGCGCGTAGATCAGCTTCCATTTTTTGAGGTCGTCTTTGATTAGGGAAAGCACTATTTTCTTGGAGTGGTTCTTAGTCATGTCCTAAAAATTGATCGCACAAAATTAACATAATATGTTTATTAGTTGCGTCAATACATTCATTATTTAACATGTAAAGCGAATATTCTTGAACTTCACTTTCATCGAAACCAATCCCTATATGAGCGAAAAGAAAGTTGGAGGTGTAGTTAAAATGAATAGAGTGAAGCAAGTCCTGGTGAATTCCGATATTTCCCAAAAGGAACTCGCTGCGAAAATCAATCGCACGCCACAATCCGTTTCAAGAATTTGCAACAATCAGGTTCAACCTTCGATTGAATTGTTGCGTGAAATCGCGAAAGTTCTAAATGTCAACGTACAGGAGTTACTGGAACCTACGAAAGTGAACTAATGTGTCTCCAGATTTACATCGGTTCTGAAAAACAATTACCAACCATTCCATGGAATGAAGAGGCTCCAGGTCTTTCTATTCTTGAATTGTCCGATGATGGATACCTGGAAATGGTAAAACCGATTCTTCAGTCTAATTTCTATTATGATGTTGGATCGTTTATGGGCTGCACTTGTGGATTGATGTATGGAGAATGGCTGAAAGACGATAAGAACTATGAACAACGTGTGCAGAATGCTACGGATTTTCTGAACTACTTGCGGCAGCATTCTCTCAATAATACGCTCAAAGTCTTCGGAACTTATTGGAATGTCTTTCCTGAAACGTATCCAATCGAATCTTTTGTTGTTGATGGCACAATTCCGGAGGAATTTGATTTACAAGAGGAAGTCATTTTCCTGATTCATGAATGGATTAGGCAACATGAAAACCATTTATTCTACCTAAATTGAAAAAAATCAAACAATTTTTCGAAAACCATGTGTTCCGAAAGAACGGAGAAAGATTCATTATGTTGATTTCGAGTTGCTTTATTGGTTTTCTGACAGGTATGGTCGTAACGTTTGAGCTTCCAAAACTCCTTTCGAATACGGAGAATGTTAAAGCCGAGTCATACATACTATTGTTGATTTGTTCGATCTTCTATATCCTTTATTTGCTGTTGATGAGGAAAATGATACGTCAGTACAAGACGAAGCATCGGAATTTTGACTTAACCAATTGGAGAAACGGCTGGAAAGGAAAAATGAAGGTGATTTCACGATGGCTTGATCGTGGAGAATGAATCAAACCGAGCAACGGCAGGTATCTGAAAGGAAGAAAACAAGCGCGTACTAAAATGAATGAGTTGATTGCAGAACGCGACAGACGATCTTAACGGTATATTTGCCACAATTATCAAAAAACCAACATGAGATTGTTTTCAGCCGTTATCTTAATTATTTCTCTCGCCTCTTGTCGGGTTACCAAAACAACACCAACGGTTTCCGGTGCAACGAATTACACTATGGAAATGCGAAACATCAAGGAGAATAAATTTGAAGGGAACATTGTTGTTGAAGTGTATGATACAGAAAAGAATCCGATTAACAATTTTACGTCGGTTCTGCGTGAAGATGGAAAGGTGGTTTTTGATGTTTCCCAGACAGGGCCGCGTTGCACCTTTTATGATAACGGAAAACACATGACAATTGAAATCAAAAAGGAAGGATTCGAATCTGTAAAAACGGAGCCGTTTGAGATCGATGAAAAAATGATTGAGGCGAATTTCATCACGGTTACACTGCAAAGAAAATAATCATTCCATTCTCATTCTGTTTTTCACTTTGGTTGCTCTCACCACCTGCACATACCCCAACACATTCAACACCACCAAAACCCCATACACCCAAATCCCAACCTGCCAGTGAAACCGTAAATCTGCACTGTCGCTGTTGTTGATTACGTGACTAACATACATCTCGATCCAAACCGGAAAAAGCGCCAGCAAAAACGATTGGAAAATGAGCGGGACGAATGGGTTTTTACGAACAAAAACGGTCAGGAGGGAAAGCACACAGAACAGAAGAATGCAGACCAACTGAAAAATCATCGAAATGAAAATCGGAGTCCAGGCGAGGTCTTTGCCGGTAATCGCTCCGCCATAAATGTAAACGTGAGGAACAGTGGGGCCGTAGTATTTGTAACCATCCGGGCCAATTTCCAGCCAAACTATAGGAAGAAACAACAAAGCAAGCGCCAACGAGCAGGAGAGAAGTGCAGTGATCTGGTATGCCCAACGGATTGATTTCATGGTTGTTTAACGGGGAAATGAAGAGGTTTATTTTGGAAGAACATCTTGCCTCAGTAAAAAAGAAAAGGTTGCCAAACCTGACAACCTTCTCTGAATGCTCTTAATACTTTCCTTTTTGGGGTTTTGGTTTCAGTTTCTTCACTCTCACTGCTTCCATCTTCACGAGCTGTTTTTCAGACATCGTTTTGATCTTTTCGATCTTCTGAAGTGAAGTACCCTCCGTACTCAGCAGGTATCCCTGGAAGACGTGACTCAGATAGAGCGGAGACACAACGGTATCGTTGGTGAATGAAGACCCACTGTGACAGAAGAAGCAGTTCTTGATCGTGTTCACGTTGATCTGCGAGATATCCTGAACAAATGTTTGCGTGAAGGACTCCATGGTAACGTTTGCACAGTTCAGACTTCCGCGTGCAAGACTTCCCGGAGTTACATCATCAGTTGCGGCAATTCGACCAAGACTATCAATGATATTCGCTTGTTCCGCAGGAGTGGTTCCGTCCATATTCAACCAGATTGATCCGTTGTAAAAGTAGTTTTGCCACACATCGTTCAACTGCGACTTCACGCATTGATTGATCCCGTCGATGTTCTGGTAATTGATTGGTTCAGACTGTGAAGTATTCATGTACGAACCGTCGCTGTTGAGTGGAACACCGTACTTGAACAAATCGAATACCTGGTAAGGCGTTTGTCCCAAATGAGTAGTCGTATTGAACAGAATTCCATTAATTCCGCTCACACTTCCGGTCTTGAACAACAACTGCTGAGAAGTTGAACTTGCAGAATTGGCAGCCCAATCGTAGTCCGGTGAAAGGTCGTCGTGCTCGAAGGTTGCCCAAATGAATTCCGGGTGATTTTCCACTACTCCAACCACGTGCATTCCGATCAGAGCCACTTGCGTATTGGTAACTGTTCCGTTCTTAGAAATTGCTGCAGTTGTTGTGTAGTATTGATTCAGTTTCGATGACGGAATAGCAGCAACCGGAACCCAGGCTACTTTCAACTCGAAAGATCCTACAGGAAATACTGCTTCATTCGTTGCAGGAAGCGTTCCATTTTTCAGTTGTTGTGCGAACTCAACTCCGGCATTGTACATGAGTGGATTCATGTGGATGGAGTAGTAAACCGTCTCGCTGATTCCGTTGGTGTTGTAATCCGGATTTGTTTTGAGCATCGGGCTTTGGTGTCCGGCTTGAAGTGTATCTGTAAGAAGAACCTGTGTTCCAAGTGGTATGGTAAGTGCTTGCATTGTCGATGTAACCTGCATCACTTTTTCCAAATTCAGGAACAACGGATTTCCACCTTCATCCGGTTTTGTCAACCACAAAAACTTGTTCCATGACCACTGGTGAAAAATGGCGTTGGTTGTACTGGAAGTATCGAACGGACTTCCTTTTCCTTCTTCAGGCGCTGGCGTTTGAGAGTGCGGAAACCAGCTTGGATTGGCAAAACAGAGTGAATCAGGTGCCGTAGGACTTGTACTTGCTTGCGCTTCCGTTTCAGCATCTGTTCCGGATCCGCAGTTGGTAAGCACTGCCAAACTAACAACAGTGAATACCCCCAACAAAAGGGTAAATGGCTTTCTTTTCATGAATAGTGTTTTAGATTGGAGCTAAAGTAGCACAATTGGTCGATCGATAGTTTAAGTGAACATAAATTTTCTCACGGTTTTGGGAGGGGGAGTTCTCCCATGCATAAAAAAAAACTGGGGTGTTGTGTGGGGAAGCGATGCAACGCCTAACCCAACATTAATATCCAAATTAAAAATATGCCAAATAATCCGTTTTGAAACCACCCCAAAATAAAAAAAAAACGGGGGGTGTTGTGTGGGACCGCCTGGCAGCGCCAACCCCCACTTTCCTCTCCTATGTAACTTTATGCCAATTCCTCGTTGTTGAACCGACCCCAAACTATGAAAACGATTCTTATTTTCCTTTTCTTTTCCTCAACTTTCCTATTTGCACAGGAGGTTGATTCATTAAATGCGAATCCGGCTTGGGACATCATTGATGGAGTTTACCTAAATCATCAGCTGAGTTGTGATTTTGATTCGATAGCTGTATTGTATCCCAACACGAATTTAGTGATGGATAGTAGTTCCAATCATCGTTTTGAAACAGGATCGAAAACTTATCTGGAAATCGTTGTAAGAACTAAAAACTGCAGGTGCAAAGATTGCTCGTTTTATGAAGGTGTGATGATTGACGTTTCGAATCTCAAGTGTGATAGTACGCTTGTACTTTCGTCAGAGAATACGTTATGGAAAAGATGGAACTCCTGGATCATACCCGGACCTGTTGATGGATTTGAAGGAACGGTTTGTATCGAAAATGGAATTGTTTCGTTGGTTCTTTTCGAGTATATCGATGACTCAAAACAACATGCTACTAAAGAGCTTGATTATCGGATGAGGTTGAGATGAGTTTGAGAAAAGTTCGACCGAGATTTAAACTCTGAGGTAATATTGCAATATTACAAACGCTACTAAGAATTTAGTTTTCACCGTTTATATTAATGATTTGATTATAAATGTGTTAACCAGTTGAGTGAATTTGCAATATTACAAACACATTGAGGCTTTCTTCCTTCGGCTTGAAGCTTTTCTCTCCTTCCATGTAACTTTTCGGAATCTCATAACACCTACCTTTATGTGAGCACACATTTATGACTAGCAAGAAGAAAGAATTCATGAACTTGTTTCAGCCCGTCCATGCCCGCTTTGAGCGGTTCTGCAAGGCGCGTGTCTACGGCGAAATGGATTTCAGGGATTTGATGCAGGAATCGGTGAGCGTTGCCTATGAAAAGTTCGATACGCTCAAGGACAAAGGAGCATTCCTACACTTCTTATTCGGCATTAGTATTCGTATTCTGGCCAATTCGAATAGAAAAATGTCGGAAGAACGCTGGTCAGTGGAGCATATAGATAGTCAGTTGATTGATAACACCGCGGAAAAGCAACTGGAAGTAGAAGACTTGTACAAAGCATTGAAACTTCTTCCGGAACAGCAACGCGAAGCGTTGATTCTCTTCGAGATTTCAGGGTTTTCAATCAAAGAAATAGCCGAATTACAGGAATCGGGTGAGTCGGCGGTCAAGCAGCGTTTATTACGCGGCCGACAACAACTGACTCAGTTATTAACCGAACCGGCAACGGTGTTAATGGATGAATGATGGAAACACTTGACAGACTTTTTGCTGAAGCGCGGAATGAATCGCCGGTGACCACATTGAACGATGTTCAGAAATGGCTCGGTCCGTTTACCTTCGGTGCGTTGATGGCGGCGTTGCTCACAAAACTGAAATTGTTTGTAACACTAAAACCTTTGATCATGATTAGTTCAGTTATTACTGCTGTTGGAATTGGAGCGGGAGCCATTTTTATCATGAATGCATCCGAAGAACCCAAACAAACTCCTTCCGTTCCGGTTCAGGCAGCCAAAGCGAAGAAAAGAGAAACACCGGAAACAAAAACGTCGGTAATTGCTCCGCAAATCTTCTACAAGACAGCGACACTTTCCGATACACTTCCTCCACTTACCCGGATGCTGAACGAATGGAATGCTGTTGATGTAAGTGGTACACCGACAATTCCATATTGCCTTTCTGTTCCATTGGAAGGAATGATGGTATTGCCGGCGGTTCCACCAACTCCATTCGTTGGTCCGGTTGACGACTATGGGACCTTTAAGGCGCTTAAACTTTCAGGAGCGGTTAATGTGGTGCTGGCTCAGGGAAATGCTGCTGAAGTACGCATCGAAGGCGATGAAAAACAGAAAGAACACATTATCATCAAGAACGATAATCAAACATTGGAAGTCACCTCGGATTTCAAGGCAAGTAACTGGAAGAGTGGTGACAATGCGAAGGTAACCGTTTACATAACCGTTGTGGATTTGGACAAAATAGATTGTTCGGGAGCTGCAACAGTCACAACAAGCGGTGAGTTGAAATTTGATGATCTGAAAATGCTGATATCCGGAGCGTCTGACCTGGAGATGAGTATGAACATTACGAACTTCTCGGTAGTTAGTTCGGGTGCTTCGGAAATTGTATTGGTTGGTAGCGCCGACAACATGGAAATTGTTAATTCGGGTGCTACTGAATTCAATGCTATGGCATTCAAAGTGAAAAAAGCGAACATCAATTGTTCGGGAGCAAGCGAACTTACCGTGAATGTTACGGAAGAAATGGACGTTAAACTCTCCGGAGCGAGTGACATGAAGTATTCTGGTTCACCGACAATTATCAATAAATCTGTTTCGGGAGCTTCCGATATCAAAGAAATCAAATAAGGCTAGGTAACATAAGTACATATAAAGATGGAAAAAGCGTGGTTGTGAAAGCAGCTGCGCTTTTTCTATTCTGTTTCCATTCAAAAAAATACCCTAATTTCAGCACTATCTATACCAATCATTATGACACAATTAATAGTTGCGTTCGTGCACGGCTACAGTGTAACGAACATCGACACTTACGGTGAATTACCGTTACGCCTTAAAAGCGAAGGCTCGAAATACGGCCTGGAAATCAAAATCGAAAACATCTTTCTTGGACGCTACATCAGTTTCAATGATGAAGTGCGGCTGGAAGATATTTCGCGTGCAATGGAACAAGCGGTTCAGCAACAGATTGTTGCAAAGAATCCGGGGGTCCGATTTGCGTGTATTACCCATTCAACCGGTGGGCCCGTAGTTCGAACATGGTGGAAAAACTACTACATGGACGAAGGAAAATCCTGTCCAATGAGTCATTTGGTGATGCTTGCACCTGCAAATCACGGTTCTGCACTGGCGCAGTTAGGTAAAAGTCGATTGAGTCGTGTAAAATGCTGGTTCGATGGAGTAGAACCTGGTCAGCGCGTGTTG
Source organism: uncultured Fluviicola sp. (assembly GCA_966211245.1). Taxonomy (GTDB): domain Bacteria; phylum Bacteroidota; class Bacteroidia; order Flavobacteriales_D; family Crocinitomicaceae; genus Fluviicola. The sequence continues at coordinate 103,949 of CBIHND010000013.1, read as the reverse complement.
GATTGGCTGGAATTGGGCAGCAGCGATGCCTGGAAACTGAACAAGGATTGGATCGATAACGGTCAGAGTCATATTGGACCGAGCGGAATTTTCCCGTTTTCGATCATTGGCCAGAGCATTGACAGAAAACTCTACGACCATTTGAATGCCTACACCGGAGAGTTGGGTAGTGACGGAGTTGTTCGTGCGGCAGCTGCGAATCAAAACAGCTCATATGTGAAACTAACCCAGGTAAAACCTGTGGTTCAGGCCGGAAAAGTTACGGCAAATACACTTGAAGTTTCGGAGTGGAAGCAGGCGCCAAAAACACCATTCAAAGTGGTGCACGGGAAATCTCATTCCGGTGATGAGATGGGAATCATGAAAAGCGTAAAGCGCGCAACATCAGATAAAGACAGCGCGGAGACGGTAGGTGCAATTTTCCGATGCTTCGGAGTAAAGACCCTCGACGATTACAACAAACTGGAAGCTGAATTTGCGGCGGAAACAATTCAAACGCAAAAAGATGAGTTGGTGGAAAAAGTCCCGAAATTGTTCAAAGACCGAACCTTTATTCACAACCGTAATTCCATGATTATCTTTAGAGTTCGCGATTCGGAGGGGTATGTTGTAACCGATTTCGATTTGATCCTGACCGGGAAAGACCACAATCCGAATGAACTTCCTGCCGGATTTTTTATCGACAGACAGCGCAATCGTCTGAATGCTTCGAACATTACCTATTTTCTGGATTACGATGTTCTCAACGGTAGAAAGGAAATGACTGTAAACGGCGTGAAACTGGAAAAGCTTCCGGGAATCAACACATTGGGATTGATCATTCAACCACGCCCGGACGAAGGATTTATCCGCTACCTGCCTTGTGAGATTGAAGCTTCTCCGGAATTGTTTAAGAAAATCATTCAGCCGAATAGCACGACCATGGTAGACATTTGTCTGCAGCGTGTGGTGAATGCGGAGGTATTCCAATTCGAGAAAATGGCCGATGACGGAAAAGCACCGAGTAAGTCTTTCAAGGACGTAAAACCGGGAAGTAAGATTGTCGGATAGAAATTTGAAGAAAAAGAAAAGCGCAATTACGGAAGTAGTTGCGCTTTTTTTTGATGTTGACAACAATTAGTTTTTATATAAAGAAGATAGATCTATTGTTCGAGCATCCGGAGTGCCAAACCCAATACTTAATGAAAGGTTTGAAATCAATGTACTTTCCGGATTCAAAATAGGGTCAAAACGATTCCCAATATTATATGTGAGTATCATCTGATTTGTTAGTCTGTAGTTAAGTGTCAGTACACTTTGCACGTCAGAACTTTGCTTCTTTATATAAAGTATATTGTTGTTCCCGTCAGTTCCTGCAGGAATGTCAGTATTACTATATCTACCAACCAATTCAAATTGAAATGAACACTTCTTAAAATCACCCATGAATGCCAATCCGAAGTCATGATTGTTGATGTAAACAGTTGAATTAGGGAAATATGTTCTGTAGAAATCTGTATTATGCCATTCGAAACGATAAACTCCCATAAGCTTAAAGAGATTTGTTGTATTCGAATCGTTCACGAAATTATACGATGGTGTAATCCAAAACGCGTTCTTTGGGATATATGAAAATTCGAAATCTTTTGTTGGAAAATTAAGCATAGAGGCAGCAGCTATATCCAAATACCATCCTTTTCTATGTTGGAGATATTTCCTGAATTCGTTGAGTACTTCGTTCGGAACAGCACTGCCAATTCGAGTGAGAAGCACATTTTGAATCGGAATTAATGAACCTTTATTATTTGTATCCAGAATAGGCAAATCTGACGAATAAGCACAGATTTGTTCGGCGAGGCTTTTCGAGTTGTGAACGCCATACGTAGATAGAACCGAAGCGATTTGTGGTTTTAGTGAATCTAAAAATGCACCTGTTGTAAGTGCCTTATTTTCAGATTCAAACTGATCGATAGTTAATGAAATTATGTCGTTTCGCAGAGATTTGCTCAAGTGAATTGAATCAAGGTACTTTGTGACGAGTTCCTTGTCATCGTCTCCCGAAAGACGGATTGAGGTTCTCCATCCAAAACCAATCGCATTTGATTTTGAACTATCCCCAAGTAAAAAATTCTGTGTTGAGGCGAGAGAGAACGATGAATTCATACGAAACGATTGCCCAAAAGTTGGAAACAAATAGTCATCCAACGAGATTCGAGGCTGTTGCGATTTTGACCAATAAGGAGAAAATTCAATTCCAAAATCGTTAGGAATGACAAGAGATCCCCCATCAGTAAAATTATTGTAAAGGGCAGTTTCAAGAGCATTGTATGACTTTGGTGATAGTAGAACCGTTGGCTGTGTACCGGTGACAACAGAAGCTGGGGATGTTGGGGTTTTAATCCGTTGTAGCTCTGTTGGTATATCCTGAGAAAAAGTAATGTTTACCGTACAAAGGATAAGGAAAGCAAGAACTAACTTCATTTTACGGGAAATTTAATGTCAAATTCAATAGTTGGTTCCGATTGTTCATCCTCTGGATTAGTGTGAGTGAGAATTACTACACCATTGATTTTATAAACAATAACAATGCTTTGAACTCTTGTATCGACACAGAACGCGGAGGTTATGACGGTCACGGTTTTACGAAGATCGACTCCTTTACCAAGCGCTGCGAAACCACTGTCTTTGATTTTTGGTTTAACGGTAGTAGAGACTCTCACCGTTGTTGCTGCTCCAGTTGCAGGAGAATGAATTTCCACACTCAGGGTTGCCGTTTCATTGTCTCCTAATGGAAAGGACACAGGTGGGTACGGATAAATAGTTTGGTCGGACATGTGAATAGTGTTAAACGTTAATGCGACGAATATAACACTATAACTCATTGATCCAAAGGTGTCCCGGGATTTTTCCCGGGCTCCAAAGGTTGTACGGAATACCGCAACTCTGAAAAATCAGGTATTACTAAATGCGTTTACTAAAATTTTAGTAATGGATATGTTTGTCCCATAATCATTAAAACAAATACGCCATGAAACAAAAACCTTCATTCGCATTCATCGCAGCCAGCTGGGCTGCTTTTGGGATCGGAATCATCGGATACTTCTCCGGATTGTTCAACGCTAAAATGATGCTCGCAGAAAAAGGGTATTACTTTACCATCATCATGTTCGGATTGTTTTCAGTGATTTCCGTACAGAAAAGCGTCCGCGACCGGTTGGAAGGAATTCCCGTTACGGATTTATACTACGGTGTAAGCTGGTTCTGTACGGTTTTATCCATCTGCCTCCTTGTAATTGGTCTTTGGAACGCCGAAATGTGGGGCAGTGAAAAAGGATTCTATGCTTTCTCTTTTATCCTCGCGCTGTTCGGAGTAATTGCTATTCAGAAAAATACCCGCGATTCGCTTGCAGCGGAAGCTACCGAAACAACGAAATTATAAGACCGCACCTGAATCAAAGATCGGTCGGAGGCACGCAAGTGCCTCTTTTGCATTTTCTGCAACACTCAATTCTTCGGTACGGAATCGCGCAACACTTTTTATGACCTGCCAAACTACCTTCGCTTTAATTAAATGCTATTACCATGAAACATACCTTACTCTCTTTATTCATTATCCTTTCTTCGCTTACCGCATTTTCCCAATCCGATACAGAATATCAGGAATGGGACGATTACTTTATGCCTGGAGTCGGTTACAAATTGTACATGCCCAAAAATCAGGATAGCCTTGGAATGTATAGCGGAGTTTCCACAGAGTTCGTCATTTATGCCAGAGCAAGAGGCGGAAAAACGGATTCATGGAGATCAGGTCCATCACGCGTTAAAACATACGGAAACCTGAGTATCATGAGCAGTGATAACAGTTCCGCAAAAGACATCTTCAGCGTCAACTTCGGTTTGAATTTGTCGTTTGAAGCAATAGCGAAACGCAAGTACGGAATCCCTTATTTTGGATTGGAATTGGGCGGTTTATTTCAACGCGATTTCTCTTCGGTTCAGTTTACACCCGTGGGTGGAATTCAGTTGCTTTCAAATAAACGAATGATCTGGAATGTGCAGGCCGGATACAATTATACGGTAAAGTACTTCGACGAATATTCGGGAATGCAATATTCATCGACGTTTAATTTGCTGTTGTGGAATAAGTAGGCTCATTTGTAATACCTGCCTTTGTTATCAGGCAGGTTGCATCACTATTTAATCAATAGCCATATTTACAACTGATTATTGATGAACCAACAAACTAAACTCTTAGTAGCGTTTGTAATATTGCAATATTACTCTTGAAATCGTCGGTTGCTGTCAAAAACTCGAGTAACTTCCAAAAACTCTGTCTTTGCTGAATTCTTCAGATAGTAAAAATGCTTATTATTCAGGAAATTCTCTCCAATTAGTCCAGCGTGTAGTAACACCTGAAGGTGCTGAAAAACGGTGGCTCCGTTTAGCTGTACCAATTTGCGAAGCTCTTCATTAGTTGCCATCGCAAATTGCGCCAGATGTTCAACAATTGCAATCCGTGCGGCATGACCCAGGGCCTTTGATCTGATGGCAAATTCAAGTTGGTAGTGTGAGTACTGTTCTTTTTTAGATGATCCCATATTAAATTTGATTTCCATTCAAGATAGTGAAAAAGTTGATTTCTAAACAAGTTTTGTTTAAAATTTAATCAAATAATATCAACTATGGTAAACCACACGTATCACTAAATATTTTTCAAAGAAAACTGTAACCCTACATCGATTTAGCAATTAACACTGATGCTATCTTTGCAGCGAAAATCAACACCGTACTAAACCGACCGTACCAACTGTTAGCAAACTTTTTCGAGTCATAATTTACTAAGGTACGCGGTACCATAGCCGGGCGAATAATAGTTGCCAGGCCACCTGGGGAATGAGTTACCGATGAGGTAACTCATTCTCGTTTTCTGCTACTGGGAACAAGTCATCCACTGCGATGCATCCCCGATACAAATCAAAAACAGAACGGATTAACACCCATCCAAAATAAGAACCGTATCTTTGCGCAAATTTCTTCTATGTCTCACAAAAGCGCGTTCGTAAATATTGTCGGTAGCCCTAATGTTGGTAAGTCGACGTTGATGAACTGTTTGGTGGGCGAAAAGCTGTCCATTGTTACATCAAAAGCTCAGACAACACGACACCGTATCCATGGGTTGGTGAATGGGGATGATTACCAGATCGTCTTTTCCGATACTCCAGGTGTGGTGAATGCATCGTATAAGTTGCACGAAGCAATGATGAGCTATGTAGAATCTTCGTTTAAGGATGCGGACATCCTGTTGTTCATTACCGACATGAATGAAACGGAGATGAATCATAAAGAGACACTTGAACGCATTCAGAAACTGCGCATTCCCGTATTGCTGATCATCAATAAAATTGACCTCGGCGATCAGGAGAAAGTTGTGGCAAGAAGAGAATACTGGCAGGAACGTGTACCGAATGCGGAGATCATTCCAATTTCTGCATTGCACAAGTTCAATGTGGAACCAATCTGGAACCGCATTCTGGAATTGGCTCCTGAAGGACCGGCATACTTTGATAAAGACGAGTTGTCCGACAGACCAATGCGTTTTTTTGTGAGTGAAATCATTCGCGAGAAAATCTTCCTGCACTGCGATAAGGAAGTTCCGTACGCTTGTCAGGTGGAAATTGAAGAATACAAAGAATCGGAAACCATTACACACATCCGAGCGGTGATTGTGGTGGAACGCGATTCCCAAAAAGGAATTTTGATCGGTAAAAAAGGCGACATGTTGAAGAAGATCGGGAAAGCCGCTCGCATCGATATTGAAGCATTTATCGGACAAAAAGTGTTTCTGGAAACCTACATTAAAGTCGACAAAGACTGGCGTGCAAGTGATCAGAAACTGAAGAAATATGGATATTAGAAAATTCAAAAAGCAAAAGTATAAAGTCAAAATTTTTGACTTTTGAATTTTGACTTTTGAATTAAAACGTAGTGCTGTGAAGTACGTCAAATAGAAGAAAAATGGGAAACATTATCGCCATCGTTGGTCGCCCGAATGTGGGAAAATCGACCTTGTTCAATCGCTTAACCGAATCATCAAAAGCCATCGTTAAAGAAGTAAGTGGAGTAACCCGCGATCGCATCTACGGACGTGGAGAATGGAATGGAATTCCTTTTTCTGTAATCGATACAGGTGGTTACGTTCACGGATCCGATGATATTTTCGAAGGTGAAATCCGCAAGCAGGTTGAAATCGCTATCGAAGAGGCAACAGTTTTGCTGTTTGTAGTTGATGCTACAACAGGAATCGTTGATTTGGATGAAACCGTAGCAGAGTTGTTACGCAAAACGAAGAAGAAAATTCTCGTGGTTGCAAACAAAGTAGATAACAATGACCGTATCGGAATGTCTGCGGAGTTTTGGTCGTTTGGTCTGGGGGATGTTTTTGATCTTTCAGCAGCAAACGGACACGGAACCGGAGAAATTTTGGATGAAGCGGTAAAATACTTCGAAAAAGAAGACCCACGCGGGGAAGAGGAGGAAGGTCTTCCAAGAATTGCGGTAATCGGAAAACCGAATGTTGGGAAATCATCATTGATTAACGCGTTGACCGGTGAAGAACGCAATATCGTTACGAACATTTCCGGTACAACCCGAGATTCCATTAACACACGTTATAAAGCCTTCGGCTTCGACTTCATGTTGATCGATACCGCCGGAATCCGTAAGAAGAACAAAGTAACCGAAGACATTGAATACTATTCTGTACTTCGCTCGGTAAGAACCATTGAAAACTCTGATGTGTGTATCTTCATGATCGACGCTACGGAAGGAATCCAGAAGCAGGATCTGACCATTTACTACATGGCGGAAAAGAACCACAAAGGAGTGGTTGTTTTGGTGAACAAGTGGGATTTGGTTGAAAAAGACACCATGACTGCCACCGAATTCGAGAAAAACCTTCGCGAGCAATTGGCACCGTTCAATGATGTTCCGATCATCTTTACTTCGGTATTGACCAAACAACGTATTCACAAAGCGTTGGAGAAAGCAATGGAGGTTTATGAAAATCGTGTTCGCAAAATCAGTACTTCGGAGTTGAACGACGTTATGTTGCCGATCATCGACAGCACACCACCGCCGTCCCTGAAAGGAAAATACGTGAAGATCAAGTACGTTCAGCAGTTGCCAACGCATGCTCCGGCGTTTGCATTCTTCTGTAACCTGCCGCAGTACATTCCGGATTCGTACAAACGCTTCCTGGAAAACAAGCTGCGTGGCATGTACAATTTCGAAGGCGTTCCGGTGCGTATTTTCTTTAGAAAAAAATAATTCCAAATGAAGTTACTCGCCACCCTAATCTGTTTGTTTTCTTCCGGTTTGTTGTTTGCACAGCGAAATGGAACTGTGTACTTTCATCTTGCTATCCCGGATTACGTGTACCAGCATGACTTTAAGGTTGTTAGCTTAACAACGAAAGAGGTCATCAGTGATGGACATGCCTGGTTTTCGCCGAACAGGAATTTTGTTGATTCGATCATTGTGGAGCATCCTTTGGGAATCACAGATACCTTTTTTGTGAAATTGAAACATCGTCGGGATTACTATAGTTTTGATTTGAAACCAACTCAGGCTTTGTTGGATGAAAAAGCTGCAATTGAGCTTCGTCGGAAAGAGAATTTAGATCGAATCGTACAGTGTCCTGAACCCATTGACTCCGTGATCAAAGGACTTATGAACGAGCCAAAAGAAAATGTGACGTATGAAATTGTGGAAGTACAGGCGGAGTATCCGGGTGGTGTTGAAGCAATGAAAAGGGATTTGGCGAACAGCGTACGTTTTCCGGAAATTGCGCTGGAGATGGGAATAAATGGCAAGGTATACATGAAGTTCGTGATCAACAAAGAAGGAAATATTCAATGTGCTCGTATCATTAAGGGAATTCCGGATTGTCCTGAATGCGATCAGGAGGCCTTGATTGGATTGAGTTGTTTAAAACAGTTCATTCCGGCAATGAATGATGGTGTTCCGGTAAATTCATATTATATATTGCCTCTGACCTTCAGAACTCAATAGAGTAGAAAGAAGGCGCAAGAGAAAAAATAAGAAAAGAGTCGCCCGAAAACCGGACGACTCTTTGTTTTGCTCTCTCCCTCACTCACTGGAGTCTGCTACCCTAAAGTCACATACTCTATCCACTACACAGTCTGAGCAATTTCTTCATCGAGCAGCGCGAAAAATTCAAACACCTCTTCTTTCAATGCTACGTTCTCAGCTTTCTCACGTTCGCGGATGTCATACAACGCCGCTACACGTAATGAGTCTGCTTTGAAAGCCGCTGCATCTCCTTTTCGCAGGTCTTTTCGCACATCTCGTTTCGCTTTACAGAGCTCTTTTTTAGCCCAACGTTTTTCGTGATTCGCTTGTTGAATAGCTACCCATTGATCTGATGCTAAGTCATTCTTATCAATGCGTAGGTACTTTTTGTCGCGTCGCAAATCCGCTTTGGCTTTTTTAAGCTCCTTTTTACTCATGTGCGACTCAATTTTCAGCTTCGCATCACGGTTTTTTTTCAGTGCTTCTTTATGGAACACGATTCGTTCCTTGTCCTCCTGAATACGCGTCATGGTTCGTTTCATGTCTTTGTATTCTTTTCGGTTCGACAAACGATTCTGTTCAATAGCTTTGGCATCTTCTTTGTCTTTTTCGCCAGCATAAGCAGTTACGCCTATGGTGTTGGCCATGATCATACCGATCAAAACCAAGCCTTTCCATTTCATTTCCATGATCTTTTCATTTTTGGTTCGGCAAGAGTAAGGCAAGCGTCGTGCCCCGAAGTTTTAAGAAACGTTAAAGCCCAATGCTGTCAAGGGATTACAACGAATTGATGGTGTGCCAAAAACCTTAAACACCGTCAAATTCTTTTCAAAATGAAAACGAAGATTTCAAAATGAATGGAATAATGCAGACTTTTGTCAAAACGCATCCGAATGAAAGTACTTTCTCCAATTATTCTTTTGCTATTGGTGCTCTCGTCGTGCGAATTCGTGCCACGGCCATTGATGAAAAAAAGTCCCAAAAAAAGCATCATGGAACGAATTGGCGAAACGAAAGAAGCTGAGTTTCCCGGTGGAAATAAAGCTATTCGGGGATGGTTAATGGAAAACGTACGCTACCCGGACGAAGCGTTGGAAATGGGACTTCAGGGTCGCGTATTTGTTCGCTTTGTAATTGATAGAAATGGTCAGGTGACCAACGCCAGGACATTTTCCAGTGCTGATACCATTCTGGAATTGGAAGCACTGAGAGTAGTGAAGTCTATGCCCCGCTGGAAACCCGCAACACGCAATGGTAAACCAATACCGTCGATTTATAATTTACCCATTTCGTTCAGGATCTAAGCAGTTTACCATGGGTTTTTACACCCGCTTACGGGTTTGGCTTCCTGTTGCAATAAGTCCAGCACAATAATTTCATTCTCACCCTTTTTCAGCCAGGATGCCGGGCAATACAAACGTTGTTGAGGCCCAACGTTCCAGAAGCGACCAAGATTGTGGCCGTTCACATACACTACACCTTTACTATAGGCGCTCATGTCGAAATAGGTGTCTGCGGTGGTTTTTAGCTTGAAATTTCCATTGAACAGAATTCCCGGTTGCCGATCCGGATTGAGGTAAACCAACTCACGGTTCACCTGCTGAATGAACGATTCATCCATTGGTAACGGATAAATTTCCCAATTCATTAATGTCATTCCATTCAGAGTTACACGATCGGTGATTCCCTTACGGTCAATCATGAATTGTGCGAAATTGATGTGCCCCATTCCTTCCATCAGGATCAATAACTCCGGGTTTTCTACATCGCTTTTCGGTAAAGTAACTTCCCATTTTCCGCCATCACGAAAGACCGTATCGATGAACTTTCCGTTTAGGTATATAACCGCGTAATCGTGTGGTTCCCAGATTTTAAGTATTCCGGATTTATGCCCGATTAGCGTGGTTTTATATGCTGCGAATCCCTGGTTCTGATCAAATGCTTCAAAGGGAATCGGTTGTGGACTGATAATCGGTTGCTGATCGTTCAACAGTTGAAACAACGAAACCATTGGTTTCAGCTGAATCGGAGGAATTGTCATTGTTGGAATCACCGCCGGAGGCTCGGGAATATCATAGGAAACGTACTGCCGGATGAGGTTGCGAAGCATATAGTATTTCGGCGTGGGCTGACCTTGTTCGTTCAGCGGAGCATCATAATCGTAACTGGTGATGTCCGGCTGATACTGCGTAGGTGAGAACGCATTTGCTCCTGCTGTAAAACCAAAGTTGGTTCCGCCGTGGAAGACATACAAGCTAAACGACTTTTTAGTTTTCAGAAGAAAGGTAACCTCTTCTTTCAGCGCCGTAGTATCCGGTTTTGCCCACTCCTCCTTCCAGTGGGTTAGCCAACCGGGATAAGTTTCGCTGCTGAACGAGGGAACATCCGGATTGTGTTTTTCTGCTTCGTCGAAATCGACCTGACTGGATCCGCTGTCCAGGCCAATGGCTGCGCCTTCAACGGTCCCCGCTTCCAGCATATAGGGCGTTGCTCCGTCTGCGGTATAAAACGGCACATTGATCCCGTTGTCCATCCACAGCTGCTTTAACGTGTGCAGGTATTCTTTGTCGTTGCCATAACTGCCGTATTCATTTTCGATTTGAACCATAAGGATTGGGCCTCCGTTGCTGCATTGCAGCGTTTTAACTTCCTCCGCGAGTTTGGTGATATAGACCGACATCGGTTCGATATAGCGAGGATCCATGCAGCGTATTTTGATGTCCGGAATTTTCAGCAAGTAGGGCGGAAGTCCGCCAAAATCGTACTCTGCACAAACGTAGGGACCCGGGCGCAGGATAACCCACATACCTTCTTCCTGGCAGATTTTCAGAAAGGCAGCAACGTCATGATTACCGGTTTTGAAGTCGAAAACTCCGGGTTTGGCTTCGTGTGCATTCCAGAAAATATAGGTCGCAATTGTATTGCAACCCATTGCTTTCGCCATTTGGATTCGATGGCGCCAGTATTCTGCGGGGATTCTCGAAGGATGCATTTCAGCACCAATGATTTGAAAGGGTTTACCATCCAGAAGGAATTCTTCATCAGATAGCGAAAACGTATGGATATCGGGTGATTGCTGTGTGAAAGAATGAAAACACAACAACATAACAATGCAAAGCAAAGGGTACTTCTTCATACCGGTCAAATTCATAAGTTGTTGAGTAGGATCGGATGTGTAGTGTCCGTTCGAAAGCCGAATGTTTCGGGCAGCACAAGTTTACATAAGATTTTTGAATTAGCTTGAACGCACATTGATGAAGGATCACCAGCGCCTCCCCATCCCGCCCCAAAAGCGTTTATTCGGATCGAATATTTGTGCGCCTTTCACGAAGTTACCGACCAGTATCATAAGGAAACTGCCGATGGTAATGTATCCGAAATGGAAATAATAATCTGCGTAGAAGTACGGGTCAATTTCAATGAGATAATCTTTTGTAGGTACCAGTGAGTAAAGCACAACGAAATGGATTAACGCAATCGCAGGAATAGGGTAGTATGACCATTTGCGGAGCTTTCGGATTTTCGAGTTAATTGAAACGCGCGAAGCGTCAATCACTTCCTGTTCTACGATCTCCGCTTTCTCCATCTTCGCAATTCCGCTTAGTTTTTGATTCAGCGTGCTATACCGACCATAATAAATCATGAAGTAGAGCAAATGAACTGCTGCAAATGCAAATTGCGTGATGTAAATGTCATCGATTCTGGGATCGTTCATAGTTATTTCATAATGCGTCCGAGCTTGAACAAAGTTGGAAAAACAATTTCTACCGTTTCGAAATGTGGCAATTTTTGGGCAAACTCGATCAACGGGTCTGTTCCGGTTGCTTCGCGGTAATGCCTCAATCCCGACCACGTTCCTAAGTACCCAAGTAATTGCTCTTTTGTCCAGTGATAGCGTGCCTCAAACTTCGGAACTTCAATTTCTTCAAATGGAAATGGGATGGTTCGGTATTCTTCATCAATATAAACCCGCTCCGGATCCCAGTAGTTCAATAGTTTCCCTTCGTAAAGCTCGGTTACCAAAGCCTGAATTTCCGGATGCTGTGTTATCGAATTACCGTAACCAAGTAAGGCAATCAGGCCACCATTTCGTGAAACACGCTTCACCTCTGCATTGAATGCATCAAAGTTGAACCAGTGAATGGCCTGACCAACCGTGATGCAATTGAAGTGATTATCCGGGAAATCGGTGTGCTCAGCAATCTGTTTGCTGTAGGTGATTTTCGGATGTAAAACCGCATTTTTCAATTGATTTTCACTCAAATCGGTTGCTTCGATGCGATCGAACATGCCAACAAGTTCCTTCGCTACCTGCCCGTTTCCGGTAGCGCAATCCCAAACACGTTCCCGTTCGGTAATAACCGAATCCAGGAATTCAAATACTTCCTTCGGGTATCCCGGACGAAATTGTGCGTACTGTGCAGAGCCGTGTGAGAAATTGTCTTTCATGAAAGTTAGTTCCTGTAAATCTAATAGAGATAAACGAACAAATTGACAAATTCCTGAAATACCGAATTCTTAGGATCAAGGGCGTATTCTCGATTAAACACTTCATAAATGTATTGATCTCCAATTCGGCCGTAAATCACGTAATCATTGGAAACCAAATCCGAATGTTTCAGATAGACATCTTCTTTTCGGAAGAACGGGAGCATTACTTTCACCTTTTCGTCGGATACAAGCCAATTCACACAGGAGTTGTCGCCGTTTGCATAGGCGAAACCCATTCCTCCGCGCAGAAGGTGATACCTTGATCCATTGTCCACGTAATTCGTATCGAAAAAAAGAGTGCCTCCATGTGTACACGAATCTTTGTTGTAATAGTATGTGTATGAATCGTTATCGTCCGATAATGAATCACTGACACGAATCATCACAAAGTCCATTTTGCTTTCGTACAATTCTTTTGTCTTGATCAGAAATTCCAGATTCAGTTGTTGTTCCACATAAAACAGACTGTCGCGAACAACCTGGGAGTAACTGATCCAACCAATATTGACAAAAAGAAAGCAAAGCAGAATTTTCATGACTAATTTGGAAGATTATTCTTCATCTTCTATTGGAATGAGATGAACAACATATCGGAAAGTTGGAGCAGGATATGCAACTTCCTTCACCGGAACGATGATTTCCCCGCCGCGCTGAACCTTTTCAAATTCTTCCCGCGTCGGAACGACATAATTCAGCCAGTTATCCTTTTCAGTTGCTTTCCAGATGGGATATTTCCAGTTGTAAAAAGCAAGTGCCTGGCTATACCTGATCCCTTGAACCAGTGCGTCTTTTTGCTGCGACGACCAATCGATTTCAGGTAAAATACTGATGTCTGTTGTGATATACAGTGTTTGTAGATTACGGTGACTTCTCACACCCGAAGATTGTCCACGGTTGTTTTCATATCCCAGGTTCAAATCCATCCCAATGTAATTCATGGAATCGGTGGAAACGCCTTCCAAAATGCCTGGTTCATTTACTTCAGCCAATGAGCCTACCAGTGAACGCTGGTATTCATCCATGTACATATACTCGAAGTACAGGTTCTGATACAATTTCGTCCGACGAATAGAATCAACAAGCAATTGGTATTTTTTCTGAATGTTGCGATTGTAGGAAAGCGGAAACTCCTTTCGATTCAGTGCTTTGTTCTCCTTCGAGAAATAAACAGGTGCTAAGCTGGAGAGCAATTTTTCGGAAAACAGGTTTTCGTACTTCACCAATTGGGCCACGTCTACTGGGTCGGAAATAGATTCATAGAGCAGTTCATTCAAAACAGAATCTTGCACTGCCTTAATAAACGCTTTGTATTCCGCAACGGTAATTTGCCAGTTTTTTGTTGGGTTGTATTCCGGAATTCGGAACGGAGCAACCGGTTCGAGTGATTGAAGATCTTCTACGGAAATCAAACTTACTTCTACGTCATACGGAAGGTCTTCTACCATCAAATTTGTTCGGATCTGAGTTTCCTTCCAATCGCAATAAGCGCGTGCCTGCATACCGGTAATTCCGATGATGGGAGCATCCGGAAATTTCTCCAGGTATAGTTGTGAAAGTGCTTCCCATTCCTTTCGTTCCATATCGTCGGGATCCACATATGGGTTTTTACGAGGAGCATGATTCATCCAGGTATAGGTGTCAACAAGCGTGGGGGTTAGGTATGTAGCGAAGTAACGCATTCTGTTTTGATGCCCTCGGGAAGGAGCGCTTTCAGGCAAAGGAAGTTGAGTGAGTTCGGTGTACCGGTAGTTCAATTTGCGTTGATCGAATTCGATTTTCCGATTGAATTGCTCGTCACGTTTGATGTAAAGACTGGTTTTTTCAGGTCGGGTGTAATAGTCGTACTTCAGCGGATATTTCCAGTTCAAACTAAACATTTCCCGATTAGTATATCTGTCGCTGATATCGTAAAAAGCTTCTCCGTATTCTGCAGTCAATCTGTCCTCGTCTTCCAAATCCAGGTAGACATTCAACATGTTCAGTGCTTCTTTATCACCAAGATAGGTTTCATCCAGGTAGAGTTCGTCGCGCGCAAGAGAGTCTCGTACCCAATTCTGAAATTCCATGTATTCTGCTACAGAAACAGGTTTTTCCTTTACAAATCGAATGACCGGTGTGCCGGGAACGATAGTGTCAAAAGAGGTAAGGACGGTAACATTTCGCGTACTGTCGTAATGCGAGTGATAATAGGTAAGCTCTTCCGCTAACTTCAGCCTGTTGAAGCGAAAATTGACAAACTCATTGTTGTAGACAATTCCGGAGGTGTCGTCTCGAAAAGTATTGCTTGGGACAATTGTTACTCCGGAATCCGCTTCATTGAATGGATAACAACCTTTGGCGTCAACCCTCTTGTAATCCTCCCCAAATAATCTGGAAAGTTTCTTTTCCTGAGCCGAGGCGCCAAACGCAAAACAAACCGAAAAGAGGAGTAACAGGAACTTCATAAGTAAGCAGACGATTCAGGTAATGATTAAAAGTGCAATTTGTTACGATATCTTTCATTATTTGTCACTAGTCACTAGTCACTAGTCACTCGTCACTTGTGATTGTAATTCGTAACTCACTTAATAACTGCTTGTAGCTCCTCCAACATGTTCAATCGGATGCCATGTTGTTTTCAATTCCTGGAAGTCGTTGATATAGTATGGACTCTCATCAGTCACTTTCGAGAAATCGGAGTTGTAAACAAAAACGCGTTTCACATTGCAATCCGCTCCTGTTTCCAGCGCTGTTGCATTATTCGTGTCTCCACCGGCATACCAAACCGCATTGATGTCCATGTGCGAATGGAATTGTTCCAACAACTCTTTTTCCGTTCCTGTAAGGATATTTACCACCCCACCCGGAAGATCGGATGTAGCCAGAACTTCTGCAAACGTAATCGCGCACAACGGTAAGTTCTCGGAAGCCAGTACAACACAGGTATTTCCTCCCGCAATTACCGGAAGAATCGACGAAACCAAGCCAATCAAACCATTCGTTTGCGGAGCAATAATGCCCACAACACCCATTGGTTCTACTGTTGAGAAATTGAAGTGTGAGCTCGCAACCGGATTCACGGAACTGAACACCTGAGCGTATTTATCGCACCAACCAGCGTAGTAAACACAACGATCCACCGCAAGCATTACCTCTTCTTCAGCTTTCGCTTGTACATTTCCCTGTTTCACCAGTTCTTCCACAAACTGCGCTTTGCGTCCTTCCAGCATTTCTCCAATACGATAAAGAATCTGACTGCGATTGAACGCAGCGCGCTCCGACCAACCGCCGAAAGCTTTTCTTGCAGCAACAACAGCGTTACGTACATCTTTTCTTGATGAAAGACAAACATTCGCCAACGGTTGCCCCTTCTTATCCAACGGCGTGTAATACCTTCCTGATTCCGTTCTCGGAAATTGTCCGCCAATGTAGATTTTGTATGTTTTTAGTACTTCCAAACGTGTCATTTTAATTGAAAATTTAAAATGGAGAATTGAAAAGAAAAGTTATCGCTTATTCCAAGTCGAATTTGACTTCGATTTAAGAATAATAGAGCCAAGAATCTTGGTTAATTGTTCTGATTCACTTCTTAATTCTCTTAATTCTTCCTTTTTCGATTTACATAATTCTATTAATAGTTCTATCCAGTAAACTGATTCATCACATTCTTTAAGTGCAATTGACAGCTTATGGATAAAGTCGTTTTTACTTTCTGCATTTCTTGCTTCTCGAACGTTCGCACCAACTGATGAGGCCGAGCGTGTGAGTTGCTTTGTTATGATAAATTGTTTTTCATATTCATCGATTTGCTGGCAAATCCTAAATGTTTGTAGGGCAAATTGAAATGTTCGTTCTCTGATTTCCAGTGGTTTTATATCCATTGTTTCATTTTTCTTATTTAAGCTAGGAAAAAATATCCTTTCGAGCCGATCAGTAAGAAAACTAACCTACTATTCACCAAATAACACGTCTCACTCTTTTCAATTTTCCATTCTCAATTTTCCATCTCAATTATCGTTCAATTCTCAAATAAGCCCCCAACCCCTGCAGTCCTCCTTCTCGTCCAAATCCGCTTTCCTTGTATCCACCAAACGGCGAAGCCGGATCAAATCTGTTATATGTATTTGCCCAAACGACTCCTGCACGCAGTTTAGTTGTCAGATTAAAGATGCGGGAACCTTTATCCGTCCAGACACCAGCTGCCAATCCGTAAGGCGAATTGTTCGCTTTCTGAATTACTTCGTCAATGGTGCGGAAGGTCTGAACCGTCAACACCGGGCCGAAGATTTCTTCCTGAGCGATTCTGCTCGACTGCGCAACATCGGTAAATAATGTCGGACGAACGAAAAATCCGTTTTTGGGAAGTGAACACGCGCTTTCGTGCATTGTCGCACCTTCTTTCTTACCAATTGCGATGTACTTCTTAATCGTTTCCAGTTGCTCTTTCGAGTTGATGGCACCAATGTCTGTGTTCTTATCCAATGGATCACCTACATACAGCGTGTCCAGGCGATCTTTCAGTTTCTGAATCACTTCATCCGCCACGGACTCCTGCACGAACAGGCGTGAACCCGCACAACAAACGTGACCCTGATTGAAGAAGATTCCGTTTACGATTCCTTCCACTGCCTGATCAATCGGGGCATCTTCGAAAATGATATTCGCTGATTTTCCACCCAATTCCAACGTCAGCTTTTTACCTGTGCCGGCAACTGCTTTCTGAATGATTTTACCAACGTTCGTGGAACCGGTAAACGCAATTTTATTGATGTCGGGATGATTCACTATTGCGGCTCCCGTATCACCATGACCTGTAACAATGTTTACCACACCTGCGGGTAATCCACTTTCGTGAATGATTTCGGCAAGCAACATTGCGGTAAGTGGAGTAGTTTCTGCCGGTTTAAGAACAACAGTATTCCCACAAGCTAAAGCAGGAGCAATTTTCCATGCCGCCATCAGTAACGGGAAGTTCCAGGGAATAATTTGTCCGGCCACGCCAAGCGAACTCACTTTACGGTTGGGGAATGCATAGTCCAGTTTATCTGCCCAACCCGCATAATAGAAAAAGTGATTACATGCCAGTGGAACGTCTACATCACGAGATTCGCGAATGGTTTTTCCTGCGTCCAGACTTTCTACTACAGCAAGTTCGCGTGTGCGTTCCTGCATCATTCTGGCAATGCGGTAAATGTACTTCCCGCGCTCTTTTGCTGAAAGCTTCGACCACACTGTTTCGTATGCTTTTCGCGCAGCTTTTACCGCTTTGTCAATGTCTGCCTCGTTTCCGTACGCTACTTTCGCCAGAACCTTCTCCGTAGCCGGATTCACCGTTTCAAAGTACTTCCCGGAAGAAGGCTTCACGAACTTTCCGTCGATGTACAGTTCGTATTGTTCCTTCAGTTTTACATGGCTTGTACTCTCTGGACTCGGAGCGTAATCCCACGCTCCGTTGAAGTCAAAAGTTACCGTTTCTGTTTTCTTACTCTTTGCCATTTTATGTTTTTTTTCCTCCCCCTGACCCCCTCCAAAGGGGGAAGTCGTTTGCTCCCTTGAGGGAGGCTTAAGGAGGGTGGCTTATCCTACTTTCTAATCGATCGAAAAATAATCGGCATTCTGATAATGCCCCGTCTGTTGTTTCACCAACTGCATTAATACGTCATTTGCCAGCGAACTTGCTCCAAAACGGAACCATTCGTTGTTGAGCCATTCGCTTCCAAGTGTCTCTTTCACCATAACAAGGTTGTGCAGTGCCAGTTTAGAAGAAGAAATTCCACCGGCAGGTTTCATCCCAACCTTCACACCGGTTTTGCGGTAGAAATCTTTGATTGCACACAGCATAGTGTAAGTCACCTGCATCGTTGCGGCAGGCTGAATTTTCCCTGTTGAAGTTTTGATGAAATCCGCTCCTGCATACATGGCAATATCACTTGCTCTGCGCACCTGATCCAGTGATGCAAGTTCTCCTGTTTCCAAAATCACTTTCAAACGTGCCTTTCCACAAGCTTCTTTGATCGCTGCAATTTCATCAAACACAAAGTTGTAATCTCCGGCAAGGAAACGTCCTCTGGAAATCACCATATCAATTTCATCTGCTCCGTTATCTACCGCAAATTTGGTGTCGAGCAATTTAATTTCCGGAGTAGATTGTCCGCTTGGAAAGGCAGTTGAAACCGAAGCTACTTTGATGCCTGAATTTCCGAGTGCTTTCTTTGCTTCGGCAACCATGCTCGGGTATACACAAATCGCAGCTACCGTTGGTAATCCCGGGTAATCGTCGTGAAGATGTTGAGCCTTATAACACAATTGTTTCACTTTTCCCGGAGTGTCTTTCCCTTCGAGTGTAGTCAGATCAATCATGTTCAATACCATCTTCAGTCCCTGAACCTTTGCTTCGTTTTTGATACTTCTGGTCTGAAAACGGGCACAACGTTCTTCCACACCTACTTTATCTACGCTCGGCGAAAGCTTAAAATCAGGAACTTTTTTAAATGTTTTATTGAGATTCATTCGAATTTCATTGAATAGATTCAAATATAACCATAGGGCTTCACGCTGCCCAATAATGTGTATAAAATTGCAGGCTAAAAGGAATTAGTGAGTGAAGAAGTGTGGGTGTGGAGTGCCAGTGTGGGAAGTTCTTAGTTCCATTCACACTCAAAACCCACGCTCAAAACTGCAATTTATTGTAACTTAGCCTACCATGAATGAAGAACAACTGTTAAACTGCTTACACACCGCAATGCGTGCCGCTAAAACTGCCTCTGAGGCAATTATGGAAATTTATGCGCAGGATTTTGAAGCGAATTGGAAGCAGGACGGAAGTCCGGTGACAGTTGCCGATATTGCATCTAATGATGTTCTGGAAGCTATTCTTGCTGAAACGGGAATTCCCCGTATTACAGAAGAGAGTCAACACGAAACATACGATATACGTGAAACCTACGACTGGGTCTGGTGCGTTGATCCGTTAGACGGAACCAAGGAATTCCTCAAAAAGAATGACGAATTCGCTGTTTGTATTGCCTTGATTCACAAACAACAACCTGTTCTGGGAATCATTGCTTCTCCAGTAAATCAAAATATGATCATCGGTGGAAGAGAAGTCCCCCCGGCGATGGTATCTTTCGAACACCTCGAGAATACAAGTGGTTGGCAGTACATCGAACGAAAAACCAGTTTAAATGTCCCGTTTGTAATTGCCGGAAGTCGCTCTCACCTTTCGGGAACCGAGTTGAAGTTTACCAACGAAATGCGCGAACAATACGGAGAAGTAGAGTTTCTCAAAAAAGGAAGTGCATTGAAATTCATGGATCTTGCTTTGGGAACCGCAGATGTTTATCCTCGCTTTGCACCAACAATGGAATGGGACATTGCAGCAGGACAAGCAATTATTGAGGCCCTTGGAGGTAAAGTGCTTCATGCAGAAAACAATGAACCATTGAAATACAATAAAGCTAATTTGTTGAACCCCTACTTTGTAGTCTACACTGCTCCGCTGCTTTCATGAGATTAACCTTGCTGTTTTATTGCTTGTTGCCTTTTGTGCTGAGTGCACAGGATATTGAGCATGCAGTGAATTTAACTGAGCATAACAGCAATGACCATCAAAAAAGTGAAACGGAGAAAAGAAAACCGGTTGAAACATTATTGTCGGAGAGGGTTTTGCCAATAGAATCCTATTTCCGTGATCGTATGTTGACGGGGATGAGTTTCACGCCAACATTTCCTGTTCAAAATTCGAAAGTGATGTACTTCGAACAAGTGATGGATTATACTCCTCGCTACTCCACATTCGGCCATTACCTCTACAATCGGGAGCTGATTGAAATAAAGGAAGATCAGGCGAAATTATGGATCACTCCTTTGTTTGATATTTCCTATGGACGAGATCTGGTAGCAGATTCAATGAATAAGATTTCGCAGAACACCCGTGGCGTCAGGATGGAGGGGAACTTTAATAACAAAGTGACGTTCTCCACTTCCTTTTTTGAGAACCAGGCCATCCTTCCGAATTATGCGGGTGCTTATGCAGCAGGCAAGGGGGAATTTTACCCGAATACCGGAGACAGCAGTTATTTTCAACAAAATGCAACCATTTCCGGGGCTGCCAGAACGAAACCTTTCGAAACAAACGGATTTGACTATGCATATGCCGTGGGATTTGTATCCTTCAAACTTGCCAAACAAATGTCTTTGTCAGTTGGCAACAATTCTCTTTTCGTAGGAAGTGGATACAGAAGTATGTTGTGGAGCGATCATTCTCTTGGAGCGATGAATGTACGTTACCAATGGGACATCGGTTCCAAATGGTCGTTTCAGGTGGTACGAATGAAGGGAATGAACATGCTGCGCAGACTTGGCTCCGTTAATGCTGAAGCTTATTACGAACCAACAGCGCTGAGTATGTCAACGCTTTACTTTCATCCGACTCAAAATTCATCGATCGGTTTGTTTGAAGGTGGTGTATGGTACCGCGGTGATTCGCTACTGAAATCTCCGGTTTCACCACTTTACTTCATTCCGCTTCCCGGAGCAAGCATGCTGGAAGAAGCTTCCGGAGGAAAAAGCAATACGGTGCTTGGACTGGATGCGAATGTACATACGAGGTTTATGATGTTATACGGACAAGTTGCATTGAACCCAATGGTGGAAAAGAGCACCACGTTTCAGGTAGGAACGCGTTTGTATACTGTGAAGTTGCCGGGCAGTTTTATTCAATTCGAATACAACCAGGCGGATGAGAAAGCATATACTGCGAGCAATCCACGAATGAACTATGCTTCGTATAACCTGCCACTGGCGCATCCTGCAGGAACCAATTTTCAGGAATTTTTGTTCAGAGGGAACTATGAAATGGATCATATTTTCTTCTCAACAGCGCTTCATTACTACCCGAAACAGGTGGAGCAATCAACGTTACTTCCGGTATATTCCTCAACAGATCCAACCTTCAGAAAAGTAATTCTTTCGGTAACCGAACTTGGTTATAGATTCAATAGATCATACGGCTTGGACGCTTTCATCCAGTTCCGTTACCGCAAAGGTGAAGGCACGGTTACCAGTGAAGCTTCCTGGATTTCTGCTGGGATCAGAACGGCAATCAGAAACCATTATTACGATTATTAAGATGAAGGTTTTAAGCATAGCAATACTTGTGATGATGGCCGGTTTGACAAAAGCTCAAACGCGTGATACTTCTGTTGTTGTTGTGCCAACACCAAGGATTGAAACTAACGCGGTTGGCTGCGGGGGATCTCAATTGGTACTTATCGTAGAAGAACAACGCGTTTCCGCAATTACTGATTTTCCGTATCCACGCGAATACAATGTGTACCTGCACACTGCCATTCAACCAATGCGTTCGCCGTATTCCCTGCATGTTGATCCGAAACAAGCGGGTTATGCCAGGAATTCGTTTGACCTGAATCCATTAACCGAAAGCTATGCTTCGTTTGATAGCACCTTCAATTACAGGGCTTCAATTGGGGTTGGTATGTCTTTTCAAACGAAACGATGGTACAACCGTACCCAGTTCCTTTCGGGTTGGAGCGCCAGAGAAACAATAGATCAGGAGCATCCGGCCTTTTTGCCTGAACACAACAGAAGTTATTATTGGTTCAACGATGTTCGTACCAGAACCCATTTCAGAGCGAGTAAAAATGTTGATCTGAGTTTTGGGATCGACAATCATTTTATTGGAGAAGGTTATCGATCGTTGTTGTTGAGTAATCAAAATGCTCCAACACCGTTTGTAATGATGCGTGTAAATTTCTGGAAACTGGAATATGGACTGTTGTATCAGGCTTATCATGAAACAGATACTTCCGGAAACTTATGGAAGTTCAATGCACAACATTACCTGAGTTGGAACGCCACCAAAAACTTCAACCTTACGCTGGTGGAACAGGTAGTCTTCCAGCCGAAAGATGGTCCTTTTGTGCGTGGGTTTGAAGTAGAATACCTCAATCCTATTGTTTTCTTCCGTCCGCAGGAATACAGCCTTGGTTCCTCAGATAACGTAATTCTTGGTCTGCAAACGAGCTACAGAATAGGAAAGCACAAAATTTACGGACAACTCTCCCTTGATGAATTTGTTCTCGACGAAATCAAAAAGAAAAGTCGCTGGTGGGCGAACAAATACGGTGCGCAATTGGGGGTACGAGGAACCATCAAGAACAACGTGAGCTACCTGGTTGAAGGTTCATTTGTTCGTCCTTATACCTATTCGCACGTCAACGCCGGACAAAACGTTGGCAACATGGGCTTACCAACCGGACATCCGCTGGGGTCTAATTTCGCTGAACTCCTTTCAGTGGTATCCTTCCGACACAAAATTTCGAATTCCGAAGACGGATACATTTTCCTCAATCATAAAGTGTTCGCAGCATTCCAGCTGAAAGGATTTGATGCAGATAGTCTGAGCTGGGGAGGTGATATCTACGAAAGTTATGTTTTCCGACCGAAGGAATACGAGAATACCATTGGTCAGGGAATTACCATGCGTTCATTCGTTTTTGGAGCCCAAACATGTTACAACATGCGTCGTGTACCAATTGAATACTACCTCCGGTTTTCAGGGAATTACAGTTGGGGAGAATTGAAAAGTACGTTCAGCCCGTCTGTTGTTATTGGTGTTAGAAGCAACATGTTCCAGGCAAGACGACTGTTATAAATGATGAAGAGGCCCTTGGAGCAGGCCTCTTCTGTCTAACACACCTAATATCTGGTTGAAGTAATCTACACTGTTGAATTCCAACCAACTTACACTCCAAAATTACGGGAGAATCGGATACCAATTTTTAGGTATGTAGCGGTTGTTGCAGTTTGAGTAACAGCTTGTCAAAAAAGCGGAATAATCCAAAACCCGGTAGGTTAAAAGTGTTCTTTACCGGTGCTTTTCCGTGGCTTTCTCATTCCTGTTAGCGACCTAAAAGAGCCAAATATTTCCCGCTGTTTAACTGCATTCGGATCTCCGATCCGGAATAACGAAAAACAAAAAAGGAGCCCAATGGAACTCCTTTTTTAGACCTAATATAACGCTACTTAAAATTACAAGGTTGTATGACTTTTATTATCGAACAACCAACTGTTAGAGCAAAAGTAGAATCTTTCGAATCACTTAAAATAGGTATGTAACGCCTGTCTTACTTGGAGTAATAACCTGGTCGGAATCCGGGATACTTGTTTTTTGAAAATCCCTGAATTATTTAGAAACATGATAAAAACCCACTTCCGGCATGCTATTCCAAGATTGATGAGTAAATTTGCACCATTAAAACTCATACCAATGAACATAGGTAAGCGTATCAAGGCATACATGGATTTCACGAAATTCCGCTTGGCTTCATTGGTAATTCTCTCAGCACTTTCCGGTTACTTGTTTGTTGGTGGATCTGATGGACTTGAAATCACCTACTTATTGGTTGGTGGATTTTTGGTTACAGCTGCTTCAAACGGATCCAACCAAATCTGGGAACGTGAACTGGATGTCCTCATGAACAGAACCAGTAAACGTCCGCTACCGGTTGGAACTATGACTGTAAATGAAGGATTGATTGTTGTCGCACTTTGCTTGCTCCCAGGTCTTTGGATGCTGTATCAGCTGAACCTGAGTTCCATGTTGCTCGGACTCGCAGCGTTTGTTTCTTACGTATTTATTTATACACCGATGAAACGAGTGTCTACATGGGCGGTTTTCGTCGGAGCATTTCCTGGAGCGATTCCACCTATGTTGGGAGCGATTGCAGAAACCGATTCCTTTGGTGTAATTCCGGGAGTTTTGTTCTTCGTACAATTCGTCTGGCAGTTCCCCCACTTCTGGGCTATTGCATGGGTTGTTTACGACGATTATCAGCAGGGAGGATTTTCATTGCTTCCTTCTAAAGGAGGGAGAAACAAAGCATCGGCTTATCAGATTGCCGTGTATTCGTTCGCGTTGATTCCATTTACACTTTTACCTTGGGTATTGGGTTGGTGTGGAGTCACAACAGCAATCGTGGGAGGTCTTGCTGCCGCATTGTTTTTCCTGCAGTCATATAAATTGTTTTTGAGTCTGGATACAAAAGATGCGAAGCGACTGATGTTCGCCTCGTTTTTCTTTCTTCCGCTTGTCCAGTTCCTATACGTTTTCGATCGGATTGAACCCGCCATCAAAGAATATTTACCATTTATGATCTAAAAAGGTTTTGGTATGAAAGAGCAGTATTTACAGGAATTGACTCCCGAGATTCGGGAAAAGATGAAACGAAATCTGGTATACGTTTCTATCTTCAGTATTGTCATGTTGTTCGCCGGATTCTCTTCCGGGTACATCGTAAGCGCCGGAGGTTCTTTCTGGGTGAAATATAACTTCCCACCGGCATTCTACATTTCCACGGGATTTATCCTTTTGAGTAGTGTGGTTCTTCAGATCATCGTTTCCATGGTGAAAAAAGGAAACGAGAAGCCAGTGAAAATCGGAGTGCTCGCAACGTTCATTCTGGGACTCGGATTTGCGTGGTTCCAATGGCAGGGATACGCTCAATTAGTAGATAGCGGAGCATTCGCAAATTCAAGAATTACGGTAACTGAAGGGAAATACGGTGATTACTATACGCTCCGATACAAGGGGCAGTATATGGAAATCGATGGGAACGACTACTTCCTTGCCGGGAAAAAAGTGACCGAAGAACAAAAAGATGCCATTTCGAAATTCGGTAAGAGTCTCGAGAATGTAAACCATTCGGAGAAGTTTCACGGTACACTTGATCCGAACGTGGAGATCTTATATAAGAATCAAAAAGTAACGTTGAAGGATGGTTCATTTTATGTTCAGGATAGCGTCAAGCTGCTGTTTGTAGACATGGAACGCATGGAAAAATTTGCATGGAATCTTCGTGACAAACGTGGTGACTTCTTCCATAAAGGGGACTACGGAAAGGACTTTGTGATTTACTACAATGGAGAGGAACTGACCTATAAGAATCGCACATTATTATGGAAGGGACAGAAGCTGGAGGCGGCGCTTCAAATGAAAATGAACAGTTCGAATGACGTTGCAACATCCTACCTCTATATCATTACCTTTTTGCATTTGTTGCACATTTTGGCAGCATTGATCTACATGTTAAGTCTCTCAATTCGTTCATTTACAGGCACGTTGAGCAGATTTAATTACATTTCACTTCGAATGGGTTCTATCTTCTGGCACTTTTTGGGGCTATTATGGATCTATTTGTTGCTTTTTTTACTTTTTATTCATTAAACTTGCACAAACTTTTTAAAAATGGCAGGACACGCTACAGTACCCGTTGACAGCGCTACAGCTTGGGGAGGAAAGACATCTCCTTTCAACGCCAGCTATGGAAAACTAATGATGTGGTTTTTCTTGGTTTCGGATGCATTAACATTCAGTGGTTTATTAGTTGCATACGGGGTTTGTCGTCACACAACTACCGAGGCTTGGCCAATCGGTGAAGAGACTTTTAACTCACTTCCTTTCTTAGGTCACGGTTATCCGTTGATCTATGTTGCATTGATGACCTTCATCCTTATCGTATCGTCTGTAACAATGGTGTTGGCGGTTGAAGCTGGTCACCGTATGGACAAGAAAGGTGTTATGAAGTGGATGATCGCTACCATCATCGGTGGTTTCTTCTTCCTTGGGTCTCAGGCTTGGGAATGGTCTCACTTTATCCACGGTTCAGAATTCGGTGCAATTGAAATGAATGACGGTAGCCGCGCAATCGTTCGTGGTCACATGGGTGAGTTCAAAAGCTTTACAGTTATTGAAGCTGGGAAACACCACAAGAAAGGTGATGTAATCAAAGGAACTCATGAAGAGTTGTTGCACGATTTCCAGCACGCAGCTGCATTGGGTCATGTGAAAGATAATAAAATTCGTTTGCACGATGGTTCCATCGCAACGTTCCAGAAAGAACACGATCACGAAATGGAAATTCGTGTGAAGACTGATGGTAACGGTGACGCAATCAAGGGCTTGAAGCGTTTGAAAGGCGAAGCAGCTGAAAAAGCATACTGGGAAGTAATCAATAGCGGAACAAAAGGACGTGTTGTTTATGGAGCTAACCTGGAGAACAACGAGTACGGTCCTTCTCAATACGGACAGTTCTTCTTCTTCATTACCGGATTCCACGGATTCCACGTATTCTCCGGAGTAATCATCAACATCCTTATTTTCTTAGGAGTTGCTCGTGGAACATTCCACAAGCGTGGTCACTACGAAATGGTTGAGAAGACAGGTTTGTACTGGCACTTCGTAGACTTGGTATGGGTGTTTGTATTTACATTCTTCTACCTTATCTGATTCTTTTTTAATCCTTATAGATCATTATCATGGAAAGAGACGACATTTACGAATACTCATTAGATACACACCACAGCGAAGAAGCAGGAAAGAAAATTCGTCGCAAAATTTGGTTGGTGACAGCTATTCTTACAGTAATTACTGCATTCGAGGTTGCTGTGGGAGCATTGATTCACCAGGATAGCCCAAGCTGGTGGATTGTAAAATTGATCTTTATCGCATTGACCTTGCTGAAAGCAGGTTACATCGTAATGACTTTTATGCACTTAGGAGATGAGCGCAAAGCATTGAAAATGGTAATTCTTATTCCATACGCAATGTTCATCGTTTACCTGATCTTTATTGCATTGAACGAAGCAAATGCTGTTCACGGTGCGTGGGAAACGTACGGAGGATAGTCAGAAATAATTCGACGGGTTCTTTGAAAAGGGAACCCGTTTTAATTTGTTAGCTTGTCGAGAACATGACAGAAAAAACTAAAGCCGGTTATGTAAGACCAGTACTCTCATTACTGCTCTTATTTGGACCGGCTCTTTTGTTGATTTTTATCTCAACACGAGGCTGCGAACACAAGTTCAAAGTATTGGAAGACTATGGTAAACTACCGGCGTACAACTTCCACGATTCGAAAGGTCACACCCTGACCAATAAAAACTTCCGAAACAAGATCGTTATCTACACAACTATCCAGCCTTCTTGCCCGGATACCTGTGCAATTACCATCTGGCATTTGGATCAGTTGCTGTACCAGCAGCTTAGAAAGAACAAGAAGAAACTAGGTCACGTGAA
This sequence comes from uncultured Fluviicola sp., assembly GCA_966211245.1. GTDB lineage: Bacteria > Bacteroidota > Bacteroidia > Flavobacteriales_D > Crocinitomicaceae > Fluviicola. Next base: position 76,312 of record CBIHND010000013.1, on the reverse strand, counting down.
AATCGTTTCCATCGTAACCGATGCAAATGGCCATCCTTCAGATCGCGTTCATGATGTTGAAATGGCGCTGAGGACCCAGGTTCAGGATTATGATCCGGAAATATGGACTGTAGTAAGCGGTGATGCACGTGGGATCTATAACATGAAACACAACGGCCAGTCATTGTTGAAGAAAGGAAAAGAATACTTTGGTGGCGAAGCCTTTACAGAATTGATGTTGCTCGTTGACAAAAAGAATCACGTTCGAATGGTGCTTCCTGCGAAAACAGAAAGTACTATCCGGAAAATGCGTGATCACATGGCCCTGCTGGAAAAAGAATACGATAAAGCCGCTGCTAAAGCTGAAAAGAAATGAAAAGAATTTCTGGTATAGCCGTTCTGTCTCTTTTCCTTATCGCATGCACAGAAAACAAGGAAAAGGTTCATGTGCTTCCATTCTATGGAAACTACGATGTTGTTACATATGAAAAGGATGGTGAGCAATGGACAGATACGATTTACCCCAAAATACCAACTTTTCATTACCGAAATCAGGATTCCGCAGAAGTCACCAATAAGGATTTCAAAGGAAAAGTATGGGTGGCGAACTTCTTCTTTACTTCTTGCCCAAGCATTTGTCCACCGATGATGTCGCAAATGAGACGTCTCAATGTGATGACTAAAGACATTGAGAACGAAGTTCAGTTCCTTTCGTTCAGCATCGATCCGAAAACGGATCAACCCAGTGTTATTCGTGACTACATCAAGCGCAATGGAATTTCTACAGGGAATTGGGCGTTGTTAACCGGCGATGAAAAGAAAACGCATTACCTCGGAGTTCATCATTTCATGGTACACGCCAAACGTGACGCTATGGCTTCCGGTGGTTTTGCACATTCGGATGGAATGGTACTCGTTGATAAAGAAGGATATGTACGTGGAATTTACCTTGGAACGCAAACCGCCGAGGTGAACCAACTCAATAAAGACATTAGAAAATTATTAAGTGGAGAATATGGAGTTAAATGTAAAGCGAAGTAAGAACCTGCGCCGATTAATCATTATCCTGTCGGTTGTTATTCCGGTAGCAGTTGCGGCGTTGTTTGTGATCAAAATCCCGGGAGTGAATTTGTCATTTCTTCCACCGGTTTATGCTGGAATTAACGCATTAACTGCCGTGTTACTCGTCGCTGCTTTGATTCTTGTAAAGCAGAAGAAATTTGACATGCACGAACGGCTGATCAAGTTCTGTATGGGACTTTCTGTGATGTTCCTGTTATGTTACGTTGCTTACCACATGACTTCTGATTCGACTGTGTACGGCGACACTTCCGGAGATGGGATTTTGGAAGAAAATGAAAAAGCATTGATTTCAAGCGGAGCCCGTCTAACTTATGTAATCATCCTGCTTTCGCACATTCTATTGAGCGTAGTGGTGATTCCACTGGTGTTGTTCTCATACCTTCACGCATGGGAAGGAAACTTCGAGAAGCATAAGAAATGGACGAAAATCACCTGGCCGATTTGGTTCTATGTTGCCGCAACCGGTGTCGTGGTGTATCTGATGATTTCGCCATATTATAAATACTAAGAGTACCACAAACAAAGAGCGGATCATTATCCGCCCTTTTTATTGATGGTTCTTAAAACTCAGAAGGACAACTTCCTTTTCCTCCCAGTCGGAAACTAAGCCCGATTCCTACGAAAAAGTACCAGTCTCTGGATACCGGGTTCCCGCGCTGTCCAAAACGTCCCTGATCTAAACTTCTGTTACTGAGAGCTGCCGACATTGGTCCGCTTTCAGAAGTTAGCGCGGCAGGATCAACATAACGGTACGAGTGTACGTCATCCAGGTAATCGGTAAACAGGAAGCGAACACCATATTCTCCATTTATTGCAACGTTTTTGCCGATGCTCACACGAGCACCAACGGCAAGCGGGACACCCAATTGTGTTCTCGAATACTTTGGTCTGTCCGAAAGGGATGTTCCCTGTCCTTCTGTTCCCAATGGTTGCAATTCAATCATTTCCCCGTTGTACTCCGTTTTTGGATTGATGCGGGTCAATGAAAGTTCTGCCATTAGATATGCCGTTCCGCGGTAACGCTTGTGACCAATTTCGAAAGGGAAATAGGTAAATTCAACGCCGCTGGCCAATTCATACAAATCGGTTTGGAACGACAGGTTTCTGTTCTTGTAGATGTCACGATTTGACTCACTGTCATACCCTTCAATATTACCATATGTAAAATTGATCCGGTAAGCCAATCGTGAATGAATGTTGTATCGGTAGAACAACTGTCCGGCCGGATTCGAATGATTGAAATGCTTCTGATTCAGATCACCGACGTAATAAGAAACACCACCCATAATACCCAATTCCGAGCGTGACCAACCGTTATGGCGGTGCGATTTCTGTGCCCAGAAAGTAACGCTTGTACCAATGAATATTAGAAGCAGTAAATTACGCATGTTCCTTAAACGAACGTTTTCCCCTTAAATTGTTACGCTTGCGGCAATAATCCTTTACGAATAAGCAACTCACCAATTTGAATGGCATTTGTAGCTGCCCCCTTTCTCAGGTTATCTGCAACAATCCACATATTTAATGAATTTTTCTGAGATTCATCACGACGAATACGCCCAACGAATACATCGTCTTTTGCTTCTGCAAAACGAGGCATAGGGTAAGAGTTGTTTGCAGGATCATCCTGAAGGGTTACACCGCTGGTTGCAGCTAACAGAGCTTTTACTTCCGCCAGTTCGAAGTCGTTTTCGAATTCCACGTTTACTGCTTCAGAGTGACCACCAACAACCGGAACACGAACGGCAGTCGCTGTAACATTAATATTCGGATCCAAAATCTTTTTGGTTTCGTTCGTCAATTTCATTTCCTCTTTCGTGTATCCGTTTTCGGTGAATGAATCACAGTGAGGCAAACAGTTTTTATCAATTGGATATGGGTAAGCCATTTCTCCGGAGATTCCCGCACGCTCGTTTTCCAATTGTTGAACAGCTTTTACTCCTGTTCCGGTAATGGATTGGTAGGTAGAAACGACTACACGTTTGATTCTGTATTTCTTGTGCAATGGTGCTAAAGCCATCAACAACTGAATGGTACTACAGTTCGGGTTCGCAATGATCTTATCGTTTGCTTCCAACAAATCTCCATTGATTTCAGGAATCACCAAACGCTTGTCTGCGTGCATACGCCATGCAGAACTGTTATCGATAACGGTTGTTCCGACAGCAGCGAACTTAGGAGCCCACTCCAGGGAAGTTTCTCCCCCAGCAGAAAAAATAGCAACGTCCGGACGCATATCAACGGCCATAGACAAGCTAACCACAGGATAATCCTTACCCTTATATGCTACCTGTTTACCTACAGACTTCTCAGAAGCTACAGGAATCAATTCACTTACAGGAAACTGACGTTCCGCCAGAACGTCTAACATAACTTGTCCAACCATACCGGTTGCGCCAACAACGGCTACTTTCATCGCATTAAAATTTATGTGTGCAAAAATACTGCAAATTGTGATATTATTGTGTTGGAAATACCGAAACATGCGTGGTTATTCCAAGTAGGGACAGGTCTCGACTTGTCTCTACATGTATGAAACAAACACGTTCAATTTAATTCCGTACCTTTGTGCACTTCTTGTTTACAAGAAAGTCCCCGATTGTGAATGATGTAAGGTACATCATGCGTGACATCCGCTCGGATTACGATACAGATAACAAATGTCTTTTAACAATTTAAACTTGAGTGCCAGCCTGTTGGACGCACTTGAGATCGTTGGGTATACAACCCCGACACCCATTCAGCAACAGTCTATTCCACCTATTCTAAATGGAAACGATATTTTTGGTTGTGCCCAGACGGGTACTGGTAAAACAGCAGCATTCGCGTTGCCTCTTCTGCAATTATTAGAATCTGATGAACCTGTAAAAGGAAAGCGAAAAATCCGTGGATTAGTATTGGCTCCAACGCGTGAGTTGGCGATTCAAATTCATGAAAATTTCAAAGAATACGGGAAGCATTCGAAACTTAGAACCTGTGTTATTTTCGGAGGCGTCTCACAGCACAAACAAGTGAATCAACTCAAAGCAGGTGTAGATATTCTGATTGCAACCACAGGTCGCTTACTCGATTTGATGGGACAGGGGCATATTTCATTAAACAGCGTAGAACATTTTGTTCTGGATGAAGCAGATCGCATGCTGGACATGGGATTCATTCACGATATTAAGCGAATTTTACCGAAACTTCCGAAGGAAAAGCAAAGTATTTTCTTCTCTGCAACGGTTTCGCCCGATATTAAAAAACTCGCAGACACGATTCTGAGAAAACCAGTAAACGTCCAGGTCACTCCAGTTTCATCTACAGTTGAAGTGATTGATCAAAGCGTATATTATGCAGAGAAAACCGAAAAGGTTGAGCTGCTGAAGAATGTTGTGAAGGCGTACAACATTGATCACGCCATTGTATTTACAAGAACAAAACACGGAGCTGATCGCGTTGCACGTAACCTGAATAAAGTTGGTGTTAAAGCTGAAGCTATTCACGGCAACAAATCGCAAAATAACCGCCAGCGAACCTTAGAAGGATTCAAAAACAGAACCATCAACATTTTGGTTGCAACCGACATCGCCGCTCGCGGAATTGATGTGGATTTGTTGAGTCACGTGATCAATTATGATCTTCCGGAGGTTGCCGAAACATATGTTCACCGAATCGGTAGAACGGGTCGCGCGGGTGCCAGTGGAATTGCGATTTCGTTCTGTTCACAGGACGAACGTACTTATTTGAAGAACATCGTCAAGAAAATCAATAAGAACATTCCCGAAGGGAAACCATTAACATCGGCGAAATAATCCGATAACGTCTAATTGTGCCGTTTTCATATCTTTAAGTCCTCCAACTTCAACGAATGAAAACGGTATTTTTTCTTGTACTTATTCTCGTCTCCGGAAATGCACTATCGCAGGTTGTGGATCAATTCTCAGATGGTGATTTCACCAATAATCCTACCTGGGCCGGAACAACGGCAGATTATACCGTAAACGCAAGTAATGTACTCCAGTTGAATAATACGGTTGCAGCGACTTCCTATTTATCTACTGTGCACGGACTATCGACGTTGGATGGTAAGGAATGGAATTTCTGGTATTCTCAAACGTTTTCACCTTCTTCCAGCAATTTTGGTCGTTTTTACCTGACTTCCGCAAGTGCCGATTTGACGACAAATCCGGATGGATTTTACCTGCAATTCGGTGAAGCGGGAAGTACAGATGCTGTGCGCCTATTCAAATGTGTTTCAGGAACGAGTACACAAATCTGTGCTGGTCCGGATGGACAAATTGTGGCAAGTTTTAGTGTTGGGATTCGTGTGGTGCGGGATGCTTCCGGAAACTGGGATTTGTATGTTGATCCTGCCGGAGGAACGAACTACGGCTCACCGTATACTGGAACCGATGCAACGAATCTAACTGGAACGCATTGCGGTTTGCTTGCCACTTATACCGTTTCCAATGCAGACAATTACTACTTTGATAATCTATATATCGGAAACGAAATTTTTGATACTCAGGCTCCTTCGTTGGTTAGTGCTACACCGCTGACAGCTACAACCGTTGATGTGATGTTCAGTGAACCGGTTGCGGGCTCTACAATACTTCAAAATTCGAATTACATTCTGAATCCGGCGATTCCTGTTCAAAGTGTTTCACAAGATGGATCAAATTTGGCATTGATGCATTTGACATTGACATCTTCCCTGACGAACGGACAAACATATCAACTGACTGTTGGTTCTGTTCAGGATCCATCAGGAAATACAGCTACGGCACTTTCGACGAATTTTACCTATTTGGTGGGTGAAGATGCTGTTCCCGGAGATATTATTGTTACTGAAATCATGTGCGATCCAACACCGGTGATTGGACTGCCGGAGGTAGAGTTTGTGGAAATCTACAACAAGAGTTCAAAATACATTGATTTGACAGGTTGGAAACTCGGAGATGCTTCCAGTGATGGAACGATTGTTTCCGGATTCATTTATCCCGGCCAGTACAAATTGTTGTGTTCAACCAGTTCGCAAACATTCTACCCGAGTGGTCTGGCTGTTACGAGTTTTCCGAGTTTAAATAATTCGGGTGACGATGTGGTATTGAAAGAAAGCGATCTTACCGTTATCGATAAAGTCGCTTACACAGACAATTGGTACAATGACGAAATCAAGAAGGATGGGGGATATACACTGGAATTGATCAACCCGAATGATCCATGTTCCGATGCGATGAACTGGAGCGGAAGTAATAGTGTAACAGGTGGAACACCTGAAGGACAGAATAGCATTTACGATGTTACTCCGGATACAGGAATGCCGACTTTGGTCGCAGCAAATGCGTTGGCTCCGAATTACCTGGAAGTGATTTTCTCAGAAGGGATGGATTCCACGACATTGTCAACAACTACGTTGATTACCACCCCATCCTTGACAACTTCAGCAATTTATATAGCGAGTACATTTTCGAATACGGCTGTAATTACATTTTCCCAACCATTACAGGCAAGTCAAACGTATTCGTTTACTATGACGCCAGTTGCAGATTGCTGGTTGAATCAGACTACGGTTTATGGTCAGTTTGCTCTGGCTGAGGATCCTGTTGCCGGTGATTTGATTGTGAACGAAATTCTTTTCGATCCGGGAACCGGAGGAACAGATTTCATTGAGGTCTACAACAACTCTTCAAAAGTGCTGAATCTAAAGAACATTCAGATAGCCAATTTCGACGACGATACGATCAGTAACATTCACGTTATTTCTGACAATTATTTCATGTATCCGGGAGCATATGCCGTGCTTACAGCAGATAGTATTTTCCAGAAGAATCAATTCATTTCTGCGGTTCCGGGAACATTCTACGAAATAAGTTTGCCGGCATTGAACAACGATTCAGGAACAGTGTACCTGATGTTCAACGGTCTTATTCTGGACAAGGTTTCCTACAAGGAGGACTGGCACCTGAGTATGTTGGATGATACGGAAAACAAAACGCTTGAGCGTATCGATCCGGATGGAGATTCTAATTCCGGGGATAATTGGCATACTGCAGCTGAGCCGATTGGTTTTGGAACTCCCGGAGGACAAAATTCGCAATATCAGAATCCTCAGGGAGGTGAAGGAGTATTCGGTAGCGAAGAACCCATTTTCTCGCCGGATAATGACGGATTTCAAGATGTGCTGATTTTCTATTATGCCTTTGAAGAAGTGGGCCTTTTGGCAACGGTTACCATCTACGATGATCAGGGAAGAGTGGTAAAAGCACTGATGAAGAGTGAATTAATGGGAACAGCCGGTAATTTCTCCTGGAACGGTATGAATAACGACGAAATTAAGTCTCCAATCGGTGTGTATCTTGCTGTAATGGAGGTATTTAGTGCCGATGGAAGTCAAAAGTTTGTTAAAAGAATTGCATTTACGCTTGGAGGTAAGTTGAACTAGAGTTACCTTAGTTGTTAAAAAATGACAGTTATGAGAAGGATAGTATTGATTGCCATGTTAGCGATGGTATCGGTATCGTGGGGGCAGAATTACAAAACTGCCATTGGTATTAAAGGTGGATGGCCTTACTACGGATCCCTTGATTTGAAGCACAATTTTGGTAATGCTTATGGTGAATTCAGGGTTGGGGGTTATGCATACGACCTTTGGTTGCAGGGGTTGTTTGAAAAAAACTATCCTATTGATGGCGGCCTTGAATGGTACTGGGGTGTTGGTGGTCACGTTGGTTTCTGGAATTATGGTCCGGGTGCCGGTCACTGGTATAAAGACCATTACTATGACGATGGCGCTTATTTAGGTCTGGATGGTGTAATCGGATTGGAATACACATTCGATGCAGCACCAATCAACATTGCGATAGACGCAGGACCATCGTTTAATGGGTATCCGTACTCATGGTTGAGATGGGGTTCAGCTATTGCCGTGAGATTTGCGATTAAGTAAAATTTATTATAAAAAAGGGGTCCGCCGCAGCGGACCCCTTTTTTGTTCCTTTATTCTACGTAACTCAATTTGAGCATGTTTGATTTTCCATTTTCTTCAATTGGAATGGAAGCAATATTGATCACCAAATCACCTTGTTTTAGTAAGCCCTCTTTCGTTAGTAAGTATTTGATATCTGCAATGGTATGATCCGTACTTACTTTTTTGTCATAATAGAACGCTTTCACGCCCCAAACCAGGTTCAGCTGAGTAATGATTGATTTGTTGCTTGTGAAAACATAAATTGGAGCATTTGGTCGCTGCGAAGCAATTTTGTACGCTGTGTAACCCGAGAAGCTCATCGTAATGATCGCATCGGCTTCAACGCGTTGTGCCAAACGACAGGCATTGAAACAAATGGAATCCGAAATAAAACGGGATTGCTCTTTTTCCGGAAGCTCTTCTTTGTGATAAATGCCTTCGAATTTCTCCATTTCTTTCACAATGTTTGTCATCGTTTTGATGACTTCAACCGGGTACTTTCCAACCGAGGTTTCACCCGAAAGCATTACTGCGTCGGCACCATCCAATACTGCGTTAGCTACGTCGTTCACTTCGGCGCGTGTCGGAGAAATATTGGTGATCATACTCTCCATCATTTGCGTAGCAACGATTACAGGTTTCGCGTATTGATGCCCTTTACGAATCAACATTTTCTGGATCAGCGGAACATTCTGGTAGGGAACTTCCACACCTAAGTCACCACGAGCAACCATCAGTGCATCAGTCACCGTTACAATTGCATCGATGTCTTCTACCGCTTCAGGTTTTTCAATCTTCGCAACCACACGTGCTTTTGATCTGCGGTTCGAAATGATGTGTTTCAATTCGATGATATCACGTGCTGAACGTACAAACGACAGACCAATCCAATCTACATTATTCTGCAATGCAAATTCGAGGTCTTCACGGTCTTTTTCAGTTAACGAAGGAAGAGAAATCTTTGTATTCGGAAGGTTTACCCCTTTCTTCGACGAAAGAATTCCGCCGTGAATCACTTTGGCCTTGATCTCCTTTTCACCGTCTGTATCAATGATTTCCATTTGGAGTTTTCCGTCATCCAGCAAAATGATTTCACCCGGTTGAACATCTTTCGGCATTTCGGAATAGCTGATTCCGAAGCGCTCCTTTGTTCCGGTAACACGCTCGGTTACAATGGTAACGAAAGCGCCATCTTCCATCATAACACCATTGTTTTCCATTTCGTAAGTTCTGATTTTCGGCCCTTGCAAGTCCGCAAGAATAGCCACATTCAGCCCCATTTCAGCGTTCAATTCACGAATAGTAACAATACTTTTCAGGTGGTCTTCGTGTGAACCATGTGAGCAATTAAGGCGACATACGTTTACGCCCTCGATAAACAGTTGTCGCAATACTTCTTTTTCGGAACAAGCCGGTCCGAGTGTTGCAACTATCTTCGTTCTTTTCATATTTACAATATAATATTTTCCGCCGACGGAATCGTAGTAGGGTCGTAAGAAAAAGCGGCCATGACCGTTCCCACTTTCTTCACTTTATCCAATAACTCGGCTACCGTTTCCAATTGCAGATTATTCACAATAATGAAATAATCAATCTGATTGTACTCCGGAATCAGGTATTTGTTTTCGTTTTTGTTCTTAATCAGGTAAACATCCAGAAAATTCTCCTCATCCAACCAGATGTAGTACGGATGTTTGGACACAATAGTTCCCTTTTTATTCTGATTTACAAAAAGTTCCGGGGCCTTGCTCAATTGCCATTTCAGGTTGGAATTGAGATCCCAGGCTATTCTATAGTCCGGATGAGGAGAACAGATGCCAATTAGGTCGAATTCCAAATCGTTTTCAAAGGCAAGATGATGTTTTTTCTGTTTTCCCATAGGAGTTTTCCACCTGTGAAGGTACACATTAATGCCGCAACGAAGATGAAGATAAGGTTAAAAGAAGTCAATACCCGACGGTTTATAACTCTTGTAACGAAAAAGCCCCGACTCCGAATGTTGGCATCGGGAAGTCGGGGCAGCAACCGGGTAAAAACACTTTATTCTTTCACAAACTTGATTGTGCTACGCTGACTGCACAAGAAATAGATTCCCGGAGAAAATGAGTTGGCATCAATTGCGTTCAATCCGGAATGGATGCTCTGGGAATGGATCGTTTCTCCAAGTGTGTTAATTATACGGATCTCGTCATTTGAATCCGATTCAACGAACAGCTGCTCATTTACGGGGTTAGGGTAAACGGATGCAATGGTCTTGTTTTCTTTCAATCCAAGACTGCCGCAATCTTCGTTGAATTCCTGCTGAGCATCAAATTTAAAGTTGTTTGGAATCCAATTCGCAGTACTATAACTTACATCGTCTACCTGAACACAAGTCAGGTTCGGGTTGTTTTCTGCCCAAATGATGTTGAAGTTGGAATTGTTACCATTCGCCAGATTCAGTGAAGTTAATTCGTTGTTTATCGTTTGTATGTGGTGCAAGGCCGGATTAGCGGAAACATCCAGTGATGCAATGGAATTGTTGTAACAGAGGATCTGTTCGAGTAACGAATTTTGAGAGACATCGAGAGCTGTCAATTGATTGATGCTGCAATCCAGATACTCCAAAGCGGTATTGTTAGCAAGGTTCAACGTTGTCAACTGATTATCGCTGCACATCAACTCCACAAGAGCGGTATTGTTACTCAAGTCAACCGCACCCAATTGGTTGTTTTGAACATAAAGCATTACTAACGCCGTATTAGCACTGATGTCCAATGATGTCAATTGATTGCTGTTGCAATACAATCCGGTTGCATTGATAAATGCTTCGATACCGGTTAAGTCCGTTATACTCAGGTATGGGCAGTAAATATCGGATGTGAAAGCTGTTGCTTCACTTACTTGTATTTCTGAATCGGCATTTGTATTAATGGCTGAATTTCCAACCAGATACGCCTTAAAATTGGCGTCCGGAATAGTAACGTTTTGGGCAGATATACTGAAGGTCATAGCTATACCTGAAACTACCGTGAGTAATGATTTCTTCATCTGTAAGTCCTTAGTTTTTAGCTAAAAGTAGGACTGTCTTGAGCTGTGGTTCCCGATTTCCTAGAAAACGACACACCTGAACTAGCGAATGAACCTACTGTTCTTTTTCCAGGGCTTCGAGAAAGGATTGACGGTGACTGCGTGACAAGCTGATTTGCTTTCCGTTGTTCATGACGATTGTACCGCGATCTTCTCTACGGAACGCTTTCATATGGTTTCTGTTGATGATATACGAACGATGCACTTTCGTAAACGCATCGAAAGTACATAAGAGGTTTTCGAAGTACTTCAGGTGTTTCGAAATTAGTTTTCGGTCACCGTTGACAAAGTAAAGTGTCACGTACGTATTGTCGGCTTCGATGTATTCGATTTCCTCCGTGTTGATGTATTCATTACCATAGCTGACCGGAATAGAAATGGTATTGTCGGTTTGAACTTTCAGGTGCCGTGACAACAACTTCAATTGTTCAGCTGTACGTTTCAATTCACTTTGAGTTCTGACTTTGTTCAGGGCTTCCAGCAATTCTTGTTCTTTTACAGGTTTCACCAGGTAATCAACCGCCGACAATCGGAAAGCCTGGATCGCGTATTGATTGTACGCCGTAATAAAAATGACCTGAAAGTTGATTTCTGTTTCCTGAAACTCGTCGACCAGTTGCAACCCACTTTTACCAGGCATTTCGATGTCCAGAAACACCAGTTCCGGTTTTTCCGAACGAATCAATGAAACCGCTTGTTCGGTATTTTCCGCTTCACCAACTATCGTAACATCTTCCGCTAATTCCGAAAGCATCAACCGGAGAAGTTTTCGTACTTGTGGTGCATCGTCTACAATAAGCGCTCTGATCATTTTCCGTTGTGATGAATGGTGAGCAAAATACGTGTTCCGTTCGAATTTCCGTTTGAATCATACAAATCAATCGTTTCCAGTTGAATACGATACTGCTGTTGTCGATTGATCAGTTCGATTCGTTTTTCAATGGCTTTCGTAGCAAACGACTGCGGTTTCAGGGCATTGGATGCGTTCAATTCCCCCGAAACCTTTCTCCCGATTCCATTATCGGATAGTGCGATTGTAACGATTGTTGAATCCGGTGCGGAAATGACAATATTCAATTTCTTTTCGCCTTGTTTATGGCGCAATCCGTGTTTGAATGCGTTTTCAATGTATGGCTGAAGCACTAGCGCTGGAATGTTGATTGAAGTCATATCTACTTGTGGATCAACCGTAACTTCATAGGAAAACTGCTCAAGCATCATCGCTTCCAATTCAATGTACAACTTCAATGTTTTCAATTCATCGGCAATGCTGATGGAATGGATTTCGCTCATTTCGAGAACTGTTCGCATCAAATCCGAGAAGTCATCCAGGTACGTTGTGGCTTTTTTGCGGTCATTTTCGTAGATGTATCCTTTGATGGAACTCAATACATTGAAAATGAAATGCGGATTCATTTGTGATTTAATCGCGGTAAGTTGGAGCGTATTCATTTCCTGTCGGTACTGGAATTCCCTTTGTCGCTTGTTCAATTGCCGTTTGAACACGTAGAATACAATGCCAAAGCACAGGAAAATTTCGATCAGAATGAACCACCAGGAATACCAGAACGGTGGTGACACATGACCTTTCAGCAGAATTGTGTTTTCGGAATCTTCACCCAGGTGATCGATTACTTTCAATTCAATTTCGAAATCTCCTGTCGGGATATTCTGAAGTTGGATGAGCTCAATCGAACCCGGAAGGCGTGTCCAGGGTCGGCCGCCATTGATGCGATACGCATACTCAAATGTACCGTTACTGCTGTACGCATTCGTTTCGGGGTAAAGAACGAGTATATCGCCGTAGCCAAGTTCAATGTTGTCGGGATCGAAGGTTAGGTCTTTTAGATAAACAACGGCTTTTCGCGAGGAATGAAATGAACTGAGCGGAATCCGTTGAAGTCCTTTTCCTGTTGCGAGCCAAAGCGTTTCATCGACGATAATTAGATCCAAAATAGTGTTCGACGCTAACCCCGAATGCGTGGTCAAAGCGGTTCGTTGTTCAGTCTTCGGATTAAAAATCAAAACGCCTTGATTGGTGGCCAGGTACAGTTTGTTGTTGTGGTATTGAATACGGTAAGCTTGTGCATCCTGCGGGAAATTTCCTGCTGGTTTAATGCCCTCGTCCCGCTGAACAGCATACAAACTTCCGTCAAATGTTGCTACAAACACTTGTCCGGAAGCAAGGTCAAAATCTATTGAAAGTACTTGTATGTCTGGAAAAAAGGTGCGTTTAAGCTTCCATGTTCCACTCACCCAACGGTAAAGTTGCAATCCGTTATTCGTTGCGACCCAAAGCGCGTTTGAAGAGGAGTCGTAAACCGCTTCCCGTGACCAGTGTTCACTGATTTTCGTAAGTTTGGCGGTTGGTTTTGAGTGGTACATGTAGGTCCCGAAAGAGGAACAAAGTATGTAGTGATTCCGAACCTTTATAATGTCCTTCGTTGGAGGAGCATTGGGCAGGGTCAGCTGAATTTTTCCGTTTTGAATGGAATACAGGTTCTTATTGGTATAGAAAAAAGTGCATTGACTTTCCGGAGAATAATGCAAGGTTTGAATGCTCGAATTATTTCCGTTTTGCAGGAAATTCAGTTGTTTCGATGTGAAGTCGAATGCTCCGATATCTCCGTTCACGGATGCAAAATACAGGTGTGATCCATCGCTGGTTAACCGGGTCAGTTTGTTGCTTTTGAAGCTGTTCCAGACGGTATATTGAAGGTTCGGAACCCGAATAATTCCTGATTGTAGCGTGGTGAACCAATAATTTCCTTCGCGATCAATCAAGCAATCGGAAAAGGCCAGATCGGGATAATACACCGTGGCCTGATCTTTTGTTGGGTTGTAACGAATGATTCCGGTATACGTACAAATCCAAAGATTTCCATCCGGAAGACATGTTACATTCGTGGTCATTTTTCCCGCCATTGCCTTCAACAAGTTCGGGCTCTTCACCGTTTGAATGATTCCATTTTTGCAGCAGTAAATTTTATTCTTGCCACTGAAAGGAAAAATGAACTGCATATCATCAAACCATTCGGTAATGAAATCGGCAGACAGTGCAGCAGTGGGTCTGTCCGTAGAAAAATTGGCTGTATGTTGAAAGCGATTGTTCTTATATGTTCCTATTCCCGAAGCGGTAAGAAAACACACTTCGTTGTTGGCATTTACCTGCGCGGAACGGGTTGCGTGATCCTGTTTATTTAATCCAACTGATCCAAAAACCACATGATTGGTCCAGGTTCTTTTTTTCTGATCATAAACTGCGAAGCCTTTTCGGTGATTGACCAACAATTTTCCCGACTGGTCGCACGCGATGTGGAGAATCGCTGAATACGGACAGTGAAGTTCCTGTAGCACATCGTTTTCGACATAAAAAATCTGCGACTGGAAATTCATGCAGTACAACCTTCCGGTAGAAGAAACCGTTAGTCCCGCAACGGATTTCGATTGTTGAGAGGGACATTTGTACGAAATGTATCGCACTCCATCGAACTTGAACAATCCGGCATCACAGCCCAGCCAAACAAAACCTTTGCTATCGGTGGTGATACTATACACTTCATTAGACGGCAATCCTTTTTCGTCATCGTACACAAAAAAATGCGGGTATTGAGCGCACAGGTTTTGGGAGACGAGTGAAAAGAGTAACCAAAGAAGGATATGAAGTGTTCGCGCCACGTGCTTTCAAGAAGTGTAGGACACAAAGCTAAAATAAGTTCTAAGATTTATTCGGGATTACAAGCGAATTACAATTCTCCCATCAGCATCAGTGTTTCCTTCGCTCCGGCTTGTTCGGCAACTTTTTTGGATGAGCCTACACCTTTTCCATACGGCGCACCATTCACCTGAACTTCGATTTCATACAGCCAGTTTCCACCGTTGTTTTCCTCGCGAAGTACAATGAATTCAAGACTTAAACGGCGCTTCTGACTCCAGATGAACAGTTTCGATTTGAAATCGATTTCTTCTTCGAGGATTTTATTCAGATCAACGTAGCGTCTGAAAACATAATGGTGAATGATTTTCTTTGTCACTTCGTACCCGGCATCCAGGTAAATCGCTCCAATGATTGCTTCGAATGCGTTTCCTTCCAGCGAGTTCAGATTGATAGAACGGCCTTTGTTATAGCGAAGAATGTTACGCAATTCCAATTCTTCACCGATATCGGAAAGTGTTTTTCTGGAAACGACTTTGGATTTTACCTTGGTCAGGTAACCTTCATCGCGATCGGGAAATTTTTGGAACAGGAATTCCGCAATGATTGCATCGAGAACGGCATCACCAAGAAACTCAAGGCGCTCGTTTGAAAATTCTTTGCTGGTTGACGAAAACGAAATAGACTTGTGCGTAATTGCTTCTATGAACAATTTCAGGTTCTTCGGACGGTATCCGAACCGTGCGATAAAGAATCGAATCAAAGCCAAATCTTCGGCTGACTTTTTACTGCCAAGGAAAGGGACTCTGAATCTCACGAGAATAGTTTTCGCTTAACCTTTAAACTTGCGCACGATCACAGAAGTGTTGTGACCACCGAAGCCAAAGGTATTGGAAAGCGCAACATCAACAGTACGTTTCTGCGCTTTGTTGAACGTGAAGTTCAATTTACTATCAATCTCCGGATCGTCTGTGAAGTGATTGATTGTTGGAGGAACGATATCGTGTTTTACAGCAAGAATACAAGCAATCGCTTCAATTGCTCCGGCAGCCCCAAGAAGGTGACCAGTCATTGATTTCGTAGAACTGATATTCAGGTTGTAAGCGTGTTCCCCAAATACCTGAAGAATCGCTTTTGTTTCTGCGATATCTCCAAGCGGAGTAGAAGTTCCGTGTACGTTAACGTAGTCAACTGCAGACGGATCCAATTGAGCATCTTCCAATGCATTTAGCATTGTGTTTCGTGCTCCGATTCCTTCCGGATGCGGTGCGGTCATGTGGTAAGCATCTCCTGACATCCCACCACCAAGTACTTCGGCATAAATGGTTGCTCCGCGCTTGATTGCGTGTTCGTATTCCTCAAGAATTAATGCTCCGCCACCTTCGCCTAAAACAAAACCATCTCTGTCCAAATCGAATGGACGAGAAGCAGTTTCAGGGGACTCGTTACGGGTAGAAAGTGCTTTCAGTGCGTTGAAACCTCCCATTCCCATTTCGTTTACTGCAGCTTCAGAACCACCGGTTACGATTGCATCTGCTTTACCCAAACGGATAACGTTGAATGCATCAATAATTGCGTTGGTTGAAGAAGCACAAGCCGAAACGGTAACATAGTTTGGTCCACGCAATCCATATTTGATTGAAATATGACCTGCGGCGATATCCGCGATCATTTTCGGGATGAAGAACGGGTTGAATTTCGGTGTACCGTCTCCTGAGAAGAAGTTTTCCGCTTCATCCTGGAAGGTTTTCAAACCACCGATTCCTGAACCCCAGATGACCCCGATACGGTCGAGGTTAGGTTCAGATTCCATCAATTTAGAATCAGCCATGGCTTCCGTTGCGGAAACCATGGCATATTGTGAAAATTGATCTAATTTCCGTGCTTCTTTTCTGTCGATGAAATCCTCGACATTGAAATTTTTTACTTCGCAGGCAAACTGAGTCTTAAACTTTGAAGCATCATATTGCTGAATAGGAGCGGCACCACTACGACCATTTAACAGACCGTCCCAGTATTCCGCAACGGTATTTCCGATAGGAGTAATAGCCCCAAGCCCAGTTACAACAACACGTTTAAGCTCCATAAAGTAAGGTTTCGTTTATCTGCAGAGAGTAGATTTCTTAGTTAGCGTTTTTCTCGATGTAAGAAACCGCGTCACCTACAGTTTGAATGTTCTCAGCCTGATCGTCTGGAATAGCGATGTTGAATTCCTTCTCAAATTCCATGATCAACTCTACTGTGTCTAGTGAATCTGCTCCTAGATCGTTTGTGAAGCTTGCCTCGTTTGTTACTTCGGTTTCTTCAACTCCTAATTTATCTACGATAATAGATACTACTCTTGATTTGATATCAGACATCTCTTATTTCTTTATAAGGTTTTTCAGCTTGCAAAGAAAATAGGAAAAGCGATAAAAACAAAATATCTACCAACTTAATTGCTTTTTTAATCCTATGGTTTTGAATCGTTAATATTTATAATTGCTAGTAAATCAGAATCATATGAAATGGAGGTTGTGAATCCTACGAACGCTTTTTGCTGCTTTTAGGCCTCTGAAAGTCATAGAAATGGTACTTTTGCACCATGAAACAAAATGTGGCCATTTTTGCCTCCGGAACGGGGACTAACGCAGTAAATCTGATCCGTTATTTTGCGCAACATCCGGAAGTAAACGTTGCTGTTTTGGTGTGTAACCGCGAGCAGGCACCTGTTGTTGAGAAGGCCAGAGCATTGGGTGTTGAAGTACTCCTGGTTTCGAATGACGAAGTGGAGAATGGTCTTACTCTATTACAGGAACTCGATTATCGTGCCATCAACTGGATTGTGCTCGCTGGATTTCTTCGAAAAATTCCGGTAAACCTGATCAATGGCTACCAGGATCATATTATTAATGTACACCCGGCGCTCCTTCCGAAATTCGGTGGAAAGGGCATGTACGGGAATTTTGTTCACACAGCAGTTCTTGAAGCAAAGGAGGAGGAAAGCGGAATTACCATACATTTGGTAAACGAAGAGTTTGATAAAGGAAGAATTCTGGCTCAGTTCGCTACCACTATTGATGAAAACGATACGGTAGAGACAATTGCGGAAAAAATCCATGCGTTAGAGCAGAAGCACTTCCCGGAAACGGTAGAAAAAACCATTTTGTCATGAATAGTGTAATGCATTTTTTCAGCGGCTTCAGCTGGTCGGAATTGTTCAAAACCTCAACGGTTCTTTTTGCGGTAATCGATATTGTGGGTTCGGTTCCGATGATTATTAAGATCAAAGAACAGGCTGGTGAGATTCACCCGATTCGCACCACGTTCGTATCCCTTGGAATTATGATCGGTTTCCTGATCCTCGGAGAAAGCATCCTGCGCCTGTTCGGTGTCGACGTGAAATCTTTCGCCGTTGCAGGTTCGCTTATCCTTTTCGCTATGAGCTTCGAAATGATCCTGGGCATTCGCCTGTTCCGCGATTCTGTTTCCGGAAAAACGGCGAGTGTTGTTCCATTGGCATTTCCAATTATTGCTGGCGCCGGAACCATGACAACACTTGTGTCACTTCGTGCCGAATTCCAAAACATCAATATCGTTCTTGCTATTCTTATTAATGTATTGATTGTGTACATAGTACTTCGTTTGACGAAGAAGATTGAGCATATTCTCGGACCAGGAGGAATTGCCATCATGAAGAAAGTGTTCGGGATTATTCTACTGGCAATTGCCGTGAAGTTGTTTACGACGAATATTGCATCGTTGGTGAGTAGTATGAAATAGAAGCCCGCACATATTTTTATGTTTTATAGTTGAGTCCGTAAAACTCAGACAATCAACTGAGCTCAGTTGATTGCACCTAAAAATCTAGTGGTTTCTGACACATGTTTTCATGTTTTTTGGAAATCAGGATTTTTGAAAAACATGTATTTTCTGCTTGCATCGAAAACATCTTTTTCACTAACTTAAATCACCTAACAATTAATTTCACACATAAATGGGAGCACCTAAAACGAAACAATTTTCAAACGAACAACGCGATTTTGCACGAATTGGAAAGGCAATTGCATCACCCGCACGGGTTGCTATAATGCAGTACCTCTACCACAATCGCTATGCGAGTAATAAACGGTTAAAAGAACTGGTTGGACTATCTGATACTGCTGTTCACCAGCACATTCAAATCCTTCAAAAAACCGGATTTGTTTGTAGCGAATATGTTGATTCTAACTATACCAATTTTCTTAATCCCGGGAGCTACAAAGATCTTGCAAAGATTGATTGGGTTCTTTTGGCTGCTTGACACATTAAATAAAATATAAAAGAGAATAATTAGAACGGATGGAAGACTTACTCGACACACCTCAAATCAAACCAACTAACAAAGTGAATTACGCGGCTCCAATTGTTTGGGGTAGTCTGGTCATTGTAGGGGTTCTTTTCAGAATTCAGCATTGGCCGGGTGGATCATTTCTTATCGTATGCTCAAGTGCGGCGCTAACTGGATTCACGTTCTCAAAGATCATTTTCGTGACAAAATTCAAAAATCCGACGCTTTTGATGATTGGATTAATGTGTCTTGCATGGCTGTTTGTTCTGGTAGGCGGAGCACTATTCAATAACGGACATCCTTACAATTTCCTTGGAGTTCGGGCTTACGCCATTTCGTTCGTCCTGCTATTTGGAATCCATACCCTGATAAATACGTTGAGAAACCGTAAATCAAAACCGGATTCACCGAAGAGATAGTTCTGGTTTCCATCTAAACCGTACTTTTGCCCCATGACTTTAACAGAAGCATTGGGAAAACGATTCGGGGAACACCGCATTGAGGTGAAACCAAATCCATTGCACAAGGAACAGGAACTCTTGTTCATGTATCTGGAATTAAACGTTCCCGTGACTGTTATTAGTACTGCGAAGCTTCACGAGTATACGATGCCAGTAAGCGAAAAATGGGTGGGACGTGAGTACAACGAAATCTGTTTTTGTCTTCCGGCGCATTGGGATCTGGACGATCTGGAGAATCCAAACTTTAATTGGGTGTACGATTGGCTGTATCGCCTGGAACGTTTCGTCCTGGAGCGCAACACGTGGTTCGGTCCCGGACATTCTATTCCTTGCGGAAACCCTCCGGCAGCTATTTCACCGCTCATGAAACACGACCATTTCCTGTTTTCGGAACCGATGTTTTTACGAGAAGAGTTGGCGCCAATAACCGTGGACGGAAAGACGGTTCATTTCCTGACCATCCTGCCAATTTTTGTCGATGAGCTCGATTACAAAAATGTGAAAGGAACGTACAAGTTCATCAAGCGATTCATTGCCAAGAAAAACGATGAACGAATCGACGAGTACCGCAAGTCAATTATGGCAAGCCGATTCCGGATGTTCTAGCTCATGATGGAATCCAGCGCATCGATGAAACGCTCTGCTGCAGTCTTCAGAATTTCTTCGGTGTGCGCCTGACAAATAAATCCAACTTCGTATCCGCTTGGTCCCATGTACACACCACGCTCCAACAAGGCACGGTGCAATTTCTTGAAACCGGTCATGTCCGGATTGATTTCTTCCGCAGCGCGAATACGTTTTTTGTTGTCAAATGAAATCCAGTAAATGGAACCGATAGAAACCAATTCGAATGCATAGTTGTTGCTTTTCGCATGCGCGTTGATTGCGTCTACGAATAACGCTGTTCTGCGTTCCTGATCCTCATAGAATCCTGGTTTGATCAACTCGGTCAATTGAGCAATTCCCGCAGCCATTGCCACCGGATTTCCGGAAAGGGTTCCTGCCTGGTAAACTGGTCCGTCAGGTGCAACGCAACTCATAATTTCTTTTTTAGCTCCGTAAGCTCCTACAGGCATTCCACCTCCAATGATTTTTCCGTAAGTCACAATGTCCGGAGTAATTCCGTAATACTGAGCTGCACCTGCAAATGCAACACGGAATCCGGAAATCACCTCGTCGAAGAACAACAATGAACCATGCTCAGTACACGTTGTGCGAAGCAAATTCAGGAAACTTCTCTCCTGCAACAGCAATCCGTTATTCGCAGGAATTGGTTCGATGATCACACACGCAATTTCTTTCCCGAAACGCTCAAAACATTCGCGCAACGCTGCTTCATCGTTCAACGGAAGAACAATTGTTTCGTTTACGAAAGCTTCAGGGACACCCGCACTCGAAGAGTTTCCGAAGGTTACCAATCCCGAACCAGCCTTTACCAGCAAAGCATCCGTGTGACCATGGTAACAGCCTTCGAACTTCACAATTTTATCTCTTCCGGTATAACCGCGTGCCAAACGAATTGCCGACATCACAGCTTCCGTTCCTGAACTCGTGAAGCGAATTTTATCAATGAATGGATTGTTCGAAATGATCAAATCCGCCAACTCATTCTCCAAACGCGTCGGAGCACCAAAGCTTGACCCGTTCTGCAAGGCAGCAACAATTCCGTTGTAAACATTCGGGTGATTGTGACCCAAAATCAGTGGGCCCCAACTTCCGCAGAAATCAATGAATTGATTGTCGTCTTCATCCCAGATGTACGCACCGTCTCCCTTTTTAATGAACAACGGGGTTCCGTCGACTGATTTAAAAGCACGAACGGGTGAATTTACACCTCCGGGAAAAAAAGTTTTAGCGGTTTCGTAGAGTGCCTGAGATTTGGACTGTTGCATAATACGTTACTGAATGAATGTGTATCTTTGAGCTGCTTTTCTGCGACAAATGCAGAAGATTCGGCAACAAAATTAGTAGAATAAAGATTTATCATGTCCTCATTCGTGAATTCTCTTGAAGCGGCGCAGGCAATGGATGCCTCAGACGCATTGAAATCGTACAGAGATCGCTTCCATTTTCCAACCTTCACCAATAATCCTGTTAGATATTTCACAGGAAACTCACTCGGTTTGCAGCCAAAATCGACACGTGAGAAGGTGAATCTTGAATTGGACGATTGGGCAAAGTGGGGAGTGGAAGGTCATTTTCACGGGACGAATCCGTGGTTCAAGTACCATGAGTTTTTGACGGAAAGTGCTGCACGAATCGTAGGCGCTCTTCCAAAGGAAGTGGTTGTTACGCATTCCCTGACGACAAACCTTCACTTGTTGATGGTCTCTTTCTATCAACCGAAGGGAAACAGAACGAAAATTTTGTGTGAAGCAAAAGCATTTCCAAGTGATTTGTATGCATTGGAATCTCAGGTGCGTTTTCATGGATTGAATCCGGAGACAGATTTGGTAGCGATGTCACCACGTGCCGGAGAGCACCTGTTAAGAGAAGAAGATATTCTTGCCAAAATTGCTGAACTGGGCGATACGCTTGCATTGGTGATGTTTGGTGGAGTAAACTACTATACCGGTCAGTTGTTAGATATGCCGGGAATTACCAAAGCCGGACACGCAGTCGGGGCAATCGTTGGGTTTGACCTGGCACACGCTGCAGGAAATGTTCCAATGGAATTGCACAACTGGGATGTCGATTTTGCAGCGTGGTGTTCTTATAAATACCTGAATTCAAGTCCGGGTGGAGTTTCCGGAATGTTTGTTCATGAACGTTTTGCGAATCGTCCTGATTTGGTACGCTTTGCCGGATGGTGGGGCTACGATAAGAAAACACGTTTCATGATGGAGCCGGGTTTTGTTCCGATGGAAGGTGCCGAAGGCTGGCAGTTGAGCAACGCTCCGGTTTTGGGTATGGCGGCTCATTGGGCTTCGTTGGAAATCTTTGATGAGGTTGGTATGCAACGTTTGCAGGAAAAAAGCCGCAAATTGACTGGATATCTGGAATTCATTCTGGATGAACTATCTGCGAAATACGGTGAAACCTGCAACTTTGAAATCATCACTCCACGTGAGGAGTACAGAAGAGGTGCACAATTGTCTATTCTGCTTCACGGAAAAGGAAAAGAGGTCTTTGAAGCTATCAGTGCGAAAGGGGTAGTAGCCGATTGGCGTGAACCGAATGTTATTCGTGTGGCTCCGGTGCCGTTGTATAACTCTTTTGAGGATGTGTACTATTTAGGGAAATTCCTGGAAGAAGCGATTAAATAAATTTAAAATTGAAAATGGAGAATTGAAAAGAAGTTGACTGCGAATCAAAGCTTTTCAATTTTCAATTTTGGAATTATCAATTATGAAAAAGGTTGCAGTAGTAGGAGCCGGTCTTGTAGGAAGTTTACAAGCCATTTTATTAGCAAAACGTGGTGTTGAGGTATCCGTTTTTGAGCGTAGACCCGACTTGAGAAAAGCTACGCTGATCGGTGGAAAATCCATCAACCTGGCATTATCGGACAGAGGATGGAAAGCATTGGAATTGGCCGGGATTGCTCAGGACATTCGCGATATTTCAATTCCCATGTACAAACGTTGTATGCATGCTTTGGATGGGACGCTGACGTATCAGCCTTACGGAAAAGAAGACCAGGCAATTTACTCTGTTTCCCGAGGTGGATTGAATCAGAAATTGATGAACCTCGCTGATAACTACCCGAACATTTCATACCACTTCAACCGCAAGTGCGACGACGTGAAATTGGATACAAATACGCTTCAGTTTTCCAACAGCGAATCCGGACAAAAAGAGCAACACCAGTTCGATCACATTTTCGCGACCGACGGTGCATTCTCGGCGGTACGTATGCGCATGCAGAAATCCATGTTGTTCGATTACTCTCAGAAATACCTGGATCACGGCTACAAGGAATTGGTGATTCCGGCAAACGAAGACGGGACGCACAAACTCGATAAAAACTGTCTGCACATTTGGCCACGCGGCGAGTTCATGATGATTGCTTTGGCGAATCTGGATGGAAGCTTTACCTGTACGCTTTTCTTCCCGATGTTCGGCGAGATTTCATTCGATACACTGAAGACGCGCGATCAGGTGGAAGCATTCTTCAATAAAACTTTCCCGGATGCGGTGCCAATGATGCCGACCTTGTTGGACGATTACTTCGAGAATCCGACTTCAAGCCTGATTATGGTACGCTGTGAACCGTGGAATTACGAAAACAAAATCCTCTTGATGGGCGATGCTGCTCACGCAATCGTTCCGTTCTACGGACAAGGAATGAACTGTGGTTTCGAAGACTGTACGGTTCTGGACGAATTCCTGAACAATAGCAACCAAAACTGGGACGGCGCCTTTCAGGCGTTTTCCGATCAGCGTGTTCCTGATGGAAATGCGATCCTGGATCTTGCGCTGTTGAATTACATCGAAATGCGAGACCTGACCGGGAATCCAAACTTCCTGCTACAGAAAAAAATTGAAGCGAAATTTGCAAATCTGTACCCTGAGAAATGGATGCCGTTATACTCACAGGTGACGTTCAGCAATACGCGTTACAGCGATGCTTTGAAAAACGGACAAGCGCAGGAAGCGATCATGAAAGAAGTTATGAAAATGGACAACATTCACGAAAACTGGAATGAACAGGCGGTAATGGATAAAATGTTGAGTCTGTTGGTGTAACCTTTCGCTAATCTTCGGATATTTACCAAAATGGATAATATGAAACAGGTATTGGTTCTTTTGATGATCGGAAGTCTGAGTTTTAGCTCGGTAGCTCAATCGCGCAATTTCAGAGGAAAATCAAGAAGAGATTTCTTCGGAGGTGCGCAGGATTATCGTGACATCACGAAGAACGCTTTACAGATTTCATTCGGACCAAATTATACACTTACACCTTCGCGCATCAGTGAAGTTGCCGGAATCGATGAAAACAACCGAAACAATACGTCATACATTGATCCGTATGGTCGTGTTGGAGCTTATATCGACATCGGTATGGCACATTACCGTTTCAAATCGTCTAAAATTCTGGAAGCGAGAATGGCGCGCAGAAAGAAAAACGAGAAGGAAGGTCGCGATTTGATTGGCGCAAACCTCATTCACCGAATTGATTGGGGAATTGGTTTCGATTACATCGGTGGCGCTGAAAAAACCAAAGTTGACTTTCAGGATGCTTTAGGAAACTACGCATACTCTTCTGAAGGTGAAGGGAAGTTTTACAACGGTTATTTGTATGGTCGGATTACCGCAGATCGTTTCACGAAAATGAACGACAAGTGGCACCTCGAAACCGGACTTGGGTTTAACTTCAACTATGCGTTGCTGGAAGGAAATAAGAACTACAGCGAACCTGTGTACGTGGAGCAGAAATTCCAAAAACCGTTTATGGTTCAGTTGCACGGACACTTGGGATTCAATTACAAAATTCGTCGCGGAGATTACCTGGTATTTGGATTCTATGCGCCAGTGATCGGAATTTACGAGCCCAACCGATTAAAACCAACCATTCAATGGTTCTCCAGCAATTACTATCCGCTGCACCTGCAGGTAAAATGGATCCATCACTTCACCAAGAAGTCGAAAGGATGTAACACCGGAACGGACGCGGATCGCAAGAAGAACGAAGAGTACATGCAAAACCGTTAACATGAAGAAGATTTATTACCTGAGCACGTGTGATACCTGCGCGCGCATCCTGAAAGAAGTGAATCCACCGAAATCAATGGAGTTGATCGATATCAAAGAGAACAACATTGACGAGGCAACATTGGATTTTCTGGCTAAGAAGGAAGGGTCTTACGAAATCTTGTTCTCCAAGCGTGCATTGAAGTTCAGAAGCATGGGCTTGCACGAAATGAAGCTTACCGAAGCTGATTATAAGAAGTACATGTTGCAGGAATACACGTTCCTTCGTCGACCATTTTTCATTTATGACGATACTGTCTTCATCGGGAATGCTCCGAAAACGGTTGAAGCGGCGGTCCAATTCTTCAAAGACAAGAAATAATGATCATCGAACCAGGAGAGTTGCGGTTGCTGCAAAACGAATTTGGCAATCATTACCTGCTGGTACTTCGATATGATTCTGAATCCAGTACCTTTCTTGTAAAAGACTTTTGGGAAGTAGGAGAGGATTTCTCCGGGACTTCTTCTGATGATTTGTACGTTCGCACCCATTGCAAACGTGTGGCAGCTCAGTTATTGATGGATTCCAAATTGATTACAAAGGAAATCCTGACCGGAATGGATGAATCCGAAATCAGTCAGTTTTTATCAATAGAAGAGGGGTTAGCCAAACGGAAAAACAGAACACTCGAAATGCCTGAATTAGTTCAGTCAGCAATCTCACAGAACGAATTTGAACATGCAATTGAGCTCTTGAGTGAATGGGCAATGTTGGATAAATACCGATCGGAAATATACCTGTTAAGAGAAAATTGTTTCCGGAAACTTGGAAGAAATGCTGAAGCAGATTATGAGCTTCAGGTGTATCAGACGTTGACGGGAAAATAACCAAACCAGTTACGAGCTACAAGTTACGAATTACAAGTAGCTCGTCACTAGTCACTTGTAGTTTGTCACTTGTCACTACTTCCAGTCTTTTTGAATCTTTGTTGCCAATTGCTTACGCAGTTTCTTCAACACTTTTTCGCGTGAGGTCGCTCCACTGATTTTCAGAAGATCCGTGTAAATTAATTCGCCTCCTCTGTAAAAGTGAAACTCAAGCGTTACGGATACAATATCCTCCTTGTAAAGTGGAAACAGGTTTTCTGCGGCCAAATCCTCGGCTAAGGAAAAATTCTGGGTACTTGGTTTGAATTTTTTATCATAACCACGAACAGAAACCAACATCAATGTATTCAGTCCCTTGGCTTGAAGTACCTGCGTCATAGAGTCCGTAATCAAAACCTGCGGGTCACCACCCTGCTTCAACAGATTAAGCGATACCGCATTTTTCACATTCGCTTTGGACATTGTTTCCGAAATCGCAATTTCCAATGAAAAACGATCTTCCACCTTGTCCAGGTGACTGATAATGACAGCATTGTTCAACTTCAAATCCGACACAATGGCGCTGGTAGAATCTTTCTGACCCATAGCCTGAAGTGCCAGTAAACAAAAAGCGAAAATTGAAAAGCGTGCTATCATATTTAGTTTTTACTGCGGAAAGTTACAAGTTCGAATGCAATTGCCGGCTATATTCTGATTTTTTGGCAACCTAGAAAATTTCTTTGGCGATGTTTTTTACCGTATCCGAAGTAGACATTGTATAGTAATGAATACAAGGAACCTTCGCAGCTTTCAGTTCTTTCGACTGCTGAATTCCCCATTCAATTCCAACTGCGCTTACCTGATCGTTATTCTTGCATTTCAGCAATTCCTTAGACAGTTCCTCCGGAAAATCAATGTGGAATACCTTCGGCAGGAACGAAATGTGATTCAACGTTTTAATCGGTTTGATTCCTGGAATAATTGGAACATTGATGTCGATTTTACGACATGCATCCACGAAATCGAAATATTTCTGATTATCGAAGAACATTTGTGTTACGATGTAACTTGCTCCCGCATCAACTTTAGCTTTCAGGTAATGCAAATCTGTTGCAAGGTTCATTGCTTCGAAATGCTTTTCAGGATAACCCGCCGCTCCGATACAGAAATCCGTTGGAGCTAACTGAACATCATCCATCAGGTAATTCCCCTGATTCATTTCAGCAATCTGCTCGATAAGATTTACGGCATAAGCATGTCCTTCCGGATCCGGCTTGAACGTAGATTCTGTTTTAATCGAGTCTCCGCGAAGCGCCAAAACGTTGTCAATTCCAAGGAACTGAAGATCAATCAAAGCGTTCTCTGTTTCCTCCTTTGAGAAACCACCACAAATCAGATGCGGAACAGCATCTACCTGGTACTTGTTCATAATTGCCGCACAAATCCCAACCGTTCCCGGTCGCTTTCTAATGGCAATTTTTTCAAGTAACCCTTTTTCGCGCTCCTTGTAAATGAATTCCTCGCGGTGATAAGTAACGTTGATGAATTTCGGTTTGAATTCCATTAACGGATCAATACCGTTGTAAATGGATTGAATAGTCGCTCCTTTTAACGGAGGTAAAATTTCAAAAGAAAATAGCGTGTCTTTCGCCTGGTTCAAGTGTTCAATAACCTTCATGGTTCGTGTTGGGATAAAGTTTCCGTTCCTACCTTTTTCCGGTAAGCAGGCACAAAGATAATCGTTTCAAAACATTCCGTTCGCTTCGTTAAATTTCCCGTTTAATTTTAAAATCACTAAAAATTTAGTGTAAACCCTTAATCCTCCGTTAAATTGTTGTTAAGCCCCGTATTTTCTGTTAAAAAGTGTTGAAATCAAAATATACCCGGGAAACTTACGTTAACTTTGTAGTACTCAAGTAAACGGAACGAGTAAAGTATTTTGGTACGATACTTGTTTCATTCTCTTCGAGGTTAGTTTTCATAAGTAGTAGTAGTTTAGGTTGGAACAAGAGAGAGGCGCCCGCTTCTCTCTTGTTGTTTTTTATAGGTTCAAAATGTTTTGAACTGTAGTATAGGAAATGATGGGTTTTTGAACCATTAAACCGGTAAAACACACTTAACTCAACCGCAATAGCCTTTCAATAATTTTAACTAAGATTTCTTGGGATCACAATAAACAAATAGTAAATTCGTTTTGAGTAGTAAGGAATCAATCTCCAAGTGATTCCGAATAAATAGTAGTAGTTAGTTTAGGTAGTGTGAAAAGAGGCAGTGATGTCTCTTTTCTCTTTTTATGTCAGATCTCGATGCGCCCTCGAGTCGGACTACTCGATCTGACAAAGTGATTGTTTGTGCTTCGGGCCTAAATTGCCGGGTAGGGTTGGCGTAAAGTTTACAACCCGTCAGTTCGAGTAGGAGCCAACCGAAATGGAATGTATTCGCGACGTATCGATAATAAGGGCACTACAAACTCAACGCGCCATCCAAATCCACCAGAATGGTTCCATTCGTGGAGAAGTCTTCCAGAACGAGTTTCATACTCCTTGCGCCTCCGTTGACAGTATAGATCGTTTCGAGTTCCCGGAAGAAGTATTCGTTGATTTGATTATAAGGCAGATGATTACTGTTCATATTGGATGAACAATCGGATCCAGGAAGCACTAGTAATTGCATTCCTTCTTTACAATTGAATTTAAGCTGCTCTCCGGCTGCAACGAAACGAGTGTACGTTGTTCCCTCATAATCATCAAAAAGAATGACGAGAGCGGTTAATTTGGAATCGTTGAAGAAGCCTAACGTTGTGGCACCTGTAGATTTACTGATAGCCTTTGTTTTGGGAAGAATCCTGCTTTCTTTTTTGCTCAGTGAAAACGATTTGGCATAGTCAACAGGCTTCAGCCCATTCCAACCCGTATAATATTCCCAAAATACTGCATTGCTGTTGGTATTACGTGTAACAAGTTCTGCAGTTGGCTCAGGTAAATTCGAATCAAGTCCCTGTTGCATCTTACGAACTTCTTCCTGTTTTACGCTTGTAATCAACGAGTCAATCTTACCACGTTCCTCGGGAGTTAATTCCATGAAGGAAGTATCTTCCTGAACAACCAGTGGTTCCGGTTTTGCCGGAATGAACCAGATACCTACAAGCCCCGCGGCAACGATGAGGATAACCAATGTTAACAGGATGGCTTTTTTCCATGGAATTCTCGTCTTTTCAAACGAAACCTTTCCTTTCTGCAATTGCTTTTTAAGGTCGGCGATTTCCATTTTATGCTCATCGTGGAGCTCCAGTAATTCCAGGCGACCAATCACAAAATTCAGTAACCGTGCTGATGCATGCTTATGTGAAACGGTCCCGATTAATAATTCAAGCCAGGTGGTTTTAACACGGTAATGTCGTGCATTGAATGCATTCAGAACTTTCCAGAATTCAGCCGGAAGTTCACTTTCCAGGACAGTGTAAATGGCCTGATCCGACCGAGCCTGGGAGATGGCCGTTTTAATGCTCGCACGAACATTTTCCAACCAGACATTCACTTCATCCTGAATCAAATCCTGCTCTCGTTCAGTCAATAAAACAGAAATGCTCAGTAAGTTGTGTGCACCTGTAAAATTGAGCGGTGTTTTGGCTTTCTCCTTTAAAATCGGATACAATAAAGCGGTAATAAACACCTTATAGGATTCATATTTTGCGTGTTTTGATAACTGTAACGAATCTGTATACGGCTGATTCAGTTTCCCGTTTTCCAGAAAGTTGACGAGTAAAGCCTGTTGCGCCGTCCACGATACGAAGATGTTCAGCTCTTCTGGCGAAGAGGAGAGAAAAGTCGGGTTGAATTGCAGGTGCTCCGGATTCAACCAGGAAACATGTCCCAGGTTGGCTTCCTCCAGTTTTTGTTTTGCAGCAATTACCGACATTCTTCCGTACTTATTTCAATACCTGAAGTGCTTTCTGCAGTTCTTTATCCCGGGAAGAAATCACGAGGAAGTATCCATCTTCGATAAACAATTGTCGCGCAATTTCAGCTTTCAAGGCGATACGAATCAACTCACGGCTCTTGTTCAATTCGTTTCTGTTGATCGAAATTCCCATTTCCTGGGCAGCATATTTTGCCAGTTTTTCAATCATATCGTCTGTCGGATTGAAACGGTTATTGAAATCTTGAATGGTTTTCCACTCTTTTCGCTTATTTGCAACGAAGTCGAAAGCATACTGTTGAACGGCATTTGAATAGCGAAGTTCGATATAGTACACCGTTGAGTTGGACGTGTCAATCGGAACGAAGTAATCCGGCATAATTCCTCCACCACCGTAAACAGTTCTTCCTTTCAGCGTTTTAAAGCGAGGCGCATTCTTAAATACAGATGAATCCACGTTGAAGTATTCTCCGGATTCTTCACGATTCTTGTCTTCGTGGTAATATTCTTTGAAGCCTTCTTTGAACGAACGCTGGATACAACGACCGGACGGTGTGTAATAACGTGCGATTGTCAGACGAATATTGCTCTTGTCGCGGAGCATAAAGTCTTGTTGTACCAATCCTTTTCCGAACGAGCGTCGACCGATGATTGTTGCACGATCGTTATCCTGAAGTGCTCCGGCTACAATTTCACTGGCGGAAGCCGACCCTTCATTGATCAACACCACTGATGGTGTTTTTTCCAATAATCCTCCGGCAGTGGAGTAGGAGACTTCTCCCTTCACTTTTTTACCTTTGATTTCAACGATCTTCATTTTAGCAGGAAGGAATTCGTCAATGATTTCAACAGCTTCCTGAAGTACACCACCGCTGTTATCGCGAAGGTCGAATACGAGTTTCTTCATTCCTTGTTTCTGCAATTTGATTACAGCTTCGCGGAACTCTTCGCCGCTGTTCATTGAGAATTGCTCCAGGCGAATGAAACCAACTTCTTTGTTGATCATTTCTGCGCAAATAATAGATGGAATCGGGATGATTCCGCGCAGGAGTTTTTTGTCAATTTTCTTTTTTCCGCGAAGTAAAGTCAGGCTGACTTCTGTATTCGGTTTCCCTTTCAGCAATTTGGTCACTTTATCGTTTTTCAACTGAATGTTGGTGACTTTCTTTTTGTTGATGATCAGGATTTTGTCTCCTGCTTTGATTCCAGCTTTTTCCGAGGGAGAATTAGCAATGACATTTGTAATGCATAACGTATCGCGAATGATTGCAAAACGAACACCTATTCCACCGAATTCCCCATCAATCTGCTCATTGGCAGCTACCATGTCAGCAGCCGGAATGTAGTTCGAATGCGGATCGAGTTTATGCAGCATATCGTTCACAGTCTCCTTGAACATCTCTTCCTGATCAATGTCGTCCACATAACGCGCATCCACAATGTCAAGAATATCCTGCATTTTGGAGTCGTACTGTGTTTTGTCCGACTGAATCGTGGTAGAGCTTCGGTTCAGCAAAGCACCGATCAGCAACCCAATCACAAGAAAGGACATCAGTAATATGGGTTGATACGTGGATTTTTTCATGACTATTCGTGTGTAAAGGGATCGGGTATATAAACCACATCAACTCCCGCGTTACGTAAAAAATCTATTCCTGTAGTGTCTTTATAATCCATGGCATACACTACTCGTCTAATTCCTGCCTGAAGCACTAATTTACTACAATCCTTGCATGGAGAAAGCGTCAGGTAAAGTGTTGCGCCTTCGCAATCGTTTGTTGAACGGGCAACTTTGAGAATCGCATTCGCCTCGGCATGCAATACAAACCAATGTGTCTCTCCCTCATCATTTTCACAGGAATTTTCGAATCCTGCAGGAGTACCGTTGTACCCATCGGAAATGATTCGTCCGTCCCGAACGATCAGAGCCCCAACTTTTTTTCGTGTACAATGCGAAAGTTCGGCCCAGGTATGAGCCATTCTCAAATATGCTTTATCGTACCGATTTTGTTTTGCCTCTGTCATTGTATGTATTGCTGTTTTAGGAAGCGCAAAGTTAGGATTAATCTGCGAGTGTAAATTTGTATCCTACACCTCTTATCGAATGAAAATAAATCGGATTTTTTGGTTCAGGTTCAAAGAGTTTTCGGAAGTTCAAAATGTAGTTATCTATTGTTCTCCCGGTAGGAAATTGATCCTGAGACCACAATGAGTTCAACAACAAATCTCTGGAAACCACTTCGCCTTCGTGTTTGGAGAAGAACTGAAGCAATTCGATTTCGCGTTTGGATAACGCTGCCTGTTCACCGGTAGTTTTGTTCACCACCTCAAATGAACTGAAGTGTATTGACCAATCACCGATGTGAAGTTCATCTGAGTTTTTTCGCTCGGACTGGAAGTTCACCAGGTTTTGCACGCGAAGAATTAGTTCTTCCAGATCGAACGGTTTCGGAAGGAAATCATTTGCTCCCAATTTAAGTCCGGCGATGCGATCTATAGTTGTTCCTTTTGCAGAAAGAAAGAGAATCGGAACATCTGAAACTTTGCGGTATGCGCGGCACAAATCCATCCCGCTTACTTCAGGAAGCATAATGTCAAGAATGACTAATTGAAAGGAATTTACGGTTGGAGCGAGGTCCAATGCTTCTCTTCCATTACTTACAGTTTTTACCCGAAAACCTTCTAACTCAAGATTTAGTTGCAGCATCTCTGCGATACTCTGTTCATCCTCAACCACTAATATCTGCTGCATTTCTCTTTTATAAAGGGGTAAAAAAAACGATAATCCTTGACAAGTATTGTTAAAAGAGCTTAAATTTGGAGCTCTTGCTAAAATAATAAAACACCAGAAAATGAAAAGAAAACTACTATGTACAGGGTTGTTTTTAGCAGTATTTGGATTTAGCGCTGTAGCACAACAAATTACTACAGTTCCGAAGACATTTTCACTGATAAAGACAACACCAACGTTAGAACTTCCCGCTCCGGATTTAACAACCATTCGTCAGGAGGATGAAAACAATGACCGAAACGGAATGCTTTACCGAATCGGGGTGTATGGGTACACCAACATTACAACAGAAAACAGTGGTTCATGGACAACTGACGCAAACGGAAATGCGGTTTGGCAGTTGCATGTGAAATATGCGGGTGCAGAAGCGCTTTCTTTCCTGTTCCAAACATTCAAAATTTACGGTGGTACTACAGTTGATATCTTCAACAACAACGGCCAGCGTGTTCACAAAACGTATACAACTGCTGATGTATTGGATCATTTTCAACAGAATATGGCGTTGTGTTTCGGTGACGAAATGACCCTTCAGATTACTGAACCTCAAGGGACTCAGGCTTCTGAAATTTTGATTGATCGTATCGTATACAACTACCGCTCTACGGGTAACCCGAACGTGCCTAAGATCAATGAGTCGGATAACTGTGAGGTAAACGTAAACTGTTCCCCTGTTGGTGATAGCTGGCAGGAGGAAAAACGTGGCGTTGCTCGTATTTATGTCGTAGACACTCAAGGTGCAGGATGGTGTTCAGGAAACCTTGTAAACAATACATCACAAAACTGTAAACCGTACTTCCTTACTGCATTGCACTGTGGAGTGAGTACGTCAGCAGCAAATTCAAACCAATGGAGATTTTATTTCCGTTATGAATCGCCGAACTGTACCAACCCGGGTTCTGCGGGAACGCTTGATGACTACTACATCACAGGATGTGTACGTATGGCAAATTCAAACGATGGCGGAGGTGATTCAGGATCCGACTTCCTGTTGGTTCAGTTGGGATCATTGGCAAACGAAGCAACAACCATTACAACGTTGAAGTCGGCAAACTACAACGCATACTGGAATGGTTGGGACGCAAACAATACCGCTGCAACAGGTGGAGTAGGTATTCACCACCCTGCAGGTGACATCAAGAAAATTTCTACGTTTTCAGGAACGGCAGTTTCTAATGGTTGGAATGGAAACGGACTGCAATCACACTGGCGTGTAACCTGGACAAGTAACTCGAACGGTTACGGGGTAACTGAAGGTGGTTCTTCCGGATCTCCATTGTTCAACAGCACCGGCCGTCAAATTGGTACACTTACAGGTGGTGGTTCATATTGTACCGCACAGACCTCTCCGGATTACTACGGAAAAATGTCGTACCACTGGACTTCTAACGGAGCACCTGCGAATGAACAGTTGAAAACCTACCTTGACCCTACCAATACAGGTTTATTGGTGTTAGATGGTTCTGCTGATCCATGTAGCGCATCTCCGTCTCCGCCAGTTGCGGAATTCGTTGGAAACCCAACAACTGTCAACACAGGTGGAACGGTTCAGTTTACAGATCAAAGTTCAAACACCCCAACTTCATGGGCATGGTCAATTACTCCGGGAACCGGATGGGCTTATGCTGGTGGAACAACTGCTTCTTCTCAGAATCCACAGGTTACATTTACCGTGAATGGGCAATATACAATTGCTTTGACTGCAACGAATGCTTCAGGATCTGATACTGAAACAAAAACGAACTACATTACCGTTACAACTGCGACAGCTCCATGTACTGCAACTACCACAGAATGTGACGAGTTCATCAATAACATTACCCTGAGTACAATTAACAATACAACTGCCTGTACAAACTATACCTTGTATACGGGAGCTTCACTAACCGCTGGTCAGCAGTACACTATTACGTTCACTCCACAGGTTGGAGGAACAGTAGGAAACGCGTATGTTGATGATGAGTTCGCGGCATGGATTGATTACAACGACGATTTGGATTTCTCAGATGCAGGTGAACAAATTGCGTACAGTATTGCTACTCAATCAGCGTTTACAAACAGCTTTACGTTCACTGTACCAGCTAACGCAACAGTTGGACAAGTAGTTATGCGTTGTCGTTTGCACTACTCCGGAACTGACGTTGGTGAAGGAACTGTTGATCCGTGTGGTGATGCCAGCTACGGTGAAGTGGAGGATTACACCATGACCATTTCTGCACCGTCCGGAAGCAGCATTTCATTGTCATGTGGCGGAACACAAACGGTTACTGCAAGTACAGGTGGAACAACTGTTCCGAACGTAGTTGACGATGCAACGTTCTCTACAACATGTGTGTCCGGAGGATTAAGCGTAAGCCAGTCTCCGACTGTAGGAACTCCATTACAAAACGGAGCTAACGTTATTACGTTGACTGCAACGGATAACTGTGGAAACAGCCAAACATGTACAACAACTGTAAATTACATCAACGATTTGTCAATCGACGATTTGGGTGTGTTCAGTGCGGTTGCGGTATTCCCGAACCCTGCTACAAACAGCTTGTCTGTAGACATGACAAGTGTTGCGTTCAGTGATGTTACGGTTGAATTGTTGGATGTTACCGGAAAAGTACTTGCCCGTTCATTGAACGCAGGTGGTACGGTAGCTCAATTCGATCTTTCAACGATTGCACAGGGAATGTACCAGGTTCGCTTTACGACCGGAGCAATGTCTGCTGTGAAGCGCATTGTGAAGCTGTAATTAAAACGATATAGACGTGAAATGGGGCGATTATTATCGCCCCATTTTTTTATGCGCATTTATGAATATACTACCTTAGCATCCGTGCAGAAACGAATCATAGTTAGCGTCATCAACGATTTGAATACCGATCAACGGGTTCACAAGATGTGCAGTTTCATGCAGAAACAGGGTTACGAAGTGTTATTGGTTGGCCGAAGATTGAAGAACAGCCAGCCAATGGAATCACGAGCGTATCAAACGAAGCGCATGAAGTTGTTATTCGAAAAAGGACCGATGTTCTATGCAGCATTCAACTTCCGTTTGTTTTTTGTACTGTTGTTCAGGAGAGTAGATATTCTGGTGTCGAATGATCTGGATACTCTTCTACCGAATCATTTGGTCTCAAAACTTCGGGGGAAGAAATTAATCTATGACTCTCACGAATATTTTACGGAAGTTCCCGAATTGATTCACAGACCAAAAATCCAGCACATTTGGGAGCGCATTGAGCGATTCACACTTCCTAAGGTGAAGTATGCAATTACGGTCAATAAATCGATTGCGGCACGTTACGAAGAGAAGTACGGTGTAACATTCAAAGTAGTGCGCAACGTCTCTCCACTCTATCAACCTGCGTTTGAATGCTCCCGACAGGAACTTGGACTTCCGGAAGACACACCGTTGTTGATTATGCAGGGAGCGGGATTGAATGTTGATCGTGGAGTGGAGGAAGCGATTCGTGCAATGAAATTCGCTCAATTGTCCAAACTGATAATTGTAGGGGATGGTGACATCATCCCACAGATGAAGACGTTGGTCAAAGAGCTCCAACTCGATGATAAAGTCCTGTTTTTCGGTAAACGACCCTACGCTGAGTTAATGCAATTTACGCGTCATGCAACTCTGGGTTTGAGTTTCGATCAACCCACGAATCCGAATTACCGTTTTTCTCTTCCCAATAAAGTCTTCGATTACATTCATACTCAAACTCCTGTGTTGTGCTCTGATGTAGTGGAAGTACGCGGAATTGTGGAGCGTTATGACCTTGGGTTGGTGGTGACGAATTTTGAACCTCACGGACTTGCCCGAACCCTCGATGAAGCGATAAGCAATCGTGAACAATTGGAGCGCTGGAAGAAAAACTGTACCATTGCGGCTGAAAAGGAACACTGGGACAACGAAGTTCAGGTTCTGTCTGAATTTTACCCGAAAGTATGAGCCAGCAACGCATTCATATTGTAGCATTTGACATTCCTTCACCGCCGGATTACGGTGGAATCATTGATGTCTATTACCGCGCAAAAGCCTTAAAAGATGCCGGTTATTATGTTATCATGCATTGCTTTGAATATGGTCGCGGAAGAAATAATCCGACGCATGAAATTGCCCATGAAGTCTTTTATTACGATCGCCCGAAGCGACTCATAGATGCGTTTTCATCGCTTCCTTTCATTGTCAAAAGCCGTAACAATCCTGAATTATTGAAACGCCTGCAACAGGACAATGACCCGGTTCTTTTGGAGGGGCAACATTGCACAGGATTTTACAAGGAATTATCGGCAGGCGGACGTAAAGTAGCGATCCGTATGCACAACGTGGAATGGCATTACTACGATTTGCTAAGTAAACGCGAACCGAAACTTTCCCGCAAAATTTTCTTCCGAAGAGAAGCAAAGAAACTGATGCATCACGAGCCGGCATTATTTGGAGCTACGCTGTTTTGTGTCACTGCTGCAGATACCGAGTACTATCAAAAACTTGGAATGCATCCGATGCTTACACCGTCGTTGTACAAGGATGATGTACAACCCTATCTGGAAAACGCAGGCTTTGTGTTATTTCAGGGAAATCTAACGATCTCGGAAAACGTAGAGGCGGTACTTGCGATTCTGAAAGAATGGGATCGTAAACCGTTTGCATTGCCGTTAGTAATTGCAGGAAAAGATCCGGATGCGGGATTAAGACAGGAAGTAGAAAGCCGTGGGGCCAAACTGATTGCTAATCCTTCGAATGAGGAAATGAATAACCTGCTGCAGTCAGCGAATGTCCACTTGCTGATTAGTTTTCAACCTGCGGGATTGAAATTGAAAGTATTGATGGCGCTGAATTCCCAGAAACCGTGTGTTGCAACCCCGGAGATTTTATTCGGAACGGAGTTTCCGCAATTCTGTACGATGTGGGATCAGGAAGCACCATTGGCTGATGCAATTGCAGCAACACGTGAGCATACGCCGGAAGAACGTAAACACCGCCTGGACTGGATGACTGAACACGGAGGAAAAGGAGTTTTCCTTCGGAATGTGAAAGACTGGTTGTCTTAGTCGAATAGCGGTTGAAACGGATCGAAACGGTTCAACGATTCCAATGGCTTCAATTGTCCGTCTTCCACTTTTACCACACGTCCCGGGAATTTTTCAATCATCGACATATCGTGTGTTGCCATTACAACTGCGGCTTTTTCTTCTTTGGCCACGGCAATAATCAATTTCATAATTTCCGCGGAAGTATCCGGATCAAGGTTTCCGGTCGGCTCATCCGCAAGAATCAGTTTCGGATGATTCACCAATGCTCTTGCAATGGCAACACGTTGTTGTTCTCCGCCTGAAAGTTGATGTGGCTGTACTTTGGCTTTCGCTTCCAGCCCAACCATTTCAAGTACCGTTCTGGCACGCTCAACGATTTTACGTTTGTCGGTCCAGCCGGTTGCTTTCATTACAAAATACAGGTTATCTTCAATGGAACGATCCATCAATAACTGGAAATCCTGAAACACCACACCGAGGTTTCGGCGCAGTTTCGGAACAGATTTTCTGGTCAGCTTGTTCACGTCGAATCCAGCCACAATTCCTGTTCCGGCACTAAGTCCTAATTCACCGTATAGAATCTTGAGCAGGCTACTTTTACCGCTTCCAGTTCGTCCGATCAGAAACACCAGTTCGTCCTGATTTACCTCGAGGTTGATGTCCCCCAAAACGCGTTTATTGGATTGAGAAATCTCCCCGTTTTGTATCTGAATTACCTTTTCCACCCGACGTATATTTTGTTAGGATAAAAGTCACCAGAAATCAGCAGTGCTCGGGAGTTTGTAACGAAATTCTCTTAACACGTTTTCGTTTAAAACTTTTGTGCCTATCGGAAACACTCCTACCAATCCGTGGTAATTTTATGCCACTGTAGTTTAAATACGGCGTAAACTGTACTTAAACGAACCATTTGCGAATACCGGATTGCTTGAATGATTTGGTATTCCTAACTTAAAATAGGATTGTAATGCGTTTTGTCGTTTCCTTCCTGCTAGTGTTTTGTGTGGCTTCTATCAAGGCTCAGACCTCCAATAAGTACACCGAACCCTACGCCGGATTTCACAGAGCTGAGGACCTGTTCGAAAAAGAACAGTACAGTGCCGCACGGACCGAATTCCGAACCTTTTTGAACGAGTACAAAGGATCCAAGAATGATCCGTACGTTCAGAAAGCGTTATACTACGAAGGGCTTTCTGCGTTAGAGTTGTTCAATAACGACGCTATTGATTTGCTCGAAAGCTTTATGCGTGAGTACCCTGAGAGTATCTACAAAAGCAACATTTCATTGCATATCGGAAGATACTATTACCAGAAAAAAGACTACCCAAAAGCGATTGAGTGGCTCGAAAAATTAAAGAAACACGATCTGGAAGCGCAGGACGTTGATGAATATTACTTCAAGCTCGGTTATGCGAACTTTCACGAGAAAAATTACCGCGATTCGAAATCTGCATTCTTCGAGGTAAAAGAATCTACTTCTCAGTATGGGCCACCTTCGCTGTATTATTATTCGCACATCTGTTACATCGATAGTTCGTATCAGGCGGCTTTGGAGGGATTCCAGCGTTTGCTTGCTGATGATCGCTTCAAGTTGGTTGTTCCGTATTACATCACACAGATTTACCATATGCAGGGACGTTACGAAGATATTGTGGCATTTGCCCCGACTTCCATGGATAGTTTGAAGCCTGCGGAAAAAGTGGAAATGAATCACATCATCGGTAATGCTTACTACCGTTTGGGGAAATACGACGAAGCAGTTTCTTACCTGGAATTCTACAATCAAAAAGCGAATACAACTCGCGACGATGACTACCAATTGGCGATCGCCTATTCAAAGAGTTCGGATTGTGCGAAAGCCGTGAAATACTTCGATAAGGTTGCTCGCATTAAAGATACACTTGGTCAGATTGCTTTGTACCATGCCGGGGAATGCTACATGACGCTGAACCAGCTTGATTTTGCGAAAAATGCTTTTGAATCGGCTGCGCGCATGAAAATGGATGCAGTAATCGAAGAAGATGCCTTGTTCAATTTCGCGATTTTGAGTTACAAACTCGACCTGAACCCTTACGATGAAACGGTTGAAGCATTTGAGGATTACCTGAATACTTATCCGAATTCGACAAGAAAAAACGTGATTTACCAATACCTGGTGAATGTTTATACGAAGACCAAGAACTATCAGAAGGCGTTGGAGTCACTGGATCGTTTGCCGTCTAAAGATTCGAAGTTGAAAACAGCATACCAGGTGATTGCATTCAACCGTGGTGTTGAACAATACCTGAATGGTGAATACGATAAAGCTATTGCTTCGTTTGAGTTGGTGAGTAAATATCCGATCAGCGAAGAAATGAACGCGAAAGCGATGTTCTGGATCGGTGATTGCCATTACAAGAAAAGTGAGTTTGGACAAGCAATTTCCCGTTACGATGCCTTTTTAGCAATGCCAGCAACGTATACAACCGGTCTCAGAAACGATGCGAACTATAACAAAGGATACGCATACCTGGCAAAATCCGGATTGTTGAAGAGCATTTCTGTTCCGGATTACACCAAGGCAAAAGAGTGTTTCCAGGCGTATGTCGCGGCAACAAACGGAACGGATGTTAGAAAGAAGGCCGATGCACACATGCGTTTGGGTGACATTTACTACGCAACTGCGAAGGCAGAAGATGCTGGCTCAAGCGACAGAATGGCAATCGCGAATTATCAGGCGGCATTCAACCTGAAAGTCGGCTTTGAGGACCAGGCGTTGTACTACATGTCGCGTTCTTACGGTTTCCTCCAGAAACAAGACGAAAAGATCAAATCATTGTTGGATATCATCAACAATTACCCGAATTCACGCTACCTGCAGACCGCGGTTGTTGAGGTTGCACAGGCTTACTTCAATGCGAACAATCTTGATAAAGCTGAGCGTTACATGAAACAAATCATTTCGGATTATCCGTCTTCAGCTTACGTGAAAGAAGCGTACCACTACTTAGGTGAGATTGCCTTTAAGCGTGGACAATACGAATTGGCTGAAACCAACTACCGCAAAGTATTGACTGGTTTCACGAACAGTGATGAGGTGTGTAAGCGCGAGGTTGAATCGTTGGCTGACGTTTACCGCAAGCAGGGAACGATTTCGAAAATTGAAAACCTTTCAAAAGAATTTGCCTGTGCCGATTCGTTGTCGAATCAGGTAGAAGACGAATACTACAGAAAGGCGTATGACCTTTACGAAGATTCGAGTTTCGCGAAAGCACTTACGGAATTCGATTTCTACCTGAATAAGTACCCGAATGGAAAATACCGCAGAGATGCGTTGAATTACAAAGCTGAAATTCTGTACGATCAGGGCAAAGAAGCTGAAGCAGTTGCTATTTACCGTGAAACACTGGATGGTCCGGATGACGATTTCACGGAATATGCAAGTATGCGTTCGGCGAAATACCTGTTCAACAACAAACAATACACCGAAGCGCTTCCGTATTATGAGCGACTCGAAAAAGTGGCTACCCGACCGGATTTCAAAAACAATGCGGCGATTGGTCAGATGCGTTGTCACTTCTTATTGGAAAACTTTGTCAACGCAGCAGAGTATGCGAAGAAAGTACTGGCAACGCAACAAAGTGCAGATCTGAAACTGGAAGCAGAATACATCAAAGGGATTTCCCTGGCGAAATCCGATCGTTTTGCGGAAGCATTGCCTTCGCTGGAATACGTAGTGAAGAACACCACGAAGAGCACAGGAGCAGAAGCGAAGTATACGATCGCAGAAGGCTACTTCAAGCAGAAGGATTACGTGAAAACCGACGCGGTAATTCGTGAGCTACAGAAAATGAAGCCGAAGTACGATTACTGGATTGCGAAAGGACTTATCCTGCAAACTCAGGTATTGATCGCACAGGACAACTTGTTCCAGGCTGAGAAAACAATAAAATCTGTTATCGATTACTATCCGATTCAGGACGATGGAATCATTGCTGAGGCCAAGGAATGGTACGATCAGATCATGATTTTGAAAAGTAAACCGAAGAGCATTCAGGCTCCTGACGACGGAACTGTGATTGACTTGGAAGATAAATCCGGAGAACAATGAGAAGAGTAAAGTATATAGGAACTTTTTGCCTGCTGTTCACGGTAACCGAAGCAACAGCACAGGTAGTTGAAATCACAACTGTCGGACAGCGACCGATTGAATCTGCCGAGCGTATTTCATCGAACCCGAAAATCATAGATACGGTTTTCCCGGTTCCGAATGCGAATTATCCCCTGCTATCGATTTCGTATGATCCATATTTCACGTTGAATCCGATTGTACCGGCAACGGTGAATCTGAATCAGAAATTACCTCAACTGTACCACGGATATGCACGCGTGGGAATTGGTTCGGTCTTCATGCCGCTTGCAGAGATCTATTACAACAGTACCCGAACGCGTAAGTTGAATTGGGGCGTTCACGCACGTCATTTGAGCTCCATGGGTCCGATTCGCGATTACGCTCCGGCAAACTTCGACAGAACAAATGCCAAAGCCTTCATTGGTGTGAATGAGAAGCATTACTCGTACGGTGGGGATATGTTCTATTCCAACAACGGCTTCCATTATTACGGATTCAATAACCCGAATGCGAACGCTGATAGCATTGCGCAACGTTTCAGCACCTTTGCTATGAAAGGTAATTTCGTATACCATCGTCACGACAGCCTTGGGGTAAACTGGAAAGCCGGAATGGAATACCGTCACTTCAACAATCAGAAACCGGATGTCGACAGCCTGAAGGAATGGCACATGGCCGAGGATTACGTTCATTTGAACGGTGGTGCATGGATGAAGTGGGAAGATGAAATTTTTGAAGCCGATGCATCCTTGAAAATCAATAAATATCAATACGGCGAAGAGTTCCAGAAACTGACTACCCTGGATTCCGGATTGGTAACCAATAACACGGTTTTCTCTCTGAAACCGCATATTACAACCTATTCGAAAAACACGAAACTGAAGGCGAAAATCGGGGTTGACATCACCGTAAGTTCCGTTGATAAAGCAAAATTCATTCTTTATCCGGATGCCGAGCTGAAGTACTCCCTCTTCGATAATATCCTGATTCCTTACGTTCAGGTGCGTGGTGGAATGAAGCAGCAGACCTATTATTCCTTTGCTCAGGAAAACGAGTTCATTCGCTCACAAATACCGTTCAGAAATGAGAATACACGAATTCTGGGGTTGATTGGTATGAAAGGAACCTTATCTAAACGAGTTGGGTTTAACATTCAGGCTTCGTTCGCGAATGTAAAAGACAAGGCATTGTTCGTTA
The DNA here is from genome assembly GCA_966211245.1 of uncultured Fluviicola sp. Lineage (GTDB taxonomy): Bacteria > Bacteroidota > Bacteroidia > Flavobacteriales_D > Crocinitomicaceae > Fluviicola. Next base: position 33,267 of record CBIHND010000013.1, on the reverse strand, counting down.
CCGACACAACCTATAGCGACGGAAACAAATTCGGAATCATCTACGATACCATGAACGTTGCGAGCGTGGAAGGGTCATTAACCTACCAATTGCTGGAGAAGACGAAAATCGATTTGATTGGTCGCTATAACTCATACTCTGCATTGAACAACAGTTACGCATGGTATCTACCGCAGGTGGAAGGAATTCTGAGAGGGACGTATAACTTGTACGACAAGTTCATCTTCAATGCCGACATCACACTTCAGGGTGGAAGAAAGGCTTTGGTATACGAAGACGGTGAGGATGTAACAATTGAGAACAACCAATATGTAAAAACACTTGGTTTTGTAGCCGATGCAAACCTTGGATTGGAATATCGTTACAACAAGCGCATTTCAGCGTTTGTGAACTTCAATAACGTGGCAGCTCAGCGCTACAGAAGATGGTACAATTATCCGGTTCAGGGCTTCCAGGCTATGGCTGGTGTAACGGTTCGTTTCTGATGGAACTTTCTTTTTTACTCGGTTTTCTGATCATGTGGGTGGTCATTTTCTGGGCGCGCAGTATCATGGTGAAAGAAATCAAAAAGCTGGATGTAGAGCAAAAAGCCGTTTTTGTTGATTTGACAACTGGAAATCGAAGTATGCAATTGGTAGTATTGTTTGCAGGAATCGCTGCTTTTTATGCAATTGCCTATTTCATTGACGATCATCGGGACATATGGTTTGGATTATACGCTGTGTTCATTTTGATCTGGTTGGTTTACCGTATGTTCGCATTGAATAGATTATTTCGGAGCAACGGCTTCAGTGATGATTTTCTGAGAGCACAGGTTCAGGCTGGTATTATTCGGTTAATAGGAATTGTCGCTTTTTTTGCGTGTGTAGGATTGAATTTTTTGTTTTATTAGTTCTCGAGTTCTCGCAGATTTTCGTGAAAGATTAGCAGAGAAAAGAAAGTAAAATATACTTCTGTTTTCAATGAATATTTTCCTGGATAATTTTATCTCGGCACATTACGCGTAAATCTCAGCGTTACTCTGCGAGAAATATCAGTTCAGCAACCACGCTTCATACCCATCCTTCGCCAGACGCGTTTTCAAGGTTCCGAATTGTGCACCCGATCCAACAGAAACACGAATCTTCCCATCACGTTGCAGGATTTCGCCGTTGTAGCCCAATGATTTCATTAGGTCGACTTGCTTTTGAGCATTTTCAATGGTGGAGTAGCTTCCAACGATTACAAATCCACTTTTCTTTGTACTAGTTGTTGGAGCCGTCAGTTCGAGTGGCGTAGTATGAGCCTTATCGAGAACGACGGCAGCGGAGCCAGAAACGTCTTTTACTTTTACAGGAATGTATGTGTCTTCGTCGAGTTCGTAAGAATACACGGAAACATCTTCAGGCAAATCTTTCAGTTGTGCCTTTTTCGAAGAGTGATTTACAACGTATGAAGTTTTATCCGCTTTATAGCTTCCTTTTTGTTCCTGTTGGAACGGATTGAAATCACTTAGCTTCAGAACCCCAGATTCCAGAACGTCTGTTTTCATTGGAATCCAGAACGAATAGAACAACACCGGAAGAATGCACGCTGCAGCTGCATAACGCAATACAGGAGTTTTCTTTTTCAGTTTCGGGTGAACGATAGATTCCTCGGCTTGTGCTTCGAATACCGGAACTGGTTCACCATTCAGTGCAATGATAGGAGATTCTGATTCTACTTCTTCGGCTAGTGAAACAACGTTGATTTTCGTATTCAACGCCTGAACATCTTCCGCAGAAACGAAGTGTACGGAACTCAATCCGTAGGATTCCAGCAACAAATTGTAGAAACGATCCTGCTCGAAGCAAATGTTTCGCTCGGCATCGAGGAACAATAAACCAACACGATCAATGGTAATGCGTTCACCTTTTTTCAAAGCCTGATCCCATATTCCGATGCAGTTGTTTACTTCGACCTCGGCTTGGGTGTAATTCACACCTGCCTGATGAGCATACGCCTGAATCAGAAGACCGTCGTTGGCGATCAATTGTCGGTTAAACAACACCGATTTCTTCGCCGGGCTCATGCTTCCGTTAGACAAATCCAATTGGGCTGCAACGCGTTGCGCTACAAAACCACCAAACCCCGGAACAACCACGCAGTTGTGTCGGATGAGCAGATTCCCAATAAGTTGTTCAACAGTTAGCATAATTACAAATGTAAGAAATGTTCAACGAGTTCAATAAGTACAACTATTCAAATTGAAGGTTTTGAACAATTAAACCGTTGAACTGTTAAACAGCAACGTCGCTGAAAGCATCCTACGCGTTTTAGCGCTCAGAGTTACAGATGCGGGCTACTTTCTTCGGAGTAATTGTCGGATGGAAATACCTTCAATGGTAAAGACAATCCAGATGAAGATGAGAATGAAGAGGTTGCTAAAAACGAATTGTATGAATCCGTGATCACCAAACGGGATTTTTGAGACAATAAAATAAATCAGAATACTTGATCCGAGGTATAAGACGAATTTACGGAGGTTGTATTTAATAGGGTAATACTTCTGACCTAAGATGTATGACAAAACCATTTGTAAGGCGTATACAATCAATGTTGCCCAGGCGCTTGCCATGTAGCCGTATTTCGGGATAAAGATGACATTAATCAATACCGTTACCATTGCTCCAATGATTGCGATGTATGCACCAAATTGTGTACGATTGGTAATCTTGTACCAGATACTTTGATTAAAATATATTCCCAGAAAAATGTTCGCTAACAATAAAATAGGTACAACAGGAAGACCTTCCCAGTACGCTTCGTTCGGGATGAAGTACTTAAAAATGCCAAGATTTAGTGAGATAAGCAGGAAAACCAGGCACATCCCAGCGACGAAATAATTCATCACTTTTACGTAAATCTTATTTCGATCTTCGTTCCCCATTTGATTGAAGAAGAACGGTTCCGCAGCATAACGGTAAGCCTGGAGCAGGATGGTAACCAACATCGCCAGTTTGTAGCATGCGCTGTAAATCCCAATTTGTTCATCCGCATAATCTGCTGAATTATGGTCATTAGGATTGTACAAAATCTGTTTGAGGAGGATTCTGTCGAGTGTTTCGTTAATGATTCCTGCAAATCCTGCGATTACAACAGGGAATGAGTACCGAAGCATTTCCCGAAAGAGCTTCCAATCGAAACGAAATTTGATTAGCAGGAAATCTTTGTAGAGCAATGCCGGTTTTACAAGGCTTGAAAGCAAATTTGCAATGAGGATGAATAGAACACCTTCTTCTGGTCGCTCAGGATGAAATACTAACCCAAGCAGGACCAGATTGAGGATGATATTCACAGCGATTGATGCAAACTGAATGGTCGCAAATTTTCGCGCTTGTTCCTGTGCACGCAACTTCGCCAGCGGTAGTGCGGAAACGGCATCTACAACTACGATAGCAGCCATTAGAACCATGTATTCCTTGTGCTCACCGAACAACAGAGCGTTCGCCACATCCTGACTAAAGAATAACACTGAGAACAACAGTATTGAATTCAGAGTCAGGACGGTCAGGAACGTATTAGAGAAGATTTTTTCTTTATCCTCGGCACCCTGAATGAACCTGAAGTATGTCGTTTCCATCCCGAAGGTTAAGAAAACGTTCAGAAACGCCACAAACGCATACAATTGCGATACAATTCCGTAATCGGACGCATCAGCAAAAACCAGCGTGTAGAGTGGAACCAACAGGAAGTTCATCATCCTGCCAAGAATACTTGACAGACCGTAAACGGCTGTTTGCCCCAGTAGCTTTTTAAATGGATTCAATCCTTAGTCTCTGAATTTAGCCGGACGTTTTTCGATAAACGCCGTGGTTCCTTCTTTGAAGTCTTTTGTGCCGAAACAAGCTCCGAATTCAGATACTTCCGTATCGTAACCCGCTTGTCCGCCTTTGCTGTACAATGCATTTACCGAACGAATCGCTGATGCAATTGCCGTAGCCGAATTGTTAACGATTTTACCTGCAATTTTATTGGCTGTTTCCAGCAATGCCTCCGGCTCAACAACCTGGTTCACCAAGCCCCATTTCAACGCATCTTCCGCAGGAATCATTCCACCGGTAAAGATCATTTCGTTCGCTTTTCCTTTTCCAACCAATTGCGCCAAACGCTGTGTCCCTCCGTAACCAGGAATTACTCCAAGTGTTACTTCCGGCAAGCCCATACGCGCATTTGAAGAAGCTACACGAAGGTGTGAAGCCATGGCCAATTCCAATCCTCCACCCAATGCAAAACCGTTTACAGCGGCAATTACCGGTGTAGTCATGTTTTCAATGAACGAGAACAACAGACGCTGGCCTTCAGCAGCCAGTTCTTTTCCTTGTTCAATTGAAAATTCAGCAAATTCTTTGATATCCGCTCCGGCAACAAACGCCTTTTCACCCGATCCGGTAAGGATCACTACTCCAACTGTGTTAGATTCGTTCGCCGCTTTCAACGCTTCGTGTAATTCGCTGATTGTTTTCTTGTTCAGCGCATTCATTTGGCTTGGACGATTAATCGTGATGGTTTGAACGTAACCGTTTTGTTCAACCAGGATATTTTCAAAAGTGCTTTCCATGGATTCGATAATTGTTTGGTAAAAATAGCAATTCTGAGGGGATTCATTTGGCGCGAAAATTGTAAATTGTGGAGGCATTTGTTTTACATTAACTACAAAAACAACCCATGAAAAAACTATTACTACTTGGCTGTATGGCCATTGCGGGAGTTTCCGCTAAAGCTCAAACAATTTATTCCGTTGATTATGAAAGTCAGGCAGACGTGAAAGTGTTTGTTGTTGATTATGAGAGTCAGGCCGATCTGTTGGTGTACAAAGTTTCGTATGAAAGTCAGGCGAGTGGCAACGACGGAAAATGGTTCTTCGTGAATTACGAAAGCCAGGCGAAGAAAAGCATCTATTTTGTTGATTATGAGAGTCAGGCAGACCTGAAAGTATATTTTGTGCAATACGAAAGTCAGGCTGGTTGGAAGAATAGCTCCAAGAAGCAGTTGATGTATTGATGTTCTCCCGCAGACGGACGCAGAGGAACACAGATGTTTTTTGATTAACCAAATCAATCACAGAGAGAACCTATATTCCTATGTGATCTTTGTTGTTTCAAATCATTTCATCCCCGATCCTCAGCGTTCCTCTGCGGGAAATAATTAAACTGCTGCTTCAACAATCGTTTCTGCGACTTCCGGTGTAATGCGCTGACGCTCTCCCAAACCGTTCCAGCCACGTTCGATGAAACGTTCTTTTACAATAGCTGAGGTGTCTTTGTATTCTTTTGTGTAATCCGAAATGCGTGTTGCGACGCCTAGTTTGTGGAAGAATTGTTCGGTTCTTTCTATTGCTCCGCGTGCAATTTCTTCGTCAGAGCCCTGAAGGTTCCACACGCGTTTTCCGTATTGTGTCAGTTTCGCTTTTTTGTCTTCAAAAGTTGCTTCGTAAAGACGTGGCGCAATGATGGCAAGCGTTTGTGCGTGATCAATTCCGTGCAAAGCGGTCAGTTCGTGACCAATCATGTGTGTGGCCCAGTCCGTTGTGACACCACAGCGAAGCGTTCCGTTTAGCGCCTGATTCGCGCAGTACATCAATTGTGCAGCCAGTTCGTAATCCGAAGGGTTTTCTACAACACCTTCACCGATTTCAATCAACGTGGAGAGAATTCCTTCCGCATAGCGTTCCTGCAATTTATTTTCACCAGGAAATGTCAGGTATTGCTCCATGGTGTGCGTGAAAGCATCAATGACACCATTCGCAAGTTGTCGTTTTGGAAGTGTAGCAACGAAAGTCGGGTCAAGCAACGCAAACTTCGGGAAGAACAAAGGTCCGCCCATAACGCGCTTTTGTTTCCATTCCGAGCGATTGATCACTGCTCCGGAATTCGATTCTGAACCCGTTGCCGGAATCGTCAGAATACATCCAAATGGAACTGCGTTGTAAAATACTTTTCCTTCTTTTTTCTCCAATACTTCCCATGGATCACCATCGTAGCCAACTGCACCCGAAATGAACTTCGTTCCGTCGATTACAGAACCGCCACCAACAGCCAGAATGAAAGGAATCGAATGTTCACGAATGTATTCTACCGCTTTCATCAATGTCGTGTATTCCGGGTTTGCTTCGATTCCGCTAAAGAAGTGAAGCTCGTAGTCTTTCAACGTGGTTTTCAGTTTGTCGAGGAAACCGCTGCGTTCAATGGATCCACCACCGTAAGTGATTAGAATGCGTTTGTCGGGACTGTGCTTTTCCAGTTGAGTGACGATCGCATTCAATTGGTCTTTTCCGAAGATAATTGTTGTGGGTTGTGTGATTTCAAAATTGTTCATGACGTGTGTAAATAAATGATTCTATCAAATGTACCGCTAAAGGCATAAAATGACATGTATAATGTGTTATTTCTTTTCCCACAAAGACGCAAATTTTAGCTCGCCTACTCCCTCGCTGTTTGACAACATCTGAGCAATGGATACAAAAGAATCGTCCGGTAGGCGACTCATTCATTTGTGTCTTTGTGGGAAATTATTCCTGAGCATTCGTTTGAATCTATTACCATGGTAATTTTTTTCTGGAATTTTTTTGCGAATTCAAAAAACCCCTTAACTTTGTGGTTTAACTATTTGGTTAAACTAAACGATTAAGATGGGAATCGAAGACGGAAAAACAGAAGAAAAAATCCTGGAAGCAGCGAAAACAGTGTTCATGAAGTACGGGTTGTACGGAGCACGTATGCAGGATATAGCCGACACGGCCGGAATCAATAAAGCCTTGCTTCATTACTATTTCAGAACCAAGGAGAAGTTGTTCGATGCAGTATTCGAAGGTGCGCTGGAAAAATATTTCGATCAGATGACGGTATTGAGTGACGTTTCTCTTCCTCTCGGAGAACGTGTTAACCGCTATATCGATAACATCTTTGCATTCTATTCGGAGTACCCACAGATGTCCATGTTTATCATCAAGGAGATTGCGGTGAATCCTGAGATGTTCAAGGCAAAAGTGGAATCTATGAAAACAATGCGTGGACCGTTACTCGCCGGAGCTCTTCGTGACGCTATGGAAAAAGGTGATGTTCCGCAATTCGAACCCATCACGTTTTTGATTAACCTTCACTCGCTTTGCGCTTACCCGTTCATCGCTTCCCCTCTGTTTAAAGTGATGGCAGAAAAAGCGGGTGAATCCTGGTCGGCCGATTTCCAGGAAAAAATAAAACAATCGGTAAAAGACTTTGTCGCTTACAAATTCAAACATTAACAAACTTATGCGAAGCATTTTTACAATCACACTACTGGTGTTTGGTATGGGCACCGCGCTTGCTCAGACCAGTGTCTCCCTCGATTCGTGTATCTCGTGGGCGAAGACAAATTACCCGATGATCCGCCAAAATGGGTTGCTTACACAACAATCGGAATTGAACCAGAACGGGATTTCCGAAGCCTGGTTACCTAAAATTTCGTTTGTTGGACAAGCTACTTACAACACGGAAGTTGTAGCATTTAACTTTCCGGGAATGGATCTCAAGTTTCCGCACGATGCCTACATGACGGCATTGAATCTTGAACAAACTCTTTTGGATGGAGGTCAGATCAAGGCACAACATTCCATTGAAAGCATCAACTCGGAAGTCGAAATTCAAAAGAACGAAATCGAGTTGTACAAATTGGTGGAGCGCATCAATCAGATTTACGTCAACATCTTATTGGGCCGCGAGAATCAGAAGATTCTGATGCTCTACAAGGAAGATTTGACCAACCGTTCGAAAAACATGAAAGTTGCCGTTGAAAATCAATTGGTACTTCAAAGTGCGCTGGATGAACTGGAGGCTGAAATCCTGAAAACGGATCAGAACCTGATCGAAACACGGTACAATCTGTCTGCGCTTTACAAAACATTGAACTTGTACATTCAGAAGGACGTGAACGAGAGTACAACATTCTCGGATGTTCCGATCGGTGGCCGAATGCCGGTAACTGAAGTTGCCCGTCCGGAATTGAAACTATTCGACCTGCAAGCGAAATTACTTGACGCCCGTTTCACTCAAACGAATTCGTTTGCAATGCCGAAAATTACGGTTGGAGCAGCAGCAAACTACGGTCGTCCGGGTCCGAACTTCATCAACCAGGAACTGCGTTTCTTCGGAAGTGCTAACCTTACAGTTCGCTGGAATGTGAGTTCACTGTACGGTTTGAAACGTGAGCGTCAGAAACTGGAGTTCAACAAGAACATGGTAGAACTTCAGCGTGAAACGTTCCTGTTCAACCTGGAAAGCAGCCTGAATACGCAAACTGCCCAGATGAATGCAATCAACGAGCAGATCGCTATGGACGATCAGATCATTTCCAAACGTCATTCGGTTACGGAAACGGCGACTTCGCAAATGGAAAACGGAAAAATTACCGTAGCGAATTACCTGACACAGCTGAACGCGGAATTACAAGCACAACTCAATAAGAAAGTACACGAAATCAAACGCATGAACGCAATTTCAATGATCAATGCAACATCAGGTTCAATCAAATTTTAATCGACACTTCAAACAATAACAACATGGAAAATCAAGAAACACAAACACCTGAAGCTTCAGGGAAAAAGAAATCAGGAAGAATGAAGTTCGTGTTCATCGGACTTATCGTAGTGGTAGTTGTTGGATTCATCTTCTTCTTTACCGGAGGAGGAACCGAATCTACGGATAACGCGCAGTTGGATGCGGATATCGTTCCGATCAGAACGTCGGTTTCCGGTTACGTGAAGGAAGTTTATTTTACGGATAATCAGATGGTGAAGAAAGGGCAATTGTTGGTTGCTATCGACGATACTGAATTTAGAACGAAAGTCGCTCAGGCCGAAGCGGCTTTGGCAAATGCGAAAGCGAACCTCGCTGCGGTGAGAAGCAACGCAAGTGCAACAAGCGATAACGCGACAGCGGCATTGTTTTCATCAGAAACCACGCAGGAAACAATCAACGTTACGAAAGCGCAAATGAACAAGGCGAAGAACAACCTGAACCGCGTGAAGAACATGTTCGCTCAAAAGGCAGCAACGCAGTCGGAACTGGACAACGCAACAGCAGAATACGAAGTAGCAAGCGCGCAATACGAATCGGCGCAGAAACAATACAAAGCGTCTAAGGCACAGTCTTCAGGAGTTCGCTCTCAGGCGTTGGGTCAACAGTCTATGGTGACATTGGCGGAAGCAATGGTTCGTCAGCGCGAAGCGGAATTAAAACTGGCGTTGACCCAGTTGGATTATACCACTATCGAAGCACCGTGTGACGGAATGGTTGCGAAGCGCAGCATCGAAGTAGGGCAGTTCATTTCTATGGGTTCACCAATGTGTTCGGTAATCGACAACACGAAACTGTGGATCTCTGCGAACTTCAAGGAAACGCAGTTGGAAAACATGAAAGTTGGTCAAACCGTTGAAATCAAGATCGACGCTTACCCGCACATGAAACTGACCGGAAAACTGAACTCATTCGTAGGAGCTACAGGGGCGAAGTTCTCCCTGCTTCCTCCGGACAATTCAACCGGAAACTTCGTGAAGATCGTTCAGCGTGTACCGGTGAAAATTTCCATCGACCACTTGTCGAAAGAGCAAATGAAACAGCTTTTCCCTGGATTGAGCGCATACGTTTCCGTTAAAACGAAGTAAGCATGAGTACACCAGCACAAACTCTTCCAGCTGTGCAGTACCCGACCGGTTCTGCCAAATGGATTTTGGTGCTCACGGCAATCAGTTGTGCCATACTCGAATTACTTGACACTACGATTGTAAACGTTTCCCTGCGAGAAATCTCCGGAAACGTTGGTGCAACAACTACGGAAATTGCCTGGGTGGTTACCGCCTACGGGATTTCCAACGTGATCATCATTCCGCTGACGAGTATGCTCAGCGACTTCTTCGGAAGGCGAAATTACTTTACCGGATCGGTAATCATTTTCACCGTGGCCTCACTAATGTGTGGGCTTTCCGACTCCTTGTGGACGCTCGTTTTCTGGCGTTTCGTTCAGGGACTCGGTGGTGGAGGATTACTCTCTACGGCGCAGACCATCATTTTTGGGGCATTTCCTCCGGAGAAAGTGGCAACCGCCGGAGCAATTTTCGGTATGGGATTGATTCTGGGGCCGACTTTTGGTCCGACAATCGGTGGATACATCACCGATCATTTTTCCTGGCACTGGATTTTCTTCGTGAACATTCCAATTGGAATTCTTGCGACTTTTCTAAGCTGGACATACGTTACAGATCGACCCGGGGCGGTCAAACCCTCGCGGATCGACTGGTGGGGGATTTTATTCCTCGTTGTTTCTATTGGTTCGCTACAATTTGTGTTGGAAGAAGGAGCTTCGAAAGACTGGTTCGAAAGCCATGAGATTACGATCGTCTTTATGATTGCAATCGTCGGTTTGGCGGCATTTATTTACAGGGAACTCAGCATTGATTATCCGGCGGTAAACATACGGCTCTATTCGAATTACAACCTCGTCATGGGGGCGATAATGAACTTCATTCTCGGGTTGATTCTCTTCGGAACGGTATTCATCTTCCCGCTCTTTGTACAGATCTCGCTGGGCTGGACACCAACACAGACAGGGGTATTTATGATTCCGGGAGCACTCTGTACGGCCGTCGCCATGCCATTGGTAGCGCGATTGCTCGGGATTGGAATTAGTCCGAAGGTGATCATCATCATGGGAGTATTGATTACGTTTTCGTTTGTATTTATGCTCTCGTTTTCCGGACCGGATTCCTCGGAGAAGAACTTCTATTTGCCGTTCGTCCTTCGCGGGTTTGGTCTGGCGTTCATGATGTCGCCGATTCTTTCGATTTCAGTGGCCGGCTTGCAGGGCAAAGATATGGCTCAGGCGATTGGATTGTCGAACATGATTCGTCAGCTCGGAGGTTCTGTTGGGATCGCTTTGATCAACCTGTATCTTACGATCACGAACGCGAATGTGCGGGGGAGCATGTTGGGGTATATCAACAGCTCGGATACCGTGAGTTCGGACCGTTTCCAGATGTTGGTCCAAAACTACCTTTCGAAAGGATATTCATCGGTTGAGGCGGAAGCAATTGCTGCCAAAATGATGGATGGAGCGTTGACGCGCCAGCAGATGTTGGTGAGTTACGACCATGGATTCTTTATGGTTGCGATGTTGATTCTGATCTGTATTCCGATTGTATTGCTGATTCGCACGAAGAAGGGTGAGAAAGCCGTTGTGGCGTCGGATCATTAAAATCTCGTTTTGAAAACGACACAATGTAGGTACACGATGCATCGTGTACCTACATTTTCATAGATTTAGAACATGAAATACGACAAAAGTTGTATCTTCGCAGTCCACAAATGAAAACGATCATTCGTTTTTGTTGACACAGAGAGGTGTTCCCGACTGCAAACGTCGGGATTGAAGGAGCTACAATTCCTTCGCATCTTTCGAAAACCTACAGAGAGGTGTCCGAGTGGTTGAAGGAGCTACCCTGGAAAGGTAGTATACGGGTAACTGTATCGAGAGTTCGAATCTCTTCCTCTCTGCCAGAACTGTCCCAGGCTTCACAAGGTCTGGGATTTTTTGTTTCATCAAATCCGAAACTTGTTTCGGGATGCAGATGAATAAAAAGATCCCAGGAGCCTTTGAAAAAGGCTGGGATGCGTTGTGAAGCCGACCCCCTTTCGAGATATTTAATCTCTTCCTCTCTGCATAAGGCAGATAAATCTGCGAAATCCCAGGCTTAATGGTCTGGGATTTTTTTGTTTGATATTTTTGGATCGGAGGTCATGGGCCTCCCCCTTGAGGGGATACTCGTCAGAGTCGTCAGACCTCTAAAGGGGGAACCAGTTCTGTTCTCCTCAAGCATCGAGAACTTACTCCAAAACCCCAACAACCGTCATTTCTTTTACCCCGCTTTTCACTCGAATGAATACCATTCCTTTGAACTCTTCGGGGAAATGAAGCTGGAATTCACGATCGGTTACAGGATCCATTGTGAACGGGATTGTTCTTCCCAGATTATCTGTGCATTCAATATTGAGGTGTTGGAGAGAAACCGTTTCGTTGAATTTCAGAGTGGTGGCGGAATGGAATGGGTTTGGGTAAAGTTGCGTTTGCTCCACAACAAAATCTTCGGTTTCAAGATTCGAAGCGCATGGAATGGAATCGATAAATGCGATCGGGTGAATTTCAAATGCGCTCAATGAAATGGAACCTGACGGAACGAAGGCAACCGTATCTGGTGTTTCGGTGACTGGTAAAGTGTTATAAACAGAGTTGATGACGTCGCCGTCGCAGGAAGTTTGATAGTTATCGTTCAAACAATTGAATACTGTGGTGAATGCAGATCCGGAACTGTTGAAAATTCCGCCCAACACCGAGTAATAAAGCGTACCGTTGCTATGTGCCAATAGATTTGTTCTGTTGTAATTGAACGGTTGATAAATCCCGAACTCTCTGCTCAATTCGAGGTTCAGATTGTAATCGAATTTTGATAAGAAGGTGATAGGATGAGGTACGCTTCCGTATCCGATAATCGCTACTCCGTCATCAATGAAGGCCAGATCCGTAGCAAAACTTCCGTGAAACATGGGACCAGTGGTGTATAACTCGGTTCCGGTTAGGTTGTTTTGAAGATCCCGGTGAATCAGGATGGCATTTTCGTTGGTGAGTTGGATTTGACCAATCGCTCCGGAATAATACGTTCCATGCACTGAATCGTAGATGGCCTCCAGAATTCTGATCTCCTCCGGAAATTTAGTACCGATGGCTTCCGTCGGGAAATTCACGGTTAAATCGGCATCCTCATGTTCGATTCTTCCTACCAGCTGTAGTTTGTTGTCATCACCGATATACATCGTATTTACATAGGTCAACTCCGGGATGATTTTGGTCTCAGCCGCTGCGAAGGAACCGTTTACGGAACGCGTAAGAAAACCGTCTCTTGAATTATCAGGGTACACGGCAATACCGGCCACGTAGTATTCATTTTCAGCGCGAATTATCGTTAATTCTCTCGCCTGAATAGCGTTGGGTATGTTAATGCTGGCCGTTTGTCCCAGAGGTTCTCCATCAGCATCAAATTTCACCACAGATGCGGTTGTATTGCCGTATCCAAGGACGGTAGGAAAAACCATCAGAAAATTATTCCCATCGGCGCAAAGATCAGCTTTAAGTGGAACCGAATCACCAATACCAATGGAGAACTCCTTGCTCCAAATTACAAATGCGGTTGGTTCACAACTCCACAAGTGAATGTTATGCTCCGAACTTATTGTGTCGTACGTAAATCGGTACATGACCAGGTTTCCGTTCTCAAGCTCAATGATCTGATTTTTTTCGAGACCACTACCTGAAAAATCGACGTCCACAGGATACTGGATCGAGAAATTAAGGTCCTGGGAGAAAGAAGCTACCGGAATAAATAGGAGAATAAGCAGAAAGGTAAAAGGATTGGTCATAAATTAAGTTTTTGAAGAAAACGACGATTTTTCAAAATTCGTTTGCCAAAGAACTGATTTTTTCGGTAAACAGTTTCACATCTAATCCAAGTCTTCGCTTGCCTGTCTCTCGTCTTCACTCTTTTCCTATCTTTGCTCCCATGAACAAAACGAAATATACCGTTACCGCGGCGTTGCCTTACGCCAATGGGCCTTTGCACCTTGGACACGTAGCAGGAGTTTACCTTCCAGCCGATATCTTCGTGCGCTTCCTGCGGTCTAACGGTCACGATGTGGCTTTTATTTGTGGTTCCGACGAACACGGAGCTGCGATTACACTTCGTGCGAAGAAAGAAGGAATTACACCACGTGAAATCGTTGACAAGTACAACAAGGTTATTGGTGATTCGTTCAAAAACTTCGATATTTCATTCGATATCTTTCACCGTACTTCTGAGCAGATTCATATCGAAACGGCGCAGGAATTCTTCAAAGTGTTGGAGAAAAACGGGAAGTTCATCGAGCAAACAACAGAACAATATTTCGACGAGGAATTCCAGCAGTTCCTTGCCGACAGATACATTACCGGAGAGTGCCCGAACTGTGGAAATCCGGGAGCTTATGGTGACCAATGCGAGAAGTGTGGAACGGATTTGAGTCCTACGGAATTGAAAAATCCGGTTTCTACGTTAAGTGGCAAAACACCTGTTTTAAAAAGTACTTCGCACTGGTTCTTGCCAATGGATCGTCACGAAGAATGGCTGCGCCCTTGGATCAAGGAAGGAATTCTGGACGGCAAACAACAACACAACCCGAAAGCGTGGAGAAACCAGGTAATTGGTCAGTGTTTGAGCTGGATCGATGGTGGTTTGCATGCGCGTGCGATGACCCGCGATCTGGATTGGGGTGTTCCGGTTCCGCTTCCAAATGCCGATGGAAAAGTACTGTATGTGTGGCTCGATGCACCGATCGGATACATTTCAGCTACCAAGCAATGGGCACTGGACAACAACAAAGACTGGAAAGATTACTGGTGTAACGAGGAACGTAAACTTGTTCATTTCATCGGTAAAGACAACATCGTATTCCACGCGATCATTTTCCCTATTTTATTGAAAGATCATGGAGGTTTCATCCTTCCCGATAACGTTCCGGCGTACGAATTCCTGAACCTCGAAGGCGATAAATTCTCTACTTCCCGTAACTGGGCGGTGTGGTTGCACGAATACCTGGAACGCTACCCGGAGAAAACCGACGAATTGAAATACACGCTTACGTGTATCGCACCGGAAACAAAGGATGCAGAATTCACCTGGAAAGAATACCAGGCTCGCGTAAACAACGAGTTGGCGGATATCCTTGGAAACTTTGTGAATCGCGCGTTGGTGTTGACGCAGAAATATTACGATGGAATTGTTCCTGCTTGTGGTGAATTGACGGAAGCAGATCAGCAGGTTTTGGACGAAATGAAAGCCATTCCGCAGCGCATTGCCGACTTGGTTTACCAATACAAACTCCGTGATGCGCAGGCTGAAGCAATGCAGTTGGCACGCATCGGAAACAAGTATTTGGCAGATAACGAACCGTGGAAATTGGTGAAAACCGATCCGAAGCGTGTTGAAACGATCATGCACATTGCACTACAGATCACCGCAAACCTTGGTTTGGTATTGGATCCGTTCCTTCCGGCAACGGCAGCTAAGCTTCGCGATTTCATGAACATTGAGACGAAGCCTTGGTCGGAAAGTGGAAGCCTATTGGTAAAAGAAGGCGACAGCACAAAAGCACCAAGCATCCTCTTCCAGAAAATCGACGACGAGTTGGTAACGAAAGAAGTGGAATTGCTGCACGCGTCACAACCGCAATCGAATTTCCCGCCACAAAAAGAAGAAACATCTTTTGATGACTTCACCAAAATGGATATCCGTTTGGGAACCATCGAAGCGGCAATCCGTGTTCCGAAGGCCGATAAATTATTGCAGTTGACGGTAAACACGGGATTGGATACGCGTACAATTGTTTCCGGAATAGCAGAGCATTACACACCGGAAGAGGTTGTCGGAAAAACCGTTGCGGTATTGATGAACCTTGCTCCACGCAAAATTCGCGGTGTGGAATCACAGGGAATGATCCTGATGGCCGAAAACGAAGAAGGCAAGCTGAGCTTTATGGTTCCTGAGAAGGGCTTTGAAGCGGGGGGAGAGATCCGATGATTTCCCGCTGAGGAACGCGGAAGTTTTTAACCACATAGAGACATAGTGATTGCACATAGATCATATAGTTCACAACAAACCATGGGCTTGTTTAACACTAAGGTTTAATCAGACGAAAGATGACACGTCGTAGAATCGTTCCCGCAACTGAAACAGCAACTGATTGATAACCTTAACATCGGGTTTTTCCGGAAGCGTAGATTGCGTAAATGCAGCTTCCATTTCTACTTGTTTTTCATCGGCCCAACTCAATAACTCATCGTATTCGAATTTGCCGGATTTAATTTCAAGCAGAAAATCCCGATTTGGTCTGCGGACATTTACGCGACCCTGCTGACCGATTTCAATGGCCATGTCAAGCAAGCGGAATACATGCATCATGTTTTTCGCATCGTAGTTCTTACCGTGACTTTCGGTTGACTGATAGCGTTCGTCGTTTCGTTTTTCAACCCATTCCCAATATTCGCGGTACTCTCTGCAATAAAAGGAATAACCGTCTTTATTGAAAAAGAGAAGTGCTTGTTGTTCGAATTCCTTTGGAATAGAACTTAATGAAACATCGTTCGATTCAGCACCTTGAATAATGCCGCTAAAAAATTTTGTATCCGAATAATACAGGCCGTAAACATCGCGCATATTAGCGATATTGACCAACCCACAATTTTCCTGTTGCCAACCTTTTATTTCAAGGAATTTAGATACCGGAACGGAACCGTTGTTATAGTTAACGAAACAAAAGTCAAGTGGTGTTTTTCGTTCTTTGGAAATCGGATTGACGATTTTCTTCTTTAATCCTTTGGCTTTTTTTATTTGGGATAGTGCAAATTTCCCAAAAGTATTGACACACGATTTCGATAGGAAAACTTCAGGTTTTAATTCGGTTAAAAATGGGTGTTTATACAGAATTGCCTCATCCGGAGTATTCAACAGTTCAAGAATATTAGGATTGTTCTGTGCCAATAAGTCAATGAATCTTCCCAATTCATAGAATACAATATCGTTGGTCTCATTGTTGATTTGTGGAATATAGTCCAACCCGTAGTAAAGATGCTTCGGAAGTACAAAAACACCCTTAATATCTGTGTCTGAAGTTGGCGTATCCAAACCATAAGCCTTGCTTCCGCTAATGCATTCCAATACAATCAAACCCTGTTCACGAAGATCTTCAATTGTCATTTTACCTGGGATATGAAAAACGAATTCAAATTGTCAAGATTGGGTTGTGAGGATGGCAGGTTGTTGAATTCACGCCCTGCATCCGAAGTACATTGTTTCATGAACGTGAACAATTCCTGCTCACCCGAGTGCAGGTAGCTTTCGTTGATTGATGCCTTCATTTCGATTAACTCGAAAATGCGCGTTTTTAGACTGGCTTCGAAATTCAGTCCATGAATCATTTTCGGGAATTCTATCGGTGGAATTTCGGTACGTTCGAGAATCCACAAACATGCTACCGAAGCACGTAGTGCATAAAAGAACTTCTTGAGTTTGAACTCATGTGTTTGCTCGATTTCCTCTATCGTTTTGCGCGCCATACTTAAGTAATGGTGCATGGTTGCGATGCGCGAATAGCAACTCTGAGCAACCTCAGTCATTTCTTTCAGATACGATTCATCGACTTTGTAAACAATTGGAGATTGAATTCGTTCCAGCAGGGCAGCGTTGGACTTTCTCAGCAATTGAAGACTCTTTCGGATATCCCAACCTGTAATATCGATATCGTTGTTTTCCAACATGATCTCGATTGTATCCTTTCGGTCATCCAATGACAAATACCAATCGAGCGGATGTTTGTAGATGATCCGAACATCATAATCACTATCCGGAGAAGG
Source organism: uncultured Fluviicola sp. (assembly GCA_966211245.1). Classification (GTDB taxonomy): domain Bacteria; phylum Bacteroidota; class Bacteroidia; order Flavobacteriales_D; family Crocinitomicaceae; genus Fluviicola. The sequence goes on along the minus strand of CBIHND010000013.1, from coordinate 15,783 downwards.
AAAGCCCCACGCACGGGAACCAGTTTCGCAGGCCAGCAGAATTTCGATTCCATATTCTTTTTCGAGATTAGTTAGATAGGAAGTTATTTTTTCAGTCATGATATTTATGGCAATTCCGGCTAAAATAGAGGAAATCAGTAATAGAGCCGATGTTTTTCTATGTTCAGATGTGGTTCAACTATAAAATCTTCCGCGTTCCTCCGCGCTCGTCTGTGGGAAATCCAGAATCTCCATCCACTTTTCTCCCTCCGCATATTCCTTGATCAACGCATTCCGTTCATTCAGAAAACGAGTTAGATACTTCGTCAAAACGAGCTTGTTGAAGGCTTTCCCCAAAATACCAACAGGCGACTCAAACCGGAAAACATCGGTCATCAACGTTTTTCCGTCCTGTTCCTCAAAATAATGGTCGTGACAAATCGATTTGAAAATTCCCTTCAGCTGCTCATCGCGAAAATGATGAGGTCGCTCGTATGAGGTAATTTTCGAAGTCAGCTCCTGACGAATCCCGAAATGCGTTGCACGCCAGGTGACGGTTTCGTTCATCAAAATGAGTCCGCTGGTGCGTCCTGCGATTGCCTCTTCTTTTGTTTTTCCGGTAGATAATTTATGCAAGTCAATGCTCGTAGACAGATCAAACACCCGATCTATCGGCGCACGGATCACGGTTTTAAGTTCGATGACAGGCATAAGTGAATGGAAGCATGGTAAGTCCACCATGCATGTTGGACTTACAGAACGTTTTACGGGAATTACGCTTTCACCGGAACTGGAGCCGGAACCGGTTTACCCAACTGATACAGGAACGCAAAATGTGAAACCACAGCTCCACCGAATGTCTTGTTCTCAAGGTATGGAACCCCAAACTCCTCAGCCGTTTCTTTTACAATCTCGGCAATGTGCGGATAATGAACGTGAGAAATATAAGGGAATAAGTGGTGTTCAACCTGGAAGTTCAAGCCGCCAACATACCATGATAGCCACTTGTTTTTACGCGAAAAGTTCGCTGTAGTCTGTAATTGGTGGATCGCCCAGTCGTTCGCAATGATTCCTTCTTCATTTGGAAGTGGATGATGTGTTCCTTCAACCGTATGTGCCAATTGGAAAATCAACGCCAGAATGAATCCGGCAATCCCATGCATAATCAGGAATCCGAAAATGGTTGTCGAAACCGGAAGACCGATAAGGGCAATCGGTACATATAAGATCGTGAAGAAGTAAACCACTTTCAACGCCAGAATCTGCATCAGTTTACGGGTATTGCTCTTTTTTTCTTCGCAGAATACCTGATGTCGACGGTATTGAATGAACTGAACAAAATCCTTGATCGTCACCCAATACAATGTAAGAATCGAGTAAAAGAAAACCACATAAATGAATTGAAAACGGTGGTATCCTTTGCGCTCGGAATGTGGGCAAAAACGCATCAACAATTTATCGTCGATGTCTTCATCCATTTCCGCAACATTCGTGTAGGTGTGGTGAAGTACGTTGTGCTGCATTTTCCAGTTGCAAACGGAACCGCCAAGTAGGTTCAGCGTATGTCCCATGAAGTAGTTCAACGTCTTGTTTTTAGAAAACGAACCGTGATTGGCGTCGTGCATTACACTCATTCCGATACCTGCCAAAGCGAAACCCATGGCTGCCCAAAGTCCCAATTGTGCAATAGCGGGAAGTTCCAGAGAAAGTAAAAGCACAAATGGTGCAATGTAAATGGAGAGAAGGACAATTGCTTTGATGTAAAGCTTACGATTTCCTTGTTTTTTTATTTGGCGTCCGGTAAAATACCCGTCCACTCGTTTTTTTAGTGTCGGGAAGAAGTGCTCAACATCTTTCTTCTTCCAACGCACTGAACCTATTTCGCTCATCAATATCAGTTAGTAACGGGTGCAAGTTAGGCATAAATCGGTGATATGTGGCATTTTATCGGCGAAAGGTAATAACCTACGTGGTTTGAGGAGTCGTTGAAGGAGTATTTATCGGGGTAAGGAATCGTTTTACTTCGTCCCGGAAGGATCATTGAATAGTTTCGCTCCCTGGAGATATAGGTTGGCAACCTTTTCCTGATTTTTCCTCCGGTTCTTCGCCCCCTTTTCGAATGCTTTTTCCGAAATCGAGTACCACGATTCCTGAAGACGCGTAATGTTTCGGAACAGGAATGGATAGATTGTCCAACCTTTTACAGGAAGTCCCATTGCCTTGCACGATTCAGATCCCAGAAAGTAATAATTGTAAGCAAGATGAATCTGAACTACCCGTTTTTTCTGCCATTCTTTCTTCGGGAAATGAGACGAATACGGTTCGAGCATTAATGCCTTTGCAAGTTCTTTGGTATCTTCATCTGCCGGTGGTTGTGTAATGGTCCAGGCATACAATTCCCGAATTGCGACTTCTTCTGTTTCCGGAAGGTATTCTGCCGGAATTCCAAGCAAATAGCCAATGTATTTCCAGAGGTGAAACAATCCCGGAATTTCTTTGGGTTTCGGTTGAACGCCTAGTGAGCGGATTCCGTCCAAAAAAACCAATGAAAAACCAAGGTTTGTTGCGATCATGTCCCATTGATTCAAAGGCTCTCCCCATTCGGCTGTTTTCCAATCGGTACGCTGCAAAATGGAAACTCTGGCGTAAGCGTGCATGAGCCGAATCAGGATGCACTCACGAATTCCTGAAAGTGGATCCTCAAGCGCGTTTTCGGCAATTACTTTCACCCAAAAATCGGTGGTCTCCGTAGTACGTTTTGCAGCGCCTTTTTTCAGTGCGCCGGTAAAAATCAACGGTTTGTTTATGGCCGACGATTCGTACCCGCCCATCAGACAATAATTGCGTAAAACCATGAATCCCCGTGTACCGGATCGGCGACATAATTTTGCCCCGGTTTCAACTTTTTCCAGATCAAGCCAATTGGGCTTCCGAACGCTAAAATCCAATAATTCCATTAATATTTGCGGAATTTCATCGGTATTTTCGCCTTTCAATCCCTGATCAATCCATTGAACAGTTTTCGGATATCCATGTGGAATCATTACCTCTTGAATGACTTTATCAGCAAGTTGATCGGTTTCGAATAACCATGGAATTTTCGCCTGAATTTCATTCTCCGATGGAAAACGCCGGTTGATTTTCGCAGCCAGTTGCTCGCCTCTTCCCTCGTTCCAGTAACGGGTAAACCCGGGTGATGGAAAATGAAAACGTTTAGGGGTTCTTTCCATGATCAATGACGATCAACCAGTACGTCATGCCATTCCGGATGACGATCAAACTGCGCCTTCGCAAACGGACAGAGCGGAAGAATTTTCAGATTGTTTGCACGTGCGTAGTTCAGCGCGGCTTCCACCATTTTTTGACCTACACCGCGACCGGAAAATTCCGGATTTACTTCCGTATGATCAATAATGAAGCGGTTCTCACCTGCCCAGGAATAGGTCATCCTGCCTGCTTCTTTGCCATCCTCAGTGGCCTTGAAAAAGCCCTTGCTTTCTCTGTTAAATTGTTCAATTTCCATGATTGTTTAATGTCGTTGAAACTTCAATGGTATGTGTAAGAATTTGATGAACCGGACATTTGTTCGCGATGAACAATAGCCGCTCTTCCTGCTCTTGAGTCAGGTTTCCAATAACCTGAATGGTCCGATTAAAAAGTGTTTCCCCCGGCTTTGCTTCACGATCAAGAATTACTTCAGCATGAATGGAATCCACTTCCCATCCTTTACGATCGGCATACATCCTTAGTGTTGCACACGTGCAGGCGACTAAAGCTGAAGCAAGAATTTCGAAAGGATTCATTCCTTTTTCCTCTCCGCCGTTCCAGGTAGGTTCGTCACTTAAAATACTGTTTTTTCCTGCTGTAATTTCAGTCAGGTAATGCGCTTTACCAATCGTTCCGCTTGCTTTTGCAGACATCTTATTTCTCGTTATTCATTCGGTACGACAAAGCCCCGGACGGACAACGATCAATCTGATCCTTCAGTTCCTGAGTGGATGCGTTTTCAGCCGTAATCCATGGACGTTCTTTCGGTTTGTAAACGTTAGGAAGTGTTCGTGCGCAAATGCCGGAATGGATGCATTTTTCGGCCTTCCAAATCACTGTAAGTTCGCCATTGGTGTATGTTTTTTCGCTCATCGTTTCAGGTAAAATTGTGCAATTAAAATTAACTAAAACAATCGTAGGTTTCTAGTCCGTATATGCTAATTTTCGTATTTTCGATGTCCTTGAAAAAATGCGTAGAATAAAGCTCATACAATCCGTTGTTTTGGTGTTACTTCTGTTGGTAACTGCGCAAGTAACATATGCTCAAAGCGGCGCATCTCTGTACGCTGAAGCCATGAAACTCAAGAAAGATGGTCGTCCGCAAAAAGCCATGAAGACCTTTGAACAGGCGCTGGCTGCAGCAAAAAATGAGCAAAATACGCAGCTACAAATGAGGTGTCATTTGGAATTGGCGGAATTGCAGGACAATGTGATTTATTACAAAGAAGCGCTGAAGAATTATCAGGCGTTTAGTCGATTGTACCGCGAAAATCTAATCATTAGAAACACAGAATTAACCGATTCGGTGAAAGACCTGAAAACCGAAGTGCATTCCGGACAAAAGGAAATTAAAGCCAAACAGGGTGAAATCGATTCGTTAAGCGAAGAACAACTGAAAGCCCAGCTGAAGGTTCAGGGATTGGAGTTGCAGAACGAACGTGCAGCCGCAAAGCTGGAACGCGAGAACAACAGACTGAATCGCTTGATTTTCATCATCATTGTAGGAGCGCTTGCATTGTTTTTCATTGTCATTGAATACTTCCGAAAGAGAAGAACCACAATTATTCTTCGCGATAAAAACGAGGAAATCGCCCAGGAAAAGGACAAATCGGAAAACCTGTTGCTCAACATTCTCCCCACTACCGTAGCGGAGGAATTGAAAGAGCATGGAAAAACGTCTTCGTTCCGTTACGACAACGCTACGGTAATGTTTACCGATTTCAAAGGGTTTACAACCTTTGCCGGACAAAATGATCCGGAAGATGTTGTAGCGATGCTGGATTATTACTTCCGTGGTTTCGACGAAATCATCAGTCATTTCCCGATTGAGAAAATCAAAACCATTGGTGATGCATACTTGTGCGTTGCAGGTGCTCCGGAACCTGATCCCGACCACGCCAAACACATCGTCCAGGCCGCGCTGATCTTCCAGGAATTCGTACGGAAAAGTGCGCATAAAACTTTTGGCAAGGGCTCCGAGTTACTGGAAATGCGTATTGGAATTCATTCTGGCCCTCTGGTTGCCGGAGTGGTGGGATCAACCAAATTCGCTTATGATGTTTGGGGCGATACCGTGAATGTTGCAGCAAGAATGGAACAGGCTAGTGAATCCGGGCAAATCAATGTTTCGGAAACGGTCGTTCAGGAATGCGGTGATGAATTCCATTTTCATTACCGGGGCGAATTGGAAGCAAAGAATAAAGGGAAATTAAAGATGTTCTTTGTGGAGAGATAAGTCTCAAAAAACTGTTTGTAACCCGGCAATTACGGGACTTGTGACTGACACTTTGCCTTTGCCGGCCGGGAGGTCACACCATCAGGTCGAGACTCCAAAATTTTCTCCAAAAAAAAACTCACCACTGCCAAACCGTAAAAACCTTACGACCTCCAACAGTACCTTTGTACAGTCAATGAAAGCAGGAGAACGAAGTCGGTAAACCTTACAAGCGTTGAACGGATCAACAGATACTGTAATCACCGAAGAAGAAAAACCGGTTATCGTTAAACAGCAGCAAACGCATTTTTCCTACCACTATTTTTTGACCATCGGGCGTACGACCGAATACCTAACCACCAAGGCAGAGCCACTTATCGGGAAGCGCTAAGTGGCTTTGTCTTTTCCATAATAGAGACACCAGAAATATGTTTTTTGAACCAATTGTGAAATTATTTTTAACTAAACCGGTTTTATATCAAATTAATTCACATATATTTGCCCCGTCAAATGAAAAACAATTACACATATCCTTCATTCTTGATTCGCGTTGAGCGAAGAAGGTACCCCTTGGGGTAATATGTGTTTTTGCGGGGTTACGTACTCTGCCGTCTTTTAAATAATCGTTTCATTTTTCATTTCTGTCCTACTACTCCAAAAGGAGTTCATGACAATTTTATTTTCAATCGGAATGAAGATTTCCATCGTCATTGCAGGCGAACAACATGTTCAATACGCTGACTATTTATGTGATTTAATGGCTGAAGCAGCCAAAAAACGAGGAACCGGAATCGCGAAACGTTCACCGGAATACCTCAAAGAAAAAATGCGGGAAGGGAAGGCGGTCATTGCACTAGACAACGACAAAGCCATCGGATTTTGCTACATCGAAACCTGGGGGCACAATCGTTTCGTTGCCAATTCCGGACTAATCGTCGACGAGAATTACCGTAAAACCGGACTCGCGAAATCGATCAAAAAATGCATCCTCGAATTGTCCCAGCAAAAGTTCCCCGGTGCAAAAGTATTCGGAATCACTACCAGTCTGGCGGTTATGAAAATCAACAGCGACCTGGGCTACAAACCTGTAACATTCTCCGAACTAACAACCGATGAAAAATTCTGGGCGGGTTGCAATGGTTGCGTAAATGTGGATATTCTTACCCGAACTGAACGTAAACACTGTTTGTGTACTGGAATGCTCTTCGATCCGACTCAGCAAACCGTTCAGGAAGTTTCAAAGCTAAGCCGCTGGAAACGGTTCAAAGAATTCCTGAAAATGGGAAGTAACCGTGGTGAGGAAAAATCCCGCGCGAAAAAATCAAATAACAAAACAATCAGTTAATCAAACGACATGAAAAACAACATTTGCGTTTTAGCATATTCCGGTGGATTGGATACTACCTTCTGTGTAAAATACCTGCAACAGGAACGTGGACTGGAGGTTCACACGATTTTTGTAAATACCGGGGCATTTCCCGAAAACGAAATCGCTGAAATTGAAGCAAAGGCATTGGCGCTCGGCGTAAAGCAACACCGTACGGCCGACGTTTCTGAAGATTTTTACAACAACGGGATCAAGTACCTCCTTTTTGGAAACGTACTTAAAAATGATGCGTATCCGCTTTCAGTAAGCGCCGAACGTGTTTTCCAGGCGAAAGCTGTTTTGGATTATGCGCTGGAAGTTGGCGCTTCCGCAGTTGCTCACGGAAGTACTGGTGCCGGAAACGATCAGGTACGTTTCGATTTGATTTTTCAAACACTTGCACCGCATATTGAGATCATTACGCCAATTCGCGATTTGCAACTTACCCGCCAGCAGGAAATCGATTACCTTAACGAAAACGGAGTATTTATAGATAGTCAAAAAGCACAATATTCGATCAATCAGGGATTGTGGGGAACCAGTGTAGGCGGGGCAGAAACATTGACGTCGCACTTACCGTTGCCAGAGAGTGCGTGGCCGAATCCGTTGATGAAAAAAGAATCCGAAACGCTCTCCATCACGTTCGAAAAAGGTGAACCCATCGCGATTAACGGACGTGAAATTGCTGCCGTAGAATTGATCCGACAGTTGGAAAACCTGGCAGCCCCTTTCGCAATTGGTCGTGATACCCATGTTGGTGATACAATCATCGGGATCAAAGGCCGTGTAGGTTTCATAGCTGCGGCACCATTGATTTTGATCAAAGCGCATCAGTTGCTGGAAAAACATACATTGACCAAATGGCAAATGCAGTTGAAAAAACAGCAAAGCGAATGGTACGGTTCGTTGTTTCATGAAGGACAATTTATGGACCCGGTCATGCGAGACATCGAAGCAATGTTAACCTCGAGTCAGCAACGTGTTTCAGGAACCGTAACGGTGAATTTGCACCCGTATCGCTTTGAATTAGCTGGAATTACCTCGCCGTTCGATTTAATGCAGTCAAAGGTTGCGAATTACGGGGAAGACACCAAAGCATGGACTGCAGATGACGCGAAGGGATTCATCAAAATCACGGCTACTTCCGGTAAGCTATGGCATTCGTATAACCAAAATCCTGTTGAATCATGAAAGTGGGAGTGATAGGAGGAGCCGGATATGCAGCCGGAGAATTGATCAGCCTTCTGAGTCGTCACCCGGAAGTGGAATTCAGTTTCATTACGAGTAACAGTCAGGCTGGGAAGTCGGTGAGTTCGTTTCATAACGATTGGGGAATTCCGGCTGAGCTAAAGTTTGCGAATGAACACGATACGAACGTAGATGTGTTGTTTCTGTGCGGAGGACACGGATATTCAAATACCTTTCTTTCTGAGAACAATATCCCGGAATCCGTAACAGTGATCGATTTAAGCACCGATTTTCGAACGGACGCATCGTTTGTATACGGTTTGCCGGAGATCAATGCTCAGAAATTGACGAATCGAATTGCGAATCCGGGATGCTTTGCCACCGCAATTCAGTTGGCGCTGCTTCCGGTGTTGGAACACATCAACGGAGCAATTCATGTAAATGCGATTACGGGCTCAACCGGGGCCGGACAAGCACTTTCAAATACCGGACATTTCTCGTGGCGCTCAGCGAATGTTTCTTCTTATAAGGTATTGGATCATCAACATTTGAATGAAATTGAACACACCTTCGGGCAACAGAAATCAACAGCCACCGAGGTGAACTTTATCCCGCTTCGTGGGCCATTCACACGTGGAATTTTCTGTACGAGCTATTTCGATACGGAATTGTCCCAGAGTCAGGTAACGGAAATGTATCACGATTTCTACTCTGGAGCGGCGTTTACGAAAGTAACCGATTCAACCGTGGATTTGAAGCAGGTTGTTCAAACCAATTTCTGTCTGGTGGAACCGAAGATCATCAAAGGGAAACTGGTCATTACTTCTGTAATTGACAATCTTCTGAAGGGCGCCGCCGGACAGGCAGTACAAAACATGAATCTTCGCTTTGGTCTCCCGGAAACCACAGCGCTAAACTTAAAACCGGGAGGGTATTAGAAGTAAACGAATTCCCCGTCAGTTCGAGTTTCCGCTGGAGGCGGAAGTATCGAGAACAAGGGGAGGAAAAGACAAACTATGAACACAAAACTATACGACGTTTACCATCCATGGGACATTTCATTTGTCTCAGCGAATGGTGCCCAGGTAACAGATACAAACGGTAAAAATTACCTGGATTGCTACGGTGGCCACGGTGTCATTTCCATCGGGCACAATCATCCGGATTGGAAAAATGTGCTTTCGGAACAACTGAATACGATTAGTTACTATTCCAATGCAATTAAGATTGAGCAGCAGGAAGAGTTAGCCGAAATTCTGGAACGCGTTTCAGGATTAAAAGACTACCGGTTGTTCTTGTGCAACAGCGGTGCGGAAGCAAACGAGAATGCAATGAAGGTTGCCGCCTTTCAAACCCGTCGAAGTAAGATTCTAAGCTTCGAAAAAGCGTTTCATGGTCGTACAGCCGGTGCAATTGCGGTTACGGACAATCCCAATATCGTAGCGCCCTTTGGCAAGAGCCTTGACCAGATGAAAATCGCTTTCAACGATGAACAGGCACTGATTCGTGAATTATCTTCCAATGAATACGCGGCCGTAATTATTGAAGGAATTCAGGGCGTTGCCGGTGTGTTTGAAGCATCTACAGCATTTTGGAAGAAATTGCGTGACGTTTGTGACGAAACGGGAACGCTGCTCATTGCTGATGAAATTCAAAGCGGTTGCGGACGAACGGGAACATTCTGCGCTTTTCAGCAACACGAAGTTCGCGCTGATCTGATCACTATGGCAAAAGGAATCGGAAATGGTTTTCCTGTCGCAGCGGTTCTAATCGACAACAAGATAGAACCAAAAAAAGGCCAGTTGGGAACAACGTTTGGTGGAAGTTACCTTGCTTGTGCTGCTATGAAAGCCGTACTGGAGACTATCGAAAGCGATGGGTTGATTCTTCATGCGAAAGAGCTCGGAGAGTGGCTAACGAAAGAACTTTCGACGCTTTCCGGAGTGGAGGAAGTACGTGGCCGTGGTTTGATGATCGGAATCAAAACGGCGCTGAAAGCAACAGATTTACAGCAGTTATTACTCGCTAAAGGTATCGTGTCAGGAAACTCAACCTGCCCGAATACCTTACGTATCCTTCCTCCACTGAACATATCGAAAAACGAATTAGTCAATTTTCTTAAAACGTTCGATTCTGTGTTAAATCCAGTCCCCGAACCCGCAAACCCATGAAACAGTTTACTCAACTCTCAGATGTTCCTAACCCGCAGGAACTCATTGAAAAAGTATTGCGTTTGAAAGGAACGCAGAACCTTGATTTTGCGAAAGGGAAAAACCTTTCAATGCTCTTCTTTAATCCAAGTTTACGTACACGTATGAGCACTCAGGCAGCTGCTTATAACCTTGGTATGTCTGTTTCTGTACTCGAAGCAAATCAGGCGTGGAAGCTCGAAATGGAACCGGGAGCCATCATGGATGGTGATGCCCAGGAACACATTCAGGATGCCATTCGTGTGCTCAGTTGTTACACAGACATTCTTGCTGTTCGTGCTTTTCCGTCGTTAACAAACAAAGAAGACGACTACAACGAAAAACTACTTTCTGCATGTATTGAGTACAGCGAAAAACCAGTCATTTCGCTTGAATCGGCTACCCGCCATCCACTTCAATCCTTAACGGATATGGTTACGATTCAGGAACTTGGAATTAAACGGCCAAAAATCGCGGTTACCTGGGCTCCTCACCCAAAATGTCTTCCTCAGGCTGTTGTAAACTCTTTTTTGGAGTGGTCGACGGTATTGGATGCAGATGTTTGGTTAGCTCATCCGGAAGGTTACGAGTTAAACGAACAGTTTACCAACGGTGTTCATGTGACCAATAATCAGGATGAAGCGTTGGCCGATGCAGATTTCGTTTACTGTAAAAACTGGAGCAGTTACACGCACTACGGACAACGTTTGGAAGTGGAAGAAAACTGGACAGTAACCCAGGAAAAAATGGCTTTGACCAAAGCGGGAAAGTTCATGCACTGTTTGCCCGTTCGTCGCAATGTGGTGGTGACCGATGCTGTACTGGACGCGTCAATTGTTATTCAACAAGCAGCCAACCGTGTGTGGTCAGCACAGGCTGTAATTCAGGAAATACTTCAGAACTCATGAAAGTAACCATTGTAAAAGTAGGCGGAAAAGTACTCGAGAATCCACAGTTGCTGGCTTCCTTTATCGAATCATTCAAAGCAATTCCGGGTGTAAAATGGCTGGTTCACGGTGGCGGAAAACGTGCAACCGAGATCGCTCAAAAACTTGGTGTTGAAAGTAATTTCATCGAAGGTCGTCGTGTAACCTCTTCCGATTTCCTGGACGTGGCGATCGATACGTTTGCCGGTGTCAACAAAAAATTAGTTGCCCAACTTCAGTTCAATGGCATTCGCGCAATTGGTCTGTGTGGTGCCGATTTGAATGTTATCCCATCTAAAAAACGTGCAGTTGAACCTGTTGACTACGGTTTTGTCGGCGATCCGATCGAAGAAGAAATCAATCTTCAGCTGCTGGACTTTCTGTTGAATACTGAAATCACTCCCGTTTTCAGCGCGTTGAGCTATGATCCGGAGACCGGAAAATTACTGAACTCGAATGCAGATGGAATTGCGAGTATCCTTGGTGCGAAACTTTCACGAAAGGTGGATGTGGAACTGGTATTGGCGTTCGAAAAGGCAGGGGTGTTACAGGATCCCGAAGATGAATTGTCTGTAATTGCTCAATTGTCCAAAACAGAGGCGGAACAATTGAAACAAAGTGGTACGATCTCGGAAGGAATGATTCCGAAAATCGCTGGTGCATTGAAGGCTCTGGAAAATGGGGTTGAACAGGTGCGAATTACTGCATTCAATCAATTACAAAGCGGAACATTAATTCAATTGTAATGACGAATCTGCACACTGATCTACTCGACTTAATACGTATTCCATCGTTGTCCGGGCAGGAAGAAAATGCTGCCGAATGGATCATCAAACGATTGTCCGATTTCGGTATTTCAACACAACGATTGTGCAACAATGTTTGGGCTAAAAATCGTCACTTTGACCCGAAGAAACCGACAGTTTTATTGAATTCTCACCTGGATACCGTAAAACCGAATGAACAATGGACAGTTGATCCTTTCGAAGGGATCATTAGCGACGATAAACTCATTGGTCTTGGCGCGAATGATGCCGGTGCTTCACTCATTTGCCTCCTTCATACGTTTGTGGAATTCTACAACGAAGAATTGCCCTTCAACCTTATGTTCTGTGCTTCTGCAGAAGAGGAAAACAGCGGTAAAAACGGAATGGAGCTTGTGCGGGATCAACTGGGAACAATTGATTTTGCTATAGTTGGAGAACCTACGAACTGTGAGCTTGCCGTTGCCGAAAAAGGGCTGTTGGTGATCGACGCCGTTGCCACTGGAGAAGCCGGTCACGCTGCCCGAAATACAGGAAAGAATGCAATTTACGTTGCGCTGAACGATATCCAGAAACTTCGGGCCGTCGAGTTTACGGAGGTTTCGGAAACACTTGGAAGCGTGCATCTGAACGTGACTCAAATCGGTGCCGGATCGCAACACAACGTCATTCCCGCAACCTGTTCATTCACAATTGATGTTCGAGTTACGGATTGTTATACACACGATGAGGTGCTGAATACGTTGCAGCGGTTTTGTCAATCACAACTCACAGCGCGTTCAAAACGTCTGAAACCTTCAGGTTTGCCTTCAAATCACCCTATTTTCAACGTTGCGAAACTGTTGAACTTACGTTGTTTCGGATCACCAACCATGAGTGATCAGGCTTTAATGCCTTGGCTCTCTATAAAAACCGGACCCGGTTTTTCGGAACGTTCACATACTGCAGATGAGTACATCCTGCTTTCTGAATTGGAACAGGGAAAACAACATTTTACAAACTTGCTAAATGCCTTGAAAAATGAAACTTTGGGATAAAGGAACTGCTACCGCCGAATTAGTGCACCGATTTACTGTTGGGAACGACCGTGAAATGGACAAGCGCTTAGCTCCGTTTGATATTCAGGGAACGATAGCACATGTGACGATGTTGTCTGAGTGTGGATTATTTCCGAAGTCAGAATTGACGGGGGTTGTAAACGAATTGGTTTATTTGCTTGAGCACGTAAAAACCGCTGATTTTGCAGTTCCCGAAGATGTCGAAGATATTCACTCCTGGGTGGAAATTCAGTTAACCGAAAAGTTAGGCGATATCGGTAAAATGGTACATACCGCCCGTTCACGAAACGACCAGGTTCTTGTGGATATTCATTTGTATCTGAAAACTGTTTTGGAGCAGTTTCAATCCGACGTAAAAGCGTTTGGACACGAGCTGTGTGATTTAGCTGTAAAGTTCGAATCTGTACGTTTGCCTGGTTACACGCACACACAGGTCGCTATGCCTTCCAGTTTCGGTATGTGGCTAAGCGCGTACGCGGAATGCCTTTCAGACGATTTGGTTTTGCTGAAAGCGGCTCACCAATGTGCGGATCAAAACCCACTGGGGACAGCAGCAGGATATGGCTCCTCTTTTCCTGTTGATCGTCTGAAAACAACGGAATTACTTGGGTTTTCACAACTCAAAGTCAATCCTGTGGCAGCACAACTTAACCGGGGAAAATTGGAGCAAACAGTGTGCTTCGCGCTGACGTCCTTGTCGGGAACCATGGGTAAATTGGCTGCCGATGCGGTTTTGTTTCTCTGCCAGAATTTTGCGTTCATTTCTTTTCCGGATGAACTGACAACAGGAAGCAGTATTATGCCCCACAAGAAGAATCCCGATGTGTTCGAGCTCATTCGTGCCAAATGTAATCAGGTGAGTACACTTTCGTTTGAGGTTGCCGCACTTTCACGGAATCTTACTTCCGGGTATCATCGTGATTTCCAGCTACTCAAAGAACCGTTGTTTCGAGCAATTGATCTGACAATGGATTGTCTCCGGATGATTCGCTACATGATGAGCCAATTGCAGGTTTCAGAAAAACTAATGGAGAATCCGTTGTATTCATCGGTTTACTCAGTAGATGCGATCAAAGCGTTGGTGGATTCCGGAGTTCCTTTCCGTGAAGCATACGTGAAAGTAGGCAAGGAAATTGAAGCCGGATTGGTGCTGGAAGCTTCGGATGAGAAAACAACGCACATAGGAAGTTTGGATAACCTGGGAATTGAATTGATTCGGGAGAAATTGAAGAATACATTTTGATTAAAAACATCCTGAATCCGTTTAGGTACGGGGCTTGGGCCTGATATTGCAATATCAGGCCCAAACTTGATTTTGAACCTTTTCAAATCGGTTTTGTAAGCAAGGCAAAACAAGTATTATGAAACGATCCGCATTACTACTCATAGGTCTTTGCTCATTTGCCTCTTTCGCCCAGTATGGATATTCCTCCGGAACCATGGGAATGCTGCGTAGCGATGAATATTACACCGCTTACGTAGATGGAAAGGACCTCACAGAAGAACAAAAGAAAAACTACCGCGATCAGGCTTTGGCAGGATTGCTTCCTCAACGCATCGTTCCCGAAGAAATCATCAATTACCATCATCATCTCATCGCTATCCCATCGGGTAAAAACAAGGTGAGTCTTGTCCCGGAATTGACAGAACACCCGTTGAACCAGGGACATTATTTAATGCAGGTGGGAATTGCGACTGCCACGGAACTTCCTGCCGACAGAAAACCGGTTGGTGTGATGTATGTTCTGGATATCAGTGGGTCGATGGGTGATGGCAAACTGGAGAAAGCCAAAGACGCTATGATCGCGAGCCTGGCCAAAATGTCTTCTGATGACTATTTCGGGGTCGTGCTGTTCGACGATCAGGCACAGGTATTGATTCCGTATGAGAAATTCGGTAGCCGAAAAGCCGATATCATTGCTAAGGTCAAAGCAGTAACAACCAATGGAGGGACTGATATTCTAAAAGGCCTTGACCTTGGGATTGATCAACTAACGAAAGGTTCACTTCCGGAACACCCGAAGTCGATTTTATTACTTACCGATGGAAATACGAACGTTGGTGAGACAAACAAGGACGAAGTAATTCGTAAGTACATGGAACGTTCCGGGAACTCGATTCGTGTCACTACAATGGGAATTGGAATTGATTTGCATCAGGACATGTTGCGTGATTTGTCATCCCGTACACACGGACAGTTCCATTACATTGAAGATTACGCAGATGTTCAGAAAACCTGTGTAAATGAATTCGCAAGCTTGACCAGCCCAATTGGCAAAGAAGTGATGCTCAGCGTTAACATTCCAGCCGGATTTGAATTGAAAAAAGTATACGGCGCAAGTTCATGGGTGCTGAAGGAGGGCTTGCTTCAAATTAACATCGAAGACCTGAATTATCAACTTACGCAAGTGGTGATGCTGGATTTGGAACAAGATAACAATTTGAAAATGAACACCAAAGATCTGAATGCAACGTTGACTTATACCGATTACATGAACGGAACACCGATAAGTCTTAAAAGTACAACAACGGTGTTAACTGCAGAAAACAAAGAGCTTTATGAGGATATGATGAAAAACTTCCTCATTGCAGATTGGGCCGTCGAACTAAAAAATATATCTGACGCTTACCACGCAAAACCTGATACGGATGCATTGAAGCAACAGGTTGGGGCATTGTTAAGCTATCCGGTGATGAATCTCGGTTCCATTGAGAAAGATGAAGATGTGGAACGTTTGAAAACAATCTTCGAGAAAGTTTCAAAGCTGGTCGCATAATTCAACATTCAACATTCAACATTCAACATTCAACATTCAACATTCAACATTCAA
>CBIHND010000012.1:0-116122 GCA_966211245.1 uncultured Fluviicola sp. | reverse complement strand
GTATCACGGAATTTTGATAATGTTCTAATTTGAGTGCAATTGAAAAGGATCTTTTCAAGATATGGTAACGTTGTATCACCAAATTTTTCGACTAATTCATTATCTGGTGAATAAATCCATAATTGTTTAATGTCATGTTGATTAATTCCTGGAATTGCTGCTTTTGCTCCATTCGCCACCAAAATGGATTCAATAAATGGAGTTTGAAAGAAAAAATAGGCAAAAAAATTAAACCATCTTATCCCAAAATCCAATTTAAATACGTGTTCATTAATAACCATTTTTTGATAAGGAAAGCCTTTGCCGAAAATAGTATATCGTGGAATAAAATGACCTGGAGTTCCTCCATCTTTATAAATCAATAATTCATAGCCATTAATAATCCCTTTATTCATATTTTCCGCAAATTCGTCGGAAACAAATTTTTCTTTTTCATAATCATAAATACCTAGTCCTTTAATATTTTCAGCACCAATACTTGGTATGCCAGATGAAAGATCACCAACCCCACCCTTGGGTCTTTTTCCAGTTTCCAGTATGTGGGGTATATTCTCTATACGAGATAATTTTAAGGATCTAGGAACTAAACCAATGTCCGTCAAGACCATTTCTTCGCTTTTGTTTTCGGAGAATTCGATGAACCAATTTCTGAATAAAGCCGCTACGGTTTTTTCTATTGTGGAATTTTGACGTCGCAAAAGTTCAATTTTATCATCGAGACTGCTTAACAAAGAAGCAATCTTCGATTGAATAATAGGATTAGTACAAACTAAAAATTCCAATGAGTTCAACAAAGTTTGAGTAACAAGTGGGTGACTTGAACCTCCAGCCCATTGATTTAGATCCTTTTGTTTTAAGAAATAATACAAATATTTCGCATTGTTCTCACCTTTAGGTTTCGCAGACAAAGCATTATCAGAAATCCAGATTGGTCTATTTTCATAAAAAACGGCTCCACAATAAGCTCCTACCCGCCCTATTATGATGGTCTCACCTGAATAATTAAAATTATTACCATATCCTAAAACACCATTTCCACCATAAATTGGAATATGACCTTCTATCTTAGGTTTTGTTTTTCCATTACCAAATTCAAGAACTTCCTGTAATTTAATATTTTTCCAATCACTCATTAATCTTCAACTTTAGCATGTTAGAAGAAATCAGCTCATTGAGTTCTGCTTCTTCTTTCAATTGAGCTTCCAATTCTGCTTTTAGAGAGTTAAAAACTTCGACAAAATTGAAATCATCATCATCATCTGGTAACCCCACATAACGTCCTGGTGTGAGCACATAATCAAGTTCAGCCACTTTATTGACAGGGATTGAGGCACAAAAGCCTGCAATGTCTTCATAGTTGCCGTCAAGGTTTCTCCACTTGTGATAAGTACTGGCAATATTATCGATGTCGTCATTGGATAGTTCACGCGTTCTACGATTTATCAGATGTCCTAAGTTTCGGGCATCAATAAACAAAATCTCATTGCTACGGTCTCTATATTTTCCGTTTTTGCGATTGCGGCTCATAAACCACAAGGCAGCAGGAATTTGAGTATTTAAAAACAACTTGGCTGGCAGGTTTACAATACAATCAATCAAACCGTTTTCAACTAATGCCTTTCTTATATCGCCTTCTCCTGATATTTTAGAAGTCAATGCCCCTTTGGCCAATACTACACCAGCTTGTCCGCTTGGTGCTAAGTGGTAAATAAAATGCTGCAGCCATGCAAAATTGGCATTGCCTATTGGCGGTGTTCCATATTGCCAACGTCCATCGTTTCGCATTAAATCACCACCCCAATCACTCACATTAAACGGTGGGTTGGCAATGATATAATCAGCTTTCAGATCTTTGTGCGCATCGTTTAAAAAAGAACCTTCGTTGTTCCATTTTACCTGCGAGCTATCAATACCACGAATAGCCAAATTCATTTTAGCCAGTCGCCAAGTGGTTTGATTGCTTTCTTGTCCGTAAATGGAAATGTCATTTACTTTTCCTTGATGGTCTTCCACAAATTTTTCGGATTGAACAAACATACCACCACTCCCACAACAAGGGTCAAATACACGTCCTTTATATGGTTCCAACATTTCAACTAATAATTCTACAACGCTTCGTGGTGTGTAGAACTGTCCGCCTTTCTTACCTTCTGCAAGAGCAAACTCACCCAAGAAATATTCAAAAACATGTCCAAGCACATCGGCACTTCGTGCTTTGGCATCACCCAAGGCAATGTTTCCAACCAAGTCTATGAGTTCACCCAAACTGGTCGGGTCAAGGTTTTGTCGGGCAAAGACTTTTGGCAAAACACCTTTTAATGATGCATTTTCCTTTTCAATTGCATCCATTGCATCGTCCACAAACTTTCCAATTTCAGGTTGTTTCGCTTTAGATTGCAAGTAAGCCCATCGGGCATCCAGCGGAACAAAGAATACATTTTCTGCTTTGTATTCATCTTTGTCTTCGGGATCCGCTCCGTTAACTTCGTCTGCTTTTAGCTTTGCATATAGTTCTTCAAAAGCATCAGAAATATATTTTAGGAAGATTAACCCCAATACAATGTGTTTGTATTCTGCCGCATCAATATTTTTACGGAGTTTGTCAGCTGCCTTCCAGAGTTGTTTCTCTAAGGGTTCTTCCGTTGTTGCTTTTTGTTTAGCCATTATCTTTTCTTAAATTTTGATCTGCCGATCCGCTAAATTATGGTTTTATGTCTTCACCACTTGATTCGAAATAAAATTGACTCTTTCATTGTTATTGTTTTTCAGATCTACAAATCATAACAACAAAAAGGGAAGCTCTCGCTTCCCAACTATCTTACTTCGTAGAAACCAACAACTCCCTCACATCAACATCCAGCGCCTCGGCAATCTCAAAAAGCGTTTCAATCGTCGGTTGCATCTGGTTCGTACACCATTTGGAAACTGTTGTTCGGTTCTTCCCTAGTTCTTCTGCCAGCCAATTGTTTGTTTTACCTTTCTCAGCTAAAACTGCCTTGATGCGATTCTGTGCTTTTTTATCCATTTATTCTGCTCTAGACATAGAATTTGAAGCAAAATAAGCATAATTGAAAAACAGGAAATCGTTGATTTTTAGCGTAAAACGATTCATTTGAATAAAAATAATAACATTAATTTGCTTTAAAAGCTAATTCTGAATACTTTTAAGCAAATTATTTAGCCATGCACCAAAAAATTTCCAAATCCATCATCCTGAACCTCATCAAAGACGACCTCAAAGACGACCTCAAACACCAACACACCATCTGGGGATTGAGCAAACTTGGCTTTGAAAACAACACCCACACCCTGGACATCTGTATGTCCATTTTTGCGCTCATGGAGTTTCCGGTTTCGCGGCTGGAGCAACTAACGGATGAATACTGCGAACGATCGTATGGCGTTACGGAGTTGGCAGTTCACGATAAAGAAGGGTTTGAGCGGTTGGCGGAAGAGGTTTACGCGTGGCTGGAAAGAGAGCGTGAGTCTTGAATAGGCAATCGAGTCAACCGTGGCTGAAGATGACCAATTGCCGCATCAATTCTTCCCTTGTCACCTCCCTCAATCCCTTCCGCCTCAGGCGGAGAAGCCGTGAGTCGTTCTGCTAAAATCAGTTATTTGTCCGCTAAAACGCGTCACCTTCTGCGCTCTTTCCCGAAGGGACGAGAGAAACTCAAAACAAACTCAGCTGCCCGTCGTCTTTCGGGGGTTTGGCTTTCCCGAAAACGGTTCTGCCGCCGTACTTGTGCGAATCCCTTCGCTCCTTCGCGAGGGCTTTATCGAAGAGGTCTTCGTCGGGAACGAACTGCTCTTCTACTAGTTTGGCAACAAGGTGCAGGTTTTTGATAGCCTGACTTTTATCGGAATCGCCGATTTTGGCCTTTTCCACCGCCGAATGCAGGACCTGGATGGTCTCGTCGTAAACGGTTATGGGAACGGGGAACGGATGTCCGTCTTTTCCGCCGTGCGCGAACGAAAAACGCGCCGGATCGCTGAACCGCGACGGTGTTCCGTGAATGATCTCGCTCACCAGCGCCAGCGATTGAATGGTTCGTGGCCCTACTCCTTCCAGTAACAACAGCGATTCAAAATCGCGCAGTTCCTGATCGTGGGCAAGCGCCAGCACACTTCCGAGTCGTTTCAGGTTTACGTCTTCCGCACGTACGTCGTGGTGTCCGGGAAGAATCAGTTTCTGGATTTCAGGAACAATCAGCGACGGTTTCTCGGCCACCAGCTCCAGGATTCCCGTTTTGGCCGAAGCGGCCTGCTTGTCGGTAAGGTTCAGGATTTCGCCCTGGTTCTTGCCGTAAATGAATTTGTGCGGTGTTTCAACGAATGATTCTACCGTTTCAGAATGCCAGTGATAGCGACGCGCCATACCGGTTTCGTCGTCCATCCCCTGCTGAATTACGGCCCACTCGCCTTCGTTCGTGACCACAAAGTTGTGCATGTAAATCTGGAAACCGTCCTGAATGGTGTTGTTATCGACCTTCGCGGTCAATTTACTCGACCGCACCAACGCGTCGCCGTTGAGTCCGGTTTTCTCCGAGAAACGCAGCAACTCGTTCGGTGTTTCCCGCGAGTGCTTCCCCTTTCCACCGGCAATGTAAATGCCCAGTTCGTGGGAACGGTAGTTCATGGCTCCTTTCAACGCGCCCATAACGGAGGTCGTAATCCCGGATGAATGCCAGTCCATTCCCATAACAGCACCGAAGGCCTGGAACCAGAACGGGTCGCTCAGGCGGCTCAGCACCGCTGATTTTCCGTGCTCCAGGATAATCGCCTCGACGATCGCTCCGCCCAACGTACGCATGCGCTGAGCCAACCACAACGGAACCTTTCCGTGGTGCAGCGGCAAATCGGCATAACGCCTGGAATCGAAATAAAGTTTGGGCATATAACAAAGTTACGGAAGGTGGAGGTGGGAAGCAATGTATGTACTTACAATTATTTTATACTTTCCGTTACTTTTTTCTTGATAAAAAAGTAACCAAAAAATCAAGTCAACTGCATAGCCGTTCGGAATACCTTAACAGTTGGAAAAAGCTATCAAAGTGCTGAAATTCCCTCGTACCTCGGGCATTTCAAATCGCTCCTTCGTCGCGAACTTTGATGCTTTGTTTGCCAACTGCTTGCGGTATTTACCCTCACTTTTTGTGCAGTTGACATTTTATTCCTCGAAGCGCTTTCAGCGCTACTTAAACCGTTCACGCTAATACGTGAACAGCGAGCCTGTTAAGCAAGCAAAAAAATGCGCGATGAGTGTCGGACCTCCAAAGGGCAATTTCCTGGAGAATAGCACAAACCAAATTGCGGAAATAATTGCACGCTGATCTGCGCTGATTTATTTATGGGTGATGTACATAGATTTCGCTGATAGGGAGAATCTGTCAATGACAGATTCCTATAAGCTGCGTGATCCAACTACTTAGCAAATCACTCTTATTTAACATCTGCGTAAATCTGTGAAACCTGTCTGCCGACAGGCAGATCAGCGTGAGCTTATTTATATGTGCTAATTAATGGGAACTTATCCTTTAAACGGAATCGAGAAGTCCTCTACTATCATTCATAATCAAATCTACTCCTTCTGCGCCAGTGGCATTACCTGAAGTGTGACGATGTTGCAGCGATTGGGCTGTGAAAGGCACAGAAGAATGATTGTGGCAATGTCCTGCGCGTCGAGCATTTCTTCCGCTTCTACTTTCTCCTGTTGCTCTTCGGGAGTGCCGTCCTGCATGTCGGTGGCTACTGCTCCCGGCTCAATGAGCGTTACTTTGATGTTGTCCGGACTCAATTCCTTTCCCAACGATGCGGAAAAGCCGCGGATCGCCGATTTCGATGCAACGTATACCGAACTTCCTTCTCCTTCCGATTCCGCGCTCATGGAACCGATGTTGATGATGTGGCCGCCACCGCTTTTTTTCATGCGCTTCCCGGCTTCGTTTGCGCACATCAGGTAGCCGTCTATGTTGGTGCTTAACAGGTACGCGCGCTCTTCGTGACTTCCCTCCATCACACTCCCAAAACTAAGTGCGGCGTTGTTAATCAGCACATCAATGTCTCCGAACTCTTCGTCGAAGGTTTGGAAAACGTTTTCCACATGCTTTCTATCAGAAACATCGGCGATCATACCGGTGAAATGCTTGTTCCCCGTTTTCTTCAAGTCTTTCAGGGCATCGTTCAACTCTTCCTGATGCCGCCCGAAAATGAGCACATTCGCTCCCAAAGAAGCGAGCATCACCGCCGCAGAGCGACCAATTCCCGTTGTTCCTCCCGTAATCAGGATGTTTTTACCTTCTACCGATTCCGGTAAGTAATCTTCGAGTTTTTTCATCGTCTTCCGTTTTTCGCACTTCGAAAATTAGGGATACCGGAACGAAAGCGTCTTACAGGTTTTTGATGGGGATTTGTATAAATAGCGGAATCTACTTATTCAGCGGGAAAGGGAATGCTGGCGCGAGCATCGTGCTCGTGCCAGCATTCAACTTCCCATTAAGTCAATTTCCAAAACAGTTTGATCCCCGGCATAGTTCCTTGCACTACTGTACTTCCAATCTACCGGATTTGTCACCAATCCTTCTTTTACCGGGTTGTTGTGAATGTAATTCACTTTTTGTTCTACCACCCAATTGCTGTACACTTCAATGGGCTGGTTATTTTGTTGCCAAAACTGATAGTTTTTTACATTGCTGTTTTTTAAACCAGCTTTTTCAAATTGAGCCAATAGATATTCTTTCCTGCTTTCCAGAGGATTGTCTTTTATTGCCTTAATTAATTTACGACTTGTGAATCCCTTAAAGTCTCTTATTAGACCCGAAGGATCGTTGTTCAATGACCTGAAAAGCAAATGCACATGATTGGGCATAAAAACGTACGAATACAATTCCATTCCTTTATGTTTTCTGCAATACGTTATTGAATCTGCCAATATTCCAAGGTAAATTTCACGTGTAAAAACATCCAGCCAATTTACAGTAGCAAAGCTTACAAAGTAAGCTGCTTCTGGTTTTCTAAACTTATATTTCCTACTCATTTACCTTAATTTAGTTAAAAAGAGGATCTGGATGTTAAAAAATGAAGATAATCTTATCAGGAAATGTCGGCACCAACTGAATATGGCACGAGCAAGATGCTCGCGCCAGCTGAACCTGTATTCAACTTTCCAATATTATCGTAACTTAATTCCTTCAAACAACTACTATGAAAAGAATCTTAAGCTTAGTGATGGTGATCCCGACGCTTGCTCTCGCACAACCCGCATCGTGGCAGAGTCGTGGGATTGGTGGTGGAGGTGCATTGTTTTGCCCGAGTATCAGTCCTCTTGATGCCAACAACATGTACCTCCAATGCGATATGTCCGAGGTGTTTCATACCTCCAACGGCGGTGAATCATGGGATATTCTCCACTTCCAGGAAATGATTTCAACGGGTGGTGTGAATACTGTTGAGTTTACTTCCGACCCCAATATTCTCTATGGCGTAAACATGGATTACATCACCGACGAACGCTTTCCGGTGAAGAGCACGGATGGCGGCCAAACCTGGTCACCAACAACTGCTGACCCTACCGGAGAATACCTCAAACAGCAAAGACATGTTCAACGGTAACATTGCACGTATGGTCACCACTATCACCAACCCAAACACAAGGGCAGTATTGCCACTCGGGAATGCTTACCGTTACGACCAGCTTAACCGTTTGACCGATGCTATCAGCTTCACGAATCTGACACTATCTACCAACACTTGGGGAAGCGCTGGAACTGGAATTTACCAGAACAACTTTACTTACGATGCTAACGGGAACATCTTAACCCAGGTACGCAAGAACGAAAGTGGTGCAACCATTGATGACCTGCAGTATAAATATCAGAAAAACAGTGCAGGGAAAACCATACGTAACCGTTTGTACCATGTAGACGACGCAACAAGTTCGGGCACATATACAGACGATATCGACGATATGGGAACATATGTCGATGGAGCAACTATCAATTCAGGGAACAATTACATCTATGACGCCGAAGGACGATTGATCAAAGATGTTCAGGAGCAGATAGCAAGCATCGTTTGGAGAGTGGACGGTAAGGTGAAGGAGATTAGCCGTACAGGCGGAAGTTCTAAAAAGAACCTGAAGTTTGATTATGATGCCATGGGGCATAGAATTGCCAAGCACCAGTACACAAGTACAAATGTATTAGAGAAAAGTACATACTACATTCTGGATGCTCAAGGGAACACTATTGCCACATATGAACGTGAAATAGATTTAGGAAGCGGAATAATAAAGTTTGCACAAAAAGAAAAATATATCAATGGTCGTAGGAGATTGGGAGTGCATAATGATAATATAGAGTTATATGGTTCTCAGAATGCTACTTATAGTCAAAGTATATGGAATCATATTGTCGGTAAGCGTACGTATGAGTTGTCAGAACATAGAAATAACGTACTTTCAGTAATATCGGATAAGCCTATTCCACATGTGAATGGAAGTACACACGATTATTTCTTGGCAGATATTAGACAAAGTTCCGACTACTCAGCGTTTGGAGTACAACTATCAGGTAGAAATTTTTTGAAAACTGGGGTTTCGAGTGATTACTCTATGGGTTTCCAAGGACAACTTGAAGACGATGAAATCAAAGGAGAAGGGAATTCAGTGAACTATAATTTCCGTATACATGATCCTCGTTTAGGGAGGTTCTTTGTGATCGATCCATTAACAGGATCATTTCCATGGAATAGCCCTTACGCGTTTAGTGAAAATATTGTAATAAATGCTATTGAACTAGAAGGACTAGAACAGTATTCTTTAAGTAGTTTTTCATTTGCGCCATTTACAGATTTTGGTGGAGGTTTTCATGGAGATGGAAAAGACAGGAAATTCAATGACGTAATTGATTTTCCAGTTTCTGGAAACAGATCTTCAAATTTTAGAATTGGTTGCAATATAACTGTGGATATGACTCCGAATGCCGATAAAATACAAACGGATCAAGTCATTGCAGCATATGGTGCGTGGTCCTACAATTCTTGGGCAGGAGAAACGGTCAATAGTGATGGAGCTTGTTATTCTGCAGCATATTGTGAGGAAATTAATAGTAAAAGTGATTTTGCAGTTGCTTCCGATGCAATCATGAGTTGGTCTGGGTACTTTCATAATTACGGCGGAAATTGTGATGCACCTGCTCCTGAAGGTGCGGTTCCGAACATTGATGTCTATATGGATTTGGCATTAGGATTAACTTATGGAGCTACCCCTGATGATAATAACGTTTTAACGGTTCGAGGAAGCTTAACTGGGGACCATTTCCCAGCTAATGAGATCTACATTAGAGATGAAAAAGGGACAAAAGTTATGCTTGGGGTGTCTGGATGTGACGGTTATGGAAAAGCAACAGGTCCTTATACAGAGTTAGCGACAAATGTATTGACAGAGGAGCAAATGGCACAATTTGAGATACAAATTAATTTGAATAGTGATGGATCCTTTAAAAACGTTGTTTTTGGTAATAAAACCTATTCATGCACTGAATGGAACAATAAATTTGAAAAATTAACTCCAGCAGAATCAACTTGTACTACAGTTAATTCTTCTGGGACCTTTGACTCAACGACAAAATAATATACAATGAATAAAATAATCATAATCTTTCTTTTTGCTAACTGTTCATTTATTCTGAAGGCTCAGATAACGACTATTGATATGACTAAATATCAATCCGGTTTTTTTGCAATTCAATTAAATGAAGGAGCATTTTCAAAAGACACTTTAGTGGTTAACAGCTGTGGTGGTGTAAAACTTAGTTATCCAGATACAATTCAGCGAATTCCTTCAAATTTCTCATTTATTATTCGTAGCAACGACAACATTACCTCTGTAATAGAACTAACAGAGTCAGTTAAACCCAAAAGAAAGGCCATATACTACAAAAATGGATTTTTGATGACTTTTGATGATAAGCAATATCTCATCTTGAAAATTGGTAGAAGAAAAGAATTAAAGGAACGTATTGAAATTGATAGTCCAATTTTTATCAAATTAATAAAAGAGATAAATAAGTGTTGGTAGATTTTAACTCAAAATCATGAAGATTGATCTTCAGTTCTGTCAATATAATACAAATCTTATATTTTAATTCTGGAACAAGGGTACTTAAAGGAATACAAAGGACTCTAAATGGGAATAGGGCACCCTTGTAAACCGTGGGAGTTCAATTATTATCCTTTTTATTACCCAGAATTATCAATTAACCTTTAACTATTTAATTATCAGAACTTTGATTCGATTGAATTAACCCAAAATGTTACCACATAGGAACATAGTTAACATAGTTTTTTGAATCATTAAGAATGAAGAGAGTGAATGGCGTTCCTCTTAATGACCTTAATGCCTTAATGGTTTTTTATTTCTAAAATTTTTCTTGTTTTGAGCTATGTCTCTATGTGTATCACTATGTTTCTATGGGTTTATGATTTACCACATTACACATAGAAAACCTTGATTTTTGAACCATTAAGAAGTTAAGGAAATGAAGGCGTGAATGATGCTGCTCTTAATGATCTTAATGCCTTAATGGTTTTTTATTTCCGAAATTTTTCTTGTTGTGAGCTATGTATCTATCCCGAGCAGTCAGGACAAGTTGTGTATATTTTTCATCCAAAATAAATTCCAAAAAACAGGTCCATCACAAGCGAATAAACTGTATTTTTAGGTATAACACACGCCTTAAAAATTCAATAATTAAGTATGGACTATATTGATTATTACAAAATTTTAGGTGTCGACAAGAATGCCTCAGCCGAGGACATCAAAAAGGCGTACCGTAAACTGGCGCGGAAGCATCACCCGGACCTCAATCCGAACAATCCGGAAGCAAGCAAATTATTTCAGCAAATCAATGAAGCAAATGAAGTATTGAGCGATCCGGAAAACAGAAAGAAGTACGACCAATATGGAAAAGACTGGAAGCACGCCGAACAATTCGAACAGGCACGCAGGCAGCAGGAAACTTACGGTTCGCGGAATCAGGGAAATCCATTTGAAGGTTCCGGTAATCCATTTGGTGACGATGATTATTCCGACTTCTTTTCGTCGATGTTCGGTAACCGAGGTGGCAGACAGGTAAAGTTCAAAGGCCAGGATTTTCGTGCCTCTGTTCAACTCAATTTAACGGATGCTTACAAAACGCATCAGTAAACGTTTACAGTCAACGGGAAGAACATCCGCATCACGGTTCCTGCAGGAATTGAAAACGGACAGGAAATAAAATTGTCGGGATACGGTGCTCCGGGAGCAAATGGCGGACCTAACGGAGATTTGTACATCACTTTTGAAATCAAAAACAACACCTCCTTCACCCGCAAGGGCAATGATCTTTATGCCACGGTTCCACTGGACCTTTATGTTTCGCTTCTGGGCGGAGAGGAAGTCATTGAAACACTGGGTGGAAAAGTAAAACTGACCATCGCTCCCGAAACACAGAACAACACGAAAGTTCGTCTGAAAGGGAAAGGCTTTCCGGTCTACAAGAAAGAAGGTCAGTTTGGAGATTTGTACGTCACGTATCAGGTTCAGATTCCAACCAAACTGACGGCGAAAGAGAAGGAATTATTCGAACAACTGGCTCGCGAGCGTAAAACGACTTGATTATGGAAAAAGTAACCAGTATATCCATTGAACAATGTTGCGTGTATTACAACATTGAAATCGCGTTCGTTCACCAGCTAAACGACCACGGTTTAATTGAACTGAGTAGTTCCGAAGAAACAGTCTACATCGCTTTCGAGCAGCTTTCCAACCTTGAAAAATACATCCATCTGCATTACGAACTCGAGATCAACATGGAAGGATTGGAAACGATCAAACACCTTCTGGACAGAGTGGACGAACTACAAAAGGAAGTCAATCGATTAAAGGGTGAACGGGAGTAATCCTTCCCACTCTCACTCTCACTCCCAAATGAAAGTCGAATGACCGTGATCCAAAACGGGCTCTACAAACACTCTGCCCTCAATACCTTTGAACGCGAACGTTCAGTACTATGAGAAGTAGTTGTTTCATAAGCATCAGAATATAATAAGGGGAATCAATCTACCTTCTCGAACTTCACGTCGTCTACCCATATCGTAAGGTCGTTGTCTTTGGAATTGGCTGTAATTCCTATTTCGCAACTGCTGTACATTCCTTTTGTTCCCTGCTGAAAATACAGGAAGTCTTTCGGTAAGGTTTTTTCGTTCTTCGCATCAATGATCAGCTGTCCGTCCTGCCAAAGACGAATCGTTCCTTTCTTTTTGCGGGAAAGTTTCACTTCCCAGATCACTTCCACCCATTGATTTCTCGGAAAATCGATTTCCTGGCCAACTGGCTGAAGCACGTCTTTCTCATTGAACTTGTGCTCGATTCTCAGTTTATTGTCGACCAATGCGAGTCGCATGCCAGGTCCGGCGCCAACAGGAGTTTGTTCTTCCATGTCCATAATGAACAACCATTCCAGCGAACCGTTTCCATCAATGAAATACCAACCACTCATGCGCAGGGTTTCTCCTTCCCAAAATGCCATGTTCTGCTTGGCAATGCTACATTTGGAAGCGCCATCGCTATCGGATTTGTCGGCGGTAAATTTCAGTGATTTGGTTCCTGAATGGGCAATCGTAGAATCAACAGTTATATTATTCCCTGATCGGGTAAGTTGTGTAAACGACCACAATTCGTCATCCGGCAACAGCAAATCGTTCAGGGAAAAATAGGTCTCAAAATCGTCCTGATAAAAGTTCGGACCATCGAAGTACTTTTTCTTGTTGCAGGCGAAAAGTACCACCACAAGAATCATTAACAGTCCAGTTTTCATCTTCCGTTCCGATTAAATGAATAACCAATACTGAATCCGCCCCAATGCTGAACCTGGAAATCGACGAGGTACGAAATGAGCGGCGTATATGTCACGCGGTAAAACCACGGTTTCGAATCGGATTGATAACGGTAACCGACGGCGGCCGTTGTTAAGACGAAGAAATTCCCTCGTGTGGTGAGCGTGATTCCTTGTCCCAAACCAACTTCCAGTTTATGGGATTGTTTACCGATCAGCGCATTCACCATTACCGGAAAGACGATTCCTGTCCCGTTGTTCTTGTCAATCGGAGCAAAGCTCAAACCGGCTCGCCAGGTAAATTCCGTCGTGTTTTTCTTCAGAAATTGTTGTTCGTAATTCAGAGATCCGAGTCCGCCACTTCCGGCGACTTCCAGAAATAC
Source organism: uncultured Fluviicola sp. (assembly GCA_966211245.1). Lineage (GTDB taxonomy): Bacteria > Bacteroidota > Bacteroidia > Flavobacteriales_D > Crocinitomicaceae > Fluviicola. The sequence goes on along the minus strand of CBIHND010000012.1, from coordinate 102,864 downwards.
CGATTTTCGCTGTTCAGGGAGCCGATTGTCCAAAGGAAAAACAGGCGCAGCTCAGTAGCAGTAGACTTATGATGTGTTTCATAACGAATGTTCAAAATAGTGATTTCAAGCTAAACTTCTTAAAACGTGTTCGCTGAATGTTGAGCTATTCAACGAGGTCCCTATTCCAAAGAGTCAGAACAAAGTGATTCAGAACAAACCTTGAGAAGGTAACCGAAACGTCCCCAAATCAACGTACTTCCGCTCGGCTGTATATTTCAGTAACGTAAAATGATCGAACACCAATTCCCTGTCGATATCGAAATCCTCCACAACAATCGTTTCAGGGACTTTATCGCCCGGTACTTTGTAAGCAAGCGTTAAATGAAATTTACCTTTTCTGCCTTTGAGTTCTTTTTTCAGTTCCGCAAAGAAATCGGTCAGTTCAGTTGTGGCAGCAACATCTACAATCAGGTGCTTTCCCCATTGCGGCCCTACAAGACTTGCCTTACCCACCTGCAATCGAAATGTAGAATACCGCTCAATGACTGTTTTGATTCCGTTCACCATCCATTCGTCGGCCTCCGGTTTATCTTCCCAGGAAACCAGCGTTATGTGCGGTTTCGAGGTTTGCGTATACTTTTCAGGGATTCCCGCTGCTGCGGCTTTAGCCTTTTGATTGATCATGAATTCCATTGAAACCTCATCGGGATTCAATAAAAGGTAATAACACGTGTTGGGTTGCGTTTCCAAAATTGTACGATTTACTTCGGAAAGATAGCATTAAACACAAAAGCGAGTGCGAATGCGATGCGAGCGCAAACAACAATCAGAAAACTGAAAAAGAAAAGCGCAAACACCTAAAAGTTAACTTTCAGGCATTTGCGCTCATCCTGCTTTATCCTACTCCTCTATAAATTTTGCCGAACTTTTGTGACTTTAAACTCTGTTCTTCGGTTTTGCTGATGCGCTTCTTCCGAACAGATTACCCCGTTGCCACACTGATTGATCAGCACTTTCTCCCCATATCCTTTGTAGGTAAGGCGTGTAGGGTCAATGCCATTTGCAATGAGGTATTGAACCACGGCATACGCTCGTTTGTCTGAGAGTACGTAATTGTACTGGTCGTTACCACGAGCATCTGTATGCGATCCAAGCTCAATTTCAATGGTCGGATTGTCTTTCAGAACACGAACCAATTTGTCAAGTTCAAGCGCTGCATCCGGACGTATGTTCCACTTGTTGTAGTCGTAGTAAATGTTCTCAACTACAATCGGTTTGTCGATCACGATTGGTTCAACCCAGAAATCGGCGTAAAAATCCTGAGAATACTTCAATCCTTTGGTGGACAGTTCACTCGTTGGTGAGGAACAACCGAATTTGGTACAGTACAATTTGTAGTAGGTTTCCGGACTTAGTCTGACCTTAAACTTTCCTTCAGAATCCGTAACGGCAGTCAATATTTCGTTTGTTTCCGGATCCGTAAGTTCTACCACTACCCCTTCAACCGGTTGAGCGGATACTTTTTCAAGCGCAGTCCCATACAGGTTAAAAGTTGGTGCATGCTGCTCGAAAGCGTACATTTTATCCGATTTTGTGCGCGATGAGGAAACAAAGCCCGAATGATTGTCCTTGTTTACTGTATAGGCGAAATCGTCATCGGTTGAGTTTAACGGATAATTGAGGTTTTCCGGAGATGCCCAGCTTTTACCATCGAAATAGGTAATGAAAACATCCAGTCCTCCCATGGAATTGTGCGCATCGGATGAAAAATAGAGTGCACCGTCAGTGTTGATGAACGGGAACATCTCATTTCCGGGAGTATTGATTTCCGATCCGAGGTTTTGTGGCTGAGACCATCTTCCGTCTGTCCAGGTACTCTTGTACAAATCCGTTCCGCCGTAACCACCGGGCATACTGGAAACAAAATACAGTTCCTTTTCATCCGCCGAAAGCGAGGGGTGACCGCAATCGTAATCGTCGCTGTTGTACGGGAATTCCTCCAGATTTTTCCATTCTCCGCGAATCAGCGTAGCCTTGAAAATCTTCAGATTGTTCTCGTTTTCCTCGTTAACCTCCATTTTACGTTTGAAGTAGTTGCTTCGGGTGAAATAAACTACGTTTCCGTCTTGCGAAAATGTTGCCGGGCCTTCGTGGAACTTACTGTTGATATCGCCTTGTAAAAGTGACGGTTGAAGCCATGCCCCGCTCGTATCTTTTTTCATCTGGTACAAATCAAGGTAAGAATTCCCTGTCCATGCTGTGGCTTGTTTTCCCGAAAACACTGCTTTATCTGCTGTAAAAATGGCTCCGTTCTGGTATTCGACCATACTGAAGGTATTGGTAAATTGATCTTCCAGAATCGGAGTTAACGTGTAGAGCGTTGTATCCGCGTAACGATCTTTGATTGACCGACAGGAGCTCAACAGCATTTGCGCCACGATGTCATTCGGATTCGATTTCAGGTACTTTTCGAACCATTCGGAAGCCTGTTCGTGTTTTCCGTTGTACATCAGTGTTTTTCCGTAGTTGAAATACGTACTTCCCGGAATTCCGGAATGTTTCACTGCCTCGGCATATTTCACCTCGGCTGAATCAAGGTTCCCTGTTTTGAAGTAAGAATCCGCCAGTCTGATATCCGTTGAAACCTTATGGGTTCTGTCAACGATTTTCTCGTAATGGTGAATCGCTTCCTGATAAGCCAGAGCCTCGTAGCTTCTGTCTCCTTGCACCTCATGAAAATTGGTACAGGCAGCGAGAATTATTCCCATAAATCCCGCTAATAATAGTATAGGTCGTTTTGTTTTCATGGCGCAAGAATTAGAAGTATCGAGGTGTTTTAACTTTAATGAGATCTTTCCCGAAATCAATTCCAATCATGATTTCATGAGATCCACTGGAATAGTTACGGATCGCCGTTGTGGTGATATCGTAAGCGTATCCAATGCGGAAGTAGTTATTCGCCTGGTACTCCACAAGGAACACCATGGCGTCGTTGCTTCGGTAAGAAGCTCCTAAAGCAATCATATTTTTGTAGTACACCATCAAATTGATATCTCCTTCAAGCGGTGCGCTGTTCACGTACTTCAACAATAAGGAAGGTTTGATCTTTACATCCGGTGAAGCTGTGAATACGTATCCGCCTGTGAACAGATAATGTCTGCGCAGGAAAGAAGCTTTGCTCAAATCAAAATTGAAATTGTAGTCGTTCTGGTACGCAAACAGTGTTGGAATGGAGACTCCGACGTAGTGGCGTTCACCGAAGTGATACACTCCGGTACCAAAACTCGGTACGTATTTTCCATTCACGTTCTGACTGAATACCTGATCATTCTGATCCCAGATCACAAGGTCTTCAAGACGTCCGTTGAATTGTGACAAACTCGCACTGATTCCCATGGCCAGTTTTGATTTGGCTGAGGTACGAATCTGATAGGCATAGTTCGCGGAGATCTTGTTGTGCGTACTCACACCGATACGGTCATACATAAACGTAACCCCAAGCCCCATGTTTTTAGCCGCAATTGGCCCGTCTACCGCTAAAATTGCGGTTTCGGGAGAGCCACTCATGGCAACCCATTGCTTGCGGTATGTCATGGTAGAAGTCCAGTATTTGTGTGATCCGGCGTAAGCGGGATTCAGAAACAATCCGTTGAACATGTATTGGCTCAGCATCGGATCCTGTTGTGCCAGGGCCTGGCCTCCGGCCAGGATCCCCAGTATCATTAAAATGAACGTTTTCATCGCTATAATCTTTTGATGGTTACTATTTTCTTCTCAGGTCTACGTAATCCTGAAGCACCACTTCTTTTTCGCCAACCATCACGCTTAGAATCACGAAATAAGTTGCATCCGGAAGCGGATCGCCGGAATTATTTTCACCGTACCATTCATCGGCATACCCTTCCCGCTGATACACGATATTACCCCATCGGTTAAACACCTTAATGGTATTGTCGGGATAGCTTTTTATTCCGTGAACAACGAAGTAATCGTTCTCACCATCGTCGTTCGGTGAGAAACCCTGTGGCATTTCCAGCAGATCAGGTTCTGTAAGTTTTACAAGAACCGTAGCGGTACAACCGGCGCGATCGGTCACAAGCAACAGGTATTCACCTGCACTCAGATTACCGATTGAACTCGTTGAATCTGACGTTGACCAGTAGTACGTATACGGCGCTGTCCCTCCGGAAGCACTTGCAGAAATGTAACCGTCAGTTCCTCCATTTGTACTCACATTGAAGCCAAGCAGGTAACTGGAGATCGTCAGATCAATCACCAACGGATCAGGTTCATCGATAACAATTTCGAGCGTGTCGGAACAACCGAATTCATCAACTACAAGAACAGAGTATGTACCTGCTGAAAGGTTGGTTTCCTGTGCTTCTGCCCCACCTGTCGACCATTCAAAAGCATAAGGCGGATTTCCGTTCTCAACAATCACTGTTGCTTCACCATTCGTATCTCCGTGACAGGACGCATCTTTGGTAACAACCGATGCATTCAGATTCATCAGCGACAAAATCGTTCCTTCGTAGTACGCCTGACAACCGTGAGCATCTGTTACCACCACGTTGTAGGAGCCTTCCGGTACGTTGCTCAGGTGCTGATTGTATGTCGCATTCGACCAGTCGAAAATGTACGGTCCGGTACCTCCGGTAATTTCTGTCTGAATAGAACCATTCGTAGCAAAACAGGTTGCGTCGTGAATTGCTCCCTGAACCATTAAGGAATCAGGCTGAGAAATATCCGTGTTGTACGTTATCATACAACCGTTGGCATCCGTTACAGTCAGATCATAAGATCCTGCTGCAAGATCTGCAAGGTCTTCCGTTTGTTGTCCGCTTGACCAGTTGTAGTTGTAAGGCAATGTACCTCCCGCAACACCAACCTGAATCGCACCATCGTTGGCATTGTAACAAGTCACTTGGTTTTCTTCCGTTGCGAGAATCAATGCTTCCGGCTCAGTTATCGTTACTGCATTCGCCGTTGCACAACCGTGGGCATCGAGAATAACCACAGAGTATGTTCCCGGACTCATATTGGCCAAATCTTCTGAAGTTGCACTGTTCGACCAGGTTGTCTGATAAGGAGACGCTCCGTTAGAGATTTGCAGATCGACAGTCGCATCACCGAATCCGTTACAGGAGACCTGTTCAACAACTGTAGTACTGATCGGAATTGGGTAAACCCGTACCGTAAACGAACAACTGGATGTATTTCCGTGGATGTCGGTTGCAACAAACGTGTTGATCGTTACACCAACCGGGAATGTGCTTCCGGAAGGCAGACCGGCAGTCTGAATCAGCGTTGCCACACCACAGTTATCTGAAGTGGATGGCAAACTGAATTCTACGAGCGGATCACAGGTTGCAATGGTATCCGGACAACTAATCGCCGGAGCCTCTGCATCAACAACCGTAATGCTGAACGTACAAATCGCCTGGTTACCTGCGTTGTCAATCACCGCATAGCTGACACTGGAAACGCCTACCGGGAAGTAAGTTCCGGGAGATGTTGTTCCAATAATGGAAGCTTCACAATTATCTGTAAACGATGGTACTACCCAGCTGACGATTGCTCCGCAGTCGCCCAAATCCGAGTTTTGAGTAATCGGAGCCGGACAACCCACAATTACCGGGTTTTCATCATCAGAAACAGTTACGGTAAATTGACATTGCGACTGATTGTTGGCAATATCGACAGCAGTCCATGTAACTGTTGTTACTCCCTGGTTAAAGACAACTCCGTCCAGAGATGTTCCCGAACCAGTTGTCGCCCCGGATAAGGTGTACGTAAGCGATGTAATGGTACAGTTATCGGTAGCCGATGCGTTCCAGCCGTTACCAGTTTGTGTATACGTACAGGAACCAGCGTCAGTGGTTACGATTTGGTTTCCGCTTGCACCACAACTTGTGATTACAGGAAGCTGAGTATCGCTTACGAGTACGTTGAATGTACAGGAAGAAGTATTTCCGGAACCGTCTGTTGCTGTCCATGTTACCGTTGTTGTACCAAGGTTGAAGGTAACACCGGCAAGACTACTTCCTGTTCCTGTTGTTGCACCGGTAAGAACGTAAATTATGGAAGCAACGGAACAATTGTCACTTGCGCTGGCATTCCATGCATTCGATGCCTGCGTGTACGAACATTGTCCGACGTCAGCAACCACAGATTGATTCCCAACAGCACCGCAGGATAGGATTACCGGAACCTGAACATCGTTTACGGTAACTGTGAAAATACAGCTTGTTGTATTTCCGGCAGCGTCTGTTGCAACCCACGTAACGGTTGTTGTTCCGAGGTTGAATTGAACTCCATTGAGAGAAGTTCCTGTACCCGTTGTGGCACCGCTTAAGGTATAAACAATCGAAACAACACTACAGTTGTCCGTTGCAGTTGCATTCCAGCTGTTGCTGCCATGAGTGTACGAACAAAGTCCTGTGTTTGCATTCACCACCTGACTGCCGATAGCAGAACAGTTGGTAATCGCCGGATTCTGATTATCCCCTACGATCACGTTAAACGTACAGATGGAGAAGTTTCCGCTTCCATCCAGCGCTTTCCACACGACCAGCGTCGTTCCCTGATTGAACACCACTCCGTTCAGGGATGTTCCCGTACCGGTTGTTGCACCGCTTAATGTATACGTAATGGATACTACCGAACAGTTATCCGTTGCACTGGCATTCCAACCTGTTCCGGTGTGCGTATACGTACAAACTCCGGCATCAGCAAGAACGTTTTGTGTGCCGATTGCTCCACAGGAAACAATATTCGGTAATTGGGTATCGCTTACCAGAACGTTGAAAGTACAGGTAGAAACATTGCCCGAACCATCGGTTGCAGTCCAGGTTACTGTTGTTGTTCCAAGATTGAACGTTACACCATTGAGACTGCTTCCTGAACCTGTTGTAGCACCGGTTAGAACATAAGTTACCGAAGCTACGGAACAGTTGTCACTTGCGCTTGCGTTCCAGGCGTTTGAAGTCTGTGTATACGTACAAACTCCGGCGTCAGCAACCACAGATTGATTACCTGAAGCACCACAGGATAAGATTGCAGGAACCTGTTTATCTTCTACAAGTACATTGAATATACAGGATGAAGTATTTCCTGAACCGTCCGTTGCAGTCCAGGTAACAGTTGTTGTTCCAAGGTTAAAGACAACTCCGTTGAGACTGCTTCCTGTTCCTGTTGTAGCTCCGGTAAGCACGTAAATCACTGAAGCAACCGAGCAGTTGTCGCTCGCACTGGCATTCCATGCGTTGGATGTTTGCGTATACGAACATAGTCCGGCATCAGCAAATACCGATTGATTTCCACTTGCTCCACAGGATAGGATCAATGGAAGTTGTGTATCGTTTACCGTAACAGTGAACATACAGCTTGTGGTATTTCCTGCGGCATCGGTTGCAACCCACGTAACGGTTGTTGTTCCGAGGTTGAACTGAACTCCGTTCAGTGAAGTTCCCATACCGGTAGTTGCTCCGGCTAAGGTGTAAACAAGGGAACTCACCGTACAGTTATCCGTTGCAATGGCATTCCAGCTATTACTATTGTGTGTGTAAGTACACACCCCGGCGTTGGCATTCACCACCTGGTTTCCGATCGAAGAACAATTGGTAATCGCCGGATTCTGATTATCACCGACAATCACATTAAACGTACAGATGGAGAAGTTTCCGCTTCCGTCTGTTGCACGCCAAGTAACCAGCGTTATGCCCTGGTTGAATACCACTCCGTTGAGACTGCTTCCGGTACCGGTCGTAGCACCGCTCAATGTATAAATAATAGATACTACGGAACAGTTATCTGTTGCTGTTGCGTTCCAGGCTGTTCCGGTGTGCGTGTAGGTACAAACTCCGGCATTGGCCAATACGTTTTGGGTTCCTGTAGCCCCACAGGAAACGATTGTTGGTAATTGCGTATCGCTAACCACCACATTGAACGAACAGGACGACGTATTTCCTGAACCGTCAACTGCAGTCCATGTTACTGTTGTTGTTCCAAGATTGAACGTTACGCCGTTAAGACTGGTTCCTGATCCTGTTGTTGCTCCGGTTAAGACGTATGTTAACGTGGAAATTGTACAGTTGTCAGTTGCAGTTGCGTTCCACGATCCGGAGGTTTTTGTATAGGTACAAACTCCCGGGTCAGCAACTACAGATTGATTACCACTTGCACCACAACTGGTAATAACAGGTAGCTGATTATCGCTTACCACAACGTTGAAAGTACAGGAAGAAGTATTTCCGGAACCGTCTGTTGCAGTCCATGTTACGGTTGTTGTTCCGAGATTGAACGTGACACCGGCAAGGCTATTTCCTGTTCCTGTAGTGGCTCCTGTAAGTACATAAATCATAGAAGCGACGGAACAGTTATCACTTGCAGTTGCATTCCAGCCTGTACCAACTTTGGTGTACGAACATTGTCCCGGATCAGCAACTACTGACTGGTTTCCGGTTGCACCGCAGGATAGAATTACCGGAAGCTGCGCATCGTTTACCTGTACAGTGAAAATACAAGTTGTTGAATTTCCTGCAGCATCTATGGCTGTCCATGTTACGCTAGTTGTACCCAGGTTAAACTGAACTCCGTTGAGCGAAATTCCCGAACCCGTTGTTGCTCCGCTTAAACTGTATCCGAGCGAAGTGACAGTACAGTTATCTGTTGCAATGGCATTCCAGCTGTTACTGTTGTGCGTGTAGGTACAGAGACCTGTATTCGCATTCACCACCTGATTGCCAATGGAAGCACAGTTGCTGATAATCGGGTTCTGATTGTCACCAACGATTACATTAAACGTACAAGTTGAAAAGTTACCGCTGCCATCCAATGCTTTCCACGTAACCAGCGTTGTTCCCTGATTGAATACCACTCCGTTTAACGATGTTCCGGTACCGCTTGTTACCCCACTTAGTGTATAGGTAACCGATACCACGGAACAGTTATCCGAAGCTGTTGCGTTCCATGCAGTTCCGGAATGAGTATAGGTACAAACACCGGCATTGGCAAATACATTTTGTGTACCTGTTGCACCACACGAAACAATCGCAGGTAGCTGATTATCACTTACCGTAACGGTTGAAGAACAAGTCGCCGAGTTTCCGGCTGCATCGAATACGGTCCAGGTAACGGTTGTTGTTCCAAGATTAAAGACAACTCCGTTAAGAGAAGATCCGCTACCTGAAGTTGCTCCTGATAAATTATAGCTTACCGAAGCGACACCACAATTATCTGTTGCTGTTACATCCCATGCAGTACCTGTGTTTGTATACGTACATACATCTGAATTCGCCGATACTGAAGTCGGAGTTGACGGCCCGCATTGCGTAATAACCGGATTTACGTTATCAGCAACGGTTACTGTAAACGAACAGGTGTCGGTATTTCCAAGTCCGTCGGTTGCCACCCACATTACTGATGTCACACCTTTATTGAAAGCAACTCCCTGTAGGTTTGTTCCTGTACCGGTTGTTGCCCCGCTTAATGTATAAATCAGACTCACTAGTAAACAGTTATCGGTTGCCGAAGCATTCCAGGATGTATTCGGAACAGTATACGTACATGAAGATGAACTGGTGAAGACAGACTTATCGGATGGACAGGAAACAACCGGAGGCACGGTATCCAACACTGTAGTGACGCTTGCAGAAGCCGAAACCGTACAGCTGTGTGCATCGGTTATGGTCACCAGATAATTCCCAGCGAGTAATCCAGAAATGTCCTCAAGAGTTGATGAGTAAGAAGATGGCCCTGTCCAGGCGTAAGAATACGGAGCGCTACCACCTTGTACGGTAAGTGAAACCGATCCGTTGCTTGCTCCGGCACAACTGACCTCCTGGGACATCGAAGCCGATGCAGATAGTACTTCAGGTTGATTAATGTATACATCGACCGGTAATACCGTTGAACATCCGTGTAAATCGGTTACAATCAGCTGGTAGAGCCCTGAATTTAGGCCAAAAATATCCTGACTGGAAGCGGTAAAGCCGGAAGGGCCTGTCCAGGCATAGGTATATGGAGTGGTACCGCCCGTTAATGACACATCTACTGCTCCAAGTGAATTTCCGTAACACGGATTGTCGGAATAACTATAAGATGTCACAATAGCAGAAGGCTGTGTGATTCCAACACTTCCGGAAACAGTACACCCGTTTGCATCGGTAACAACAATCGAATAAGTTCCCGGCGATAATTGAATCAGGTCTTCGTGTTTTGCGACAATATTCCCGCCCAGAGTCCAGGTGAATGTATACGGATATGTTCCACCGCTTACCGTAAGATCAATACTTCCGTTCGCTGCACTATTACAGGAAACATTCGTCGCTACCAATGAAATCGAAAGTGGAGCAGGCTGCGTAATGGAGAAATTCGCGAATGTTGAACAGTTCTTGGAGTCGGTTACCGTGACGGAATAATTCGCCGATGCAAGATTGTTCACACTCATTACGTTGTTTACTCCATTTGACCACGCAATTGAAAACGGTGCGGTTCCGTTGGCAATCACCAGCGATGCTGCACCATTTGTCAAACCGTTACAACTCACATTTGTTGCATTTACAGAAGCAATGAAATCATTACACGGTGGTTGATTGATCAGAACACTGTCATTCATCAAACACGAGTTGGCATCTGTAATTGCGACATAGTATATAACTCCTCCAACGGCTGACGACAAGTTAGTTGCCGTCTGAGTAATTTGGCCTCCAGGTGTCCATAAATACGAATAACCGGGAGTACCGCCTAATGGATTTGCTGTTGCAGATCCATCGCTTCCACCAATAGAGGATGCATCCATATGGGTTATCGTATTCGTGATAACGGTTGGTTGCAAAATCGTAATCGCAACGATATCCTGACAACCTGAATTGTCGGTTACGGTAACACTGTACGTTCCGGATGCAAGGTTGTTTGCCGTTGCACCGGTTTGAACCGGACTGGTGTTCCAGCTATAACTAAACGGAGCGCTTCCGCCGCTGATAACGCCAACGGTTGCGGATCCATCGGTTCCATCGTGACAACTAACATTGGTACTGGAAGTAATTCCAACATCAAAGGTGTTACAGAACACATTATTTATTACCACAGATTGGGAAATGCTACAACCGTTATCATCGACCACTGTAACCCCCATAACACCTTCGCAAAGGGAAACAGCGGTTGGCGTAGTCTGACTATCGTCCCAGTAAATGGAATATGGTCCGGTTCCGCCACTTATCGACACGGAAGCCGTTCCGTCGCACGTTGGTGAATTGGCGGTTGTGGCTGACAGGTTCAGCGCTAAAGGTGACGGTTGGGTAACGGTTATCGGAGTGATATCAAAACAACCGTACTGGTCCGTTACTGTAAGCAAATACGTTCCTGCCGTCACTGAAATAGAATTTCCGGTTGAACCGGTACTCCAGGAATAGGTAAACGGTTCCGTTCCTCCACTCTGACCGGCGCTAATGGTCGTTGAAGCATTGTAACAGGCAATAGAGCCTGCAACCGGCTGAGAAAACACAGTATCTGAGAATGTAATGGTCATCTGATCACTGCTGTTCACACAACCGCCGCCTGCACCTGTTGAGGTGAAGGTCAATACAACACTACCGCTGTTGATTTCAGAGGACGAAGGCGTATAGGACGTTATCAGCGAAGAGGCCGAAGGTTGAAACGACCCGCCTCCACCCGACCAGATTCCGCTTCCGGTATTCGACGAGGCTTGCAGCAAGACCGTCGGACTCGTCGCACAGACGATTTGATCCAAACCTGCATCAACAACCGGAATCGTTGCTATCGTAACGGGAACAGACACAAATGCATCCGGACACGTAGCCGTTGACAATCCATCCGTTACTTCAGCGGTAAAAATTCCTGATGTTGTGGCTGTATAAGTACTTGAGGTAGATACAATTGTTCCAAGACTGTTTTTCCACCGATAGGAATATGCTCCGTTTCCACCGGTTGCGGTAGCTGTAAGCAATACCCCACTTCCTCCCTGACAAAAACTCGCCGGATTTGGAGTGGCGGTGAGCGATAATGCTCCGTAAGTATACAAACGAACGGTATCACAACTTTGAAAAACACCACAAGCCGCTGCCTGAGGAACACCGCAAATTTTGTAATCAATCCAGGTTGGAGTGCCTAGTCCGGGACTAAAACTTGGATTGCTGCAATTGGTGCAACTCAACAGTGAATTGTATGCTCCCGGAGTTGTATTTCCGGTGGATGAATTGATGGAGGTAATGACAATATTGTTCAATCCGAAAATGCTCAATGGCAATGAACATCCGATTCGTGTGGACTGATCCACGGGAAATACCGGTTTAGGAATTTGCCGGAAGATATACTTGATCTTGTTTTTCCCGGGTTTACTGTACAGAATTTTGTGAGGTCCGGCACCTGTTATACAGATTGGTGAACCACCCGGAATCTGCGTACCGCATGTGCCCGGAGTAATTAAATCACCACCAGAAATAATGTTGTAATTTCCCGAACCACCTGGATCGGCGTAACCGGGAGCTACTACAATTTCGAACTGGGCAACATTCGGATTGAGGGTCACATAAAAAGAAAGGTAATTGTCACCATCGCTACAACAGCCAGGTTGACGGATTACTTCCGGGGTTGTGTATGACATATCCGGTGAGGCGGACAGGTCCAGGTTAAAAAACGGGACATTCGCTGTACATTCCGGTAGCTGAGTTTGTGCAAACGCATTATGCGCGAAAAAACCGCAAATAACTAGGAATGAGTAGAGAAAATGAACGTTCAGAAGGTCAAAAGCACTCGTGCCTTTGCTCCTACTTTTGGGGAGTAGTAGGTTCATACGTTTTGAATTGAGTTGGCTATTACTTTATTGCGAAACTACCTGACTGTCAATCGGTAAACCATGACTTAAGTCATGGAAATAAAGGAGTGATGTCAGATTCCGACAGGATAATGTGCTGAATTCCGGTTGGGGTTGCCAGAGTTGTACATGACATATCCGGTGCTGCGGATAGGTCCAGGAAAAGAATCGGGACATTCGTTGAGTATTCCTTCAGGTGGAGTTGAGCTGACACATCATGGGTCAAAAACCCGTAAAAAAGCAGGAATACGCAAAGAAGACGAACGTTCGGAAGGGCAAAAGCACCCGTGCTTTCGCTCCTACTTTTGGGGAGTAGTAGGTCCATACGTTTTGAGTTGAGCTACTATATTATGACCAAACTACCTGATAATCAATTTGTTTTTAAACTTTGTTTTGCATAAATTTGTCGGGAGTTTTTATTTGTTCGTCGGGAATATTATTTCATTCGTCGGAAATTGGCGTTCAAAATTCCATCCCAAAAAAGACAGTAACCGACGGGTGTTCCGTTTCATTTTATTAAAACAGCTTAACTTGCTATCCAAACACTGGTATCTTGAGCACATCTCCTCCATTCATTCGATTAAAAACCATTGATCAATCTGATTCTAAAGCCCTTATGGCACTAAGAACCAATCCTGAAGTGACACAATTCATCCATCGCGATGTGAACCAGAGTATTTCGGACATTGAGGAATTCATAGAACGCATCACTTCCGACCCTGAAAAGCTATTTTATAAAATTGAACTGGTTGAAACGGGAGAATTGGTTGGAGCAATTGCCCTAAAGAACATCAACAAGAAAAAACAGTATGCAGAAATAGGTTACGAATTATTCCCGCATTTCCAGCGAAAGGGAATTATGAGCACTGCCATGACAAAAATGATCACCATGGCCTTTCACGACCTTGGCATAACGGAACTCGAAGCTTACACGCATCGGGAAAATACAAACTCCAGAAAGCTGTTGGAGAAATTTAAGTTTGAATTGGTTGAAGGGAAAGTGGACGCAGGAAATTTGAACAATGTGGTGTATCGATTGATGAAGCAATACGTTTACTGACTTCCATTCTTGTAATAAGCGCTTCTGTCGTATCTGATCTTCCTGATATTTTGCTTCGATTTCAGGTAGGTTACCAGTTTATCAAGGTTCATTCTTAAAGAATCAGTTCTTAATCGGAATTCGTCTCGTCTATTGAATTCGCCGTTTGCAAATACTGCAATTTTCAGTTCCCTGACCAGCTCCAGTTGCCCGACCGTATGAAAATAGATATCGTCAGTGATCCAAAACCGCATCTGATTCAATTCTAATCCGATGACATTCTCTATTCTTTCCATGTGCTGATTGGCTTCATCAAATTCTTCCCTGGTTAAATAGTGTTCGTTTCGTTCAAATTGATGATAACTGTGCGTGATTAACCGATTCACCCAATGCTCATATTCCGAATACAAATCGTAAAACCGGGAAATTCGCTCTACCCTTGTTTTCGTAATTTCATTGATGAAGCCCTCGTTGCTTTTGATCTTTTCGATTCTCCTTGTAACGAAATATCCCGTCACAAATATGGTTACGGGTAAAATGATTTTTTCGATCAGTGATAGTGTCTCTTCGCTCATGCGTCAATTTTGAATAGTTGAATCAGGTAATTCTTACCCGGACAAAACTATCAATAACCGTTTTTACAGTCAAGCGTATAAATACGGTGTTTTTGAGTAAAAAAGCTGCGGTTTCCCGAAAGGTGAAATGGTAATTAAACTTGCTTTGATTAAATAGAATCAGAAGTTCCCCGATTTCGTTTACTGAGGTAATTGTAGATCGGTGTCAGGGCAATTGCTGAAATCGTTGCAAAAAAATGAAACACCGATAGCGGAATAAAAAGGATGTAGAACAAAGGCTTCGACTTACTTGCTAGGGACTGAAGAAACAATGTAGCTAACACATTTCCACAAATCAATCTCTTTCGACGAATGAATTCGGGTCTGATAATATCCAGCAATAAAATATAGCGATCTCGATCCGACTGATTCCATCCGGAATGCTCATAAGCATCGCAAAACATGAGAACCTTTCCTTCTTCCCAGGAACTGAAAATCCCGTTTACATTAAATCCCACATCAGGAAGATTACCCGGAACAGCCAAACCCAGATGTACTCTTATAACGGCATTTGTTTCCCCGAAATGTGGATTGATTTCGGATTTTTTCTCCAGCAAATTAAAGGAAGCCGATACGAGTCCGGGGATTTGATTCAAAACCCCTGTTGTTATGGGAAAATTCCTGATGTTTTTGTGAAACTCCACACCCCAGGTCATCAGAGGCATGGTTTTCCACGAGCCATGGTAATTAACCATTTGCTTTTTACTATTTCCGGTGAATCGTGGATTTGATGATAAATGAGCTACAAGTTCATTATAAATGGTTACCCAGTTTTTCTCAAGAAGTTCGGACCATTCATAATCGTCGCTACGGTAAAAAGCCGGTTCGCTTCCCACATATGCTTTCCGATTAAATATGGAATACCAAATTTTCATGATTAATCCAGGTAGCTACGGTTAATTATTGAGTAGTTGAAATCACACTTTCGGTTTAACAACTCCTATTCAAAGTGGTTATCGTTCACTCAGAAACCATTTGTTGCGAATATAGTTGATTTTTTAACAGCCTTCCGGACGCAATTACAGGTTCTCTTTGTTCGCTTCAAAAAATTCGGTTATTTCATTCAAAACATCCGGTAACATTTTATTGTACGTCCGGTTCCAGTACTCCACGTAACTAATAATAATGATATAACTTTTAGTATATAGTATCTCTACCCCATTTTCAATGGTTGAAACACGATGCAATACAAAATCCTTATCGGCGATATCGAATACGAGAACTTCCAAACAAACGTTCACATTGTCTTCCTGAGTTTTATCATTGCAAATGTCTATGAAAATTACCGGGTACTCATCTAAATCCCAATAGTCGTTTTCGATTACAACCTCGGTAGTCCACCCATTTCCAAGATAGTTCTTCATTGTAGCCAGTGAAGCTACTTTTTCCTCATCAAATTGAGAAAAGGAGAGTAGCGGTGTAACACACGTAATCACGAACAACATCAGGTATTTCATGAATGTAATTTTCTAATAACTGAATATAAGGAATTTAACAGGAGCTGTTAAAAAAAAAGCACCAGAGAAGCCTCGGTTACAACATCGTCAGGAAGATCACCAGCAGCATTCCCGGAAACACCAATACAAACGACGCAACACGTGCAAAGTTAAACCAGGCACTTTGTCGACGGAAAATATAAGTAGCCAACGGAATGAGCAGCGCGATTTGGAACAAAGGAAACCAGTTAAAGATCGATTGCTGTCTGATTTCTTCGTGGTCTTTTATCGTGAAGCCCTTAACTTCCTGATCAAAAACCAATTTCTTTCCGGTACGGAAAATGGGTGAATAGGTAATTGCAAGACTATTTTCTTTCCGATCGTACCAGTCTCCTAATGTTGGAGTGAACATGTACCCTTCCACATCCAGCACTTTGTGCCAGGTGTATTCCCAGTTTCTATCAATTTTCCAATCGTTTTCCGTGAGTTTCTTTGTTGGACCGTCAACTAAGACTTCAATGGTGGTAATCAGGGCCATCAGCGTACAGATGCCAACAACCAATTTAAAGACAAGCCATTGCGGCCCGGAGGTAATACGTTCATAGAATTCTTTTTCCTCACGTGCTTCTTTTTCCTTTTTCAGGCGCATTTTCTCTGCCGCAAGCTGTAAGGCCTCTTCTCGATTTATGTTTCTGGTCATGAATTTAAGTTAACGACTACAATAGTAGTGTTTTCTTCAATTCTCACGAGAAATGTTCAAAAGAAAACCATTAGCTACGTTAACACGAGCAAGATCCTCGCGCTAAAGTAGCAGCTAAATTCATGATCCGCTACTCGGCCATTTCCACGCATAGCGAATAATCAGGCAAAGCAGAACAACTTCTACAGCAGCGCCAAACACCATGTGCATCCAGGTCTCTCCGGCAAGATTGAACAGCGTGAATGGAATGAACACCAAAGCAATGACAAGATTTACCCAACGATTTACTTTAGCGGGGAGCGCAACGGAAAGGAAAATCATCAGTGACGGAATGGTCATTGACACGAGTGCTGCCAAAAGAAATCCCTGCGTAATCTCAAATTCAAACACTCTTCCCGACTGAATGCCATTCATCATGCCCGGCATGTATAAGTGGAAATAATCAACATAGATGTAGAGAAACATCAAACTGGCCCATAGCATAGCAAGTTTCAGCTTTACATTGACTTTGATGTCTTCCAGCGCATTTTGTGATGTCTTTTGTGTATTCATACGATTGATCTTAACAATACGACAAAGATCAATCGACATGAGAGTGAAAATCGTTCACTTAAGTGAAGAAATAAGGTTATGTTTTGCCTTTTTCCAAAATCCTTGATCGGAGTCTGCTCAATGACTGAGGCTGAATCCCCAGGTAACTCGCCAATTGGTGTTGTGGAACACGCTGAATAAGATCCGGTCGTTTTTCCAGTAAGTTCAGGTACCGTTGTTCCGGGGAAGAAGTTTTAAACGCGTCGAAGTCAATTCGCTGTTTCGCCAAAAGTTCTTCGGATAAGATTCTGCACAGTGTTTCAAACTTTGGAAACTTACTGTTTACTTCTACGCCCATATCAGCGTTGGAGACAGCAAGTATCGAATCTTCCGAACAACTGATGTAATAATCGGATGGTGTTTTACTGATGACACACGGAGGTGTCAAGACTTCCGTTTCAGTATAGAACCCGGTAGTCTTTTCCTCACCATCAACAAGGTAATACGTCCGAATACAGCCCTTTAGAATAAAATAGCTGTCTTTCGATTTCTGCCCCGCTTCGAGTAAAATCGTTCCTTTCTTCACCGAACGAAACAGATCCAACGAAACGATTGCGTTCTTCTCATCTTCGGTCAGAGAAACATATTTTGAGATAAAGTCGAATAGTATATCCTTCATTGTTTGGTTGCGGCAAGCAATCTCCTATCAGTTAGTGAAAACATCGTGCTTGTGCTAAAATAAACAATCGGCCTGTTTTAGAAAAGAGCGATGGTGCGATGCCACCTAATTTGAAGCACCTTTCAATTTTATGACGATTTGTTCTTCTTCAAACGTTACGGATTCTAATTTTTCTCCAAAAACCTCTCTGTTCATTTTCAGGAACGCTGCATTCATGGAATCATCCATACAGTGTTCATACTCCAAACTAATAAAGTCAAACTTCCAGTCTTTCTGATTTAGCTTTTTCATGAGAACAGCGTACGATTCCTTATTTGGTTCAAAATCCTGAAAGAAATCGCAGTATACACCTGTTAATAGAATGAAACCATCGTAACGGTACAGTTTAATCGGTTGATTGTTAGCTAAACTAACCGATATGCTTTCCGGCA
This sequence comes from uncultured Fluviicola sp., assembly GCA_966211245.1. GTDB lineage: Bacteria > Bacteroidota > Bacteroidia > Flavobacteriales_D > Crocinitomicaceae > Fluviicola. The sequence goes on along the minus strand of CBIHND010000012.1, from coordinate 84,617 downwards.
TATCACTTTTTTCTTTCTGTACGCAAGACAAGAAAAGCGACAGTGACAGTATTACTCCTAAAATGAATTTCATTTGACGAAGATAAGTGGTTTAAATACGTTCTAAAGTTAACTAGAATGAGAAACAGAATGGAAATGAGGGAAAGAAAAGGGAACTAATTTAATCGACTCCTAATAACACGTCTATCCTCCTCCACACTCAATTCTCACACTCTTCCCTGAAAAGAAAAGAGCGAAACACTATGAATTTCAGTGTGAGTGTGGAGTGTGAGAGAAGAGGGCAAAAAGAAAAGAGCGACACTACCGTATCGCTCTTTTCTTTTTGTGACCTCGAGCGGGGAAACGTCTAACTTTTTGATTGAAAGTTTGGAGAATATTTTGGAACACGAAGAACTATTGGAAAACAGTTCGTACTAACAGTTGCTAATAGTTTAGCTAGCTATTGTTTTGACGGGCATTTGTGATCACCGTAAGTACAAAAGACACAACAATCGTCCCCTTCCGGGTGTAGAGTAGCTTTGCATTTTTTGCACGTATATGAGATTTGACACACTTCTGTTGGCATTTGTTCTTCAACCGAATAACCACACTTAGGACAAGTGATTTTCGAGGTTATTACAAAATCTTCACTATTGCTAGTGGTTGGCGATTTCGTCTCACCATTTACCGAATTAGTGCGTGATTGTTTATCGGAACTGGACTTTACTTCAACTGCATTCTCACAACTAAATGTGATTAATACTACAAACACTATAAGCGGAAAATTTTTCATATTCACAGAAATAGATTAACAAATGTACCAATTTTAAATCGAGGGAATTACCTTTATCTCAGACATAAACATACAGAATGCTTTTTTTGAATAGTAAGGTTCGGAGATGTATTGAAAGTCGTGCATTTGATAAATTGGATACTTTGTTGGCGACAGATTCAAAATTGGCGAATGAACCGATTACAATTCCCTTTCAACCATTTTGCAAAACCAAAGCGCATCCACTCCACCGGATATGTGACCCCGTGATTTCCGGCAAATTATCAGACGATGATGCACTGCGATTTGCTCAAATATTCATAAAGCACGGTTCGCGAATTGAAGGTGATTATTTTAGGAACGGAGACGATGCACCTTTGTTGGCGGCTGCAAGTCTTAACGCTGAAAAAGTAGGCATTTACTTGCTTGAACAAGGTACAGATGCGAATGTGGTCGGAAAGCATGATGGTTCAAACGCGTTACATTGGGCGGCTTATTGCGGAAGAGAATTACTGGTGAAAAAACTCCTGGAGTGCAATGCAGATTTCAGGCTAAAGGACAAAAATTACAATTGCACGCCCTTACATTGGGCGGCTCATTGCTTGACATCTGATAACCACGGTAATATCTGGCATCAGTATGAGTGTATTAAGTTGTTATTTGAGGCTGGCGCAACAATTGATGAATTGGATGCAGGATCAATTGAATTTCTTGAAGATAAAAAAAGAGAGCATCCCTTTCTAAGACTCTATTTTCATTAATTGCTTTCTTAAAAAGTGCTCCTATCCTGCCAGACGTGTGACCTTCAATTAAAATTAACTGCCCATTCTTAGTGGTCAACTGAGTTTTTTTTGAAAATCAAGTCATTAAAACAGTAGGAAATCCTTGCTAGTATTGAGATTGAATAAAACAACAAATGCCCACTTGAAGCGGGCATTTATCATTTTTTGTCGTTGTGACCTCGTCAGGAGTCAAACCTGAAACCTTCAGAGCCGTAATCTGATGCTCTATTCAATTGAGCTACGAGGCCTTGTCTTTAGACGGGTGCAAAGATACGCAACAAATCAGGAATTGCAATACTTTGCTTGATTTTTTCTTAAAATTTACTGAATCTCTGCGTTAATTCCTCTGTCCAACAGCGCAGTACACATCGGCTCCAATTTCGAATATTCGCCCATTTTTACCTGGCACTTGCCATTGTAATGAATGATCCACGTGCACTGCTCTGCCTGCTCCACTTCGTGCTTGCAAACTTTGATCAATGATTCTATCACGTGATCGAACGTATTGAAATCGTCGTTGAATACAACCAAATTGTTCAATTCACCCGTTTGCTCTTTGACAAGGGTTTCAACTTTTTCCTGAGTTTCAATACTATTCCACATTTTCCAATTCATTTAGTGCTTTATAGGATACACCAAGCACATCCAATTGGTTCAAAATTACGTCGAAATTTGCTGTTTTAGAAGCGTAGATACTTATTTTAACAGCTTCCGTTTCGGTATCTTTCATAGATTCAAACGGTATGTTTCCGCGCAACAGCCAATTAGCCAGATTACCCGAAACTTCTCCATTGGCCAGAATTTCAACGCGCTCACTCTGACGCTGAACGGACTCTTCTACTTTTCCAACGTATACCGTATCGAACTCTGTCATTGCCGAAGCAACAACCGGAAGCGCTTTGCGAGAACTATAGCTCGCAGAAACGATTCGCTTGCTCACTGTGTCGAAATAGAATGTTCCAACGGTATTCAATTGCTCCAGTTCCGCTTTCGGGTAACTTACATAAGTGTCTCTCGAAACCAATGAAGCCTTGCCTCTTTCTTCCGTAAGCTTTTCTGTCTTCTCCGCTTCTATGCGTTCATTCAGTTGGTTTTCAACAGCAGCAACATTCACTGCGACCGGCTCTTCTTTCACCAGAACATCCGGACCCTGTTCCGCCAGAATGCGTTTTGCTTCTTCCAATGAAATGCGTTCACCGTTGTAGTAAGCAGTAATGAACGCATCTGTGATTCCCAGGGAAATCGCTTCTTTCTTTTTAGGAACAGCCTGAGCAACGGAAGTAAAGACTCCGCTCGAATAACGAATTTGTCCATTTTCCAGGCGTTTCGTTACCAATGGATTGATATCGTGCAACTGACTGCCCGGAACCGGCTTGTTGTAAACCCCAACCTGAACGGTGTAGAACAATCCTTTCTTCTCTTCTACTGCCTCAGCCACAGCGGCTCCCGGTGCTTTGTTGTAATCACCAGGCGATGGTTTTCCAATCGTAGGATTCAAACTGTCTTTCGGCAATTGCGCAATCACATTCTGAACAACTTCCATTGTAATGGAATCCTGATCGCGAGGCACACACAAGCCCAAATCTTCCAGTCTGCGTGCTTCAGCAAGATTGATACGCTCACCGTCACAATATGCTACAACGAATGCATCCGTGTATCCCAAAGCGCGAATCTGTTTCTGTGCATCCAACACACGCTGACGACTTCCGAAGAATCCGGCCATGTAACGCGTAATTCCGTTGTTCAGCTTCTCCCCTGTTACCGGCGTGAATTCCTTGAACAATTCTTCCGGAACCGGCTTCGCGAATGCTCCGACCTGAACACGGTACACCAACCCTGATGGTAGTTTCACTCCAACCGGAAGATCTTTGTTTAGCGGTGCCGGATTAGTTTCCGTAGGTGTTTGAATTTTGAATCCTTCCGCTACAAACGGTGCAAGGATTGCCGTGTCTATTGCCGGTTTCACCACAGGAAGTTCACGCGACACAACATTCTGCCATGCCAATGCATCCGGAGATTTTCCGTCAACGATAGCTTTGATTTTATTTTCCTGAGCAATCTGTTCTTCTTTCAGATTCCCCATTTCTTCATTCAAAGCAGCCAGTTCGTCAACAATTTCAGCACGATTTTCCGGCTCTTTTGCATAACGTTCCTGAAGTGCTGCGATTTCTTTCTCAACGGATTTCTGCTGGTTAATTACAGCATTCAAATCCTGCTGTGCCTTCAATACGGCCGGATAATCCGGGTTGGAACGAATCTCGATTTCTTTTTCGTAAGTAACATTTTCCGTCAACCCTTCGCTCAACAAGTCGTTTTTAATCTTGTTGTCTGCCACATGCTGCTCGATCTGCTCCAATTCTTCAACTTTTGCCTGCAAAACAGCACGTTGCTTTTCAAGTTCCGCTTTCTTCGTCTGGTCTTCAGGTGAAGTTCCAAGTTTTTCCAACTCTCCTTCAATCTGGCCAATTTCAATCGAATAGCGGCGCTTCACTTTCTCTATTTCTTCCGGCTGTGCAACCACTACTTTGTCATCGTTGAACGCACTAACAATATCGTTTCCTTTTGTAGCAGCGTCAACCAACGACAATCCCTCCTGCTCTTGTTGCAACACTTCCTGCTTTGTTGCAGATGGATTTTCTTCCGGAGTTGAACGAGCCGTCACCACTTCTTTGATCGGATCGCCCTCAGGCAACGTGTTTGTCTTCGCTTCACGTGTTTCTTTTACCGCCGCAATTTCTGCTGTCGTTACGGAATCCTGCAATTGCTGGCGTTCCGTTGATGCGACTTTCAGTTCCTTTTCCAACTTACGTTTGTCTGCGCCTTCAGCGGTTTTCAATTCTTCCTGAATGCGCTGTTCTTCCGTTTTCAACTCGCTCAAACGCTTATCCGCACCACTGTCTGTTGTTGTCAGCTCAGGAGTTGTTGCCTGAAGGTCTTTTTTCGTTTCCGCCAATACTTCAAGGCGATCGTTTACAATCTGAAGTTGCTCCTCTTTTGTCTTGCGCTCTGTATCGGTCAAATCCGGATTATCCAATTCGGAAGCCAATTCTTCTTTCAACGTTGAAAGCACTCCGATGAATTCATCCGCTTGTGCAACAGTCGCAGGTTTCTCTGTTAATCCTGATTTCTGTTCCGGAGTTAAGCGCTCTGCCAATTGATTCTGAGCGGTCGGTTCTGTTGTACCTCCTTCTCCGATTCTATTTTCACGTTCAACGGATTGCGATATCAACTCAGTAATCACGCGGTTTTCAGCAACCAACTTCGGATCAAAGCCAGTTTTCAATTTCTTCTCGTTCTGATTCTGTTGTTTCACCAACGCTTCGCGCAATTCCTGTTCCTGTTTCGCCAGTTCTTTCTGCTTTGCTTCGTCTTTCGTTGCCAGCTCCTGTTCGGTTGGAAGCTGGTATTCCGGTAAAATGTCCTGAGTCAGTACTTCCGGATTAATCTTCGCTTTCTCGATTGCAACCGCATCGGTTTTCTGCTCTTCTACCTTTGCTTCCTGAATAGCCTGGAATTCCTTCAGATCATCTGTCTTCTCTTTCAACGTGGTATTCTGAGGATCTTTTGCGAGGGCTTTTTCGTTTTTCGCTATCTGAGATTCGACATCTGTCAACAGCGCTTCTTCCTCTTTCAGACGAGCATCTGCTTTTTCATCTTCCGGAAGGTTAGATCGTTCGATTTTATCAAGATTTGCCTGGTAGTTCGGACGAACTTCCGATTTCAGTTGGTCTGTATTGTTGGTTTCAGGAATGCTATCCGTAGCAGCAATTTGGGTCAGTTCTTTTTCGTAATCAGCGATTGTAGCTTCTTTAGATGCAACCAATTCTGTCAAGGCATCCTTCTTATTTTTCAATGTTTGATCCTCCGGAGTTGCAGCCAGCAATTCATTTACCTGGCCCAATTCGTCTTTGGCGGTCTTAACGACCTGTTCTTCGATTTCCTTACGGGCAGTTAACTCTTCTTTTCTGTCTCCCGTTGGAACAGCTGCAATGCGTTCTTCGTAATCCGGAACAAGTTTTTCAAGTTCTTCTTTCGGTGAAGTTTCGATTACCTCGACAACGTTCGTATCCGCCAAAGGCGGAAGCGTTGCGATTTCCTTCTTACGCTCTTCAATTTTCGCCTTTGTATCTGTCTGCAGTTTCTCCAGTGCTTTCACTTTTGCAGTCAGTTTCGGGTCATTCGGATTCGCGGTTGCGGCTTCTTTTGCATCGTTCAACCCGGAAGCAATCTTAAACAGTGCCTCTTCATCAATTTCGTTGCGTGCTTCCAGTTCTACACGACGATTGTTCGTCTTCACAGCGTCCTGTTGCGCCTGATAATCCGGAATCAATTCCTTCAATTCGCTTTCAGGAGTAATTGCCACGTCAGTACCGCCGTTCATTCTTTCAATTGCTGTTCTGCGATCCGAAATATTCTGCTCAGTCTTCTGCTTCAGTTCGGTAAGAGCCGTTTTACGATCTTTCAATCCCTGATTCGTCGGATCATTAGCCAATTGTTGTTCTACCTGTTGCAATTCGGTCGTTACTTTATCCAGTAACTTTTCGTCGAGTTGGTTCAGGGATTCCAATTGTTTGGCCGGATCGTTTTCCTTGATCGCCGATTTCTCAGCTGCGTAAGTCGGATAAACCGTTTTCAACTCTTTTTCGGCAGTTACACCAGCAGAAGTTGACCCCTGGGAATCGTTGATGATTTTCTGATTCTTCGCAATATTTCCTTCTGCCTCTGTTTTCACCTGCTCAACGCGAGCCAATTGCGTTTTTGCCTTTTCATTGTTCGGATTCTTCGCCAGTTCTTCCTTCAAATCAGACTCAAGTTCATTGATTTCCTTCAATACCTTTTTGTCGTTATCAATTTTCAGTTGTGCTCGCTCGTTCCGAGTCAAATTCGGAGCAGAATCAATGGATGCTTCTTCTTCGTTGAACTTGTTTACCTGAGCCTCCAGCTCGCTCATCCCTTTGTCAAGCTCCTCTTGTGGGTCTGTTTCATGGCCATTGGTTCCGGCGACTTGCGGATTTTTCTCCAACTGCTGCAACTGCGTATCGATGTACAAATCCAGCGAACGAACATTTTTCGAATCCACTTCGTTCACACGCTGTTTCACCTGATCTGTAGTCGGCGGATTTGTCGTCACAACGTTGTTTACATTTTGAAGGAATTGCAATTCTGCTTCAATTGCTTTTTCCTGCTTTCTGTTATCTTCAATCTTCTTCTCCAGCACAGCAATCTCACCTTTCAACAAGGTTGTATCGTTCTGTAACACCCCTATTTTCGATTCAATTGCCGGTTTTTCCTTTGTCTTAGCGACGGCCAATTCCTGTTGAAGCTGTTCAAGTTCATTGGTCTTATCCTTCAACGAATTCTTATACGATGTAAGCGTTTCATCCAGCTTGTTTCCTTTCTGAACGATCTCTTTTTTCTCTGCGAGTACGGGATCGATAGGGTTTTTCGCCTGATTTCCGTTCACGTCTTTCAACAAGTCCGCCTGCTGTTGCAATAGTGCCGGAATGCTGTCGGTTTTATCCGATTGAACGCTTGCTTTAACAGCTGTCGTAAGTTCCTTTAACTCTCCAAGCTCTTTTTTCTCCTTTGCCAGCTCAGGTCCAAGAGAATCGGAAAAATGAATCAACAAATTTGCTTCAGCTTTAAGTTCATCGGCTTTATCCATACGCTCCTTTGCCTCTTTTAGCAAATCGTATTTTTCTTTATCCGGTACTCCATTCGACTGAGCAACCAATGCTTTTGCTTCGTTTTGTAGTTTTTCAGCATCTGTCAACGCCTCATTTGCCTGAATCCGGGCTCCATCCGTTAACTTCTGTGTCCCATTTGCTGTAGTTTCCTGTTTCTGAACCAGTTCTTCAACTTTCGACTGAATTTCCTGTGGAGTCGCATCTTTCGACAACCCCAAATCCGCAAATATCTCGTTCTCTTTCCCCTTGTTTTCGATTTCTTCCAGGTTGAAATTCTGAACGTTCACATTCAATTCAGCCCGTTGTTGAATGACTTCAGCCAAAACTGCCAACGGATCATCAAAGCTTTCGTTAAACAGGTCTGTCACTTTCACAATTTCACTCGACTCCAGCATTTCTTCCTGAATGTGCTGCTTCAACGGCCTGAATTCCTTGGAATACGGAACCGTCATGAGGTACTTGTGTGTCGTGGAACTTCCGTCCACTTTTATTTCGTACTGATACTTTCCACTTTTTGGGAGCGTAATCAGGTATTTTCCTTTTGCATCGGTATTGAATGTTCCGACTTTTTCTCCGCTTGCGTAATCCGTAACAACAATTGAAATTTTCTTGTTCTCCGGTTTAATGGATGAAGCAAAGTCTCCTTTGATCACAGCTATTTGAAGCGGAATGCGGTCTACTTTTACGCGGTAAACGAACATTTTACCGTTTGTACTCTGACGCGCAGAAGCAAAACAAGCGTACTGATCCAGTGAATCCACGACGTAGAACATGTCATTATCCGTGGAAGAAATGGCAAAGTCAATGTTCTCGGGCGGACCAAATTTCCCGGTTTCAGGATCGAGTTTACAGCGGAACACGTCATATCCTCCCATGGAATTGTGTCCCTTAGAACTGAAATACAAGTACTCGCCACCCGGATGCATGTACGGATAGTCTTCATCGTAGCTGGTATTTACATTTCCCTGAACCAATTGCGGAAGTCCCCAGGAACCGTCCGGTAATTTTTTGCGGGAATAAATGTCTTTGTGTCCGTTGTCTGTTTCTCCGTAAGAAGCGTAATACACTTCTTTCGCATTAGGCGGGAAATGAATCAGCGGTGTATAATTTTTCTTTTTGTCGATTTTGGTTTGAAAACCTGCGGTAACCACAACTTCTCCGCCGATGTTTCTAAGGTCATAAATCCGGAAGAAGTCCTCGGTTTTGATTTCCTTTTTATCGAGTACAATGATTTCGGTGATGGTAGAAAGCAGGCGCTTACCGTTCTGACACATTTCAATTTGACGATTGACGTCAAATTTCTTGTTGACATTCGCTCCGGCTTTTTGCTTGTACAGCTCGTAATTCTTGATAGCTTCGTTGAACTGATACGTCAGGTGATAGGCTTTTCCGAGAAAAAAATACGCCGCAACATTGATGTTCGGATCGGTCACACTATACGAAAGGTACTTGAATGCGTCCTGCTTTTTGTAACCGCTGTACAGCAAACACGTTCCATATTTGTACTGGTAATCAGTCGACCTCGGATTCAATGCCAGTAACCGTTCCACGTAAGTTTTTGCTTCGGCATACTGTTCGTTTTCGAATAATTTTTCGGCAGTTGCTTTCAACTCCTCCTCGGATTCCTGAGAGAAGGAAAATCCTGTTGACGCCACAAAGAGCAGTAAACAGAATAGTGAAGGGATATATTTTCTAACGGCCAGCAATTCAGTTCATTCGCCTACGTTGTACGCTTAGCGCTTAAAAAGGTTCATTTTGTTTTCTTCTCCGTGAATTAAGCGATTGATGTTTTTTCGGTGAGCAAAAATAACGATGCCTGCCAGCAGCGTTCCGAAGATAGGCAGGGCAATGGTTTTGATTTCAAAAGCGAACCACAGCAATAGAGCAAAAGCAACAGACGCACAAATTGATCCAAGGGAAACATAGTTGGATGCGATGAACACCACCAGGAACACTCCAATACAAATCAGTGCAGCTACAGGTTGAAGTCCAATGATTACTCCCAAAGAAGTTGCCACGCCCTTCCCACCACGGAATCCGGCAAAAACCGGAAACACATGTCCGAGCACTGCAAGAAACGTTGCTACCAACTGAACATGTGTCAGTTCGGCAGCTTCAAACTTGTAAGGAAGTACAAAAAACGGAATAAGAACGGCAAACATTCCTTTCAGAACATCGATTGTGAGCACCACCTTTCCTGCCTTTTTACCCAACACGCGAAACGTATTGGTTGCCCCGGCGTTCTTACTCCCCAATTCTCTCACATCAACTCCATACTTAGCCTTACCAATCCAGACTGCAGTGGGGATTGAGCCAAGAAAATATGCCGGAATTGCCGCTAGAAAGTCAGTTACCATTATTCAAATATACGGTTTAGTTTTCCGATTAACACAGAATCGTTACTGATCATATACGTGAAATCTTTGGTTTTGCGCTTGTCTTCTTTGATCGCATTGATTGCAGCAGAAAGTTCAGCGTCACCGGTAATGATGCGTAACGTTCCTTCTTTCTTCACCATCATGTAATCCATAAAGTAATCCGATCCGCCCGGAACCTGCATGTTGAACGCAAAGTGGTCACCGTTTCCGGAGTAGATTTGCTCAAAGAATCCTCTGAACACAACCTGACGCATTACGCCTTTTCCGTAAAGGTTTACAATTCCTGCCCCTTCCACACTCGACATCAATCCTTTTTCATCTTTGCTCGTCGGAATTGATTTCAAACGAACACCGGTAATTACAATTGATTTATCCAATGCATCCGGAACGCGCTTCAATTTTTTATCTTCCGAAAGTGTGTAGTCTTCCTTGATTTTATCCGCAGTTTTCTGATCCTGCCAGTTGATCAATGCCAACTCCAGTGTTGTATTGCTCATTTCAATCGGTTTCACACCTTCGTAAGCAACCAATCGATCACCCAGATTTTCCCACACACCTTTGTCCATTGGTAAGTTAAAGCGCATGGTTGAGTTAATCTCCGTCACTCCGGTACTTTGATCGTAGTTCACCACCCCAACGGCATCAACGGTGATGTCTCCGTAGTCCATTCCAAGGTTGATCACCCCGTCACCACTCATTGAACATGTTCCGGTATGTAACGCCAGGAAGTTTCCGGCTGCGTTTCTGTTTACAAATTTATCGTTGCTTGAAATCTGGAATTCCTTCGCATTGAAATCGTACTGCAATAATCCCGAAGCAGTAATGAGGATTGGATCATTCGGACTTTCCAGTGCAGAAAGGAATGTAGGGTACAGACGAATACTGTCTTTTGTACGTGAATCATGCCATACAATTCCTGCTGCAATTGGCTGTCCGTCAAGTGTCTTCATTTGGTTCGACACCGGAATCTGAATGTTTTTCGGATCGATTTGAGACGTAAACGACATCCAGTTTCTTGGGAACTTTTCACAGGTATGGTTAATACGTGTTGCACCGGAGAAATAAATCAATGGATTCGCTGCTTTGATGTCAACTTTTCCGTAGTAATCGAACTGCGAAGACAACTTAAAGTTCGCATCACTCTTGATTACACCCGTTGCAACTGTCTGGTAAGACGAATCGACCCCGATTTTCTCCATTGCAATGAGTGTTTTCGTAGAATCTGCATCGAAATACGGATACATACCCTGTGAAGTATAAGCTCTACGCGCAGTAATTTTCGTTGTTGCCTGCGTAAACTGGTGGTACTTGGTAATGTAGTTGGCCACAATTCGGGAATTCACCAACGGATCCATTTCTGCCTTTTTACGAATGACTACTTTCATACTATCCGGATAGATACGCGCATCGGCAACGTCAATAAACTCTGTTTTCGAACAGTAAATGGTTTTTTGCTTCATTGAGAAGTTAGCTTTCGGCGCACGGAATTGCAGGGAATCCTGTTTCGGATTGATGGAGAAGAAGTTCGGGCCAACCAGATCAAGGTCTGAATTGATCGAAATCTCTTCTTTTTTCTCTTTCGAAGACAATTCCACTTCATCTGCATCCATTAACCAGGTGAAGATGTCCATTTTACAAACGTACTGGTTCACCGGGAAAGTAATCGTCGACTCACCGTCATTCGATTTGAATTCACCTTTTCTGTCTTTGAACGAAACGTGAGAAGTTACGTTATCGGTCTTAAACGCAAGGTCTTCCTCCCCTTCTTCCTTATAGGTATTCTTGAGGTTGAATATGGAAGTGTCGGAATCAATGTCCCAGCGTTTGAACTTGAAGTTATCGGATCCGAGGTTTGCTTTCTGCATGACCATGATTCCCATTCCGGTCATTCCGTTCGGCTGAATCACAGCTGTTCCTTTCAATTTCGCTTCACCTTTGAAGAACACAAGATCACTTGTCTGTGTGGAAGAAGCCTTCAGAATGTTTCTTTTCGGGATGTATGTAATGTACGCCTCAGGTGAATTTACATCCGGATATTGAACCCCGATCTCCACCGGACGGTTCACAAATTTCGCGAATCCAACTGTAGAATCAGGAAGGAACGTAAACAGATCAATGGATTCGGATGTGGATTGGATGAAGTCAATTTTACCTGATCCTTGCAAACCGTTATTCGACAATAAAATCTTGTTGTTGTACTTCGCTTTTGTTCCGTAGAACGTGTATCCGGTTTCAGGAGACTTTGTCGAGAACCCGAAACTGTAATCCGGCATAATCTTCAGTGTTTCCGGAAATACCGGGAAGATTCCCGCTGAAGTCAACTCTCCTTTAAGTGCAATGTGACGCTCGCTAAAGTTGTCGAGACTATCCAGATCAAACGGCGCTACAGTAAAATAGAAGCGTGTTGAATCGTACGCTCCCTTGTAAATTTCTTTGGCGTTGTAGTATACTTTAGTAGGTTGTGAAGAAACCAATTTCGGGAAACCTGTATCCGGCTTCATACCAGATCTGTTATTTGGCGCATCAACGATAATTTCTCCGGTAATTCCGGTAATCGACGACGTCATGAGAATATTCTGATTTCCATCTTCTTTCTTCAGCGGACGGGCTTTGATTGTACTTTCAGTAGTCTTCGTCAACATGATCTTATTCAATGCATAGTTGTACGAAGAAACCGTAGTGTACGACTGGAACTTCCCGGCGTTCACCCATCCGTTAAAGTCGAAATTGCGGTTTTCTTTGACCACTACTTTTCCTTTTTCCGGAAGAACGAATGTTGACTGAAGGTCTGAGATTTTCACCTGATCAACAGCGTTAAGGCTCAACTCCATAGAGCTCAGGCTGAACTTACCGAATTCCTTCAAATAAGTACGTTCTTTCGTTTGAACTTTGTAGAGTGAATCAAGGTAGCGGAGCTTCGGATCGCCTGCAATTTCTTCTGCTGTTTTCCCTTCAATTTTCTTTGGACGTAAATCCGAAACGAACATCAGGTTATCGTAATCCAAACGACCCGCTCTTGCTTTCACGAAGTTCTCTGTCTTCTGGTTTACCAATACCATTTTCGATTCGGAATCGTAACTCAGGAAGCCGTAACTCGCTAATTCAAGAATCAATGAACGGCATTGTTCTACCGTGTAGCCCAATGCGCTGGCCACTTTACCTTCGGTAAGGTAGAATTCATCGTACTTGAAACAGTAATTGTAAATTGCTGCCAACGGGTGTGTTTCACCAAGTCCCTGCAGGCGATCGTACAATTTTGCATCGTAGTAATTTCTCGACTCCAGGCGTGCGACACGCTGTTCGTTGTTTCCAAACGGTTCAAATCCAAGAATCAATTCATTCGAAGTTCTGTACCAGGTAACCAACGGAACGTAGTAATCCAGTTTGTGATACGTATCAATAAACGGAGCAATGGCAATTCCCATTTTTCCGCGTGTCAATTCAATTTTGTTCGAGTCGGCCCAGTAACGGAAATCTATTCCCGGGTGCGACAAAGTATCTTTTTCTCCGATTTTCATCACCATTTTGGCACTTGGGGAGTGCACCTGCGTAGGTCCGAATACAATCGATTGTGCGTTACAGGTTATAAATGGTTTGGTATTTCGATAAACCGTTAACGTTGCAGGTTCGGCAGCTGTCCCAACTCCCTCAATTTTATCCCCGGCTAATGAGAATCCGCCAATGTAATCCATATCCGGACGAATATTCTTCACTGCCAAACGACGCTCGTATGAGGTAAAGTTCGGATAACTGCGCTCAGCTCCTTTAGTCGGACGGAATACGCGATCGTTCAATTTCCCCATTACTTTCTTACCCGGAAACAATGAACAAGTGAGCGCTACAGAGTCAGCCGTAAGGTTTTCAGATTTCAGGTTCAGGTCGTAGCGATTCAATTCAACAAAAGTCTCATTGGCTTTCAATCCTGCCTTCACCCAGTCAAGCGTTCCGCCTTTTCCGTCCCATTTCTTCAAAATCGGGTCGTAAGCTCCTGTCGTGTGATAAATCACCATAGAATCCAGAAAACGTGGGTCTTCTTTGTCGCGCTTGTCCTTGTTGATGAACCCACACACCAAACGAACATCGTTGAACTGAATCATCGGACGATCGGAGAATTCAAACGTATAATTTCCGTAGGCGTACCATGCAGCATTCGGGCCATCCATGATCTTGTTGTCGGAGAAGAACCCGGCAGAAGTTTCAATGAAATCCGAGAACTTTTTGATGTTCTTGGCATCGAGTAGCTTATCCACAGAAGCATGCCATGCGGCAAAGGACGATTCGGGTTGTTTCGTTTTCACAAAAGAATACACCGAGTACACGTAGTAAAATACATCGGGATATGCTTTGAGCTTCTTCGATTCCAGAAGGTTACAGGTATTCACCATTTGGGTGTAATACTTTTCCGGGAACGAATTGTTTTTTACCAGGCTCACTTCCAGTTCATCGGAAATGAAACTACGTTGTTCCTTGGTAAGGTATTCGGAAGTTAAGCTTTGTAAAGCTTTCACGAATTTCTCTTTATCCATTGGATAAGACTGCCCGAAGGAAGTCACGGTAACAAACAAACAAAAAGCGATAAACCCGATTCTTTTCATAACTATACGCGTTTAAACTGCAGTGCAGCCCATGTTTCTAATTCTTTTGTTCTGACGTATTCGAAGCCAACTTTACCGGCTTCGGCAATCACCTCGTCCACATCGCTCGCAAAAAAGCCTGACAGGTACAAAGTTGCGCCTGGCAATGCAAGTTCAGCGTATGTAGGAAGGTGGCTCTTCAATACATTTTTGTTGATGTTGGCAATGATAGTGCCATATTTCAAGTCCGGAAGTACATCAACATCACCGCAAAGTGCTTCGATGTGGGTACAATCGTTCCGTTCTGCATTTTCAATGGTATTTTCTACCGACCACGGTTCGATGTCCACCGCAACAATTTTCTCTGCGCCCAGTTTTTCAGCCAAAAAAGCCAGTACGCCGGTTCCGGTTCCCATATCCAATACAGGCTGGGAGAAATCCTCCTGTTCCAACAGGTACTCGCTCATGAGGAAGGTAGTCTGATGGTGTCCGGTTCCAAAACTCATTTGCGGCTGGATGATGATTTTCAGACGTTGAGAAAAATCCTCCACATCATGAAAGGGAGCAAGAATAGCAAGTTCCGAAGACACCACCACAGGCTTGAAATCCGATTCCCATAAGGCATTCCAGTTTTGATGCGGAATAAGTCTGACACTGTGTGTCACCTCTACATCCGGATGATCTGCCAACGAAGTCTGACGTAAGTGAAGTGCGGGATCACCCAAATTGGATGGTGCGTAGGCCTGAATTCCGTCTTCCGTTTCCACAAAGCTTTCATAACCGAGTTCGGCCAATTCCGCAACAAGAATCTCCGACCACGGTGAACGCGGCTTTAAGGAAAGTGTCAATTCTACATATTCCATGTTGCTGGATCAATTAATACTGCGAAATCTTCTGCTTTGAGTGAAGCTCCACCAATGAGCCCTCCATCTACATTCGGGCACGCAAATAACGCTTCAGCATTAGAAGGGTTACAACTTCCACCGTACAAAATCGAGCAATTGTTTGCAGTTTCTTCACTGTACTGTTCCCGGATCCAGGAACGGATTGCCGCATGCATCTCTTCCGCTTGTTCGGTAGAAGCAGTAAGACCGGTTCCAATCGCCCAGATTGGTTCGTAAGCGATAACACATTTGCCGAATTGTTCCTCCGTCAAATGGAACAAGCTTTTTTCCAATTGTCTTTTTACAAAATCCAGGTAAGTTCTTGCTTCGCGAATCGGTAAAGGCTCTCCGCAACAGAAAAACGGAATCAATCCGTTTGACAAAGCTGCATCCACTTTTTCTTTCAGCACTGCGCTGGTTTCATTGAAGTATTCTCTGCGCTCAGAGTGGCCAATCAATACTGCTTTCGCGCCGCAGCTTGCCCACTGCTTCATGCTCATTTCTCCGGTATAGGCACCGGAATCTTTGTGATACCCGTTTTGAGCACCAACACTAACATTAGTTTGATTTGCAGCAAACTCAGTCACAAAACCAGCCGATGGAAAAACGTAGACGTCCACGCTACTTTTTAGCTGTTGAACATCATTAAATAGTTTTCGCGCCTCTGAAAGGTCAAGATTCATTTTCCAGTTTCCTGCAACAATTTTTCTTCTCATGTGTACTTTTCGGTATGATCAGTTTTTACGAACAGTCGATTTATGGGGTGCTTTCTCTTGATTCTTACTGATATTCAATCCCAGTGTAGTGGAAAAATTCAAAAATAGGATGATGTAAGTCACGGCTACCAGCGTGGTTCCAACGTGATTGGCGAACAAGCGTCCCCCCGACCGGAAAACAACCAGGCAACTCAACAAAACAATCGGAACAAAGAACAACGGAACGTACCAGTGAATGAATACCGAAACAAGCGCCGTAATTCCGGTCAGAACAGGAATGAGCATCCAGTTCGTTTTTACCGTGTTGGCATAAATGTGTTTTCCGAAAATGGAACAAACCAAGCACAAGCAGAACAAAACAAGGGAGAAAAATGTACTTACTCCGAGGTTCAGGTTATTGGTGAAGGCATTTTTCGGAATAAAACGCCAGTTAACCTGAGTTCGAACTTCGTCCACTTTTACTTTTTCCTGAATGGTTATAGATTCAGGAGTTTTATCCGAGTGCAGAATAGTCTGGTCTTTTGAGGCCAGTCGCAATAGTGTTTCCTCACCTTCCTTTGAATTCAGCGCGTACGTATTCTCATCTACAAACGTTTCTGCGGAATTGAATGAACTGTGCAGAAAACAGAGTGCATACCATCCGGTTATGACCGTTAAAACAATGGCATTGAAACGCACGAAACCACCGATCAGAATTCCCACAGCACAAACAAACTCCAGCACAATAACAATCAGAGCAATCGCTTTGGCGTTTTCTGAAAACACTGCAAACCCGAATGATTCCAATCCAACCCAGTTTTTTATGTGACTTGCTACCGCGGCATCCGATGCGTAGCGTTCAATGAATGCAGCAAAGTCAGAAACCGAACACGCTTGTAAAATAGCAATCAGCAAAACGATGAATCCGGCTGCAAAGCGACCATAATAAGCGAGCAACGTTCCGCCTTTAAACAGCACCAGAATTGGAATACTGATTCCAACAAGTACAATTCCCATAGTCCAGAACAATCCGGACCAATTACTCAGAAACGTCAACTGCGTTCCAAGCAAACACAACAGTCCAATGAACTGCATAATCACAGCCATTGTATTCAACGGCATGGATAAACCGCCCAGTGCATGTTTGGTTCTTTTCATTGCTACTGTTCAGAAAGGTGAATCAACGCAAAAACAGCATAGTTCAGCATATCGAAGTAATTGGAGTCAATTCCCTCGGAAATGAGCGTTTGTCCTTCGTTGTCTTCAATTTGCTTTACGCGGAGTAACTTCATCAGAATCATATCGGTCAGCGAACTAACACGCATATCCCGCCATGCTTCACCGTAATCGTGGTTTTTCATCAGCATCAGTTCGTACGCTTCATTTACCACTTCGTTGTACAACTTCAACGCCAAGTCCGGACTCAGTTCCAACGGCAAGGTCCCTTTATCACGAACCTGAATAATGGCCATCACACAGTAATTGATGATTGCACCGAATTCTCCATCGATGCTCTCTCCTACCTTGTTCGTTTTCGTTTCCTGAATCGTTTTGATTCTGTTGGCTTTAATGAACAGCTGATCGGTTAACGAACTCGCACGGGCAATTCTCCAGGAAGTACCGTAATCGGTATTTTTTTTCTGAAAAATTTCCCTGCAATGTTGTATGATTTGTTGATATTGTTCCGATGTTTGCTGCATGAAGCTGTCTGATTTTTTCAGGGCTGAAAGTAGTAAAATTAAAGGAAAAATGAACTGGAACTGCAAGGGTAAGTTATTCACTTTTGATCAACCGAAGATCATGGCAATTGTGAATTGCACACCCGATTCTTTTTTCGAAGAAAGCAGAACAAGTTCAGTATCAGCAATTGAAGCCAGAATAGCAGTTTGCGTGGCACAGGGAGCCGACATTGTGGATATCGGAGGGTATTCTACGCGTCCCGGAGCTGTCGATATTTCAGCGGAAGAAGAATGGAACAGAATTCAGCCTGCTATTTCTTTTGCAAAAAAACATTATCCGAAGCTGTTGATTTCCGTTGACACTTTCCGAAGTGAAGTTGCCGAAAAAGCACTGAATTCAGGCGCAGATATCATTAACGATGTTTCTGCCGGAACAATTGACCCATTGATGTTCGGTATTGTTGCCAAACACCGGGTACCACTGATTATCATGCACATGCGTGGCACACCGCAAACCATGAATCAATTCACAGATTACAACGATCTGACAACCGAAGTTCTTCAGTATTTCTCAGAGCGGATTTCTGCAGCCCATGCAGCAGGCATTCTTGATCTGGCGATTGATCCGGGGTTTGGTTTCGCTAAGACATTGGAACAGAATTACGAATTGTTCAGCAACATGGAACGTCTGAAGATCTTCGATTTACCATTATTAGTGGGTATTTCAAGAAAGTCGATGATTTACAAATTGTTGGAAACCGATGCAAAACACGCACTAAACGGAACTACAGCGTTGAATGCGTTGGCGCTAAGTAAAGGTGCGAAAATTTTGAGGGTTCATGATGTTAGGGAGGCAAGAGAGGTTGTGAATGTATTCCTGAAATTATCAATGATAGAATTATCAATGACATAATTATCAATTATCAAGATGGAAGACCTTGATAATTTATTCATTGATAATTGATAATTCTCTTAGAAAACCTTCTGAACTGAATATGCATTCATTGAAGCCTGCGCTGTAGCAAGACAATCTCCATGCTGATTGAAAATGTGTCCTTCGGTAAACACCAATGAGCGTCCTTTTTTCATGACACTGGCTTTCACAATCAATTCATCGCCAACCAGGGCCGGACGCAGGTATTGAATCGAAAGCGAAACAGTCGCAACTACTTTATCATCGGTACACACAACCGAAAGGGCCGCAACTCCAAGGGCTGCATCCAATAGTGCGGCCTGAACTCCGCCGTGAGCGGCTTTTAGGGTAGCAAGATGCTCGGGGCCTACTTTCAGATAATACTCAACCTTTCCGGCTTCGAGAATACGAAACGTCATTCCAAGTAGTTCCCCGAATTTGTTCCACTCGTTATAGGCCTGAATAACAGGATGATTGTTTAAATCAACTGACATTAATTCGGAGTGTAAAATGAAATTTGTTTCTCTTTGAAATCTGCGTAAACGCGGTTGTTAACATCGTAAAACAACTGACTTTTTTCATCTGTTGTTACCCACGCGCGAACCAGGACTTGCGGAGCACCATCCTGAATAGCATTCAGCACTACTGTTGGTGCCGGTTTTGGCAGAACTTTGGGTTCGCTGTTAACAATATTCAATAATGTTTCGTGAGCGAGTACGTAGTTCGCTTCAGGATCCAAAACAAACGTCCACTCAACGCGACGTTTTTTCTCCTTGGTAAAATTCACCAGATTCCCGTTCGCCAGTGGTCCATTCGGAAGGATCACCACTTTGTTATCGCCGGTATTCAGATAGGTGTAGAAAATCTGGATTTCAGTCACTTTGCCTTCGTGAGTTAATGCCAAAATGGTGTCTCCTACTTTGAAAGGTTTGAAGAAAAGGATCATTACACCTCCCGCAAAATTCGAAAGCGTTCCGCTGAAAGCCATACCAATTGCCAACCCGGCCGCTCCGAGGATTGTAATGAACGAAGTCATCTGGACTCCAAGCTGCGTAATGGCAGTAATGATCACGAGAACCTTCAGCGAGATCACAACAAGCGACGTCAGGAACGTAATTAATCCTGCGTCTGTTTTACTTTTGGTCAACACTTTTCGAAGCGCCTTTCCGGCTGTTTTTGCCAACCACCAGCCGACAAAAACAATGATGGCAGCAATAACAAGGTTACTGGCCATAGAGATCAATTTGTGCTTCGCTTCGTCAAACGTAAAACCTACGGCTTTTTCAAAACGGCCTTCAAACCCGGTCGCAACCTTTTGTTTCAACGTATCGGCAGCAGGAGCCTTCTCTGCAACAACTATCAGAAAACGGAATAAATCCTGAAACATCGTTTAAGGGAATTTCGGGAATTGCTGGAAGTTTGGTTCACGTTTCTCAAGGAACGCTCGTTTTCCTTCCTGAGCTTCTTCCATCAGGTAATACATTAATGTTGCATCTCCGGCAAACTCCATCAAACCTCTCTGACCATCCAATTCGGCATTCAAACCACGTTTGATCATTCGAATTGCCAACGGAGAACGCTTCATGATGGTTTTACACCATTCCACGGTTGTGTCTTCCAAATCCTTGAACGGAACAACCTTATTCACCATTCCCATTTTCTCTGCTTCATCAGCCGTATATTGATTACACAGGAACCAAATCTCGCGAGCTTTTTTCTGTCCAACATGGCTTGCAAGGAAAGATGATCCGAATCCCGCATCAAAACTCCCTACTTTCGGTCCGGTTTGTCCGAAACGTGCATTGTCAGACGCAATCGTCAAATCACACACTACGTGAAGTACGTGTCCGCCACCAATTGCGTATCCGTTTACCATTGCAATTACCGGCTTCGGTAATGCACGAATTGCTTTGTGTACGTCCAATACATTCAAACGCGGAACACCATTTTCGGAAATGTATCCTCCAACACCTTTCACGTTTTGGTCACCTCCGGAACAAAATGCTTTGTCTCCTTCTCCGGTCAATACTACCACAGCAATATCCTGACGCTCGCGGCAGATTTCAAGTGCGTCCAATAACTCAAAATTTGTTTCCGGACGAAAAGCGTTGTAAACCTTTGGTCGGTTGATGGTTAGCTTGGCAATCCCTTCAAAAACCTCGAATTTGATATCTGTGTAGGACTTTACAGAAGTCCAGTTGCGTTGTGACATAGGAATAAATTTGTGGTACAAAAATAGCGATTTAGCGCAAATTCGTGATTTTACGAATTCATGAAATCGGTCGAAAAATTAACGTGAATTTCGGGTGAAAAATTTGATGTCGCACTATTGCGACATTGCAACGTCCTGATGTTGCACAATCAACAACTAGAATGTTAGTTTAAAATCACCGCGTTCCATTCGGGGTATACATCGTCACTCCCTTCTCACGGTATAACCTTACCATCGTATCGAACATTTTCTCAGCATCAAAAACCAATGTCCGGGCATTTCCGATTTTGTGTTCTGCATAAACTCCAAGCGCTAAAAAATCGGGTAACAACCCATCACATTTGCGCAATTTCGACTGCTCCGGATTGTGAACTTTCGTTGTGACGTGTTTTTCCATCCCGTTTTCATCAATGAGTTTCAATGTAAACTCATCTTTATAATACACCGGATAGGGAAAATCGTCAACCGCATCCTCTAATAAATGAAGCGATGTTCCGGCATTATCAAGTGTTACACCGAGATAAACAATCTTTCCTTTTGCTTCCACCAGACGATAGAACGGACTTTTATTTGTGTAAGGAGTTGTTTCTCCCGCATGGCCTTCAACAAACCATTTCGCATTCGGACCTATGCACGAAACGGGCTCGGTTGCACTTTCAGAACGTAGTGCACCAGGCCAGTTTCTGAAGACTTCTGTAATAGCACCAAGCCTGGACGCTGCCATTCGGATATCGAAAATATCGAGGTTTCTGACGTAATCCAACTGTAGAGAAGCATTTGGTGAATTGGGCATCAGAATATGTCCATTCGGACCAACAGCTTCCAGAAACGCTTCGATAACGGTTGCTGGACCATTTTCCACGTATCCGATTTTTGAAAGACTACTGTGAACCAAAACAGCATCTCCGGACTGAATTCCACACGCTTCAATTTGTCGTTTCAGTTCTTCTTTGGTGAGAATATTTCCGGCTTCTCGACTTGCATCAAGGGACTTTCGCGTCTGTTCTTTCTTTCGTTTCCGATACCAGTTCAGCGCAAACTGCGGCATTAATGATCGAAGTAAATTGCGCATCATTCCGGAATTTGAGGGATGATCAATTTATCCGTTGACACCTGGAAGTAATGTAATTCGGTTCCTTTGAACAAAGCGTATAAATCGTCGTTGATTTTCTGCATGCGATTGTATTCTGCCGGAACAACCAGTTTGCCCGCAGCGGTATAAATACCATTTTTCGCTCCGACCGTTACCGCGTAATGGGTTTTATCCAATTTCGAAATGGTTGTGTACTGAAGCGGAATCACCACTTGATTTTTGGAGTTGATGGCTCCGAAAAGTGTAAGGTTTTGGACAATCCCCAAACCATCCGAAAACGATTCAGCATATTCGTATGTTGGAGCAATTTGCATTTGATTGGCTAAATCAATAAATCCCCATTTCCCATTTTTCTCCACAGCAATCAAGCTTCCAACCGCTCCCATTTTCGGGTACTGGAAAGGGACAATCGCTTTTCCACTGCGATCAATCACACCGTATTTTCCTTTGCTGGCAGCTTTTGCGTAGTTCCCGTTAAATGTTCCAAGTACACTTGCATTCGTGTAAGCCTCGTACTGAAAAGGAATAACCACAGTTCCAACTGCGTTGACATAGCCCACTTTCCCGTCGAATTCCACTACAGCCCTATCGTTGACCAATTTCCCTACAGCATCAGCTTTCAATGGGAGAATGGTCTGTGTTTTTCGTTTTACAAATTCAAAAAAGTCCCCTTCTTCTGTCAGGAAAAGAGAATCGGAAAACGGAATGATCGATTCGTATAAGGGTTTAATAATGAAGCTTCCGTAAGGGTCAATGAATCCGGTGAGTTCCTGATAAACCACTTTTGCTTTACCATTTTCGAACGAAAATGCTTCATCGAATTGTGGAGCAATGCGCTGAAATCCGAATGCATCGTAGTATCCGTAAAGGCTATCTTTCTGGGCATACATCAGGTCTTCTGAAAGTAACCCCAGGTCTTTGAACTGAACCGGAACGATAAATGCCCCGGATCGGTCAATGCAACCATACAGTCCATTCGACTCTACAATTGCCCGGCCCTTTTCAAAGTCTGTTACACTTTCAAATTGAAAAGGAATGATGACTTCGTTTGCTTTATTAATGAATCCGTATTTCCCTCCTTTTTCGGCCCATGCAAGTCCATCTTTAAAGAAGCCTACGCTGGCGTATTGGGCTGGAATGAGGATTTTTCCATCCACATCGATCCAACCAAAAAGTCCATTTTTCTTAAATGGAAGGAACAAAGTTGCTGACAATGTTTGATCGCGCTCCAATTCCTGCATAAACGGATAATTCGGGAATTCCGTTTTGAATTTCTCAAGACGTTCAGCAGAGAAGTCAACCATGTATAATTGATACAACTTTCTCCAGGCCTGTTCTACATTTCTATTTCCCGGAAAACGCTTGATGAATGCCGCATAATCGGCTATCTGATTGGTTTTGGTAGAGAGCGTAAAAATCTGATCCTGAGCGTCGCGAACATAAGGGTTCTCCGGAAAAGCGGTTTCAAAGCTCATGTATGCCGCAAGGGTTCCGGCTGACGTTTTCTCCCTGTACTGCAAACGATAGAATTCCTGTTGCGCTTTTTGCTTTAGCATCGATTCCGGATATTTCTTCATGAATTCAGCAAAGGCCACAGAAGTACCTGCTTTTTCTGCAACGGAATAACCAATTGAATCCCGCAATTCGATTGCCGTAAAACGTTCCTGTGCCCACGGATGATTGCGTTGAAAAGCGTCAAGGCTTGCTTCGTTCAGTGATTTCAACTCCAGTTGGAACATCGCATTTGAAATCTTCGAACGGAGTTCAGCGATGGCCAGGTATTCGAAACCGTATTTTTTCAGTTTCTCTTTTGACTTATCGGAAGTCGATGCGAAGGCTTGTTCAGCAAGATTTATGGTAATGTAGGCCGAATCAAGTGAATGAAAAGGGTTGTCGTTTCTGAAATAGATCGTTGCCAGTCCAAAATTGGCTGCAGAAGGTTCCTTTTTCAGGTATTTCGTGAAGATTTTTTTCGCTTCGAAATAATTGTACTGTTTCAGGGCTTCAAAACCTTTGGAGATGTTCCCTGCATAGCTAGCCGTGGCTAGAAGAAGAAAAATGAATAACGATTGAATGATACGAATCATACTACAAAAATACACTTCAGATCCGTTACCTGAAGTGAAGTTAAGGTAAAATTGGGAAAAAGAAAACCCCGACATCCGCTGTTGACGGAGTCGGGGTTCGAATCGTATAAACCGATATTATTTCTTGTATTTCGCGTAACGGCTGTTGAACTTGTCGATACGACCAGCAGTATCCACGAACTGAACGATACCTGTAAAGAACGGGTGAGATTTGTGAGAGATATCCAATTTAACCAATGGATATTCGTTACCATCCTCCCACTTTACTGTTTCAGTAGAAGTAGCAGATGAATGACACAAAAATGAATAATCATTTGTCATGTCTTTAAACACTACCAATCTATAATCTTCCGGGTGAATTCCTGCTTTCATGTTTTCTTTCTAATTGTTCTTTCCGACAAATTTCGGATTGCAAAGATAGCTAAACTTTTTAATCGTACAAGCCGACACTATTTTTTTTCTGATTTTATTCGATTACAATGCGCATTGGCAATGCGTTTTCAATTCCTTTCAATACCACAAGGTATGTTCCTGAACTCAGTCCGTCAACGGAGCACTTTCCATTTACCAATTGAAGATCAGCCACTTTCATTCCGGACAAGGCAAAAACCTC
Organism: uncultured Fluviicola sp.; assembly: GCA_966211245.1. GTDB lineage: Bacteria > Bacteroidota > Bacteroidia > Flavobacteriales_D > Crocinitomicaceae > Fluviicola. The sequence continues at coordinate 60,269 of CBIHND010000012.1, read as the reverse complement.
TAATCCCTTCGCATCAGCCGCTCCAATCACGGTAAATTGATCGCTTGCCGGATTCGGAAATACATTCCAGTTCAGTTGCTCTTCTTTCATTCCGGCAGTACAACCCGGTTGGCAGTAAGTTACTCCCGCATCAATTGATCCTGTATTCCAATCAAAATCAGATCCTGTGGCGTCACAAAAGTCAATAGTCCCTGTAACCGGCGCTGAATTATAGGAGTAATCGTTTACACAGATTGTTCCTGTTCCGGAAAGGTCATCTGCGTTGTAAAAATCATTCATGACTCCAAGTCCGCCGTTGTGCTGGAAGGTCGCGTCACCTCCGATGGTATCACCGGAATAAAATGAATTTCCACAATGAATGGTTGTCCCTGAATTGGTTACCAAATCTCCGGTATTGTAGAAATCATTGATGGTATAAAAGGTCATGTCGTTCAACGTAACTGTCCCGGTCGTCCCGAAATCAGTTGTATAAATCTCCCCGCCGCTCGATGTGAATTGTCCTGTAATTCCAAGAGAATCCGTGTACAATGCTCCGGAGGAAGTACCAACACCGGTCAGAAGGAAATCACCACACGTAAAAGAACCTGAATTACTGAAGTTCCCATCTACCAGAATACTGTCAACGTTAATCGTCATCCCGAAATTTTGGTAACCACTGGATGTCCCGACAAAAACACCACCGTTGATGTTTACCGTTCCATTATTGACAACGGTCGCATCGTCAGTAACAGCCATGTGTTCCATTGTAAAGGTTCCGTTTGTGTTTACGGTGAGCATGGTTCCGGAATTCTGGAAAGCAATGCTATGGGTTCCAACCTGGTTCAATGAACCACCGCCATTAATGGTAATTGATCCACCATTGTTTACCAACCAGTCAACATCCATTCCAACGCTATGGTTGACGATAATGTGATCATCGGTTCCGGGGAAACAAAAGCAATCCCAGGTCAATGGGCTTGAGGCATTTCCGCTTTGGATTGAAGTAATGGTTTGCTGTCCGAATGACAACGAAGCGGTTAGCAAAGCCGAAAGTACTAAGTAGTGTTTTTTCATAGTCATTATTAATACGTTACCAAATATAAGTGAATTCAAAATGGATAAATGCAAAATTCAAAATTATAGGGTATGGAAAAAAAGAGGTGTTCTTTTGGGAATTCCCGATAACCATCATCCCAATTTTGCATTTTGAATTTAGATCATTTTGAGTTCTATCCAATAATCTTCCCCTCCTTTCGTTACTTTTAGCACGATGAAAAACTTTCTTTCCCTTTTCATAATTCTAGTACTAGGTTCTTCTACCCTGTTTTTCAGCTCATGTAAGAAGCTCAAAGGAAAGTCGAACGGAAACCTTGAGTTTTCAGTTGACACTGTTGTTTTTGATACGGTTTTCACTACGATCGGATCAACTACACATCAGTTCAAGGTCTACAATAAAGAAAGCCAGGAAGTAACAATTGACGAAGTAGAATTGATGGGCGGATCTGCTTCCAAATTCAGAATTAACCTTGACGGAGCAATGGGAACTGAGTTTTCCAACATCAAACTAAAGGGTGGCGATTCATTGTTTTGCTTTGTGGAAGTAACACTTGATGTGAACGGAACAACGCTTCCGATGATCATTGAGGATTCCATCCGTTTTCAGACAAATGGGGTTGATCAATACGTCAAACTGGCGGTATGGGGACAGGATATGTATTACCATTTCTCGAATATCAAAGCGGGAATTTTCGATTTGAATGAAGGAACCTGGCCGAATGACAAACCACACGTTATCTATGGTGCCGCGATCATAGACTCTGCAAAAACCCTGGATATTCCCGCAGGTACGCATATTTACATGCACAAAAACAGTATTCTCTACAATTATAAAGGAACACTGAACATCAATGGAACACTCGGAAACGAAGTCACCATTGAAGGCGATCGCCTGGAACCTGATTACGATAATGTTTCAGGGCAGTATTACGGCGTATATTTCCAGGAAGCAAGACCTTCGGTAGTGAATTACGCCATCATCAAGAATGCTACGGCAGGAATTCACGTCTATTCACGCGACGAAAGTTTTTCTGGTCCAACGGTTACCATTACCAATACAAAGATTTCCAATGCCGCCAGCTACGGTTTGTTCCTCTATGATGAACCGATAGTCCATGCAGAAAACACGCTGGTTCACAGCAATGGAGTTCACTCTTTGATTGTATTACAGGGAGCCGACTTCCGATTTACTCACTGTGATTTTCTTGGCTACGGAGCGGGAGATCAAAGCACACCGGCTGTTGGAATCAGAAATTACTATACAGACGCAAGCGGAACCACGTATGTGGGCGACATCAACGAAGGTGAATTCAGAAATTGCGTCATTTACGGTTACGGAGAACAACAGCTTGCAATTGATACCTTGCAACCCGGAGTGAATATTAATCTGGCTTTCAGAAATTGCGTCATTAAAGGATCCTCAAGTAGTAATCCGATGTTTGTTTCCTGCAATTTCAACGGAAATCCGGCATTTAGTAATATTACCGAGAAGAACTTCGATTTTACAAGTACGGGATCAATACTAAACAATAACGGGAATCCTCTCTACGCGCTTCCGGCAGACATTAAAGGCGATATTCGAAACGTGAGTACTCCGGATATTGGCTGTTACGAAGGGCCATGATAGCTCCAACAGCAACTCCACTTTCTGATTAGCATGGGATTTTACTCAGTAATTCACTGATTTTCTTCGCTTTCGTGCCCTGATTTTTAAACAGATCTTCCACATCAAATGGTTGCATTTCGAGACCCTCTACATTTGAGGATATGTATTCAATCAGGTTTCGAATAGTGGATGGTTCTTTGTAACTACCGTAAACTGAACAGGTGAAAACGCCTGTATTGGTTTGAATTGTTATCTCAACAGTTTCATGATCCGTCGAACGAGCTTCATACTTCCCCTGAAATTTTTCAAAATCTATATAGTGTATTTTCACCAGTAATTCTTCCCAAAACTCCGGGCTTACCTTTCCGATGTAATCTCCTTCCCGATCCACAAAAGTAATTCCAGTATAAAAGAAGTCTTTATCATCCATTTTTAGTGAAAATGATGAATTCCCTCTGAATGAAATCGTTTTTACGATTTGTTTGTTTACCAGATCCATCTTCTTAAAGATCAAAGTATCATCTTTACGATAATGATACATACCACCCGACCAGTCAGACTTTGGGACAAGTTTCAACCGATTTTCGGAACATTCAATAATTCTTAAATAATGCTTAAATCCATCACCTTTCAAAATAAGTAGATTTCCTTTCAGATAATAGCTGGTTCGATTATTCTGTATATCACTAAAATGACAATGGTCGTTAGATAAGTATAAATTGAACATTGTAGTATCCGGATTCGTAGATGGAACGGAAGCCTCCCAATTTCCTTCCACATCTTTTTTTGTGAACGTCTTCTTGGGTTCAACTGTTTGAGTGCAACTGAACAAAATCAGAAGGAACAAAGGTAGGATCAGGTAATTTAGCATAATGATGAATTTAGTTGCAAGGTAGGATTTTCATCAATTCAAACAAAGGGTATCTCGACTCCGCTCGATGACCTTCTACTGCTCGTAGAAAGTTCAATTTGAAATATGTTTTCCGCTGATGCGCAGATGTTATGGTGCCTAACGGACACCATATGGCGAGGTGTTAACCGAGCTAATAATCTGCGCATCTGCGGGAAAGTACTTTACGATAAATCTAAAAGGTCATCGAGCGTAGCCGAGATGACAAAAAGTTCATCATTCTTCATACCCCTGCGCTCCTCAGCGCGCGTCTGCGGGAAACAAAAAAGCCCCGACCATTTAGTCGAGGCTTTCAACTAATCTTCTTATTGATTACGCTGTAGCGTTCATGTTGTCAAGAACATCCATTACTCCTTTAACAGCAACAGCAGACTCTTCCAACAATTTCTTCTCGTCAGCGTTCAAATCCAATTCGATGATGCGCTCGATACCGTTTTTACCCAGAATTACAGGAACTCCAAGGTAGATATCTTTCATTCCGTATTCTCCCTGCAACCAGGCACAAACAGGGAATACTCGACGTTGGTCACGGATAACCGCTTCAACCATTTGCGCTGCAGCAGCTCCCGGAGCGTACCATGCAGATGTTCCCAATAGTTTCACGATCTCACCACCACCAAACTTCGTACGCTCGATGATTTCATCCAATTTCGCTGCGTCGATCAATTCAGTTACAGGAATACCTCCAACTGTTGTGTAACGAGGAAGCGGAACCATAGTATCTCCGTGTCCACCCATCAATACTGCCTGGATATCTTTCGGAGAAACGTTCAATTCTTCAGCAAGGAAAGCACGGTAACGAGCTGTATCCAAAATACCAGCCATACCGAATACTTTCTTGGAATCAACTTTAGCATTCAGGTAAGCACAGTATGTCATTACATCCAATGGGTTGGATACGATGATAATTACTGCATTCGGAGAATACTTAACGATGTTCTCGGTAACTGTTTTTACAATTCCTGCGTTCGTAGCGATCAAATCGTCACGAGACATTCCCGGTTTACGTGGAAGCCCTGAAGTAATTACAACTACATCAGAATCTGCAGTTTTTGAATAGTCGTTAGTAGAACCAACTGTACGCGTATCGTACAAGTTAATCGGGGATGTTTGCCAGATATCCAATGCTTTACCTTCGGCAAAACCTTCTTTGATGTCCAACAACACAACTTCGTTAGCAATCTCTCTATGGGCAAGTACATCGGCACATGTTGCACCTACATTCCCTGCTCCAACTACAGTTACTTTCATGCTCTTTTTATTAATAGTGAAAATTCTTTTTATTTTGCGACCCAAATGTACTAATAATAGTTTGGTGAATTTGCCCGTTATGTTTAAAAATCGGTCTAATTGTGGATAGATTTTTAGAAAGAGGCAACCATCTGCCACTTACCACGTTTTCAAATTGAACTAGAGTGAACAACATCTTGGATTTGGAGGGAATAATTGAGGGCTGCAAGCGGTCAGAACGCCGTGCGCAAGAGCAACTGTTTCGTCTCTATTTTGGTAAGATGCTTACAGTTTGTTTGCGATACATATCTGACCGGGATAGTGCGCAGGAAGTTGTTCAGGAAGGGTTTATTAAGATCTTTGACCATATTAAACATTTCGATCAAAAAGGTTCCTTCGAAGGTTGGATGAGACGTATCATGGCAAATTGTGCGATTGATGCGATTCGAAAAATCAGAAAAGACACTTTTTTATCTGAAGACGATACCACGTTCAAGTATTTGCCGGAAGAGGAAGACCATCAGGAAGAATGGAACCTTACCGCTGTCAAGGCAGAACTTGCACTGGAAGCTATCGAACGCTTATCGCCTGCATATCAAATGGTGTTTAACCTGTACGTAATGGAAAACTACACGCACAAGGAAATCGCCGAAATGCTCGGAATCAGCGAAGGAACATCGAAATCAAATCTGGCGAAGGCAAAAATGAACCTTCAACACTACTTGAAAAGACAATTTATTCAACTTGAGAATGAATAAAAACATAGAAGACATCATTAAAGAAGCATTGGAAAACCATGATTCGGGATACATCTCCGGCGCGTGGGAACAAATGCAGGCTCGTTTGGATGGTACTACCCCTACCCCATTCTACAAGAAATGGTGGGTAGCCGCAGCTTTCGGTACAGTACTCGTTGGTTCAGCTACATATTTCATGCTGAATCAATCAACTCACGACGACAAACCGGTTGTTGCTCAGACAAAAACAGAGCAAACTTCTGCCACAACTACTGACAGAGAACTTTCTGTTTCACACACTACAGCTACTGCGCATTCCGGAACTGCAGGAAGAACCGCGGAAAATTCGGAAACACCTGCAAACACGGTAATTCCGGACAATTCCGCTTCCAATCCGATGATTGATCAGAATGGTAATTACCAGCATCCCAATCCTGTGGTATTCCCTCCGAAAAAAACCGGAAACCAGAATACTCAGAACGGTAACACGCCAAATCAGAACGGAAATACTTCAAAACCTGAAGAATTTAAATCATTGTCCTTACCAACTGCACTGTGTTTAAATGAAACATTGGTGATTGAGAATCCGAATGAGAACAAAACAATTGTTTTGATTGAGCCATCAGGACGACGTGTCGAGATTGCTCCTAAGAAATCAATGAACTTTGTTGCAAAACGCCCAGGAACAATTACTGTTCAATCCGGAGATCATTTGGACGTAATTACAGTGAATCAAAACACGGATAAAATTTACGTTGATGTTGATCCCTCTTTGTTGTTCGAGAATGGAATTCCATCGCTGAAATTCAAAGCGGTTGGAACGAAGAACAGCCTTACATGGGAAAGTAACATCAAGGGAACAGAAACGAAAAACGACGCTTATGTTGTTCATCCTTACACGGAACGAGTTGTAACGGTTACTGTTACCTCTACGAACGAATTCGGGTGTACTGTTGAGGAGCAACAACAAGTAACCATTAACGAACCTTACAATCTTCTTGCTCCAACCGGATTCTTCCCACAAAGCAGTGATGAGCGCACCAACACATTCATGCCAATCGCTTTGAAAGAGCGAAACGTATCGTTTGAATTGGTAATTATCGATCCAAAGAATGGCGGAACTGTATTCAGTTCTTCAGACGCTTCAATGGGATGGAATGGAATCGACAAGCGCACCAACGAAATGGTAAATCAGGGAACTGTTTGGCCATGGAAAGTGGTACTGCGCAATCCGAATGTCGGAGAACCGAAAGAATATTCGGGAACTATTACACGAATGTAAAACGCTACCAAACAATAGTTGAATACTGGGAACGGAGACGTTCCCTTTTTTCATTTGTTTCGGTAATGAATTGTTTGGATTGCTGCGATTCCGGGAATAACAGCTTGTGATTTTCACGGGATCGAACTTCAGCAACTTGCTTCATAATTGTACGTGTTTCGTTGCTCACCGCCCAACTTTCAAACAAGTTCCACACTTCATTTATTGCTTTAGCGTTCGGGTGACTTTGATCTGCTTCGAAATAAGAAAAATCCCGGAGAACATCGTTGATCAACTCAAAGCTTGGAAAGTAAAACACACCGTCCAAGGTTGTTAATTCGTGACACAACTCTACCAAACGACCTTTTGAGTGCACATTTTCCAGGATTCCGTCTCGCGTATAACGCACCGGGCTTACCGTCAGAATGATTTTAAGTTTGGGGAAATGCACCTGTAGCTTATGGATTGTTTCTCTTAGAATTGGCAGCATTTCATCAACAGAAGAAAGGTTCTTCTCAAAAACATTCGATGGTTGCTTGTGACAGTTTGCAACGATCCCCCCATTCTCTTTCAGAAAATAACCGTGGGCACTTCCAAAAGTGAAAATTAGAATGTTAGCCGTTCTCAAAGCAGAAATGAGTTGCATTTGAGTTTCGCTATAACGTTGCAACAAGCTTTCTTCAGACATTCCGTACACTTCACTACTTGCCAATGAATGTAGCCATACATCATGATTCTTAAACAACTTGCCGGAATTATCCTCTTCCAGCGATTGATTGATCTGTTTTGCAAGCGCCAGCGGATGAAATGTTACACCAAACGGATTGGCAAGCGCATCAAAACCGTAACAACGAAGCTTTTCCTGAATATGACCGGAAAAACACGACCCAAGCAAGACAATCTTTTCTCCATATGTTATCTTCGGGAACGTCTCGGGTTGCTGAAACAACTGCTTAATCTCCTTCATTCCAATAGCGTTCAGATTCTTCGTAAACCTGTCTCCACCCCTCCCAAATTCCGCTTTCGGCAAAAGTCTCGTTGTGCCAGATAAAACAGAAGTCTCCTCCAAAAAGTCGTACTTCATCCATAAGACGTTTCACTTCTTCTATGGCAATGGCAACAGGTAAGCGTTGGTACTCGTTTAACGTCCCGTCCATGTATGCAAACGGATGCACAACCAACGAAGTCGTTACATTTCGTTTCAGATCGAACCAAAGAAACGGATGTGCGGTTCCCGCACGAAAGCCAACATGCTCTGCATACCCCATGGTATAGTCGTCTGTAAAACCGGATTGCAATAACGACTGATAAGTCTCCGGGAATTTCAATTTCAGGAAGTGCTGCCGTGAAATGGTTACCGGGCGATCCAGGATTTTTTTCAGGCGTTCGGCTTCCATTTGTAAACGTCCGGGTTCCGCATTACTTGCGTAACTGGGATGTAATCCCAACCCAACAAGTTGATCCAGCTTACGAATCAGTCGTTGATGCCTCGGGTCGGACCAGGTAATATTCTTGTCATATTTTCTAAAATCGCCAAGCAACCAGAAAATTCGTGATGCCGGATATTTTTTTGCAACCTGTTCAATTTCCGTAAACGAATCGTAGGGATCTTTTTCATTTCCTTTTTGAACCCGTTTGCGTTGTTCAAGCCTGGTTTTATTTCCTTTCAGACGATCCTTTGCAATAGACAACCAGGTTCTCCAGCCTTCCTTCCAGGCGTATGCGAACGTATTGTCAATATCAAAACTTGGAACAAACCGGGACGTAATTTTCTTTGAATATACCTGCAACAACTCCGGAAAAAACTGAATCATTAATCCGGAAAAGCAGCGTTCCACCGTTTGTTCCTTCAGATTAAATTCGTTGAACAAAATACTGTTTGTTGCAAGAAATCTTCCATGAACATCAGCCTTAAACGGCAAGTATTCTTCGTATCTCGAAACGCAATAAAACAACGTCGCAAACGGATCCTGAACACCATCAAAACTCATACAGGGAAAAGAATTCCAATCCTTACGACATACATCAATCGGAACAATGGTTTCCAGAAAAAGTAGTTGTGCGGGCTCTAAAGATGGAACACCGGGAAATGATTCATTCGAATAACTCAACTTCTCTCCGTCAAATGCGTCAAACAAGTGTTTATCGTTTGTAAATTGGACGCTCATTCCCCTTTCCACAAAGAAGACCTTTTCCACAAAGCGAATTCGCTCAGAGATTTGTTCAACGTATATCAGACCATCAATTGTCACAGTATTCGTGCATCAGAGAAGCTAAAGTAGCCATTATCGGTGATAATAAGATGATCCACAATGGGGATATCGATGAAGATTCCGAATTGTTTGATTTGTTTCGTAAGCGACTTATCCTGTGGACTGGGGTGAAGGTTTCCGCTGGGATGATTGTGAGCGAGCATAATACCGGATGCGGAACAATCCAGAGCAGCTTTGAAAATCATTTTGGGGTCAACGAATGTTCCGGTAGCACCACCAACAGACAATTGCTTAATGGCAATCATTTCCTGGTTGCGATTCAGAAAAAGAACGAAGAATTCTTCATGGAGTAGATCAGAGAAATATGGCCTTAACTGAAAATATGCACTTTGAGACGATAGTATTTTCTGACGTTTTGGTGGAGCCTGTTCTCTTCTGCGACGCCCCAATTCAAGTGCAGCAAGAATGGAGATGGCTTTTGATTCTCCAATTCCTTTGACTTCCAGGAGCTGCGACATTCTCAGTTGTCCGAAACCGTATAAATCTCCATTTGCCAATTGCAACAGTTCACGAGCCAGATCAACGGCGGTTTTGGAACCGGTTCCTGTTCCGATAATGATTGCAAGTAGCTCAGCATCCGAGAGCGCGTTTCTACCTTTACGCATCATTTTCTCTCTTGGGCGATCATCTTCTGCCCAACATGGTATGGTTTGTATTTGCCTCATGTCATTTTAGATTTCCAAACCAAGTTACACATTTCTCCATTTTTTAACTCATTTTTTGACGATTTTTTAATCAAATTAAACTGTCTGTGGATTTTTTACTTTTACCCTATGGATTCTCTAACGCAAATTGTATTGGGTGCTGCTGTAGGCGAAGCGGTAGCCGGAAAGAAACTCGGAGGAAAAGCAGCTTTATGGGGTGCGGTGGGCGGAACACTTCCTGATCTCGATGTTCTTTTCCGGTTTTTATACGATCCTTTGGACGCAGCTCTGGTTCATCGTGGTTTCTCACATTCGCTGTTGTTTGCTCTGCTTGCAGGACCGATTCTTGGTTGGTGTTTTCATAAAATCACGAAACATCGGTATTCATTTAAGATGTGGACGTTACTCTGGTTCCTATCCATTGTAACTCACCCACTGCTGGATATTTTCACGAACTACGGAACGCAATTTTTCTGGCCGTTTAGCCCGAGAATTACCTTTAATACTGTCTTTGTAATCGATCCACTTTATACGGTTCCGTTTATGGTATTGTTAATTGGAGCTCTGTTTATGAAACGTGAATCGAAACGCAGAAGAGTCTGGAACTGGACAGGCATTGTCTATTCCTCGGCGTACTTGTTATGGGGCGTTGTCGTGAAACTATGTATACTCGGCAATACCGACGATTACTTTGCCAAAGCAGGAATTGAGCCGAAACGGGTGATGGTAACACCAATGCCGCTGACTTCGTTTTATTGGGATATTGTAGCTGAGGGTGACACATGTTATTACGTTGCGAACAAATCACTGTTCTCCGACTTCGATGCAGAACAAATTGAAGTCTTTCCCAAACATCACGATGCGCTGAAAAAGATCAACTGGAAAACCAATAATAAAGCTGCCGAAATCAACTACATCACGAACGGTTATTATTCCGTTTGGAAACACAACGATAGCATAACGGTTTATGATCTTCGTTTCGGAACAGCTACCCGCCTCTCCAATGAAAAAGTCAATACGCCCATTTTTGCGTATGGTATTACCACGGAAAACGGTACTCATACCGGGTACTTCCCGGTGAGATCACCCGGCTTTCAATACATCGATTTTGGTCGCTATCTGGATTTTGTATTTGGCGGGAAATAATTCTTTTTGGTAACTGTCAAACGCGTCGTCTCATTCTGAGCCCACTTCGGCATTTTTCCGGTTGGATCCGGAACATACACAGGCGGACCATAAATTGCTGCCGGTAGAATGACTTCATAACCATAAATGGTCAATACTGGCCCCAATGGTGGGCCTGGATCCATCATCTCTTCGTCCGGTAATCCTTGTCTGGTTCTGATTTTTCCGAAAAAACGAATTCTGTTTCCCATACCCGAAAATTCCTCCGGAAAGGTCAACTTCTTATTCCCACGCTCCAGGTAAAAAACATCGTGATGCTTATTTTCGGTTGGATTCAATGAATTAAACTCTTCCGTTTCTGTTTCTGTAGCCCAACTCGGACAATCACAGGCATACATTCTGTTGTGAAGTACAAACGTATCGAGATCGGCAGGTGCGTTTTTAGGGAAATCATTTAGTTTCAAATCGTATAATGCCAAAACACGCGAAGTATCAAACGGAATATAAAGTGTGTCTTCAACAGAAATATACCGATTGACAGGTTTGACGGACATCAATGGTTTCGGCTTCATAACGTATAACAAGGCGGTAGCCGCAATAAAAAAGGTGATGAATTTTAGCATGGCTCAGTTCAAGCAAAGATCATGCGGGAATTTCGCTAATACGCAATGGGATGTTTAAAACTCCGTTTGTACTTCAAATGCGACTCCATCCGAATAACTTACCTTTGCATACAGATTATTGACAACATGAAACACTTGATAACCATTTGCGCCTGTTCTATGCTTTTACTTCAGGCGTGTGGACAAAGCACTGCAACAGAAGAAACAAAAAAAGCAGAACGTAAAGTTCCCGAATTGCCTCAGATCGAGCACACGTACAAACTGGAAGATTACCTGAAAGAAAATGAACAATTGGATCAGGACGTTGACAAGTTGTTTGCTACGCTTGACGACACAGCGGTTGTTGCGCAGTTGATTATGCCGGCAGTTGGTCGACTGGGAAACACTCCTGAATCGATCAAGGCATTGATTAACCGCAGAGTAATTGGAGGTGTATTGATGTTGAACGGATCAAAAGATCAGTTTACAGGCTGGATTAAGGAATTCAATGAATTGAACACGAAGAACGGAAACCCGGGATTTCTTTACAGCGCTGACGCTGAACCGAGTTTATTCAACAGAAAAATATCCGGCTCTCCCACAGTTAAAAAAGCAAATGAGATGACTTCCATCGATGAAGTAAATACCTGTGCGGATTCCATTGCAGCCACATTGAAAGCGATCGGTATCAACTACAACTTTGCTCCGGTGGTAGATTTGTCTAAAAACGGAACAGTTGGTTACCGTGGCTTTGCAAAGGTAGAAGCGAACAACATTCCGTGGTCAAATGCATTCATTCAGCGTATGCAATCGCAGGGAATTATTGCCACTGCAAAACATTTCCCCGGTCATGGATTGGTTTCCGGAGATACACACAAATCGCTTCAGGCAATTGACGGAGAACTGAAAGAAGTTCCTACGTACCCGAAATTGATCGAAGATGGGGTATTGAGTATTATGATTGGTCACCTTGCAGTGGTAAATAACCCGAAATATAACACAGACGGTCTTCCGGCTACGTGTTCTAAGAAAATTATCACGGATTTACTGCGCAATGAACTGGGATTCAAAGGATTGGTAGTAACCGATGCGATGAACATGGGTGGTGTTACAGCGGTTAAAGGAAACAGCGTAAAAGCAATTGATGCCGGAGTTGACATCTTATTAATGCCATTGGATTGTATGAAAGCGCACGGAGAAATCCTTGCTAAATACCGAACGGATGCGGCATTTAAGACTCAGGTTGATGCGGCTGCAAAACGCGTACTTCGCATGAAGTTGTGTGTTGGAGCTATTAAGGGATAAAACATTTCAAAATAGTTAGAATCCTGCTTTGATTGTCTTCGAGGCAGGATTTTTACTCTTACATAAACCTTTCAACGAATGAAATTCATTCTTCCACTTCTACTTTGTTTACTTGCCTTCTCCACACATGCACAAAAACGCAAGAAGTCGTTTGCCTATAGCTATAAGATAAGTGCAGAAGATAAAATGGATTATTGCATTTATACTCCGTGTCAGATTTTCCTTAAACCCCTTATGGGAGATTCTGTATTGATTGTAGGCGAATTGGATTCTTTGGAATTAACAGGAGCAGTGGAATTAACCGAACCAGGAAGACACTCCATAACAGAACTTTCAAATGGAACGTTTTCTTTAAAAACCACAGCTAAAGCTATCCGAACCGGAGGAGTTGATGTCACATTCAACATCGAAAATTTCCAGGTAAGCTCTTATGTTGTAAGATCTGACAATATCGGAAAGTCGTTTTATGTCAGTCTGCAGAGCACAAGTATTTTTGACGATCCCGAGACCAGTCATATCATTATTGAATCCGTCAGGCCATTATTAGAAGCGGAAATCACATCACTCGTTCGTTGTTTGAGTACACAACATAATAGTGTTCATTCGTGTGCACCGAAAGACGAAATCCGTTTCATCATCCCTATTTGACTTCCATTTTGAAAATACGCTTTTCATTTTGAAAAATATTTTCAATTTGAAATTTTTAACTTGTAAGTTTTACAGTTTCATAACCCACGTCGAATAAGCCATTTAGCAATTTTATTGCTTTCTCCGCGTCCGTTTGGCAAGATTCTGGAAGATTTTGGCACACATGGAAAAGCATAGGGTTATGAAAACATCATTGATCACATTGGGTTTGATTGCGATTACTGTTCTGGTCGTTCAATCGTGTAATAAGGAAGACGTTACTCCCGCAGGACAAACAGGAACAATGAAGGTTAAGATGACAGACGCGCCGGCAAATTACGCGAGTCTGAACGTTGAAATCTCAAAAATTGAGGCTTATGTACAAAACAAAGGCTGGGTTACACTTAATAATCAAACACAGATCGTTTCAGTATTGAGTTTAACCAACGGTACAGAGTCAATCGTTGCTAACGCAAATGTTTCGGCTGGCCTTTACAGTAAACTTCGTTTCACGTTCGGAAACACGAATTCGGTTACGATGAACGGAACTTCAGGTAACCAAACATTCAATCTTGGTTTCGGGACGAATACTGCACAGCAGGTTGAAATAGAAATCAACGAGCAGGTTCAAACCAATTCGACTACAGAGGTATTGCTAGACTTTAACGCTGCAACTTCGGTTATTGCATTTGGTCAAAGTTACATCCTGAATCCGGTGATCACGGAAATCGAGGATGCACAAACAGGTGTAAAAGGAACCATTCAGGGAGCAGTTACTGCAACTGTAAAAATCTACAACGAGAATATTTCAGCTAACACGTACATCGACGCAACAGGTAAATTCCTTATTCGAGGCATTCCTGACGGAGCATATGTTCTGCAGGTACAGGCAGTCGACGAAACTACAAATGAGCTAAAAGAAGTTACTGTTCCCGGCGTGGTTATCATCAGTGGACGCATAACAGACATGGAAACGATTCAGATTTAGTAGCGCTAAGAAATCGGTTTTCAATAACAGAAGGTCTCGACTCCCGTAGCTACACTTAAAGGGATGTCGGGACTTTTTGTTTTTATTCAAAATGAATTAACTTGTTTGCCGGCAGGCAGGTGCAAATTCAAAATTGGAACATAGCCTGAGACGAGTTCAATCATTTTGAATTTTATCATTTGGCATGTTGAATTCACTATCCATTCGTACTTATCTTTGTAAGAAACATGCATTATGTTCATCGAAATCAATCCATATAACATCGATACGCGACTCATTGAGCAAATTGTTCAGGAATTGCGCAAAGGGGAACTCATCATTTTTCCTACCGACACCGTTTATGCGGTTGGTTGCGACGTAAAGAGCAAAAAGGGAATAGCGGAACTTGCTAAATGGAAAGGCGTAAAGCTGAATCAGGCAAAATTTTCTATGATTTGTAACGATCTGAGTCAGGTTTCGGAATACGTGAAGCACCTTGATCGACCGAACTATCGCTTATTGAAACATCATCTTCCCGGACCATTTACTTTCATCCTTGACGCAACAAACGAAGTTTCAAAACTGTTCGACTCCAGTAAAAAGGAAATCGGGATTCGGATTCCGGACAATGCAATTGCAATGGCACTTGTTGAGGCTCTGGGAAATCCAATGGCCTCCACCTCCCTGCATGACGACGAAGACGAAATCACGGATTACTTTGTTGATCCTACCTCTATTTACGAACGCTACGATGATGATGTGGCAGTAATTATTGACGGAGGGCCCGGAAAACTTGAAGCATCTACCATTGTAAGCCTAACAGACGGTTCGCCGGAAATTATTCGTCAGGGAATCGGACAAATCGAATTATGATCGTCATCATCAATTGCGGGAGTAGTAAAACACCTTACATTCAGGATATGGTGGAAGAATTCGACGACACACAAGTCGTTGGAATGTTTGATTTCCACTACGAAGAATACGCAACTGCCGATGGTTTCATCATCTCAGGAGCCCCTATTCTCATCACTGAAAAAGATCCTGATCCGTATCTTGAACGGTTTACGTGGTTAAAAACAACTGAAAAACCGGTTCTGGGCATCTGTTTTGGTCACCAGATGCTGGCGTTGACGTACGATTCACTGGCAAACCGACAACGCGAAGACCGCGACATGCAAACGATCGAAATCATTGCCGATTGTCCGTTGTTTGATCGTTTACCGGAAGAAATCGAATTCATGGAAGATCATTGCGAATCGGTTTCGATTCCGAACGATTTCATTCACGTTGGGGTATCAGATGCCTGTATCAACGAAGCAATGATGCACAAGGAGAAGCAATTGTACGGCGTTCAGTTTCATCCTGAAGTATCCGGCAGCAATGGTGTAATTCTGTTTGAAAACTTTGTGAATATCTGTCGCGGCAAAAAGGCCCATGCGTGGTAATATTTCCGATTTTTGATTCATGTTATTCAATCGCATCTGGATAGGATTCTTTTTGATTTCCTTTGTTGTAGCTACGTACAAGCTCATTTTTTTGTGGGAAACAGGGATTTATGAAGAAATGACGATTGCATTGTTTGATGCTGCTAAGTCCGCTTTCGATATTTCCATTGGTTTAACCGGAGCGTTATGTTTCTGGATGGGTTTCATGCGTATCGGAGAAAAAGGCGGAGCAGTTCAACTACTAGCGAAACTAATCTCGCCATTCATCACACGCGTTTTTCCTGAAATTCCAAAAGGTCACCCTGCAATCGGTTCTATCATGATGAACTTCTCTGCAAACATGCTTGGATTGGACAATTCCGCTACTCCACTGGGACTAAAAGCCATGAAAGAAATGCAGGAACTCAATCCTGACAAAGAACGTGCTTCGAATGCTCAAATCATGTTCCTTGCATTGAATACGGCCGGACTAACCATCATTCCGGTAAGCGTACTTGCATTATTGTCCAAGGAAAATTCATCCAATCCAACCGAAGTATTCATTCCAATTCTGATCACTACATTTTGTTCCGCTTTTTTTGCCTTGATTCTTGTTGCAATTAAACAACGAATCAGATTGTGGGACCCGATCATTCTGGCCTATTTTGCTGTGGGACTTGGATTTATAGGTGGATTGCTTGTTGTGACAAGTTATTTTCCCCAGTACACGGAAACGATTTCCAAAATCATGGGAAATGGAATCCTGCTTTCCTTTATTATTCTGTTTCTGCTTCTCGCGATTATTAAAAAAGTAGTTGTTTACGACGAGTTCATTGAAGGTGCCAAAGAAGGGTTTCAGGTTGCTTTAACCGTTGTCCCTTATGTTGTGGCTATACTTTGTGCAATTGCGTTGTTCCGTGCATCCGGATGTTTGGATTCGTTTCTTTGGGCAATTGAATGGTTTTTCTTGAAAATCGGAATGGTTCATACCGAATTCATTGATGCGTTACCGGTTGGATTGATCAAACCATTCAGTGGATCAGGTGGTAGAGCAATGTTGCAATCGATTATTGATAGTGGCGGTGAACATGGAGCCGATACCTTCGTAGCTAAAATCGCTGCAACGATGCAGGGAGGAACCGAAACAACCTTCTACGTTCTTGCCGTTTATTTCGGTTCGGTTAAGATCAAGCACACACGCTATGCTGCGGGAATTGGATTAATCGTTGACATTATTGGGATAATCATCGCTATTTTAGTATCTTATCTCTTCTATGAAGTTCCTGTAGTTCCGGTAAAATGAGTTGGTTTTCACGCATATTTTCAAAAGACACCGACCCGAAAGCAAATGCCCGGGGTAAGCGCGTCAAAGCTGAGAAAGCGAATATTGAGTTCGCCAGTCTGAACTATGACCCGAAAATTATGATGGCATGGGTAAAAGCGTTGGAAGGTGAGCAACAGTTTGATTTGTGGTTGCTAAACAATGGCTACGAAGAGCTTTTCCATACGACACAAGCGCTCAAACTCAAACAGGAAGCGCGTGACTGGCTGATGGCAAACGGTTATCCTCATCTGATGGCAATGGTGAATGCTTCCGAAGGAAATGAAAGTGCACAGAACTGGCTTCGCGTTCACGGTTTCGAAGTGCTTTACCATGTTGCCTTAGGCATAGAAGGCGAAATGGATAGCTTTGCCTGGCTAAAAGGCAATTCTTCGGAAATGGTCTTCCTGGTAACCCGAACAATTAAGAAATTGAAGGATCAAATTGAGTTCAATCACAACGACATGTATTCCTTCGGAAAAGACTTGTAAATGAGTGTCCGCATAGCAACATTAGCTGATGTTTCCAGAATTCGGGAAATTGCCGAGCTTACCTGGCCGGAAACCTATCGTACGATTATTACTCCCGAACAAATCGAGTATATGCTGAACTGGATGTACAGCAAAGAAAAAATCGTTGAAGCCATTGAATCGGCAAATCAGGATTTCCTGGTTTGGGAAAACAATGGAGAAACGCTTGGTTTTGCGGGAATTGAGCACGGCTATAAGGGCAAATTGATTACACGACTTCACAAGTTATACGTACTCCCTGAAACACAGGGAACCGGAGCAGGAAAACACTTATTAAACGCAGTTATCGAAGAAGCGAAAAAGAACAACTCTACCCTGCTACACCTGAATGTCAACAAGGCGAACAAAGCAGTGAATTTCTACCAGCATGTTGGTTTTCAGATTGCTGAAGAAGAAGTTCTGGATATCGGGAATGGATTCGTGATGGATGATTATGTTATGACGTTAAACGTCTAAGGACTATGTAATGGTTCGAATATTTTGAACGTTTGAACCCTAAAAGAAAACTCTTGAGCTTAAAAAAGAAAAGGAGACGATCTCTCATCTCCATTTCACCTTTTAAACTATGGCGAGTTTAACTTGAAAATCGAATTCGCTACTACCCTGCAATGCTCAGTTCCATCGATCAACAAGAGATCTCTCCCGATCCCACGCTTGGGAAATGTTCCGACTACTACATTAGAACAACACAAATCTAAACTGTATATCAACGAGTTACAATAGAGTCAAACACGTAATCGGTCTACCCAACATTACGTAAGACGTCATTCATCTCACAAGTAAATACACTTAATTTATCTACGTAGTTATACGTACACAAACATGTTAACAACCTGAAAAACAACACATTAAATCACAAGTAACTTCACAGCTGCTTTTCAACTGCGTTAATGGTGATTACCCAAATGTTAGATTTGTTACTATAAAACTTGAAACACTATGGCATTTAATGGAACTGAAGGTGAATTGATCACCTTAAAAGAAGCTGAGCAGTACACTGCAAATCACAGAAACTCAATGGTAATGAATGACGCTATTTCCCACTATTTTGGAAGAAATGTCATTGAACAAATCCTTGCACAACCGGGATGTGTAGGTATCCGTTTTTACCACGGAAAAGAGGACAATGGCTCCAAAAATTTGGTCATGGTAGGTGCAAACAGTGCACAGAACGACATGATTGATGGCCTTATTGCTAATAAATCAGTAAGTTGTCCTATAATTTGCCCGGACAAAAATTCTTTGAATTCATAAATCAATGGAGACATTCTTTAGTACACTTTTTTATTCGTCGGTATTTATTCCCTTTCTGACAATTATCAGTGTACTCTTGAATACAAAGAAACTCGATAAACCCACCTTAATCACTATTCTCTTTTTATCAGGCATCAGTTTATCAACTGATTTGATAAGCTGGTGGCTGATAACACTATCGTCCTATCACAAAGGAATCCAACATGCTTATACGTTCATAACAGGTTCCATTCTTGCCTACTATTTCCTTACCCAATACCGCAGCCAGTGGCGTTGGGTACTGTCTTCGTACATAGTTTTCGCGGCGCTTTGCGTGATGTCGGCTTTTCTTTGGGGTGGGATAAGCGCCGTGAACACTGTACCGAGTACGGGACTTAACGTCTTCGTAATGATTTTCTCACTTGCATATTTCCCGAAAGCAATTAATGAACTGAAATACAATAAGATAACTTACGACTTTCATTTCTGGATCAATTTCGGGCTATTATTACTAAACGGAACAACGTTGTTCATATCCTTGTTTGAGGTATACATAAGGGAATCCAATTCGGAGTTGACATTATACACATGGCTCATTCAACTCATTGCCAATATTCTCTTTAATCTTATCTTAACCGGTGGAATATGGTACATCAGCAAGCGAATATCGTAGTCGTAATCGTCATCGGCAGTTTGATTATGTTTCTGCTGACATTGGTTATTGTGGTATTCGTTGTGACCTATTCTAAGCGCATGAGAGACAAAGAAAGCCGTTATCAACTTTCGATCAAAAACAAAGAACTCGAATCGCTTCGTGGAGTAATTGACGCACAAGATGCTGAACGTGAAAAGATTGCAGCGAGCCTTCACGATGAGATAGGTCCGCTTCTAACTGTTCTAAAGCTCAATATCACCAAACACACGCGCTCTCTTGATAAACACACCCTGACTGTAGAAGAACTGTTGGAAGAACGCAAATTCATCGATTCGATCATCGAAAACATCCGAAATGTGAGCCACGAGTTAACTCCGCATTTTATCAAAAACAACGGACTCACTTATGGATTGCAAAACCTTGTTTCTTCCATTTCCCGACCTGTTATACACATAAACTCGGAAATTGACGACAAAACAATTCTGAACACTAATCTGACTATAAACTGTTACCGGATCATTCTTGAGTTGTTAAACAACATCATGAAACACGATCAGGCAGAAGAAATAAACGTTTACCTTACTCACGATAATGTACATTTCCGTATTGAAATCACGCATGACGGAACCGGACTGGATCAGGAAGAATATTTGCAGCTATTGAACAATGGCAAACGTTCCGGTCTCGGATTAAGTTCCGTTCATTCCAGACTACTTGTACACAACGCTATTATTTGCTATTCTAAAGTCCCAACCCCTAAAATCGAACTTTTATTTCCGTTGAGACATGAGCAAGAAAATTAATATCGCTATTGCAGATGATCATGAACTAGTCAGAAAAGGATTGGTTTCACTGCTTCGTGAAGATCCGAATATTACTGTGGTATTCGATGTGTCGAATGGCTTAGAGCTTCTGGAAGAACTGAAGAAGCATCCGGTTGATGTTGTATTACTCGATCTGGAAATGCCCGTTCTGGATGGACGCGAAGCCCTAAAAATCATGGGCGAGAATTATCCGGACACCAACGCCATTATTCTGAGCATGCATTACTCCAACGAGTACATTATGGATTGTATGACTCACGGAGCAAAAGGCTTCCTTCCTAAGAATTCGGACATTGAGAAATTGGTGGAAGCCATCTACCAGGTTCATGAAAACGGTTTCTTCGTAGATTCGGATGTCTCTAAAGTATTACTCGATCATGCCGTAAAAGGTCGCAAGAATCAGGAAAAGGAATCGGAAGAGAAACTTACTACCCGCGAAATCGAAATTATCCGCCTGGTTTGCGATGGATTGCTTAACAAAGAAATTGCCGATAAACTCTTTCTGAGCATACGAACGGTTGAGGCTCACCGAAAAAACATTGTCAGGAAGATCAACGTAAACAACGTGGCAGGATTGATTCGTTTTGCGATACAGAACGGATTGTACGAGTATACAAATGATTCTCAGTCCCCTTCTTAAGAGAAACGACTAAAACCACATAGAAACCACTTGTCCTGACTCTTCGGGATAGTTTTTACACATAGATACTGAGCTATTTAATCAATCGTGTCGGATCAATTTTGAAGTATTAATTATTTTGAGCGCAGACTATGTGTTTGAGCTTTTGCTATGTGACTGTGTGTTTATGGTCACCAATTCGGGTGAAACACCACTTCAGTTGCGCCACTCCCATACTTCGAAAAATCGGCATCGAAGAACTCTATTTGTTCCTGTTTTGCCAGAAAACTGCGGATTTCATTTTTCAGAACGCCTTCACCTACTCCATGAATGACAATCAGTTTATTCACCCGGTGATCTTTCGCTTTTCTAAAACGCGCCTTAAGGGTTGCCATCTGGCGCAGCAACATATCCGTAGAACTCAATCCTGATAAGGATTCTACCAATTCTTCGATGTGGAGATCCAATTCCCACTCGATTTGCCCCTGATGCTGTTTGGAAGTTTCGCGTTTTCGTTCCAACCTGGATTTAATCACACCTTTTTCAGCTTCCGGATTGACCAGGTCCGTGTGGATTTCAAATGATGTACCGTGTAATTGAATCAATTCATTCAGGCCAACCCAACGGTCGAAACCATCGGAATCTTCTATGCGTGCTTTCTTTCCTACGATTTCAAGAACCGTAGCCTTTCCTTTCTCTCTGAGAAAACCAACTTCCTGACCTACGTAAAACATTAACCAAAGAGTTGTGAAACGACAGGAAACCACAATAACACGATTGGTAAAGCCAGGCTTCCCAACCAGCAGGTAATGACGATAATCGTTCCTAAAATGCCCAAATTCTGTTCGGTCACAGGCTCTAACATACCTTTAACCTCCTGAGCAACGATCAACTCTGCATCCGGATCATCCGCCAAATCAATGTATTT
The DNA here is from genome assembly GCA_966211245.1 of uncultured Fluviicola sp. Classification (GTDB taxonomy): domain Bacteria; phylum Bacteroidota; class Bacteroidia; order Flavobacteriales_D; family Crocinitomicaceae; genus Fluviicola. The sequence goes on along the minus strand of CBIHND010000012.1, from coordinate 38,413 downwards.
TCTCAAAGCTGGAGTATTTGCCAGAACTTCCTGCTTGATCTGATGGTAATTCATATTCGAAAGTTCATCGTACGTTCCAAGATAACCTACGTGCTGCTCCCTGAGCGATTTACGAATCAAATAGATCCGGTATTGCGATCTTAATTGAAATCCCATTAAAACGCCAACTCCCAACACAACGTATTCTTCAAACCAAACACCAATGAAAACCAGAAGAATGGAGGAAATAAATGAAAAAACAACCGGAACAATTGAGGCATGATTCAAAAACAGTGTCTGAATCAATCTCCCACCATCCAGCGGCTGAATCGGCAACAGATTAATCACATTGAGTATCAGAAAAATAAATGCGAACGATTGTATCCATTCGGATTGATAGACCAACCCCATTTGCCATAACACACAACCGATGATTACTCCCGGAACAGGTCCTGCAAGAATCACAAGCACCTGCTGCCATTGTGAATAACGTTCTTTTTTGCCGTGAACAAAAGCGCCCATTAACGGAACAAAGAGCATTCGAACTCGCTCGTATCGGAACCACTTCATAAAGATGAAATGTCCGAACTCATGAACGAGCAATACTGTCAGAATCATTCCCAAAAAACTGAAATCACTTCCTACGAACAATAAAAAAGTCACTGCAAACAGCGCAATAGAGAATATCGTAACGGTAAAATTTCCCCGCTTCGGTTCCTCCTGCTGTAGCAAAGGCTTTTGTTGGTAGAATGATGAATCGCTCATGTTCAAAAAATCAGTAGTTCTATGTTCAAGGTGGAGACGCTCAAATTGAACCGATGAATTCCTTAAACATTTTGAACCTATATCAAATATACGTTATAGAGACGGATTTTTCCCGATAACGTTGACTGTTGTGGCAAAAAGCTTACCATAAATTAACTCCAGACCAGAATTAGTTTATCGTCTCCTGCTGTTACTAATTGTTTGTTGTGTACGATGGCGGTATTGATAGATCGCTTATGACCGTGGGTCGATTCAATGCGTTGAATACAATTCCAGTTTTCGTCCCAAATTTTGATTGTTTTGTCTTTCGAACAGGTAGCGCGATACTCTCCCAATTCCACAATTCCATAAACGGATTGGTAATGAATAGGAAGTGCAGCCAATTTTTCTCCCATGTAAGACAAATGAACCACATGTCCGTCCATTCCGCCGGTAAATAATCCTTCAGCAGTTCTTAAGATTGAGTAAATGCTACCTTCGTGAGCTTTTGTCTGCCATAATTCATTTAGGGTTCTGTTATCGAAGCAACGGACAATTCCATCTTGCGCTCCGATGTAAAAACACGAATCGGCAACCGCCAAAGCACGAATTTTACCCACAGCCAATGGAAAATGCCACAAACGCTTTCCTTCAGCCGAATATGCAAAAAGATTTCCTTCGGCATCACCGACCAACACTGCATGTAAACCTTCTGACCAAACAATTGAAAAAATAGCAAAACCGAGGTAATTGCTTTCCCATAGTAACTGCTTGCTATCGGTATTGATTGCGATGACCGCTCCGTTAGTACATCCTGCAAACAAGGTTTTTTCAAAACAGCAAATGGCGTAAGCCGGAGAATCCAGCTTTACTGAAAACGCATCTGTCGTTTGTTCGGCGATATTCCAACGTGCAATAACACGATCACCCGCAGAACTGTACAGGTATCGACTATCGGAGGCCAGTGCATAGACCGGACCCGAATGTCCGCGCAGTGTCTCCGCTTGTAAATTCATGATTATTGGTCTTCCGGATCGTCTGAATCAACTTGCTTCAAACGCTCAGCGTAATCTGCAGGCAAGAATTCAAAGAATGTATCTCCACGCAAACCAAGGCGCAAACATTCCAATGGAATCACCTCATTCGGTGCAATGTTTCCGAGGTTTACGTTGGCTCCGAAGAGTTTCACGAACCATACCTGTTGATTCTTCTGAGGTGCTTCCCAAAGAATATCTTCCGGTTTTACGTGAGCAATGATCTTGTTTATCAACATGGTGTGCGCGGTTCCATTTGGTCGGAAAACCCCGACATTACCGGCCTCACGACCTTCTGCAATTACTTTCCAGGAACCTGCTTCCAACTCCGAACTCATCATTTTAATCCAACGATTCGGGCTAATCAAAATTCCTGAATCTTTCGAACCAACCTCAGAAAGTACGGTACGTTCTTTCGCTAAACGGGCAATCAGTTCGAGCTTCTCATTATGATTGATAATGATAGAACCGTCAGAAATTTCAGCCAATTCCATGTTGTACTTATCCAAAAGGCGCAGGTAGTCTTCAAAACGACCACGTGCATAAAATGCTTCAAACAATGTTCCACCGAAATACGGTCTAAGTCCTGCTTCACGGTACAAATCCAGTTTTTTCTCCAGATCCCGTGTTACGAACGCCGTACCGAATCCGAACTTAACGATGTCCGTCAGGTGTCCGGATGCTTCAACAAAGTTTGCGGCTTCTGTAAGCCCCAATCCCTTGTCCATCATCATGGTAATCCCATGTTTACGGGGTTGCGTGGTTCGTTCAGGAATGTATGGTAGCGTAAAATTCAATGACATAGTTGTCGATAAATTGCGTTTGAAAGGTTAAAAGTAGTAATTCCTGAAAGACTTTGACCCTCTAAAGTAGAACTTCCATATTCAAGGTCGCATTATTAAGCGACCATAACAATGGAGTTTTAGTCAATAATGAAACTAACTATATAGTTCAATTAACTTCCCGTAATCAATTTTAGAGAAGTGGCGTTTGTCTTTCGGGATCTCTTTTACCATAATAATTTCATTGCAATAGGGAAATTCCTGTTTCAATGATTGCCGCAGTTGATGCGGGTTAGAAATAACCCTATTAACTTCAATAAACAGGACTATAATTTCATTTATTTTCAATACAGTACCTGTATTTATTTCATCTTTTTGTTGAAGTATATTTTCAACAATGAATGGTGATACAAATCGCCCTTTTTCTTCAAAAATCAAACTACATCTTCCTGTTAAATATAGCCTTCCGTCTTTTCCCAGAAAACCACTATCCCCCGTTCTGTGCCAACACACCTCTTCAACGAAAATTTTGTTTCGTTTTACAGCTTCCGGGTTGTCCAGATATTGATTCAGAACATGTGGCCCGGCAACGCAAATCTCACCGATCTTCCCAACTTCTAATTCCATAGTTTTCAACTCATCCGTTTCAGAGACAATAATTGGATGATCTGTGATCGGAAGGATTTTTAACTGCGTTTTTCGGTGAGCATACCCAACACACAGACCGTTTCGCTCTTCAGGATCTTCCATTTTCAGGTCATTTGCCAGAATGGAGCTGATGGGTTCCGCCTCCGTTGAACCATACACAATTTCAACACGGGCATTCGGGAAACCATCCGATAATACTTGTGCTTCATTTGGAAAGACAGGTGCTCCTCCGGTTAATACTTTATTCAGATCAGGAAGTTGTACGTTATTCTTCGCACAGTACTCTGCCACTTTTACCGCAAAAAATGGCGAAGAAATGATGCGATTTACCTTTTCCCGCTTCAACAGTTCCACCATTACTTCCGGACGCAATTCCTTGGGTTTTTTCGATTGAAACGGCGCTATGACAGATGTACAACCCAATCCAAGGTTAATCAGCAGAACGATTGGCAAAACGGGCATATCAACTTCCCCTTCGTCAGGAGCAATTTTCTCTACCAAAGCCTCGAATTGCGCCAACAATTGTCCATGAGAACGGATGGCGGCTTTCGGGATTCCGGTACTGCCTGTTGTAAACGTAATCAGGGCCGGATCGGCAGCCTGTGTATCCATTTTCAAATAAACGGCTCCGGTTTGATAGTTTGTACTCAGTTTTAAGGGCATTTTCCTTAATTCTGACGAGATTAAACCAATAAGACGAACCTTCCATCCTCCAATCCACGCTTTACAGCCTGCTAGCCTGCAACAAACCTCCAATCGTTCACGACTCACCCATTCATCCAGAAAAACTACTGTGGCACCAATATCGAATAACGCCAGTACAATTCGATATAAGTCCAGTCCCATCGGAACAAACACCATTACTCTATCGCCATGTTGAATTCCTTTCGACTGAAAATAAGCCGCTGTTTCCTGAACTTCGCGCTTCAATTCACCAAAAGAAATGCGCTGTTTTCCACTAACAATTGCAGTTCTGTCCGGAACACGCTCTGCGACTGAGTAAAACAAATCAACGGTATTTACACGGGTACTCATTTCAATTCCTTAGCGTAAAGTGCATAACTCTTATATGGCTGTGAAGCAAAATTGTTCGAAACATCAGTTGAAGTAGCATTTTTGATCATAAAAGCATGGATCACCTCTTCCACTCCGTCTTCCGCTGCCCTGCGAATGATTTCGTGAGCAATCACATGACCGATTCCGGCAAACTCTTTTCCGTATTTACGCGCCAATGTCTTGAAAACGAGTTGCTTTTTCGCGCTCGGATATGCATTCAAAAATGTGAATCCAAACGCAACAGGTTCCCCCTCTTTTTCAGCAATGATCACATAACGTTCACTTACCAACTGCATGATTTGCAGGTATTTTCTACGGAACGTTTCCCAGGAAATCTCCGTATACAAGGTATTTGTACGAAAGGCATCACGAATCAGGGGAAACAATTGCTTCAGTTCGTCCTCTATCCGCGATTTATCAAATGAACGAAGGATGATTCCCTGCTGATTAACGGCATTGATCTTAGCCAGAACTTCTTCATGTCCCGCTGAAGCACCTCTTTCAATTCTCGATTCGTATGTGAGGATCTCCGAAAATCCGAATTGCAGAAAGAGATCGTTGTAGTACAAATGGTGATAAGGCTCTGAAAGAAAGTTCGGATAATTGTTGTGCAAACTGAATCGGTAATTGTCCCAGGTTGAACCATTCATTGGGCCAATAACCCATTTAAAACCAAGTTCCTTTGCCAATTTATCCGTTTCTGAAAACAACAATTCAACTGCGTCCGGACGATTCAGTGATTCAAAGTTTCCGATACAACACGCTTTTTCATTTTGCCAGTTCAATTGAGGATTGACATAAAATGCCAGACGGGCAATTGCAATACCGTTCTCCGTTACTACAAAACAAACCTTCAGAAACTCCGGGTTCAATTCGTCGGATTGCGCTAAAGCAAGACTTCCTGCTTCATACACGTTCCTCTTTACCTCATGGAACAGCATCATATCCGAGGTTTCAGGGTGCAGCTGATAAATGTTCAAACTCATAACGACGCGAATATTGAAAGCATTCCAAGCGTTGATAAGGGAATCGTAAGATTATCTGTTCCTTTTCCGCTGACAGCCTCTGCAATTGTTGCAATAAGAGCCGTTAACAGGAGCTCGTAGCCAAATTTAAAACTAAATTGTTCGTTAAAAATGATCGCAAGTCCTGTCAGCACAAGTAATGCGCTAATTAGAAAGGCGCCAGAACCCATGAACGTTTTGGTATCAGAACCGATTTGATATTCTCCTATTGGCCAACGCTTTCCAAACAAAGCGGCAACCGGATCACACATGGCAAGCAATAAGATTGGAGCATAAAACAGCATTAAATCATGATCCATGTTTTCGTAACCTAAAAAGCAGGAATATACCGCTACAGGGTACAGGATACTGCCGTGTGATTTTCGTTCAATGGCGTTAATTGAAGGAAGCAACGAATAGCGAAGACTCACTAACAGAATAACCGCAAACGAAGTACAGAGCAACAATACAGACCAGGAACTTGTGAGGAAAACCGGGAACAGCAAGGTTAAAATACCCGTTCCGAAATGCACCAGTTTACGGGTCAGTTCAACTTTTGTCGACGTGAACCGGTGAATCAGTTCACTAACTCCAAAAAGCGCCAGAAACGAGGCCGCAAGCCACAGTATGGGGAATAAATCGGTTATCATAGTTTGTAGTCGGTGTAAAATTGTTGGTAGAAGAAACCCTTGTCAATTGCTGTCAACGTATCGGAAAGATCCGTATCGCAGTTGATTTGATCCGGAAAGCTCCGGGCAATTGATCTCGGAACCATGAGGTTCCAGTAGGCCAATTTTCCACCAGGTTCCAGCCCGTTGATCAATCCCTGAGCCGTCGAAGCAAACAATTCCGGGTTCATGTATTCGAAGATATTGGACAGGTTCATGTAATGAAACGAACCATATTGCGCTATCGCATCTTCCGCATAGCCATGAAAAACAACTAGTTGATCCAGATTTTCCTTGATTTTTTCAAGGTGATCAGGTTGCAGATAATGTGGCAGCAGTCCTCCGAAATCACCGGTTAGGTTATAGTTCAGTATGAAATTCTTTTGAGCACGAATACTGCGCAAATGGTGCGAAGCTTTGTTGTAAATGTTTTCTCCGACGTTCACTCCTACTTCTTTCAGGAACTGCGGATCTCGTCCATAGCGTCCCATGATTGTTTTGCTAAAGAAGATTTTGAAGAAGAAACGCCAGCGCCAGGTATCCCAATGTTTGTCGTGAAAAGCACGTTGCTCCTCCAGGGATTTGGGAGCCAGTAATTCGGCAACAGTTTTTCGTTTGTGAATCCATGGCAGCACTTTTCCAGCGAAGAGTCGAAAATAGCCTTCGAATTTCCCTTTGTGAATCAAGCCTTCTGCAATGAAATCCTGATGATGATCCCAGTATTCACGGCATTTCTCCGAAAGAAAAGGTGACAGAAGGTCGTATTGTTCCAATCTGATTTCGGACGGTTCAAAACCCAGAAAGGCAAGAATTTCCTTGTATTCAAAGCGACGAATGACTTCACGTTTAAGCTCCACAACGTAGAGTTGAATTGGATTTACATCAACTGCAACAACCAGTTCGGGATTCGAGGTCAGCAATGAAAAACTGTTGTCTCCCGCCGATGCAATGGAAAGAAAGCGTTTACCGGGCTCCGGATTCAAACCACGCAATAATACATCTGCATCTTCCCAGCAATTGGCATAGCGGATCAAATCGAAGGCAACTCGGTCGGTCAACTTACTCATGGTCTGGATCAATTCGTTTAATTTCTCCGGTACTTCCGTCCATTTCAATCCAGTCACCGGTTTTTAGCGTTTGGAGTAAACCTGTTACCCCCACGATACATGGAATTCCCATTTCTCGTGAAACAATTGCGGAATGACTCAATAAACTTCCACGTTCAACTACAATTCCCGAAGCACTTGGGAACAACGTTACCCAGCCCGGATCTGTACTGGAAGTCACTAAAATGGCACCGTTCAACGTGGGAATATCCTTCGGATTCTTCACCACTTCTACGCGTGCCCGAACACGTCCCGGACAGCATCCGATTCCTTTCAGTTCGCCCTTAAACGCTTCCAGTTTTTCGTTGCTGTAAAAGTTATTAGCATGATAAACAGCTCCATATGTTGCGAAACGTTCAACCGGAGCATCCTCTTCTGCGTATTTCGAAAACTCCTGCTTTCTTAATTCAACTAAAGATTTAATATTTTGAGTAACCGCTCTCCCCTCAATGAATTCAGTAATTTCATCGAGAGTGAGATAGAAAATATCGCGATCATTTTCCAGAATTCCTTCCGCATAAAACGCTTTTCCCATCGCACTGAACAATTCCCGCACAATACCGAATGCCCGAGTTCGTTCGTAACGCAGGTTTTCGCGTGCAGAGACCAGTTCACGCGCCAGACGTAAAGTTTTTCTGAATTTATACGCACGGTATGGATTACCACGTAATAATTCCCGGATTTCGGTTTCTGCTTTCAGGCGAATTTCTTCTTCCGTATTGTTCGTTGTTCGCGCTTCGGTAATTCCGTTTTCGACGTAATTCTTTAAAATCTGTACAAACAGCCGCGGTTCCTGAACATAGGAAATCGTTTCGAGTTTCAATTCTCCAATACAACGCTCGCCGAAATCTTCGATATAACGCCGAATTTCCGTGTACAAATCGCGCTGATTGGTCGTTGTTAAATTGCCCAGGATTCTCCAGATGGTTTCCGGACTATTCTGGAGAAACAACTGCTTCAAGTCAGGATCTTGATCGATTGTTGAGGCCAACGCAATGGTTCTGTGAATCGGTTGTATTGAAATGATATCAGCACTTCCACACAGCAAATCGTTGTGAATATTCGGATTCGCGCTTTTTAGTTTCTTTTCGCAAAATGACTGCAAGCGTCCAAACCAAATCATGGCGAAGAAATCGTTCAGTAAAGGAGCTTTCCATTCGTTCAGAAGGGTTCGTTCAAAGCGATGATACAGCGCCAGCAACTCGTTTGCGTTCTTTTCGCTCAGGTCAATACTTTTGTATTCCGCAATCGTAGTATTCAGCAAATTCATAAACTGTCGGCGTTTCTTCGGAAGAGCATAAAACCGGGACAACATGCGGAAGAGCATTTTGACGATACGCCACCATGCTTTTCCTTTGGAAATCCGGTAAGAATCCGGAACGTCGAAACGCTCTTTGACCCCCATCATTTTTTCCATGAAACGCGCATTGATACTGTATCCCGGGAGCAAGGCCAGCATGTGGTACCATGTTTTGAGGTTATAATAAACACGTCCGTTGATCAATCCAAGCGTATTCTGAAACACAGATCTGTGTTCCTGAATCACCTTCTCTTCTACTCCCAAGTATCCGCAGAATAAGCGATAAGCGCCTTCATACGACTTGCTAATGAATGAAAAAGTCAGTGGAGTTGTAATACCCGGATACGATTCAATGATGTTGCTGTTGTCCCATAAGACATAATCAGCATGTTTATCCGGAACGGTTGATAAGGAAGTAATCGGTCTCGTTTGAAGCAAATACAGTTTTCCATTCGCAAATGCAAACTCAACATCCTGTGGTCTGCCAAAGTGCTTTCCGAGTTGTTTCACCAATGCCTGAACTTCGCGAATTTGCGTATCAGAAAGCACAGAAACGTTTTGCTTATTAGCAGGTAACTCTTTCTTCGTTACACCATGTGCGCCTGAATCGTTAAACGTAAAATAATGTGTTTTCTCAGCAATTTCCGGTTGAATACCGGTATCTGCCAGGTAATTATCCGCATTCAATTCTCCGGAAACCAGTCCCTCACCTAAACCGAAAACTGCGCTGATCAGCTGTTGTTTTCTATTTCCGGTAACCGGATTTACACCGAATGCCACTCCGGCAGCGTCAGCAGGAATCATTACCTGAACAATAACTCCTAATCCGGGCTCACTTTTTAACCTGTTCTTTTCACGGTACAACCGAACACGTTCAGAAAATGCAGAACTCCACACTTCCTGAATACTTTGTGCCAGTGTTTCTGCAGTTACAAACAGTTTTGATTCAAATAAACCGGCAAAAGAAAACTCACCACCATCTTCGTCCAGGGCTGAAGAACGCACGGCTAAAAAGTCGTTTTGCGGAAATTCCGAAAGTAACCCGGTGATCAGTTCAGATGGGATCGTCAGTTTTCCCGAAGTATCCGATTATTGTTGCAATAACGGTTTCGATAGCACCACCCAATGTGGGACGTTGCAGCCAAGTCCACTCAAAACAGCCAGATTTGCAGCTTTTCCACCAACCTCCATCTGAAGCGAATTATCCAGAACTTGTTTGGGAGTCAGGTAATGTTCCATTACTTCAGCAATTGTTGAATCATTGGGATTGCTCCCAATGACAGGTACATGAATACTGTCCAAAGCGCAGAGGTAAGTTCCATGAGCTTAGCTCGTTTCTCTGTTTCCTTTGAAAGAAATAACAACGCCGGAATCGTTGCCAGCCCAAATCCAACTCCAATTACAAAATAACCGGTTAAACCATATCCTGCGAAATGTACCGCAGCAAGACTGGCTAAACACGTAACGGCAAGGATACTTAGCCAAAGAGCAATCGCCTTTCGGGGCCCAAGCATCCCGGTGTAAGTCAAAACGCCCTGTTTTTCCTGTTGCGGAGTGCGAATCTTGCGTCCTACTTCCAGCACAATTCCATTGAAATAGGAAACTACAAAGAACAATCCGAGACCAACTGACGGTTTAGCATTTTCAAGCGACCAATCCAGTCCACTTGCAAAAATATCGATGAGGGGAATGATGAACATGTGGGAAGTAACGTACCAGAACTGGTGTTTCTTCAGCCATTCGGGAATAAAGAATTCCTTTCCCATTAAAGACAGGTAGGCAATGATTCCCAGCCAGATAAAAATGAGTTTCGGGAAGCACAGCAAGATTACAGTGATCTGAGCCAAAACAATTACTGCACCGAGAATGAATAATTCCCTCAAAGTGATCAATCCCCGAGGAACCGGTAGTTCTTTTCGGTATTGAGCGTCATCTTCCGCATCTTTGAATTCATCGAAAATTCGCACCAACAGGAATAAGGTAATTGTGATGAACACACCACCACCAAAAACCGACCACGGAACAAACCCTTCAGCTCCACGACAAATCCGCGAAAAGGAAATAGCAGAGAAACTGAAGCTTGCAACCAGTACTCCATGTCCCAATAAAGGGAAACGCTCTTTCTGATAGCGCAGAAAGCGTCGGAAGAACGACCGGGAATTTTCCTGTGGATTAGAGAACTCGTTCATGGCGATCAAAAATTGTTGATGATGTAAACGATTCCGAAAAATCCACCAAGCGAAACGATGAAACTATCGAAACGATCCAGAATTCCACCGTGTTGCGGAATGCTCTTTCCGTAGTCCTTGACATCGGTAACGCGTTTAAACAATGATGCAAACAAATCTCCACCGAAAGCCAGTAAGGCGATGCAGATTCCGAACAGGATAGCTTCAGACCACGACGAACGCAGAGTATGCTCGCTCATCAGGTAATAAACCGAAGTCCCGATCGTGATGAGAAAAGCTCCGATAAACCCGCCCCAGGTTTTGTTTGGACTCAACCTTGGAGTAATTTTTCGTTTTCCGATCAATTGTCCAATGATCTGCGCAAATCCGTCAAAACAAAATACCAAAAGGTAAACGTAAAGAATTTCGCGAGGATCAAGGAACCACGTAGCCGATTGAAACACGGAAATCAATGCTAAGAAAGACAAAATGGCAACAATTCGATTTCTTAGTCCCGTTCTTGGCAAGAGCAGAATCAGCTCAAAGAAAGCAACCAGGGGAATCAGCAGTGCCAACCAAAAGAAAAAATCAAAATAGATGCTCACAATAACGGTATTAACAATGCCAAGGTAAACAAGGTACTTGATCCACCTGTTGCGTTTTTCCGTACTCGTTTTTTCCCGTTGATTAATGAGTGCAACAGCAACCGCTCCAATCAAAAAGTATAGGATCACCAGCAAGTAAACACTAATCAGCATGGTGTGATGATTTTAGAACGTGAGCAATAGTTTTTACATTCGATTTCAGTTCCTTCAGGTAGAGCACACATACGAGTTCTTCCAGGTATGCGATACAACTGGCAATTATCATGAAATAGAAATACGGTGCGTAGTATCCAAAATTGAAGAAGGTAAAAATGAAGATTCCCTGAATGTAGCCGGTGACTTTATTCGAATACAGGTGCAGGCTTGGCATTCTCCTGAATTTGATCAATGAAATCAATTGAGGAATCACGTACAAAACAAGAATCAATCCGAAGGAAAATGCATGATCTGAGACAAATTTTCCATGCAACGCAATCATTCCGGTGAATGCCATGATGTAGGTTCCAATGTCGGCAACACTATCCAGCTTTGCTCCGAATTCCGTTTCCAGTTTGAATGTTCGGGCAATTAATCCATCCAGAATATCGGTTATTAGATTGATCGACAGCAGAACGATAAACAGCTGATTGTTTTCCCGGACGATTGCATACACCAACGCGGGAAGCGCCAGAATACGGTACGCCGATAAACAATTGGGAATGTTGAACAAGCTTTTTCGGGCTTGCATCAGTTTTTCTTTTTACGTCCCAGGTTCTCGTGAGCGCTTGCGAAGTGACCTGCAGAAAGTGCCGCTGCAATGGATAATTCACCCGCAAGAACAAGTGCACCGCAGATTTCAGCAAATTTGCGGGCATTTCCGGCGCCGTAACAGTCCATCAGCTCAAGGCACTCTCGTTGCGTTGGCAAACCGGTTCCGCCACCAACAGTTCCCACGATGAGATTCGGCAACGTAACACTACAGTAGAATCCTCCGTCCTTCGTAACTTCCATTCGTGTAATTCCCATTGCTGCTTCAGCCACACAGGCCGCATCCTGTCCGGTTGCAATGAACAATGCCGTCAATCCGTTCGCATAATGTCCCTGGGCACCGATTGCCCCGCTTTGGATGATTCCTATGGTAGAAGATCTCCAGTATTCCGCCATGGCTTCGGGGGTTGTTTTGAGTACTTTCTCTACGATTTCCCGTGGAAGTGTAATTTCTGAGGTTACTTTCTTCCCGCGAACGGTCGTAAATGATTGCGCGGTTGCCTTTTTGTCACCGGAATAATTCCCTTCAATGAACCAGAATTCCGGCTTTACAGGAGTGTTTTCGAGGATGTAACGGCAAATCTTATCGGTACAAATTGTTACCATGTTTTGTCCGGAAGCATCTCCGGTATGAAACTCGAATGTCAGAATCAGGTGATTCCCTTCAATATTGGTTTTCATGTCGTTTAGTTTCGCAAAACGACTGGTTTGTTCCGTTATTTCTTTGAAAACGTCCAGTTTAGGTAACAACCAGACGATAAACTGTCCGAGTTCCGCAAGGCTGTAGAATTTGAACAACGGACTTCGTTGAACTCCTTCCACCAAACAAACAGATGTTGCACCTCCAGCTAATAAACAAGCTTTTGCGCCACGGTGATACGATGCCACCAAAGCACCTTCCGAAGTTGCAAGAGGCACGAAAAAATCACCCTTCGCAGCGGAACCGATGACGCGCATTGGCCCAATCACTCCGGTTGGAATTTGAGACATACCGATAAAGTTTTCGATGTTCCCTTCTAATCGGGACAAGTCATTAAAGGGCTGTTTTCCGGTTAATACCGGTAGTTCTCTTCCGGTTTCTTCTCCGAGAAAGGAGATACGCTGATCGGTACTTTCCTGTGAAACATTTAGTTCTATTGGTAAGCGATCGCTTTGCGTCAGTTCAACTTGTTTATTCTTAATGTTTTGTACAATACTATCAACACTTTGAACTGCGTTGAGAATGTGCAAAGCTTTGTTCGACTTTTCACTTGATGAAGACATAGTGTAGTATTTGGGTTTGTTCGTATAGGTTCAGAGCAACAAAAATCACTCCAAATCGGGGAATATACAGGTCGGTCTAATTGTTATGACACAAATTGAACAGTTCCGGTTCTTCTTTTAACTCCGGATAACGGTCAAACAATTCCAATGTTTTGTCGCGGTTAACATTCAGAGATTCAACCAACAATAACTTGGTTTCGTCTTTTCTTCCCGCCAGCCAGTTCAGGTAAATAATCGGCAGAATAGCAAAGAAGTGATTGTTTGCATTCAGGAAATTCTCAACGAACACACGCACTTCCACAGGACTATGATCCATGAGATAATCCACATAATCAAAGAAAGCGTCTTCGTTTCCACTGTCCAGTTCAAGGCATTTCAGGTATGCCGCATCTGCTTCTTCAATCATTCCGGCGTTTTCCAATGCTCCGGCATAAACGTGGTAATACCCGTCCATCCCAGGTTCAAGTTCCAATGCACGTTCAATGTAATGCAGACTTTCTTTCGGTTTTCCCTGCAAATCTTTTACAATTCCCAGCCCAAGCCATGCTTCAGCAAGGTTTGGAGCCATATTCAGGCTTTGCTGATAGAAATCCCAGGCTTTATCGAGTTGCTCCAGGTGTTCATAAGCTTCACCGAGGTAACAAAACGTCAACGGATCGTTTCCGTCGATTTCCAGGCAACGTTCGAAAGACTCAATGGATTCCTGATATTGTTCAAGTGTCAGTTGTGCATTCCCCATATTGAAGTACGCCGGAGAAAACCGATCATTGATTACCACACAATATTCGTATGCAGTAATTGCTTCAGCAAAACGTTCCGACTTGGAATAGGTATTTCCGAGGTTATACCACGCAGTAAACGAATAGGGATTATCATCAAGAAAGCGTGAGTACGAACGAATTGCACGTTCAACGTCCCCTAACTGATCCAGACAAAACGCCAATTCATAAAGTGCGCCTTCGTTTTTCGGATTGGCTTTCATTGCAGCTTCCAGTACTTCCACTGCACCTTTGAAATCGCGGGTTTGTTCCAGTTCATTTGCCAGATCAAGGTAAATTTCATCCCGGTCCTCAATGTCCGCTTGTTCCAATGCGGCACGGAAGTATTTGATAGCGTGTTTGCTGTCTCTTAATTGAGAAAAGATTGTTGCTTTAGTCAGGAGTAAATCCAGCGAATCCGGATCCATTTTTTCAATTGGTTCCAGAACGTTGAGGGCTTCTTTCAGTTTTCCAAGTCCCGACATAGCCTGCGCTTTTCGGATAGAAAACAATGAATAAAACGGGTATTGCTGCAGGCCAACCTCGGCTGCCGCCTCCGCTTTTGTATACAAACCATTGATCAGGTAATGATCAATGATTCCTTCTAATCGGTCACTATCGTAAAATCCAAAGGAATTGGTGGCCAACTGTTCTTCAAAACGGGTTAAATCTTCGTTCAGATGATTCTCCTGTGCTTCGTCTTCCCAATCAAACATAGATAGCATCAATTGTTTCTTAAAGTTACCACTTTTGCGAGACTTCTTCAATTTTTGATTCACAGGTTATGAACAATATAAAGTAAATTCGCAGCGGTATGACTATAACCAACATTGGCCGCAAGCTGTTACAATTTACTCGTCCGTGGATAGGAGAAGTGATCATTATTCTCGGATTTTTGGTCATTGTTAAACAGTTCATCGGCATTCCTGAAACCACTATAACGGCTGATGGAGTTGGTTATTACGATTATTTACCTTCTGTTTTTATTCGTGGAGATCTTTCAAGAAAAGACCTTGATCCAAAAAAAGACTCCATACAATTCAGGGAAATAATCAACAAAGGAACGTATGTTCCATACAAGGGAAAATTTGTGAATAAATATCCTTGCGGGGTAGCACTTTTGGAGAGTCCGTTTTTCCTGTTTACCTCACCGAAAGACGTTAAGATACCTTCCGGATACGAACCCGAATTCCATAAGAGCGTTTATTACGCAGCAATAGTTTACCTGTTTCTGGGACTTCTGATCCTGAAAGGTTTACTCCTCCTCTACTCGGTTAAACGTTGGGCTGTTTTTCTCATTCAATGTGGCATTGGACTTGGTACCAATCTGACATTCTACGTGGTTCATGATTCTGCATTCTCTCACGTTTACTCCTTCTTTGCGGTTGTTTCTTTTCTCTATATGGCAAAACGCTATTTTGACGAAGGAAAATTGAAGTGGTTGTTGTGGGCTGCAGCCTGTTTCGGTCTGGTGATTCTCATTCGGCAGATCAATTGTATTGTGTTATTTACGTTACCCTTTTTAGCAGGCAGCTGGCCTGTCTTTAAGGAACGGATACTACAGATTCTGCGCAAACCAATTTGGATTGGTTCGTTCACGGCTATTGTGCTATTGTTGTTTAGCATTCAGTGTATTGCCTGGTATCAACAAACCGGACACTGGCTTATTTATTCGTATCAGGGTGAGTACTTTGATTTCACCAAACCGGAAATCGTAAATGTACTTTTCAGTTACCGCAGAGGCCTTTTTGTGTACACTCCCCTGTTACTCGTTGCCGTCATTGCGGGGATTTACTTTGCCGTCAAGCGTGATTGGTTTCGGTTTTATTCCTTTACGCTTTTCTTTGCCCTATACACTTATGTTATCTCAAGCTGGTGGGCATGGATGTACGGTTGCAGTTTCGGACATCGCGCGTTTGTGGATTTTTATCCGTTCTTTATCTTGCCGCTTGCATTGCTGATTGATCGGGTTAATTGGAAGATCAGTGTCCCTCTGTTTTCCGGGATCATGTACGCCGTAATTTACCTGAATGTGGTTCAGATTTATCAGTACAAGTATTTTATTATCGACTGGATGGATATGAACCGGGAAAAGTACTGGTTGGTTTTCCTGGAAACAGATAAGCGCTTCAACGGTTTGGTTTGGAAGGAAAAACCAGACTCTAAAACAATCGGTCTGCTACAGCAGCAATCTTGTGGAAGTCTGTATGTCCCAAAAGGTGTCTTTTTACCTATTGTACAATTTAACGATAGTACCGGACATTTCCCGATTCAGGAGCTGAATTACATTCACATGCGTTTTGGAAATGCATTTCATTATGACGATTCATCGAGTGTGGTAATTTCTATCATTGATACGGTTACGAAAGCTTCTGTTTATTACGATGATCGTTTCGCTATTCATTTCCAGGAAAAAGGGTTAGGCAAAGAACAAACAGGAAATTACTGGTACAAACTACCGGATTTACCGTCATCGGGAACCTATAAGCTGGAAATCCATTATTTCGCGAAAAA
The DNA here is from genome assembly GCA_966211245.1 of uncultured Fluviicola sp. Taxonomy (GTDB): domain Bacteria; phylum Bacteroidota; class Bacteroidia; order Flavobacteriales_D; family Crocinitomicaceae; genus Fluviicola. Next base: position 22,037 of record CBIHND010000012.1, on the reverse strand, counting down.
GGATTCTTATTTGAGGGATTTGAAAGTGGGGTATTTTAGGAAGAAATAAGGTGTTCACCCACCAAAATCTGCCTCGAACTCTCTTCATTCGCTGCAGCCATCAAACGAAACCCAGTGCGAATTGTCACGATGTCTATGAAACAAAAGAGCCATTCAATCCGAACGCTATCGGGTGAATGGCTCTCATTACTTAATAAATCTACCTACTGCTTAACAATCACTTGCTTGGCGATAGGTGCATCATTACTAATAATCGACACGATGTAAGACCCCTGAGCAAGGTTACTCACATTCAACGTTGTAAGTTGGTCGATTGCCTGTGTTAGCATCGTTTTCCCTGCCAAATCGGTTACCACAACCACAGCCGACGAAAGCGATTCGTTTAGCTTAACGGTTACTTCTCCGGTTGTCGGATTCGGGAATACTTTAAATGTTGTGTTAGTCAATTCATTTGCTGCAAGAGTTTCATCATAAACAACCTGTAGCGTAATTTCTTTTGTTGTGATTCCAACCGGCGTACCGTTATCTGTCGATGTAATGGTAACCGTGTAAAAACCAGGTGAAAGCCCGTCAGCAGTAAATTCACAATCGTAGCTTACAAATTCAGGAGTTACTGAATTGGCAACATAGCTGATTGCATCCGGAGCAGAGCAAGTGATAGATGTATTCAAAATCTGGTTGCTCTCCGGCGTTGCTACCGCAATAGTGAATTCCACTGAGCCAACTGTGCTTTTAACCAGTGTATCCCCGGTATAAACGTCGATGGTATCGCAAATAGCGCTACTGATCAATAGCGGAGGTGTATTTGAAGAAGCTGCACCCTGGACATTGAAATACACTTCCTGACCGTCAAGGAAGTCAACTCCGTCGTTTCCGGCATATGGACCGTCAAAAGACACTCCCGGTGCATCAAATTGTCCAACCTGGAAGAAGTTTACCCCATCTCCGATGTTCACTCCAACTGTTGCCGCTGAACCTCCGAATCCCGCCATTCCACCTGAAGCATCTCCTGTTGTCCATGTCATGTCGTCGTAGCAGAATGAAACATTATTTCCAGATGGAACCAACAAATCTGTTCCGTCAGAAATGATCAACTGAAAAGTTGCCAGCATGTCTTCGTGCATGTTATAATAGCCAACCTGGTTCCAGATCACTACCATTGCATTGGGTGTCAGTTTGTACCATACCTGTCCCCCATTTGCACTTCGCGTATCCACATCTGCCCAAAATGGTGCAATCATGTTGAAGGTTGCGTCAGGGAAGGCATTTGGCACGAAGTTATAGTAAGGTGCCAGGAACGAAACGTTACCGTTATTGTTGATGATTACTGTATCGTATTGCACCCCGTAGAAATCAAAACTGAAGGGAAGCGCAATCGGTTCAGACGAATAATCGTCGTTTGGTAACATCGCCAGCGTAAAGGTACTGTCTAACGGAACCATACAGTTACACACTCCGTTTTTCTGCGGCGCCATGCTGTACTGAATATTCGTCGGAAGCGACGGATCGGTGAATACATAGCGTGCCTGAGGATCAAGTGCCCCCTGATCTTTCAACATCTGGTATTCAGCGGATGAAATTTGAACGGTTTGTTGGGCGTATGCCCCAGTGCTTATCAAAGCTAAGAGAAGTAGAACCTTTTTCATAGTAGTATAATTCCGGTTTGTTGTTTGAGAGACGACTGATTTTTCAATAGGTTGTTTACCGGTTGAAAAAAAGTCTAAATGTTAACATATTGTTGATTATTGAAGAAGGATTGTAACGTGTTGATGAGCGTAAATATGCGCCAAATAACCTCTCAATTCTACTTTATTCAACTGGTTTAGTTGCGGTTACATAAATGTCAGATCGCTATCAAAAAAAGAAACAAAAAAACCGGACCCAAGGGAACCGGTTTTCAGTATTCAATAATTGAGTTTACAATTCTAAGGCTAAAACGACAGACACTACAATAACGACAACCAGGCCGAACAGTGACATCCCGATAATTGCGCAGGTGCGTCCGGATTTTACTTGTTTAAACGAGGCTTCATCATAACGATCAGGATCCGCATTGTACGCTTTTAACGCGCCGCTGGCCATACTAACTGAAACAATCGAACAAATCAGTCCAATCAGATTAAAGAACAAAACCAGGCCGATAATCCCAAGAACTAAAACAGCACTTGAACCGGGCAACTTCTCGTTCCCTGTTCTTCCGGTTGAAGCACCGGCATCCAGAATTTCACTCATAGTATACGTTAATTAGTTTGCTAACTAAGTTAATGAAATCCAAAGCAAATCACAATGAATCAGTTGACACTCAAAATGGTTTCCTTTCTTGATCCTGATCAAGTAATGGAGAACTGACAAAGTCGGAGTTTTGTCAAAAAAACAATCATGAGACTTTCTTCTAAACGATTTTCAGCGCTGATTTCGGGAATTGCGCTTGTACTAATGGCAATTGCTGCCGGATTTGCTTACGGATTTGTTTACAATAAGTTAGTTGTGCCGGATAATGCAATTGAAACAACCAAACGAATCACAGAAAACCACTCGCTTTATAGCTTCGGCCTGATTGCCTGGCTAACAGTGCTTGCATTAGATGTGGTTGTCGGCATTACATTGCTTTACTTTTTTAGAGGAATACATGTACGACTTTCTTATACAGCCATGATTCTTCGTCTGATTTATTCCGCTTTTCTGGCCTTTGGAATTTACCGTTTAGCTGAACATGAAATTCAGCAGTTTCAATTCAGTTGGTCAATTGGACTGGTGTTTTTCGGAATGCACCTGATGGTTATAGGCACACTTGTTTATCGAAGTGTGGATATCCCGAAAATCTGGGGAATTTTACTCTGGATTGCAGGAATTTCTTATGCGATTTGTCATCTTTCAAAGTTGATTTTCGGAGATCTGACGCAGGTAAAGCTACTTGAGAATACTCTTTCACTGCCAATGGTTGTTGGAGAATTGGGATTTGCGATTTGGTTGCTGTTAATGGGGATGAAGAGTAAAGACAATAGCGTGAATACAGAAGATCCTGATGAATTGCAACGATGAAACCTTTGTTTAGGTTTTTCCGGATTGCAGGATTCTTTTTTTGATTCGGCTGAATGCTTCCGGAGAAATTCCAAGGTAACTGGCCAGTTGATGCTGTGGAACACGCTGAAACAAATCAGGTCGGGTTTCATAAAGTCGGAGGTAGCGTTCTTCGGGCCTTGCGGACACAAAATTTGCGAAGGAATCTTTGGTTTTACCAAGTTCCTGCTGCATCCGTGTTTTGATAATCTGTTCCAGAGCCGGAAACTGGTTAAATAACGCAGCATCTTTTTCCGGATTTCCACCAACTAGTAACTCGCATTCTTCCACACAAACCAAATAATGGTCGGCAGGAACCTGGTTTGTAAAACTGGTGAAAGCAACAACCGCATCACCTTCGGTGAACAATGCGGTGGTTTGTTCTTCGCCATCGACCATTCTGAATTCCCGGACGCATCCTTTCAAAATGGTATAGCATTCTTTCGAAATTTGTCCTTTCCCGAGTAAGACAAACGCCTTCGGGAAGGTGCGTACATCCAGCAATACCGCAAGTTTTTGCTTCTCATCCCGGGTAAGCTCCGGAAATTGCTGCAGAAAGTTGTCTAACGATTTCATGAATGAAATGAACGTTGTTTATCCGCTAACCAATCCTTCTTTTCGATCGTGAAATCGCAATGTGATGTATCGCTTCCGGCAATTTCAATGTTTTTGATTCCGATTTTTTTCGCCCCAAGTTTTAAAACCGCTTTCCGGGAACGGATGTTTTCTGTTGCAACATGGAAATGAACACGGTCGACAAAGGTGAAGGCATAATCCAGCATGAGGTCTTTACTTGCCCGGTTGTGTGGACCTCCCCAATAGTTACGGGCAAAAAAGGTATAACCTACTGCCACAATCCGATGTTGGGGATCGTATTCGTAATAGCGTGTTGAGCCAATCATTTCACCGGTTTTGTTATCGTGAATTGCAAAACCCATTTTTCCGTTAAGAGCACCGTCAAAAAATTTCCGGAACACTTCGGGTTTGTAGCGTTCTTTATCCGGATGTTGATCCCAGATCAATGGATCAGAGGCAACAGCAGCAAGTGTTTCGAAATCGGATTCAGTAAGGGGAACCAGTTTCACCCATTCGTTTTCCAGGACTGTAATTGGCAAATTCATGCTGAAAATTAGGTAGAAAAGTGGAAAGGAAAAAGCGTTTGATACCTGGTTCTTATATGACAAAAAACTCCGGCCCATAAAATACGAACCGGAGTTAGCAAACACACCTAACCAAGCTTCATTGAAGCTTTGTGTATTAGTCGCGACTTATACAGCCGAGCTAATAGCTTGTTGTCCGAATTGAAGGATATAACCGTTGTTATCGTAGATTGCGAATTCTTTCATTCCCCAATCGAACGTATCCAATTCGTAGCAAATGCTTACTTTGTCTTTAATGCTATTCCACAAGCTTTCCACATCATTTGTATCGAAGTAAAAGCTACCTGTGAACTTGCTGTCATCGATGATGGCATTTTCATTCGGGTATACTAACATAATTTCCACCTCATCTTTCATCAGGCGTGCCCAACCCCACTCATCGTTTTTCTCGGAGAGAGTGAACCCCATGATATCAGAATAGAAAGCAATGGTTTCCGTCAATTTTGCAGTCCATAACATCGGGCGGATTTGTTGTAGTTTCATAGTTCTCATTTTACACAGTTTTTATTTTACACTACTTGTTTATTTAATTATCCAGACTTTCACGCACTACTGATCCTGTCTGAATTTCTTTTATTTAAAATTTGCGCTGTACAGTCTTTCCGAATTGCATGCACAGTCTTCTTTCGGTTTTCGGGAGTACGTTTCTCCCATGATGATTATTTGATCGTTTGATTTGTTCCAGATTCCAAATGGCGATTGCAATCCATCCACTTCGTACCACAATTCAAATTCAGCTTCATTAAGCTTTGATGTGGCCAAAGAAATTTCATCCCCGTTTTCGGGCAAAAAAGGAAAATATAATGGTTCGGAAGAGTGGAAGCGATGGTTGCAATCGATTCTGATTTCTGATCCGTGTTCGTTCACGTAGGCACCTGCGATGCTGCGCTCTTTCGTGCACGATACGGTCAACAGCAGTACTAAAATGAATAGCGATTGGAAGGGCTTGCTAATGATTGTTTTATGAAGCATTTCCATTTTCTAACTTTTATCTCAACTTTTTGGTTGAACACTAAGAATCAAATTGTTATCCTTCGCTGGTTCAGCCGAATCGAAGTTACTTAAACAATTAGTTCACAAAAACAAAATGAGATGTTAGAAAAACCTACAAGTTAAGGTGAGCAACAAGAAGTAAAAATCATAAAACTCCAGTATTTAAAGGGGATATAGTGAATTACATTTTTAAGTGAGTAAAGGTGGTGTTAACGCTTTTGTCTTGTATTTGTCCGGTGATTTTTCGTTAAAATTCAAACATTTTGCTATTTTGGAATTGCTCCAACAAAAAAAGGGAGCAAAAGCTCCCATTAAGATTTCAGAAAAAGTCACTATTCAAAAGCGCACTAAGAATAACGTATTAGTTATCACTGGCTTCTCCCCGATCAAAGAATACTTTGTTTCCTTTTTGTTCAAGGATCAATTCATTATGTGTTAATGATTCAATCTTATAGATTCCATGGTCGACCTCCTTGTTGTCAAAAGTGATTTTTACTAGTTTACCGCCTTTTTTGAGCTTCCAATTACCATTCATAACTTCTCCTCTTTTTTTGGAAATGAGTTCCAGTTTTCCTTCCGGACTGAAAACCATGGCCATTTTTCGCTCCGATTCCGTGTTGCCCTTGTTAATGGTCATGTAAATTTCCCAGTATCCCAAAATAGAAGGTGCTGCTCTTTTTTCGCTGGTTAACACTATAAACAACGCGCTAACGATACACAATACTTTTAACTGCTTCATAATAATCATGTTACTTTTCTTCGAGTCCCCGATCAAACACTATTTTTCCATCTTTCACTTCCCATACCATTCGCTGGTCTGAAATTTCAGCAATTTTCATCGGCTTTTTGAAACCAGGATCATCGATACCGATTTTGATGCATTTACCTCCCTTAACAAGATTCCAGGATCCCATTAACCGTTCTGTTCCACCGATGTGAATGAATTCCAGTGATCCGTCCTCGTAAAAATAAAAGGCACTATTCCGTTCAGATGGGACGCTTTTGACATCCTTGATTTCAATGGATGCAATTTCCCAATATCCAAGTACATTCTCTTTCGTACTTTTCGCACCTGTGGAAATGATGAACAGTATAAGTATGAAACTGATTGCGGTGATTCTTTTCATCGGTCTAAAAGTATTGCGTTGCTGGTACTAACTGAAGGTCCGGCCCAATACTGCCCCTCTTCAAACTTCCCTTTTAGTTTCTTTTTTGCTTTGAAATACAAGATAATTTCCTCTTTCCAGAAATAAATTCGGATTACGTCTTCCATATGGTGCTGGTATACTTTTTCTGTACCGGTTCCAACGGAAGACCGCAGAAACGGCTGTACGGTATCGTTTTTAATCACAGGCAGATTGTAATGCATATCGCCGTAACGTACTTCAATCTTCCTCTTTTTGTCTTCCCAGATTGGATCTCCTTCGCCGTGAAATGAGCAGTCGAAAGCGTTTGAAGTACAATAGGCCACCGCCCATGGTCTGATAGACAAACCGATGAATTGATCGAACAATTTTGAATTGCTGTAAAGCACCAAAGCGAGTCCGGGTTCCAGTTCGTATTTTCTATTGTCGAAAATGTTCTCAACGTCTTTGTCCAAAATGGCTACAATCTCACGACTATACTTCTCATTGGTTGCATTGGTCTTATCGGTTTCCGACTCACAGGAAATGAAAAGCGGGAAGAACAGTAGCGTAAAGAAAAGGTGCTTCATGTCTGGTAATTGAATTGCAAAGCTAGTAAAAGCTACGATTCCTTTTTCGGGACTTTATACCATTGGTACATAATTACGCCATAAACAGGCCAGAAAAGCACAACAAGAAAGGTTAAAATGAATGAATATCCGTGATAACGAGATGCATCCCCGCCAATTGACTGATCAATAATTTCTTCAGCTATGAAATAAGATGAACAGGCAATCAGCGAAACGATGAATGAAAGCAGAATAAATACCGTGAATCTGAGGTAGTTGCCTTGTATGCTGTAACGGTAAGACATTTGCAGAGCGTGTGACAGGATCATAACGACAATGATGGTTAAAGCCAGGTAGAACGGGCCTACAGAAATCAAAAATTCTGCAGTGGAGGAAACCTTTGGCTGGTACTCGACGATAATGTAATCGCCCGGGAGTTTGTTAAAGGTCTGGTGAAATTGATCAGAGTGAACTGTTTTCGTATGATTCCCAATCCGGAGTGTTAACGGATGTTTGTAATCTCTGGCATCTATCGTTAAATCGAGCTTTCCGAATGACTTCCAAAACCGTGCTGGTGAGAGTGAGTACCGAAAACTTTTGGTCTTAATCCACTCTGATCGATCTGTCCAAACATCACCCACATATTCCACACGAATCACATGATCACCTTTGGTCAGTTCAGCCTCAAAGTATTTCAAACTTCCCGAAGTGATGCATCGACTCTCGTATTTATCCCAAAAAACATGGATACAACCCCTGGAATGGTCGGGATCTGAAATATACGTTTTGATAAATTCCCGATCCCTTTTTTCGTCCTCTTCCCTGGTTCTGATCGTATCAGAAATCAATTTCACGGGTTTTCCATCCAGCCAGACACGAAATTCAAGTTCACGGGCAAGATCCATAGCATAGAAGAGTAGCGGAATATCTCCACCTGGTTCAGTGGAACGAATGTGGTATTCGATAGTGTATTTGGCTTCACGGAAGTACTTATTCAGTTTAATGTGGATGTTTTCCTTCAGAATCCGCACATCTTTGCTGGTTATCATTCTTGCCGACATCGTTCCTTCATTCACAGGTGAGGCCATGTTTGCACTTACGGAGTGAAGATTTAACAGGATCAGGAAGGTGAGCAGGAATTTCAACATAGTGTGGGTTTTGAATCTTAAACGAATCAGCGCAGGGAAACGTTAACTGTGTCTTTGTATTTTTTCAGGAATTTACGGTACCTGAAACTCAGCAGTTTTGCATCAGTGCTAACGGTGTCGAATCTTTCATTCTTCCAGCGCAAGTGATAATAGAAGTCCCAGTGCAAATCGGAAAGCCCTGTTGTATCTTCATCGTCTGCTTCACTTTCATGGTCGTAAATAAACGTCAGATAATCTTCTCCCAGCTTCTCCAGCAAGGCTGTTTTCATGGAATAAACTCCTGCATCTCCGGTGGATTGTGCCAATTGAAAAGCATAACTGATTTTGTCGTTTCCAATGTCCCAAACAAACATATCTATGGAACTCGATTCATACATAGAAGGTGTTCTGATGATCAAACCGACGTGATTTGAGTCCAGCCTGAACTTATAGCACGCATACACACCATAATCCATAATATAGTTCATATCTCGGGTATCAATCGGAAGCAGTTTACAGTCGGCGCTGTTCAGTTTCTTTCCTTTGAATCGGCCGTAATCCGGAGAGGAATAGATATGCAGGCTCTTTGGTTGAATCGGTTCGAATTGGCTCAATAGATGAGCGTACCGACTTTCTTCTTCCGGGTGGTTGACCTCGTTTTTTTTCGTTGATTCCGCGCAGGAATTGAGGTATCCAACCAGAAGGATCAACATCGAAGATACAAACAGCTTATTCATGGCGTTTCATCATTCCAAGTTCAGTCATTCGCTCAATTAATTGTTTAGACAACGCGACAAAATCTGCAATCTGATTTTTATACTGAACAGCTTCATCTGACAAAACATACAACATATGTTTTCCTTCGGTTACGGCTTCTTCATAAAGTCCGGGATCATCTGAAACCGCAAAACGGATAACGTTACGATTGAGAAGAATTGACGATACGAATGGATCAGTTAGCAATTCAGAAACAATGTATTCGTCATCGCCCCGAATGAGGTACTTGCGATCAAGAGGTCTGTTACCAACTGTGATTTCCTTCAAACCAAAGAGTTTTCCAAGCGAATCCAGCAATCCCTGCTGACGAATCAGGATCGAGATGCCAGACATGGGTTGGAATTCTACTCGAACACGAATGGACGGAATTTCCCGACTAGAATGGCCAACAACAATGTAATGTGTGTATTCATCAACAATCACCACATGACCTTTGTACGAAAACGTTATTCCATGTCCGGACGTGTACTTGTAAGTAGCGTTGTTTTGTTGCGCAACTTCCCGCCAAACAGGTGTGTAATCTTTTCCGAAGAATGTGCGGTAAAATTCTCTAACGATTCCCATACTACCCTATTCTTAATCCGTTTTCAACTGGTTTATCCGGAGTCAACACAATCACTTCGTCTCCGTTAACGGTTCCAAGTACCAGGCATTCACTTTGTATATTGGCAATTTGCTTCGGAGGAAAATTGACCACAGCAATGACCTGCTTTCCGATCAATTCTTCAGGAGTATAACGCTTTGTAATCTGAGCCGATGACTTCTTCACACCAAATTCACCGAAGTCAACCATGAGCTTATAAGCCGGATTTCGGGCTTCTTCAAACACGTCAGCCGAAAGAATGGTTCCGGCACGCATTTCGATTTTGGAAAAATCGTTCCAGTTGATGGTTGTGGTTGCTTCTGACATGGTGTTAATCGATTTGTTCGCCGGTAAGTTTGTAATGCGTAGTCACAGAAGGCGATCCGGATTCTTCAATGTGGTATTCCAGCCAAATTGCATCGTCATCAACAACTCCAATTTCTTCTGTGTCTTCGAAGAGTTCGCCCTTTTTATTGACGATCAATTGAACCTTATTTCCGTTAAACCAATCGAGCAGAAGATCGTCGCGGTTGACCGTTTTGATTTCACCGATATAATGATAAGACGTATCGAATGTTCCCTGCCCCAACGTATCGCTAACCTGATGGAGGTGGAACGTATATTTCCCCACGTATGCCTTTCGAAAATCAATGATTCGTTTTTTACAGGAAATGCTGAACAGAAATACCGGAAGAAGGAACGCTGCAAGCAGGCAATATTGTTTTATTGGCAGAAATGTCATGTTAACGAAAATACGAAATATTCCAAGTTTCCTGTGGTCTGAATTCGTCTGAGTTTTCAACTATTTTTTCTATTTATTCGTAGTTTTACGAATTCACGAAAACATACCAAAACACTGAAAATCAATAAACTAAAAAAAACCACTCACATCCTCACCTATTCAACGCGATGAGATTCGCTATTCCTACTCCGATACCTCCGTAAACAGATACAGTCAATGTTGAAAAGAAGATCCCTGCCACAATGTTTGCTCTATGATTCTGAAGAATCTCTTTTTTAACTGGTGAATCTGTTTCAAAAGCTTTGAGACTTTTGCGCCCACCTTTATTAACATAACGGTAAACCGTTCTTTTATCAATGCCTGTCTGTTCAAGCCATTGACAAAAACGTGCCGGATTTTCAACAACAAAATCGTTTACCAGCTCATCACAGTACCCGAAAGAAACGTCCCATTCTGGGTTCGTCAATCGAAGAAAGACACTATCCATTTCCCTGAATTCAATCGTATTCAGGTTTTTCAACGTCGAATCTGTTAATGCAGCTTTCCCACTGTGAATTTTCACCAGGCTATCTGCAAAATGTTCAAAGTTCGGATCAAATTCCGTTTTGAAGGTTTCAAAATTCTGATATATATCGGCCAAACGCCCCCCTTCTTCCCAAACATTGTTGCCGTAATAACTTCTGTAATAGTGGCTGAATCCCTGAAAATACCCGGACACACCTCTCAGTACTTCTTCCAATGAATCTATCTTGCAACTCCAGTAACTGGAATTTACCTTCGCATTTGGATTCAGGTATCCATCGCGTTTCATGTTCACCTTAAGCTTACTTCTTTCACCATCCGGGATGTATTTGAAGGTATAACCTTCGTTTTTGATTCGAAGTTCACCGTTTGTTCCTTCGTACACACCTTGGTTGTTGTAATACAATGTATCCACTTCTGAAATACGTTCCAGTCTCCATTGCTTTCCGTATTGAGTCTCGAAGCTGATTAATTTAAATGCGACCGCTTTGCTTCCACTTATCTCTATCACTTCCCGGGTACCACGATTTCGAATCAGGAAATCGTTTGTGTCGGATTGAGAGAACGCAACGAAGTTGAAAAAGAGGGTTAAAAGCAAGACAAATAATGGTTTCATAGAGGATTCTGTTGATTAACGGTAAAGTGCAATAAGATTCGCGATTCCCACACCAATTCCGCCATAAAAAGATAATGCTAATGTGAATCCGGTGGTCACCTCGGCAACATTTTTTCTGTTTTCCTTTAGCAACTCTTTTTTAACCGGAGAATCAGTGTCAAATGCTTTCAGGCTTTTTCTGGCATCACGATTTGCGTAAGTATAAATCCACCGTTTCTCCGATTTTGTTTGTTCTACCCAGGAACAAAACAATGCCGGGTTTTGAACAGCCAATTGATTAACGAGTACGTTCCTGTGTGTGAAACACGATTCCCAGGAGGATGCGGGTAACCGGTCATAAACAGCTTCGAAGGAAGTTGGTGTCATTGTCGTTAAATGAAGAAGTGCAGAGTCTGTTAACGGACTGCTGGCTGTTAGCTCTGTTACCAATTCGTTGGCTTTCTTACTAAAGCACTCATCAAAAGCCGAAGGATAGAGCTTATAATTCATAAATACACTCACTTCTTCCTCCCACCCGGCATCCGAATAAAAGTAGCCAAAGCCATCAAAGTACCTGTCTGAGGCAGTTAATGCTTCTTCGAGTGAATCTTTTTTGTGCTCAGCATAGCTGGAATTGACAATGAAATTGATGTCTCCGTCATCATGAATCATTTTGAGTTTAACAGGTCGTTCTCCTTCATTTAAGAAATGATTGAAGACAATGTTCTTTTCTCCGAATTTCAGTTCAGCATTACTTCCGTAAAAATTCCCGGCCTGATCCTTAAACATAGTATCGATATCATCAACTCGTTCGAGATACCATAGACTACCGTATTCGGTGTGTTCCTCGATGAATTGCAAAACCACGGCTGTGCTTCCACTAATCTCAATGACCTGATCCATTCCCCGTTTTTGGTCGAGAAAAACAGTTGTTTCTGATTGAGAGAGTGCTGAAAAACTGAAAAAGACGATTAAAAGTGATACAAGTGACGGTTTCATGTGAATGTGAATTGATTTAGAGGGCGATCATGTTTACAAGACCGATAATGAATCCGCTATCCATGAGCAGATAGGCAGTGAAAGCAGCTATTTCCGTGGTTGTTTGTTTTCGATGGAAACGGATAATCTCCTTTTTCATGGAGTGTGTGGTTTCGTATGTCCTGATGCTTTTGTAAGCTTCTTTTGACATGTGGGAAAGTACTTCGTTGCGCTGATCAGGTAAACTTTCAACTACTTCAAGGTACAGTTCTGGTCGGCCAATTGCGATATTGTCCAGTACATTTTTGCTGTAGGTTGAGCCGTAATCGCTTAACGAAGGTAATTGGGATAAAACGTGCTGAACCTCTTCGGCGGTTGTTTGGGAGGTGTTATTCAACAAGGAATCACTAATAGCGGTAAACTGCGCGTGTGCTTCAAAAATACTGTCCGAAAGGTGTTTGAGAAAGGGTTGCATTTCACGCTGAAAATCATTGTGATGCGTAGTTGTTACTCTCTGACTAATTTCGTCCCAGGTTTCGTCTGTGAAATGTCTGAAATTCGGGTATGTGGCGGCCGTAAAGCGTTCCATGGAATCGAGTACGTAATGAAAGTAATTCCGATTCATGTTTTCGTTTACGTACGCCGAACTATCGGGAATCATTTCCATTTTTTTCGGACGTTTTCCTTCGCCTTCCGAAACCCAGAGAAACAAACGGTTGTCGTTTCGGAGTAACTTCCCGTTGATTCCATAAAAATCACCGGAAGGTTCTTTCTGCAAGGTATCGATGACATACAGTTTGGAAAAGTAGAAATAGTGCATTTCATTAGAAGAAATCGGCATAAAACCATAGACCACAGCCCTGTTTTCTTCCACTTCAACTACATTGTCGTATCCGCGCTTGGGACTGAGAAAATAGCTCTCTGACTGCGCCAAAGAGCATCCCGTAATAATGAGCGTTATGAATACTGCGACTACTTTCATGGTGTACCCTTACAATGATACGGAAAATTGGTTCACCATCCGTTTAACGTACTTCCTGCTACTTTGGTATTGTCTGCAAAAGTTTATTGTTCCTGATAAATGCCTTTCAGTAATTCTTCGTATTGTGTGTATTTGTACAAATTTTCATTGCGCAATGCAGTCCCCAGCAAAAACGTTTCAAGTTCCGCATCGGAGGCTCCGGCATCTACCAAACAAACAAAATGCGACAATAAGAGTCCGAAGTAGCGATTAATGTAATGGCTTTTATAACTCGCAGGCCCCTCGTTTTCAACTAACTCCATTTCAAAATCTTCAAAAAACAAATCCGTATACTGGTAATATGTTGCTCCATTTACTTTCGGATATTTTTTGATGTACTTCATTGCTTCTTTCGTGTTCGGCGGATCTACAATATTCATGTATCCCCAGATTTGAGTTCCGCACATATCCATACACGTCAGAAACAGAATTCCTTTCTCAATGTCGTTTTTCAGTCCGTAACTGTTCAACTTCAAATCAAGTTTTGTCAGGTTGAACGGTTGGTTTTTATTTCCAACGCCAACAAATAACATTGTATAGTAATTATCCACCATTTCATTTACGGGAATGTTTGAAACCAACAAACTATCAACAAGTTGTTCGTTGCCGATTTCACTTTCTCTTGTCATATTCGCAAATACTCTGTTTATGATGAAAATGTGTTTCAGCTCTTTATCGGTTGGGCGCTTCAGGAAGGCATCTGTTGCGAGCATGTTTTTTTTTGTAATGGTCTGCGCAACAAACTCATTGGCTATTTTCAGCGAGTCCGGGACGTTTGCTCTGAACTCAGTCAGAACTTTTTTCGTCGGATCGTTCGCAAACATGTAGTTTTTATACACTGTTGCGTAATTAATCAGTTGTTCTTTTCCTGTAGTTTGAGCAATTGCCGTGATACACGCTACGAATGAGAAAATTAAGGCGGTTATTTTATTCATCGGTTTTGTTTTTTGAGGGGTAAATGTACATTGAATTCTTTCAACTCATGGTATCGGAAGGATGCAAAGCGTTGTGTTTTCGTTTTCGGAATTCCTGAACGAAGCGATCGTACTCACCTTGTTCGAAGGATTTAGCAGGAAATATGATGTTTTCTTTTCCGTGCAGAATGTAGATAAAGTCGCTGTTCTGAATAACTTCCGTTACTGCGGTAAACGCTACATCGAACCGCTCATTATCGCGAACATATGCAAAGCCGGTATCGGATAGTTCTACGCTGTGTTTTTCGAATTTCGAGCAGTCTTCGACCCAAAGAAAAATGGCTTTCCGCTGATCAATAAAAGTAATCGCGGCTTTGATCAACGGGACGAGAACGAGAGCCAATAAGATCGACATGAACACGGCATAGACATCGAATCGCCTAAAGCTCAATTGATATAGCTGTATCGGAACCAACAAAATTACGATTAACAGGTACCACTGATTGCGTCGCCAGAACGTAATAAACCCTTTTGATTCAGGATATAATTCCAGCAATTCTTTCGGGCGAAGTGTAAGTTTAAACGTCTCTACAGGCATTGGCCGAAATTACATCAGAATACCGTTCTTCGGAAGAATTGGCTCCGGAACATTTGTAATTCCGATGGTTTGCAGTACGTCAATCTCAATGGAACGTGTGATACTCGTAATCGGAACGTCGAATACAAGGCCCTCAAAAGGATTTTCGGAATAATCGCTGTTTCGCTCCGAGAAATAAAAAATCCAGTTGATGATTGTAGAAAACGGAATGGTTAGCCAAATGAAGTGTTCGCCCAGGTGAATCATCTCTCCAACCAATGCAAACGGTAGCAGAAAACTAAAAATGCGCAATGAAATTTTGAGCATATAAGAATACTGCAAGGGATACGGAAAATTTTTGATTCGCTCATTTTTCCCTTGATGTTCCAGCAGTTTATTGATGACGTTTTGCAATTCGAACAGGCGGAAATCTTCAATATAGTTTTGTTCACGGAGTTCCAGTAATCGCTTCGCCTGATTATTCAGTAATTGCGCCGCAGGATTGGCAGCTTCCATTGCTTCACGGACTTCCTCTTCCGATAAATAGCGTTTCAGGTTGTCGAACAAATCGGTTTCAATGTTGAATTCGGTTTGCATTCTGGTACGGAACCCGTTGTTGTAATCCGTGTTGTGTTCCCAGGGTTGTCGTTTGTGACGCAGGTAAAACTTGTGTGCATACAACCACGCAATGTGACGCTTCACCAGTTCTTCCCTTACCTTTTTCAGGTCTTCCTGCGTAATGGAACGATCCGACAAATTCGTGATGTAACTGTTCATCATGATTGCCCAGGCCCTGCTATCGTTTACAATTCCGCCGTAGTTTTTTCGCGCCTCGTACAAACGATCATAAGAAGCATTGCTCTTAAAACCAAGGAAGAAAGCAAGCGCGGTACCAATCAGAGATACCGGGAGAAACGGAATGCTGATCAAATCCCATTTGGAAAAGTAGTACAGACAGACCACCATGGAACTCCACACCAAATATACAGTGATTTGGTTCCTTGAAAAGGAAAGTGCTACACGAGTTGGATTAACGAATTGAGTATACATGTTAAGTCAAAAAGCAAAAGTCAAAAGCAAAAGTCAAAAGCAAAAGTGGAATTGAAAATGGATAATTGATAAGAAGTGTGTTATCAGTGATTTCTAAAAAGTCTCACCATCCTTTTCAATTTTTCAATTCTCCATTTTCAATTTTAGATCATCCAACATCAGTCTTCTAATACTGCGGACCGGGGCGCTTCCGTAGCCTAAAAACTGCTCATGGAATGCTTTCAGTTTGAATTCATCACCTTGTTTTTTCTTCATTTCTTCACGCAGGTCAACGATTTCCATGAAACCGGTAAAGTAGCTGCACAACTGTACTTGCGTCAATGTTGCTCTTTTCCATTTTCCTTCTGCTTCAGCTGGTTGCTGATATGCTTCTTCAACAAGCCATTTAATTGCCTTTTCTTTTTCAACGTGCAGGTTATGAACCGAATAGTCAAGAATGGTATTGCACGTTGTTCTCAAATTCCATTTGTAGTACATCAGCCACATCTCGGAACTGTTATTTCCATAACCGTTTTCAAGCATCATGAGTTCGGTGTAAACTGCCCAGCCTTCAATCATAGCGCCATTCCCAAAAATAGATTTGATGATGCTCGGTGAATTGTTACTATACACCAACTGTGTGTAATGTCCCGGAACTGCTTCGTGAATGTTCAGAATCTGAAGTACATAATCGTTGTATTCACGCAGGTAGCTTTCAGAACGCTGAGCATCCCAACCGCTAAGACTTCCAACGTTGTAGTATGTATTTCCTTTTTTGTCGTACGGACCAGGCGCTGAAATAGACGCACCGGCAACACCGGCCATATAATCCGGTTCTTTTCTTACAACCAAAGGTTTTTTCGGATCGAGGTAGATGAGTTTCTTAGAGCTCACGAACTTTTCCAGTTCAGGAATCTGTTTTTCGATTGCTTTCTGGAAATCTTCCGGTTTTGCGTGGTTCAACGATAGCTTATCGATCAACTGTTTCACCATAGCGTGTTCGTCCGTTGGTTTCGGAGCATCGCCCATGTGTTTTGTCCAGATTTCGTTTGCAATGTCCACCATTTTTGTGTGGATTTCCTTCTTGTGCTCCAGTGCTTTATTGTAGATTTCCCGCGCAGAATAGTCCGACTGAATATCGTATTGAAATTTCTTTTGGTACAATTCAGGTCCTAATCTGAAATCACGCGGAGTCGGGTTTTTCATGTTTTCCAGCCAGGTCGCGTAATCACTGATTGCTTTCTGAGCTGCTGCGCTTCGTGCCAACAATTCTTCCTTTTCATTTTCACTCAGTTTACTTTTTTCAAGCGCAGCAGGCAGGTCCACCGTGAACACGGAAAGTCCGCCTCTATTCTGATCAATTGCCAATTGCGTGTGTTCAACCGTCGGATTTTTGATGTTCACTTTCGCCGCTTCGTAGTACGCGGGAACATTTACCAAACGTTTCGATAAATTTCTAAGGCGCTCGTCAAGAGGAGCGTAATCGTTTACGATCATCTCGGCAAAACCACCACAAACATTGTACGATGAGGGATTCCATTCTCCCGACTTAAATTCCTTCTGACTCCATTTTGATGACTCCAGAAAGTTTTGAATCAGTTCCAGATCAATTTGGTTGTCGGCGGACAATTCGTCTTCTTTAAACTCTTTCAATTTCTTCGCTTCGGCATCCAAAAAAGCAAGTTCTTCTTTCTCCCGCTCTTTATCGGGAATCGTCAGCTGGTCGTCGTACTTATGATACCCGATACTACTTGCCCACTCCGGATACATTTTCCACAATCGTAATACGAAAGCTTCTTTGTATTCATTGAATTCCTTATCGCGTGTTACTTTGGTTTCTCCACCACAAGCCGTCAATAGAATGGTGAGAGCAATAAAGTAGTACTTCTTCATGTTTTCGGTTTTTTGTTGAAAGTTAGAAATTTTGCGGAATATTCTTCGCAGAAGCGCGCAGAGTTGGATTCTTCCACAGGCCTTGCCTACCCGGAAGGATGAGCTCTTATTCCCGATATTTCGGGTTGAACCAGGTTAGATCATGGCGATAACAAAAAAGGAACCCTTTCGGATTCCTTTTCGCTTCATGTAGTAGTAGCACTTAATTAGTCAATCACTTTAATTGATCTGGTAACGGTGCCGTTATTGGTGGTAATATAAATCGTGTATTTGCTGCGTTCAACTTCCGGAAATGTAATTCTTCATGCTCGTGTAAACAAACTGTGTCCAATACACCCTCCCCTTTTGCACTACTATCTCAACTAATTCTTTTTGGGGAGAATGTACCGAACATTAAAAATGCGGGATGAAAGTACATGCTCATTTTTGACCTTTTCAGGATATGGTACAAACGACAGGGTTTTGTATGCGAACGACATTGTCTGCCTCGCAAAACGATTTAGTTCAGGAATTATTCCGGAGATTTTTCCGGCATTCTCTCCTATCCGAGCAGTATCGCGAAAGTTTCCTACCTTAGCTTTCGAAAGGTTTTTACTGAAAATCACCTTTCAAAGTGTAGCACTACTGTTAAGATAAATGAACAAGGAACTATTGGTTTTGATTGTTGAGGACGAACTTCTTATAGCGGATCATATTTCGCGTGTATTGTCCTCTGCCGGATATACCAATAACTCTTACGTTACCTCAGTTCAGGAAGCCGTTGCAGTGATCGAAGAGCAGCGTCCGCAAATTGTGTTGACCGATATTATGCTTGGTGGCGATCGAAACGGAATTGATTTGGGAGAGTTGTTGCACCACAAGTATGAAATTCCGTTTGTATACATTACGTCGCATTCCAGTCCGGATATGATTTCCAAAGTGAAATTTACCCGACCGAATGCTTACCTGGTAAAGCCGTTCAAAAAGGAAGATTTACTGGTTGCTATCGAACTGGCTTTGTTCAATTCCACAACGGAAGAGAAAGAAGCTGTTCTTCAGATCAAGGATGGTCATTCAATCGTTCAGATTCCCCATGACGATATTCTCTGGCTTGAGGCTGAAGGAAATTATACACTGATTCAGACCCATTCAACAAAAAAACGCCTCTTGCGCAGTGTCATTACAGACTTGCATCAACAACTTCCGGAGAACGACTTCATCCGAATTCACCGGTCTTTCGTTGTGAACCGTAAAATGATCACGGAATACAAAGCGTCCCATGTAGTTGTGCAAAACACAAAGTTGCCTGTTGGAAGAACCTATCGTGAGAAGCTCAACGAACGAATCAAACAATAATTTTCTGTGGATGACCGTCGTATGCATACAAAAACGAGTTGTTCGTACCAAAAACTTGATCTCCCGATGGGAATTGAGTTGTTTTGAGTTTTAAATCGAAAAAGCTGAGTTTATTCCTACATGCCAGGCATTAAAAATGCATACTGTTTTCTGCTCACGTTATCACTAACGGCTTGCGCTTCATTGGTAAGCGCTCAGAACGAGGACATCCGTAAACTTCAGGATCAAATGGCTCACACCAAAAATGACAGTTTACGCGTTGAATGCCTGAATGATCTCAGTACCGAATACCTTGCCATGGCTGATGTTGAAAAAGCAGAATACTACATCAATAAAGCTTACACTCAGGCCAAAAAACTCGGTAATAAAACCGTTCTTGCTCATACATACACGAACCTCGGACACCTCTACACTTACAATTGGGATAGTGATAAAGGACTCCAAATGTATTTTCAGGCACTGAAACTACACAGAACTCTTGGAAACAGGGAATCTGTAACGGATTGCTATATCAATATCGGAGCAACCTATGACGATAAAGGTGATTTCGTTAAAGCCATCAAATATTATCAATATGCGCTCAATGACGCCAAAGAGCGAAACGATGACATGACGATGGGAAACGCTTATCAGAATATCGGTATCAGTGCTCACCAATTGGGCAATTACTCCGAATCCCTGAAAAACCTGTACCAAGCGCTTCGTTATTACGAAAAATTAAAATATCAGCTTGGAATTGCCGATGCCGCGAATTGTTTGGGTAATGCCTACGCGGATATGGGCAACAACGAAATGGGACTGAAGATGTATTTCCGATCGTTGAATATTTGCAGAAAAACGAAAGATAAACAAGGAACGGCAAACGCTTTGGTGAATATCGGCTGGGTATACGCGGACCAGGAAAAACTGAACATGGCAAAAGAAAAATACCTCGAAGCCAATGTCCTGTTTACCGAACTACAAGAAGCCGAAGGAATGAGTATTACCAGTACAGTGCTGGGGGAATTGAACCATAAATTGGGGAATTATACCGAAGCGTTGGAGATGTTTGACAAAGCACTGAATATTGCCATTGAATCAGAAGACAAAGCATCCATAGTTCACGCAAAAGTTGGAATCGCCAACGTGTATATCAAACAAAAACACTACAACCAGGCACGGAAAATCCTGAATGAAGCTTTGAAAATTAGTCTTGATTCAGGGCTTAAGCTGGAGAGCAGGGAGTGTTACGAAGCACTTGTAAAAGTTGAAAAAGGGACCGGGAATTTCGAAGATGCCCTGGAGTACCAGAACCTTTGGTTGATGTACAAGGACAGCATTAGCAACGAGGAAACCAGGCAAAAAGGGGAACAGCTCGCAATGACTTACGAGTTCGACAAAAAAACATTCGCGAAAGAACAAAAGCACAAACAGGCTATTCGGGATCTGAAGTCACAACAGTTCTTTGTTACCGTTGTACTTGCTATTCTGCTTGTTTCAGCGATTGTAATTGCCGTATTTGCCCGAAGAGCTTACATCAGCAGAAAGAAATATACAGAAGTACTTTCACATGAAAATGAACACAAAGAAGTCTTGTTGCAGGAAGTTCATCACCGGGTGAACAACAGTTTGCAAATGATCTCTTCGCTCCTTTCCATTCAGGCGGACAGCACCGAGAGCGAGGAAGTACGACAGTACCTGCAAAAAAGCGAAAACCGCGTTCAGGCAATGTCCGTTATGCATCAGCTCCTGCATCTTGGTAACTCAAAGCTTGAAGTTGACATGAAGGATTATTTCAACGAAGTGGTTGATTTCTATTCGAATATGCTGGAATCGCGCCCGGGAATTCGACTGAATGTGAACGTCCCTTCCGTCATGTTCCATACCAAACTGGCTATGCCGTTGGCGTTGATTCTGAATGAACTTCTGACCAATTCATTGAAATACGCTTTTCCAAAAGACGAAGGAGTCATTGATATTTCCCTACATGAAAGCGAAGGTGATGGCTCCTGGTTGTTCCAGGTACGTGACAACGGAATTGGGTTCAACACTACTAATTCTACGAAAACAACCAGTATCGGATTGGATCTCGTTCAGCTTATGACACGACAAATCAACGGGAACCTGAACATGAATGGTGAAAACGGTTTCTTTGCGAGTGTTTTGTTCTACAGAAGTTATTAGGTAGTTACGAATAACGAGATAACAGTTACTCGTACCTGATAACGAATTACACTATGGTGTTTTGATTTTCTTTTTTCGCTTTTCCAGTTTTTTCTGAGCTTTTTCGGGCATTGTACTCTGAACATCAATTACAGTTCCGGTTTTATCGATTATGCTAATCGAATACATTTCCCAGGAATAGTGTTCGCCGTCATAATGTTTGGTACAAAAGGTAGAAACGTGTGCTACTCCATTCTGAAAAGGTTCTGCACACGTATACGTTGGCGGAACAATCACTTTCCCTGTTTTCTCATCTGCGTAACCGATTTTGTCACCTGAAACGATACGGAAGATTCCCTCAGAAGGATAGTCCGGTCCGTTATCAAAGGGATACACCTGATACAGTATATTTTCCGCTCGGTCAATCGCAACAAATCCTTTACCCGAATGCAGGACAATCCCGTAATCTACAATGCTGTCTGAAAAGCAAACGAAATACTTGCCTACCGGGATAATCATTTCTCCGGCCGCATTTTGATAGCCACATTGGTCATTAATGGAATCGTAGTACCGATAAAGTGTTGAATTCGATTGGTTTTGAGCCGTTACTGACGATGCGAGCAATAAGGAAGAAACAAAAAGGGAGATCAGAATTTTCATACCACAATATGGGAAATCTTATTAGTAGTTCAAAATGAAAAATTCAAAATTGGTGTGACGTATTATGCACCCATCCATTTTGAATTCCATCATTTTGAATTTTGAATTCTAACCAACTTCTTAATCACGGCAATTTGTCCCAGGTGATAATGGGTATGCTCGATCATTCCGGTCAGATTCCTGTAAAAAGTTCCGTATTTTGATTCCACAAACGTTTCGTTCAGTACTGAATCAGG
>CBIHND010000011.1:0-120693 GCA_966211245.1 uncultured Fluviicola sp. | reverse complement strand
CAAAGCGTTGATCGAAGCAGAATTGGAAGAACAAAAGAAACAAATCATCTCTGGCTTAGAGAAAGGACAAGTATTGGAAGGAACTGTGAAAAACATTACTTCTTACGGTGTGTTCATCGATCTAGGTGGTGTAGATGGATTGATCCACATTACAGACCTTTCATGGGGACGTGTTAACCACCCTGAAGAGATCGTTGAATTGGATCAGAAATTGAACGTTGTAATCCTTGATTTCGACGATGACAAGAAGCGTATCGCTCTTGGATTGAAGCAATTGCAACCACATCCATGGGATGCTCTTGACGGAAACCTTGCGGTTGGTGACAAGATCTCAGGAAAAGTTGTTGTATTGGCTGACTACGGTGCGTTCATCGAAATCGCTCCTGGAGTTGAAGGTCTGATCCACGTTTCTGAAATGTCATGGTCTCAGCACTTGCGTTCAGCTCAGGATTTCATGAAAGTTGGTGATACTGTTGAGGCAGTTATCCTTACTTTGGATCGTGAAGAGCGTAAGATGTCATTGGGTATTAAGCAATTGATGCCAGACCCATGGGCTGAAATCGAAGCGAAATACGCAGCGGGAACTAAGCACAAAGCAAAAGTTCGCAACTTCACTAACTTCGGTGTATTCGTTGAGTTGGAAGAAGGAGTTGACGGATTGATCCACATTTCTGACCTTTCATGGCAGAAGAAAATCAAGCACCCATCTGAATTCTGTAAGGTAGGTGACGAGATGGAAGTAGTTGTATTGGAAATCGATCGTGAAAACCGTCGTATTTCTCTTGGACACAAACAATTGGAAGAAAATCCATGGGATGTGTTTGAAACTATCTTCGGAGAAGGATCGGTTCACCAGGGAACTATCATCGAAACTAAGGACAAAGCAGGTGTAGTTGCTCTTCCTTACGGTGTTGAAGGAATTTGTCCTTCTAAGCACCTACGTAAAGAAGATGGAACAAACGCTAAAGTTGAAGAAACTCTTGATTTCAAAGTAATCGAGTTCAACAAAGATTCTAAGAAAATCGTAGTTTCTCATACACGCATGTTCGAAGAAGGTACAGATGAGAAACCTGCTAAAGGAGGTAAGAAAACTTCTACTGGCGGAGGATCTGCAACTGCGCAGGCTGTTAAAGCTAACAACCAAAGCAACGAAAAATCTACATTAGGAGATTTGGATGCATTGGCTGCGTTGAAAGAGAAAATGGAAGGAGGAGAGTAATCTCACTTTTCAAAAAATACGAACCCCGACTCCGCTTTAGTGGACGTCGGGGTTCTTTTTTTGTAAAAATATTTAGACTGTAGACAGAAGACGAAAGACCACATAGAATTGATTTTGTTTTTTAAGGATCAACTTATGTCTTATGTCCCCAAAAAAAATCCCCAACCTCCGAACATGCCGAAGGTCAGGGACTTCTACTTCTGTGGTGTTTAGGAAGTTAGTTTAACAAGCAATCGATCTTATTGCCCTAACGGGTAGTGAAACGAAACTCCGAAAAGTGATTTCTTGTCTACTACGTTCTCTGCGTCTGCAGGAAAATTTTTGGATTTATTAACCCCTAACGTGTAATAACCTCGTATTCCGATCAATTGATCCCGAAATTCAAACTGTCCGCCAACGGATAACTGTGGTCCCATGATTGTCCCTCCGGCTGAAATCCCACCATAAAAGAACCCGGCACCAACATTAAAATGAGCGTCATCGACATCTCCGAAATACATTTCGCCAAGAACCGGTAATTGATAACCAATGTAAGAGCCATACCTGCTGGACATATACCCTCCTACTCCCGGATACGCCGAAACAGCAAAGCTGGAGCTTCGCGATAATTCAAAAGCAAGTGTTGCTTTGTACACAATCAGTCCGACCCCCAAAGCGGATGTCCCTGAATAATCAACATTCTCACTTACTGAAGTGTATTCCTGTTGATAGAGCCCAATGTTGTAAGCTCCTCCGATTGCGTGATAGTAATCCTGAGATTTGGCCTGCTGACTCAAGCATAGCATGGCCACAAGAAATGTGATTTTTTTCATTAGATGATTAAATTATTCGTCACAAAGCTAATGCGCAAAACGGCAAAAGGTAACAGGTAAAAAATCACTTTTCTCACCACCCCACACTCAACAAGCTGTCTGTCAACATATTGGTTGACTAACTTTTTCTTTAACGCGGCACTTCACTGATTCACCTGTAAAGAAATGTTAAAAAAAGTACTTTGTTTTGCATAGTACCAAACTATACATATATTTGTGTCATAAATAGTACTTTATGAACCACGAGAATACACAAGCGCAAATGCGGAAAGGTATCCTGGAGTTCTGTATCTTAAGTATCCTCAGCAAGCACGAAGCTTATCCTTCAGAAATTCTGGATCAGCTCAAAAACGCGAAGCTGATTGTAGTGGAAGGCACACTTTACCCATTGCTGACCCGACTTAAAAACATGGAACTCCTCACCTATCGCTGGGAGGAATCTACTTCAGGTCCGCCAAGAAAATACTACGCCATAACTGACGAAGGAAAAACGGCACTCGAAGCACTTAAGACAACCTGGAACGAACTGCAACACGCAGTTGAAACCGTAACTACGAAAGCTTAAAACAAGAATTATGAAAAAGACACTCTCAATACATTTAGGTCGACAACTCTTCACCATCGAAGAAGATGCCTACGACCGATTGCAAGCTTACCTGAAGAAACTCGAAGCCTCATTGGCGGGAGAGGAAGGAGTTAACGAAATCGTTGAAGACATTGAAATGCGTTGCGCGGAAATTCTACAGGAACAACTGAACGAGAAAAAACTCATCGTTGTAACACTTGCTGAAGTTGAACACGCAGTTAGCTCACTCGGGGAACCTGAAGTCATTTCAGAAGATGCTCCCAAAGCGGAATCGGGAAGACAACACGAAGAACGCGGTCAGCACACTGGGCAGCGTCGCCTGTTCCGTGACACCGAAAACGGTGCCCTTGGAGGGGTTTGTACCGGTTTGGCTGCTTACCTTAACGTTGATCCTGTAATCATCAAAATATTGTTCATCATCGCTTTTTTCATGGGATTCGGATTCTTCCTCTACATTGTTTTATGGATCGTTCTCCCAAACGTAAAAACGCCTTCTGACCGGTTGCAATTACGAGGCGTTCCGGTAACAGTAGATAATATCAAGGATGAGATCAACAAAACAGCAACTCGTGTTAAAGATGATGTAATGAACGCATCAAATCGATTCAGAAACAACGACCAACTTGCGGAACGTGCCCGAACATTTGTGGGGATTATCGGGAAAATCATGGCAGTAGCATTCATTACGATATCTTCACTTTGGCTGGTCGGATTCACTTTGGTTGTTACCGGTGTTATTGACTTCTTTCCAGTGACAGGTGATCAGCAATATGCTTCTTTGTATGAGTACTCCAAACTTGCCGGGCCAACTGACGGGTCAATTGGATTATTCTGGAACAGTTTGCTATTGACAGGATACTCAGCGCCAGTCATTGGGATTATTCTGGGAACACGCATTTTGATGAGAAAAAAATCTCGTTTCTTCACTTACAGCATGATCGCACTTCCGGCAGCTTTCGCTACAGGAATTATTCTTCTGATTATTTCATCTGTTCAGACAATACGCGACTTTTCGGTAGAAGGAGAAGTAGAAAACAAACACATTGTTATTGATGCCGACTCCCTGCAGGTGGAAGAAGTTACCCAGTATATCGATAATAAAAAGGTAACCAACACTGCCGGTTTCGAATTCACTCGCATCGAAAACGGACGAATTTATTCAAATGGAATATACATCAAAACTCGCCCTTCCATCGACTCTCTCTTCCACGTTTATCAATTGCTTAGCGGAAATGGCGTAGACCGAACTGCAGCTGTGAAAAATGGTGCAAAAATCCGCCACGAAATTGATGTAATTGGAAACAAACTTCAGATTGCTCCAAGTTACAGCTATCCATTGAAAGATGGAATGCGGGGACAACGTGTAGAAATTGTGATCGAAGTTCCACTTGGAAAAAAACTCAGTATAGAACGCCAACAAATAGCTGATTTGAACAAAGAGCACCAGGGAGTGCTATACCCCGGTCACTCGTTTGATCTCTTCGACGAAGACTAAAATCAGCCCTATATTTTCTGGAAGGGACGCCGTAATTTGCGTCCCTTCTTTCATTATATTTGTGCAACTAAAGATTAATCGAAAAATGTCATCAAGCCCCGTAACAGAAACAACAACAGCTGTGGACTTTAAAGCGTTCAAAGAACAAGTTCTGGAAGATTTCCGATTGGCATGTATTTCCCGTGAGACGTCACTTCTTGGAAGAAAAGAAGTTTTGACCGGTAAAGCAAAGTTTGGAATCTTCGGAGATGGAAAAGAGTTGGCTCAGATTGCCCTTGCAAAACAATTCAAAAACGGTGATTTCCGTTCAGGATACTATCGCGATCAAACCCTTATGATGGCGATCGATCAGTTGAACGTAAAGCAGTACTTTGCCGGATTGTATGCACATACCGACGAAGAAGTTGAACCTCAGAGCGCTGGTCGTCAAATGGGAGGTCACTTTTCAACCCGTAACCTGGATAAGGACGGGAACTGGAAAAACCTGATGGAGCAGAAAAACTCTTCCGCAGATATTTCTCCTACCGCAGGACAAATGCCTCGCCTGCTTGGACTTGCTCAGGCTTCAAAAATTTACAGAAATCACCCCACTCTGAAAGATCTTGAAGCTTTTAAAAAATTCAGTAATAACGGAAACGAAGTAGCATTCGGAACAATCGGTGACGCTTCAACTTCAGAAGGACCTTTCTGGGAAACCATTAATGCCGCAGGAGTTCTGCAAGTGCCAATGGTTATGTCGGTTTGGGATGACGGTTACGGAATTTCTGTTCCTCGCGAATACCAGACAACAAAAGGAAGTATTTCAGAAGCTTTGAGCGGAATGCAGCGCACAAAGAACTCAACCGGTTATGAAATCTTCGTTACGAAGGGATGGGATTATGCTCACCTGTGTGAAACTTACGAAAAAGCAGTCGCAGTAGCACGCGAACAACACGTACCTGTTTTGGTACACGTAAAGGAGGTGAATCAGCCACAAGGACACTCGACTTCCGGATCACATGAACGCTATAAGGACGAAAAGCGCTTGAAATGGGAATCTGAATTCGATTGTATTGCAAAATTCAAAGAGTGGATTTTGGCATTTAATGCAGATGGAGATACCATCTCTACAGAAGAAGAATTGACGGCAATTGCTGCCGAAGCGAAGAAATTTGTAAACGAGCAAAAACGCGCAGCGTGGGCAGAATTTTCTGCAGTATTGAAGCAGGATTTGACATCTGCTGTTGAAGTTCTTTCTGCTCTTGCGGCTGAAAGTGCCAACGGAACGTTCATTCAAAAAGAAATCGACGGATTGAAACAGGCGATGGAACCTGTACGCAAAGATATTTTCAACGCTGTACGCAAATCATTGCGTTATGCAAGAGGAGAAAATGGTCCGGCGCGTGCCGCTGCAATAGCATGGTTGAAGCAGGAAACTGCGGTTAATTACGACCGCTATAGTTCATACCTGTACTCAGAGTCAGCCAGCAATGCTCTTGCGGTTCCTTCTGTTGCTCCGGCATACGATAACGATGCTCCAATGGAAGACGGAAGAATTATTCTTCGTGAGAATTTCCGCAGCATCTTCGAAAAACATCCTGAAGCATTGATCTTCGGAGAAGATGCAGGTAAAATTGGTGGTGTAAACCAATCGTTGGAAGGGTTACAGGATCAGTTTGGACAGTTGCGCGTTTCAGATGTAGGAATTCGTGAATGTACAATTATCGGTCAGGGAATTGGTATGGCAATGCGCGGTTTGCGTCCGATTGCTGAAATTCAATACCTGGATTACTTATTGTACGGAATTCAAATCATGTCTGATGATCTGGCAACGGTTCAGTACCGTACAAAAGGAGGACAAAAAGCGCCGTTGATTGTTTCCACTCGTGGTCATCGTTTGGAAGGAATCTGGCACAGCGGATCTCCAATGGGAATGATCATCAATTCCATCCGTGGAATTCATGTGTGTGTTCCGCGTAACATGACAAAAGCCGCAGGATTTTATAATACACTGATGGCTGCAGATGAGCCTGCATTGGTTGTAGAGCCGCTAAACGGATACCGAACAAAAGAGAAAATGCCGAACAACATCGGTTCCTTCACCACTCCACTTGGAGTTCCTGAAATCGTTCAGGAAGGAACGGATATCACATTGGTTTCATACGGTTCAACCTTTAACCTGTGTGAAATAGCTGCGAAACAATTAATGGAATTGGGAGTTTCGGTTGAATTGATCGATGCACAAACATTGCTTCCATTCGACGTGAATCATACGATCGCAGAATCGTTGAAGAAGACGAACCGTTTATTGATTGTAGACGAAGACGTAAGCTCAGGTGCAACGGCATTCATGTTGGATAAAATCCTGGTAGAACAAAAAGGATACAATCATTTGGATTCTGCACCGGTAACATTGAGTGCGAAAGATCACCGTCCGGCCTATGGTTCGGATGGAGATTACTTCTCCAAGCCAAGTATTGACGACATCGTGGAAACAGCTTACGCAATTATGCACGAAGCAGATCCTTCAAACTTCAGTAGTATTTACTAATGTTTCAGTTTATCCGTCGCACATGCATTTTTGGACTCATCGCTTTGATGAGCTTCAAAATGATCGGCGGATTTTCGTTCAACATATATTTCTGGTGGAATCAGAAACAACTTACGGCTGAACATTGTATCAATAAAAGTCGCCCGAAGTTGAAGTGTAACGGTAAGTGTTACCTTGCCAGACAGCTGGCAAAAATCGAAGAAGATTATCAAAAGAAACAAAACCAACCCGCTCCTTTTCAATTGAAGGGAGCGGAGTTGTACCATCTACCCGAACAAATCGTTCCGGTATTCAACAGCGTTACTGTTGCAAACAACGAAAAGAGTTTGTTTGTTTATTCAGACAATCATCACTCAACCGTTCAAATTATCCCTTCTCCCCCTCCCGAATTGGTATAGACGCATCGCTTTACGTTTATACTAAAATCAAATGAAGACAATACTTTTTACACTGACAGTTTTGGGCTGTTCGGTAAGAGTTATTGCATGCGATGCCTGTGGTTGCAGCGGAAATCTTGGAAATATGGGATTGGGAATCCAATCGCACGGAAACCGAACTTCGTTTTCCTTCGTGAATTCCTATAAAATATATACAACGGCAATTGACGGGTTGTACGGTCACCCCGACACCCAAACGCACGAGTATTATTACAAATCCGATATTACAGCGACGATCCGTCTCAGCAAACGTTTTCAGGCACGTGCAATACTCCCGTTCGTACACAATACACATACACAGGAAACGGATACCAGAACATACCTGAGTGGTCCCGGTGATGTACAGGCTACACTGAATGCTTTCCTCATCGATTCGGCTTATTCCATGAACAATGCCTTAAGATGGTCTATGGGATTTGGAGCGAAGTTACCAACCGGTAAATTCAGTGATCCGGAATCCGAAACATTCATGCTGAACCCTGGAACAGGAAGCGTTGATTACGTATTTTCCTCCTCGTTCGCATACAGAACAGGGAAGTTTGCGCTAAGTAACGAAAGTTCCTTTTCACTGAGAACCACCAACAAATACGATTATCATCCGGGAAACACCTGGTACAATCAAACGATCGGATTATTCCTGTTCAATCGCATTTCGGTTGGAACCGGATTTTCTGTGACCGGAAATAGACCGGCGAAACTTGACGGAGAAGTCTACGATCACACCAATTCACAAGCGCTTTTGGTTCAAAGTGCTTCGGTAGTAGCATATTCCTCCAATGCCTGGAGTTTTCAGCTAGGCTTTAATTTGCCTGTTTATCAACAACTCGGAGAAGGCAACAGCGAACAAAAATCAGCTGTAAGTCTCGGGCTGTATTACGTTTTAAAACAACAAAAATGAAGAAATACCTTTTTATAGCACTTGCGATTGCCTCAACGGCACTTGGTTCATGTAAAAAAGAGACAGAAGAAGAAACACCATTCGAAGGTGGAATTACCATCATTGCTCCAATTACAGACGATACAATGACCGGCCCTAAGTTCATTTTAGTCGGAAACATCAACGGTAACATGGCCATGCACGGATACCATGTAGTTCTGTACAAACAAAGTGACAACTCCGTTATCGCTGAGTACGACAAGGATGAACACGCTACATCCATCACGATTCACGATACCATTACACATGGTTTGGCAACACCAACCGCAGTTCGTTTGTACATCGAATCGGCTTATAACCACGAAGGTGATGTAACCTCTAAAGAAGTGAATTTTGTTATTGAACCGTAGGTTCTTTCACCAGTTTGTAAAAAGGGTGGTTGATGCGTCAGCCACCCTTTCTAATTTTTGTACTTTAGTCAAACTGATACAACCAGCTGACAATGAAAAACCTATTACTAATTCTCTTCACCCAAAGTCTTTTTACGCTCCAGGGCTCAGCTCAACTCTCTGTTTCAGGCGCCAGTCCACAATTGCTCGTAGATGAAGTATTAACCGGACAATCCATTCAGATCAGTAATGTTCAATACCACGGATTTGAAGATGCTATTGGTTACTTTCACGCGAATTGTTATCGAATGACTTTTACAACCGGAGTGCTAATGACCACCGGAAGCATTTACAACGCCGTTGGTCCGAACAATGATCATTCCTACGGAGGAGCAAACAACTTTCCCGGTGATTCGATGATGAATCATGATTTTCAATCTAACTTCGACGCAGCTATTCTTGAATTTGATTTTATTCCCGCCGGTGATTCACTGGTGCTTGAATACATCTTTGCTTCAGAAGAATATCAATATATCAACCATGGAACGGAGCTCGATGGCTCATCTTTTGACGATGGAATCGGAATCTTTTTAAACAAAGTCGGTGAAGCTCCCGAAAACATAGCCCTGGTCAACGGAGAACGAATTTCCGTTGCAAATATCAATCACGGTTACGGTGTTTATCCAACTCACCATAATGGAGAATATTACATAGATAACGGGAATGGTACTGAAGCCCCTGAAAACACAGATTCCATGTATGTACAATACAATGGCATGACTGTTCCGATAAGAACTGCCGTTTCGGTAGTTCCAACCGAATCCTATCACCTGAAAATTGTCATTGCAGATCAGGGAGACAGAGATTATGATAGTGGTCTATTTCTAAGAGCTCAGAGCCTTTCTGCGGCAATCATGGAAAATGATTTTGAAGAACTTTTTGTGATTTCACCTAATCCTGTACAGGAAAATCTTCAGATTCAAGCCACATTGAAACAACGATGTACATTAACTATTTCAAACCTTTCAGGAAATGTACTTTCTACTCATGAACTTCAGGGACAGACTTCAATTTCATTCTCGGATTTACCTTCCGGAATGTACTTTCTGACGATCACAGACGGAGCTAGCCATTGCGTAAAAAAAGTGGTAAAATCATAGAAAAACGAGGCTTTTCGGTATCCTTTCATCGGTTTTTAATCAACAAATCCTATTTTTGCGATCTACTGAACGTTAAGCGTTTAGATACCCATGCCAAAGCAAAACAAATCATATCGTCGTCGATTCTTTACCTGGAAGCGAGCCTTCGGCTTTTTGCTCTTCCTTTGGTTTGGCGGTTTGGTTGTTTTCTTCACTAACCCCAAGGGATTTCAGCAATGGCTGACCCATACATTTGAGGGCGAAACAGAACAACTTTCAGAGCGATTTCCTCAAACCTGTGCGATGCACTTCACCCATGCCTGGCGTATGAATGACAACGTACGTGAATACTGGAGAGACTCGGCTAAGGATGGTTTAGAACAGGAGCCCATACGAATCCGTGACATTAAACGCGCCCTGATTCAGGGAGAGTTGGTTGCCATTGAATCGAATGAATACTACTTCGTAGATACCATGTGGTATTCGTATCCGTTTTCGAAACAGTATGTGAAAGGTTTTATTGACGATTTGTGCCTCCGTTTTCAGGAAAAACTCCGGCAAACCGATCTTGCGGGGACCAAGCTGGTACTGACTTCCCTCCTTCGCACAAAAAGTTCGGTGAGTCGTTTATTACGGAAAAACAAAAATGCAATCAAGCATTCATCCCACCTTCACGGAACGACTTTCGACATATCCTATCACACCTTTATCCATGATCGTCCGTTGAATGACGGAGAAATTGCCCATTTAAAGGAAACACTAGCGGAGACACTCTACGAAATGCGTGAAGAAAAGCGCTGCTATGTAACTTATGAGTACTTTCAGACCTGTTTTCACGTCGTGTGCAGACAGCAAAAGCAAATCTCAAACGAAAATGGACGTAAAGATTCACGAAAGCTGGAAAGAACAACTTCAGCAAGAGTTTAATTCTGAATACTTTCAACAACTGACAGCATTCGTCAAAAGCGAATACCAGGCATTTCCAAACCAGATTTTCCCAAAGGGCAATTACATCTTCAGAGCTTTCGATGCTTGTCCGTTTGACGAACTGAAAGTGGTCATTCTCGGCCAGGACCCTTATCCTACCCCGGGGCATGCTCACGGTTTGTGTTTCAGTTGTGACGCTCATGTTCGTCCACTACCGAAAAGTCTTCAGAACATTTTCAAAGAATTCGAAGACGATCTGGGCAAGCCTGCACCGCCAAATGGCGATCTCAACGCTTGGGCGAATCAGGGAATATTACTACTGAATTCGATATTGACCGTCAGACAAGGTGCCCCGTTGAGCCATGCAAACCGCGGATGGGAACGATTTACAGACGCAGTCATTCAGCTCATTAACGACAAAAAAGAAGGTGTGATTTTTGTGCTTTGGGGTTCGCCTGCTCAAGCAAAAGCAGCACGTGTAGATCGGCAGAAACATGTGGTCTTACAGGCACCTCACCCGTCGCCACTTTCAGCTTACCGTGGATTTTTCGGGAGTAAACCGTTTTCTACCATCAACCGGATTTTATCCGAAAAACAACAAACCCCGATAGAATGGTGAGTAACCACAGTTTCGCACTGAACATTCGTCTTTAAACCGTACTTTTGCGCCAATGGAACTAAAGAATGATTTGATACTTCGTGCCGCACGAGGTGAAGATATTGAACGCTACCCAGTATGGTTGATGCGTCAGGCAGGAAGAATTTTGCCTGAATACAGAGCTGTAAGAAACAGATTGACAGGCTTTAAGGAATTAGTAGAAACTCCGGAGCTGGCTGCGGAAGTAACCATTCAACCGGTAGACATTCTGGACGTGGACGCGGCGATTATTTTCTCTGATATTCTTGTCGTTCCTGAGGCAATGAACGTTCCGTACGAAATGGTTGAAAAACGCGGACCTAGCTTCGAACACACGATTCGTTCCGAAGAAGACGCCAAACGTGTTGAGACCAACTTCGATGTGGAAGATCGTTTGGGGTATGTGATGGAAGCCATTAAATTGACTGTAAAGGAATTGAACGGACGTGTTCCGGTAATTGGTTTTGCGGGTGCACCATGGACAATTCTGTGTTACATGGTTGAAGGTCACGGCTCGAAAACCTTCTCCGAGGCGCGCAAGTTGTTGGTCACAAATCCAAAATTGGCACACCAGTTGCTACAGGACATAACGAATGTAACCATTGCCTATCTGAAGGCACAGGTTAAAGCAGGAGCAGCAATGATACAAGTATTCGATTCATGGGCCGGAATTTTGGGAACTGAGCAATATGCAACGTTTTCACTTCCTTACCTTAAGCAAATTGCTGATGCAATTACTGAGGTTCCCGTAACACTTTTCTCGAAAGGTGCGATCACTTCCATTCCTGCAATTGCAAAATTGGACTGTAACACTGTTGGTTTGGACTGGAACATGGATATTCCTGTTGTACGTCAGCAAGTTGGTCCGAATGTTACCCTTCAGGGAAATTTAGATCCATGCGTTTTATACGGTAGTCATGAAACCGTTGCAGCGGAAACAATAAAAATGCTAAATTCGTTCGAAAATAATAAACGACACATAGCAAACCTTGGGCACGGCGTTTACCCAGACGTTGATCCTGAAAAAGTTAAAACGTTCATTAAAACTGTAAAATCCTATGAAATCAACTAGTATGAAAGTAAAAAGCGTTGCGGCATTGGCCCTCCTTACTTTACCCTTGTTGAGTGCTGCTCAAACCAATTTGATTGAAAACGGTGGTTTTGAATCGAATACCGGAAAAATCAAAAAGTTGGGTCAGATTGATCTTGCTACAGGATGGAAATCTCCAACTGCAGTGAGAGCAGATGTGTTCCTTGGAGATTCTAAAGTGCCGGATATTGCTGCACCAACTAACATTTACGGAACCGAAGATGCAAAAGAAGGTGACAACTACGCAGGTATTGTTGCTTATTCTTACCAGGATAAAATTCCACGTACGTACCTTACTGCGAAATTGACAACTCCTTTGAAAAAAGGTCAGCGTGTATGTGTTACGTTCTATGTAAACCTTGCAGAAGCATCAAAATACTCGTGCAACGAGATCGGAATGATCATCGGTAAACGCGAATTCAGCTCTGATACGAAAAGCTCTATTATCGATAAAGCGAATATCGTTCACCCGAAAAATAAGGTATTCAACTCTTACCTTGGATGGGAGAAAATTTGTGGAGAGTATACTTCTACGGACGGTGGTGAGAAATTCATTACCATCGGTAACTTCACCAATAACGCTGATACGAAGTACGAAACCAATAAAAAAGCGAAAGACAATAAGTTTACTCCGTTCATTGGTGCGTACTACTTCGTTGACGATATTTCAGTAATGTTGCTGGAAGAGAAAGAAGCGTGCAACTGTAACTACGAAGATGCTGAGAACAAGCAATTCTCAACAATGATCTACCAAAAGCAGGTAACAAACCTTGATCGTATGTCGTCAAAAGACAAAATCGAGGCACAAAGTATCAACTTTGCTTTCGGTAAGGAAGAATTGACTCCTCAGGCGAAAAGCGCATTGGATCTGGTTGTAACTGAATTGAAGGCAAATCCTACGTTCACTATTCAAATCTACGGACACAGTGATCAAAGCGAGATCGAGTACGCTGAGAAGAAACCGTTCTATGCAGACATGGATGTTAAGCGTAATGCGGCGGTAAAACAATACCTTGAAAGTAAAGGAATTGCTGCTTCCCGTATGAAGTCTTCCAGTAAAGGTGCTTCTGAGCCTAATACTTCAGAGTACAAAGAAGGTGACGATGATGAATTGAAACAGGCAAAAGACCGTCGCGTAATCATTAAAGTGGTTCAATAAGCGGTTGAATGATAATACAGCATCCCGGTTTCGCAATTGAAGCCGGGATTTTTTTTGACTAATTCCCTACATACATTGATTTTAGAGGAACTATCTTTGCATCATGAAAATGTTCATTTTTCCACAATACCGTTCGCTCGGTTCTTTCAATCGCCATTACAAAATTGTGAGTGAACGCCTGTTCATTGAAGCGTCACAGCGCAATGGAAAATGGGAATTTCAAGAGGTAACCGCTACACAGTATCCGGAGATGCTTCGCATTCAGGACATGTTAAACGAGGAATTCTCATTCAAAAGATCAACCAGGGAAATCGAAGCGATTTTTGAATAGACTATTCGGCGATCAACGTTATGCCGCTCAAATCTGCCTTCCCGCTTTTCAAAAATTCATACGTCAATCGATCAGCCTGACAATCAACAAACTTAATTCGTTTCAGGCTATTGTTCTTAAAGAACGTGTTTACTAATGTCGCATTCTGGAAAGTAACTCGCTTAAAATCACATCTTTCAAAATAACAATCTTCAAGCATTCCCTCAAAAACAGTATCACCGATATACGAGCCAATAAAGGAAGTACGCTTCAATACAGCTCCGTTAATGCTATTTTTCTCAAAACCACCATCTTTAATCGTAACGTCCGAAAAATCTGCGTTGGTAAAATCACATTTGGAAATGTAGCTCCCGGAAAAATTCGTTTCATTCAGTGAACAGGCAACGAATTTATTGTTTGCAAGGTTCGAACGTTGAATGTGAGCATTAGTGATATTGGAATCAGAAAAATCACAGTTATCTACGTTATTGCCTCTTAGTAAAAGTCCCGGTAAATCCGATCCATTGAACTTGCAGCGCTGCATAT
This sequence comes from uncultured Fluviicola sp., assembly GCA_966211245.1. Lineage (GTDB taxonomy): Bacteria > Bacteroidota > Bacteroidia > Flavobacteriales_D > Crocinitomicaceae > Fluviicola. The sequence continues at coordinate 106,540 of CBIHND010000011.1, read as the reverse complement.
TCGAAGAACTGAACTTCTCGTGCAAATTTTTCAAACCGGAAAAGTCCGCGTCTACCCAATTGCTTTGCGACATATCCCATTTCGGTCTTTTAACTGGATCATTCTGTGGAATAGCAGGAATTTGCTTTACAGAAGATTCCGATGAATACTGATTTTCATCGGAACCATCCCAAGCTCTTTCCGGGTTGGCTGAAAAATAGTTCAGATCCACGCAGAGAATTTCTGCCAGCCGGTTCAAAGTAATAATGTCAGGAAGTGATTCCCCGCGTTCCCATTTCCCAACAGCCTGTGCGCTGATAAAGAGTTGCTCTGCAAGTTGAGATTGAGAAAGATTAATTTTCTTGCGGGCTTCGCCAATTCTGTTGCCAATCATTTTTGTCGTTAACATAATACGTGTTTTAAATTTTCGATAGGACAAAGTTATGGGGAGCCTTTCCTGCTATCATCAAAAATACAAACACTTTTAGTTGTTTTGACGCTACAATTAGTTGTTTTAAGACAACCATTGGTTGTATTTATAGGATTTTAAGTAAAAAACATTGTTTCTGACAACTATCCGGACTGCTATAAAACAAAAGGGGTTCGAGATCGTGAGTTTACACGAAGGAAGGAATTGAGGCTTTCCTCGAATGCCTGGTGCCTTTGTAGTTTCTTAATTTACCACAAAGGCACTAAGGTCACGAAGATTAGATAAGAAATTTCTTTTTATAGTACCGAAATTTTAGCTCTGCCCGTTGCGGTTTGCAGAACGTATACCCCGGAAGTCAGCGCGGTAATGTTCAATTCATTTTTACCCGAAATCAGATTTCCTTTCAGAACAACATTTCCCTGAAGATCGGTAAGCGTGTAAACCGCATTTACTTTCGACTCCACCACTACTCTATTTTCAGCCGGATTCGGGAAAACAGTCAGTGTGGATAAACTGTTTTCGTTCAATCCTGCAGCAGCTGGATTATTGTGGGACCAACGCGACATAAACAACCATGCTTCCGTCATTTCATCAATATCGTTTGTTGGTTCGTACAAGTAAACGTGGTCCGCACCATTCAATCGCCAAAGCTCTAAAGACGACGTTTGGGCACAGGCGTCGTAACGGAAGCGATCCACCGTAATTCCATCACCGGCGATATCCGTAATACGAAGTGAATCTGAAGTTGCGGCGCAACTGTGTGCGTTTCTCCAGAACGCCATGGTTTCAGGAACGATACTCAATGTAGGAATTCCGGAACCGTCGTAAGGAACTGTTCCGTCAGCCGTTCCATGGAAATGAATCACAGGAGTAACATAGGTCGGAGCACAGGTTGAAATATCCGAATCCGACATCGTTCCGGACATACAACCAATTGCAGCGATTCTGCTGTTCAGCGTACAGGCAAGGTGATACGACATGATGGATCCCATGGAAAAACCACACACGTACACACGCGAAGGATCAGCATTGTAATTCAAAATAGCGGAGTCAATCAATTGATTCACAAACCCAAGGTCATCCGCAGTTGATGAAAAACCGGCACTATTGTTCCACGAAGCCTGTCCGACACCGTTGTTCATTCCCTGAGGGTAAAATACGATAATACGCGCTGTATCCGAGATAAAATTCAAACCGGTACTGATCATTTGTGAACTGTTACCTCCTAGTCCGTGAAATGCAATGACAACGGAAACCTGCTCATTTTGGGGATCAAATCCCACAGGAAGGTATTGTTTGTAAGAGCGTGAAACAGCTCCGACAGTTAGCGTTTTACTGGTTAATTGTGAATAAGCTCCGGTCCAGAAAAGGGCCAGAAATACAGTTAGTAACGTGAATTTCATAATGCAATAGTTTCCTTAAAGTTAAACAGATTTAATGAATTTGAGTTACCTTAGTTCCAATGAACTGCACGGACTTATGAAACATTTTTTTTGGCTTTGTATTACCTTGATTTTGTTCGCCTCCTGTGATCTCAATGCTGAACAGGAACAGAGACTGAACAGCCAGATAGGACGTTACATGAAAGCTTATAACGAATCCCGAACATTAGAGCTGGCAGCACTTACGCATTCATCGGCAGTTAAATTCTACCACGCAAAAGGCGACACGGCTTTCCTGAATCATTTTCATAAGGAAGCTGAAAATGTTGACGAATTCGAAGCACTCGCTGAGCGCCGAAGCTACATTGGCGATTACTCCATAAAACAGGTGAAGCAATCCGGAAAAGACATTCAGTGCAAGTTTTCGGTGAAAGTCTATACTGCAATAGAAGAATTGGATAACGATTATCCCATCTACGCAATCAGCAGTGACGAAGGCAAAACCTGGTATTTCCTGATGGACGACGACTATAAAAACAAAGAAATCAAACTAAAGCGTCTGTTTAAAGTATGATGGTAAGGTTCCTCTTTCTCTTTGGTTGGTTATTTTTTGGTTTAGGAGTATCAGCACAAGGCTGGAATCCCGTTGGCGCACGATCCAATTCATTGAGCGGTGCAAGTGTGACACTAACCGATGTTTGGGCTGTTCATCAAAATCCGGGAGCAGTTGCCCGAATCAAAGCGTTCTCGGTGGGAATGTATTACGACACCCGCTTCATGACCAAAGAACTCCAAAATCAGGCAATTGCTGCTGCATTACCGTTAAAAAGAGGAGTTATCATGACCGGTGCACAACTTTTCGGTTACGAACAGTACCGTCACACACGTGCAGGATTGGGTTATGCACTTCAACTTTCTGAAAAATTCTCTGCCGGCGTTCAGGGAAACATCCAGTACCTTCGACTTGGAAACAATTACGGTTCAAGCATCAGCGCAACGGCAGAAGCTGGTTTTCTGGCCAGGTTTACAGACAAATGGGACCTTGGATTCAGCATCACCAATATCGGGCGTCAACGGATTTCATCTGCCTCAGGCGAATTGGAAGATCGTTTCAACAGTGTTATGCGCCTTGGAAGCAGTTATTCACCTTCTGATAAAGTCAAGGTAATTGGTGAAATACAAAAGGATGTGATTTACCCGATTACATTCCGCGGTGCTATTGAATACCTTCCGATTAAACAAGTTGCCGTTCGACTTGGTGCGCAGACTGGTCCGGCTAATTTCTCATTTGGTTTCGGATACGTTTCCAAATCCATCCTCCTTGATTTCGGGTCAAAGTACCATCAGCAATTGGGATGGAGTCCCCACATTGGTTTCACCTACTTATTCGCCAAGGATGAGAAATAAGGCGTTACTGACGATACTTTTCCTCTGTTTCGTGGCAAAAGGATGGTCGCAGGAACGAGCCGAGATCATTCAGCAGCGTGTGGAATTCATTTCAGAACAAAACGAATCCGAAGAACTTGATCTTACGAACATTTTCGAACAACTCAATTATTACTTCGATAACCCGATCAACCTTAACAATACCGATGCAGAAGAACTTCGTTCCCTTGGATTGTTGACTGACGTTCAGATTTCAGAGGTTTTTCTTCACATCAAACAATTTGGCAAATTCATCTCAGTTTATGAGTTACAAAGTTTGAAATACTGGGATTTATCGACGATTCAGCTGGTTCTGCCTTTTATTAAAGTAGACGATAAAATTGATCAGTTGCACATTACTTTCAGGGAAGCGATGAAGAACGGAAAGTTTGAACATTACCTTCGTTATCAAACCATTACACAACAAAAAAAGGGATACACAGCTGTTCCTGATTCCATTCTGAACAGCTCAAATTCTTATTATCACGGAAATCCTGATCGCTATTACACCCGTTTCAGGTATACGTACCGGACGAATATCAGCGTTGGTTTTACTGCAGAAAAAGATCCCGGAGAAGAGTTTTTCAAAGGAAGTCAGAGTGGTTTTGATTATTACTCCGCACATGCTTTCTTTAAAGGAGGAAAGTACATTAAGAGCGTTGCGGTCGGTGACTACCTCGTTCAAATTGGTCAAGGATTAAATGTTTTCTCAGGTTATGCCTTCGGAAAGACAGCAGATATTTTTTCCTCGAAAAGAACAGCAAATTTACTTCGTCCGTACACCTCGGTTGATGAAAATCGTTACTTCCGTGGAGCCGCGGCAGTCTTAGGATACAAGAATTTCACGATGCTGAATTTCTATAGTCAAAAGCGGATTGACGGAACCGGAATCTCCGATTCACTGGCAGACGATCTGGAGTTCGTAACCACAATCGATTTATCTGGTTTACATCGTACCAATAGTGAAATTGCGAAAAAAAATCAATTGAGTGAGCGCGTTTTCGGATCTTACGTGGCTTATCAGAGTACCCGATTCAGTCTTGGCCTTGCTCATGTTCAACAAAACTATTCAGCATCATTAATCAAAGACACAGTTCCTTATAACATTTACGCATTCAGAGGCACTTCAACATCCGGAACGAGCGTGGATTATAATTTGGTGTTGAAAAATGTGAACTTCTTTGGCGAAGCATCCTATGCGTCGGCTACAAAATCCTTTGCACAACTCTATGGAATGATGGCCGCACTTGATCCGAGAATATCCGTAAGCGTCATTTACAGAAATTACGACAAAGCCTACTACACCTTCTACAACAATGGATTTTCGGAAGGGAGCAATACTCAAAACGAAAAAGGATTGTTCTTCGGAGCCAAAATCAAACTGAATTCAGCCTGGACAATTAACACGTATGCGGATTACTTTACGTTTCCCTGGTTGAAGTACCAGGTTGATGCACCTTCGGCAGGGAATGAATTTTTGTTTCAGCCGGTTTACAAACCCAATAAGGAACTGGAGATTTATGGGCGTTTCCGTCAGCAATTACGCCAAAAGAACAGTCGTTATTCGGATGGAACCGTAACAGAAATTGAGGATGTGACCCAGCGCAACTACCGTTTGAACATAAACTATAAGGTTTCTGAGGCGATTACCCTGAAAAGTCGTTTGGAATATGTGACCGTTGACCGAAATTCTGTTGGTCGCGAAGAAGGTTATGTGCTTTCCCAGGATATCGTTGTGCGTCCGAAAAGTTCTCCGTTTGATCTGGCTCTGCGCTACGCAATGTTTGATACGGATAGCTACGATACACGCATTTACACATTTGAAAATAATGCACTGTACGTTTTTTCTGCCCCGGCATATTATTATCAGGGTTCAAGGGCGTATTTCCTGGTTCGATATTCCTTCCTGCATCACTGTGATTTGTGGTTCCGTTTGGGGACTTACCTCTACTCCAACAAAACGGTATTGAGTTCGGGAGCTGAGCAGATTAACGGGAATCAGAAGACGGATGTTACGGTACAGTTTAGGATGACGTTTTGATTCTAAAAAATCGAAACAATAAATGAATTAAGGTGTAAATAAATTTGTTTACAGGTCAGCAAAACCGCTACTTTTAATCCATGAAATTCACTCCGAAAGAAGTTCTCCTGAAGAACGGAAAAACCATTTTGCTTCGACATGTTGAGGTTGCAGATGCACCACGTGTCATCGATTTTGTGCAAGGATTTGTTTACGATGCAGAATACGTTCCATTGGTCGAAGGGGAGTTCAATCCATCACTTGAAGAAGAGGAAGCAATTCTTCGTTCGTACATAGAACGCGACACCTGCCTGTTTCTTGTAGCAGAATACAATGGAAAAATTGTTGGGAACATCAACCTCGAAGGGCACAAACGTAAAATCATGGAACACACCGCCCTCTTCGGAATGGGCATGTGGAAAGAATGGGAAGGTGTTGGTCTGGGAACTGCAATTCTCACAGCTGCAATCGAGTGGGCCAAAGCGAATCCTGTTCTTGAAATGCTCTGGTTACAGGTTTACGAAGAAAACGAAGCAGGAAGAGCACTTTACAGAAAAGCCGGATTTGTGGAACATGGAATGACACCGAAATTCTTCAAACAAAACGGGTGTTATCACAACGAAGTGTTGATGCATTTGTTTGTATAAAAAGAATGATCTCGACTATTGTTGCACCGGTTGCTGCTGCTGAATCGGCGGATTCAGAATAGCATTGTACTTCTCTGCCTCTTTCGTATTTCCGCTTCTTGCGTATGTCATGATCAGCATTTGCAACGCCCCTTTGTTTTGAGGGTTTCGTTCGTAAATCGATTTAAACAATGGAATCGCTTTACTGTATTGCTCCGTAATCCCATAACAATTAGCCAAACAGGTTTTCAGGTTCTCGTGATCCGGATAGTGTTTCAAACCAAGCTTGTAAACTTCGGTTGCCTTTTCGTAGTCCTTATCGTTGAAATAAATCATTCCCAGGCGTTCAAAGCTCCCAACTGATGCCGCCGGAGAAGGAATTGCCTTCCAGTACCAGGCAATCGCGCTATCGAGTTCCTTATTCCCGTAATATGCGTCTGCAACATTGAAAAAGATCAACGTATCATTCGGAACGATCTCCAACGCCTGTTTACTCAACGCGATAGATTTCCCATACGCACCAATTCGGTAATGACAAACGGCATTATTAATCAATGCATCCTTATTCGCTGGATCTATCGCCAATGCTTTATTGAAATGTTGAATGGCGGTTTTTGTCAATTCTGCTTTTTGAACGGAATCTGAAATCGGATTGTTCATCAGCATAATGGCGTGATTCGCATGTACCCTGGAACTATTCGAGCCCGTTTTCACAGCAGCTTCAAACAAGGTTTCATTCGAGGACCAATCTCCGTTTCGACTCCATGTTTGTCCCACAAAAACGCATGCAACAAGAAGCAATGCTCCGCTTCCAATATTGAAAAAGGAAGAACGTTGTTCTGACTTCAGTAAGCCCTGAGCTCCGATTACCACAAACAGGATGAGTCCCAGAACCGGTGTAAATAAAAGGCGTTCTCCGAATGTCGCTCCAATTAACGTAAAGATGTTGGTCACCAAAGAAATTCCAATCAGAAAGAACAACACTCCAAACAACAACCACGGCTGTTTCTTTCTGTAAATGAACCCGATTATCAGCAAGCCTATTACAACTATGAGTGTCATCCACACATTCCCTGAAGAAAAAGTGCTGCACGGAATCTCATTGAATGAGTAATCGTACGTTAGGTTCATCGGAACAACAGATTTCTCTATGTATTTTCCGAGAATTCCGATTCCGGTTGCAACCTGAGTTGCTTTATCGCTACATCCGACCAATGAATTGTCGTTATAGGTGTAAGTAATCGGTTCCGCTTTGGAAGAATGAATGACACTTTGGTGAATGGCAAACCACACCACACCGGTTAGCACCAGCGGAGCTAATTTCATCGCACCGATTTTCAGTTGTTCTTTGCGAATGATCAGGAAGTACAACCCAATAATTGGAACGAAGAGAATTCCAGCTTCTTTCGACAGTAAACAAAGTAAGAAGAGTAACGCCGTGAGAGCATGAGAAGTTATAGTCTTCTTTTCTTTCAGCAGTTGGAGGAACGTCAAAACAAAAAACAGGAAACACAGAATTTCATCCCGACTTTTGATATTCGCTACAACCTCCGTATGAATTGGATGAACCGCAAAAATCAATGTCGCAACAAACGGAATCCAATCGGCAAAATCAATAAGTAGTTTTTTGAGCAATTTGTAAAGGAGAGCAATACTCAAAACATACAGCGCTACATTCATGAAATGATGAATGAAAGGATTGTTCGGTGATAATGACCATTCAATACTGAACATAATCAACGAAAGTGGTCGGTACAACCCCGCATTCGCCTCCCAATAACCTTCCCAGTAAAACGTTGTCAGAATTTTAGGAATTCCTGAAATTCCCTGTGTAACGAACTTGTTTTGTTCAATCACCGCAATGTCATCCAGTACAAAACCATGTTTGAGTGTATTGAAATAAACAACCGCTGAGATGATTCCGAGGATCCAGATCAGTGAGGAATAGTTCTTTTCAGTAGACAGGCTAACTGCCTCTTGTTTTCCGGGTTTGGTTTTATCGTTCTTCAAAAGAGTAGAATTTGATGGTGAAGGTAAGAATTACCAATCAGTTCTCGATACTGGTCATTCTTCGCAACTCGACCTGCCTTCACGCCCCAAACAGGAAAGTGAATGAACCGATACAGCAATCGCCAGCAGACCGTAATGGAATGAAGAGCGATGCGTATCGAGAGCTGACAAAAAAAAGCACCGCCTTTTGAGCGATGCTTTCTTTGGTTTTCTATTTGAGTTTAGCGGGTAAACAACATTTCGCGGAATTTCGGTAACGGCCATAGCTCGTCATCAACCAACAATTCCAATTTGTCTGCGTTGTAGCGGATTTCATCAAAATGAACACGAACTTTATCACAATATGCAATCGCTTTCTCTTCAGCGTGTTCGATTTTGTTGGCTACTTTACGCTCCTGAAGCATGGTATCACAAGTAGACTTCATTCTGTTCAGGTGTTCCGAAATCTTCTCGATCAATTCAATCTGAGCTTTGGCAGCAGCTTTCCCGGCTTTATCTCCCAGCGCAGCAACGATTCCCTGAACGTTTGAAATCAATTTGTTTTGGTATTCAATCACCGCTGGAATAATATGCGTCTGAACCAAATCACCCATAATACGTGCTTCGATCTGAATTTTCAAGATGTAGTTTTCAAATTCGATTTCCTGACGAGCTTCCAACTCACGTGGAGTCAATACTCCCATTTCATCGAACAATTTGATGAACTTCTTATCTCCCCAAGGCTTCAATGCACGTGGAGTATCTTTCAGGTTGCTCAATCCGCGTGCTTCTGCCTCACGAACCCATTCTTCACCGTAACCGTTTCCTTCAAAACGAATCTTCTTCGATTCCTTGATTTGTTTTTGCAATTCCTTCAGGATGGCTTCGTCTTTTCCTTCACCTTTATTGATGCGGGCGTCAACATCTTTTTTGAACTCTTTCAATTGTTTCGCCATGATAGTGTTCAAAACGATCATTGCAGAGGCACAGTTTGCAGATGAACCAACCGCACGGAACTCAAATTTGTTTCCTGTGAACGCAAACGGAGATGTACGGTTACGATCGGTATTGTCCAGCATGATCTGAGGAATCTTACCGATATTCAGTTTCAATTCCGTTTTATCCTGTGGCGACATTTTTCCGGCTTTCACACTTTTTTCCAACTCATCCAATGCAGTTGACAACTGAGTTCCGATGAATGTTGAAATGATTGCCGGCGGAGCTTCGTTCGCACCCAAACGATGGTCGTTACCAGCAGAAGCGATACATGCACGTAGCAAATCTGCATTATCGTGAATTGCCTTAATGGTATTCACAAAGAAAGTAAGGAACTGTAGGTTTGACTTAGGATTTTTACCCGGTTGCAACAAGTTAACTCCGGTATTCGTACCTAACGACCAGTTGTTGTGTTTTCCTGACCCGTTTACACCTGCGAATGGTTTTTCATGCAACAATACACGGAAATCGTGCTTGCGCGCTACTTTCTCCAATAAGTCCATCAACAATAGGTTGTGATCGTTAGCAAGGTTACACTCTTCAAAAATCGGAGCACACTCAAACTGGTTCGGAGCTACTTCGTTGTGACGTGTCGTTACAGGAATTCCTAGAAGAATTGCTTCCGTTTCGAATTCACGCATGAAAGCAGTTACACGTTCAGGAATAGACCCGAAGTAATGATCGTCCAACTGCTGACCTTTTGCAGGAGCATGTCCGAACAATGCGCGTCCGGTCATCATCAAATCCGGACGACAGTTAAACAATGCCTGGTCAACAAGGAAGTACTCCTGCTCCCACCCCAGCGTTGCATTCACTTTAGTAACGTTTTTATCAAAATATTGGCAAACCTCAACGGCAGCCTGATCAACTGCGTGAAGTGCTTTCAACAATGGCATTTTGTAATCGAGCGACTCTCCTGTGTAAGAGATGAAAATAGTTGGGATACACAAGGTTTTCCCGATAACGAAAGCAGGTGACGATGGATCCCATGCAGTATATCCACGAGCTTCAAATGTGTTTCTGATCCCACCGTTCGGGAAAGAAGAAGCATCCGGTTCCTGCTGAACCAGCAAATCTCCGTCGAAACGTTCAATTGCACGTCCCGGGCCAACCGGCTTGAAAAACGCATCGTGCTTTTCAGCGGTAGTCCCTGTTAGCGGCTGAAACCAGTGAGTATAGTGTGTAGCGCCTTTTGTAATTGCCCAATCTTTCATTGCTGAAGCAACCTGATCTGCCATTTTACGGTCCAAACGTGTTCCGTTTTGAATAGATTCCATCATTGATTTGTAAGCATCTGAAGGAAGATACTCACGCATGATTTCGGTGTGAAATACATTCTTACCGAATAAATCGGACACTTTCCCATCATAATCGATGTGTTTTGGAGTTCTGTTGAGAACATCTCTGTACGCCTGGAGTCGTTTCGTTGCCATAAAATTCAAATTTTCGACAAAATTAATGAATTTGAAGGGGGTAATCCAAAAAATTTATGTGTTTTTATAAACATACCCCGAAAAATTTAGGGGTGATTTGGATTTTTGTTTAAAATATCCGAAATATTACATGAAAATTGATGTTTTAGTCAGAATAAACCGTTAAATGAATTAAGTAGTAAATGAATTCGTTTACAGCCCGCCAAAAATCAATGATCAGTTTATATTCTACCATAACGATTCCATGTATAGAACAACCACACCTACTTCGGATGTTAATTTTCAGATTTAATTTTAAATTCTGAAAAAAAAGGTCTAAATTTCTTATCCTTAAAAACCTGAATGAAATGGGATTATTTGATTTTTTGCACAAAGAAAAACGCCCTGAGTTCACCGATGACGAACAGGACACAGTTGTAGCCTGCCAAATGCTTGTCATCCAATTCTTTTACGGAATTGAGGACAAGAAACTGCTTCATCAAATGGAAGGTGAAATCATCCGATTACTAAGTAAAACAGGCGTTGGCGAATACCACGGCTACGAAATGTCTGTTGATTACGGCGATGGTTATCTCTTTATCATTGGTGAAAATGCCGAACTACTATTTTCAACTGTAAAGCCGTTGCTGGAACGCTATTATTTCATGGATCGCTCGATCGCAACATTGCGCACCGGGCACTTTAGCAATCCTGCAGCAACCGAGAAAGACTACTGCATTCGATTCTCAAAATTGAATCAGAATTAGTCTGACTACTCCCCCGAAGAAGCTTTAGCGATCATTATTACCTATAAAAAACCCTGATCCGGAACATTATTCGGGATCAGGGTTGAACTGTATTTGGCAAACGGAACGTTACTGTTTCACAACACGGATGATTCGCTGCTGGTTATTTACCATTGCCTTCACAACGTAAATACCTTCTTCTTCCTGAGTCAAATCAACTTCAACTATTCCGTCTGTTGAACGGATTGGAACGCGAACACGCACTCCGTTCACTGTGAATACCTCTATTTCGTTCATTTCTCCATCTTCAGGAATTAATGTAAACAAGCCTGTTGTCGGGTTCGGATAAACTGTAATTCCGGATGCTTCAACAGCAATCATTGCCGACTTTTCACTAACCGTCGCAGGGCCATGAAGATCCTGTGGATCCGATGGACAGTTTGGACAAACCCAACAGGTTTGCAACGGATTGTTCGTAATCGGGGTTACGGTAAACAACTTGATCAATGAGAATGACGCCGGTGTAACAACAGTTGTTGGCGACAAAGTCGATTGCGTAAGAGTACAAGCACCTGCAACCAGAGCCGGGGCAACGATATCACAACCATGATCACCCAGATCAGACGTCTTTAACAAGTAATAATGATCATTTGTTCCTTCAACTTCTGCAATAGAGAAAACATTCTTTCCAATACCTGTATTAATATAGGTGTCGTAAATTCCACCATACCAGACCGTAGAAGTTGTTGTTGGATATTTCGTTCCCTGAACGTAATTCAACGTCCCGGCATCAAAATAATGATGGACATATCCTGGAGTTGTTACATTAGCCATGGAAGCCGAACCTGACATCAGAATTCGATTCCCGGCCGCTGTTGAAACCAACTGAATTTCCGGATTAAAGTAAACCGCACCGGAAGAGTAATGCTTCTGTGTGGTCATTCCTAACCCAGTAGGATCAACGTATGCCAACCAGAACGGTCCGTTCCCGTCTGCACCAACGTAGGTAATACACGAAAGCACCAATTTATCTCCGTTTGACATCAGCCATGTTCCGGCAGAACGGGCATAGGTACAGTCCGCAGTGTACTTGTACAACTTTGAATTAAGGAAATCCCCGTTCAGGTCCAATTTGATTACAGCGACTCCGCGATCTGTAAAAACGTTTGAAGGATCCATACTCTGATAGCTCGCAAACAGTTGATTTTGATGAACAATGATATTCGATGCGTAGTCATCACGGGAAAGATCCTGATAGATGTTATTCCACAAAATTGTCGGAGTTGCAGTAGAAACATCAATTTTGGTAATACATAAATCCGATTGATTGTTAGCAGCATCGTAATAATTACTCAGGACATATGCATTGGTTCCATCCAGTATAAAATCCGATGCCGTTAAGTCCAATGTATTTCCAGTATTGTAAATCTGTCGTGTAAAAGTTACCGCATTCGTGGTAGCGTTGATCTTAATTAAACAGTAACGACTTACTCCGGAAACAATGGTATTAAACAGCGCATAATAATCTGTTCCCTGCGTACGAACACGAACAGGGCTCATTGCCATTCCACTTCTGGATAACAAAACGGCATCCGTAATAACACCACTTCCCGAAGCATATTTAACGACAACAGTTCCAATATTGGCCGAGTGATAAGAATACACCTTATTGACACCGTCAAAATGGATGTCTGAAGGACCAACATAACTTACAGTGCTGGTTGTGCTCGAAATATCCTGCTGAAAATAGGGATATTGCGCAAAGGCTGATGTGTACATCAGTAAGGTTGTGAATACGATTAGTTTTTTCATTTCGTTCTAGTTTAGTAGTGGTTTCATCCTTCTGGGAAGTCGACCGAAAGTTTCGCGCCAAATCTGAGCTTTTCCGGTGAAAACGCATCTACCGTTAATCAATTCATTTTCACCGTTAATCAATTGAATGAGTTGGAATTGAACATGAAAAGTTGAAAAGGATCAGAATTTAAAACCCAACCTGAATTCCCTTTTCAATTTTAAAAATGCCAATTTTCAATTATCCACTTATTCTGTTATGTTTGTACGTGAAGTGTAACTATATGAAGACATTTTACCTGTTCCTGTGTTTTTCCCTAACATCCTTGTTCCTATTTGGGCAAACGTCGATACTGGATATTGACGCTAAGTATTGGGAAGGAAGCGAAAAGTCCCTGGAGAAATTAAAAGAGGAAATCGACGAACTAAAACATCAGGACGGGACAGAAAATCAGCAACTATTACTGGAAAGTATTTATGCAATCCGTAAAGACAGTGATCCTGTCAGACGTATCGAGATTTTAATTGAGTTATCCGAGAGGAACGCCGAAACGCATAATAAGTATAGTGCCTACGCGAACTATCACATTTCTTCAACACTTAGTTCGTATAAAATTCTTCCGTTTGCGCTTGATTACTCTAACCGCGCTATCGAAGATAGCAAAGCCATTCATGACCAGGTAGCATTATACCTTTCATACAAAAACAAAGCGGGTATTTACTTTCAAATGAAGGAGTATGCCAAGGCCTGTGACAATTTCAAACTTGCGGGTAACACAATCAAAAATCCGAATATCAATCAGAAAGCTTCGGATTTGAACAACATTGCGCTTTGTTACCTTGAATTACACCAATACGAAAAGGCAATCCAGTATTTTCAGGACGGGATCAGCATTCTAAGAGGAAAAAAGGAAAAGGATGATGCGATCTTTCAGTTGGTTCAGGGCAATCTGGGAACCGCTTACGTGAAATCCGGAAGGATTGAACAGGGGAAAAAACTTCTGGAAGAAGAACGTATTTTTTACGAATTAACAGGCAATTACTCGGATAATTACGTCAGCACACTAATGCAACTGTTGGCTGTCGAAACAGATACCAAACAACAAAAAAAATACGCCAGAGAGCTTTTTACATGCCTGGATCAGGTGCCTGCAAACACAAACAGGCTTAAGGGAATTGAAACGCTTATGTCCATTTCCGAAAAACAACCGATCGGTATTTCGGCAACCGAACTAAATGTACTTCACAATCGTATTTTGATTGACCACCTGACACAACAGGCAAAATTACATGACGGATTAACGAACTTCCTCTACGAAGAGAAAATCAAGACACTTGTTTCACGAAGCAAAAAACAACAGAAAAGCACCGTGTCCGGTTTACCGGACTACCTCTTGGTTATACTTTGTTCGCTTTTCATTATCATTATCCTCACAGGGCTATTCCTGTTCAAACGCCGAATTAAGAGAAAGACTCAGGAACTCATTGAGAAAGAAGAAAGTAAAGAATCGGTACTTGCCCGTCAGCAACTCCTGGAACGTGAAATGGAAAATCAGCAGCAACAATTGAATATGCTGATCACCAATCTCAAAATCAAACAACAAACCGAAAGCGGATTTCTCGAGAAAATCAAAGAACTGAAGCGAAACAAAAATGCTACTACAGAACAGGTTATTAAGGAACTCCAACTTGGGCTTACAAACCTCTTTGATATTGATAAGAAACTCATTACCGAAAGTTCAGCTGATCTCGAGCTCGATCTTGACATTGGCGTTAAAATCAAAGAAAAACACCCCGATCTTAGCCAAACTGAAGTTCAGATGTGCTCGTACTTCATTAATGAGTTATCGGCAAAGGAAATTGGTTTGTTATTGAATATCAGCGACATATCTGTTCGGGTCGCTAAGAATAAAATCAAGAAAAAAATTGGTCTATCGAAGGATGAAAACCTTAACGAATACTTGCAGTCTCTAACACGATAGATTAACATTAATAAATATTTTAAAAGATTGGAAATAAAATAGTTAAAATACTTATCTTAACGCTAATTATTACATTTCCATTGGTGCGTTAACGCCATTTAACACCCAAAAGCAACAACTACTTAATCGATATAGTCGTTATTTGTGCTGAATCATTTACGATTACGCATGAAAACACTGCTAAGCTTACTAACATTTATTCTTTTAGCTACTTCTTCTTATGCATGTACGCATACTCTTCGCCTTACCGACACTTATGGCGATGGGTGGAATGGCGGCACTGTAAAAATCCGCGTGAACGGTGTTGACGTCGCTGTTAACGTAGGCTCTACATTCGTTAGTGGGGCCGGACCGATAGACGTAACCTTCTCAGCTAACACCGGAGATGCCATCTCAATTATTGAAACAGCTGCAGGATCTTACCCTTTGGAAATGCGTTGTCAGGTACTGGATGGAGGCGGAACTGCTCTTGGAGCAGCTTTTGATCCGTCGGCAGCGGGAACAGCGTTTGTTGGTAACTGCCCTCCTCCTATGATTCCAACCGCAGCTACTGTTGTTCAGAGTAGTTCTGCTACAGTGGCGAACTGTGCAACAAACCAACAGATAGTTTGCTTACAGGTTACAATGGGAGCAGGTTCATCAACAAACCTCACACAAATTCAAGCCAATCTTACAGGAACAGCCGCTGCAAGCGCTTTCTCTTCGTGTAAAATATACGCAACCGGAACATCGGCAACATTTGCAACAACAACTCTTTTTGGAACAGCCACCCCTACTGTTGCAACATTCAATGTTAACGGTTCTCAAGCTCTTTCAACAGGCATCAACTATTTCTGGCTGGTATTAGACCTGAACAATACGGGAACCGTCGGAAGCACAGTCGATGCGGCGATCACACAATTTACCGCGAACGCAAGCAATTACAACTCCGGATCTGTGCCAGCTATTGCTACAACGAATCCGGCAGGATCACGTGCAATTACCATTTGTTTCGCTCCGGGAGGTGTAAACGCGGGATTGGAAACCTGGCTTCGCGCAGACATGGGAACAACCGGCGTTGCATCCATGACGGGCTGGGCAAACCAGGCAAGTGGCGGAACAGCAACTAACCTGAATGGGAACCCTTCCTTGAATACTACCAATACCGGATACAACTACAATTATTACATTGATTTTGCTGCGCCTGCCGCCACGCTGGACGGTGGAGTTGCCGCAAGCAGACAGTGTGTCTTGTTAAACGGATACTCAGGAATAAACGGGGTAAATTTCGCCTCCGTTTTCTTTGCCTTCCAACTGAACGACCTTACCCGGGTGAACACCCATTGTGCAACTGTAAAAGGGGTAACAATGGCTTCACCTGCAAACGGAACCTGGCACGGTGACGCGAATGGCGCAACAGCTTCAATCCTATTGGAAGCTTATGACATTACCGATTTCGGCACATCGGCAATTGCAGGAACATGGCAACGCAATCAAGCGAATATCGCATCAAATTCGAATCATAGTTCTACCAAACACATCCTTTCAGCAGTATGTCAAACAGGAGGTTCTACAACGTTAAATGCATTTCTCGGAGGACAGGATGACCAAACTCCGGCCAGCTCATTTTCCGGACACACACGTGACTGGAAAGGACCCGCTGCGGAAATTATCGGATACACCAGCGCTTTAACGCCAACACAACGTCAGCGTGTTGACACTTACCTTGCGATTAAATACGGTATTACATTACCGAATAACTATCTGAGCACAACGGGCTCTACCATCTTTACCGTTGCCGCTCCATACAACAACAACATCATCGGGATCGGGCGTGACGACTCTGAAGCCTTAACTCAGAAACAGTCTCATTACGATGATGACAACACACGTATTTATATCAGTTCATTGGCAGCAATGAACGCTTCGAACGGTGGTACATTCAGCAATGACGTTTCTTATGTAGTGATCGGAGACAACAACGGTGCATACTGTGCAACTGTTGCTGCATGCGCTGAAGTACCTACCGGTCTGACCAACTGTACGTTATACTCCCGTATTGAACGCGAATGGAAAACAACCCGAACCAATATGGCACAGAATTACAACATGGATGTAAAGTTGGCTTCTTGTGGTATTCCTGGCTCTGTAAACGTTTCCGAATTGCGACTTTTAGTTGATGACGATGGAAACTTTGCTAACGGCGGAACTCAATGTTACTACAATGGCGACGGTACTGGTATCGTTTTCAGCTATTCCAATCCAACGATTACAATTAGCAATATCAGTACAACCCATATCCCAAACAATACTACGCGATACGTCACCATCGCAAGTATCAATTACACCACTCCTCTTCCGGTTGAGTTATTGGAATTCAACGCAACACTCGCTAAAAATGAGCGTATGGTTGACCTGATCTGGAAAACACAATCGGAAAAAGAACTGGATTACTTCATGGTTCAGAAGCTCAATTCGGAAAACGAATGGGTAGATCTTGAAAAGGTTGGAGCAACCGGAAATTCTACAGAGGAGAAAGATTACACAACAGTGGATCCGACTCCGTTTATGGGAATGAATTACTACCGCTTACAACAGGTTGATCAGGACGGCAACTACGTCTACTCCACGGTGCGAAGCGTTTCGCTGAAACCTGGAAATGAATTATTGGTGTTCCCGAATCCGGCAAATTCTTCAGTAACATTATCCTACAAAGGGATTGCGAATCAGGAATTTACCGTTTACAATGAAATCGGCTCCGTAGTTGTACTGAATCCGACAATTCTATCAGATGACAGTATTGCGTTTTCAACTGCGGAACTGGCTAATGGAATTTATTTCATCCGATTGAATTCCGAAGAGTTACAGCACTACAAGCTAGTGGTTCAACACTAGCAATTTTGCATAGTTCATCGAGTGAAAAGTCTGCCATTAGGTGGACTTTTCTTATTTCTACCTGCATTTTCAAACCAGTTCTACTCTAATTTCAGAGATCTTATATTAACTCTCACTTGAACGCTCAAAAAGCCGAATTAACGTTTTTAGCAACACGAATTCCTTTAAAAACGGGCGAATGACACTAAAAAATTAACACTCACTATTGAGCACTTCTTTTTCAAAAACACTTAACTCCTACGTAAGTAATTTTTTAGTATAACGTTTTAGTCATAATTTGCAGTTATAATGTTACTAACATGAAGAAACTGCTCTGCTCACTTTTTCTGGCTTCGGTTAGCTTATGGTCAATGGCCTGTAATCACACCATTCGCTTAACAGACACTTATGGTGACGGTTGGAACGGAGGAATCGTAAAGGTTCAGGTTAACGGCGTTGATGTTCTGACCAATGTCGGTTCAACGTTTACAACGGGATCCGGTCCAATTGATCTCGTATTTAACGCCAATTCCGGTGATGTTATTACCGTAATCCAGACCACCGCAGGAAGTTATCCCTCTGAAATGAGAACGCAGCTATTTGATGGAACCGGAGCTTCACTCGGGGCGGCATTTCAGCCGGTTGCGAGTCCCGGAACAAGTACCAACGGAATCTGTCCCGGGCCAATGACATATTCAAGCTCTACAGTGGCACAGGGTTCTACTGCAACAATTGAAAATTGTGGTGTAAACGAAGAGATTGTCCGCCTACAAATTGTAGTAACCGGGAACCTCACGCCACTTACATTAACACAAATTCAGTCGAATTTTCAGGGTACAGCAGCGGTTTCAGCGATCAATACAGCTAAAGTTTATTATTCCGGAACAAGTGCTTCTTTCTCAAGTGCCACACTCTTTGGTTCGGCCACACCAACGGTTGCAACATACAGTATCAATGGTAGTCAGACACTTGTGACAGGGACAAATTACTTCTGGCTTGTTTATACGATGAATAACACCGGAACAGTCGGAAATACTGTTGATGGCGTGATCAGTCAGTTCACATTAACGGGAACCAATTACACTCCTTCAGTGACGAATCCGGCAGGTTCGCGGACAATTGCTGCGTGTGCGACATACCCGTCAACCAGTGCATTGGGAAGAAAGAACTGGGTAAAATCAGATGCCGGGGTTACAACAAGTGGTTCCGCAGTAACGTCGTGGGCTGACCAATCGGGTGCCGGAATTACAGGAAACATGGTACCTGTAGGTGCCGCTGCTACGCAACCCACAGTTGTGACAGCCGGAATCAATTACCAGAATTTTATTCGTTTTGACGGATCTGATGACGGTTTGCGAAGTAACAATGCTGTAACAGCTGTCACGTCGGGCCTTTACAGTAACTCGAACAACACCGTCTTCCTGGTGAAAAACATTCGCACCGGTGGAATTCCGGTTGATTACAAATGGGAAACTGACGGTAGTGGCCCTACACGTATCGGTTTTGAACTAAATGGAAGTTCACAACGCTTTGATTTCGTTGATGATGCCACCGGATTGAACGCAGCGAGCACAACCAATATTACCAATAAGAACTACATCGTTGGTGGTGTTGTCAATCCTACACAATCCATGGTGCGTCTGAACGGATTGATCGACGGAACCATCACTCACGCGGGGTTATCCATGGGAGGAGCCGGAGCAACAACCGGTTATCTTTACCTTGGGTGCAACGACATTACGGATTGGGCCTACTATTCCAACGTTGACATTGCGGAGGAAATAACATTCAACAAAACTCTCAGTGTAAGTGAATTGTTAATGGTTGAATCCTATCTCGCCGTGAAATATGGAATTACGCTTGGAACACCAGCTTCCCCCTCCGATTATATGTCGTCAAACGCAGGTTTGATCTGGTACGGACAATCGGCATATCAAAACAACGTAATTGGCATCGGAAGAGACGATTTATCAACGCTTTACCAAAAGCAATCGCATAATTTCGACGATACAGTGCGCATTTACCTGAACACCCTCCAGACTACAAATGCCGCAAACACCGGATCGTTCACATTGGACAGATCGTTCGTTTTGGCCGGAGCAAATACCGGAAAAATGTGTGCTACAACAGCTTCCATCGCTGAAATGCCAACAGGTCTTGCCAGTTGTACCTTGTACTCTCGTCTTGAGCGCGAGTGGAAAGTAACCCGAACAAACATGGCACAAAACTATAACATGGACTTTAAGCTGGGTGCATGTGGTGCTCCGGGTTCTGTAAATGTAAACGATCTGAGACTTCTTGTAGATGACGATGGTAATTTTGCAAACGGCGGAACACAATGTTACTACAACGGTGATGGAACCGGAATTGTCTTTACGTATTCAAATCCCACAATTACAGTAAGTAATATCAGTACCGCTCACATTCCAAATAACGCAACCAAATTCATTACAATCGCAAGTATCAATGTTGCAACACCACTTCCGGCTGTGCTACTTGAATTCAATGCAGAACTGGCCAAAAACGAGAGAACCGTTGATTTGACCTGGACAACCCAATCCGAAGAAGAATTGGATTATTTCATGGTTCAGAAACTCAACTCTGAAAACGAATGGGTAAACCTGGATAAAGTTGCAGCAACCGGGAATTCAATGATTGAACAAAATTACGCAACTGTTGACCCTACTCCATTTATCGGAATCAATTTCTACCGTTTGAAGCAGGTTGATAAAAACGGAAGCTATGTTTACTCACCGGTGAGAAGTGTTTCTCTGAAACCAGGGAATGAACTGCTTGTATTTCCGAATCCGGCAAATGCGTCCGTAACGCTTTCCTGTGAAGGAATTGCCACTGAAGAATTCACGGTATACGATGGTGTTGGTGCAGTGGTTGTGTTGAATCCAATAGTACTTTCAAACGATTCAATTACGTTCTCAACGACAAAACTGGCGAATGGAGTTTATTTTATTCGTCTGAATTCCAATGGAAATCAGCAATATAAACTGGTGGTTCAGCACTAAACAAGTTGAAAATAATAATGAACAGGCTTGTCTGCGGACAAGCCTTTTTTGTTGAATTCTTCCTGAGATTAGTGTGTTAGAAGTTTTCACAATTCTGAAGTAAGCTTAACTTTGCATCACAATTTTTCAACTCACATGAAACACATCCTCACTTTATCATTCCTGACTATATCGCTTGCTTCAACCGCCCAATTGCCAATTGAAGAAGTGGATATGTCCAAATTCACGGTTAACATTAACCGAACAGTAACTGACGGAAAAGAAATGCACATTGCTCTTTGGTTTCCGGTGATGTACTGGGACCTCGCAGCAAAAAGTTTCAATGCTCAACAGCAGGAAATTGACATGATCAAATCCTGGATGGGAGGGTATACTATGTTCATGGTGTATCACGGGGAAATGGATGTTGAGTCACAGGGTTTTGTTTCGGAATCCGAAAAAGCAATGCGCTCAAAGATTTCGATGGAATTCAACGGAAAGACATACAAGCCGGTGCCAACTTCAGATCTGCCGGAAGAATTACAGGCATTCGTTGGTGCGTTTAAACCTATGATGACGCAGATGTTCGGTACAATGGGGCCCGGGATGAATGCTTATTTCTTCGATGTACGTGACAGTATGGGTGATTCGGAAATCGACCCATATAAGAATACCGATTTCAAGATTCTGTTCGATAAAAAAGTCATGAATTTTGATCTTCCGTTACCATCCCTTTATCCTGACAAACCTTGTGAGTTGGATGGTGAAATGTACCCTTCGAATTACAATTATTGTCCGATACACGGAAATAAACTGAATTAACTAGTTTTACAAAAAAAAGAACAATGAAAAACACAGCGCTTACTCCCGTTCACGAGGCTTTGGGAGCGAAAATGGTTCCTTTTGCAGGATACAACATGCCTGTTCAATATGCAGGTGTTAACGTAGAACACGAAACTGTGCGCAACGCAGTTGGAGTATTCGATGTGTCACACATGGGCGAATTTTTATTGAACGGTCCTGATGCATTGGATCTGATTCAGCGTGTAACCACGAATGACGCTTCTACACTTACAATCGGAAGAGCGCAGTACTCTTGTATGCCAAATGGCAAGGGAGGAATCGTGGACGACTTAATTGTGTACAAAATCAAAGACGAGCAATACTTGTTGGTAGTTAACGCTTCCAACATTGAGAAAGACTGGAACTGGATTTCCTCTCACAACACGAAAAATGTTGAGATGCGAAATGTTTCTGACGACTATTCTCTTCTTGCTATTCAGGGACCTAAGGCCATTGAAGCGATGCAACCGCTTACTTCTGTTGATCTTTCTGCGATCAAATACTACCATTTCGAAATTGGTCCGTTTGCAGGAATTGAGCATGTAATTATTTCAGCTACCGGGTACACTGGCTCAGGAGGTTTTGAAATCTACGTAAAGAACGAAGATGTAAAACAGGTTTGGGATAAAGTTTTTGAAGCCGGAGCACCATTTGGAATTGCTCCAATCGGTTTGGCAGCCCGCGATACTCTTCGTCTTGAAATGGGATTCTGTTTGTACGGAAACGACATCGACGATACTACTTCACCAATTGAAGCAGGTTTGGGTTGGATTACCAAATTCACCAAGGAATTCGTTGATGCTGATGTTTTGAAAGCTCAAAAAGAAGCCGGAGTAAGTCGCAAATTGGTTGGCTTCGAAATGATCGACCGCGGAATTCCACGCCACGATTACAAGGTTCTGGATGCAAACGGAAACGAAATCGGAAAGGTAACTTCAGGAACACAGGGGCCTTCCGTTAAAAAAGCAATCGGACTTGCTTATGTTACCACTGATCATGCAGCAGTTGACTCGGAAATCTTTATTGAAATTCGAGATAAAGGAGTTAAAGCGAAAGTGGTGAAATACCCGTTTTATAAGAAAGACTGATAGACTAAAGACTTTAGCCTTGATTCATAGAAATGAAAAATCCCGGAGCGTTTGCTACCGGGATTTTTTGTCTTCTGTATGATGTCTTCTAGTCTATCATCAAACGAGTCGCAAGATTTCCATGACGAATAAAATACACTCCGGTAGCAAATCCGGAAAGCGAAACTGTAGTAGTTTCCTTTCCTGTTAACTGAACTCTTTTCAACACTTTTCCAGTTGCGTCCACAAACGAAATCTCCTGATCGATACCACTGAAAATGTTCACTTCACCTTTCGTAGGATTGGGATATACATTCAACGCACTGAGCACCGAGGGCTCACTGATTGAAACGTCGTCAATAGTCACACAATCGCTTGCTTTACTACATCCATTAACTGTAAGGTCGCAACGGTAAATTCCATTCTGTGTGACTTCGTAACTGGATTGCGTTTCTCCCGGAACTGCAAGTCCTGAATTACAATCAAACCATTGGTACGCATCCGCACCTGTTGGCACAGTAAGGAACATTCCAACTTGCTGAATCGTTGCGTCAATATCCGTTTCGATGGTTAATACCGTGGTAATGATACTGTCGCAAACTCCACCGTTTGAAAGTGTATCGATGTATGTTCCCGCAGTATTGTATACGTTCGAACCTACAACAATCGCCTGACCGTAACACAGATTAATGTTCTGTGTTCTCGTCAATAACGGATTAACGGTCAGGTTCGTGGTAATGATGCTATCACAAGAAGTTACTCCAGCCAATGTATCCACATAGGTTCCTGCATTTGTGTACGAATGTGCTCCGACAACATAGGTCTCACCGACGCATATTTCGACGTTATTCGTTGCAGTCAACGGCACATTAACAGTTACCTCTACATATCCAATATCTGAACACGATGTCATTGTATCCGTAACGATTACCGAATATTGCGTGGTTACAGATGGTGTAACACTCGTATTCCATGAAGTGCTTCCATCGGACCAGCTGTAGGCACTATAACCGTACGTAGCTGTCAGTTGAGAAACTTCACCGTCACAAATAACCGCTGGATCAGCAATGACAGCAAAAGATGGTAATGCATTTAATGTAACATATACAGAGTCAGTAACCACAACACCACATGCATCGGTAACATCCACGTAATAGAACATGGATGTTGAAGGGAATACAATTGGTGTAGCAGACGTATTATCATCAATCGAAACGTTAGTCCAGCTAAACGAATAAGGTGACATCCCTCCTGAAACGCTTGCTTGCAACTGAATAGAATCGTTAACGCAAATATTAACGACATCTTCCGTGAAACTAATGGTATGTGACACGAAATTATACGTTGGTGCCGGTGTTACCGTATTCTTCGTGTAATACCAGAAATCCACATAGCCGTAATGCATTCCTCCCAATGAATTGGTTGGAAATGTATTTTCCGTACAACCGTTACAATAACGCATATCGTAATACGTCAGGTGCTGTCCACTTTGCGGTGCTGCACCAAAATAATAACCGTCTGAACTCCCCTGATAAATTTCAATGAGATACTGTGTACTCGCAGTCAACCAAATCGGCGAAGAAATATCCGTATATGAATACTGCCCCGCTGGACCTGAAACTTGCGTTTGACGTAAAATTCCCTGCGTAGCAAAGTCAAACAACGTTACGTACCTCGTGGTTCCGTTTGGTTCGTTCTTTCCAAAAGCTGGAACCAGAATATCCTGAGTTGGAGCGAAACGAAATCCTCTTTGAGAGTTGGTTACTCCACCCGGACTCCCTCCTACAACACTATCTGTTGAAGAATGCGGCCCAACGAAGGTTTGTTGAATCGATGATGTTGCTCCCGCAATCGCATTTCCGTATTGCATATAAATTGTTCTAACCGCATTGGCATGAAGTGTATCTACTTTCACCCAAATCTTAGTCGAAGCGGTATTGATCCCGCTTTCAATCCAATAATTAAATGAAGTTCCTCCGGAACATTCGGATGTAAAACGAAGATCTGATCCATCAGCCAACATCTGCCCCGCTGCAATTGGTGTGGCGGTGTTGATTGTAAGTTGAAGCTGATAATTCAATACCTCAGTGCCTGAATTTTCCTGAATTGAAATCGGTTGAGTATACGTCCATCCCGGCATTTGAGCCTGTACGGCGGAATGCACGAATAACCCAAGCAATAATAAGTACGCGTTTTTCATGTAGTGTGAGTTTAAGTGCGGTAAATTTAGAATTAAATAAGAGACCTTGTAGTAAAGACAATAAAGTTCAGTTTACCTTAAACCAAAAATCCCGGGTCGTTGGACACCGGGATTTTTTCTTTTGTCTTAAGTCTTCTATAAGAATGCTGTTTACTTCACCAGTTTCATTTCCTGAATCAGGTTGTTTGCGCCGTAGCATTTGTCTACGATCCACAGAACGTAACGAATGTCACATACGATAGTACGCTGAAGTGTCGGTTCGAATGCGATATCTCCTGACATTGCTTCCCAGTTACCATCGAAAGCAGTACCGATCAATTCTCCGTTTCCATTGATACAAGGTGAACCTGAGTTACCACCTGTGATATCGTTGTTTGTAAGGAAATTCACCGGAAGTTTGCCTGTTTTTTTGTCAACGTACTGACCGAAATCTTTCTTCGTCCACACTTCTTTCATGCGAGCGTCCACAACGAATTCAGGATTCGTAGGGTCTTCTTTCGCAATTACTCCGTCGAAGTCTGTCATGAAGTCCATTTTCTTACCCTCGTTTGTGGTGTACGGCAATACATTTCCGTAAGTCAAACGCATTGTTGAGTTAGCATTCGGGTAGAACTTTTTGTTCGGTTGCATTTCGCGAACGGCTTTCACGAACAAACGGTTACCTCTTGCCAGTTTCTCAGATGCGGACTTAACATTTTTAGCTGTGCTTGCATTGATCCAAGCGTTATCCAAATCTTTTACAAGGATGTACAATGGATCCTGAGCCAATTTTTCAGCACTGAAGTTTTTCATGAAATCGTTGTAACGCGCCTCGTTCACAAAGATTGAGTACATCTTAACACGGTTCATGAATGCAGGTACGCTTTCAGCAGTCAGGGACTTAGCAATACCAACGCGCTGCGAAGCAGGAACATCTTTCAGGTACATTTTCAATACTTCAGAAAGCGTTTCCAATTCGATGTCCATATTACGCTCAGAGAACAACATTTTCGCCTGATCAGCCGCAGCTGTTCTGATTTCTTTTGCACGGTCTCCCATTCCTTTCGCTTCTGCATCTGCAGCTGCTTTGTACGAGTATACCAAGGCGTTGATGTCTACCTGGCGAACGAATTCACTTTGGTACGTTTTGATATAGATGATATCATTCGTTGTCTTGAATGCTTCCTGAATGTCTTTCAACACATCCTTGTACTCGTCTTTTCCTGCAGCATACTTTGTAAACTCTTCTTCGATAGCACGTTTTTTATCCGCAACCTTATTGTTTTTCAATTGCTGCGACTGACCGATGAAATACTTCCAGTAGTTTGCAACCTGTGCATATTTAGAAGAGTAGTTCAAACGAACCGCTACATCTTTGTCCATGTATTTCTTCATGATCTCCAATTTCTTAGCACGAACCTCAACAATTTTAGGTTGTTCCAAAGAAATCGCCTGTTCAACTCCGAAAGAAGTCAGGTAACGGTTTGTACGGCCAGGGAATCCCATCACCATAGCGTAATCGTTCTGCTGAATTCCTTTCAAAGAAATCGGTAATGAATGCTTAGGCTTCAACGGAACGTTTTGAGCAGAGTACGCAGCCGGTTTATTATCAGTTCCTGCATAAATGCGGAACATAGAGAAATCTGCCGTGTGACGAGGCCACTCCCAGTTGTCCGTGTCACCACCATATTTTCCAGCTGACTGTGGAGGAGTTCCTACCAAACGTACGTCCTTATACGTTTGCTTAACGAACAGGTAAAACTCATTTCCATCGTAGAAATCACGAACGAAAGCTTCGTATTCGGTTCCACGCGTAGCGTCTTTTACCAAAATATCTCCGATTTCCTTGATTTTAGCGTTGCGCTCTTCAATAGTCATTCCAGGCTTCAACTCTTTCAAAATTGTAGCAGAAACGTCTTCCATACGAATCATGAACGTAGCTGTTAATCCCGGAACAGCGATTTCCTGATCCAATGATTTTGCCCAGAAACCGTTATCAAGGTAGTTTTTCTCCGGTGTGGAAGCACCTGCGATTGCATCGTACCCACAGTGGTGATTGGTTAGTACCAAACTTTTGTCGGAAATGATTTCTCCCGTACAGAACCCACCGAAAGAAATAACTGCGTCTTTCAACGATGATTTATTGATGGAATAGATTTGTTCCTGAGACAATTTCAATCCATGCTTTTTCATGTCTTCGTAGTTTCTTCCGATCAAAAACGGAAGCCACATTCCCTCGTCGGCACGTGCGCTGTTGCCAAAGGCAAACCCGACCAATACCAAACCGATAATAAACTTTTTCATTCTTATTTTCTTTTGAAGTGGGCTAAAGATAACAACTTTCGGAACTGGGCATTTGTCCGAAATGAGAATTGTGGAAAAAACGCGCAGCGTTTTTAATTCAAAAGTCAAAAATCAAAAGTCCAAATGCAACAAATCAAAAAGGTTGAGCATCATTCAACACTCAACCTTTTAACTTTTGAATTTTGAATTTTGATTTTTGAATTTTGAATTCTACTTAATCTCTATTTCATCTGCAAAAATCCATGTGGGGTTTCCGGCTCCCAAATGCCAGGTAGGACATGGTCCAAAGTTTGCAGCTGTAATCCGAATGTAACGCGCATCGGTTGGAGCGCACTCCACAACGAGTTTGTGGCGCATTCCGCGTTCATCAGTGGCATCGATGGTTGACTTGACAAAACCGGCCTTTTTGAACGTTTTCCCATCGGAAGATACTTCAACCTGTAGCGATTTCGGAGCGAAAATCCACGAACGGGTATCCTGCATTACACCAAGTGAAACACTATTAATTGTTTGTGGTTCTTTCAATTCGATTACTGCTACCAAATCTTTTCCGTTGTAACCCTGATACTCCGTAGAACGATATTCGTTCGTTCCGATTTGACCGTTCATCAGGGTTTGCATTCCGTCGCCGGCATACTGATTTTCGTATTTGGAAAGGCTCATGATTTCACCAACAGGGATGAATTTCGTGAACGTGCAGCTTACAACATTACTCTCCGAAACTACGTTCCCTTCATTACGAATTACTTTTGCACGCAATGTCGCTGTTTTGGTCAGTGTAACGGATTCACCGCGACCAAGCTCTTTGAATTCACCGTTGTCGATGGAATAATAAATGTCCCCTGTTTCAAGCGGAAGTTTATCCATTCCCACTGTAATCTGATCATCAAAAACCAGGGTCTTGTTCGTGAAATAAGGCACCGGAACAAAATCCTTTGGGGCAACTTCATTCAGATCCAAGCGAGACATGGTCATTTTCAATTCAGGTTTTGGCCCCATTTCAAGTGTCAAAATCCCGCCTTCCTTCAACATGTCATGCGTCAGGTACAACTTATTGTAAGGCGACCCATTCCACGAAATACTTTGTACATAAACATTCTCAGGTGAATTGTTTGTTGCCTCAATCAACAAATCCTTACCGTTAATGTTAACCAATGCCTTTTTAAACAATGGACTTCCAATGGTGTATGTCGGTGATCCTGGAGCGTAAGGATAAAAACCCAGAGAACTCATTACAAACCACGCCGACATCTGTCCACAATCTTCATTTCCGGATAAACCATCGGGCTCTGCGCGGTATTGCTTCTCCAGAATCTGGCGAACCATTGCCTGTGTCTTATGAGGCGCGCCACAATAATTGTAAGCATAAGCCATATGGTGAGACGGCTCATTTCCCTGGGCATACTGACCAATCAACCCGGTGATATCCGCCTGAACGCGTCCTGTCATTGCGGTTGAATCCGTAAACAGACGATCCAGGAAACGTTCCATTCCTCTTCCACCGCCCTGCATTGCTACCAACTGAGCAATGTGATGCTGTGGAGCGAGAGAATAATGCCATGCATTCGCTTCTGTGTAATGGTGATTCACTTCATTCGGGTTAAATCCGGGAATCCACATTCCTCCCACTCTCGCCTGGAAAAATCCTGTTTCCGGGTTCCAGATATTCATGTAAGAGCACGCTCTTTTTCGGAACTCCTGCTCAATTTCGGTTTTTCCAAGACGTTTTGCGAATTCAGCGATACACCAATCGTCGTACGAATATTCCAATGCTTTGGAAACCGATTCGGCTTCGCTATCGGCAGAAATAAAACCGTTTGCGGCGTATTGCTTTTTTCCGAATCGATCCTGCTTTGCCGAAGCGACCATTGCCATTAGCAACGAATCAGGCTGTTCCAACCGGATTCCTTTCGAGTAAGCATCATTAATAATGGAAGCCGAATGGTAACCGATCATACAGTTTGTCTCATTATTCGAAAGTGTCCAGACTGGTAGAACTCCTGTTTGATTCGCCTGCATTCTGAACGATTCGATGAAATCGTGTGCACGTTTCGGTTGTAAAATCGTGTAAAGCGGATTCGCAGTGCGGTAAGTATCCCAAAGTGAGAATACAGAATATATCGGAATAGTGCTCTGTGCGATCGTATTGTTGAATGTTCTGTAACGTCCGTCAACATCGCTCCAGATACTCGGATGAACATAGGTATGGTAAAGCGACGTATAGAATTTTTGAAGGTATTCTTTGTTATCCGAATAAATCTGGACTGCAGACAATTCTGTTCTCCACTTAGCCTGAGCACGCATCATCATGATATCGGCATCAAAGGAATTAACTTCTGCTTTCAGGTTAGTAGTTGCACCCTGAATGTCTGTTCCTGAAAGTCCGATACGCAATACAATTTGCTTTGTGCTTTCCGGAAATTCTAGCAGCATGACATATTTTCCTTTTTTTGCATCTGAAACCCACTTGGATTTTGTAAACGGAACCGAAGTTTCCAAATCGAAATACAGGTGCTGTTCCGTTGCCCAGCCTTCCGAGGTTCTGTAGCCGATTACACGAGTATTCGATTCCTTCGTTGCCAACGTTTTCAACACTCTATCGCGATAGCCAAGATCAATCAGAATGAATTTCTTTCCTTTTTCATTCAGGAATGTGTACTGATGAATTGCGCAATGCTCAGTAGCTGTGAGCATTACATCAATTTTGTTATCCAGTTTTACGGAATACATTCCGGCTTTTGCTACTTCGTTTTCATGAGAGAATTCAGCACCGTAACCTCCTTTTACCTTATAGGCGGGATCCAATTTTGCTTTTCCAACCTGAGGTACAATCAAAATATCGGCATAATCCGGAACTCCGGTCCCACTTAAGTGAGTTTGCGAAAAGCCATAAATCACGGAATCAGAATAATGGTATCCGCCGCAACCATCCCAACCTTCCGAACGCGTATCCGGACTAACTTGCGCCATTCCAAAAGGAACTACTGCTCCCGGAAATGTATGTCCGTGTCCTCCGGTTCCAATAAACGGATTGACGTAAAGCAAAGGATCAACGTATGCTGCACGGGAAGTTTTTTCGCCGGTAATTTGTTGTTCCGCTTTATCCGAAGCCAACTGCAAAGATTTGATTTGTGCAGATGCAGCCAGTGGCGCAAACGCCAAAAGCAGAGAGTAGAGGCTTAATTTCATGGGTGTTTTACAATTGAATTCCAGAATAATGCTGCTGCAGTTCCTAAAACAGCCGCATTTCTGTTGTGCAGATGTGAGATTCTGATTTCGATATGGTTTTCGTAGATTTTCAGGATGTTAGCTTCCATGTGTTCTTTCACACGGTTTGCGAATGTTGGACCACTTTGTGCGATTCCACCGAATAAGACATAGCAACTTGGATTGGAAAAAGCAGCGAAATCGGCTAACGCGGATCCCAATATTTTAGCGGTAAACTCAATGATCTCCTGAGCGAATTCGTCACCGTTTTCTGCTTCTTCAAACACTTCTTTTGCTGAAAGCGTTTCATGATGGAACAGCTTTGAATGTTCTTTATTTGGGCTATCCAATTCCATTACGCTACGTACAATTCCCGTACTCGAAACATAAGTCTCCAGACAACCTTTTCTTCCACAACCACATTTACGACCATTGGGAATCACGCGGATGTGTCCGTATTCACCGGCAATCCCCTGACTTCCGACAACCAGTTTTCCATCGACAAAAACACCGGATCCCAATCCGGTTCCAAGCGTAATGGTAACAAAATCCTTCAGGTCTTTTGCGCAGCCGAACAAATGTTCACCTACAGCTGCAGCATTTGCATCGTTTGACAACATTGCAGGACAGTGAAAACGTTCTTCGAACATATCACAAATCGGAACAATTTCTTTCCAGTTCAGGTTTGGAGCGAACTCGATATTTCCTGTAAACAGGTTTCCATTCGGTGCACCGATCCCAATTCCGAAAAGCAGGTGGAAGTATTTTGTCGCTTTCACTCTTCTGTAGATCTCATCTACCAAGTCATCCGGTCTGACGAATTCTTTAGTTTTGACAGAATCTTCGAACAGAATTTCCCCTTTCCTATTCACCAAACCGAAGGCTGTGTTTGTTCCTCCGATATCAATCCCTAATGCAACGTGTTCCACCATATTACAAATGTGACAATAATTTTAACTCAAAAATACGCTAACAAATCGATTTACTAAAAATTTAGTAGGTGTTTAACGTTTTCATTTCCCATTCGTTGAGAAATGAATTCACGAATTTTTCCATCAATTCGTGTCGTTCCTCTGCAAGTACTTTGGCCGTTTGAGTCTGCATACGGTCTTTCAGCAAGAGCAGTTTTTCATAAAAATGATTGAGTGTATGGCTTTTATCTGCGGCATATGCGTCGAAAGTTGTGTGTTCCGTTGGAGGAACATCTTCCTTGTAAAGAGCCCTGTTTCTGGCTCCTCCGAAATGAAACGCACGAGCAATCCCGATTGCTCCAATCGCGTCAAGTCTGTCTGCATCACGAACAATATCCAGTTCCAATGCATCTATTTCATCTGCGACCTTAGCTCCTTTAAAAGATACTTTATCAATCAGGGCTGCAACCTGCTCCGTAAATTCAGCAGGAAATCCGAGTTGTTCCATTACTTCTCTTCCAACTCGTCCGCCGTCATTTTTAGCTCCACCATTCAATTTATGATCTGAAATGTCATGGAGTAAGGCCAAAGCGTGAACAACATGCCTGTCTCCACCATCTTTTGACTGAATGTACAGTGCAGTTCTTGTAACCCTTTTGATGTGATCGAAATCGTGATCGGCATGGGCATTATGGAAACGATTCTCCACCTCCTTTTCGAGTTGCAGTAATAGCTTTTCGGTAATCATTTTGCGAAATTACGAATTACAACTGATGAATTCCGAGTAACAAATTATGAATGGTTTATCCGATTAAGATGCATTTTCCATGAATACTTTGTAATTCGTAATTGTAATTCACTCGAATCCTTGCGGTTTAGAGAAAAGTGACTATCTTTGCACCCTGCTTATTCGTTAGGCAGACGTTAATATTAATTTTTAATCAGGTTTCGTACCTAAACATTAACAGAAATGGCAACACGTATTCGTTTACAACGTCACGGAAAAAAAGGTAAAGCAATTTACCACGTAGTAGTAGCAGATTCCCGCGCTAAGAGAGATGGTAAATTCATCGAGAAATTGGGAGTTTACAATCCAAACACTAACCCTGCAACAATCAACATCAACTTTGATTCAGCTGTACAATGGGTTGGAACAGGTGCAGAAATGACTGATACTGCTCGTGCAATTCTTTCTTACAAAGGAGTATTGTACAAAAATCACTTGATCAAAGGAATCGCTAAAGGTGCGTTGACTGCTGAGCAAGTTGAAGCTAAGTTTGCTGCATGGGAAGCTGATAAAGCTGCTAAAATTCAGGGTAAAATTGACGGATTGAGCAAAAATGCTGCATCTGACAAAGTTGCTCGTTTGAAAGCAGAAGCTGAAACAAATGCTGCAAAAGCAAAAGCTATCGAAGCGAAAAACACTCCTGAAGCAGAAGTAGAAGAAGCTCCGACTGAGGAAGCTGCTGCTGAGGCTACTGAAGAAGTTACTGCGGAAGCAGAAACAACAACGGATGAGGCAACTGAAGAAGCTCCGGCTGCTGACGAGTCTTCAGAAGAAACTGCTGAGTAATTTTATAAAGAAACTGAATGCAAGCAAAAGATTGCTTTCAATTAGGTTATATTGCGAAACTTCACGGATTTAAAGGTGAAGTTTCGCTGTTTTTGGACGTTACCAATCCGTCTGATTATGCTAACCTTGACGCGTTGTTCATTGAATTGAACGGTCAGCTCACCCCCTTTTTCATCGCTTCGTTTCAATTGAAAAACAAAGGCTTCGCGGCTGTGAAGTTTGAAGGAGTTGATACGGAAAATGACGCGAAAGTTCTGCTTCGTAAAAGCTGCTTTCTTCCGTTAACTGTCCTTCCTGAATTGGATGACAAACATTTCTATGACCACGAAGTCATTGGTTTCGAGGTAATCGATACAAAATTCGGCGTGGTTGGTATCTTGGAACAGGTTATCGACTTATCGGTGAACCCGTTACTTCAAATCATGAACGGTGAAAACGAAGTGTTAGTTCCTTTTGTTGAGAACCTCATCCAACGTGTAGATCGCGACGAGAAAAAATTACACATTTCAGCACCGGAAGGTTTGATTGAAATGTATCTTGGCTTGTAATGAGCATTTTCAAATTCAAACGCTTTACCATTCAACAAAGCAATGCCGCATTAAAAGTCGGTACCGACGCTATGGTGCTCGGAAGCTTATCTCACTGGGATTCTCCGGGACACCTACTGGACGTTGGAACCGGAACCGGAGTCCTCGCTTTGATGTGTGCTCAACGCTATAACTTTGGCAACATCACTGCTATTGACATTTCTAAAGACGCAATAGCCGACGCAATCGAAAACGCTTCCAATTCACCCTTTAAGAGCTCCATTACCGTTCTGAATTGTTCACTTCAGGACTTGGAAGGAAAGGAGCTTTTTGACGCGATCATCAGCAATCCCCCATATTTCGAAAATAGCATGAAGAATGCCAACGATCAGCTTACGTTGGCGCGCCACACCGACAGTTTATCGTTTGAGGAATTACTCGAAAACATTTACAGATTGCTTACCGCAAATGGATTGGCATGGATCATTGTTCCTGAGGGTGCTGAAACTAAGATTTTAGAGGGCTGTAAACCATTTTATTTATTCGTTCAGAAAAAAATCACGGTATACGGGAAGCCCGGGAAGCATGTCAGAACGATTCTTGCACTTTCAAAAATCAATTTGGGAACAACGGAAACCGAGTTTACAATTCGTACGGAAACCGGAGATTATTCACCGGAGTACAAGGAGTTGACGAGGGACTTTCATGACAGAGAGCTGTAGCATCATCGAATCACCTGAACGAATCCACTTTTCAGACGCGGTTGGTTACACGTGTACGTCAATTGATAGAAATACACACCAGATTCCACCCAATCACCGTTTACTTTACCGTCCCACTCTACCTGCTCATTAAAAGATTCGAAAACAAGATTCCCCCATCTGTTTGTAATGATCAAATGATAATCTTTGATATTCTCTAACGATAAATCGAAAATATCGTTGACCAGATCATTGTTGGGAGTAAATACATTCGGAATTTCTCCCAAATAAGAAGAGTTCGCAAATACATGAACAGAATCCGTCGCATCACAGATACCGTTCGACGTCGTTGCATAATAAACGCCTTCGTTGTTGACAACGCAAGTATCCGAGACAATACCATTCGACCAGACCAGTTCCCCGTACATTGAACCGATCGCATACAACGCTACCGATTCACCTGCACAACTGATTTGATCCTCAACCAAATGAAGTTCAGGCGTATTCAGTGGCTTATACCATCTTTCAATAGAATCGATACAACCGATTTGGTTCTCACAAATCAGGAGAACATGAATCGAATCATTGCTCATCGGAATATACGACAAATCCCAGGGTGAATTTTGAAGCACACCATCGATGTACCAGAAGCAACTGCTGATTGGAATCGAGCCGGTTGAGAGATTTTCAAAAACCACTTCATCAAATACACACAAGGTGTCAGATTGAAAATTGACTTCTGGTTTCGATACCGTAATGTTTAAATCCGTTGTCACTTCCAGATGTAGTGAATCGCACCCAACCGTTTTGTTGGGAATATCGACGGTATATAATCCCGGCTGATCGATCATAATG
Organism: uncultured Fluviicola sp.; assembly: GCA_966211245.1. Taxonomy (GTDB): domain Bacteria; phylum Bacteroidota; class Bacteroidia; order Flavobacteriales_D; family Crocinitomicaceae; genus Fluviicola. The sequence goes on along the minus strand of CBIHND010000011.1, from coordinate 71,743 downwards.
GTGGATGTTCCCTGTCCGGAAACAATTCCAGGTCCGCTCCAGTTATACGTTGTGAATCCAGGTATAGTGCTGATCATAAAATCCTCATCATCACATGTTTTATACGGATAAATGAGCTGTGAAGTACAGTACGAATCAATGTAGGCATAGGACCAATGGTAATCGTAAATGCACCACCTGCAACTCAATGTAACGGTCAATGTCTGTCCCACGTAATTGGACAGATCGACTACATTTGACTCCCATGTTTTGTAATAAATCGTATCTACACCAAAAAGCGAATCACTTGCAACATATCCTGATGTATTTCCGGGAATCGCGTATGCCGTAAGGGAAGTACACGGAATGACGGAATCGTTTTCATCCTTGATCATTATTTCGAATTTAGCAGCTTCCGAGGGACCGTGCGCGCCCGCCATTACACTCGCATAAGAATAGATAAAATAACGCGAGTCCGGCGTAACCAAAAAAGACCTCGAAGCGCCGGAAGGTGCAGTATTTGTCTCGCTGCCCAATTTGATACTGTAAAAACCGGAAGAAGCCAAATTGAAGTTTCCATAGGTATCTATCTGATTTCTGGTTACAATTTCTGATGTTCCTTCGGTAGTCCAGCCATTCAGGTTTCCATCTTCAAAGTCAACATTTTCACAGGTAGATTGTCCCGTCATACAAAACGGTAGAAGAAAAAAGGCGGTATATAGGATTGTTTTCATAATTCTGGTTGTTCACTATGATCAGGAAAACGCCGAATGGTTGTAAATCAATTCGTGTAATTCTCGTTGAATTTGCTCTCCCCTATCTCTGTTATACCATTCCTGAAGTTTCACTTTCAATTGATCTGCCGGTATTCCTTCTTCCAGCAACGATAATCGTAGTGTTCTGGCTGATTCAGGTCGTGGCCCCCAAACAAATTGGTCTTCTCCGTGCTTGTTTCGAACGATCAGGATCGGAATAGACTTGGTCCCGTTTGTCAGGTATTTTTCAATTCGATGCGGTTCCGAATCGCGCAACTCAATCTTCAACTCAATCTTCTTATTGAGTTTTGAAAGCATGTAAATGAATGGCAAACTGTGTGCAGCATCCCCACACCAAGGTTCACTGATTACCAACCACGTTTGGCGCTGTGTGATTCCTTTGATCAGCTCTTCCGCTTCAGGAAGAATCTCTCCGGTTTTCAACCAACGTTTCATGCGGGTAAGGTTCAATTGTGTGTATTCGAAATATGCCGGATTGGTATACGGTTCTATTTCCAGTTCTCCGGAAAGAATGCGGGACGTGTATGCGAGGTATTCCTGGAAGGTCATGTTACAAATTATTTATAGTGGTACTCTTTCGGTCCGCCGCAGCGGACAACCTATTTCACCTCAAAAATTAGTTCGGAAATCTGATCTTCCGTAAAGTACTTCTTAGCAATCTCCTGCAACTCCTTTGCCGTCAATTTATCAATGCTGGCATACATTTCCTGAATCGTATCGATCTGATTGAAAAGAAGCAAACTTTTACCGAGGCCTTGCATCAATCCGACGTTCGAATCTAACGATAAAGCAATGTGTCCTTTCAACTGTTCTTTTGCTTCGGAGAGCTGACGATCCGTCAACGGAACTTCACGCAAACGCTTCAATTCCTTATACACCAACGCTAGTGTTTTATTCAGGTATTTCTGATCCGTCCCAAAATACACCGACCAATACCCCAAATCGGCATACGGAGCGTAATTCGCTTCAACGTTATAACTGTATCCGTATTTCTCACGAATGGAAAGTACCAACCGTGAATTTAGTGCCGGACCACCAAGCAAATTGATCAACAGGGTCATTCCGCGACGTGTTTCTTCGGAATATCCGGGAGCCATTCCCCCGATTACAGCGTGTGCCTGATAATTTCCTTCCTGAACACGTTTACGACTTACTTCGTAGTTCGTAAATGTTTCCGGTTTCCTCACTTCAAGGTTTTTCTTCAATCCCGAAAAATGCTTTTCAAGAAGTTTGATCAACTCCTTCAATGGAACATCTCCGACAAACGAAATAACCGCATTCTCGGCAAAAAAGAAACGATCCACATATTTCTTCAACGATTCGCGGGTAAACGACTGAACTGTTTCCGGTGTCCCCAGAATATTATTCCCAAGCGGGTGATTCGGGAACAACATTGCTTCAAAATCATCGAAAATCTTCTCACTTGGATTGTCCATGTATGAATTCAATTCATCCAGAACAATTTCTTTTTCTTTGACGATTTCCTTTTCAGGAAAAACGCTGTTGATTGCAATATCTGCAAGTAATTCTGTAGCTCTTGAAAGGTGATTTTTCACGAACGATGCGTAAACACAAATTTCCTCCTTCGTCGTGTAGGCATTGATTTCTCCACCAACAGAATCAAGACGCGAGAGGATGTGAATCGTTTTTCGTTTTTCGGTTCCTTTAAAGATGCAATGCTCAAGAAAATGTGCAAGTCCAATTTCATTTTCCTGTTCGTAGCGTGAACCGGCAAGAAACGTCACACCAAGGTGCGCAACTGGAGCTGATGCGTGCAAATACACCAATCTAATTCCGTTCGATAAACGAACTATTTCTGGTTTGATTTCAATCATTAATTACGGGTTCTTGCGGTAGATTTCCCAGGATCCGTCGGGTTGAAGTTCAAAATTGATGCGATCGTGCAAACGTGATGGTCTCCCCTGCCAGAATTCGACACTAACCGGACGAATCAGGTATCCTCCCCAGAATTCGGGAGTCGGTACATTCTCCTGAAATTTCTCTGAAAACTCTTCTACTCTGCGCTCCAACTCATCGCGCGATTCAAGTCGCTCACTTTGTCTGGATGCCCAGGCTCCAAGCTTACTTCCCAAAGGGCGCGACTGAAAGTATTCGTCCGACATTTCAAAAGGAACTTTTTCCGCAACTCCGGTGATGCTGATTTGTCGTTCCATTTCGGGCCAATACAAGAGTGCATGAACCTTCGGATTTGCAGCAATCGCCTTGCCTTTATCGCTGTTGTAATTGGTGTAGAATACAATTCCTTCTGCCAGTAGATCTTTCCAGTACACTACTCTGGATCGAGGGTATCCCGATAGATCGAAGGTCGAAACAATCATCGCATTGGGTTCTGTTGCTGGTTTTTCTACCGCGTCACGGAGCCATTGCGCCATCAGGTGAAAAGGTTCATTCCCGAAATAGTCTTCCAGTTTCCCCTGATCAAATTGACGGTGATCGTTTTTCAATTGATCTAAAAAATCGCTCATTGTTATTCTTCTTCTCCGAACTGGTCGTCGATTACGCTGTCTTCATCGTCGTTGAAATCTGCATCGAACTCCTCATCGTCTTCATCAGATCCGGGTGCAGAGAAAACAGTTTTGCGTCCAAGGTTATGCTCAGGCTCTGCTTTTGAGGCAGCTGCGATATCTTTCTTCACTTGTTTCTCGAATTCTTTTCCTACCGCATCCTCACCGTTATCGTTGAACGGGAAAATGTCCATGATCGGAGAAATAGAAATGGATGGAATCATGTAGTCCATCATCATTCCCTGCAGGCTTTCCTTCAAACGCTCGTATGCTTCCTTAACTGAATGTGCGGAAACAAGCATATTTTGGGAGATTTTCTTAGCCTTTCCACCCTCTTCAGAAGAATCAGAAGCTGCTTCGTAAGTGATTTTGCATTTGTACCATACATCCGCGTCTTCGTAATGGAAAATTTCGTGAATGTCTGTACGGGAAATTCCATTTACCACGAACTCACCGCGAATAGACATTCCCAATTCTTCATAGATGCGTGTTTCCGCATCGGAGAATGTCATTGCCGCCACAAGATATGGTTCTGAAACGCGTTTAAACGACCCGTCTTCGAGTTGTTTGGTATATTTTACTTTGACTGTAAACCAGCTGTTCATTGCGAAAAAATTAGACAGCGAATTTACGGAATAATTGCGAAGGTTGAATGTAGATTGTTGAATGATGAGTGATGAATTTTGTCATTCATTCACAATTCACCCTTCAACAATCAACATTCCTTACATTCCCTCAATCAGGAAGTCCGTACGACGGTTTTTCGCTTTGTTTTCAGCTGTATCGTTTGCAACTTTCGGCATGGCTTCTCCATATCCTTTCGCTGACAAACGGCTCTCATCGATTCCCAATGAAATCAGGTAACGTTGTACTCCTTTTGCACGACGATCGGAAAGATCCAGGTTACGCGCATCGTCACCATCGCTGTCGGTATGACCCTGAATGGCGATTTTGATGTTTTCATTTGCTTTCAGGTAACGTGCGAACTCACGCAATACGAACTTCGATTTTTCGCTCAAAACGTCAGAGTTGTAATCGTAAAGAATGTCGTTGATTGTATATGCTTCTCCAACTTTCAATTCCTTGATCGCCAAATCGCTGTTCGGACGATCTTCTTTCTTAGCCAGATCTTCTTTCGTAATTAGTTTTGCATCGTATGCAGAACCTTCTTTCTTCACTGAAACGATAATGTCCTGAGGTTTTTCCTGCTTCACAACAACAGCATATCGCCCATCGTTTCCATTTACTTTTACAGTCTCCACCTTATCACTTTCCGAATAAGCGATTTCAACTGTTGCATTCTCAATTGGAGCTCCTTGCGGATCTTTCAATTCCCCTTTCAAAATCGTTACCGGTTTCGGACGCGCTTCTTCGTACAATTCGAATCCGTAAATATTCCAGTTCCCACCCTGACGTGATGAGAAATAAGCCAATTCCCCATTTGTTGAAACAAACAATCCTAGTTCATCTTCCGGTGTATTGATCGGATAACCAATGTTTCTTGGTTCACTCCATTCTCCGTCTTCCCCCATGCGCATGTAGAAGATATCCAAACCTCCGGCTCCTTTGCGCTCATTGGTTGTTGTAGATACGAAGTACAATGTTTCACTATCCTGGTGAAGGAAAGGGCTTTTGTCTTTTCCTTTTGTATTGATCGGTGTGAACGGTTCCGGTGTTCCCCATGTTCCGTCAGCATTGCGTTTCACCATGAATACGTCATTATCCTGAGTAGTTGCTCTCATGGCCGTATAAAACAGGATTTGTCCGTCAGCCGACATAGAAGGTTGCCCTTCCCAACCATCAGGTGTATTGATCTTAGGTCCAAGATTAACCAATTCCGACCATTTGTAATCGTTCGGATTTGGCCCTACTTTTTCAAACGTTGTCGAGTACAAATCACAATCCAGGTAATCCTGTCCGAACACCTGTGTTTTTTTGCAGGCGCACATGATCATTTCCTTGTTATCCACAGACATTGTTGCCGCACCATAGCTTGCAAAATCACCCTTGTTGAACGGCGCAGCAAACGGTTTTCCTTTCGTAAAATCCATGTCATCTGACTGGCGCTCGGAGAATGTATAGTATTCTTTCAATCCTGACCCCATGTATCCGGAGTTCATTCCCTCATCCATCTTACGGGTGTAGAACATGAAGAGGTTATCCGGTGAAATCATCGGAAAGTATTCGTCGTATTCAGAGGAAACATTCTTTACCATTACAGGATTGAATGGCACCTCCTGCTCTTTCAACGCTGCGTCATCAGCTTCCATTTTCATAAGTGACTTAACATCACTTACCTGCTTCGTATATTCAGGATTGAATCGGGAAAGGTCATCACTTTTGAATTCAATGAATTTCTTAAACCATTTCATTGCTTCATCTTTCTGCTCCTGCGTGTAGTTGATGATTCCCAGAAAGAAATACATATCGGTATGATAACTATCGCAGAGGCCCGCGGCCTTTGTCAACAAATCCTCTGCACGTTGGAAACTACGATCACCAAACGAAGGATTCGGGTTATTTGCATATTGATCTTCTCCCTGATGGTAAGCGTATGCTCCGAACTCAAAATACACCATTGCATTATCCGGTGCTTCTTCAATTGCTTTACCGTAATTTTCAGCTGCGGCCTGTGGTGCTGCCGTTTTTGCAACTTCCAGGTACTTTACCACTTTTTTAGCCGGTGGCAGACAAGCTTCGTCCTCTTCCTGTGAAAAACCGGTAAAAACGAGTAATACGGAAACAATGGAGATGTAAAAATTTCGCATAAATCTTTGGTTTGTATTCTTTAAGGCAACTATTGTGCCCAATTTCCTATATCGTAAAAACGATGAAAAAGTTACCGTTCTGATACAAATTTCTGTCAAAATATTCATTCATAACCCCTTACGGATAAAAGAAACCCCATAAAGGGGTGTTACACTCCGCGGATTTTTTACTTTTAAAAACGGTAAGGACCTATAAGCGACTATGATTGTTAACCAGTTATTTCAGACTATTGCGTCAGTTTCGCAGAATGGTATTTGGATCACGGATTCCAGGTATCAGACAATTTTTGCGTGTAGCCTGGCGCGAAAAATGATGGAATTAACACACTACGAGGATCCTCCACCCATCACGCGATATTTCCCGGAACTAAATAACCAAGGGGAACAAAAAAACACCAGTTTTCCGCAGGCACACCGTGTTGTTTTTTCGATGAACAAAACGAAACTCATCGCAGTAAACCGGTTCCCACTTCCGCTTAACAATGAGGAACTTATTCTTTGGGAACTGACGGACCTGGAACACAATAACGACAAGTGGTCTGAGCTCAAAAAAATCGATTCAACGAATAGCTCTTTGTTTGAAGACTCTCCTATCCCGATTTGGGATGAAGATTTCTCAATGATCAAGAAGCGAATTGACACCTTGAAATCTTATGGTGTGAAGGATATCAAAGAATTTCTTCAGGGCAACAAACAGGAATTGAAGTGGATGATGGAATTGTTGGTTGTTAACGGAATCAATCAAGCCGTAGTCGACATTAACGAAGCCAAATCGAAAGAACAGGTTTTGGATCATTTCCGATCGCTTACCACGGAACATTCAAATGAATACCTTCTAACACAGATGGAAGCCATCGCAAATGGAAAAACCAGCTGTGAATTTGATGCTGAGTTAATTACGTTTAAAGGAAATAAACGATATGTTCATTTCAAATGGATTGTTGTACGTGGTTGCGAAGAAACATATAAGCAGGTTTTTCTGACAACAACTGACCTTACGGAACGGATCAAAGAAGAGAACATTCAGTTGCAACGATCGAATCGTGAAAAGGAAACCTTGTTGAAGGAAATTCATCATCGGGTAAAAAACAACCTGCAAATCATCAGTTCACTGGTACGACTTCAGGCCAGAAATGAGGATAACGAAGAAGTGAAAGCCATTCTCGATGTTACATTGAGTCGAATATTATCAATTGCGAATGTGCACGAGTTACTCTATAAGAGCAACGAACTGGCAAGTATTGATTTTAACGGATACAGTAATACACTTCTGCAGTCGCTGATTGATAGTATGGTGAACGAACAGGTCATTGATTACGAAATCACTACCGAAAGGATCAAACTGCCTCTGGAAATTGCAATTCCACTCGGATTGATCCTGAACGAACTTCTGACCAATTCTATCAAGCACGGCTTTGTGGGAAGAAAAAACGGACACATCGATATTAATCTTTCCAGGACTCCAACCGAGTATATTCTTCATGTTGCCGATGACGGCGTTGGTATTCCGCCTCAGAAACAGGATGGCAGCGTGGATTCACTCGGCCTCCTTTTAATTGAAAGTCTTACAGAACAACTGAACGGCTCTCTGGAGCGCATTTCCAACTCAAACGGAACATCATATACAATCGGATTCCCGATTTCGGATAATATCTTTGATTAACAAAAAGTCAATAAACTGAAAATCCCGGCTGATTAGGATCTCGCCGGGATTTTCTTCTTATTCCGAATGCTCAGATAATAGTATTTACTCTCTTATCTTCGAACAATTGTATAATGCGAAACCCTTCCATTGTGAAGCAACGACAAATGGTACACTCCCTTCGAACATGAAGTTCCTGAATCCGTTGTTCCGTCCCATTCAAATCCGGCAAAACCATCTGAAATTGTCATTCCTCTTGAAATGGTTTTTACCAGTTGTCCATCAGTTGCATAAATAGCCAATGAAACCACATCACCAGTGCTCAGATTAGCGGGTACAATATGAATTTCTTCATTCTGACCGGAAGGATTGGGATAAACCATCCATCCTTCCTCGGAATTCGTAAATTCCTGAATTCCGGTTGTCAGGTAATCTTCCATGTTGATGTTCTCATCACCATTCTCGTAATACATGTAATGGAAATACACCATAAGCATCTCATCTGTTGTACTTTCTCCGGCATATACCCATTGCGGAGGGTTGTTTGGATTTTCCGGGTTATTCGTTGTATTGTCATAAACAGCGCGGGCCTTCAGCGTCGTTCCAGCTGGCGTCTTCTGAATGTACTTGAAGAAATAGAAATCCTGCCAATGGAAATCCCACTCCGGAATGTGTATGTATTTGATGGTGTCGTTTTGCTGTGTCAATCCATACGCTGTAATTTCCCTGCCAACGAGGTGCATGTGAGGGAAAGCACTCAAAACTGAAATGTCTATCGGGAGATTGCTTCCTGCATAGGTTGCAGTTGCCGTAGTAACCTGGTTCGGTGGCAATGAAAGTCCCCAGTTTTGCAAAGGAGCTGCAGCGAATACTTCCCGGACGCCTGTTTCACCAGGTGGATAGAAATGAAATATCACTTTTGTGGAGTCGTATTCACCATAACTCCCGTTCGGGTAATGCATTGCAAAAACAATATTACTTCCGGCCGGAATGTTCATTCCCAATTTGAAACCGGAACCGGATGGGAAGACTAACGGTGAAGCTCCGGGAGTATAACCGGTTATTAACGTCGCATCCGGCGGACCACCGCAATCGCCTCCAACGGTATCCGTAGGATAACTTCCGGTATCGTCAACGTAAATCAAAGCGTGGTGCACAATTGCACGATTTCCGGGAATGATTTCCATAGCACGGATGATTCTGTCCTGCGCCAATCCTGCAGGAATGGAAAAACATACGTAATCATCCATTCCATTTGCCTTCGACATGTAGGTAGGAATCTGAACCGTCAGATCGCCGTTCCCGAGAATTGATCCTTCGTTGAAGATCGGAGGAGCCGGGGCATTTGCCTGATTTCCTTCCGGAAAACCATTTCCAATCCAGGTCAGCATAGTACTTTTTTCAGTAGCACTCAACGAACGCGGATGACTGTATTGCTGGTAATTATTGTCTGGCGGCCAGGGTGGCATCTCATCATTTGTGACTGCATCTTCTATGGATGAAATCATCGAACTCACGTCTCCGTAAGACATCAAAGCGAATGGAGCCAAACCACCATCGTGGTGGCACTTGGAACATTTGTTGTACACAATACCGGCAACATCGTCGCTCCATGTTTGAGCGGTACCCGCAAATGCTCCGAATGCGAAGCAAAATAATAGTAGTTTCTTCATCTTCTTCTGAAAAATCAAGACCTAAACTAACGTATTTTGCCTAAAGCAACAAGTACTTTGTCTGATTTTGAACGGATTATCTCTTTCGGGCAATCATTATTCCATCACGAATGGGAAGCAGAATGTTTTCTACCCGCGGATCATTTTGAACCAATTCATTGAATTCTTTCAGCAAAGCCGTGTCTTTATCAATCTTTCCTTCGGTTTGAACGACTTTTCCAGACCACAACACGTTGTCGGACAAAATGTAACCTCCCGATTTAACCTTGTCGAAAACGAGGTGATAATAATTGATGTAATTCTGTTTATCTGCGTCAATGAAAACCAGGTCAAATTGTTCGTCCAATTGCGGAATCAATTCCATTGCATTGGCAATACGGTAATCGATTTTAGCGGCGTATTCGCTTTTCTCAAAATACGAACGAGTGAAATCTTCCAGTTGAGCGTTGACATCAATGGTAATGAGCTTACCACTTTCTGTTAATCCCTCGGCCATACAAAGACCACTATATCCGGTGTACGTACCAATTTCAAGGATCCGTTCAGGACGAATCATTTTAGACAACAAGCTAAGCAGGCGGCCCTGAAAGTGACCGCTTAACATGCGTGGTTGCAAGATTTTTACATGCGTCTCGCGATTCAACTTAGCCAACAAAGCATCTTCCTGAGAAGTATGATTGCAGCAGTAATCGTCGAGTTCTTTTGAAATGAATTCCATTACACTCCGAATTGTTGCAAGTGATGATCAAGGTGCTTGTACATCCCCATCCCCCATTGCTCTTTCGTTAAAGGTCCGAAAAACGCATGCGCAGCTGAAGTACATCCTTCCGGTCCAGCGGCCGTGAATGCTTTCAGATGCTCAATAAGTGTCTGCTTTTCCTGTTCAAAATCTTTCTCGTCAACTACAACAAATGTTGCGTGAGTTGGTGAATTTCTTTTCACAGGAGCGTCGTTGTAGAAATGTTTTTTGATCATTCCACCCAATAAATAGCCAATGAACATCCGTTTAATGTGTCGTTGTCCGCGAGCCACTTCCATTGTAGATGAACAGTGCTTCAGCATTTGAGCCACATTCATTTTCCCCCACTGTCCCTGAGATTCAGGACTCAATTGCTCAATTCTCGAAAGGCTTTCTTCTAATGCTGCCTGATCAAATAGCGTTTTCATTTTGTTCTGTATTATTTGCTTCTTTTTTTGCTTCCTCCCTCGCCTGTTTGATGGGTGCAAACTCATTATTCAACTGCATCATCAGGTCATTATGACGGATTCCAAGTACTTTACTTGTTACAAGAAAGGGTGATCCATACATCTTGAAATTGTTTTTCATCATTCGACGCTGAACGGCGTTCTTTGCCTGTCCAATGTAATCGTCTGGATTATAAACGTCTATACGAATGAATTTATTCGTAAATACCATTTCCTCGCGAATTCCTTTGATGTCTTTCCAATAAATCATCGGAACTCCGTGTTGATTTACCTGTTCAATGATTCCTTCCGAAGTAACAATGATTCCTTCCTTTGGTCCAGTGAGTTTTTTGATCAGCATAACCAATAACCATGCTCCCAGCATCAAACAAAGTACACCAAGACCAATAAAAATGTATTGCATTACGTAATTGTGTGGTCGGAAGAACACCGCTAACCAAACACCAACACTAAGAAACAACACGACACCGATTCCCATTCGAACCGGCATGTTTTTATTCAAGTTAAATACCAGATTTTCCGTACTCATAGGCCATAAGTTTTAGTAGAACGAATATACTCAAACTAATCTTCCTGCTGTAACTTTTCATGTCCAAATACTTATCAAAGCATGAAAACTCTGTTGCTGATTCTAAGTTGTTCCATTTTCCTGGCGCTTGCCTGCAGTTCAAAATCAGGTAAATCTGAATATTGGATTGACGAAAAGGATATTCCGGGTATTGTATTCATCGATGAGAACTTCGGAATGGATCAAACGGAAGTAACGAATTTCAATTGGCTTGAATTCATGTACTGGACTGGCAGAGTGTATGGAACCGACAGTCCGGAGTACCTAAATACGTTGCCTGACACAACTGTCTGGACAAAAATTGATTCGTCCTACATTGATTTGGAAACAGATTACCTGCGGCATCCATCTTACCGAGCGCATCCGGTTGTGGGAGTGAGTTATGAACAGGCCCAGGCATTTGCAGCATGGCGAAATGATCGTGTTTTTGAGTTCCTGCTGATCAAGAATAAGTTCACCACCTGGGAAGAATCACTGAAAAGAACCAAAGACAATATTGTTTCTATTGAAGCTTACAAAAAAGGCAAACTCGACATCCCGAAAACCGATAAGATCAACCGCTTCCCGCACTATAAACTTCCCTCCAAACAGGAATGGGATAAAACAAAAAAGTATCTGGAGCATCAGCTTGCACATATGAAGAAGAGCAAAAGGAACTTCCTCAACGCCAACTGCAAAGGTGTAATGGTATTGGGCGAAAGATCCATTCCGGATTTTGTAATGCCGAAGAAAGGAGCGAAAATGAAAAGCTGGATTTTCTGCCTGGATAATAACCTCAGTGAATTGACCACTATCCCCGGAACGGTTATCGGAAGCAACTGGAAAGGTCAGGTAGCAATTGATGAAGGATCAGAAAGTCATGAAATACCTCAGCCAAGTGCACTTGTTGGGTTCAGGTGCGCATTTGAATGGAAATAATTACGTCGTCTGCGGCTGCTTCTTTTTACGCACACGCTTTGGCTTCTCCGGACGCAATTTCTTCATAGTCCATTGGATTCCAAGCACCAATGCCACACCAATACTGATCCACAACAATTTTAGTTCATACCAATTGGATTGAATTTCGAAACGCCGTTTTTGAATTTTAGTGGATGCACCGGAAACCGGATCGATCATGCGAAGTTCAACGGTGTACATTCCCGAAGCGAGACTTGGGAAGGGAATGCGTTCGGTTCCCGGAACTACTTCCACCCAATCTCCTTCTGTTCCTTCGTAAACCAAACGGTACTGCAAATGGAAGGCATGCGCGCCGGTAAGGTCGATACACTCTACCGGAAGTGTCAAATTCCCTGATTTGAATGAGCGTTGGGAAGTCTCTTTTTTGTCCTTGTTTTGCGGTTGTCCTACAACAAAATGAATAGCAAGCTGTTTTACCGTGGTCCATTCGTAATTGAAAACACCTTCCTGCGTCGCCAGAAAAACCTGATCGTTCTTCACACAGAAATCTCGAATAAACACCCCGTCAAATCCCAATGCATCTTTCAACGATTCAAACTTCGCGTCCATCTTAGGAGCGCGATATAGCCCATTTTCGGTTAATAAATACAAGTGTTTGGATGATGCACTGAGCTTAAGTACGTTGATCACTTCCGTCTGATTCAGGTAACGTGTTTTAGTTACCCGATTACCTTTTATCTCCAACAACGCATTCCCGCTGGTAACTACATACAACGACGATTGAAACCATGTAGCGTTTGTAGCGCGAATGTGTTCGTTCGATTTCTTAATTTCTTTTACTTCGCCATTTTCTACAACGAACAAACCATCCCCGTTGGCAACGACAATTGCACCATTTTCACGCTGAACCATCAGGTGGCAATTCCCATCAACTATTTGTTCTCCAAAAGCCGGGTTTTTCAATCGCTTTTTCCAAACAGCGTAACTCACATTCGGGTAGCGGTACAATCCTTTCGATGTGGCAAGCAACAATTCACCGTTCGGTGTTCGACAGACCTCATGAATGCGTTTTCCTAACGGCGTTATCTCTCCTAAAGAACTGATAAATCCTGAGGAGAAGAAATATCCACCGAATTCCTTATCCGAATAGCAAAACGATACCTCATCGATCAAACCTTCGGATGTTACGCGTTGCAACGAAGTGCCATTTGTCTTCATGCGCACAATTGACGAACTTCCGGCACCAAGTACAAGGCTTCCTTGTGTATCAAAGGAAATCGCACTTACACTTTCATTGGTTATTTTATGGTGACGACCCGAAGGAATCAAAATCAAACCGCGGTTTTTGGTCGCAATCCAACAGTTTCCGGCAGGATCTTCAAAAGCATCGTAACATGAAATTCCGGCGAACCAAACAGTGGGCATTTTCTTAAACCCATTCGTGTACACCACTACTCCATCGTTGGTGAAAATCATGGTTTGACCATGAATCACCTTTACCTGATAAATATGCCGGCGTTTGTGTTCTGAGATTAACGGAATTTTTCGGAATTGACCGTTGGAATAAGAGATCAGTCCGCCGGCACTGTAATGCCTTGTCGCCAAAAGAATAGAACCATTTGCCGTAACACAGTACTCAACATCAGCATTCAAAAAGGGAATGGATCGTGCTTCACCTTCCGCGGCAAGTACCAATTCTCCTTCTGAAGTAACGTGAAAACGATCTTGTCCTTTATTAAATGCTCTGACATACGTTTTCGGATCTTCCGCAAAGAGAAATGGCGTTCGTTCCGAAATTGTTTTCTTCTTCGAGTGTACAACGATCAACTCCCGAGCGGTAGTCAACTTCAGGTAATCCCCTTCCGTTTCTATCCATCGGATGTCCGAATTAAGGCCTTCCACTGTAAAACGTCTCAGGGTATCGTTTTTCATTTGGAAAAGTTCTCCGTGATTGTTGATCACAAAGACCCCTTTTGATGTTGAAAAAATCTGTTTGATTTCTCTATTTGCCTCATCTGCCGTTGGAATACGTTTTGTTGTGAAACCATTGTATCGCAGCAAACCGCGTTGCGTACCAAGCAATAATCTGCCCTGAGCATCTTGTTGAATACAATAAACTGCTTCGTTCTGAACTCCTGCAGTGTTGAAATAATGAAAAGGAGTTTCTTGTCCCTGAACAAGGAACACAGTACAACAGGCAAAAATAAATGTGAACAGCTGTCTCATGATCAGGTTGTTAATCGGGTTTCAAACCAGGTCCAGAGTGTATCGTGTTGTGGAACAGGAGCTGTCACCTGAACGCGCTCCTCAGGCCTTGTAGGGTGATCGAATGCAAGAAAACGTGAATGCAGGGAAATGGAACCATCCGGGTTGGAACGCGGAGCTCCGTATTTCAGATCACCTTTGATCACACAACCAATTGCTGCGAGTTGTGCTCGAATCTGGTGATGTCTGCCGGTTTCCAGTTTTACTTCAAGCAATGTATATTTATCGGATTGAAGCAACTCACGGTATTCGAGCCGCGCTTCCTTGGTGTTTTTACCCGGTTTTGAGTAGGTAAAGGTTTTGTTCTTTTTCTCGTTCCGCTCCAAATGATGAATCAGCCGCCCGGATTTTTCCTTTGGTGGATTACAGACAATCGCCCAGTAAACTTTTTCAGGATGTTTATCCGCGAATTGTTTATTCATGCGTTCCAGGCATTTGCTGGTTCGTGCAAAGGTGATCAATCCGCTTACCGGTCGATCCAATCGGTGAATCAGGCCACAGAAAACATTTCCGGGTTTATGAAACTTATCGCGAATGTAATTCCGCACCATTTCTACCAACGGTTCATCACCTGAGATGTCGCCCTGGACATTGACCCCGGCGCGTTTGTTTACGACAACAAGGTGGTTGTCTTCGTAAACCACTTCAAACGGGGCGTCAACCATCAATACTGTTCGTTTTGATTCGGGAAATCACCTGATTTGATATCAGCGTGATACTGCTGGAAAGCCTTCATCATTTCTTCGTACAAATTCGCGTACTTTCTCAAAAAGCGAGGCTGGAATTCGTTGTTAATTCCCAACATGTCGTGTACAACCAATACTTGTCCGTCAACGCCATTTCCGGCACCAATCCCAATAATAGGGATGGATACTCTGGAAGCAACTTCAGCAGCAAGTTTAGCTGGAATTTTCTCCAATACAATCGCAAAACAGCCGGCTTCTTCGAGCGCAATCGCATCTTCAATCAGGCGCATTGCTTCTTCCTCCTCTTTTGCACGAACAACATATGTTCCAAATTTATAGATCGACTGAGGGGTCAATCCAAGATGCCCCATCACGGGAATCCCGGCAGTAAGAATACGTTTTACAGATTCAATGATTTCTCGTCCTCCTTCCAGCTTCACAGCATGTCCGCCAGACTCTTTCATGATTCGAATGGCAGAAGTCAACGCCTCTTTCGAATTTCCCTGGTACGATCCAAACGGCATATCTACTACAATCAGCGCTCGCTCAACTGCACGAACAACCGATGAAGCGTGATAAATCATCTGATCAAGGGTAATAGGAAGTGTAGTTTCGTGTCCTGCCATCACATTTGAAGCGGAATCACCAACCAAAATAATATCGATTCCGGCCGAATCTATGATTCGTGCCATGGAAAAATCGTAACCGGTAAGCATGGAGATTTTCTCTCCCGCATTTTTCATTTCTTGTAAAACGTTCGTAGTGACGCGCTTTACATTTTTGTGCACAGACATGCTTTCTATTTTAAGATCAAAGGTAAACTAAAATGGAAAATTGAGAATTGATTAATTGAAAAGGAGGAGTGAATTATGAATGATCAATGGAAGAATTATTAAGGGTGAATGGAAAATTGATTAATTGAAAAGGAAGAGTGAATTATGAATGATCAATGATAGAATTATCAAGGGTGAATGGAAAATGGAAAATTGGTTAATTGAAAAGGAGGAGTGAATTATGAATGATCAATGGAAGAAATATCAAGGTGAATGGAAAATTGAAAAGGGAAAATTGAAAAGGGAGGGGGAATTATGAATGATCAATGATAGAATTATCAAGGGTGAATGGAAAATTGAAAAGGAGAAGTGAATTATGAATGATCAATGGAAGAATTATCAAGGGTGAATGATCTCGTTTTCCTTGATAATTCATAATTAAATCATTGATAATTATCTAAACCACACATCATCAATAATCTTCGAACCTGCGGTTTCATTTACGCGCTGGATAATGACTTCCTTTCCATATTGGAGTTCCTCTCGCATGACAGATGAATTCAGTTCAATGAACAGAATGCGGTTTTCGATGTGCAGTTTGGTAGTACGCATAGCAACTGCTTTCCCCATCATTTCCTCCCATTTCCCGAGGACTTCCAGCTCATTGTACTTTTTATCCCACTGGTACGCTTTCAGGATTTTGCTGAATACATCTCCAAGTGGAGCAGAATCTCCGGATCGTTTTCTATCGTCAAATCGTTCTTTGTCGCTCATGGTTAAAAGAGAATGATTTTCGGTTCCACATCGATGCTATTGAAGATGCGTTCTACTCGTTCTTTATCCGTATCAGTAACCAATACCTGAGAAAACAGCTGATCGGAAACCATGCGCATGAGTTGTGCGACGCGGTTGTTATCCAGTTTATCGAAGATGTCGTCGAGAAGAAGCACCGGAGTTTGCTGTAAACGATCTTTCAACCAGGAAAACTGGGCCAGTTTCAGGGCAATCAGGAAACATTTCTGTTGCCCCTGCGATCCGTATTTTTTCACCGGTTGTTCGTTGATTTGAAACACCAGATCGTCTTTGTGTGTTCCTACGGAAGAGTGCGTTGATCGGGAATCTTTCGGATAAGCTGCATGAAGCATCTCTTCGAAATTTCCATTCTCCAATTGCGATTCGTATTTCAGCGTTACGGACTCCTTTTGCTCGGAAAGCACGTCGTAGAACTGCTGAAACAGTGGTATGAACTCACGAATAAACTCTTTTCGCTTTTCGTAGACTTCCTGTCCGTACTTCACCAATTGCGCATCCCATATTTCAAGGGGTTCACGCTGAAACATTCCGTGTTCAAACTGATGTTTCAACAACGCGTTTCGTTGATCCAGTACTTTGTTATAGCGCTGCAGAGTCGACAAATATGGTGCATCAAATTGAGCAATGATTCCATCAATCCATCTTCTGCGTACTTCGGAACCTTCACGAATTAAATCAACGTCGTAAGGTGAAATCATCACGACCGGAAATTGTCCGATGTGGTCTCCGAGACGTTCGTATTCTTTCTTGTTCTTCTTGAAGCTTTTTTTGTGACCTGCCTTTACACCACAATGCAGGTTGAATTCCTGTTCATTTTTGTGCCAGTTTCCCTGGATTACAAAAAAGTGTTCATCAAAACGGATGTTCTGACGATCAATCGGATTCAGGTACGATCTGCACATGCTCAGGTAATACACGGCATCCAGCACGTTGGTTTTACCCGCTCCATTCGATCCCACGATACAATTCACACCCGGGACAAACTCTAATTTTGTCTCCGCGTGATTTCTGAAATTGACCAAAGAAAGGGATTCAATGTGCATGAAAACAAAGGTAAGCCATAGTTCCGATGTGTCTACCTCCTATTCCGAAGAAATGGCAAAATGTTTGTAATTTCATCCTTCAAATTTGTGTTATGTGGAAACTAAGTAGTGTAATTGCAATTCTGTGTCTTATTTTGATGGCTTGTCGAACAGGGAAAGAATCAACAGCTTCCGAATCAAACGACAGTGACATTATTTCCATTACGCATGGTACCAGCTTCGGAATGTGTCGTGGATACTGCATCAAGGAGGAATATTACACAAAAGATACGCTCATTGAAACACAGCGAAGTATGGATACTGCGCGATACAAAGCGAAAGTGAATGGCTTTGATTTCCCGGCAGACAAGTTCCAGGATTTGTGTGAGACAATCGATTTGAAAAAATGGGATAAGCTGGAAGAACGTATCGGATGTCCGGATTGTACCGACCGTGGTGCGGAATACCTCATCATCACAACAAAGAAAGGCACAAAGAAAGTAACCTTTGATGCTCATGCCGATGTTCCCGGATTAACAGAAGTACTGAAAAAACTTCGCGATAAACGAAAAGAGCTGGAGCACGTACCGTTTATGGAGACGGAGTAATTGGAAATTGAAAATTGAAAAGAGAAGAAAGTATCGGTTTCGATTATGAATAGCCTTAATCCGATTCAATTACTTTTCAATTTTCCAATTATCAATTTTCAATTTTGTTGAACCAA
Organism: uncultured Fluviicola sp.; assembly: GCA_966211245.1. Classification (GTDB taxonomy): domain Bacteria; phylum Bacteroidota; class Bacteroidia; order Flavobacteriales_D; family Crocinitomicaceae; genus Fluviicola. The sequence goes on along the minus strand of CBIHND010000011.1, from coordinate 53,426 downwards.
ATTTCGATTGGGGTGTAGACCACACAAAACCAATCGTTATGAAATTACTATCACTTCTCTTTGTGAGCCTTTTTTCATTGCAACTTGTTGCTCAGGTTGCCCCGGCTCCACAACAGTCTGAACGTAAGATTCAAATTGCCATTCTCTTTGATACTTCAGGGAGTATGGACGGGTTAATAGAGCAGGCAAAATCCGTGATTTGGCAAATCGTGAATGCCGCTTCCAAATTGCGCGTTAACGGACAAGTACCACAGTTGGAAATCGCTCTTTACGATTACGGAAATACTGACATCCACAACGAACTTTTTGTACGCAAGCAGGTAGACCTGATCAATGACCTTGATTCAATTTCAGAAAAACTTTTTGCTTTGTATACGAATGGTGGTGACGAATACTGTGCCGGGGTCATCCAAACATCACTGAACGAACTGAAATGGAGTTCACACCCGGAAGACATGAGACTCATTTACATTGCAGGGAACGAACCATTCAATCAGGGGCCGCTTGATTACAAAACTATCCTGGCCGACGCTGCAAATCGAAACATCATTGTAAACACCATTTATTGTGGGAATTACGAGCAGGGAATCAAAGAATTCTGGTACGACGGCGCGATGATTTGCCAGGGAAATTATTTCAACATTGATTCCAATCGTGAGGCGTTTTACATGGAAACCGAATACGATAAGGAAATCAATGCTTACAACGACTCGTTGAACGGAACCTACATGTCATACGGATACGGTGGTAAATTGCGTGACGAAAAACAAAAGAAAGAAGATGCGAATGCTTATTCCAAAGGAATGGGTGTTGCTTCGGAACGTGCCATTTCAAAATCGAATGCGAATTACTACAACGGCAGCTGGGATTTGATCGATTTGGAAGGAAGCGACTCCATACGTGTCTACCAGATGAAAGACGAAGATCTTCCGGAGGAACTGAAAAACAAAACTCCTGAAGAAAAAGCAAAAATCATTGAAGAAAAACGTGTTGAACGACAAGCCTATCAACAGAAAATAAACGAACTGGCTGTAAAACGTGAGGCTGTGATCAACGCCGAAAAGCAAAAACGTGCACTTGAAAGCGGTCAGGAAGACCTAGGGACTTCCATTATCAAATCCATGAATACCTCAGCTGAGAAGAAAGGTTATCGAACCGAATAAATAGCATTCCGTCCCCCTAAAAACCCGAAAACTCGTTGCAATTTTGTGACGAGTTTTTTGTTTTTGATCTCCCGCAAAGGAACGCTGAAGTGCGCAGAGGTAAATCCATAATCGGATTCATTGAATAACTTTAGCGATCATCCGCACATCCACCTCGGTGGACGGGAAAGAAAGTTTTGCTTTATGGTTACCTATACAACAACAGTCGAATCGCTTACGAGCCTCAAGTATTGGTACGTGGAAGTACCGCCGCACATTCTGGAACAACTTCCCGGCAGAAAAGAAAAGGGAGACTTCAACCAGCGCCTGATCATTACACTCGACGGGAAAGTGACCTGGCAATGTGGCATTCTCGCATTGGGTGAGGGTTCAGGACTCATCACTGTTCAGAAAAACAGGTTGAAAGAACTTGGAAAAGATCTATACGATGAAGTCGAAGTTTCGTTGGTAAAAGACGATTCTGTATACGGAGTCCCCGTTACGGAAGTCTGTCAAATTTACTGGGATCAGGTTCCGGAAGCAAAATTGCGGTTCGAGCAATTGAAACCAAGTATGCAGCGCTATATCCTGAATCACATCGCTCAACCAAAAAGTGAGGTAAAACAATTGGAACGTACGCAGGAACTCTTCCAACGATTACTCGATCGCGATCCGAAAATTGTAACATTCAGGTATTTGTTGGGAAAAGGTGATTGAATTGAAAATTTCAAATGGATAATTGAAAAGTTTAGACGTCATTTCACCTTTTCAGTTGTTCAATCTCAATTTTCAATTCCTTATTCTCCCTTCCAAGATTTCCGCTATTTTTTGAGCAATTCCGAGCGAATTAAATCCTAATTTTGAGAAAAATTTCTACCCTATGCGTGTTTATTTGGATAATGCAGCAACTACGCCATTGGCTCCTGAAGTAGCAGAAGCTATGATCCCGGTTCTTAAAAACGACTTCGGAAATCCGTCTTCTACACACTTTTATGGTCGACAGGCAAAAGCGCACATCGAGACTTCACGCAGAACAGTTGCGAAATTATTGAACTGCTCAGCATCAGAAATCATCTTTACTTCCGGTGGAACTGAAGCAGACAACATGGCATTGTTCACTGCGGTTTACGAATTGGGGGTAAAGAGAATTATCTCCAGCACGATTGAACATCATGCAGTAGGACATACCGTTGAACACCTTGCTCATGCAGCAGGAATCGAGGCAGTCTGGTTGAAACTGGACGAAAAAGGACACATTTCACTTACCGAATTAGATCAATTGCTTGCCGATGGAAAACCTACACTTGTTTCGTTGATGCATGCAAACAATGAGATCGGAACGTTGATTCCTATTCACGAAGTGAGTGCAATCTGCAGAAAACACGGTGCTTACTTCCATTCGGATACCGTTCAGACGATGGCGCATTACACCTTCGATTTGAAAGCGTTGGACATTGATTTCATTACGTGTGCAGCTCACAAATTCCATGGACCGAAAGGAATCGGTTTCCTTTACACAAACAAGAATGTTCAACTGAAATCATTCATTCACGGTGGTGCACAGGAACGTGGGTTGCGTGGTGGAACCGAAAATGTTTATGGTATTGTCGGTTTGGCAAAAGCATTGGAATTGGCAAATGAACACATCGAAGAGCACCAGCAACATGTTCAGGGATTGAAAACGTATATGATGAACGCTTTGAAGGAATTATTCCCGGATGTTACGTTCCACGGAGAAACTGATCCTGCAAAAAGCCTGTATACCGTATTGAACGTTTGCCTTCCGAAGACAGACAAATCCGGAATGTTGTTGTTTACGCTTGACTTAAAAGGTGTTGCCTGTTCCGGTGGTTCGGCTTGCACTTCCGGAGCGACCAAAGGCTCTCATGTATTGGAAGGAATCAATGCAGATATGAGCAGACCAAACGCTCGTTTTTCGTTCTCCCGTTACACTACGAAAGAAGAAATTGATTTCGCTCTTGAACAACTTGCAGCAATCTACGAGAAGGTTTTGGCTTGATTTGTGCGTACGAATGTCGTAATTTGACGGCATGAAATACACACTACTTCTCTCTCTTCTACTTCTGATTTCAGGAAAATCGTACAGCCAGTATTATTATCCGCCTTTGACCGGGAACCAATGGGAAACCATGGATCCGAGCGAACTCGGCTGGTGTGAAGACTCTATTGCTATGATGGAGCAATGGCTGGAGAACTCTGATTCCAAAGCATTCATTGTATTGAAAGATGGGAAAATTGTCATCGAGCGCTACTTCGGTACATTTACTCAGGACAGCTTACACGTTTGGAATTCGGCTGGAAAAACCCTTACAGCCTATGCAGTAGGAATCGCTCAAACCGACGGAGATCTTGACATCAACGATTACACTTCTGATTATCTTGGGAACGGATGGTCGAATGCAACACTTTCTCAGGAAGGCGCCATTACGATTTTGAATCAGTTAACCATGACAAGCGGTCTGGACGATGGCGTTCCCGACAAAGATTGCACCGATCCCGAATGTCTGCTTTACCTGACAGATCCGAACCTGCGCTGGGCATATCACAATGCACCGTATACTTTACTGGATTCTGTAATGCAAATTGCCACCGGAACATCTCTGAACACTTACGTTTACCAAAAGATTGGTTCCAAAATCGGAATGATCGGACTGTACTACCCGATTGGCTACAACCACGTTTTCGTTTCCAAAGCCCGTGGAATGGCTCGCTTCGGACATCTTTTACTTTCCAATGGAGTTTGGGACGGGGTTACCGTACAAAGTGACCTGAACTACCTGGAGGCAATGAGAACTCCTTCTCAGACTTTGAATCCTTCGTATGGCTATTTGACCTGGCTGAACGGGCAAAGTGGCTATCAGATTCCGGGAGTTCAATACCTGTTCAACGGACCCCTTCTGCCAAATGCACCCATGGATATGTACGCCGCTGAAGGAAAAAATGGCCAGATCATTAATGTTGTTCCTTCACAAGGATTAGTAGTTGTGCGAATGGGGGCAACAATGGGAAACAGCCTTGTGGGAACACAGTACAATGATACCATCTGGCAATACATCAATCGTCTCGGGTGTCCGGCTGACCTTTCCGAGCAGGAACTTGCATCTTTGGAATTGTCTCCTAATCCTGGCAATGGTTCCTTTTCCATCTCCCAATTGAAACCGGAAGATGAAGTGGAAATTGTGAACCAGTTAGGGCAACAAATCGGCTACAAACGTGAAGGTGAAGATTTTCAATTAGATAACACAAACCCGGGACTTTATTTCATAAGAATTCACAAATTCGATAAAAAAAGAACACTGAAGCTGGTAGTGAAATAACTATCTTAGCTGAATTAGATGGTTCAGCACAGACACATATTAGTTATGAGTTCCTGGTTTCCAAACAGATTGGATCCGTACGTCGGGAATTTCGTGCAACGTTTTGCTGAATTACTCGCAACTGATTTTGAAGTTTCCGTCATTCATACCCTTGGAGACAAATCCGTTACACAGCTTGAAGTAATTGACGAGATCGAGAATAACGTGAGAATTGTTCGTGCGTATCATCCGGTTTCCAAAAACAGAATCATTCATTGGTGGAATCAGCGGAAAGCATTACGAGCTTGTTTACGGAGAATTGAAGACGTTGATTTGATTTTTGCTCACGTGCTCCTACCGCGCGGATTTCAGTTTACAAAAGCTAAACGTTACTATCACCGCAACCTTGTAGTGCTGGAGCACGCTTCCTATTATAGAAACGAAGTCAGTAGCCGTTTTAAAGGGTTCACCAAAACCTTCCTGAAGCAGGTTAGTCGACACATAGAACAATTATGCGCCGTTTCTCCTTTATTGGCGAAGGATATGAAACGGATCTTCCCAACAACAAAAATTACTGTCGTTCCAAACTTTGTGGATTCAGAAATCTTTACCCCGGGGAACAGACAGGAAGGATTGCAAAAGCGCTTCTTACATATTTCCACGTTGGATAAAATGACCAAGAATCCGGATATTCTTTTTGAAGGATTCAAACAGGCATATCAGCAGGATAAGAACATGACACTAACCGTTGTTTCCGATCAAAGCACGGAAAACTGGCAAAAGTGGGCTGAAGAACAAAAACTTACATTGGCGATTCAATGGATTGGTCCAAGCAGCTGGGAAGAAATTGCTGCGATCATGAAAGAACACGATTGTCTCTTGCTTACTTCGGAATACGAAACATTCAATATTGTACTTGCAGAAGCATGGTGTTCCGGACTCCCGGTTATTTCTCCGTCGGTTGGAATTGCTTTTGAAATGAATGAAGCACTTGGAATTCAATTAACCGATGTCAGTAGCTCAGGGGTTGCTGAGAGCATTTTGAAATTCAAAGACAAGCAACAGACATTCGATCCGGGTCACATTCGCGAATTCGGTTTGCAATTTTCGAAAGAGCGCGTTCTGAACCAGTTGAAAGAAATCTTTGAACCACATTTCAAAGAATATGAATAGAGCAGTCGTTTTTTCTGAGATCATTGAAATCATCCGGGAATTGAAATCCGGAGTTTCGTCTGAAATTGATGCCTTGAGAGCTTCTTTTGAAAATGACACAAAGAGTTCTGCAGGTGATAAATACGAGACCAGTCGTGAAATGACACAGCAGGAAATAGCGAAACTGGAACTTTCCCTTCGTCAGAAAAACGAGCAATTAACACTTCTTGAACACCACAGGAACTTATCGGATCCAAATCGTATTCAACCCGGAAGCATTCTTTCAACAAATGCGGGTATTTTTGTTCTCGGAATTCCATTCGGAAGAGTCGAATTGAAAAACTATACTGTTTTTGGTTTGGGAAAAGAAGCTCCGCTTTCTTTGTTGTTTCTCAAGTCTGCTGCGGGTTCCGAAGTATCCTTGAACGGAAGAAACTATACCATCGGAGAAGTATATTAACTCTGTGTTAATTTACTTTACATTTATTTAATAGTAAACTTAAAATGCAATAATACTTCACTCAATTTAGAGTAACGTCGGGCATCGACCTTTGCGCCAAATAAATGATGTAATGAAGTATTTTGTATCCGTTTTTCTAATTGCGCTCTCCCTGATTAGTTATGCCCAGGACAAGAACAACGCTGTTATTTCAGGTGTTGTATTGGACGAGGAAGCATCCCCGTATCCATCGGCGCAGATCGAATTGATGAATGTAAAAACAATTTTGACTGACCTCGACGGAAAGTATAGCTTTTCGAAATTACCAGCCGGAACGTATACTGTTAAAGTTATCGCTTCTACGTATCCGGATCAGATCATCGAAAATATTGCACTGAAAGAAGGACAGGTATTGGAACTGAACGTTCAATTAAAACTGGCTGAAGGCGATTCAATTGGTGAGGTGGTTGTTGTTGGTTGGAGAAAGCAGGACACCGATGCAATTGGTGCAACCATTCAGCAGGAAGCCGATGCTGTGGTTAACGTTGTTTCAGGTTCTCAAATCGCGCGCACACCCGCTAAGAACGTTGGGGATGTTATAAAAATGTCGAGCGGTGCCAGCATTCAGGACAACAAATTCGCAGTAATCCGCGGATTGAATGACCGTTACAATGCGGCGTTCATTAACGGTTCTCCTCTTCCAAGTACGGAATCTGACCGAAAAGCATTCGCATTTGACATGTTCCCATCAAACATGTTGGACAACCTTGTTATTGCCAAGAGTGCAACCCCTGATATGCCTGCGGAATTTGCCGGAGGAATTATTCAAATTAATACGAAATCTATTCCTGATAAAACATTCTACACCATTTCTGTTGGTGGGAGCTACAACACCATCACAACGTTCAAACCACAGAAAACCTACGAAGGTGGGACTTTGGACTGGATCGGAGTTGACAATGGAAGTCGCGCGATGTCTGCTTCTATTCCTGCTTACGGTTCATACCCGGTAAATATCGGTGAACAAGCTAGTCTTGCACAACAGTTTTCTACTTCATGGGGATTGGTTGACAAGAAATTCTCCCCAAATTACAATGTTCAGTTCTCCGCGGGATACAATCCTAAAATCGGAGAAAAGGAATTGGGAATCATTACTGCTTTGACGTATTCAAGATCATTCAATTACAACGAAACGATTCGTAACGGATATACCAACGGCACAGGAAACGATGCAGGTTCTCAGTTGGATTACTCGTACAAGGATCAAAACAACAACGAATCCATTCTTGCAGGAGGTTTGGCCAACTTTACGCTTCGCCTTAACCCGAACAACAACATCAGTTTCAAGAATATTTATTCCATCAATTCAGATGATAAACTGATTGCGCGTACCGGTGAGATCAATCCATTGGAAACAAACCCTACTCTATTGCGTTCGAATGCACGCTGGTTTACAAGTAACGCTGTTTACTCCGGACAATTGAGCGGAGATCACTTGTTTGAAAAATCAAAAATCAGAATCAACTGGTTGACAGGATACAGTAACGTTCACCGCGTTATTCCAAGCTTGCGCAGAACAATTTATACGCGTTACAAGTACCTTACTGATCCGAACGATCCGAATCCGCTGGATACAACTTATGTTGCAAACATGTCATACTCAAGTGTAGGACCTAACTACAGCGGTGGTATGTTCTTCTCTGAAAACAAGGAAAACTCCATCAACAACCGAGTTGACTTCTCTTATGAATTCAATCAGATCAAGAAAGTTCAAATGGCAATGAAAGTTGGTTTGTACAGTCAGTTCCGCAACAGAACCTTCGAAGCGCGTCAGTTAGGATATACGAAATATGGCGTAGTTGGTGGAAATGTTGCATTCCAGGAATCATTGCTTTACCTTCCGGAAGATCAGATTTACGCTCCTGAAAACATGGGGTTGCTGGAAGCACCATCTTCTTCAAACGGAAACGTCGGAAAAGGAGGTTTCAAATTGACAGACGGAACAAAATTCTCCGATTCATATACTGCACAGTCAAAACTGAACGCCGGATACGTTCAATTGGACAACCGCGTGGGAAAAGTTCACTTGATTTACGGGGCACGTGCTGAGTACTTTGAGCAGCAACTGCATGCAAAACGTGACGACAACTCCGACTTGCAGATCAACACGAAGAAACTGGATATCCTTCCATCCTTCAACGGAGTGTACGAAATGAACAAAAAAGATAGTACAGGACGTAAGCAGGCAACAACCACCAATATCCGTTTGGCATACTCTCAGACCATTAACCGTCCCGAGTACCGCGAGTTGGCTCCGTTCGCATTCTACGATTTCACAACAAACTTTGTCGTTTCCGGTAACGATAGCTTACAACGTGCAAAAATTCAGAACCTTGATTTACGTTGGGAAACATTCCCCGGAAGAGGCCAGTTGTTCTCTGCAAGCTTATTCTTCAAGCAATTCGACAATCCGATTGAACAGGTTTCACGTCCGGATGTAACCGGAGAAATCTCTTACAAGAACGTACCGAAAGCAATCAATTATGGTGTGGAACTGGAAGCACGCACATTGGTTTCAAACATTTTCACGGTTGATTCTGCATCGTGCTTCAACAATGTAACACTCTACTCAAATCTGGCTGTTATTCGTTCGGTAGTTGATGTATCGCAAATCGTCGGATCAGCGACAAGCAGCCGTCCGCTTCAGGGACAATCTCCGTACGTATTCAACGCCGGAGTAACATATCAGCACCCGGATAAGATCTGGTCAACAACATTGAATGTCAACCGAATCGGAGAGCGCATTGCAATTGTTGGAAACGTAAACGAACCTGATCTGTGGGAAAACGCGCGTACATTCCTTGATTTCCAGGCAACCTACGGCTTCTGGAAGAACAAAGCAGACAACAACATCGCTGAGGTGAAACTGAACGTACAGAATATCCTTGCTCAGGATCAATTGTTCTATCAGAACAACGAAGGTGGTGAAGGTGTAAGTGGAATTCGCGGAGCTTCTAACTCCGTCTTCATTGGGAATAAAAACAACAGCAACGGTTACCAAAAGGGCATTGATGACGAAGTGTGGAGAACAAACTTCGGAAGAACAATCTCGCTGTCGTTGAGCTTTAAATTGTAATCATTACATCAAACATAGGAAGTCCCTGGTCCGTCAAAGACGGATCGGGGATTTTTTTTTGAACCACATAGTCACATAGCAACAGAGTCTGTTAGTGGAACAATTAATAGTTCAAAATTGGTTTTAACACAATTCATTAGAGCTATGCATCTATGTGCAAAAATTAGGTGACTATGTGTTTTATTTTTTTTTGATGCGTTGTTGAGTAATTGCTCTTCACAAAGAATTCAACTTCGTAAGATTCCCTTAACACAGATTTACCCAAAGGGTAATCTAAAATCAAGGCAAACTAAAGGTTCAGACCTGAGATTTGTATCGTAAAAAATTAAGAAAGGAAAAGATGAAAAAAATCTACATGTCAGCACTATTTGCCGCAATCAGCGGAGTAGCACTGAGCCAATCGTTCTTTGTTCCTACGTCGTACAGAGGGGCATTTGCTCCTGCTCCAACGGCAATGTGGACTGACAACTGGACGAACTGGGATCCTCAAAACACCAGTTACGGTACTTCAAACGTTAACGTAACCGCAAACATTACAAATAACACTACCTGGACAGCAAACAATGTTTACTTGCTTCAGGGACAGATTTACGTTAAGAACGGAGCAACGTTGACCATTGAACCGGGAACGGTGATCATGGGAGACAAAAACACACCGGGATCAGGTTTGTTTATTACTCAGGGATCCATGCTTGTAGCAAACGGAACTGCAAATAATCCAATTGTTTTCACGTCAAACCAACCTGCCGGTTCACGTGCAGCCGGAGACTGGGGAGGAATTATTCTTCTTGGACGTGCAGCAAACAACCAACCTGGCGGAATTGCAAACATTGAAGGTATTGCCCCAAGTGCGGATACACAATTCGGAGGTGGTGCGAACCCTGACGATAATGATAACTCAGGTTCTTTGAGTTACGTTCGTATCGAATTCCCGGGATACGTTTACCAAACAGATAAAGAGATCAACGGTCTGACTCTTGGATCTGTTGGTTCAGCAACTACTTTGAATCACATTCAGGTTTCTTTCTCTAACGATGATGGATACGAGTGGTTCGGTGGAAAAGTAAATGCGCGTTACCTCGTTTCTTACCGCAACCTTGATGACGATTTCGATACGGATTTCGGTTTCCGAGGACGCATTCAATTCGGTTTGATCGTTCGTGATCCGAACATCGCAGATAACCCGTCTATCTCAACTTCAGAAGGTTTTGAATCCGACAACGATGCAACAGGATCTACAGCAACTCCTCAAACTGCGCCGATTTTCTCCAACATCACTGCAATCGGGCCATACCGTGGAAACACCGGAGCTACTATTGCTTCAGGATACCGTCGTGGTGCACGTTTGCGCAGAAACACTGCAACAAGCATCTACAACTCCATCTTCATGGATTTCCAGAGAGGTCTTCACATTGATGCTGCTTTGGCTGAAGCAAACGCTACGAACGGTTTGTTGAATTACGAAAACAACATCGTTGCAGGCGTTGCTACAGGAAAAACATGTGAGCGTAACTCTGGAAGTACATTCAACATCTGGAATTTCTTCGGAACGAGCATGAACGATTCATTGGCTACGACATCTGGTATTTTGGTAACTCCTTACGATTACCTTGCTCCGGATTATCGTCCGGCAGGTGGTTCACCGGCTTTGAGCAACATTTCATTCTCTGACTCTTACTTCGCTCCATTCGTATTGACTGCTCCGGCAGCAACGACTTCATACGCATACTGTGTTGGAAACACTTCAACCCAGTTGAGTGCTACAGCAACAGCCGGAAATACATTGATGTGGTACACGGTTGCATCAGGAGGTTCTGGAACTGCAACAGCTCCAACTCCCTCTACTGTGTCTGCAGGAACATTCAACTACTATGTTGCTCAGGTGAACGGTGACGGATTTGAAGGTCCGCGCACACAAATTACAGTTACTGTAAACGCTTTGCCTTCCGCACCATCCATTACTCCGAACGGACCAACGTCATTCTGTACAGGTGGATCCGTTGATCTGACTTCGTCTTCTGCAACTTCATACGAATGGTCAAACGCTGGTGAAACTACACAAACAATCACTGTTTCTGCATCGGGAAGTTATACGGTTACCATTACAGACGCTAACGGATGTGAAGCTACTTCCGCAGCAATTACTGTTGACGTATCTAACGCTCCTGTTCCAACTATTCAAACTTCAGGAAGCGTTGCATTGTGTGACGGGGAATCAGTTACATTGACATCTTCTTCCGCAGATTCGTACCTATGGTCTACAGGTGGTGAAACTACACAGTCAATTGTTGTTACTACGGCCGGAACTTACCACGTAACTACAACCAATGCTGACGCCTGTGACGGAGTTGGACAAAGTGCAGACATCATTGTAACAGTAAGTCCACAGCCAAATGCTGCAGGCTCTGCATCCATCTCAGGAAACCTTGTTGATTTCACGAATACTTCAACGAACGGAACAACTTACTTCTGGGATTTTGGTCCTGTAGGTAACTCAACAGCTACATCACCACAGAACGTTTACTTTGAAACAAGTGGTACATACATCGTAGTACTTACAGCAACAAACGGAAACTGTAGCGATACGGATACTATCGAAGTTGCAATCACAGTAGGTGTTGAAGAAATTGAATCTATCTCAGGAATGAGCATCTACCCTAACCCGACTTCTTCAAACGCGGTTTTGGCAATTGAATTGACAAATGCAGCTGAAGTTGAGGTGGTATTGTTGAACGCTAACGGACAAATTGTTCAGAACGTAGCGAACGAATACTTCGAAGCCGGGAAACAAGAGTTGACTATCGACTGTACAGAACTTTCAACGGGATTGTACTATGCAGCGATTCGCAACGAAAACGGAACTCAATTAATGAAATTGAGCGTAGTAAAGTAATCTGAACTACAAACGATACCGAAACGGTGAGGCCATTCGATTGGTCTCACCGTTTTTTATTGTTCAAGAGTTTAAAGATGTTTAAGGTTGAAACTATTGAACATTGAACCATTGAATTCTCCGATCTATCAGAACATGTTCTTACCTTTGAGCAAAAATTCAAGATCATGAACATCATCGCCTTTGGAGCAAGCAACAGTAGACATTCCATTAACCAACAATTTGCGCATTACGCAGCTATGCAATTCGGCGACGAGGTTACCATGATCGATCTGAATGATTTTGAAATGCCGCTGTTCTCTGTTGATCGCGAAAAGGAAGACGGTTACCCGGAAGAAGCACATGAGTTCATTGACATCATCGCCGGTGCTGATTTATTAGTGATTTCAATGGCAGAGCATAACGGTGCTTACACGACTGCTTTCAAAAATATTTTCGACTGGACTTCCAGAATAGAAGCAAAAATCTTTGAGAACAAATCCATCGTATTGCTCTCTACTTCACCCGGTGGTTTCGGTGGTGGAAATGTTATGCAACTGGCATTAACACGTTTCCCTAAACACGGCGCAAACATTATCGCACATTTCAGCTTACCAAAGTTCGAAGAGAATTTTGATAATGGCATTACCGATAACGATTTGAATGCGAATTTCCTGAAAATGGTGGAAGAAGCAAAGGCGGCACTTAAGATCGTATGAATTAGTTAGCTCAATATAATTAACATAACAATAAGCTTCTTGATCAAGAAATGAATACTTTTGTAGAGAATGTAAAGATACCTATCTCCCCCAAGTGAGTACAAATCAATATTTAGCAAATCTAGTAAACCTTGTAAAGGTAGGATACAAAAGCAACGCTTTTGCACCATTGGTTTGGTTCAATGGTATTGTTGATCCTTTACTATTAATTATTGCAGTAATTGTTGGAGGTATAACATCGTATATTCTAATAATTCTTCTTGGATTAATTATTCTTTTCTCTTTAGCGATGTACGCAATAATTTTTGCTAAGAATCCAAATTTGCTTCAATCGGAGAGGTATCGACTTGAGGACAAGAAACTGGATTTAATTGCTTCAAAAGGTTCCGAATTCATGATTAATCCGGTAGACATTACACCTCAACAGTTTTTAGAAGATAATCAAAATGGATAGCAAAAAACTATATCTTTTAGTCTTCTCAGCAAAAGTTGATCGTGACGCCCTTACTAAGACTTTCGAGAAAAATCCAGATAATTTCTGGTTTTATAGTATACCTAATTCTATTTTTTTACAGTCCAAATTGACTAGTAAAGAAATCCATGCAATATTTGAAAGCGTCGCTGGTAATGAACGATGCATTGTAACTGAAGTTATTAACTATTGGGGAAGTCTACCTAAAGACCATTGGGAACATTTTAAGGGCATTCGTCAAGGAACATAAATGCGTTCCTACTTCAAATCAAACAGGGAATCTACTCCAATTGTTCGTTCAACGGTATATCCTTCCGCGTAACGTACTTCAATTCTACGACCAAACTCACTCATTCTTCCTCGAAGAAAATCGAAGAATTCCTCTCCTGAGATCGGTGTTTTCGGCTCGGCGGAATTCGGGTCCCAGAACTGGGATTTAAAGGCTCTGATGGCTTCAAACTTCGTTTCAACGTAAGGTGTTACATCAACTACGAAATCCGGCTGAATCAATCTGTCCTGAATGTAATGGTACACCACTTTCGGACGATGAGCTTCCTGAACGGTTCCCTCCCACGCGGTTTCAATTTTACGCAAACCTGCAAGAAAACAGGCTCTGGAAATAAACTCCCCCGCTCTTCCATGATCCGGATGACGGTCGGAAATTGCATTTGCCAAAACAATTTTCGGTTGAAAACGTCGAATCTGAATAATGAGCTTTCGAAGCGATTCTTCATTATTCTCAAAGAAACCATCGGGTAGCTGAATATTAACCCGATCCGAACAGCCCAAAATTTTGGCAGATGCGGCTGCTTCCGCATAACGCTCGGCAACAGACCCGCGCGTTCCCAATTCGCCCTCTGTCAAGTCGACGATTGCAGTGGTAAAACCAGCTGCTTTGTGCTTCAATAAGGTTCCGGCGGCAGAAAGTTCCACGTCATCAGGATGTGCACCGATTGCAAGAATATCAACCATAGTTCTTAATTCTCTATCCAAGATACAATAGAATCATCAAATGGAGCAGTTCCGGGTTCAAAAACAGCCACAACTTCACCATTTTCGTTCACAGCGAATTTCTGAAAATTCCAATCCACTTCTTTTCCGTCAAATGCCGTCAGAAACTTATAAAGCGGATGCTTTTCATTACCCAAAACAGTAATTTTCTCGGTCAACGGAAAAGTAACTCCATAACGTTTCGTACAGAATTCTGCAATTTGTTCCGCAGTTCCCGGTTCCTGACCACCGAAATCGTTCGACGGAACACCGATAATTGTAAAATTGCTGTTTTTGAATTCCTCGTACAATCCTTGTAATTCAACATACTGCGGCGTAAAACCACATTCAGATGCCACATTCACAAAAAGGATTTTCTTTCCTGCAACGTCGGACCAATTCAGAGGTTTCCCCTCTAGTGTATTGATGGAAATATCTGTTAGTTTCATAATGAAGCTCTTTGACTTTTCAAATACGATCGGTTTTTCAAGCCTGCCCAAACCGTTAGAATTCCGAAAATTGCCACCATGTACCAAACGTAGTTCGGAAGACTTACGGAACCATCACCCTGAGCATAGGAATGCAGACCGACCAAAATAAAGTTTACTCCGAAGAAGGTAAACAAAATAGCCGAATACGCCCAGAAACTTAACATATTGAAGACAAACTTTCCGTTCAATCCCGGAATGAAGCGCATGTGCAAAACAACTGCATATACCAATACGGACACCAGAGCCCATGTTTCCTTCGGATCCCAGCCCCAGTAGCGTCCCCAGGATTCATTTGCCCAGATACCGCCAAGGAATGTTCCGATAGTCAACATGAAGGTTCCGATCATCATGGTCATTTCTGAAACGTACGTCAATTCATTGATGTTCTGAGTAACTCGCTTTTGATTTTTTGGTCCTCTCGAGATGTACAGAATAAGGTTGATCAACCCCAAAATACAAGCCAGACCAAGGAATGCATAGGAACCGGTAATCACAGAAACGTGCACTTTCAACCAATAGCTTTTAAGAACCGGTTGTAAAGGTGTAACCTGCGGATCAAGTAGTTCAAGTTCTGTCACCATCAACATAGACGCAGCCAACAATGCGGCACCTGCCAAAATAGCTCCGTTTTTTCTTGAGAAAATGAATCCGGCAAGCATCGTCACCCAGGCAATAAACACCAATGCTTCGTATCCGTTACTCCATGGTGCGTCGCCGGAAATATAGCTACGGATAATTAGTCCGTAAGCATGATAAAGGAAGGTAACTCCGGTTGCACCAACAAGTATGTTTCGAATGATTTTGAATAATTTCTTCTCGTTATCGCTATTCGCAAGCACTTTGAATAAGAACAAAAAGAGCAACAATACTCCAAGCGTGGTATAAAGCATCTCGCTGTTCTTGAAGATGTTCATTTTGTTGTATGAAATCTCCAGACTCACCTGTGTTTCAGATGGCAGAATCTTTTCACTTGCTTCACGCCGCTGAAATGCTTTCAAATCTTCCAGAATCCCATTAGACTCTGCGTAGTTGGATGGATAACTCGAACTTTTATCGATTGACTTGAAGTATCCAAATGCCAGACTGTCTCCTTCTCTGCTTCTAACCGTGCTTCCTTCCAACATGGAACGAATCGGTGAATACCAATCGTTTTGTTTGTTTCCTTTTAATGGAATCACACGGAAATGTACCCATGAAATGATTTGAAGAAAGACCTGTTGTTTCTCTCCAAGTTTGATCAGTTTCTTCTGGTATTCCGATTGTTTTCCTTCCGGTGTACGAATCGCATCGTTGTACTCCTTCGCCCATAAAAAATCACCCTGCTCAGTACTGAGGTCTCTGAAGCTCACATATTTATCCAAATGCAGTGGTTCACGAACAGCAAGATGCGTTTTGATCATTTTCTGATCCAGCCAGTAATCCGGATACATGTGCATGGACATAACGGCTTGAACAGCATTTTTACCTTCATACTCATTCGCTCCGTACAGTTTGCGCAACAGTTCACCGGAGAGTGTGTGGAAAGGAACAACACGACCTTCGAAATTCAGAACAAGTAAAGAAGCCAACTCATCCGAATGTTCTTCAGAAATGAACTTGACGATTGGTTTCTGTGATTTGGCCGGTGCCTGGGTTTGCTCGTGATTGTGATTATGCTCGTGTTCATGATCATGAGTATGAGCGGCTGTATCCTGACCGTAAGCAATGTTTGTCAATCCGAAGAAAACAGCAATCACAGCAGCTGATTTGCTCAACTTTCGCATCAATTCTCTGAAGCGAAGTTCTTTTTTGGTTAAGCTCAAAATCATACCGATAATCATCATCAGGTAACCGAAATAGGTCACATTCGTTCCCCACCAGTCGCTGTTTACACTCAGCACCGTTCCCATTTCATCTTCATCATAGGACGATTGAAAAAAGCGCAAACCACCATAATCTACAACATGGTTCATAAACAAATGCTTGGTCTTCTTAACGTTGTTTTTCGGATCGTTGATTTCAATGTCACTTGCATAAGAAGACGCCATGTTCGAAGCCGGATAGCGTTCCATCTGGAAATCGATACATTTCACCGAAAATGGAACAGTTCTGTAACGTCGTCCATATTCCATGCTGTAATTCAAGCCATTGAATTCGAAGAATTTCGGCTTTCCGATCTGATCGATTCCTCCTTCAAGTGTTACCAATTTCGTTTTGCTTCCGTCAGTGATTTTCAATGTCAGGTAATCGCTTCCACGATCTTTTCTTCCCGTTGGCATCAATTTCTTCGTTGCACCCGGAATGATTTGCTTGAACGCAAATTGTCGGCCTGCAAACATGAATAAGGTTTTTGGGTGACAAGTTACTTCCTGTCCCGGAAGCAAACTTTTGTACACAGAATCCGGAATTGGCGCACCGCTTCGTTGGGCTACCTGCAACATGCTCATTGGAATGTACTGCATCGGTGTTCCGGATTTGATTACCAGTGAATCCCCTTTCTTATAGATGTTCACGCCTTCAACTTTCTCACTGGAATAAGCCAAAACGGCACCACCGAGATCCATATCTTCGCCCGGAAGGAGGAATGTTGAACGACCATCAACAACGATATCCAGTACATCGTGTTTTTCTTTTTGTCCGAAGACCAATGAATCGATGTAATGCCATTTAAAGTCAACGTATTCAATGGTCACTTCATTCTTGTGACTCGGGAATTTCACACTGAAGTCAACACTATTCGGAAAGCTTTCCGCCATGTATTTCATTGCAGAATCGCGCAATTGCATTTTTCCGTCGTTTACATTGATGTACACATACGGCTCTGCAGTAATGATGCGTGAGCTGGATTCACCTTCGCGAATGTGCATTTGTCCTTCAAACCCTACGAATCGCGTAAGAGCCGCACCAATAATGATGATTAGGAACGCAAGGTGAAATGCGAAGATGGACATCTTTTCCCGGAGCCACATTTTGTATCGGAAAATATTAGCGATCAAATTCAGACTAAGGAACAACAACAGAATTTCAAACCAAAGTGCGTTGTACACCCACAATTTTGCGGCTTGCGTACTTTCTTCGGATTCAATAAATGTTGCCTGAGCGATTGAGCATAAGAAGATAACCATACCGATGGCCATTCCACGCATTGAAAATAGAGCGTTTGCTAATTTTTCCATGTAAACTATTTCGGAAATTCCGGTACAAAAATAGGCATTATGTAGGGGCGCGATGCATCGCGCCCCTACAAATTCCAAACAAAAAAAAGAGCGGCACGTTCGAACCGCGCGTTCTTTTAAATATTTCGTTGAAATTATCCTTCGATGCTTGCCGGAACCAAAATACGTCCACAGTGCTCACAAACGATAACCTTCTTTTTAGTTTCAATATCCAGCTGACGTTGAGGTGGAATTTTGTTGAAACAACCACCACAAGAGTCACGGTCTACACCAACCACAGCCAAACCATTCTTAGCGTTTGAACGCAAACGATCGTAAGCCATGATCAAACGCTCATCAATTGCAGCTTTCGCTTTTTCAGACTGAGCAACCAACACTTCTTCCTCTTTCTGAGTTTCAGCAACGATCTCGTCCAATTCACCTTGTTTTACTTTCAAGTCGCCCTTGCGCAATTCCAAACGCTCTTTCGCTTCATCAACTACTTCTTTCTTAGCAGCGATCTTAGCTTTCGCTTCTTTGATGCGCTTGTCGTGCAATTTGATTTCCAATTCCTGGAACTCGATTTCTTTATCCAAAGATTCGAATTCACGGTTATTGCGCACGTTATTTTGTTGTTCTTTGAACTTTACAATTGCAGCTTCCGCTTCTTTGATAGCATTTTTACGATCAGAAGCTTCTGTTTCAAGCTCCTTCACTTCTTCCTGCATTTTCTTCACACGAGTGTCCAATCCTTCAATCTCGTCTTCAAGATCTTGTACTTCAAGTGGCAATTCACCACGCACGGTGCGGATGCTATCAATTTGAGAATCAATTTTCTGTAGCGCGTACAACGCGTCTAGCTTTTCAGCAACTGTTGTTTCTTTCGTACTTGCTTTTGCAGCCATACCTTAGAGATAATTTATCGGATTCGTATTTATACTCGTTAAACGAACGGCAAAAGTAGTAAATTTTTTCTGCAATTGTTCTACTAACCAGTGTGAAGTGTATTGTTCTGATTCGAAATGTCCGATATCTGCAATAACAATACGGTTTTCAGCATCGAAAAACTCGTGATACTTGAAATCTGCAGTAATGAAAACATCTGCTCCTGCACGCTTGGCCGCACTTAATAAAAAACTGCCGGAGCCACCGCAAACAGCAATACGTTTCACCTTCGGTTTAGCACTTTCGGTATAACGAACAACGCCACAGTTGAAGGTCATTTTGATTGTTTTCAGAAATTCCTGAACAGGCACCTCATCCGATAACTCTCCCACCATTCCACTCCCAACGTATTCGTTCGTATTCACCAATGCAACCAGATCGTAAGCTACTTCTTCATAAGGATGCGTTTTTTTCATTGCAGACAACACTGCGTTCAAGCTGTGTTGCGGCACTACTACATCTACCCGTTCTTCCTGCACCTCTTCCAGCACTCCCGGAGAACCAATATACGGATCAGCTTCCTGCGAAGGTCGAAAACGTCCGGTTCCACTTACGGTGAAACTGCAAGCATCGTAATCCCCTATTTTTCCTGCTCCGGCATCAGCAATGGCTTGTCGGACCACCTCTGAATGTGTTATCGGAACAAACACTGAAAGTTTCAAAAATCCTGCTTCACGCGGAACAAGAATCGAAGTATTTGTCAATCCCAGTTTATCTGAAATAATCTTGTTTACACCGTGAGGCATATTATCCAGGTTCGTATGAATGGCGATGAGTGCAATATCGTTTTTGATTGCCTTCAAAACTGTACGCTCCACGTAATTTGCTCCGGTCAATCGTTTCAATCCTTTGAAAACAATCGGGTGATGCGTAACAATAACGTTTGCACCAATCGAAATAGCTTCTTCCGCGATGGATTCAACGCAATCCAACGCAACCAAAACACCTTTGATCTCCGTTGTCGGATCTCCAACCAGTAAACCGGAATTATCGTAGCTTTCCTGATAGGAAAAAGGTGCCAATTGATTGAGGTACGCGACTAAATCAGATACTTTCATAGACGGTATTTTAGAAGTCTCGGTGGTAAAGATAGTTCAATTGGAGAGGAATCTGTTTACAACCATTTGGAATAGTTTGCATCTTGAAAAGGAGTAAAGCACCAACTCATGAAACCGATTTATACCATCTTATTCTTCTTTTTCCTGTGCTCATCTTTAGGATGTAATAAAGAGAAACGGCCGGAAAAATTCCTGTCCGGTAAATACGACTGGCTTGAAACCTATTCAGAAGAAAATAACATGGATGGAAATCCCATGTACACAGTATCACCTGGAACAACGGGAAAAAACTACGGTATTCGGATTAAGAGAAATAACAAATTGTTTCTGTATGAGGACGGAAAATTATTAAAAGAATACACGGTTTTGGAATTCAACGAATACGAAAACAACTATCAGCCGTATTATTCTGCAACAGTTATGATAGAAGGCGAAAAGGTATATTTCAGTTTATACAATGGGATTCTCAGTTCGCATGACTGGCCTTTTGCAAATCGGGTAAACCGCTTCAAAAACGTTAAAGATCTTCCATGAAAAAACTCCTTATCCCGATGTGCATGGCAATCATTATGGTTTCCTGCAAGAAGAAATTTCATCATAAAATTGACGCGACGATTGTGACTTCAAGTTGCTCGAACTGCGCTTCTGCGGATGCTGTGAGTGGTACCTACAGAGGACTAGCCAGCGGACAATATGTGCCCAACAATTCGGATTCCGCCATCTATACGATTGAACACATTTTTTTGAATCTGGGAGACAACAATGATTCCACACAATCTTATTTCAGAATAACAAGACATTTCGACAGCAGTCCAACCGTATATTCTGATACACTCAAAATGTACTATTCGAATAACGGATTTAGTATTTCTTCTTCCAATGGAGGATATCATACGGACATTAATCTCAGTAACGATTCTTTGCATTTTCATGACTGGGCATATTTCTGGCAAACCGGTGGATCATTTGAATATGTGAATTTCCACGGCAAAAAACTCTAAACCCTATTCATCCAAACCGACACACTTAAGTTGAAAATCGCGACCACCACAAATCACAACGCGGGATCAGGGTAGCCGATAGCTCATAGCGGCTACCATTGATTCACCTCCAATTGAGAATTGAACATGTGAAAAGAGAATATTACCATCTTGAACAACACTTTTCAATTAATCAATTTTCCATTTTCAATTAAAGTTATCTTTAACCCCATGCAGGGCTTGCGACTTCTTTTACTTCCCTTAAACTTGATCTACGGCTGTATTGTTTTGATCAAAAACGCGCTGTATTCTTTCGGAATAAAGAAGAGTTATCCGATTCCCGGAAAAAGCATTTGTATTGGTAACATTACCGTCGGCGGGACAGGGAAATCACCGTTAACCAAAGAAATTGCCCGTTTACTTCAGGAAGACCAACAACCTGTTATTCTTTCGAGGGGCTATGGAAGAGCTTCCAAAGGACTTCAAATAGCCAATTCCAACTCAACCGCCAGCTTGCTGGGAGATGAACCGATGATGTATTGGTCGTACTTTCAGCAGCAGATTCCGGTTGTAGTTGCCGAAGAGCGAAAAATCGGTGTGGATTGGATCAGAAAAAACTATTCGGAAAGTGTCATTTTATTGGACGATGCCTTTCAACACCGAGCGGTAAAGGCAGGGCTGAACATTGTCTTGATGACCTTTGATCGCCCAACTTTTAAAGACTTTACCTTTCCTGCCGGAAATCTACGTGAGTTCCGTTCCGGTATCAAACGGGCGGATCTGGTGGTAGTAACAAAATGCCCTGAAAACCTTTCTGATACGGATAAAAAGCGTTTTTTTGATCGCATTCCGTTGCCTCAATCCAGTATCTATTTCAGTCGCATCCAATACGGTGATCCGATCCCCATCGGAGAATCGGTTTGGAAGGACTTTGAACATATCGTTTTGATCACTGCAATTGCACAACCAGAGCCACTCAGAGCGCATTTTGCGAAGCACCATGAAGTAACCCTGCTTCAATATCCCGATCATCACGCTTTTACAGCGAAAGACATAGAAAGCATTCAACAAAAAGTTGCTACTTTTGCAGACCGCCAATGTGCCGTAATTACTACGGAAAAAGACTTGGTAAAATTGAGCTACTGGTTACCTGAACTGTTTGCTGCTTCAACGAATGTTTTCGTGCAAACAATTGCGCCGGTACTCGACAGACAAAACGACTTTAACAAACGAATAAAAGAATATGTTGTTATCTCAAATGAAAGAAGCAGCTGAATACATCAGCTCGCAAACACAAGTTAAACCTACCATCGGTATTATTCTTGGAACCGGATTGGGCGGATTGGTAAAGGAAATCGAAATCATCAACGAGATCCCTTATGAGCAAATTCCTCACTTTCCAGTTTCAACGGTTGAAAGCCATTCCGGAAAATTGATCTTCGGAAATCTTGGTGGTAAACAAGTGGTTGCTATGCAAGGTCGCTTCCATTATTATGAAGGATACAACATGCAACAGGTAACTTTCCCTGTTCGCGTTATGAAACTTCTGGGAATTGAACGTTTGTTCGTAAGCAATGCTTCAGGTGGTGTAAATCCTGACTTCATTGTGGGTGAAATCATGATTCTTGACGATCACATCAACCTCTTCCCTGCTCACCCGCTAATTGGTAAAAACATCGATGAGCTCGGACCTCGTTTCCCGGATATGAGCGAGCCTTACGATCATACAATGATTGCGATGGCGAAAGACATCGCGAAAGAAAACGACATTCGTGTTGCCGTTGGAACATACGCCGCTTTGACGGGACCAACATTGGAAACTCCGGCAGAATACGGATACGTTCGTGCAATCGGTGCGGATGCTGTGGGAATGTCAACTATTCCTGAAGTGATTGTTGCACGTCACATGGAAATTCCATGTTTCGCAATTTCGATCATTACAGACCTTGGGGTTCCGGGGAAAATTCAAAAGGTGAGTTTGCAGGACGTAATTGAAGTTGCAAGCCGCCAGGAGCCAAAAATGACGCTGATTATGCGTGAATTGATTAGTAGGATTTAATGATTTTAGGATTTTAAGATTTAAAGACTGAGCTAAGAGGAATGAAGAAGAGACATAATTTCAGAGAATTGAAAGTTTGGAAGGAAGGGATAGCTATTGCTAAATCCATTTATTCCTTGTCAGTTCAACTACCAGAAACTGAAAAATATGGTCTTCGTTCTCAAATGACCCGATCTGCTGTATCAGTTCCTTCAAACATTGCTGAAGGAACTGGGAGAACAACTGAAAAAGAACTGGTTCAATTTCTTCGATTTTCTACGGCTTCTTCCTATGAATTGGAAACACAGTTAATACTGGTTGAAGAAGTATTTGAGATCCCAACTGATGAAATAAAAGTAAATTTAAACGGCTTCCAGAATATGATAGGTGCGTTTATTCGTTCAATTAACCCTGAAGGATAAATCTTTTCAAGTCTTTTCAATCCTGAACTCTTAACATCCTAAAATCTTAATGTCAAGAAAATGAATAAAGAAACACGAGATAAATACGAAGCAGTCATTGGTTTGGAAGTCCACGCTCAGTTGTTGACGAAGACCAAGGCGTATTCCAGCGACATCAACGAATACGGTGCAGCTCCAAATACCAATGTTAGTGTAATTACACTTGGGCATCCGGGAACATTACCCGTGATGAACGCAAAAACAATTGAATACGCGATCCGTTTAGGAATTGCCGTGGATGCTCACATTGCGGAGAAACAGCATTTCGCACGTAAGAATTACTTCTACCCGGATCTCCCGAAAGGTTATCAGATTACGCAGGATACCACTCCTATCTGTACTGGTGGCCAAATTTTCATTAAGGACGAAAACGGAAAAGAGAAATCGATCGGATTGACAAGGATTCATATGGAGGAAGATGCCGGAAAATCCATTCACGATATTGATGTTTACGATACACTGATTGACCTGAACCGCGCCGGAACTCCATTATTGGAAATCGTTTCAGAACCGGATTTACGTTCAAGTCAGGAAGCGTACAACTATTTGACGGAAGTTCGTCGATTGGTGCGTTACCTGGACATTTGTGACGGGAACATGGAAGAAGGATCTCTTCGTTGTGACGCCAACATATCCGTTCGCATCAAAGGCGTGTCCGAATTCGGGACAAAGGTTGAGGTAAAGAACATGAACTCGATCCGTAACGTTCAGCGCGCTATCGAGTTTGAAATCGAACGTCAGATTAAAGCAATTGAAAAAGGCGAAAAACTGGTTCAGGAAACGCGCTCGTTTGATGCGTTGAAAGGGATCACGATTTCCATGCGAAGCAAAGAAGCTGCAAACGATTACCGTTACTTTCCGGAACCGGATTTACAACCGATTACTGTTGACGAATTGTCGATTCAGCAGGTGCGCGACAAAATGCCCCCGCTTCCGCGTGCGTTGTTCCACAAATACACTTCAGAATTCAAACTTTCCGAATACGATGCGAACGTTTTGACCGATTCAAAAGGAATTGCATTGTACTTCGAATCGGTTTCCGCACATACTGAGAATCACAAAGCTGCAGCTAACTGGGTAATGGGAGATGTAAAATCGTACCTGAACCAAAACGGTTTGGAAATCGAACAATTCCCTGTTTCAGGAGAGAAAATTGCCGCGTTAATTGGTTTGATCGATACCGGAAAAGTTTCACATTCTGCTGCTTCACAGAAGCTCTTCCCGGAATTGTTGACACAACCGGAATCTGAAGTCGCTACGCTTGCTGAGCGTTTGAACATCATTCAGGATTCCAACGAAGACAGTCTAAAAGAACTGATTTTAGAAATATTTAAGCAACACCCTGCCGAATTTGAGCGTTTTAAGAACGGCGAAAACCAACTGACAGGTTTCTTCATGGGACAAATCATGAAAGCTTCAGGTGGAAAGGCAGATCCGAAAACAACTTCGGGCTTGTTGCGTCAATTAATTGCATAACGAATGATCAAATGGTTAGGCGCTTTTGCGCTGACAACTTTACTCCTGAGCTGTGGCGATTCTGAAGGATCGGAGGAACAGCAATTGCCAAACAATTTCCACATTGAAGGTCAAATTAAGGGAGCTTCTAACCAATCTGTAACCATTGAGGCACAAAGTGACCGTGGGGCTATTAAAGTAGCTGAAACGAAAACGGATGCTGCGGGGAATTACTCCCTGGATGGAAATATACCTGGAATGGGACTCTATGCGATGTCTGTAGGATCAGATAAGAAAAATGCCATCCTTCTTCCGCTGGAAGAAAATGACAAAGCAGTCATTAACGGCGACATCCAAACGTTTTCCATCAAAACCAAAATTTCAGGAACACGTTGGGCGCAACCCCTGATGCGTTACATGGCGTTGTTCAATGACTTTTCCGAGAAGCAGATGGACATTACCATGAAAGAATCGGATCCCGGTAAACAATTGGAACTGTTTAAGAAATTACAGCAACCTTTGCTCGAATACGTGAAAGTTCAGATCGCGAAGGATCCGGGAAATCCGGTGAACATTATCTTCTCGACGCTTTTGATGCCGAATGAACAGGAAGGTTTTGCTGGTTACGATACCAAAAACCTGGAACTATTGGCAAAAATGGATAAAGCTTTCCAGAAAGAACATCCACAATCGCCATTTACTGCATACGTATCCGAACAGATTGGTCAGATTCAGTCGCAATATGAAAGCTATCAGGCTTCTACTTCAGGAACCGTTGATGCTCCGGAGATTGCTATGATGAACCCGGATGGTAAAGAACTTCGTTTGAGCAGCCTGAAAGGAAAGATAGTTTTGGTTGATTTCTGGGCTTCGTGGTGCGGACCTTGTAGAAAAGAGAACCCAAATGTGGTTCGATTGTATAAGAAATATAACGGTCGAGGTTTTGAAGTTTTCTCGGTATCGCTGGATGAAAATCCCGATGCATGGAAGCAAGCCATTCAAAAAGACGGATTGATTTGGAAAAACCATGTAAGCGACCTGATGGGCTGGCGTACTCCGTTGGTTCAACAATACGGTTTTCAGGCAATTCCGTACACGGTGTTGATCAACAAAGAAGGAAAAATAATAGGCATTGGCCTGAGAGGCATACAATTGGAACAAAAATTGGAAGAGCTTTTGGGCAAATAAATAATTAAAAATGCAAAATGATCAAATTCAAAATTGACGAACAACTCGTTTTCATTTTGAATTGAATCATTTTGAATTAAGTTAAGATTATGAAACAGTTTGTTTTATTCATGGCATTAGTAATCGGAGGTTCCGTAATGGCTCAAACACCGATTAAAGTGGATATCAGCGGAAACATCTTCAATACGAACGGTGATTCCATTCACATTGCACAGTACTTTGGAACGCATTATAAGGATTACCTGAATGGCAAACTGGATAAAAAAGGGAATTACCACCTGAAAGGAACTTTACCTTCGAAAGATTACTACGTTCTACGTGTCGGGAATCAGCACATCAATCTGATTTTACGGGATAGCTCTACTCTACGTGTTAACGCTGATGGAAAAAACATCGCGTATTTCTCTACGATTGTAGGTTCCGATGAAAGCGTACAAATGAATGAGTTCATTCGCGAGTTGCAATCGTTCAACCAAAAACGCGATACAGCTTCTGCCATGTTGAGAAGAACACCGGAAAATCAACAGGCGATTAATCAAAGTTTTCAGCAGGAATACCTGACATTTCAATCGTATAGACAAGGTTTTATTGCGCGCAATCAGAACTCTCCGGCATTGATTCCGGTATTGAGTACACTGGACATGGAGAAAGAGTTTTCCATCTACGAATCAGTGGTTCAACAGCTTTCAGCTTCATTTAGTGGTTCACCGAATGTAGAGGGGATTAAACAACAGTACAATGAGCGTGTAAAGCAACGTGATGCCATGAATTTCCTTGCTCCGGGTAAGGTTGCCCCGGATTTTACGCAAAACGATACCAACGACAAACCACTTTCGCTATCCAGCTTACGTGGTTCAGTAGTACTTATCGATTTCTGGGCTTCGTGGTGTCGCCCGTGCAGAGCAGAAAACCCGAACGTAGTAAAACTGTACAACAAATACAAAGACAAAGGCTTTACTGTGATGAGTGTCTCTCTGGACAAAGACAAGCAAAACTGGTTAGCTGCAATCGCTGCGGACGGATTGGCATGGCCGAACCATGTAAGTGATTTGAAATACTGGTCGAATGCAGTTGCGCAACAATACAAAGTAAGCGGGATTCCTTTTACAGTGTTGATCGATGCTGAAGGAAAAGTAATCGGTACGAAACTACGCGGAGCGGATTTGGAAAACACCCTAAAGAACATCTACGGATTCTAAATGACGCTACCCGAAGGAAAATGCATCTATTTTGCATCCGATTTTCATTTGGGTGTACCAACGTATGAAGCTTCCCGTAAGCGTGAAGACGCTGTTGTTGCATGGTTGGATCACATTGCCCCTACCGCTGCAGAGATTTACCTTGTGGGTGACATTTTCGACTTCTGGTTTGAATACAAACACGCAATTCCGAAAGGATTCATTCGTCTCCAGGGAAAAATTGCCCAATTAACCGATAGCGGAATTCCTGTTCATTTCTTTACCGGCAACCACGATATGTGGATGTTCGACTACTTTCCTAAAGAACTCGGAATTCAGATGCACCGCGAACCAATTCGAAAAGAATGGAATGGTGTTTCGGTTGTAGTTGGACATGGTGATGGGCTTGGTCCGGGTGACAAAAGCTACAAATTTCTGAAACGTGTATTTGCTTCCAAATTTCTGCAATGGTGTTTTGCCCGACTTCATCCGAATTTAGGAATCGCAATTGCCAATCTATGGTCACGTAAAAGTCGTGCTGCAACCGGCAATTCGGACGAGACATTTCACGGTGAGGACAAAGAATTCCTCGTTATCCACTGCAAGGACGAATTAACGAAACAACACACCGATTACTTCGTTTTTGGTCATCGTCACCTTCCATTAACCATTCAATTGAATGAGCATTCTACTTACATCAATTTGGGTGAGTGGCTGAAGTATAACACCTATGCGGTACTTGAGGGTCAGAAATTGGAGTTGAAGGAGTGGAAAGGGTAAACTTGCACCGGCAATCCGGAGTATCCGAAATCATTTCACCGTTCGATCAATTACTCATGGCTATTGGTGCTTTTCTGCTTGTTGCAGGCCTTATCCTCATCTTTACAGGAATTCGACAATTCAGAACTAAAAAAGGAACTGCATTTACTGCTTTGATTGGTGGATTCTTATTGATTGTTCCTCTCGTTGCTTACGCGATTGATTACTTCTTTTTTACGAATCAATAAGTCAAAAAAAAAAATCGGGCCCGATAAAAACCGAGCCCGACCTATTAATTTGCTAGTTGTTTGAATTACATCCTAACCACAACTACTTTTTCTACTGTCGGATGACCATTCACCTCCACCTTAATCAAATAAGTTCCGGATTGAACGCCCGAGGCATCCCAGATCAATCTTAGTGACTCATCATCAAAGTCTGCGTTGTCATAAAGTTCTTTCACTTTCGCCCCAAGCAAATCGGTCACGGTAACATTTAAATGTCCACTTTCAATGTCAGAAATCTCGATAGTTGTTTCTGCATTGGTCGGATTTGGCGACACTGTGATCTGCGGCGGTCCATTGGGGATCACTTTCTTTTTAACCACAATAGTCTTACAGATCGTCTTTATACAAACCTTGTTCTTTTTTACAGTTAAACATATGGTATAGGTTCCCTGACTTGCATATTGATGAAGTGGATTTTGATTGGTGGAAGTAGTACCATCTCCAAAATCCCACAGATATGTTGTTCCTCCTGTAGTTCCAGTACTCGTACTAATAAATTGAACGTTCAGGTTCCCTAATTGAACGTAGGTAAAGTCTGCTACCAAATCACATGGAAAAGACACATTACAATTCGCTGTAAATGTTTGACATGTTGAAGCACTACACGTTACATTATTTTGAGATTGGCTGACGGTCAGACACACGGTATACTGCATTCCCGGAATCAAGGCTTGCGTAAACGTTTGCGCCGACGAAACCGGTGTTCCATTAATAGTCCATTGGTACGTAATTCCTGAACCAGATGGAGTTGTAGCATTAAAAGTATAGTTACAAGCAACGTTGGAGCGGGTAAAATCCGCATTCGGAACCGGGTTAACAGCAACAGTAACAGGTGCAGAAACTGCTGAAGTACAACCATTTTGTGTGGTTGTTACACTATAAGTTCCTGAACTGCTAACCGTTATGCTCTGAGTTATCGCTCCGTTTGACCAATAATTTCCGCTTGTTGCAGAAGATGTAAGTATCACTGAACCTCCCTGACAAAATGTTGTCGGACCTCCTGCTGTAATATTCGGTGCCGTTGGTACAGAATTCACCGTTACTGTAACAGAAGCTGAAGAAGCTGAGGTACAACCATTTTGCGTAGTAGTTACAGTATAAGTCCCCGAGCTACTTACAACAATAGACTGGCTGGTTTCTCCCGTTGACCACATATTTCCGGTTGATGCAGAAGAATTCAACGTTACAGAACCACCCTGACAGAATGTTGTCGGGCCTCCTGCTGTAATATTCGGTGCCGTTGGTACAGGATTCACCGTTACAGTAACGGAAGCTGAAGCAGCTGAAGTACAACCATTTTGCGTAGTAGTTACAGTATAAGTCCCTGAGCTACTTACAATAATAGACTGGCTGGTTTCTCCCGTTGACCACATATTTCCGGTTGATGCAGAAGAATTCAACGTTACAGAACCACCCTGACAGAATGTTGTCGGGCCTCCTGCTGTAATAATCGGTGCAGATGGTGTTTCACTAACACTTACTGTCATTGCAGCCGAACTGGTCTTACAACCATTGGCATTAATAACAATTACACTGTAAGAACCACTTGTGGTAACGGTAATCGATGATGTTGTTTCATTACCCGGAGACCAAACATATCCTGCGTAACCAGTGGGTGCTGACAATTGTACTGAACCTCCGGAGCAGAATGTTGTCGGGCCATTTGCCACAATAACGGGTGTCGGCGGAGATTGTTCAACTGTAATGCTCATGGTAGTCGTTGTAGCACATTGACCAGCAGTTGGTGTAAACGTATACGTTCCTGAAGTGGTATTGCTGACAGGAGTCGGGTACCACGATCCTGTAATATTGTTAATTGATGTTGTTGGCAGGACTGGAGCATTTGTACCTGAACAAAACGACGGAACCGGATCAAATGTCGGAACGATTCGAGCAGTAGCTGTGACTGTAATTGAAGCCTCAGGTGAAGTACATCCGTTTTCAGAAACAGATACTGAGTATGTTCCGGAACTATTGACGGTAATTGATTGTGTCGTTTCTCCGGTCGACCAAAGATTTCCTGTTGCTGCCGATGATGTCAGGGTAAGTGTACTTCCCTGACAGAACGTTACCGGACCACTTGCAGTAATCGTAGGCGTATCCGGTGTTGGATTAACCGTGATACTCATCGTCGTTGCTGTTGCACACTGACCAGCATTCGGGGTAAATGTGTATGTACCCGAAGCAATGTTACTCACAGAAGACGGATCCCACGTACCGGTAATATTGTTTGTTGATGTTGTTGGCAATACTGGAGCAGTCGTGCCAGAGCAAAACGCCGCAACCGGATCAAATTCAGGCTCAACAGGTTGATTCACAGTAATGCTCATCGTTGTAGTAGTAGCACATTCATTACCGTTAGGTGTAAACGTATACGTTCCTGAAGCAGAATTGCTAACAGTAGACGGATTCCAGGTTCCTGTAATGTTGTTCGTTGATGTTGTCGGCAACATTGGCGCAACTTGACCTGCACAAAATTCAGGGATTTGATTAAACGTTGGAATAATCGGTTCATTAACGGTAACGGTACTCACGGCATCAGCTGAACAACCATTTGTTGTTCCGGTTACTGTATATGTTGTGGTTATGCCTGGCGAAGCCGTTACACTGGAACCTGTGGTTGCTGATAAGCCGGTCGAAGGAGACCACACATAACTGTCAGCTCCACTTGCAGTAAGTACTGTACTTTGTCCTTTACAAATGGTGGCATCGTTTACAGTTATGGTTGGAATAGGATTTACAGTAATTGTAATTTCGTCTCGTCCTTCACATCCGCATGAATTTGTACCAACTACAACGTATGTTGTTGTTTGTGAAGGAGTCACAGTATATGTAGATGACGTTACTGTAACGGTGGTAGTCCCATCAAAAATGGTGTAACCGGAACCGCCGCTCAGATTTAACGTTGCGCTTTCTCCTAAACAGATTGTCTCCGAAGTTGCAGTAACTTCAATTGCATCACCAATAACCTGATTTTCGACAGTAACACTTGCAGTTCCTGTACAGCCGTTGGCGTCTGTAACGGTAACGGTGTATGTGCCCGGGCTGAGTCCTACTGCCGTTTGTGTAGTTTGGCTACCAGGTGACCATTGATACTGATACGGAGCGATTCCTCCATTAACGGTAACAGTTCCTGTTCCCAAACTCATATTACAAAATGTACCTGTCTGACTGGTAGAAAGGTCCAGAACGCATTGACAACAAGCATCAATTGTGAAGTTGATTTCATCAAACGTGAGTTCTACTTCACAAGAGCCACCCGTTGAGGCACAGGATACATCCTCTGTTCCACCAACCGAAACACTGAATGGAAGATCCTGAGTACATGTTTCTGCACTCAATTCAATATCAAATGAACAGAATACGGTACCTCCGGCAGAAATTCCACCCGAAGGAATCGTCCAGGTAATGGTATTTCCATTTTGAACACCTGACGGGGTAATGTTACTAACGTTAAATACACCTGAAGGAATTGTGGCAACAACATCCAAATCGTTACCAGTATCATTTTGAGCATTGTTGTGAACTGCCAGAACTACGTGTCCGGTATTCGAGCAATTGACATCAGTAGCGTTATCTGTGGTAGAAAATTCCCATTCAATGGATAAATCGGAAATAACCGGTGCATTTTCGATGTCAGGAGCATCATTTGTAGACAGTGTTTCCAACTGAGTTCCACAAGCACTTGTTCCTTCCGCGTAGAAATAGATTTCTGAAGTAAGGTCGTAATCACAACTTGTTGTTAAATGAAGCGTGATTGCAATCTGATTATTCGGTGAAGCATCTGTACCCGGTAAACTTGTTACACCTGACAAATGATCAAGAATGTCCCATCCACCAAGATCTCCACCCGGACCATAAGTCAAGGCATCAAAACTCGTAATTGGCGCGGTCGGAGTTCCTCCTGCCGGCAATGCAAATGTTATATCCTGTAAACTAATCCCATCAGGTAAATCCAGCCAGAACATCGGATCCGATACTGAGCCCAATTCCGAACTATTTAATATAAAATGATATTCCAAACTACCGTCACATAGCTCAACAGGCTCCTCAGGAAAAGCGTTTCCAGGAAGGATTAGCTCCATATCCGATGGAAAACGGTTGAAACTAAAATTGGTTTCATCCGATTGACACTCTTCTAGCGGTGATGTCAGTGGTGTTCCGATACAAGAGTTTCCAGCAAGGACATGAACGAAATCAAGTACAGGATCATGTCCTGATACGCATCCATTAGCATTTACATCTGCACTCAATTTAAAGTTCACACATTCGTTAATCCCAATTTCTCCCACATTGAAAATAATGGCCTGGTTACCATTTGCCGTATAGGCAGTATAATTACTGGTAATTTGAGTTCCGCTTGGCTGCAGAGTCAATACCGCAGTAGACAAATCCAATCCGTTGATGTTGGAATTTTCAAAAGCGATCCATGCCTGGTGAGCAACCGTACTGATGTTATAAGGGTTGGACAAGGCCTGATTACAAATGGAAAACTGAAAATCAGCTTGTCCGGTTGTAGCGTTAATGGTTGCTGAGGGATTAATGACATCAATTCCAGCGTTATAGTGCACTAAAGGAACACTGAAATCAAATGGAACAACGGTTTGGTAATTCGGTGAGGATTGGTTCACCCCTAAGGTATATTCTCCCGAAGCCGCCACCAGTGAATATTCAGGAGCCTCACATGTAGGTTGAAGCTTGAGTTTGATAAATTGATCTCCCTGTGACTTTTCCAAATCTACCAACGGCCAGCATCCGCTCGCCGGGTCTAGTCCGTTAAAAGTAACTACCGTATTGCCTGAAGCATCCGTTGTAACTAATTCTCCTGAGATTGGTAAATCCAAATATGCCGCCGTACCGAAGTAATTTGTTCCCGTTGCAGAAGCATCGTAAGTTTTCTTGTCTTGAAACCAGTGTGCGCCGAGGTAATTAAAACCTGCAGGAATAACCACCTCATAATGTGGTGACAACACTCCATATGGTCGGAATTCACTTGGAAAATCATCCTCGATAAAATATTGTGCTCCGCTATTGTAGAAACGTAACCCCAGCTCAAGCACATCACAAGTAGAACCAGTAGGAACACTATACACTCCTTCCGGCGCTCTAACATCCGGTTGAAGCACTCTGAAATTCGCACCATAATCATCACAACAGCCATCAATTTGCTGTGTAGCAAGTTCTGTACCCTTAAACTCCATACGCAAACTGGTAAGCGGATGAGCACCAACACTGAAAAATGTATGAACAGTTGGAGTCCATGCTTCCGATCTGACACGTAAGTGTACGTTGACATCGATAATATATGTTGCACCCGGAACACTCATCCAATCCAAAGCGGCTTGCGGAAAATTCAAATTAAGATGAACCACATTGTTCAAAATAAAAGGTGTTCCCATGTTCATTCCCGACACAGAGAAAGTCTGTGAATTCGTTGTGTTTTGTTGAGAAATAGTGATCCCATCTCCAGGGTATGACTGATCCAGGTCAAAAATCCGTGCTTCCTTTCGTTCATTGGCTAGCAAGTCATCGTATCGAATCTGTAAATAGATGTTTTCATACGAATTACCAATGAGTGTTGGAAACGACGAATTCGCGGATGAAGGATTACTATTAAATTTTCCGTGAGCCTGTACCAACACTGCATCTCCCGGATAAGCTGACCCCAGATCAATGGTAGGTTCCGTATTTACATTCAGGTTTGAGGGTTGTGTCAAATCGGAGCAATCGACTACCCCATTTGCCGGATTGTTATACCCCAATATGTCGCGTTTGAAAACAGGATTTGGCGAAATATCGAAATACATATCACAAAGGCCAAGACAGTGGTGATAAGTTGAGGCATCTCCCCCAACAATATAAGCCGAACAGGATTCACATGCCTCATCACATACGTAATCGAAAATAAAATTGAAAGCATCAAAACCGAAATTGCTTGGAGCAGAGCCACAAAGCGGGTTGGCTTCTTCACAATACAAATACATCGGAATGTCAAAGCAAGGAATCTGATAGGTAAACTTCATCCCATAGGCATAAGTATCCCACGGAATTTCTCCGAAACGTACCTCGATTACTTTCTCACCATTCCCATCACAGTATTGTTTTACTATTGGTGTAATGGAAGCTGTTCCGTAATTAGCACCGCTTAGCGAAACCGCAGTAATCGGAGGTAATTCAAACCATCCCGGATGAGGGATTGAAGGTGTTAAACCGGTTGTTCTAAGATAGTATCCATCAGGAACATTTACCTTAGCGCGATGATATCCATTCGGACAATCAAACGAAAATCCGGGGGTGAAGTCTTCCTGGAAAGGTGAGCAGCACAATTCAGCAACAAAGTCGGTTCCTGCAAGAACATCCGGAGGAAGTGTCAATTCACCACCTGCACCTGTCGCTACGTATTCATATTTTGATGCTTCACCGCTTAACTGATATACATTTCCAATTGCTGACACATCTATAGGATCGCCAAAAGCATCACTGTAATGCCATTCAAGTCTTGCAATTTCATAGTATCTCCCTTGGGTCTGGCTCAAGGCACAGGAAGTATTATTGTATGTGAACGGTACGTGGATTCCGAGAATTCCACTTTCAACCATATCATCAATAAAACCATCCCCATCCAGGTCTGCCAGCGAATTAGGCCCAAGAGGCATCCAGTTACCGACATCGGTAACCGCAAGTTCAGTGAGTTTAATTTTGTAAATCGTTCCGGTATGCTCACCTCCAAAAATCGGTAATGACGTTGTTACGGTTTCTACAAGGCTCGGTGGGATGGAAAGAGTACCTGCCGAAGAAGAAAGTGAGACATTCTGATCGTCGATACTTCCAAAGTTGTTGTCCACCATCAGAAAGAGATCAAGACTTGAAATTCTTCCGTAACCTAAAGGTCCACCTGACACAGGAGCAGAAAGGTTGTACATATCCCAGTCCATTATCATGTCAGGATCGCCTGCCGCAGCACAAAACGTAGCATTCGCATTGATTGAATGATTACTGGTAACCACATTGGCTCCGGTAAGCACCGGATGAGCAGTTGTAGAACTTACTGAAAAATGCATGCTCTGCTGCTGGCATGGTGTTGATCCGCATAGCAAGGAGAAATCGAAAATACCATCGGACGGGCTGATGGCGCTGGCACTGCTCACCTTATACGGAATATGAAGATAGATTTCTTCATTACCTCCAAGATAACTATGCCCTATCAAACTTTGCCATTCAGCAGATCCAATAGTAATTGTACCGTTAGATGGTAGCGGTATCGGCGTCACACCCGACGGCATAGAATAGGTATAAATGTTTGTTCCTGTTCCGGTAGTTGCGGATGTCGATAAGTAATACGCATTTTGCACTAACGGTGAAAGATTGGAATTCAATTGAAAATCACAGGCAATCGTATAGATGGTAGCACCATTTGTACTGATGTTCTTGATTTTGTAAACGATCTCATCTACATCACCGATATTCTTCAACAGTCCACTTGGAGGAACCATGCTCATCACATTAAATGAAGGGGTTACCAATGTAATTCCGTTCGGAGCATTTACGGTGGCACAAGCAAGTCCTCCGGACAATTGGGTCACTCCGGAAGTACCTGAAGCGGAGCATCCCGGAGAAGCACACAGCAGGACAATTTCAAATGTACTGTTAACGTCCCATCCATCCAGATGAAAGATCACGTCATTCGTACCGCTAATTGGTAAAGCAGTTCCATTGCTCGATGATACCAGGGACAAATAAGTTACCCCAATGGGTAAATGAATGGTAATGTCATCAGTAACCGAATTTCCACTGATGGATGTGAAATTGATCTGATACCTGAATTGGTATTCTCCACAACTGGAAATTGTGTTCAAAACGGTCCCTGACGGATCATTGTTCAAAACAATTTCTTCTTCAATTGTTCCGAATGAATAGTCGCAGGCTTCGACACCATTGTAAATCAGGCAGAATACTACAAACAGTAAATAGGTGATTTTTTTCATGATTTAAGTGTTTACGGGGCTAAAAATAAACACCAGATCAATTGGTTGCAACAAATTGGATAGAAAATTCTGAAGCTATCGAAAGGAACCCAGTGAATTTAAATGATTCAGAAGAAATTAATTTTCAACAGGTTAAAAAAAGAGTGCAAGCAGATAGCGGATCCCTACTTCTTCTTCACCAAACCATAAACTAACGATCCAGCTCCATAGAGTAATGCAACTGCTCCCGCGATCAGTTTGAAGCCGGAGGCGCTATCTTTTCCCTGGAAAAATGGAAAAAGTGCAATAAGCCCAACAGCTATAAATCCAAGTGGTAAAAGGACTTTGTTAATCATTATTGTCCTTCTGTTTTAGGAGTTTCTTCTTTGGTTTCTTTTGGCTTTTCTGGCTTCTTTTCTTTTTTTTTCTTCTCTTTTTTGGTGCCGGGCATAGCATCGTCTTCGTTTCCTGATGACGGTTTACCGCCAAATGTTTTGATCTCTTTACCAAGCTGATCAAACACATGTTCTTCTACCAAAACACCTTTCTCGTAAAGAGCTCTGCGCTTCACTTTCTGATCAGGAAAACGCTCTTCTACCCACCCCTCGAGTTTACCTTTCCTATAATTTTCAACGGATTGAAGATCACCGTTGTAGTACAAGTACTTGAACTCTCCGTTACGAACATCCATGTCCCAGTTTTCTGTACGAAGCAAGACACCGTCGTCATAATAATACTTGAAAACACCGTGCTTCTTCCCTTCTTTAAAAGAAGTTTCTTCGATGATTTTTCGATCTGTATTGTATACGAGGAAGGGACCGTCCAGCAAACCTTGCTTATAGGTTACTTTTTTGGAAACATAGGTATGTTTGGTCTTAGGATCCATGGCGTATGTGAATTTGGCTCCTTCCAATTTTCCATCCAGGTAATTCTCAAATTTGAGTGTATCGCCATTCTTAGCATAAGTAATTTGAGGACCATGCAAGGCCCCCATATTGTAATTTTTCTCCCAGTTTACATAGCCGGTAGAATCGTAGAAGTATGTCCACGTCCCGTGCTCAACCCCCTGAACGTGGGAGCGAATTACCATGTAACACCCACTTTTGTATGTTGTTGTGTCGATTCCTTCCGTTCTTCCGTTTACGAAACGAACTGTGCGCTCTTTCATACCGTTCATGTGACACGTTTCACATGTTCCTGTAAATGGTTGATGATTTCCGGAGGTCAATACAACTCCACTGTTCGGATCCATTTCCAACTTCTCGTTGCAATCCACTACCCCCGCAATTTTTCCGCATTCCCATTCCGCGAAGCGATTCTTAGCGCGTGCCTGTCCTTTTTTGTAGCAACTATCTGCCTTTTCAATACCAATCTTAGGTTGTGCATATGTTATTCCCGAAACGAGCAACAACAGGATTACAAGTACGTTTTTCATGGCCTGAATTTTTGGGTTATTGTTCAACTATTGTTCCAATTTGTAAGCGAGGGTTTCCAGAGCTACCCGCATACGTGCGGGAATTGAGATCGAATGTTTGTTAATGCTATCAAAACATACTAAAACGGACGTTCCAGTGGTACGTAAGTCCCCATGGACACGAACTTCATACGCAAGTGTAAAGCTTTTGTCGCCAAGATGCTTCAGAAAGACCTCGATTGTTACCGGTTCATTCAAAAGGATTGGTTTCAGGTATTCCAGTTCGTTTTTACGCAACAATACTCCATTCTTTTTCCAATCCCAATCTACTCCGAGCATTTGCCTGAAATAATGAATACGGGCTTCTTCGAAATAATTAAGGTAAACTGCGTTGTTTACGTGTTGCATCATGTCGCAATCTGAAAAACGAACGGATAACAGGTATGGTGTCATTGCTATGTGTATTGTTATTTAGTGTTCAATGATTATTTTTTCTGATCCAAAAGCCCATATTCAGAATTGTTCGAAATGAACTCAGGTACTAACTGTTTCATTTGTTCCACAAGCTGAACATTTGTAGCGTTTGTAAGCGAATCGATGAGTTTCGTGATCGATTCATTCACGTTTTCGGTTAAGCCACGATCCTTTGCCTTCAAAATCTTCGGGTGGTGCGTCGGAAGCGTACTTTCCTGATCGCTCAGCAATTCTTCATAGAGTTTTTCACCCGGACGAAGGCCTGTAAATACAATTTCGATGTCCTTTCCAAGTTCGAGTCCCGACAACTTAATCATATTCTTTGCCAAATCAACGATTTTCACCGATTCCCCCATATCGAAGACAAAAATCTCGCCTCCTGCTCCCATTACACCTGCTTCCAATACCAATTGGCAAGCCTCGGGAATGGTCATAAAGAAACGTGTAATGCGTTCATCGGTTACGGTTAAAGGTCCCCCCTGCTCAATTTGTTTCCTGAACAACGGAATAACTGATCCGTTTGATCCCAAAACATTTCCGAATCGTGTAGTAATGAACTGCGAAGTTCCGCGTGAATTCGCATCCTGCGCAATCATTTCAGCGATACGCTTACTTGCTCCCATTACGTTCGTGGGATTCACTGCTTTATCCGTAGAAATCATGACAAACTTATGCACTTTATGCGCCAGGGAAACTTCAACGAGATTTTTCGTTCCACGAACGTTGGTATGTAATGCTTC
This sequence comes from uncultured Fluviicola sp., assembly GCA_966211245.1. Taxonomy (GTDB): domain Bacteria; phylum Bacteroidota; class Bacteroidia; order Flavobacteriales_D; family Crocinitomicaceae; genus Fluviicola. The sequence goes on along the minus strand of CBIHND010000011.1, from coordinate 14,621 downwards.
GCTTGGATTTTCTTCCATAAGCGGAACATGTTTATATGCTGCAGCGTGGAAAACCCAGGTCGGTTCGAAGGCATTAAAAACACGCTCCACCCGCTCCAGGTTTCTGATATCACCTATCACGACTTCCACATCCTGCTGTGGGAATTCGTTTTTTAGTTCCAGCTCAAGTTCATACATCGGTGACTCAGCCTGATCCATCAGAATTAACTTAGATGGATCGTAATTCAAAATTTGTCGAACCAATCCTGCGCCAATCGAACCGGCAGCTCCGGTAACCAGTACCACCTGACCGCTCAAGGCTTCGGCAAGTGACGACTGATTCAGTACAATCGGTTTACGCCCCAGTAAATCCTCGATATTGAACGAAGCGAGTTGTTTTGCGGAGAATTCTCCATTGATCCAGCTCTTCGGACTCGGAACTTTTTTCAATTCCACTCCCATTTTCAAACAAATATCCACAACACGTTTCTGGTTCTCCGGGTTAGGATCCTGAATTGCCAAAATCACCTGATTGATTTCTTCCTGTTCGAGCAAGTTTTCAAGCTGATCCGAATGAAATACTTCTGTCCCTTCTATCCGTGATCCTTTGATACTTCGATTATCATCAAGGAAACCTACTACACGCATTGGTAAACGCTGATCTTTTTCAATGGTTCGCTTCGCAATCAATCCGGATATTCCTGCTCCATAGATCAATACTTTGATTTGTTCTTCTTTCGTTTTTTGCGTTTCCAGGTACCACAATTTGATGGTAAAACGTGACATGGTTGTCAGGAAAACACAAAACAGGTATTCAATTACAAGTACGGAAATCGGGAAAAGATAATATCCATCAACGAAGGCAGAGCGGAGAAAACCGACCACTAAAAACACCAAAGACGAAGTGGTAACTGCCAGAAATAACCTTCTGAAATCCGAAGTTGAGGTATGACGAATAATCCCACGATGAATCCCAAAGAGGTAGAACACCACCAGACGAACTGCAAAAAAGACTCCGATAGACTTGGAAAGAATCAGCCATTCGTCGTGCCAGATTGCATAATCTGCCTTAATATCAAAGCGAATGAGATACGCGAGAAGCAGGGAAACCGCTGAAATGCTCAAATCGAGCGCTACAATAATCCACCTCGGAACATTTTTCTTAGGAAACATGAATCGCCTGCTGTTTTTACAAATATAGCCGAATATGGTGAAATGGAGAATTCAGGTATGGTTTGTATGCCGGTTAAAGATCTTTTTAAAGGGGTAATTTTACTCATGATTTTCAAAAATCATGAAATCATGATATAATGAGTGAGGATCCGCTTAAGATCATAGTCAAAAACCACCAAAAACTACTCGAATAATGAGATACGACGATTTTCAACTAACTCATAAAAATATGTGTGGTGTATATTGGAAAAATTAGTTGAAATCAGGCTGTGTACAATCCTCCGTTCAGTGAAATCGTTTGACCCGTTATATAATCTGCAGCAGGGCTAATCAACCAATCCAGGGTAGTGAGGATAGTATCGGTTGAACCCAGACGTTTTTTCGGGATTTGCTCAATGATTGCCCGTTGCTGTTCTTCCGGAACCGTCTCGATCATTCCGGAGTCAAAATAACCAAGCGCCAAAGCATTTATTGTAATTCCTGAGGTTGCAGTTTCCTTTGCAATAGTCTTTGTCATACCAAGCAGCGCAGCTTTACTTGTTGCGTAGGCAACCGTTCCCGGAACGCCGGTTTGAGCAACAACAGAAGAAATGGAAACAATTCGTCCGAAGCCATTTTCACGCATTACAGGTAAAAAACCTCTAATCAACAGGAAAGGTGCCGTTACGTTCACTGCCATGACCTGATTGAAATCTGCTTCACTCAGTTTCCACGACATTCCGTTTCTGGTAATTCCTGCATTGTTGATCAGAATGTCAACGCGCTTGAAATTCGCCAAAACAGAAGAGATAAACGAAGAAACCTGAATGCTATTACTCAAATCGGCTTTAAACCAGGCATGTGGACAAGAAACATCAAATGGCTCCTGCTCGAAGGTGTGGAGTGCCAGCTGCACATCGTCACGTTTCTCGAAATGGGACACCATTTGTCTTCCCAATCCTCCTGTTGCTCCGGTTATGACGATTACTTTCTTTTCCATAGCTTGTTTGTTCTGCGCAGCGCGTTCCACCAAAAAGGCGCTGAATTCCACTGTAGGTGCGAATATACACAATCCTCCGCTCCGAAGTGATAGTTGAATCGTTTTACATTTTCTGCATTGGAACCACCAAAATCAAATCTTTTCCCCTGTTCAAGACAAGCTTGAATTGCGGTATTCATAAGTAAAAACATGGCACCGTTCTTCTTCGCTTCCTTCTCACATGTTCCTTTCAGATAAAGGTGTGTGTGTTCGTTTTCCAATACCCAGATTCCGCCGACAAAAACACCATCCTTTAGAACGGAATACGAACGAAGCCCATTGTCACGAAAGTTCGTAATGAGTTGTCTCAAACCAACTAATGAATTAGTTTCCATAGTGTCAATTCTTGGAATTAATTCGCGTTCGATTAGCAACATGAGTTCAGATCCGACATTTAACGAACTAACAATATAGTTTTCAGATTTTTTCAAGGATCTTTTTGCTAATTGGTTCAATTTGTATGACTTAGAATCCACAACCTGATGTATTCGTTGGATTGAATTTGGAACTACTTCTTTAGTGTGAAGTTCGGATACCGGAAACAGCTTTTTGAGTTCTGCAATAACTAATTCATTCAAGTTACCTTCACCGATCCACTCGGAATAACGATGAAAATGAGGACAATGCAATACCTTAACACCTGCTTTTACGCTAAATGGGCATACCATACCACCGGTTTTAGTTTCATTGAACAGAATTCCCCAGTTCTCACTTACCGCATTCAAATACCTGGATTCGGAAAACACACTTCCTCCGGAACGAATTACCAGTTCATCCCATGTTTTTTGTTCAGCAGTTGATGGTATCAGAAATATCATTGGTCGCTAAATCTGCTAAATTGGTTCGAGCCGTTATGCATCTGAATGAATTGCTCCAGTTTCTTAAGTGAGTAACGCGTAGATGATTTCGGATGACCGATCACTACAAAATCCGAAACGTTTTTGTGTCGGTAATATTTCAACTGGCGGTTCAATTGCGAAGCAAAATAGCCATCGCAACTTACGTGATTCCAGGTTGCATTCATCAAACTGGTTTTCTTCCTATTCGGTTGCGGAATGAAGTTTCCATCACCAATCATCTTGTGCTGAGAGGGTTTCACCCTACCCCATCCATATAACTTCCAGAAAAACAATGGCTTGTAATACCAGGAAGAGATCGGAACCTCAATGAATCTGCCATTTTCTTCCTTGGCACAAACGTCGATCTCAAATGCATAACAATTTACGAAAGGTTCAACTGCGGTAAAATCAAAGGCGTAATGCTCCGATTCAAATTTACCCTGCGGAAAAACCGAACTATCAAAGCGAATTCCGAGTTCCGCAAACACTTCTGCCAAGGGTTCAAACGGTTGAATACACCATCCTCCGGCACGAAAGGCGTTGATCTTGTTTTTCGCGTATTGTGCCAAAGCATCGTAGTACTTGCGAACGATTCCGTTGGCTTCATCCCTGGAAAAATCAGATAACTTATAGCACCCGCGAGCGTCAATGACCCATTTTGAGCCGTCATAAAAGGCTTTCTCCCAATGCGGATGGATATGCAATTGCAATTCGCACCCAAGCTCCTGAATCCGGTATAGTTGGGCTTCAATCTGTTTCAATTCGTCTGCTAATTGAGAAAACTGCTTTGAAAAATTTTGGAGTTGGATCAGGTAACCGATATCAACAAAAAAAGTCATTGGAACTGAATACTTCCGGGCCATTCGGAGCAATTCATTGGTCGGTTCCAGTAAGCATTTCTGAATGCTTCCGGTTCTGCTTCCAAAGAACAACTCGTAATCGAATGTGAGAAATACGCGCATTCGACGAAGATAAGGATTTAAAAATTCGTACCTTTCCTTCTCAGCAAATTGCTATGAAAGAGATTGAAAGGAAATTCCTGGTAAATGAATCCGTACTGGAGGTACTGAAATACCTTGAACCCAAAGCTATTCGTCAGGGATATATCATGGACGAAAACGGAAAAACCGTGCGCGTGAGAACAAAAGGAAGCAAGGCCTTTTTAACAATCAAAGGAAAAACCGAAGGAATTTCACGCGACGAGTTCGAGTATGAGATTCCCTTTGAGGACGCGGAACACCTGCTGAACAATTTCTGTCACCATGAACTAACAAAAGAGCGCTTCGAGTTTACACACAGCGAGAAGAAATGGGAAATTGACGTTTTCAAAGGCAAATTGGAAGGCCTCATGGTTGCTGAAATTGAACTTTCGGACGAAAACGAAGACTTTTCGCTTCCTGAATGGGTCCTGAAAGAAGTAAGCGATGATGTGCGGTACTACAATTCAAACCTGGTAAAATCACTTTCTGTACCTCAATAAATTACGTGAAAGCATTTTTCAATTACCTCCTTTCCCTGAATCGGGCGGAAACTGGCATGTATATCATCGCCATTATGAGCGTACCTTTTGTCTGCTGTTGCATGCTTCCTGACTTTCGTCCTGCGAACTGTAGTAATTACGATTGTGAAATCGGTCACATCCTGGACGTTCATTTCGAATACGAAAAGAACGGAAAATCAAGAGAAAAACACCTGCTAATCGATACTGAAAAATACCGTTACGACATCAGGAAGTATCACATCGATTTCTGGCCGAAATTGGCAGATTCCGGTAACATAGGTAAACCAATCAAAGTCTATAAACGAAACTTTGGAACGTATCCGAGGAAGAACCCCGTTTCCATTGAAATTGATGGCAAGGTTATTTATTCTATCGGTGACGGCAGATTCTACGAATACCTTATTCTGCTAGTAGCCGCATTCTCGCTGATAATGTCTGTCTTCGTCACGTGGAGAAAATTATCGCGGAAAATCAAAGACTAAAGTCAAAAACGTTAAAAAATTAGAGAACAACAAACTTTTTCACTTTACTAAATCGTTTTACCAAAACAGGTAATTCACTTAATTCCAACAATATAGCTTCGTTTTTTTTGAAAAATTGCGGAAAACCGCAAAAAACCGTTGCGGAAAATACTGAGAGATTAACAAATTTCTGTTTTACGTTTGTTTTGTATTTCCGAGGTGATCGATTTTCGAATACGGTCAGGAACTGCATACTTAACGCAACATTATTCACTTTATCACAGTTAGGTTTCCACTTCAACAATGGTGTAGCGCCTGAGAAGTAAAAAGATAGCGTTAACACAACCTAATAACAGTTTACACTGTTGTATTCACACTGAAGCATCTTCCTTCCTCGGGAAGATGCTTTTGTTTTTCGATTTGATTCATTTTCTCAAAACGATTTGTAGATTTGGGTCGTCAGTTCGGTTACTTTCACCTGATGTGAGCGCCTAAGCTGATAGCGGATGTTCCGCACAACCATTATTACTGAATAAACCGGAAGGAAATCTGAAGGTGTTTTCATTGTTGAGTTGTGCTGACTTCCCAAAACAACTATGTAACTCAACTCTATATGAATAATCAAATCGAAAACTTAGTCTTTAAAGGTGGTGGTGTATTGGGAATTGCATACGCCGGAGCAATTGAAGTATTGTCGGAAAAAGGGATTCTGCAGCAAACAAAACGCGTTGCAGGAACTTCCGCGGGAGCAATTACCGCTGCATTGGTTGCGTTGAATTATACTTCAACGGAAATCACCCAAATTGTCAATGCAACTGATTTCAAATCGTTCAAAGACGGAAGTACAATCGGCGACACACTCCATTTCATGCACAATTACGGCTTTTACAAAGGACAGGCATTTCTCCAATGGATGCAGGAACGGTTAACCGATAAAGGCTTTGCTGCAACCGCAACATTTCAGGATTTAGCGAATAACGGTTGCAAAGAACTGCATGTTTTTGCATCTGATGTGAATACAAAGTCGGTACGCGAATTCTCAATGGAAATCACACCAAATGTCCCTGTTGCCGAGGCAGTACGCGCTTCTATGTCGATTCCGTTGTTTTTCGAGGCATGGCAATTCAGTAACAATAATCCTGATAATCATATTTATGTGGATGGCGGGATGATGTACAACTACCCAATTACTGTTTTCGATACGGGAGATGTTCCAAATCCACAGACACTAGGACTCTTCCTTGCCAACCTGGGACCAGCTCCGGCTCCGGATAATCTTACAAAGGGAGAATTTTTCCACTATGTTCGCAATACGATGGATTCCATTCTGGATGCTCAGGTTGTGAATTTTGAACGCGATCCGGAGGAGAAGAAACGTTCGATTATCATCGATAACCTTGGTATTTCAGCTACAGACTTCGATTTGACGAATGATCAGAAAACGCAGTTGTACAATTCCGGTATGAAATACGCTACACAGTACCTGTCAGCAGTTACTGAGACGGCTTAAAGTAATTTCCCACAGTGAGCACGGAAGTACACAGATGTTTAGTGTATGCTATTCTTCCGTGAACCTCTGTGTTCCTCTGTGGGAACTATTTCTTCACTTTGATTCGCAGTGCCTCGCAATCTTCGAGGGTTGAATTCAGAATGACTTCCTGCTTCGAGAAACCATCATCTATAACGATTGCTACAGTACACGGTTTTTCAGAGCCTTCTGAGATCGCATACAAAATCAGGTAGTTGATTCCTTCAACGTTATTCGGAACAAGTACTTTTTCCTTCAACTGTAAGGTGTAATCCTGAAGAATCCACTCACCATTCAGGTTCAGTGACACTATGTCTTTGTCGTACTTCAGGTGATCGCGAACAGAAATCGTAACCACATTGCTTTTCACTTCAACTTCTTGTCGGGTTTCAACTTTCCTTCCTTCCACTTCCTTTGGAACCGAAAGACTGTCTTGTACTACCTTAGGTTTTCCTTTCCTAATTTCATCCTGTTTCTCCTCGAATTTTCGCTGATTGTGTCGATCAATTGCTTCTCCGAACACGGAAATTCCGGCTTTGAATGCAACACCGAAATAACTGCCGTTTACGGCAACGTGATCGCTGTATTGAACCATACCTCCATTGGTATTCGTATAATCGGCATTCAGGTAGTTTCCTATGAACGTATAGCGAAACGCCACACTAATTTGCGCACCACGCGTTGTCTGTTTAGGTGCAGGTTTCGCATCTTCGAGCGTAAGAATGTAATCCGGGAATACTAACCATCCTACTTCAACGAATTGACTCAATACCGCCGGCTTGTATTGAACGTCCAAAGTCAGTTGCTCTCCAGTGGAAGGGTCCGAATAACTTCCGATCATGCCTGTGTTCTTCCACTTCATATTATACGCTACACCGTAACTCACATATGGAACAGAGGTGAAGTCGCGCTTTCCAAAAATGTACTTTACCGAAAGGTTTGGTGAGAAGTACCAGGAATTTGGATTGAAATTTCCTGAATCAGCACGCATTCCGCCATGATTACCTTCTGAATAATCTACACCGTTTATCCCGGCCGCGTTCATGTAAACCTTATCGTGAATGACAATCGCTTTATCCGTAAACCGCGCACCTAATGAAACCCCAAAATGATCGAGAAAATGGTAGTGCAATTCCACCTGCGGATTGTAGAGAACATCGAAATCGTTCTTCGTCTTCGTACCTACCCATTCCTTTGCTAGAATATTTCCGTTGTTTTGAAATGTATAGTGCTTTCCAAGTCCGGAACCTTCAAAACCACCACTGATAAACATTCCGTTTTGCGAAAAAGAGATCAATGCACAGAAACTGAGCAATAGTGTCAGAAGGAAAGAATTCAAGACAGGTCTGTCTTTCATGAATTTGGTTTCGCTAAGAGTAGTAAAAAAGTAAGGGCACGATATATCGCACCCTTATCAACGTATTTTTCTTCAGAAAATTATTTCTTGCACTCTCCTATAAAGTAAGCGGTTGTCATTTCACCCCAGAAAGGTACTCCAACGGAATGTTCCGTTAATAGTTTGTAGCGCTTTTCTGCATCAAGAAAATATTGCAATGCAGCCTTAGAGCCTCCGCCAACCATTTTTGGCTTGTAGAATGTGGATAAACCCTTTGTCAAATAAATATGCGGGTTATTGTCATTCACTTTTCTCGCCAATTCAAGGTTGTCGTCAAAGATCTTTCCATACTCTTTGTAGCGAGCCATTGGATCAACAGCCAGGCGCGCGTTGGCAATCATAGCCGTTAACACATATACTTCATCCTTCAATGGGCTTGAAGCGGTTACAGTAGCCAAATCAGCATCCGCGGCGTCCAGATACAAGTCTTTCAATCCCTGATTTTCGTCAATGTAAGACAACTGGATAGCGGCATATGCCGAATAATAAGCCGGCAACCAGTGTGAAGGATATTTCGCTTTCACTTTATTGATTTCAGCCTGACGCATTTTCCACTGCATTACGGTTTGCAAGGTGTCGATATTGGTACACGAAGGTGTCAACTCCGCGATCACCAGACTATCGGTGTTTTGTGCCTGAACTTGTACTGCTCCAACTAAAGCCAGGATTACGATTACTTTTTTCATATTGTTGTTATTGGTTGTTTTTTTAGTTAATTGAGAATTGAAAATGGATAATTGAAAAGAAGTTCATCTAAACGTTTCCACCTTTTCAATTTTACCATTCTCCATTTTCCATTCTATAATTCGTCTTTATTGAATTCTCTCAACGACAAGTTGATTCCAAGGAATACGTTGAAGTATAACGGAGGCTTGATTTCGTATCGCTGCGTTCCGTCCGCACTGTAACGGTATCCCAAAACATTCTTTTGGTTCGCAATGTTATCCACGCTCAAATAAACCACACTGAACATCTTCTTAATCGTTGTCAAATAACTTACCGTTAACGCTACGTTGTGGTAAGCCGGTGCACGGTCTGACAAAAACGATGCCGAGTTAGGATTGTAAAATGGTCTTCCGCTTGCATAACTGTAAGTTGCAGAGAAATTCGTTTGTGCCTTCATCCAGAAGTACTTCACCACTACGTTCAGGTTGTGATCAGAAACGTAATCCGGGGTTACTTTCTCCGTGTAGTTCTGATACAAGCGTTTCGTATCGATGTAGCTGTAAGAGATCCAATAGTCAAGATTTTCAACGGTTTTCTTATCGCGGAAGAAGAAATCAATTCCCTGCGCATAACCTGAACCACTGTTATCAACAGTTCCCAGATCAAAACGGAATTGGTTTGGTGTGTAGGTTGTTCCCAACTCGCGCACCAACTGAGCGTATGATTTGTAATATCCTTCGATTCTGAAAATTCGGTCCTTCGCAATGATCTGGTAATTGGCCATATAATGTTGAGCCTCCTGGAACTTCGGACGGTGTCCCTGAATCAGGTACATTGTTGAAGCCGTTTGATAGAACAAACCTGAGGCCAATGAAATCTGGCTGTTTTTGCTCATTTTGATTGCAGTAGCAAGCCGTGGACTAACATTTCCTCTTCCAAGTAATTGCGAGTATTCTGCGCGAACTCCGGGTTTCACTGCCAAACGTTTCAACGGCAAAATATCAGCTTCAACGTAAGCAGCACTCAACAATTCTCCGTATTGTCCAAGTAACGTATCGAATTTCTGTGTGTAGGTAATACGGTTCAATTCCGTACCCATGGTCATTCTGAAACGATTCGATTTGTAATAGATCATTTCCGCTCTTCCCTGCTGGCGCTCATCGTGACGGTATACTTCGTAATCACCCCATGAGATATTGTCGGTGTTCGTACTTACAGCCATCGCAACATAGTAACTCCAATCACCGTTGATTCGATCCCGGTAAGAAGTATTCATATATGTATTCTCATTTGCCAGTCCGAATTTTAACGATGAACCAGGGTTTGAAGGATCCATAACTGTAATTCCGGATGCGTTGAATGATTGAGTGATTGTTGTTTTGAACATCCCCTTAGAAGGTGTCATTGCTACATATCTTCCTGAGAATCCAAAACCCTGAGGTACCTTAAAGAAATCTACATTTGGTTTGGTTATCAGAAAGAATGGGCTAAGATTCGTATAATTTGCGGTGAACTCAACTGCGCTATTATCCATTAAGCGTGAACCACCAACATATACACCGGCAAAGTGAGCACCGATATTCATGTTACTTTGCTCCGGCAGATCATTTGTTGAAAGGTCCAAAACAGCGGAAAGTGCTTGTCCGTAACGTGCAGAATAACCACCGGTACTGAATGCAGTTCCTTTGAACTGAAACGGGTTGAAACGTGTTCTGGATGCAACACCCGGAACATTCGAGTTAAACGCGTTTTGGGCAACCAATCCGTCAATGATCATAGACGCTTCATTTACATCACCCCCGCGAACCATGATTCCGGTCTGGTCTCCACCGTTGCGCTGAACACCCGGAAGGGTTTGAATTGCTCCGGCAATATCCCCCTGTCCTCCGGCGGTTGTAACAATGTCCAGGGGATTCAGAATTGCAACTGTTCGATCATTGGAAGCTTTGATACTTCCTGCGGAAATAACAATTTCCTCGATTTCATTTGCTTCTTCCACCTTAACATCCTGTGTAATTGTTCCGCCATTGAGCACAACCGGAAAGAATTGCGGATCAACAGTTTCTTTTTTGACTCCGAGCTTAGCATTTCCGGTAGCGAATGTGATTAACGAAAAAGCTCCCAAATCGTCAGTAAGTGCAAAATCTGTTGTTCCCTCGATAAAAACCTGAGCGGCTTTTACAGGTTTGCCACTTTGGTTTAGCACCTTCCCGTTAATGGTGGTTTGTGCGAAACCAAAAAAGCATAGAAATAAAAAAATAGTACTTAGTAGATGTGTTTTCATTCTGCTTATTTATGTTGCAAAGGTGGTTAGAGCAGTATGATTGACCTACCTGTTTTCGGTGAGTTGAATAAAAAAGTCGGTGAAGTGTAGTAATCTCACTTAATCTGTAGTGAGATCTGTCTTCAGCGTATCAAACACACAGCCACCGAAATCAAGATCGAACCATTCAAGGAAGAGTTCAAGATTCGGTGTCGGGATATCGTCATCGTTCTCCACAACACCGGCACATTCGTTGTAAAAGATATTTTTGAAGTTTCGTTCGATAAGCGGTTCAAACTCCGTAAAATCTTCTTCGATTAAGTAAATACTTGCCTCCAGATCATCGTCTTCATCAAACATGAACGTGGAATCGTGCTGTTTCGCCCAATTGCAAAATGCCTGTTTTGGGCGAACTAAAATAAATCCTCTATTGACTGTAAGCATCTTCTCGTATTATTGGTTGTTCTTCTCCTTTCACTATTCGTTTCCAAACGGCTTTCCCGGTTGGGGTCATTTGAACCAGGTAAATCCAGTTTTCATTTTTGGGTTTTGGGTAGAAGCTGGCCCGAAGCGTTTTTTCATTCATTTTATGCAATCCTTCAAGGTACATCAGCTGCTTCTCTCCCACCAGGAAATAAGCGTATTTCCCTTTTACCCTGATGTTATCTCCGATGGAATACGACGTACATTTCGGTCCGAAGCAGTCGATCCAGTTGAAAAAGGCGTTTTTCGTTTTTAAACTGTCCTTGAACGTATAGTTCAACAACACCATGCTGTCCTTTTCTGTTTTCAGGATCCACTTTTCCGAGGAGGATGCTCCAAACCGATCAGGAAACAACAACGAATCCCATTTGATCCAACCTGCATCCGGGAGTAGCGTATCCGCTAAAGTCAAAAATGCACTTTCATCCGGTCGTTCCGTTTTAACCGAGTCCTTTTCCTCGTGGTAATCATGTTGTTTACCATTCGGAGAAATATCGCTGTAGTTTACAGTTTCATCATCCGGCGAGGTACAACTACCGATTCCACCGATGAATAAAATCAATCCTATGAAAAAGGTTATTTTCATTTTACAGTTCGGTTAAAGCGTTAATCGCAAGTGTGATGTCCTCCTGTGAAAGATCCAGATGCGTCACAAACCGAATCATCCCCGGACCAAAAGCGGAGGCCTTCACCCCTTTTTCAGCAAGTCGCTGAATTTTGACGTCCCGTTCCGAAGCATCTTTCAATACTGCTACCACAATATTTGTTTCTACAGGAATGCATTCTTTCACCCACGAACAGGTCAATAACGTACGTTCCAGTTGTTTCGCATGATCGTGATCGATTTTTAATCGTTCAACGTTGTTCTTCAGGGCATATAAACCAGCTGCAGCAAGGAATCCGGCCTGACGCATTCCTCCACCCATTACTTTACGGACTCTTCGCGCTTTGTGAATGAAATCTTTGCTTCCTAAGAGAAGTGAACCAACTGGAGCTCCGAGTCCTTTTGACAGGCAGATTGAAATCGAATCAAAATACCTTGCATATTCCTTCGGATCAATACCAGTTACAACCAAGGCATTGAACAAACGCGCACCATCCAAATGAAGGGGCAAGTTGTGTGTTTTAGCGAGAAAACTGATGCGTTTGATTTCCTCAAAATCATAGATTGCACCTCCGCCACGATTTGCAGTATCTTCCAGCGAAATCAACTGAGTAACGGGGAAATGGATATCGTCAGGATTAATGTACTGCGCTATTTCATCGGCAAATAAACGTCCACGATTCCCAGTCAACAAACGAACCGATGCTCCGGAATTTTTAGCGATTCCACCGCCCTCGTACTTGTAAATGTGACTTTCTTCGTGACAAATTACTTCACCCCCCGGTTTCACATGAACATTAATCGCAATTTGATTGGTTTGTGTCCCTGAAGCACAAAAAAGAGCCGCTTCCATACCGAATAATCCGGCTGCAAAATTCTGCAATTCATTTACAGTAGGGTCTTCCCCATATACATCATCACCCAAGGGAGCAGTGAACATGGCGTTCCGCATAGCTTCCGTAGGTTGTGTAACGGTATCGGATCGAAAATCAATTGTTTTCATGAGAACAAACTTAGGTGATTTTGGGGATTAAACGGATGAATCGGATACGATAATCTGTGGTTTGAATTAACTACCCGGGTGTATTTTAGATCCGTCGCGGCGGACAATTTTCCTAAAAATCTGAAACAACAAAAAAACCACCCGACATATTGCCGGATGGTTTCGAATATCTATAGCGGAACCGCTTAGCTATTAACGCTTGTGGAATGGCTCGTCAGAAACAGTTAATTTCTTACGACCTTTACGACGGCGTGCAGCCAATACTTTTCTTCCGTTTTTAGTTGCCATGCGGCTACGGAAACCGTGTTTGTTTCTTCTTTTTCTAACAGACGGTTGAAACGTTCTTTTCATGATCTATTTCTTTTCGCGAATGTGTAATTCGTCAATTTTATTCTTAATCGTGCCCTCAGACAGGGGTGCAAAGATAAGTACAATTTCGAATATGTCAAGTGTGACGCAAAAATAATTTAAAAAAATAGAAAAAGGGGAAACACTACATTGATAGCAACATCATTAGCGGCTGGAAATATTTCGCCCTTTACCTCTTCAGCGCGACGATTCATCGACTTTCAGAGACCAACTACCCATTTACATTGAGTATTTCTATCATTAATCTCACAATTGCCTTAATTTTGTGTCCTTCAATTACGCATTTATGTTGCGACCGAAAACAGCGCGAAAAGAAAAAGTTCAACTTACAAAAGACAGTTACAAGAAAGCCATGGGGCTCTTCCGATACATGCGTCCGTACCGCGGAACGTATTTGATCGGATGGATATTTCTGGTGCTCTCAACTTCAATCGGACTGGTCTTTCCTGTATTGCTGGGACAATTATTAGGAACGGGAACAGGAACCAGGACAACAATGGCAGAGGCTGTAAAGGCAATCGACCTGAGCAACCTCAATACTGTTGCCATGGCGTTGTTCATTCTTTTCGGAGCACAAGCCGTGTTTAGCTATTTCCGTGTGGTGTTGTTTACCAACGTGACGGAAAATATGCTTCGCGACGTGAGAAACGACCTGTTTGGTCGTTTGATTCATCTTCCGATTGACTTCTATAATAAAAACACGGTCGGTGAACTCACAAGCCGACTCTCCGCAGATATCACACAGCTTCAGGAAACCTTTAGAACAACTGTTGCCGAATTCTTCCGACAAATTGTAATGGTAATCGGTGGGCTTTTCTTCATGCTTTTCATTTCCTGGAGATTATCGCTCATCATGCTTGCCACCGTTCCGGTTATTGCGATCGTTGCGGTGATCTTCGGAAGGTTTATTCGTCGACTTTCAAAAGAAGCACAAGATCAAACCGCAGATGCCAATTCACGCGCCGAAGAAGCATTTACGGGAATTCATAACATCAAAGCATTTACCAACGAAGCCTTTAGTTACATGCGCTTCAAAACAGCTACCGAAGCCATTAGAGCGCTGAACATCCGCAGCGGAATCTGGCGTGGATTGTTTATTTCCTTCATTGTATTCTGCATGTTCGGAGCGATCGTTTTTATCATCTGGCAAGGATTATTGATGACAAACGGCGCAAATCCAACGCTCGCAACCGGAGATTTGTATTCGTTCCTGATGGTGACGCTTTTGCTCGCAGCGAGCATCGGATCACTTCCGGATTTCTATGCAAGTATTCAGAAATCGATCGGAGCAACGGAAAAACTCATGAACATTCTGGATGAAGCAACCGAAGATCTGGT
>CBIHND010000010.1:0-122196 GCA_966211245.1 uncultured Fluviicola sp. | reverse complement strand
CCCGGGATGACGTAAAGCGTGAGGATCAACGAGAATGCCAATCCACCGACAATTGAGATTCCCATTGAAATACGACTTGTAGCTGCATCGCCCAGTGCCAGCGCAATTGGGAGGGCTCCAAGAATCGTTGCAAGCGTAGTCATAACAATTGGTCGGAAACGTGAAGCAGCAGCGTCAATGATTGCCTCTTTTACGCTTAAACCATCCTTTTTGCGTTGATTGGCAAATTCCACGATCAGAATTCCGTTTTTAGTAACCAGGCCGATTAGTACAATGATTCCGATTTTAGAGAAAATGTTGAAGGTTTGATCAGTCAGCCAAAGCGACAGGAATGCTCCTGCAAAAGCCAATGGCACAGTGAACATGATAATCAGCGGATCACTGAAGCTTTCAAACTGTGCTGCAAGAACCAGGTAAACCAATATCAGTGCAAGTAACAACGCAAAAATGATGCTGCTTCCACTTTGAGCAAATTCCTTGGAAGTTCCTGCCAGACTGTGTGTGAATGTTTCAGGCAGTACCTTTTCTGCAATTTTGTCCATTGCATCGATTCCATCTCCGATGGTTTTTCCTTCATTCGGTTGAGCCGAAACAGTTGCAGAAACGCTTCTGTTGTAACGAAACAGGGTAGGGGCAGATGATTCATTTCTAAGTGTAACCAGGTTGTCCAGCGGAACCATTTCGCCGGAACCACTGCGTACATTAACTCCTCGTAAATCCATTGGATCGTTACGCTTTTCTTTCATGGCCTGACCAATCACCTGATATTGTTTTCCGTCCATAATAAAGTAGCCGTAGCGCTGACCGGAAAAGTACAATTGCATGGTTTCTGCAATGTCGTTGATGTCAACACCCATAGCAGCTGCTTTGTCGCGATTGATATCTACCTGTATTTCCGGTTTATTGAATTTCAGATCGACATCAACAACGCTAAAGGTTGGGTCAGCACTTGCCGTGGCGAGAAACTTCGGCAGTACCTCTTTCATTTCTTCAAAGTTCGGAGCCTGAAGCACATACTGAACAGGAAACCCGGATTGACGTCCACCGCCAATGGTTTGTTCCTGAACGATGAACGTTCGTGCAAAGTTGTATTTCGATAGTTTTGGCATCAGATCATCAACGATTTCCTGTTGTGTACGGGTTCGCTGGCTTTGCGGAACAAGATTCACACGAATAAATGCCTGGTTTACGGAAACGGAAGACCCAAATCCAGGTGAAGTAACAGCAATAATGTTGTCTTTTTCACGCATCGTGTCGATCAGATTGATCAATTCCGTCTGATATTCGTCCATACGGTCATAGGATGTTCCTTCCGGAGCCGTTGCTCTGATCTGAAAGCGTCCTTTGTCTTCCATCGGCGCCAATTCTTCCTGTAACGACAAGAATGTAACTATAAGAACCGCAACTGAAGCTCCCATAAGTATGAATGCCATCCAGGAACGTTTCATAAAACCGGATAAGGTATTTCTGTATCCTGTCATCAATCCGTCGAGCCACTTCTCAGTCATCCGGTAGAAGCGCGAATGGTTTTCGTTGCGTTTCAGAATTCGTGAACTCATCATTGGCGTCAGGGTCAGGGAGATGAATGCGGAAATGATTACAGATCCTGCCACAACGATCCCGAATTCGCGGAACAAACGTCCGGTTAATCCTTCCAGAAAGATTACCGGAAGGAAAACCGTCGTTAACGTAATTGTAGTAGAAATAATAGCGAAAAAGATTTCTCTGGAACCACTGTGTGCTGCTTCCCTGGGATTTTCACCTTTTTCTACACGAGCATAAATGTTCTCCATCACTACAATGGCATCGTCTACTACCAATCCGGTTGCCAGTACAATCCCAAGCAGTGTCAGAAGATTTATGGAAAAGCCTGAAATGTACATGACGAAGAATGTACCGATCAACGAAATCGGTATGGCGATAATGGGGATCAGTGTTGTCCGCCAATCGCGCAGGAAGAGGAAAATAATAATTACAACCAATCCGAAGGCCAGCAAAATAGTTTCTTCTACTTCAGAGATTGACTTGCGGATGTTTTTCGTTGTGTCGAGTGCAATTCCCAGTTTTACGTCTGAAGGAAGTTCTTTTTTGATCTGATCGACCTTTTTGTAGGCTTCATCAACGATTTCAATAATATTTGCTCCGGGCTGAGGATTCACTGCAATTCCGATCATAGGAATACCACGATTTCCCCGCAGAATAGTGCGTTCATTTTCAGGGGCCAGAACAGCTTCTCCAATGTCTTTTAACCGAACGATTTCCGTTCCTTTTTGAGAAACGATAAGGTTATTGAATTCCGGTTCAGTGGATAGACGCCCGAACGTTCTGATGGTCAGTTCCACTGCATTTCCTTCAATTCTTCCTGAAGGCAATTCAACGTTCTGGTTCAGTAATGCATTTCGAACTTCAACGGCAGTAACGTTGTATCCTGCCATTTTCTCCGGATCGAGATTGAACTTCATGGAGTACTTTTTTTCTCCCCAAATACGAACTTCACTTACCCCTTTAATGGTCTGGAAGCGCTCTTTGAAAACATCGTTTCCAAGCTTCGTAAGTTCCAGCAGTGATTTTTTGTCCGATTGAACGGTTAGTGCGAAGATGAAGTCTGCGTTGGCGTCGGCTTTTGCAACAATCGGTGGATCAACGTCTTTCGGTAGGTTTCTGCTTGCGCCGGATACCTTATCGCGCACATCGTTTGCCGCAGCATCGAGGTCAACGCTTAAATCGAACTCTACAACAATGGTGCTTCGACCATCAGAACTTGTTGAACTCATGGTCTGAATACCGGCCACACCATTGATGGATTCCTCTAATGGTTCGGTAATCTGTGATTCGATGACATCGGCATTTGCTCCGCTGTAATTCGTAGTAACTGTAATAACCGGCGGATCGACGGAAGGGAATTCGCGTACGCCCAGGTAGGAGAAACCGATAATTCCGAAAATCACGACCAGTATCGAAAGCACAGTGGCCAGTACCGGTCTGTTGATGCTTAACGATGCGATATTCATTTGTTCACGATTTTAGTTGTTACCGGCATGCCTGCTTTCACAGCCATCAGTCCACTGACTAACACCTGATCTCCGGCTTTTATATCACCGATGATCTGAACCTGATCTTCCGTTCGGATTCCAAGTTCTACCGGAACTTCCGTCACAATTCCCTGACGCACAACGAGTACTTTTTGTCCTTTTAAAACAGGAACAATGCACTCAGCAGGAACCATGAAGGCCTTTCGCTCGATTCCCAAATCGTAGTCAATAGAAACGAAGGTTCCCGGAACGAATTTGCCTTTATTCGGTGCTTCGGCCCGAACAGTCAGCATGCGAGTTCCTTCTTCAATTAACGGTTCGAATGCATATACTTTCGCGCTGTAGCTTTCGTTTTGGCCGTCGGCTTTAAAACGGATTTCCTGACCCGACCTGACGGCATTTGCGAATCGCTCAGAAACGGCAAACTCGATTTTGATTGGATTTTCCTGAACTATGGTTGTAATGAGTGTTGAAGAGCTCACCACTGCTCCTTCACTGACGCGACGCAGACCAATGCGTCCGCTAAATGGTGCGCGAATGGTGGCTTTCGAAATCTGGACATTGATCAACTCGATTTGTGCCTGAATGCTTTCCAGGTTGGAGGCAGATTTTTCATATTCTTCCGCACTGATGCCTTTTCCTGTGTACAGTGCTTTTTTTCGGGCTTCGTCTTTTTTTGCCAGATCAAGATCTACAGACAATTGTTTGCGTTGTGCTTTCAGAATGTCAGTATCCACCTGAACCAAAACAGTTCCTTTGGTAACAAGCTGACCTTCTTTGAAAGCGATACGTTGAATACGTCCGGAAACCTCGCTGTACACCTGAACCTCTTCGTTTGGAATGATGGAACCCGGAATGGAAATGTTTCGAGCCACTTCGCCTTCCTTCAATTCCACAACATCAACGGTAATTTGCGGTGCCTGTTTCGGTCCTGCCGTTGTTTCTTCTTTTGAGCCGCAGGACGATAGGATGAGAGTCGCCACGGATAAGTATGCTACAATTTTCATTTTTTATTGGGTGTTTGACGTGTGTAAAAAAGTTCGATTTGTTCAACCGGAATATCCTTGGTTTTACAAACCAGGAGTTGCAGAAGTTCCTTAAAGTTATCGCGTTTTTCTTCAGGAAGAAAGCCCATGAAATGCTCATTTGTTTCACGCATTTTTTGTTCGATAACATCGATCCATGGTTCAGCCTTTTCTGTAATGCTCAACAGGTGTTGACGTCGGTCATTCGGATTAACGTTTCGCAGTACATAACCGTCTTCCGTAAGTGCATCAATGATCCGGACCATGCTCACTTTGTCCGTAAGAATGTGGTCCGCGAGTTCCTGTTGGCTGATTTTTCCTGAATTTTTCCCAATGATGAACAATGGGAAATAATAGCGTTCCACCGGTGTGTCGGCCATTTTTAGTGCCAATTCACCGATAAATTGTTTGGTTAGAAAACTGAAGATTCGACCCAGCGGCCATTCGTACTGAACCATTTGCAAAAATTAGTTAGTAAAGCTAACTATTAAAAGTGCAAACGATTTTTGATTTAACAATTACTTAGTATTTGGAGCATACTTCTTCCTCCATTTTCGGTCTTTCAGGATCAACCCAAAGCGTTTCATTCCGAAGATAATCACGACACGGGCTTGTGGTGTTTTTGTTTTGTAGAAGGTCTTTGGGCGTGGAGAAATGTAAATTCCGACAGCTGTAATTTCTTTGTTTCGGAGTCTGCCCGAGATTCCCCAGGAATTTAATTTTTTTGAAATTTGCCTTGAAAGTTCCTTTTCCGTAAACAGATCTACAGGAATTTGCTCTGGTTCCGGGTTTTCTTCAGTTGGAGTAATTTTTCCCTTCCCTTTATAGAGATTGAAGCCACCAAGCGAGCCGTTTTTGTCGTAATAGAAATTTCCTTTGGTATTCACCAGGTCTATTTCAAATGCGATATAATTGATGAGTTTAAAAGAGCAGGCCGTGCCAAGAAAAATACGTTTCAGGCGTTTGGCAATCCGGTTACGGGTTTTACGTTTGGATGTAGCAATGGAACGAATGTTTTCATAGCTCAGTTTCGCCAGTTCATTGAGAACATGGCTTCTGACGATTGGACTCTTCTTGTTCTTTCCAAGGGTTGAAATAGCATCGGCTGTTAATTCGTAGATAGGATCAAGGCTATCCTGAAAAAAATCATAAGTTGTTTTTCCCGGTTTTCGTGTTTCAAGAGCATAAGTGGAATCCGTCTTGCATAATTTACTACGGAGCAATTGAACGGAATTGCCCGGCTGTCCGAAAACAATCGTACAACTCCATATCCAGCATATTGCAAACACTGTTTTCATTATTGCCCGGATTCAATCAGTTTACGAACTTCATCAGGATCTTTGCCACTGATATCGATCAGTTTGATTTTATTTACATCAACGGTAGATCCGAATAACACGAATACTCCGATGAGATTTGCTCCGAAATTGGCAATGCCGTAATTCTTTTTGTTTTCATAGATAGGAACATTGTCAGAAGAAACATTGACATACGTGTTTTGCGATGGAATCACGACCCGGACATCTACAGGAAGTTCAACGTCTTTGTTATCCTGATCGCGAACCAACTTAGGTAACCGTATAAAATTAGTTGGAACTACTCTGGAGAAAAAGTCACAGTTTACGAGTCCGAAGTTGCTCAATCCAAAACGCAATAATTCCTGCGATTGTATCTTATAGTTGTAAGTACTTGTTAACTGTTGAACAGCAGCTCTGCGCATGCTCTCCGCCTGTATTGCAATCAAACTGTCGCGGTATTTACGGAAGTACTGGTTTTGTTCATTCATCGCACGGTAAGCCTGTCCACGATCCTTTTCAAACGATCTGTATTTATACTGAATACTCAGATTCGAAGTTCCGGATAACGAAATAGGATAGGAGAGAATGCTGTCTTTCACCATAAATGAAAGGCGGTAATTGTCATGAGCCAGATCCGGTACAATGTCGATCAGGTAAATGTTGCGTGGTATGGAGCGTGGATCTATTCCGTCTTTCAATTTACGCTTGCTATACGTCCGACTCTTGGTAGCAACCTTTTTCAGGTATTTTGCCGTTTGTTCATTGATGATCGTATCGATTTGGAAAGGTTGATCTTTGAACGAGTTCACATATTCGAAGTCTGAGGCGTTATTTTTATTGAATTCGTTGTAGCGGTACGAGATAAACCGAATAGTGCTCGGATCGTTTCGTTTGTACTTGAATTCCATACCGAATAGCGGAGTAATATCGGAAAGTGAAACACGCGAAACAAAATCAATTTTATTGATGGAATCAATGAGTCGCTGTAAGTCCTGATTTGGATTGATCGGTTGAAGTGTTGATCCGGGAGTTCTTACCCAGGTGTTGGTTGAATCGATGTAATTGAAGAGTTCCGTTGGCGTATTCGGTTGCAGATTTGGCATGGTTACCATGATTTGCTGATCCGGATTTGGGAAAAGTTCTGTTCCATCCGGAGTTTGAGCACGAAAATCGATCATCCCATTCGAAGAAAACAATTCGCTACTTCCATTTTCGTTGTACGTCATTCCAACCCCTTCCAAAGCCATCCCGAACGGGTTATCGTACATTTTTACACTGACATTGACCGGTCCGTTGTATTGTTGTCCATTCGCAAGCAGAAAGGCATTTTCTGGAATTTCAAACGTGGTTTGTTTTACAGTGACGACATTTTCAATCGTTGGATCGATGACTGCTGAAGTAATTTTCTCTTCAAGAATTGTTGGAACGGAATTGCTCAGCATTTCGGTCGTTTGAGAGGCTTTTCCGGTGACAATTTTCGTTGTGGGTAAATTGGTTCTTAGCGTTTCGGGATCTTTCGGATCGTATTCGCTCTGAGAAATATCGAGATACTTTAACGATTTGTTTTTTCCAATGGCGACAAGATTTTCTGCCCAAAGAGCAGCTGATGCGTTTACTTCAAGTGAGTCGATTTTGCTCTGTTTCTGTAAGGACAAAGGGATTGCTGTTTCGTTCAACGTCAGATGTTCCAGTTTCTTTAAGCCTGCTAATTGGTTTTTTGAATCCTCAAAATCCGGACTATTACTGATTGTCAGGTGCCCAAGTTGCGTCATTTCAATCATTCCCGCCGGAAGTTCTTTTTCCAGCTGGTTCAGGGATAAATTATGAATGTTGGATTGCGTAAGATATTGGACACCTTTGGAAGTAAGTTTTCCACCATCGATGGCAAGTTGATCAATATTTTCATTTAACGAAAGCGCCAGTAATACATCATTTGGATTGATGTCGGGGTTGTTTTGAATATTGAGTGCTTTCAATTTCCAGAGATAACCCAACGCACCGGTTCCTTTTGATAAATTGTTGTTATCCAGATTCAGGTTTTGAAGGTTCCGAAGTGACTGGAATTCCATGGGAATCGTTTCCAGTTCATTGTTAGATAAATTAAGGGTTGTGAGCTTTCCGAAGGTCTGTAACGGCGACCCGATGAAAAGCAACTGACAGTTGGATAAATTGAGTTGTTCCAGGTTTGGAAAAGTACTCCCGATACGGTCGATCTGCCACGTATTGATGGAAGTGTGGTTCAGATCGAGCTGTGTGACACCAGGCATTTTGATTCCTTCAGGGAGGTCAAAAAACGGATTGTTCGAAAAGTCAATGGAACGAACATTCGGATTTTTGATGATAGAATCCGGAATTTTATAGATGTTTTTGTTGCTTAGATTGATGTGCTCAACTCCGGGCTTTAGGTTCTCCTGAGCGTGGATTGAAATAATCGTTGCACAGAAAACGAGGTTAAGTATTTGTTTCATGTGTCGTTAGTTTGAGTAAGAATGTCAGGTTTCCGAAAAGGTAAACCCAAAATTCAATACGTATAAGTTAAAAATTCAAAATGGTAACATGCCAACGCTCATATTCCAGTTGAATCTGCTTATAGGCAGAGATCTTCAATCATTTTGAACTTTTGATTTTTTCCCAGGTCGCGTACATAGCTTCCTGTTTCGGACGATTTGCTTCTATTTCCCGCAACGGTTCAACTTCTCTGAGTGTATCCTGACATTCCTTTGGAAGAGCCTGGTACAACGCTGTTCCTTGAGTCTTCCATGCGATCATTTCATCGCTTACCTCTTTGATGATCTTTGCCGGATTTCCAACAACAAGACTGCGTCGCGGAATTTCCATTTTTGCAGGGACAAAACTCAACGCGCCGATGATGCATTCGTCACCGATTACTGCATCGTCCATGATCACGCTGTTCATTCCAATCAGACAGTTTTCTCCCAGTGTTGCGCCATGAATGATTGCACCATGTCCGACATGAGCACCTTTTTTTAGGCGCAAAGAGGTTCCCGGGAACATATGAATAGTACAGTTTTCCTGCACATTACAGCCGTCCTCAATGATGATTTCGCCCCAGTCTCCTCGAATGGCTGCTCCCGGACCGATGTATACGTTTTCTCCGATATGAACGTTACCTGTAATAACGGCTTGTGGATGAATAAAACTACTTTCTTTGATGACCGGAATGAAACCGTTGAACGAATAAACAGGCATAACTGTATTTTTGGGTAAAATTACGAAGTAAGGTGCAACTATGAGTTATTGCGATTATGTGAAAACCCTTCCGGAAGGAAATGTGCATAGGATTTATCACGACCACCATTACGGTGTTCCCATTCATGATGATAATGAGTTATTTGGCCGGTTAATTCTGGAAATCAATCAGGCTGGCTTGTCATGGAACACCATTTTGTTAAAACAAGATAATTTCAGGGAGGCGTTTGATAATTTTTCGGTGGAAAAAATTGCGGGGTATGATGACCTGAAAGTTCAGGAACTCCTCGGAAATAGTGGGATAATACGCAACCGATTGAAGATTTCTGCCGTCATTAATAATGCACAGCAAGTTATTGAAATTCAAAAAGAATTCGGTAGCTTTAAGAATTGGTTAGATACCCGTGGAACTCTCTCTCGCGAACAATGGGTGAAGTTGTTCAAAAAACACTTCAAATTTGTTGGCGGTGAAATCGTAAACGAGTTTCTGATGAGCACTAATTACTTGCCCGGAGCGCATCACGAAGGCTGCGAGCGATACAACAAATAGACATGAAAAGATATTTAGCAATTGTAGCAATTCTTGTTTCTGTAAGTGGTAATGCACAGGTCGGAGTTACCGGTGGTGCATCTTTCCTTAAAGGGTTCGGAATTGACGGGCTTTACAAAGGAATGCATCTTGGTGTTGAAGTTCCGCGTGACGACATGGTTTCGTTCTACGGAAGAATGATCATCACTCTCCCTAACTATACTACAGATACAATGCAGGCAGCGGCGATAGACCCGTCGACAACATTTCCGTCTCAGGTTTTTGCCGAAACAAAATTCGGAAACAGTTACCTGAATCTTCAGGCCGGAACGCGTTACTATCTGGGAAGTGGATACGATTACGGTTTCTCTGCTTACGGGGGATCTATTTTCGAATTGACAACCATGGGGGTAACACGACACAATCAGGAGAGCATTGACGAATCCAAATACGTATTCGTAGATAACAGTGGTCAGCCCGTGACCGATACCCGTGGACGCGTTCTTGGTTTTAGTCTTGGATTGAATGCCGGAGTCAAGTACAACGTTCCTTTTGGATTGTTCTATTTTGACCTTACGGGATCATACCTTGTATTCGGTCTGCCATCCAACCGTTTGGCTGCTTCGTATAATTCTTTTGCACCGTTGAGCTTCGGTTTCAACCTGGGCTTCAAAAAGGAGATTTACTAGAACAAGCTCCAACGCTTTTTTGAACTTTGCTCAAGATCGGTGATGAAATCCCGGACCGACCCGTATCGCAGCTCTTTTCCAGCGATCAAAGCCTGCTTGCGTTCGCTCTCTGGTAGTTGATTCGGAGGTATACCGAAACGGTATTTGGCTCCCATTTTTTGCAATACGGTATTGCTGTGTTTGTTCAAACCCGGACAATCGGGGAGAGGATATGTCAGTTGTAAGTTCGTCGTTACACTTGGATTCGGATGCAACAACGGAAGTTTATCAGACAGAACCTGATAACACGTTACCGCTAGCGAAAAGTAATCGCTTCTCCTGTCGGTTAACTCCAATTCGTTCAGCAATGCTTCAGGTGAAGCATAACCAAGCGGAAATAACGTTTTACGCGATGTTGAAAGTGGATGTTGAATTGCCAGCCCAAAATCAATGATGCTCACCGAATCTGTAGCTTCGTCATAAAGTAAGTTTGTTGGTTTAAGATCCAGATGAACAATGTTTCTGTCGTGAATTTCATTCAACACCGGAGCGAGTAATTTCAACAATCGAATCAATTCCGAAAGCCGTTCCTTTTGTCGGATTCCCTTAAAATATTCCGTCCAGGAAATACCCGGTTGATAGGTTAGAATCAAAACAGATTCGTCTTCGGATTCCTGAAAATCCATTACGTGGGGAAGACCGGTAAAATGAAAAGAAAATGTTGCTTCCTGTTTCAGGCGTTCAAGCGCTAGTTCGCTATGTTGAGCAACTTTCAGTACCACGTGTTCTCCGGTTATTCTGTTTTCCGCACGATAAATGGTAGAGAACTTGCGTCGGGTCTGGTTTCCCAGTTTTCCGATGATTTTGAATTGTTCGCTTAATGTTGAGCCTTCGTTCCGCATTGGAACTGCAAAGTAACGTAAAATGTTCTTCCGTCGCTTGGCAAAATACCTGGCCCCGGATAAGCAGTAGCTCGACGCGTATAATAAGTGGCATTCAGCACATTATTCATTCCGGCTTCAAGCTGGAAGTATTTTTTGAACGAATAACGCGCAGAGGCATCGCAGACAAAATACGCAGGTATTTCACCGATCACTGCATCTGCGCTTGGATTAACCGAGTTCGAGGCGTCTGTATACTGTCTTGAATTGTATGAGCCCTGAACCTGAATCTGGAAATTTTCCGTTCTGAATTTGATTCCGGAACGCAAAAGAACCGGACTCACATATTCTACCTGTTTTCCAACGAAATTTGCTTCACGAGAACGAATGTAATATGCGTCGATGTAAGAGAAATTGGCAAAAATAGAACAACCGAACTTTGAAGAGTCACTCAACATTTTGATGACATCAAATTCAGTAAAGAATTCCACACCATAATTTCTGGCATCGCCAATGTTTGTTCGGATTTTTTTGTCTCCCTGTGGGGCAAGCCCGATCTTATCGCCGTAGAAAATATGGAAAAAGGCAATGTCGGTGTAAACGAATCGAGAAATGAAACCACGCCATCCAACTTCTGTTGTTGATCCGTATTCGTCGCGCATACCCGTATCTACAATTACATTCGGGTTGACTACGCGGATGTCTGAGAAGTTTACAGCGCGGTAATTCATACAGAAATTGGTGTATACAGAAGTGCGTTTTGTGACTTTGTAAGAGCTTCCGATTCCACCCAAAGGAACTGTTCTTGTCAGAGCGTTTGATTCATGGTGTGGTGTTACAGCCAGCGTGTCCATGGTAAGTGGATGAATGCTATACTGATTGTAACTTCCTTTGGCTGCACTTTGAATGTAATCCAAACGTACACCGGCGTTTGCCGTCCAGCGATCGTTGAAGAAGAAGATGTTCTCTGCAAAGATGGCTGCATTCAGTGAAGGGAACGAGTAATCGGAATTTTCCGGTGAGTCAGGATGTAAAAAGTGGAAATCGGCATCTGAATTTGCAGACGCGTACCCTTGCTTTCCTGTTGTGATTCCCTGGTAGAAACGTGTTCCGATAAGGAATCCGCCCGTAACCGACTTGCTGAGAGAATAACGTTTCAGTAATCGTGCTTCGGCTCCTGCGTTCCGGAATGTACCTGCAATTAACTCACGGTTTCCACCGTTATCCGCCTGATTGATTTTTCCAAGGAAACCAAGGGCATTTCGGTAGGAAGACATACCGAAGGCCCGAACGTTTACAGTGGTACTCTTATTCGGTTGATAATCGTAATGCAATGCCAGAATGTTCCAATCCACATTAAACCAGTTTCGTTCGCGAATACTTTGCATGTGGTCTTCATTGTACATTTTGTCCGTCAACCCGCCCGGCTGATGCGCGATATAGTACATTTTGGTGTATTCGATGCGAATGCGGTTTTTTTCATTGATTGTATAACCTAATTGAGCAAAAGCCTGATGCTGTTCAAACTCACTGTTTGGTCGGTATCCATCGCCTTTTTTGAGTTGGTAAAATGCCTGGTACGACCAACGTTTACAGGTTCCTGAAACACGATTGAATGTTCCAATGTAGCCAAGGTTTCCTACCGTATTTCTCGATGTGAATTCCAATGCCTGATTTGGGTTCGGGTCTTTGAAAACAAAGTTCATCAATCCTCCGAATTGTGTTCCGTATTGTAAAGAAGCAGAACCGCGAATGATCTCAATACTCTGAAGGGCTTCCAACGGCGGGGTATAATAGCTCTCAGGATAACCCAGAGCGTCAGCGGAAATATCGTAGCCGTTCTGACGCATATTGAAATTTGCTGCGCGATTTGGACTCAACCCACGGCCGCCAACACCCATTTGGATTCCGGCACCATCGCTTTCCCAAATGTTCAACCCCGGGATTTTAGCAAATAACTCCCGAGGATTCGCTGTAGATTTTGCTCCACCGTGACGATCCAATTGAATAATGGAGCTGGTTCCGGTTGCAATCTGAACTCCTTTGATAGGTGGTAAATAACCAATATCAAAATAAAGCAGACGTTTGGCGGTAATTTCAACTTCATCAACTTCATCTGCAGGAAAATCCAGTACAACAGTGGTCATGCTTTGCAATTCCGTGCAGGTAAAACCTCTGCGCATCAAACCGATCGCGGAAAGGTAAACAGAGTCGGTCGTACAAGGGAACGAATAATTTCCATTGGAACTTTTGAGCACTGTCTTACTTCCGTTTTCAACGGTGAGTTGGTGTACGTGTTGCCCGATTTCGTCCACAACCGTAACGTTGCACGTTTGTGCATTCAGCTCCATTGAGCCTAGCATCAAAGCAATTATGGCAACGGTTCCTCTACCCATGTGGTGTACGACTGAGTTGGTGAAATGTGAAGTAAATTATGTTTTCTGGTAACAAAAGCAGCGTGTGGTTTTCCGTTAAGTGTTACGAAAATTTCAGCCTCTACTTTTGGGCGCTGCAAATGTACGCTCTCTTTCCCGAAGTGAAGCACAGTATCGTTGTATTTCTTGCCTAAGAACTGCGCGTATTCAAGGATCATATCCGGTTGGCGCGACATCTGGTCGATTTGAGTGTCTGTGAGGTAAAGCGCGTTATTCACTTCAATGGAGCCACCGGTTTTCGGGTCGACAACATAAAATGTAGCATAGCCTTTCTTTTCCATTAACATTACGCGCCAAGAGAAGCGGAACCCCTCTTCATACCAGAATAATTGCCCCGGATAAAAGAGGAATCGAATGGGAATGAACAGCTGAATAGCAATGAAGATAACCAGGCCGTACCTGAAGAGCGGTGTAAGTGGTTTTTGTTTCCGGGCAATTTCCGTTTTAGGTTTTGAACGAAAAAAGCGGAGCCACTTTTCGTGAAAAGAAGCCGGAAAGAAAACCAGTGTGGCGCCCATCATCACCCACGGGAATACTCCAATCGGAAAAAGCATCCAGGTAAGCAGATGAAAAGCAATAACGGCCCCGTAAGCCCAGATTCGGGTTTTGCGATTCATCAGAAAGAAGGGTACGAACAAGTCGTAGATACAACCGAACCATGAAAAAACGTACGCCAGCCAGGTACTGGCAAAAAGCGATCCAACCAACGGTAAATCGCGATAACCCTGAAGCCAGATTCGTAAGGGTTGAGCTTCGAGTAGCCAGTCGGGATTGATCTTAGCAATACCTGCAAAGCAGTAGACCAGACTCAATTGAAAGCGCAGCATCCAAATCGACCAATAGGATACGGTAGTAGTTCTAAGTTTGGGATTTCTATACGCGTCGACACTTACATCAGCATTTGACGGCATAAAAATCAGCAAAAAAGCCATGATGCTTACGAAGTAGTAATGATTGAGGTAGTTCGTTTTGTCCAGTAATTCCACATAAGTGAAACTTAGAAAATACAGCACCGCAGAAAGTCGGTAAAAACACCCGAGTGCAATTCCCAATGCACTTATCGCCATTACAATGAAAGGTAAGTACATCCACTTTCCGGGAAGTGTGTCAATCCATTCAAACAGGAAATAGTGAAAATGAAACCTGGGTTGAATGTAGAGTGAATCTACCCAGCCGTAGTACATGAAACGCAATGCTCCGAAAACCCCCAACGCACCGAAAATGATCCGAAATGCAACCAGTGGTCCGATAGGAACCTGTCTGGTAAAATCCGGTGTTTGCAACTTTATCATATCCACGAGTCGTACAAATCAGGGAACCCCGAAGCTCTAATATTCAGACAGAAAGGTTACTTTCGTCTCTTTCAGACGGGGTTATATTGCTGTGCAATGCGTTGCAAAGTTACTCGGAAACACCCACTGGTAACATACCTCAAAAGTGGTATAAAACAGAAGAATACAGAGAATGAAATGGATTGTAGCAGATAGCGGAGGAACTTCAACAAATTGGGCATATGGCGAAGAAACGGAACTGGGGCGCTTTGATACCGCCAGTTTACACCCAAGAAACCAATCCGTCTTTCCGGAAGAAGATAAGCAGAAATTGGCGGAAGTTATTACGTCCTTTTCACCGGATTATCTCTACTTCTATGGAGCCGGAATGTCTAATCCGGATAATCAACTGAAAACCGATGAATTGCTCCGATCTTTGGGCTTTTCTTCCTTTAGTATTGAAACCGATGCGCTGGCGGCCGGTTTGGCGCTCTGTGGTGAGCATCATGGATACGTGGCTATTTTAGGAACAGGGTCCATACTCCTGGAAATGAACGAGGGAAAAATTCAACAACGTGTTGGAGGGCTTGGTCCTGCAATCGGAGACGAAGGTTCCGGATTTTACTTCGGTAAGTTATTCGTTCAGAATCTTCAGGAATCCGGGGAGTGGAACAATGAGTTAGATCAGTTGTTTGGTTCGCGTGAAGAATTCTTTAAGAACACTTCACCCGGAAAATACATTGCATTCTGTTCGTCATTACCGGAAAAAACCAAAAACTGTCCGGTAAAAGCAATTCACAGTAAAAACATACAAACCTTCGTTGACGAACACCTACTGCAATTGATGACAGGTGAAAAAGTGCTTCATGTTGTTGGAAGCTATGGTTATCATCAAAAAGAAGTACTGGCTGAAGTTTTGCAATTGAACGGTTGGCAGTTAGGACGTTGTTTGGCTAGTCCAATGGACGATTTGGTGGCATATGTTAGAAAAAAATAGTTCATGGTAAATACTTATAACTCCATGATAGTGAAACTACTGCATAAATCGTTTGTCGAATTTTTTGCCACTTTGGTAGAAAAACGATTTGCTAACTGGATTTATTTTTACAACTTGCAACGGATAAAGTGAAAAATGGACCTGTTACAGATAGAGGCTAGTGCACAAACTCCTTTTATTTCCCTAGACCCCGCTACTGGCGTTATGGAAATCAAGGGTAGATCTATACCCGATAACCCTGAAGAATTTTGGGGCGTTGTACTCGATTGGTTCGATGCGTATATGCGTACCCCAAGCTCTGAGACATTGGTGAAGATCGATTTGGAATACTTCAATATTACTTCGTCGAAGCGAATTTTGTTTTTGTTATACAAACTGAACGAATTGGTGGATAACGGTATGAAGGCTCGCGTGGAATGGTATTACCGCAGGTCGGATGAAGATATGTATGAAGTTGGTCAGGATTATGCATTCATGGTTCGTGTTCCGTTCGATTTCAGAGAATACTCCGATAACGATTACGTCCTGGTTTAGAATTCGCCGGTACACATTCAAGCGTTCACTAGTTTTAAGGTTTAAAGTTCAAGCTTTACATCTCCTATAAACTCTCTGAACTTTTGAACTCATTAAACTTTGAACTTCTTTTTTTACTTACTTTTGAACCGTTATGCGTGTAATTGCTGAGGTTCCTCATTCCCGTTTCAAGATTCAAATATTCTTGTACAATGCCCGTTATTTGGTGAAAATCGAATTGGGCCAATACGAACAGACGTTTAAGATCAACGAAAGTGACGTGATGGGAGTGGAGGAAGTAAAGAAGATGATAACAACCGAATTATTATCAAAATGCCTGCACCGATTTATCGCTATGCGTGAAGATTGGGAATCGGGCTTTCAACAACGAAATCAACTATGAAACAAGCTAAGTTTTTTGTATTTGTGGCAGCTGTAGCTCTGCTTACAAGCTGTGGTTCTGACAAGAAAAAAGACGAAGTTAAACCGGAAACACCACCTACTGTTCCTGCTGTTAAACCGGGAGAATTGAAAATTGCCTTCTATTATCAGGATAGTCTGAAAAGTCAATTCAAGGTGTTCAAGAAGGAAGAAGATCGAATCAATAAAAAGACAAAACAGTTCCAGGATCAAATGATTGCTCGCGAGAATCAATTGAGAAGAATGAACGATCAATTGCAGGCTAAGGTAAGAGAGGGTTCACTTACCGCAGATCAGGAAAAAGCATTTTATGCAAAGCAGGAACAATTTGCGAAGGACCAACAACGAATGGCTCAGCAGTTAGACGAGGAAGCAAGCAAATCTCTTATGGCGCTGGGGAAAAAGGTTGAGGCTGCAAGTAAGAAATACTGTGAGAAATACGGATTGGATGTATTATTGATCCAGGCTCCAGGTGGACAAATCGGTTTCATCAATCCGAAAATGGACGTTACTAAATCGTTCATTGATTTCCTTAACGCCGAAGAAGAGAAAATCGATAACCTTACAAAGTAATTATGCGCATTGCTCAGCAAAAACTCCAGGAGAATATTGCTGAATACGTGTTGTACATGTATCAGATCGAAGATGTGATCCGAATGTTCAAGTTCGACATCGACCTGATCATGAACAACTTCGTTTTACCCCAACTTCCCGATGATTCCTTTGCGGAACGGTATCGTCAGTGGTACCTGGGTTTAATTCAGGACATGAAAAACGAACGCATTACCGAGGTGGGGCATCGAATGGAATTGCAGGAAATCATCATGGAATTGTCATACATGCACAACTCCCTGCTGTCTATCGTTAACGATGAAAAATACCGAACCTTATTCGACACCGCCGTTCCTTTTATTGAAGATTTTAAGGCACATTCCAACCTGAAAGACAGAAATCACATAGAAATTTGCTTTCAGGGATTGTACATGAAACTCTTGATGCGACTGCAAAAGAAAGAGATCAGTGCTGAAACGGAAGAAGCTTTTGATTCCATGCGAATAGTTTTGGCATACTTATCGCGGGCATATCACCGAATGAAAAATGGTGAAGGCCAATATTGGAACAATTAAATCTACATGAAATTAACCGCATTAATCATCTTCCTGAATTGTTTTGGGTGCGCTTCCGCGCAGCTGAACGGATATTATATCCTTGGGAAAGCAAGGTACACAACGGAAGTAACTAAAGCCAATCAACCGTATTTGACGGAGTTTGGAAATGTTTCTTATGGATTCGCGTCTGCAAGGATGAACGATTTCCTGACGAAGCAATTCAATTTCGAGCGAATTCAACAGTCACAAAAGAAACTTTCTGATTCTGTAACGCAGTATTACGAGCGCTGGAAAAGCAAGGCGAACCCTGAAATCAATCCGGAAACAAAATTCATTGAATTGCGCTATTCTGTGCAGAAATTGCCACTGGATTCCATCATAACGGGATTCGAGTGCTACGGTTATGAGGAATACATTGGAAATTTTTACCGCGAATTTTGGAATGCTTCTCTGAACCTGCAAACGAACAATACAGATGTATTGAGTTCCTGGACCTTCAGGGATGATTTGGTTCAACTGCATCATTCGAACAAAAATAAGCAGGAACTTATGGTGTACTGGATTACAGTGAATTCAACCGTCAAAGACCAGAAAAGATTTGTGAGTGAGTTGAATGAAACCCTCGCGCTTCGGAAAAAGGAGTCGGATGAGTTCAATGCCCTTCGTAATTCAACAGTTTATCATTTTGAAGAACTGGATTCGGTATACTACAACCAAAAACGAAATGAAATCATAACAGCGCTTCGAAGTGTTATTGAAGAAGAGAACAACATCAATGGGAATGTGAAAGTAACGGTTAAAGCCGATACGCTTGGTCAGAATTGGATTGAGGTAGCTGGAAAAAATGCGCGTGTCAATCAGGCACTACGCGAAGAATTGCTTTCATTCTATTACAAGAATCACTTTTATAAAAATGTCAGAATGACTACCGTTGATGAGTTTGTAGTGGATTACGAATGTCTGTCTGAACGAGTAGATGCAATCAAACACAACCAACGCATTTCTGTTTGGTCGAATAATAACGAACGAGTGGAAGCTGCCGTGAAGAGAGTTGCGGTGAATGAACCGAACAAGCATGCCAATATCGTCTATGATGTGAATATCAGTAATATAGACGGAAAGTTATACGATAATGTAAGACGGACTTCAATTGAAGATCGCGTGACTTTCGGCCAGGTTGTTGGTGCATTCTTTCTTGGACTTCTTGCTCTGATTGGAGCTCTCGCTTCTGCAACGGAAGAATAATCAGGGAAGGACTTTTCCGGGATTCAATAAATTCTTCGGATCGAATACCTGCTTGATCGCTTTCATCAAATCGATTTGTCCTTGCTGAAATGCGATTTCCATATACGGTTTCTGTACCAAACCAATTCCGTGTTCCCCGGAAATGGTTCCGCCCATTCTAACGACTTCCTCAAACAATTCGCGGATAGCAATGGGTAACTGGGTATTCCATGCTTCATCGGAAAGGGTATCCTTAACAATATTGACGTGTAAGTTTCCGTCGCCTGCGTGACCGTAACAAACCGGTTTGAAGCCGTACTTTGCACTCAGCAGTTTCACGGTTTTCAATAAATCCGGTAAAGCGTACCTTGGAACCACTGTATCTTCTTCTTTGTAAATCGAGTGACTTTTAACGCATTCACCAATTTTTCTGCGAAGTTTCCAAAGGCTCTCTTTCTGAGCTTCGGTATCTGCGAACAGAATATCATCGGTATCGTAATTTTCAAGGAGCGCAACAATCTTCTCACAATCCTGCATCATAACGTCCAGGTTAAAGCCATCGAGTTCAATGAGTAAATGTGCGTCATGATCGTCTTTGAGAATATCCGGGGCATCATCAACATACGGAAGCGTAAATACAATTGCGTCACGATCCATATATTCCAGTCCACTCGGAATGATTCCTTCCATAAAAATCTTCCCAACAACTTCACACGCTTCGGTTCCTTTGCGAAAAGGCACAAGCATCAGCAGTGTATGCGTTGGATGTGGAATCAGTCTCAACACAATTTTAGTGACAATCGCAAGCGTTCCTTCGCTTCCGATGATCAATTGTGTGAGGTTGTAGCCTGTAGCATTTTTAATCACATTTGCTCCGGTCCACATGACATCACCATTCGGAAGAACAATTTCCAGGTTCAGGACCCAGTCCTTTGTGACACCGTATTTCACGGCTTTAGGTCCACCGGAATTTTCTGCAATGTTTCCACCGATAAAACAGGAACCCTTTGACGCCGGATCCGGTGGATAAAACAGCCCTTTTTCACGAACGGCATTTTGCAATACTTCTGTAATTACACCCGGCTCAGTTGTTACCTGATGATTTTTCTCATCAATTTCCAAAATGCGATTCATTCGTTCCAAACTCAGCAGAACGCCACCTTTATCAGCCAGTGCGCCACCACTTAGACCCGTTCTTGCTCCGGAAGGAGTTACAATCAGGTTATTCTCGGAGCAGAACTTCATAATTGCCGAAACCTCTTCGGTAGTTTCCGGTTTTACAACCACTGCAGGATAAAAAACGAAATCTTCCGTCATGTCCGAAGCGTAGTTTTCAGAAATAGCATCTCCAATCAATACGCGATTTCCGAGCAAGTTTTGGAAGAAGGTAACGTGTGTGGAATCGATGTGCTGTGTCATATTGAATATTGAGGTAAAAGTAGGAAGAATTCGGGTTTTTGAACGATGTCGCAACATTGCGACATTGCATTGGCGTGTCCTCATCCGAAAAATTGAAAAACTCAGTTTTCAACAATTCAACGTTTCAGTCAATTTCCTCTGTATTTTTGATGTTATTCGGTTTTATCGTCTATTTCGCAATTATGAGTCACATTAACTGTCCGACGTGTGGTACGTCAATTGACGTCAACGATTTGCTTGCACATCAGCTGGAAGAGCAGATCCAACAAAAATACCAACAGCAATTGGCAGAACAGCGCACGGAGTTTCAAAAGAAACAGGAAGGATTATTGCGCGAAAAGGAGGAGTTTGAGGAAAAGAAACGACGTGAAAATGAATTGTTCCAGGAACGTTTTGAAGCGAAATTGCGTGAAGAACGAAAAGGACTTGAGGAACGTTTGAAGCAAAAGCTAACGCAGGAACAGGCCGAACAATTTGCGGTACTTCAAAGAGAATTGAATGAGAAATCCGAACAAATAAAGGAATTGAACCGAAGCAAAGCTGAAATTGAACGTCTGAAACGTGAAAAGGAGGAACTCAAGGAAGCGGTTGAAGCGGAAGCGCAAAGGAAATTGAATGCTCAATTGCAGGAGGAAAAAGATAAAATTCGTAAGTCCGAAGAAGAACGTAATGAATTACGAATAAAAGAGTTGTTGAAACAATTAGAGGATCAAAAGCGGTTGACCGAAGAAATGAAGCGCAAGCAGGAACAAGGTTCCATGCAACTCCAGGGTGAAGTGCTGGAGCTGGCAATTGAAGAATGGCTGGCTGCGAAGTTCCCGTTGGATACCATTGAAGAAATTAAGAAGGGTGCTCGTGGGGGTGACTGTCTTCAAACTGTCAATACACATTCACAACTGAACTGCGGAACGATTTATTATGAATCCAAACGTACCAAAGATTTTCAGCCGGCGTGGATTGAAAAATTCAAAGCGGATATCCGTGACAAAGGTGCAAATATTGGTGTACTGGTTACAGAGGTACTGCCTTCAGACATGGAGCGCATGGGAATGAGGCAGGGTATCTGGATTTGTACGTTCGAAGAATTCAAAGGGTTATGTACCGTTTTGCGCGAGTCGATTATTCAGTTGAGTATGGCAGTGGCATCACAGGAGAATAAAGGCGATAAGATGCACATGTTATACGATTTCCTTACCAGTAATACGTTCCGTATGCAAGTGGAGGCAATCGTGGAAGGATTTACTCAAATGAAAAGCGATCTGGAAAGTGAAAAACGATCCATGCAACGCATCTGGAAACAACGCGAAAAGCAAATTGAAAAAGTCATTGTGAATACCATTGAAATGTATGGCTCCGTGAAAGGTATCGCCGGTTCCGCTGTTCAGGATGTTCGGGCACTGGAATTACCGGACGCAGAGGATTTCGATGAAGAGGACTAACGGAATGCAAAATGGTTGAGTTCAAAATGAAATAAATATACGGTATTTTGCATTTTTGACTTTTTATGTTACCCTTTCACAGCTATTTCGTTAACCTCAAAAACACTTATGAAGAGAATACCTGAACGTAATCACCTGTTGTCTGGCTTTGCTCTCCTTTGTATCCTGCTTTTGCCCCTTTTCAGCTCCGCTCAACTGACACCGGAAAATGTAGAATTACTGAGATTGGAACTAACTAAGAAAGTCAATGGACTTCGCGCCGAACTTGGCTTAAAACCCCTTGGAAACGATGTCGTACTGAAGAAAGCGGCGCAGCAGCATTCCGATTTCATGGCTGAGAAGAATGTTCTGACACACGACGAAACTCAAAAAGGATTTGAGTCACCCGACAAACGGATTGAAAAAGCCGGCGGGAATGATTTTGAACTGAGCGGAGAAAATGTCCTGTTTTCCAGTCCTGTAAAACTCCCGTTGAGTAAAAAAGATATTGCCTTGGTGGCTGAAGAAATGTTTCAGCAATGGAAGAAGTCGCCCGGACATTACGCCAACATGACTGAAGCTTCCTACACGCTTGGCGATTTTGGATTCACCTACGACAAAGACAAAAGTGTAATTTACGCGACTGAGGTATTTGGAAAACGAGGTGTTGTCGTTTCCGGGCAATTGTCAAACAATGGCTTTGGTCTGAAATGGGCTTCGACAGACTGTGAGAAAGACTACTCAAGCTTTGCAAATGTTGTCATGCACCTTGGAAATTGCTTTAGCATTGAAGGTGATAAGGTAATCATGTCGTACCACGATAAAGCCTGGTTGCAGAAAATTCTCAGTGATCCAAACGACGGAATTGCTGTAGATCTGGTTGCGAAGGATCAATTTACATGCGGAAAAGATAACAACCTGGATCTTTCAAAGGTGTACGATGGAGTTTTACTTCAGCCGGTATATCGAGATGAGCTATTTGCGAGAAACAAAGCGAAAGGAGACTACAGAATTATCGCGGAAATCGGTTCAATTCCTGCAGCCCTGCAAGGAAAGGAAATGCTACCCTGTGTTATTCTGATTAACAATGGAGAAGCGTGTAAGTATATCTTTCCGATTCCTGTTCCATCAGCGGATTACCCATTGATCCCTATTGAGCCGATGTGGGAGGATGTGAAGGAAACTGCCTGGCTTTCCGAAGGAATTATCATAAGTGAGGAAATTCAATATACTTTCAAGACAGCAAAAACACAACCGGTGGAATTACCTCGAATTCTTGGTGAGGGATCGGTTTATTCCGTTCAGATTCAGGCTTACAGTTCCATAGAAGGAGATCCGGTCAAAAACGCTTACCTGGACTCTATGAGAGCTAGTTTCATTGAACAGGATGTATTGAAACGTACTGAAGCAAAAAAGGAAGTAATTGAGAAAAGACACGGTGAAAATTGGGACCTAAATGTGTTTCAGTTGTTGTATTTTGATCAGCAGGAATTGCTGAAACTCTCCCACGACAGTCTTCGAAAAGTTGAAACGCGTCATTCGCCAATCCCATTGAACTGGGATTCCTTACTTTTTGAACAACGTGTTGCGAAAGCAGTAATCAATTATAGCGGTAAGTTTGAATTTTTTGATTCTA
The DNA here is from genome assembly GCA_966211245.1 of uncultured Fluviicola sp. Taxonomy (GTDB): domain Bacteria; phylum Bacteroidota; class Bacteroidia; order Flavobacteriales_D; family Crocinitomicaceae; genus Fluviicola. Next base: position 99,111 of record CBIHND010000010.1, on the reverse strand, counting down.
CTGCTTTCTTCGAAGCAAATTTGATGACAGCTGTTGCGCTCAAAAACAATGACTTATTCAATAAAGCGGCCTTTGCTTTGTACTATAGTGAAGACCCTTTCCCATTGGTGGTTCTTGAAACTCCCATTTTTGAATATGCGCTGGAGCATCCGGAAGTGGTTGCGGCTTATTCAGCATTGCTATCGTTAGTCTATCAGACAGATGAAATGACTACCACACGTTTCGTTCTGGAATGGAATAACAAAGTGGGACAGTTAAGCCAGAAAGCTAAAAACAACCTTAGCTTTCTTTATGCGCTGCTTGGGACTCAATTTCTGGGAGAATGGGATGTTGCCCGGGAACGACTTGCAAAGGTGATCCATCCTTCAAAGTTGACACAATTAACGAAAGATCTGACACCAGTCGAATTGATGCTGGATGTCCAGTTGGTATTCATTGAGTATTTCGGTCAGGTAAACGATGGTCCTAACATTCACAAATCGTTTCAGTTCATTTCAGACTATTTCAAAAAGAACGTGTTAGATGTTGCAGATGCCATTAATCTGGCATTGTTTTATAATTCCTGGAGTATGAATGAAATGGCGGTTGACGTATTGAATCCATACTATCAAAAAAAAGAATTAGATGAAACCGGACTGTATACATTGCTCCTTACCAGAACTTTAATTGAAGGAATGAATCCATCGGAAGAACTCATGCAAATTCATAACGATGCATACGATATGAATCCGTCACGTTGGTGTTCATACATTTCCGATTGTTTTAATCTGTTGCGCTATCCGAAGGTCAAAAAACGGTATTGCGAAAAGTGTTCGAACTAAAGAATTTATTCAGCTAAACTTTTCTATATTTCAGTATGTTAACTATCCGACTTCTGCTGGTATTTCAGTTTTTTACAGTTGGTCTTGTTGCTCAGCAAACCATCAGGTTCGTGAATTGCTGGGGGACAGACGAAATGTTTCCTTACGGCATGGAGTGGTACCAAAACGATTCGTTGGTAGAAGAAGTGGGGCTTAGTTTTTCCAGCGAAGAAGAAATCAATTTGCCTAAAGGAACGTATACCGCTGAATACATTTCGATTTTTCTGGACACCGTTCGCGAAAAAGTAAAAATAGTCTCCGATACACGGACTATTTGTTTCGATGCACTTGTACTGAGCAAAGAAAAACTCCCCGTGAAATACTGGACGGAACGATTGGCTCAAAACGATACGGTTGAGATTCTGTGTACAATTAGAGGTTGCAGAATACCGTCTTATACCGAAAAATTGTTGCTTTATAAAAAAGGGAAGAAGCTTTACGCAAGCTATAACGATCTGGAAAAGGAAATGAACAAAGAGTCTATCAATTGGCTAAATACTTTCGAAGCGCAGTTGAGAAACATGCCCAGATATTATTGTACCACGACTTACAGATATAATGTAACATTTAACGACGAACAATTGAACATTCTAGACGGTTCCTGTCGTTGGGATGGATTCAATAATCTCCTGATAAAATTGGGTTTTGAGGAGTAATATTCTACAAAACAGTTTGTTAGTCAAAGCTACAGAGATTCAGAATCCGGGAGGAGGTTAACTAAACATTTCGTTTGTTTTGTGAAAGTTTCGTACAAATTCGGTTTAGCTCTTCAATATTCTGTGATTTTTACTGAAGTTTTTAAATTTTCGAGTCAACCATTGTTAGATTTTGGAGTCTATCTTTGTGAAGACCTTAACACTTTGGGATGAACAACTTTTTTCTATCTGTCATGTTGCTGCTCTCCACAGCAACGTTTACAACAATTTCTGCTCAGGATATCGATCCGAGAGTACGCCTGAATTACGGCGAAAAAGGCCTTTCTGCCTACAAGTACAACACATTTAGCTATAACTACATGGTGTTTGAGCTGGACAACGGTTACAAGGTTGTTCAGAAATCTGATCTTTCCAAAGACGAAAAGAAACTGATTCAAAATACCCTGGCATGGACTCCGGAGCAGATTTCGAGCTTGGGAACTACGGAATTCAACTTCGTTGCAATGGGGTTGAAACTTCAGTCTGCTGAAAAGCAGTACTTCAAGATTGATGAAGACCGCGTATTGATGCTATTACCAATTCGTGAAATCACAGCTGCGTTCAGCGCAAGTCCACTAAACACTAAGTAACATGAAATTTTTAGGATCCGTATTGGTTGTTTTTCTCTCCATTTCTGCCTGGGGACAACAAACAGTAATTCAGATGTTTCCGGCAAACAACAACCAAACGTTCAATACCTGTAACGGCTTTATTATTGATTCCGGTGGACAAGGCGGCCCGGGATATGGCAATAACGAAAACGTCACTGTAACCATTTGTCCCGGAACTCCCGGAGACATAATTTCCGTTGTATTCAACCTCTTTTCTTTGAGTACTGTTGACGACAACCCCGCGCCGAACATTACGAACGTAGACTACATGGATGTTTACGATGGTAATTCAACCGCCGCACCAACACTAGGTACTTATACCGGAAACCAGCTACAGGGAGTTGTCATCAACGCCACGGCTTTAAATACTTCGGGCTGTATCACGATTCGCTTCCGTTCAAACACTACCGGAACAGGAATGTTTACCGCATCCGCTACGTGCGAAACACCATGTGCTACGCCTACAGCCGCTGGAAGAATTGTAAACGGTGAAACATTGGACAGCACACGTGTCTGTGTTGGTGATGTTGTAAACTTTTCCGATAACGGATCATTTGCGGCAATGGGGTTCAACCTGACGGATTTTGAATGGAATTTCATGGACGGAACCACGGCAAGCGGACCAAACGTTGCACACTCCTTTGATACTCCGGGCCAATACCTTGTTCAATTATTTGTTACCGACGATAACGATTGTGGAAACACCAACCTGATTGATTTGCAGGTGTTCGTAGCAACCATTCCTGATTTTACCGGATTCCCGGGTGATACCACGCTCTGTCTCGGTGAAAGTGTCTCATTTACCGCAGATCCCGAATCTTATGAGGTGTTATGGGATGGATTCTCCGGTTCGCAAACCATTTCGGATGGTTGTTTGCCGGATACACTTCTTGGAGTATCTCAGGATGTTGAAATCATGCAAACCGGATTCTCGCCGGGACAAACGATTCAAAGTGTAGCAGATGTCGAAAGTTTCTGTATTGATCTGGAACACTCATTTATGGGGGATTTGGTAATCATTGTTCAATGTCCGAGCGGACAAACACAAATTTTGCACCAGCAGGGGGGAGGCGGAACACAGATCGGTGAGCCGAATCCGTTGGATAATGTGGATTGTAGTGATCCGACGACACAAGGTGTTCCGTATACCTATTGTTTCACTCCAATGGCAACAGAAACCTGGGTGGAATGGGTGACAAACAGTGGTTTTGCAACTACAATCCCAGCTGGTGATTATGAACCGATTCAGCCATTTACCAATTTGGTCGGGTGTCCGTTAAACGGAATCTGGACACTGACAGTAATTGACAACTGGGCCGCAGACGATGGAACATTGTTCGCATTTGACATTAATCTGGATCCTTCTTTGTACCCGCCGGTAACGGTATTTGAACCGCAAATTGGGCACGGAGCAGATTCTTCGTACTGGGTCATGCCCGCTACTTACGGCTCCGTTTCAGCTGATGGAGATGTGTTGACGGTCACACCAACTGGTCCCGGAACTTTCACGTATACGTATAACGTTCTTGATAACTACGGTTGTCAGCACGATACTTCGGTTACGGTTACCGTAACACCAAATGTAGTTCCAAATGCCGGACCTGATGTAGTTGCCTGTGACGGTGAACCGGTTCAGCTGGACGGAGGTATGGGTTCCGGTGGCTCACCATGTAACTATACGCTGAATCTCGTCGATGCATTCGGAGATGGCTGGAACGGGGCGAATATGATTGTTACCATAAATGGTGTTCAAACAACCTATACAATCCCGGCCGGACTGAATGCGAGCTACACCATATCGATTCCGCACGGAGCTGCAGTTACCGTTCAGTTTGATGGTCTGGGATCGTTCCCGAACGAATGCTCGTATGAGTTCCTGGATCCAAATGGAAATGTTGTGTTGGCTGATGGGGGAGCATTTACAGCACCTTCAACGGTCGTTCATAATCTTGTAGGAGATTGTTACGGAGGATACGAATTTGTATGGTCTCCTGCGGCAGTAGTTTCTGATCCGAACATCCCAAATCCAATTGGGACGTTTAATGGAAGCGGAACACTTACACTAACGGTTTACCCAACCGGACACCCATTGTGTGCAACTACAGATCAATTGAATTTTTCAGTCTCTGCATCCGCGTTTCCGGGTGAGGATAGTACGTTAACAATTTGTGCTCAGGGAACACCGCAGGATTTGTTCCCACTTCTCGGACCTGGGGCTTCTCCAAATGGTTCATGGGTAAATCCGGCAGGAAACCCTGTTACTATGCCATATGATCCTGTAACGATGAACCCTGGAATTTACACCTATGAAGTTGATTCAAACGGGTGTGTTTCAGCAGCTGAAATTACTGTTAGTGAAATCAACACAACTGTTGTTACTGCTGTAACGAACGTTTCGTGTCACGGATTCCCGAATGGTTCTGTTCAGGTAACAGTGACTAATGCAACGTCTTACACGTTGAATGGAGGTCCTTCGGTTCCAATTACCGGCTCACCGTTTACCATTTCAAATCTTGCAGCAGGAAACTATACCATAGATGTGGCCGGTTCAAATGGTTGTTCAGCCACAACGAACTTCACAGTGACGGAACCACCGGCATTGCAAATCACAAACATTACGTCAGATTTAACAGTTTGTCCGGGTACGGTAACCGCACTGAGTGCAACCGGAACAGGAGGTTCGACCGCTTATACATATACCTGGGTCGCAAATGGTGCGACGATTCTTGGGGCCGGAAATCCATTCAATGTGACCACGAATCAAACCACACAATACTGCGTAATATTAACTGAAGCGTGTGGTTCAACACCGGATACGGCATGCATGACTATCACAGTTCCTCCGGCATTGGTATTCAATTTGGTTCCGGACCGAACAGATGGTTGCTTTCCGGTTCCTGTAAACTTTACAAACCTTACTGCAAATGGTCCCGTAGCATCCAGTGTGATCGATTTCGGAGATGGATTTACGACTACTACAACCGGATTGAATCCGACCTTCCACAATTACGAAACACCGGGTGTGTATACCGTTACAATTACTTCAACCACGGTTGATGGTTGCGTGGAAACACATGTTTACACCAATATGATCAGCGTTTACGATAATCCGGTTGCTGGTTTTGCGATTACACCGAATCCGGTAAGCATGTTCAATACCCAGGTTCACTTGTTCAATTCAAGTTCTTCGGATGCAACTGTATTCAATTGGTTCATTGACAGCGGTACACCTTCGGCTTCAACGGAAGAAGATGTTATTGCAACTTTCCCTGAAGGAGTTCCCGGACAATACGAAGTAATGCTTGTGGTAGAAAACCAATACGGTTGTACAGATACCGTGACGCACATTGTTCAGGTAAACAGTGATGTAATCATTTTTGCACCGAACACTTTTACTCCGGATAACGATGAGTTCAACCAGCAATGGTTCATTCACGCTCAGGGAATAGATGAGGCGAACTTTGAGCTATTGATCTTCAACCGCTGGGGTGAGATCATTTGGGAAAGCCATGATGTTCACGGGAAATGGGACGGAACATACAACGGTAGAATTGTTCCCCAGGGAATGTATACCTGGACTATTGAAACAAAAGATCGAACCAACGATAAGAAGTACACATTCAACGGACACATCAACGTCTTTAGATAAGGTGCTCATAGCATAGTGAAATCGGTATCGGGTAATTTCGGTACCGATTTTTTTTTGATAGTATCATATGATCATCACTGCAATGTTGGCCTGATGAGTGATTTAAGCTAAATTAGTTCCCATGAATCTTACCGAATTCCTCTACAAGCGCAAATTCGAAGTGCTTTTTGTGGCACTTTTTCAGCACCTGTTCGTGGGAGTTATTCTGGCAGATGAAGCTTTTTATACGGAAATTGTCTGGCCGATCAACATGTTCATTCTGGGAATAGGACTGGTAGGCGTTTACATCGGGAAAGAACGCTGGAAAAAAGTCATGAGAAATGTCTTGTTCGTAGCAGTAGTTGCAATGCCGCTGTTTCTGCATTTTTCAGGAATTACTTACCGGTACATGGAGTGGATCAGTATTGTGTATTCACTTTTCTTCGGATTGATCTTATACGAATTGGTGCGTTTCATGATGCGTCCCGGTTACATCAATATCGATTTGATTTCCGCGGCCATTTGTGGCTATTTGGTGTTGCTCGAAATCACCGTATTCATTTTTCAGATTTGTTATTATCACAATCCCAATGCACTCAAAGGAATCGATGATGGTTCACCGGCTTCCATCTATATGGATATGGTATATTATTGCTCAGTAACGCTCACGAGTATCGGATTCGGAGATATTGTTCCAGGAACACATGCAACGAAACTCATTACGGCGTTCTTCGGGATTGTAGGTCAGCTTTACTCTGTGGTATTGGTCGGAATCCTGATCAGTAAATTTTCATCAAGAAATTCAAATTCATAATTCATGCACGTTGGTAAAAACTATAGTTTGTGGGAGTTCCTTGTCTGGACAAAGCGAGACATTCTGATTTTAGCGATTGTTTCAGCAATTCCAACAGTGATGCATTACCTCGGCTGGTTGCGTGGTTTTCACATTCCATGGGTGGCAATTGCACTCGTTGGTACGGCCGCTGCGTTCATCATCGGTTTCAAGAATACCCAAACCTATAATCGTTTATGGGAAGCACGCCAGATCTGGGGAGCAATTGTAAACGGAAGCAGGAGCTGGGGGATTATGACACGCGACTTTGTGGACGACAATCAGGAAACGCATCGTGAACTGGTTTATCGTCACATTGCCTGGTTAACTGCATTGAGACATCAGCTGCGCAAACCGCAGACATGGGAAAATCAGGACAAACCACACAACAAACAATACCGACAATTTTACCGTGTTCCTGAATGGGAGAGTAGCCTGGAAGAAGATTTGAATGGTTTTCTTTCGGAAACTGAAAAACAGGAAATTCTGAAAAATAAGAACCGCGCTACCCAAATCATTGCGCATCAATCGAAGCGCATCACAGAGCTGAAAAATGCCGGGAAAATTACAGATTTTGAATACGTCCAACTTGAAAAACAGCTGACGGATTTCTATGAGCAGCAAGGGAAATGCGAACGGATTAAGAATTTCCCGTATCCACGCCAGTTCTCCAGCATTACGATGTTTTTGGTCTGGCTATTTGTCGGAATGTTACCCTTTGGTCTGGTTGGTGAATTCGATAAGCTGGAACACGGGTGGGTGTGGTTGAATATTCCCGTTTGTACGATCGTTTCCTGGGTGTTTACTGCCATGGATAAAGTCGGTGAGGCGACGGAAAATCCGTTTGAAGGTGGCGCTAACGACATTCCGATGTGTTCGATGAGCAGAACAATCGAAATTGACCTACGTGAAATGCTTGGTGAAACTGAACTTCCTGACCCGGTTCAGGCAGTGAATAACATCTTGTTATAATTGAATGGTTATTCGAAAGGCAATCCGGCGTTTTGACCGAAATTTGCCGGGGGCATTAAAAAAGTAATCATTCTTCACAAATTCCGGTAAAATCGTTTCTATACAAACAATTTACCTGCGAGCTCAGATAACTCGTTGCTTCCTATCGCAAGCATACAGTTAAAAGAGAGTAGGGAAAGTAAAACCCGGACGAAATAAAATTGTCCTTGTGTAACATTTGTCACTGAAAACGTGCATTGTGATGCAGAATTTTGTGTTACGATGAAATGCATAACTGGTGGCAAATTTGTTTCCGACAGATTTGTTTCTGAGCTCGTTACCGATAATTCCTATTACTGCTCCTGCGGATTTTCAACGTCCGTTATCGACTCAACAGTTTTTCATGGTACGGTTTATGTTCCTATCAAGGAAATGCCATGTCCCCAACATTATAAAACAGTTAAAACAAAACATGCCGGTCTATGAACTGATCTGCCTGAAATGCTTAAAGAAAATGAACCTTCGCATTCGTTTCGAATCGTAAATAATTTAAGTGAGATGGAACTGAGTAGTATAGTTGAATTCAGAACTTCAAAACGACTGATCGACAAATTAGAAGAATTAGGGTTTTCAAAAACATTCGATGAAGGAGACATTATTCAAAAGGAACTGTCCGCTTTCAAAGCAATCCCGATTGTACTTGAGGGAGCATTAAAAGTTATTCGGGCAGATGACAATGGCAGAGAGTTACTGCTTTTTTACATTCATCCGGGGGAGACCTGCATCATGACTTTTTTTGGCGGAATTCAGGGTGATACCTGTAAGATAATCGTAAGAGCGGATGAAAAAACATTGATTCATTTCATTCCGATTCATCATGTGCCCTATCTCAACAAGGAGTTTCCGGAGTGGCTTTCCTACATATTCCGATTGTATCATCAACGATTTGAGGAATTGCTTGAAGTAGTGAATGCAATCGCATTTAAAAAAATGGATGAACGTTTGGTCTCAGCTTTAAAACAGAAAGTTTCCATCACTTCTTCGAATGAAATTGTTTCTACTCACGAGCAACTTGCCCTTGAACTGGGAACAGCCCGAACGGTAATATCACGGTTGTTGAAGCAGTTGGAAGAAAACGGAAAAGTGAAACTCGGAAGAAACAAAATTACGGTTCTGTAACAATTGTTACCAAAAACGTGAAATGTGATGTAGATGTTTGTGCAGCGATGAGCTGTTTTCAAAAGCATGTTTCAGCTAACAATTTCATTGCAAAGGGAAGTTTCTTTTCCTCGCAGTGTGACTAAAAACGAAAGACATGATGGTTGATGAACTGATCAAAACGGGAAGAGCAAAAATTGTAGATGTGAGGTCCCGAAAGGAGTATTTAGAAGGACACTTAGATGGATCCCTGAACATTCCAATCTGGGATTTATCCATGCATCTCAAAGAACTGAAAGCGCTGAAACAGCCATTAATATTGTGTTGTGCTTCCGGTGTCAGAAGTGCACAGGCAATGCGTTGGTTGAACGATCGTGGGGTAGAATGCTACAACGGAGGAAGTTGGTTGGCAGTAAAAAATCAGGTCCGTTAAATAACAAGTTAAAATGGGGTTTTTGGATAGATTATTCAGTAAAAAAAGAGTAAATTTCACTGAGTTGGTTGAAAAAGGAGCTTTGATCATTGACGTGCGTTCAATAAGGGAATTTGCGAACGGAAGTGTGAGCGGTGCAGAAAATATTCCGTTGCAAATTTTACAACTGAAGATCAGGCAGATACCAAGAAATCTACCGATTATTTTGTGTTGTGCTTCGGGAACGAGAAGTGGAATGGCGCTTCGAACGTTGACCGAAAACGGATACAAAGAAGTATACAATGCCGGTTCCTGGATGCGACTCGAAAGTAAATTGAAAAATGGAAAGTGATGAAGGCAAGTTTTAAAGAAATCATCAATGGCGATGTTCCTGTTTTGATTGATTTTTTCGCTACGTGGTGTGGTCCATGCAAAACCATGGCCCCCATATTGGATCAGGTAAAACAAGCGCTTGGGGAGAAAATCAGAATTGTGAAAGTTGATGTAGACAAAAACGATCAATTGGCTCAACAGCATCGCATTCAGGGGGTTCCCACCTTAATACTTTATTCAAAAGGGAAACAGCTTTGGAGACAAAGTGGAGTAGTTCCTGCGAATCAATTGGTCCAGGTAATTCAAAAACACCAACCGTGAAGTTTATCATTCCAATTTTCTGGTTGCTGTCGGTAATTGTTTCGTGTTCAACCTCAACCAATAAAAATCTCCTTAATGCCAAAACGTTTCACCACGAAATTTCAGTTCAGGAGAAAGCTGTAGTTCTTGATGTACGAACAAAGGAAGAATTCGATGAATGTCATTTACCCAATGCTTTGCATGCAGATTGGAACGGTGATCAGTTCGATCTTGTCACGTCTGAAATTTCGAAAGATACTCACATTTACGTGTACTGTCACAGTGGTACCAGAAGTGCTTCTGCTGCGGAAGAGTTAAGAGAAAAAGGATATCAACACGTCAGGGAGCTTGACGGTGGAATTGTAAGCTGGACCAATAACGGTTATCAGGTTATAACTGGCGTTGCAGCCAGTGATTAATTCTTCAGGAAGTCTTGTTGAGATAACGGAACGGGGACTGCATCTTTGATCCAGTAAACCGGGGCATGATTATTTTCCCCTTCCAGAATCACCCGCTCCAATCGAACACGAGCGTATTCCGTTCCCTCCAATACTTCCGGAAAAGGGTTTACAATCTGGATAAAATTCCCGTACAACAGAGCAGCTCCCCGATCAACAATTTCGATTTGCACACGCTCCATAGTGTGCATTTCCATGATTGGCTGAAGAAAACTGATACAATTCGTTGTAAAGGCAGGTTTAACTTCCCGTAAGTGACTTTTTCTAATTGAGTTACATTTCACAGTTACAATCATGGAAGACGGGTAAATGTCTTTCAGTAACACTGTGGAATCCTGAAGGTGGCTTTCGGTAATAGCAGCTGTACCCGGTTCACCGTACAGATAAGTATAATCGCGAATGGTACCGTAAGGACTTCCCAAACAATCGGAAGCTACCTCGCGTTCGGTACATAAAATCCGGAAACTGGATTCCTGCATCGCATTTAGCATAAAGATTTCGCTGTCCGTCAAACGTAATGTAATTGTTGCACCATGAACAAGAATCTCATCCTCATTTACCAATTGAAAAGTTACTGATGTTTTAAACGATTCAGGCCCCAAAATACCGTATCTCGCAATGTTCTCATGTTGCTGAACGTCTACATGTGGCGGCTTGAGAACCGTAATTACTGTTTGTTTTGCATTGGAAATCTCGGAAGTTTCCGACAATACAATGAACTGTCCAAATGAGTAATTGGCAGTCAAACACAACACGAGAAGTAAGGTAGCGGTAAATTTCATGCTCCTAAAACGATCATTTACTCTGTTTTCGTATTCGACACTATAAAAGTTCTGTAATACGTATTATGAGGCTAATATACTTGCTCCATTGCATGTTACAAACTATTGGGAGCAACCTTTGAAGGTTTCTTACTTACACCTCTAAACTTGTTAAATCTTTAATTTCACCTCATTTTTTTTAAGGGGCGTTAACTTATTTCACTTAAATTTAGTCCACTTGCGAATCGAATTGGGGAATCGTGTGAGAATCACGAACTGTCGCGCAACTGTAAATTCGTCTGCCTAAGGTGGACGGATAAGTCAGATTACCAGTCGATTCGAACTGACAGTGCTTTCGCGGATTGAAGTAAAGTCGGAAACTTCTCTCCCGGAGCTGTTAGCTTATTTCCTGCGTATTGTGTTGAACGAAAATTGAAGCGTATGAGCGTAGCATTAACATCCGAATCTCCTTTTGATAAGTCGTGCGAAAAGTGTCACGAATCTTTTGTTTGTCGAGCAGATGCTGTAAAAGAATGTCATTGCTCACGGGTAGATCTTAATTCAGAACAACTGACTATCCTGCGGGAACGCTACAACGATTGCCTGTGTAGTAAATGCCTTCAGGAATTCATTGAGGCTTCTGTGCTTTTGTTGTATTGAATCTCCATTTCCATTATAGCATAATTCATTAGGATAAAAAAGAGATATTCTACAATTTTGCTGCGTATTACGCAGGGGAATGGGGTGCAAATCTCCAGCTGTCGCGCAACTGTAAGTCCGCTTTGGATAAGTCAGATTACCTGCAATTTTTTACTAACGCTTTCGCGATTGAAGCAGTTAAGACGTCCTCGTTGCGTTCCGTTACTTCATTCGCGCATTCAACAATTGAATTATGACCATTGAAGAACGCATTAACCGATCAGAAACAAGAATTTTTAAAGCCGTGTTTCCAAACACCACCAATCATTACGATACATTGTTCGGAGGAACAGCAATGCAACTCATGGATGAGGTGGCTTTCATTGCTGCTACACGATTCAGCCGCCAACGCATGGTAACTGTAAGTAGTGATCGTATCGATTTCAAAAAACCGATTCCGGCCGGAACCATTGCCGAATTAATCGGAAGAGTAGCTTACATCGGAAACACAAGCGTCAAAGTCCGTGTCGATATTTTCATCGAGCAAATGTATTCCGAACACCGTGAGAAAGCGGTAAGTGGTGAATTCACGTTCGTTGCTATCGATGAAAATAAGGTTCCGATCAAAATAGTGTAGCATTTGAAAAGTGGCGTAAGCTAAACTCCTTTTTTTCTTAGTTTTACGCCACTTTTTTGATTGCTCACATGAAAATCACTTTCCACAAAAGTCGATGGTTTAGAATACCTTACTTTACACTACTTTATGGATTCGCGGCTTACGGATTCATTATTACCGCAGCTTATTTTGCGGTACGCTTTAACTGGACCAATGAAGGTGGTTCAATTGATGCTAACAATCGTTATTTCGAAGAAATGCACAACAAGTACAACCAGAACTTCAAGGTTGACAGCGTTTCTGTGGTTAAGCACCGCTTCGAGGTGTTGAACCGAATCATGTTACTGAACGATTATTATCCGCAAAATGCGAACTACATTCTTTCGGTGTATAACGAAAACAAAGACGAACGTCTGGCTCTGCGAATGCTGGATGCTGTTGATCTTCGTCTGATGAAGAACAAGCGTTACCAGAAAGATCTGGCGAAGCTGGACAGTAAAATGAAACACTCCGAAACGAGCAAGAAAGGCGTAAGCGTGTTCGAATGGATGAATATCGCTGAATGGAAGGATTTTAAGCTGGCTGTCGCGAAAGACAAACCGTACATTGATTCCGTGGCAATGATCACCGGCGTCGAACCGCGTTTGATTGTAGCGTGTCTGGTAGGTGAGCAAATCCGACTCTTTAATTCGAATCGTGAATCGTACAAACGGTACATGGGGCCTTTAAAAATGCTGGCTTTGGAAAATCACTTGTCGTATGGGGTCACCGGAATCAAGCGCAATACGGCAATCAATATTGAAAATTTTGCCAAAGACCCGAAGAGCGAATTTTATCCCGGAAAAGAGTTTGAACATCTTCTTGATTTCGATAGTACGGTAAACTTCTCCTACAACGGAAACGACACACTGGATCTACGACTTCAGCGTCTTGTTCAATTCAAAAACCATTACTATTCGTATTTGTACACTGCTGTATTCCTGAGAGAAATTCAGGCACAATGGAAAAGAGCGGGTTATCCGATCGATGATCGTCCGGAAATTCTTGCTTCGTTATTCAATCTTGGTTTCCAGAAATCAAAACCAAAGAAACATCCAGCAGTTGGAGGTTCGGTATATAAAATCCACGATACGGAATATACGTTCGGTTCGGTTGCTTATGAGTTTTTCTACAGCGGGGAAATGGCCGATCTCTTCCCTTATAAATCGAAAAGCTTCGATTACGAACCCATTGTCCCTCAGGTAATCAAAGAGAAAAAAGAGGAACCGGAAGAAGAAACACCTTAAACCAAATGCCATGGAAAAGAACTATCTGGACGAAAAACAAATTTTCGAAAGAGAGCAACAACTGAACCTCAAAAAGTCATTGAATTGGGTACTGATTCTGTTATGTGTGGAGTTCGGAGTTTCATTGATCTACTTTTTGCTGGATCGTGTGGTTATCCCGAACCTGTACGGTCCCCCTCAAACAAGAGACTTTTCAGCAGTAGGCGATTTGTACGAAACCTTGAGCATCGCATTTATGCTGGTGTATGTAACAATGTTTACGCTGGGAGCGATTATGGTACGGCATAATACAGCCCGGGTTTTCATTATTATCATCGGGTCGTTTCACCTGATTCGATTTCTGACGTATCAATTTATTGATTGAGACAATAGCGAAGGACGTCTGTATTTATGTGACGTCCTTCTTTATGTTTAAGGCTACTTTTTCGAAATGAATACGGAAATGTATTCTTGTTTGTCTCGTGATCCTAAATACGCGGCTTTTCCTTCCGGAGAAATCAACACGGTAGTTGGAAATTGATTAATTCCAAGTTGCTGAATTTCTGCTTTAGTGGCTTCTTTATTCGGAAACGAAATACCTTGTTTCAATAGGAATTCGTTTGGCTGCTGAGAATTGAAACTGATCAATGCCATTGAACAGTTATAATCATAATGAGTCTCCATAAATTCCTTCCATTCTGGAAGTTCCTTTTTACATGGCCCACACCAGGTTCCCCAGAAATCCACAATCAACCAGTTTCCGTCCTGGCTAACGGTATTCAGGTAATGTTGCAAGGAATCAGAAAGGGGTAGACTCGTGTGGCCTTCGTTGAATTCCTGTTTTAATACATTCTGAAAATCAATTGATTTTGGAACCAGTTTTTTAGCCATGTTCAGGTGCTTTTTCGAAGGAGTTTCGCAAACTGCTTTGGCAAGCAATACTATGTTTTCTGCTTGTTTATCAGGCGAGTGGGTTCGTTTTTTTAGAATTGCATATTTATCATCAAAGACCGTTGGTTGTCCCCAAACAAGTTCAAAATTCGGAATCATAAAGGCTTTGGATTGATGATCACTGCTGAAGGTAATTGCCAACAACTGGTCTTCCGTTTCAATTCCGTATTTCATTGCAATTTTGATGTATTGGTAAGCAATAAAGTCACGGGCAAAGAAAGATTGATTACTGATATTTTCACTTGCAAGGAAGCTATTCCAACTTGTGTTGAAAACGGTTAATGCTGTTTTGATTTTTTCCGGTTCATTGGCTCGTTCCGCAACATGAATTGCAGATAACCAGGACAGGTAACTGTAAACATCTTCGTTATGTCCGGAACTAATTTGTTCGGCAATTCCAAAGAAGTCAGCTGCTACCATTTTTTGATGAGTCAATTTCAGATAAGCGTCGTAAAACTGAAACAGGTTTTTCAGTTTCCCATTTTGCTCCGACTCATATTCGAAAAAACGGAGAGCAGCGGGTGTGTTGTCCTCGGCTTGGTTATAAATGAATGTGAATGCATAAAAGAGTAATACCGGATCGGCACTTACTGCAGTCAGACAGGAATCTGCAGCTTTAAAATTTTCCGCTTCAACAAAAACCGACGCTTCCTTTTGGGAAAAGACCATGCCGGTACTGTAAGTCACGAATACTGCAAGAATGAGACGCTTAACCATAACCATATTTTTTTCAAAACTAAGTTATAGTTGTGAAATAAATAACATTTGAATTGTTTTTTAAATAAGCTACTGAATAAAAAAGGCACTTGGGAAAGTGCCTTTTTTATTCAATTTCTGATCTTCTAAAGGGTGAACGAGTTCCTGTCCCGATTGAAAAATCGGAAGTCAGGGTCGTTGATAACTGTTTTAATCAATTCCCTTTAATCTCAAATTCTGTTCGTCTGTTCTGTTGACGACCATCGTCTGTATTGTTCGTTGCAACCGGTTTCGACGATCCGTAACCTTTCGCAACCATTCTGTTTGCAGCAATTCCTTTCGTTGTAAGGTATGCTACAACTGCGTCTGCCCGTTGTTGGGATAGCGTCTCGTTTACGGTTGCAGAACCAGTATTGTCAGTGTGTCCTGAAATCTCAATCTTCAGGTTCGGAACATCTTTCATCAGTTTCACCAGGCGATCCAACTCTGCATTTGATTCCGCACGAAGTGTTGCTTTTCCGTGATCGAAGAAGATGTTGCGAAGAGCAATTTTCGATCCGACAGCAATATTTTTCAACTCAATTGTCTTGTTAACAAGGTTATCATCCGATCCTGCAGGAATATCGAAGTTTTCGGAGTGGAACAGGTAGCCTGTTGCTTTAACGGCAATACCGTAGTTCTTTCCGGAAGCCAGTGTAATGATGAATTTCCCGGTTGCAGAGTTCGTTGTGAAGGTTTCGATCACTCTTCCGGTTACGTTGTCCGTGATTTCGATCTGGGCTTCAACCGGTTTTCTTGAAATCGCATCAATTGTAGTTCCTTTGAAAACGGTCAACGACTTCTTTTTTACATCAACAGAGCTTTCAATTGCATGGTCCTTTACTGGCATTGCGATGCTCGCAAGCAAGTAATCCTCTGTTTCGGTTACAGGTTTTTTCTCTGGCCCCCAGAACGTAACACGGTAAATGTCGAAACCTCCTTTTCCGCCTGATCTGTTCGATGCGATGTACGCATATTTGCGGTTCGCAGTAGCTGCAAAGAAGAAATCATCGTAAGGAGTGTTGATCGGGTACCCCATGTTTACCGGAGCAGTCCAGTTTCCCTGTACTTTCTTCGAAACGAAAATGTCATAACCTCCAAGTGATTCGTGTCCTTCGGAAGCAATGTACATGGTTTCACCGTCAACGGTAATGTAAATCGGGCCTTCGTTGAAACGCGAGTTGATGATTACTTCCGGTGCAGCGGCTTTGAAGTCCTGCTCCTGACGACTTTGCATGGACGAGAACATGATGTCGGTTCCGTTTGCGCGGTTATCGTTGTCACGGTTGAAGTAGATCTTATAACCGTCATCGTTGTAACATGCGTAACGCTCATTAGCCTTATCTGAACTAATGTAAAACGAAGCTTTCACCGGATCAGTCCAGCTCGTTCCTACCAATTTGGATTCCCAAATGTCTGTCTGACCGTTATCCGAGCGGTGTAGCAACATTTTTGTTCCGTCGTATGATAAACAGTTGGATACATCATCAGTTGTACTGTTGATTGCCCCTTTCAGTTTATTTGGTGAACTCCAGCCATCATCAAGTAATGAAGAACTGTAAATGTCAAAATCGTATTCTCCAACTTCGTTTGTGGAATGACCGTTTGCGCGGTTTGAAGAGATGAGCATTTCGGCACCGTCCGTAGAAATGGAAGGAGCAAGATCATCCGAAGAAGAGTTCAGGCTCGACATGTTATCAATCCAAACACGCTCCGGTTTCGATTGTGCAGTTTTGTTCAAGGAACATTGTTTCTTGCATTGACCAACGAACTTCGCAAAATCGTCTGCTTTTCGGTATTCGTTTTCAAATGTGGTGTAGGCTGCAATTGCCTCATCGTATTTGCCTTCCAGCTGAAGTACAACTCCGAGGTAATAATTCAGAAACGGATCACATGCAGGATCCAGTTCTTTTGCCTTTTTGATGAATGGAATTGCCAATGAAGGATCAGAACTGTTTGCGTGACAAACACCGATTTTAAAGTTCAGTAAACCATTTTTCGGATTGAAGCTTTGAGCTTCCATGTAGCTTTTCAATGCCAGTTTGTAATTCAAACCGAAATCCTGAAGAGCAAATGCAGCTTCGTTTGCCAATTTGTAATATTCATCACCTTTTGCGATGGCATCTTCAGCCTTTTTCAGGCCTTCTTTATTGTCTTTGAAATTCGCTGCTTTAAAGTCGACGTTCTGAGCAAAAACGGAAGAACTCAGAACCAATGCAGCTAATAGAATCAATTGTTTCATGTCGATCAGATTTTAGTTGCTGCAGTTACCAGCGTAATACGTTTTTCCTTCTTTTGCGCCAAGCTGATTGGCTTTTTTCCAGTCTTCGCAGGCTCCGTCCAGATCACGAAGCATTTCCTTCGCCATTCCACGGTTTACATAAGCTGCAGCGTAATTCGGATCCTGAGCAATTGCCTTATCAGCAAATTCAACTGCTTTTTTGTAGTCCTTTTTCAGGAAGTAAACTCCTGATAAATTTGACGCTGCCGGCGCGTAATCAGGGTTCAGTTCCAATGCTTTGTTGAAGTCTTTCAATGCGTCTTCAACGCTTCCCTTTTCAAGTAATGTCGCCCCGCGGTTGTTATAAGCCATATAGAAACTTGCATCGATAGAAATAGCGCGATTAAACGCAGCCAGAGCACCAGTGTAGTCTTTCATTTTCTTCTTCGTTGTTCCCAGATTATTCAGAACAAACGCAAGATTCGGATTCTTTCGCTGTGCTTCTTCGTAATCGATTACGGCCTTAGGATATTGTTCGAGCATTCGGTAACAACTTCCACGATCATTATACGCATAAGCGTTGTTCGCGTCCAACTCAATGGTTTTTGTGAAGTACTTGATTGCTGTGTTGTAATCCTGTTGTAAAAACTTCAACGTACCGTAATTGTAATATGCCTTCGGATTTTTCGCATCCAGTACAATTGATTTCTCGTAATCCTTTTCCGATTTCAGGTAATCGTTCAGACCTTGATACGCCCTGCCGCGCTGGAAATAAGCTTTTGCATAGGCAGGCTGTTTTTCAATAAGCGTGTTCAATGTGGCAACGGCGTCATTGAATTTTTCGATTTCATTTTCAGCAACTCCCTTGTTGTAATAAGCCGCAGTGAAATTCGGATCGGAAGCAATGGATTTCTTGAATTCAGCAATGGCCTCGTTTACCTTTTTCTGATTGAATAACTCAATCCCGCGGTTATACGCCTCCTGACTTGCAGCAACTGCCGCATTCTGCTGATTCAGTTTTGTAATGGAGTCCCGGTATGATTTCTCCTGCGGTGTCAGCTCTTCGATTTGAGCAAATGACGCAGTAGAAATAACCAGACATACTGCCAAAATCAATTTTGACTGTTTCATGTTCTAGCATTTTTGGTTTGGAAGGCTGAATGTAGCAACTATTGTTCCGTTTTTGAAACAAATGTTTTCAACAGCGTCATGGATTGAAGTGTGCAGAACTGTTACGACAAAATTCGGTTTTCCTTCTGTCTCTTGCGCTCAAATATTAGCTAACTTAGCCCAACGAAAAAAATAAGCGAGTCCTTATGATTTAGTTGAATTGAAGCTGCAATCCGGGAATCGCCAAAAAATAAAATTGTTGAAAAATGTTGAAAGATGCCTATTTGGTAAGTGGTGTTAGAACCGCAATCGGAAATTTTGGTGGAACCTTGTCGCCTGTGCGTGCCGATGATTTGGCAGCTCATGTGCTGAAAGCGTTGTTGGAAAAGAATCCTTCGCTTGATCCGAACCTGATTGAAGACGTTTACATTGGATGCGCAAATCAGGCCGGTGAAGACAACCGAAATGTTGCTCGCATGGCACTTCTGCTGGCAGGTTATCCGATCTCAGTAGGTGGTGAAACAGTTAACCGTTTGTGTGCTTCCGGAATGGCTGCTGCTGTTACTGCAGCAAGAACCATTCAAACCGGTTCTGCAGATATTATGGTTGCCGGTGGAGTGGAGCACATGACCCGCGGACCATTGGTGATGTCAAAAGCATCTTCAGCATACGGACGCGATCAACAGCTCTACGATTCATCTTTCGGATGGCGTTTTGTTAACCCGAAAATGGAAGAGATGTACGGAATTGATGCCATGGGAAATACGGCCGAAAATCTTGCTGAAATGCTCACAATTTCAAGAGACGATCAGGATATCTTTGCGGCGTGGTCGCAACAAAAGGCAAAAGCTGCTCAGGATAAAGGACATCTTGCTCAGGAGATTACAGGTGTTTCCATTCCTCGTAAAAAGCAGGATCCGTTGGTTTTTGATAAAGACGAATTCATGCGTCCGGATACAACAACTGAAACATTGGCAGCCCTGCGTCCGGCATTCAAAAAAGACGGTTCCGTAACTGCCGGGAATGCCTCAGGATTGAACGATGGAGCAGCCGCATTGTTGCTTGCATCTGAAACCGGATTGAAACAGCATAACCTTAATCCGATTGCCCGAATTCTCTCTGCAGCTGTTGCAGGAGTTGAGCCAAGAATTATGGGGATCGGACCGGTAAAAGCATCTGAAAAAGCGTTGAAGCTGGCTGGTTTGACATTGGAACAGATGGATGTTCTGGAACTGAACGAAGCATTTGCGGCGCAGGTTCTGGCATGCACCCGTACAATGGGACTGGCGGATAATGATCCGAGAATCAATCCGAATGGTGGAGCAATTGCGCTCGGTCACCCACTTGGAATGTCGGGAGCACGTATTTTACTTGCAGCAGCAAACGAATTGCAGCGTAGTTCCAAAAAGTATGCGTTGGTAACAATGTGTATTGGTGTTGGACAAGGCTATGCGACTGTAATTGAGCGCGTCTAAAATCCAACCTTCGCGCCATTTTTGTATCATTAGGGAGCCTATGAGAAGAATACTTTACATACTTGCTTTGGGATTGGTCGGTTCTCTGGCTTCCTGCAAACGCGAAAAAGCGGAGTGGGATACCGATTGGCAACTCCCGCTTGTTGAGGATAGCCTGACGCTCGAACAGCTTGTCGGAGATTCTATTCTGACAGTAAACTCTGGCTTTTACGAGTTGTCGATTGATCGTACCGTATTCTCTCTGAAGCTAAGCGACATTGTAGAAATTCCCGATACAACGGTGCACCACAGTTATGCCATTAACCTGAATAGCTTCAATGTTTCCCCTGGATTCAGTTTTGTTAACGATGTTCAGGAACACGAAATGGCTATGGGGGATGTGCAATTGAAAGCTATCAAAGTGAAAGCCGGTGGAATCAAATTGCGAGTTGAAAGCCCCGTTCCTACCAAAACGATTTTTACTGTTCAGCTACCAGGTGTTACGAAAAATGGGCAAACACTTACGCAAACCTTTGAAGTTCCTGCCGGTACGCTGGCGAACCCAAGCGCGATTTCTGATTATGTAGATTTGACGGATTACAGCCTCGACCTTCGCGGAGAGAATGCACAGTCTTACAACAGATTACAATCGGTTTTACAAGTGAAATCTGATCCGGACGGACCGTCTGTAACCATTACAAATCAGGATAGCCTGCGTTTTTCTTTTACTATGGATGACATTACGTTGTCATATGTTCGAGGCTATTTCGGTTCACAGACGTATTCTGATACCATCACGCAGCACATCGATGCGTTGAATTCAATTCTTTCGGGAACAGTTGATCTCGACGCAGCGTCGCTCGGATTGACCATTGAGAATGGGTTGAAGGTAAACGGTAAGATTATGCTGACAACACTTCAAAACACCAACTACGAAGGAAATACGGTCGGTTTGACTCATCCTCAGATCGGAACCTGGGTAAATGTAAATGCGGCTACCGGAACGGGATCTACGTTACAGCCAAGTACAACGAATCTGACGTTCGACGGAAACAATAGCAACCTGGAACAGTACCTTGAAAATCATGGTGGAGAAAACAGAGTCGGTTTCCAGATGAAAATTAATCCGTGGGGAAATGTCTCCGGAGGTTGGGATGAAATTTATGATGAACATCCGCTGGATGTTAAACTCACAGGAAATTTGCCATTGAATATTGGCTTGGATAACCTGATTTTACAGGATACATTTGACTTTTCTCTCAATCAGAACTTCGATGTGACTCATGTTGAATCCGGAATTATCTGGCTGAAAGCGACCAACGCCTTCCCAATGCAAGGTGATGTAGAATTATACTTCCTGAACAATTCCGGAACGGTTATCGCACAGTTAGATGCCGACAATTCCATTGCGTCAAGCGTCTACGGAACCTTAGTGAATTCAATTCTTCAAAAGGACTCTTATGTGCAGATTCCGTGTTCTGAATCAGTCGTACAACAGTTGAATTCAGCATCAAAAGTTATTCTGAAAGTCAGACTGAATACACCTGACGTCAACACGAATATGTCCACGAAAGTTTCCATCCCGGAAGGAGCATTCATGAAGTTCAAACTCGGTGCTAAAATTGCGGTAAAACATAAGGTATAATGAAGAAAGTACTGTTACTGCTAACCATTCTGACCGGTTTTTCCGCAGCTGCACAAGTCAATTTTCCAAATGAGGTAGACACCACAACATCTGCAGGTCATACGGTCTATGTCAATGGACAGGTTGATCTTCAGGGAACTTCCGTGCATCGGGAAATGTTCAATACACTCATCTGGGGCGGTATCATTGACGATGCGATGAAACAACGAAGTTTCGATCAGCACGATGATGTGAATCGCTTTGGTGTTGCGTCAAATAATGAATTGATTTATCAAAACAGAAACAGCTGTTCGTTTCAACGTCCGAATCTGAATTGGGGTGTGAAGTTGGGCTATTCAGCCGTTGGAGCATTTACTTATGGTAAAGATGCTTATGGTTTGACGTTTTACGGAAATGCAAGCTACCTCGCTGATACAGCTGATTTCTCCAATACGCGTTTTAAGTTTACTCAGTTTCAGAAAATCGGTTTCGGATTCATCAGTAAGAAAAATGGTTCTAACCTTTTCCTGAATGTCGTAAATGTGCAGCAAAGCGCAGAAGTCAATGTGCGTAAAGGTTACCTGTATACCAATGATGATGCTTCTCAGGTGGATCTGAGACTTGCAGGAAACCTTCGTTCGACATACGGCAATGACTTTTCCAAAGGAGTTGGATTGTGCCTGGATGGAACGTTCAGAGTTGCTGCCGGCACTTACGGAGGTAAAACCGCTACAATGGAAATTACGTTTTCCAATATCGGTTTTGCTTACCTGTACGCAGGACAATACGCTTATCAGGTCGATTCAAACTATCAGTACACCGGGTTTGAATTGAACCAGTTGACTTCCGATGCTTCACCGTTTAATAGAGATGATTTTTCGGTGATGGATTCACTTGGAATTTCACGAGATACTGTGATGCGTACGATTTTGTTGCCTGGTTATATTCAAATCGGGAATGCGATCGATTTTCACAGTGCGAAGCAATTACAGCCATACTTCGGTGTTCGCCTGTATCCGACGTTGAATATTGTACCGTCTATTTTTGCCGGTTTATGTTACAAACCAGTAGATCAGGTTATGTTGAGTGGTTCCGCTAGCTACGGAGGTTTTGGAAATTTCCGGGCGGGATTTGGTGTTTCCTACCTGGCTAAAATGGCCCGTGTTACCCTTGCAACCGACGATGTAATTGGTTTGGTTTCAAATAAAGGATTTGGTCAATCTCTAATCGTAAGATCAGTATGGAACTTCGGTCAGTAATTCTTTGCGCAGCGATGCTGTTTGGTTGGCTCGGAGTAAATGCCCAGCCTGCTTCTTTTTATAAAGTTTTTTCCGGAAACGGATACGATAAGGGCGAAGGTGTTGTTCAGCTAGTTGACAGCTCGTACCTGATCACCGGCTCCTCTTCAAGTTTCGAGGAAGCACCCTCACAGGTATTCCTGTTGAATATCGACAAGAACGGTGAGTACCTTTGGTCGAGAGCATACGGCGGATCCGAATTTGAAGAAGGGAAACGAGTGTTCGCTGTAGATAATTTTGGGTATTACGTCCTCGGAACTTCCAGTAGCGGACCTACACAAAGTTTCGATGGTTATGCAATGTTTACAGATCCTGCAGGGGATCTGCAATGGGAAAAATATTTCGACAAAGGTTTGTGGGAACGTGTTCATAATGCCGTTATGCTGGCGGATACGAGTATTGTTGCAGTAGGGGAGAGCGATTCCACCTCAACCGGAGAAACGGATTTCTTCATGTTCAGAATTGATAAAAGCGGTTCCTTGCTTTGGTCGAAGAAATGGGGAACCCCCGGGGCTGACGTGCTGACCGGAATTGTTGCCGTTTCGGACACGAGTTATGCGGTTTGTGGAACGAAATATGTCTCGGATTCATTGACAAATAAGGCGTTCATTGCGAAATACTACGCAGATGGAACAATGGCCTGGGACACTGTTTTTGGAAATACAAGTCAAATGGAATTCAGGGATGTACAGTTCTTCAATGGCGAATTAATGGCCGTTGGTTCCTGTCATCCAAATGCAAGCGATTATACTGGTCTGTACCGCGCCAGTGTAGGATTGACAGGAAACATGATTTACCAGGAATCATTCACACCCGGTCACGATCTGCGTTATACGGGTTTATTGAAGTACGGTGCCGGAGCGGGCAAGTTCTTTACAATGGTACAACAGATTGATCCGGCAATTCCTACCTATCCGGATGGGGAAGATGTCTTTGTGTATCGTTACGATGCCGGATTCTCGTGGGATGGTTATGGGGTAGCTTATGGTGGAATCGGACAGGATCAATCCAATCAAATCATCGGAACGCTTGATGGATATGGACTTTTTGTCGGATATCATTCACAATACGGTTATGGAGGAAACTCGATCTTTGTGGTGAAGATTGGAGATGCATACAACTTCCCGTATAATACCTCAGATCCTGTAATCTATGATCTGGTAGATTTGATTGAACAACATGCAACGATCGATTGCAGTGCATTCCCGAATCCGTTTACAGATCAGTTTACGGTTCGACTCCCGGAAGGTCAGCTATGCTCTCTTGAACTCGTTGATGCACAAGGAAGAACGATTCAGTCTTTTGAGGGTGAAACAAACGAATTAATTGTAAATACGTCTGTATTACCACAAGGGAATTACCTGCTGCGTGTTTCAACCGAGGAAGGAGCAGCTGTGATTAAGGTCGTGAAATGCCGTTAAAATCACCAATAAAAATCTTCGTCATTCATCCAGTTTCCCTGAACGCGTAATACCTGTTCCATGATCTCGCGTACGCAGCCTTTTCCGCCATCCAACGGACTTTGGTAGTCTACCAGCGCTTTTACATCCGAAGCAGCATCTTGCGGACAACAGGAAACTCCTACCAGCTTTAGAACGGGAATGTCAGGAATGTCGTCTCCCATGTAAAGCATTTCTTCATTCTTTAATCCATGACGCTCGCAAATATCATGGTAGACCTGAAGTTTGTTGGAAGATTTCATGTGAACTTCAGTAACTCCGGAGGCGAGTAAGCGCTGTTTCACTTCATCTGAATTTCCTCCGGAAATAATGAAAATCTTATATCCTTTTCGCGCCGCAAGCTGAAGAATGTATCCGTCTTTTGAATGCAGGTTTCGAACCATTTCATCTCTGAAAACGAGTACCTCATTGTTGGTTAGTACACCGTCAATATCGAAAATAAATGAAGTGATTAAGGGAAGTTTTTCCTTGTAACTTTTCATGGTCAAAGTGTCTTGTTATGGTAGCGTTTTAGAATATCGGAAGAAAGATTTTTGTAGAGATCTTTTAATGGTTCCGGAAGCAGTGAAAGGTGCTGTTCGATTGTGGAAATGTCGCCACGACGCGCCGGTCCTGTTTGTTGGTCTGTAAAAGTCCCGTTAGTTATTTTACGCTGAGTTTCCTCAATCAGAGCTGCGAAATGCGAAAAATCGATTCCTTTTGAAGTTGCATATTCCTGAGCCAAAACATGCAGATGGTTAACGAAGTTATTTACGAATACAGCAGTAATATGCAGGTGCACGCGATTCTCACTGCTCATGATTTCCGCACATTTGCCCAGCTGTTCTCCCAGCTCGAATAACTTCCGTTCGAATCGTGCATCAGGACTTTCAATAAAGAAAGGGATTTTGCTCCAGTCAGGTTTTACGGTGCTGAACGTTTGCAGCGGATAACATACGCCAATTGGGAAAGTCGACTGCAAATGTTCAATAGAGAATGCTCCGGAAACAGTTGCGCTTGGAAGATACTTTGCATAGGTTGGCAGGAGTTCGTTCAGGAGTCTGTCCGGAACACAAAGCAACGCAAGCTCGAATGCATAAGGTTTTTCGTCGGATTTGAGATAAGGAACGTTAAACTCGTCCGCAAAACGCTTTGATTTTTCGTCTGAACTACCTTTTACGGCAAAGGCAATGTCTTTCTCCTGAAAGCGTTCAGCCAAATGGCGCGCCACATTTCCGGTTCCTACGATAAGCACTTTCATACGTTCTCAAAAGTACAGAAACGAATCAACTCCTGCTCTTTTCTTCGAGCAGTTGCACAACCGTTTTAGCGATTTTCTTTTTTTTCTTTCCCGGAGCTCCGTCGTTCATTTCATCGTGAGTGATGTTTTTGAGCGGGATCACCGTAATTCCAAGTTCTTTTTGCTGAATCCTGTCAGGAAGTACACCTTCATCTGCATGTTTGTCTGAGGATCGAAGGGTTGAAAAAGCAGGAGTAACCAGAAGCGGGATTGGCATTCTCAGGTGATCGAGTGTAATCACTTTACGGAAAAGATCCGGGTGATTTTTTGCCGTTAACACCGACATGTCTCCTCCATTGGAATGCCCGATCAAATCAATTGACGCGATATCAATGTTCGGATGAAGCCGTTTGAAATCGTCCAGAACGACCAGGATATTCTCTTCACCACGTTTCCAGAATGGCATACGCACAACCTGCATATTGCCCGATCGTGGAATGACTGAATCTCCGGGAAGCTCGTGTTGAACGCTTAATACCCAATATCCTTTCTGAGCCATTTTTTTGGTGAGATAGGAATAATTCAGGTAGTTCAACGGATAATTGGCGCCATACCCGTGACTAAAAATAACCAGTTTAATGTTTTGTCCTGTTACTTTTTCCGGTTTGAACAAAGCGTATGGGATTCGTCGCGAACGGATAGTGTCGTAGAACTCTAAGGTATCAACGGTAATGTTTCTGCCGTGCAAAGCTGTAACTGTTGGACTCAGTTTGTTCGCTGTTTCTCCGGTCGAGCAAGCGTGTAGTAACCAGCATATAGCCAGCGGCATTACCAGGGAGAGAAAGGGACGCATGTTCATGGAGAACAAAGTTAATACGAATCCGTTTCAAATGCGTAAAAACACGATTGCCCGGATCTCCCATACGAAAGGACAACCGGGCAATCTTTCCCCTCTTCCCACTTCACTCGATTAATGCCATACAATTAGATATACTTCCTCTTTCCGCACATTGATGCAGAATAATTCCTGTTAATAAACGTATTGCCCTGACTTGTGAAAATGATGAAACTCTTTGCTCGTAAATGAGTTGAATATGGAGCATTACTGTTTCGAAAACCGATCGTTGAATTTTCGTGTTTGCCCGATGAGGAACACCAAAATTTAAAGCCGGCAATGGCAGTAAATGAAGCCATTTTTTCATAGCGAAGTAGTAGCAATTAGTATCGAATCTAATTGACACAATTAATCAGTATGACGGCATTCAATATGAAAATTCTGACCAAAATTTTGAACGAAACCGGCGTTTGAATGAGGCAATAAAAAAAGTCGTTCAGAATGCCCTGAACGACTTTTAATATAGCTGTGAAATAATTGCTTATTTACCGTGACATTGTTTGTATTTTTTACCACTTCCGCATGGACAAGGGTCGTTACGACCAATCTTTGTCTCTGCTACCACAGGCTGCTGTTTTTCACGTTGCTGCATGGAGTTGCGGATTGCTTCATCGTAACCTTCACTTCCATTAAATTGCGGAACAGGAGTACTGCTGGATGAAGACTGGATCTGAGCTTGTTCGTAATGATTTTCCACTCTTGCGTTTTGAGCGCTTTGAACATTGTTCGGGTTTTCGTTCGGAAGTCCGGCCTGAACCAGGAATTCAACAGTTTCTCCGCTCAGACGCAACATCATCGCTTTGAACAATTCGAACGATTCCAGTTTGTAAATCAATAACGGATCTTTTTGTTCGTAAACGGCCTGTTGTACAGATGAACGAAGATCATCCATCTCACGCAAGTGTTCTTTCCACTCGTTATCAATCATTTGAAGTACAAGGTTCTTCTCAATTGCCTGGGCAATCAATTGACCATTGGTTTCGTAAGTTTCTTTGATGTTCAAAACGATATTGGTGTTCTTACGACCATTTCCAACTTCAAACACCATGTATTCGTAACGGGAATTCTGCTCGAACAACTCTTTCACCTGTGGCAATACCAACTGTGCGATTCGCTCGTTCTTCGCTTTGTAATGCTTTACAACTTTGTCATAAACTTCTTCAGCGATATCCGGTTTGCTCAACGAACGGAATTGATCTTCTGTAATTGGACTATCGATTCCCAATACGCGCATCAGCTCTAATTGGAATTCATTGAATGAGTCGTTGGAGTAAGTATTAACGATGCCTTCAACTACGTCGTAGAACATGTTTGAAACGTCAACATCCAAACGATCACCGAACAGCGCATTGCGGCGTTTCTTATAGATTGCTTTACGCTGAGCATTCATCACGTCATCATATTCCAGCAAACGCTTACGAACACCGAAGTTGTTTTCTTCTACTTTTTTCTGCGCGCGTTCAATCGACTTGGAAACCATACTGTGAGAAATGACCTCACCTTCTTTCAATCCAAGACGGTCCATTACACGTGCAATACGTTCAGAACCGAATTTACGCATTAGGTCGTCTTCCAAACTCACGAAGAACTGAGATGATCCCGGATCTCCCTGACGTCCTGAACGACCGCGTAACTGGCGGTCAACGCGACGTGAATCGTGACGCTCCGTACCAATGATTGCCAAACCTCCGGCTTCTTTAACACCTTCACCCAATTTGATGTCGGTACCACGACCTGCCATGTTCGTTGCAATGGTTACGGCTCCCGCTTTACCGGCAAGAGCAACAATTTCTGCTTCCTTCTGGTGGTATTTCGCGTTCAGTACCTGGTGGTTGATCCCGCGCATTTTTAACATTCGGCTCAACAATTCGGAAATTTCAACCGTTGTTGTACCCACCAATACCGGACGTCCTTCCCCGACAAGTTTTACCACTTCATCAATAACCGCGGAGTATTTCTCACGGGCAGTTTTGTAAACCAAATCCTGTTGGTCTTTACGTGCAATTGGTCGGTTGGTAGGAATCACCACTACGTCCAATTTGTAGATGTCCCAGAATTCTTTTGCTTCGGTTTCTGCCGTACCCGTCATACCAGCCAATTTGTGGTACATACGGAAGTAATTCTGCAAAGTAACCGTTGCATATGTTTGTGTAGCGGCTTCAACCGTTACATTTTCTTTAGCTTCAATCGCCTGGTGCAATCCGTCAGAATAGCGACGGCCTTCCATGATACGTCCGGTTTGCTCATCAACGATTTTGATCTTACCGTCCATGATCACATATTCCACCTCTTTTTCGAACAGGGTATATGCTTTCAATAATTGAGTTACAGAATGAATGCGCTCCGTTTTGATCGAGTAGTCGCGAATCAAAATGTCTTTTCTGCGGTTATATTCTTCGGAAGACAGCGCTTCTTTCTGAAGCATTGCGATCTCCGTTGAGATATCCGGCATTACGAAGAAGTTTCTGTCATCGCTTCCTGAAATAAGATCAATTCCTTTTTCAGTCAATTCAACCGTATTGTTTTTCTCATCGATTACAAAGTAAAGCTCCTTGTCGATTTTCTTCATGTGCTTTCCTTGCTCGGCCATGTATTGGTTCTCAACTTTTTGCAATTGAGTACGGATTCCCGGTTCGGAAAGGAACTTGATAAGCGCTTTGTTTTTTGGAAGACCGCGGTGAGCACGCAACAACGCGATGCTACCTTCTTCCAATGCTGTTTTCGGATCAACCGATGCATCCGTCTGACCATTCATCGCTACGCCGAGCAGACGCTTTGCATCCGCCAATGCCTGGTTAACGAATTTACGCTGAGCATCCACAACGTTTTCAGTACGTGGCTTCAACTCGTGGAATTCGTGTTGATCTCCTTTCGGAGTTGGTCCGGAAATGATCAAAGGTGTACGAGCATCATCAATCAAAACCGAGTCGACCTCATCGACAATTGCGAAATGATGCTGACGTTGCACAAGGTCTTCAGAAGCACTTGCCATGTTGTCACGCAGGTAATCGAAGCCAAATTCATTGTTTGTTCCGAAAGTAATGTCTGCGTTGTAGGCCTTGCGGCGCGCTTCGGAGTTTGGCTGGTGTTTGTCGATACAGTCAACTGATAATCCGTGGAATTGGTACAAAGGCCCCATCCACTCGGAGTCACGTTTTGCAAGGTAGTCGTTCACAGTTACTACGTGAACTCCTTTTCCTGCCAAAGCATTCAGGTAAACCGGAAGCGTTGCAACCAACGTTTTACCTTCACCTGTTTGCATCTCAGCGATGTTTCCGCGGTGCAATACAGCTCCACCCATCAACTGAACATCGTAATGAACCATTACCCATTCAACCGCAGCTCCTGCAGCAGTCCATGAGTTGCTCCAGATGGCTTTGTCACCATCGATGGTAATACCGTCTTTCTTCGTTGCAAGATCACGATCGAATTCCTGAGCCGTTACAACCAATTGTTTGTTTTCGGCCCAACGACGCGCGGTTTCCTTGATCACTGCAAATGCTTCCGGAAGGATCAATTCCAATTCACGTTCAATGACTACATTGATTTCTTTTTGATTCGCATCAATTTTCTCATACAATGACTCCTTCTCGTGAAGTGGCAGATTCGGATCGGCTGACTTGGTTTTTAGTTCAGCGACCTCAGTTTCCAATGCCTCAATGGCCTGTTTGATAGTTGCCTGAAATTTAGCTGTACGCTGACGCAATTGATCGTCAGAATCTTTTTGAACTTCAGGGTATATTCGTGCAACTTGTTCAATAACAGGTTGGTATTTCTTTCTGTCAGCAGAAGACTTGTCTCCAATAAGGCTTTTTATGATTCCTTTTAACATTGTATTCAAAAAATGAGAACCCCAAAAATAAGCAATAATAGTTGAAGGAACTCGGTTCGTGGCTGGCAATTGTCACAAATTGTTCCAAAGTTAAAACGCTGACAAAATGGCTGCAAAGGTGAGTTTCCGACTGACAGAATTGGCAAATTCAAAAATTGAAAATGGAGAATGGAAAAGAATTCAAAATGGAAAATGGAGAATGGAAAAGAATTCAAAAGCCACAAATGGAATGTTAAAATGAATGCAGTTGTTTGACAGATCACGTTCATTTTGAATTTTTCATTTTGAATTCACTAACACGTCTACCTCTTTTCAATTTTACCATTTTCAATTCTCCATTATCCTAACTATTCCTTATCTTTGCGGGCATGCAAGAAATGATCCTGATTTTAGATTTCGGTTCGCAATACACACAGCTGATTGCGCGCAGAGTGAGAGAGTTGAACGTGTATTGTGAAATCCATCCGTGGAACAAGGTTCCTGAGCTTGGAAATCACATTAAGGGAGTAATCCTTTCCGGAAGCCCTTTTTCCACAAGAGATCCTGAATCACCGAAACCGGATTTGTCCGGAATCAAAGGAAAGTTCCCATTACTTGGTGTTTGTTTCGGTGCTCAATACCTCGCACATCACTTCGGAGGTGAAGTATTGCCTTCAACCATTCGCGAATACGGTAGAGCAAACCTTGCAGTTGTTGATGCAACGAACGTGTTAACCAAAGGAATGTCCATTGGTTCACAGGTTTGGATGAGTCATGGCGATACCATCAAACACGTACCCACAAACTATAAAATCATTGCAAGTACCCACGATGTGGCTGTTGCGGGATTCGAAATTGAAGGCGAAACAACCTTCGGAATTCAGTTCCACCCGGAAGTGTACCACTCTCTGGAAGGACAGGTTTTGCTAAAAAACTTCATCGTTGATATTTGTAAGTGTTCGCAATCCTGGACTCCGGATTCATTTGTTGAAAGCACTGTAGCTGATTTGAAAGCAAAGCTTGGCAATGAAAAAGTGATTCTCGGACTTTCAGGTGGCGTGGATTCTTCTGTCGCTGCAATGATTTTGCACCGTGCAATCGGAGCAAACCTTCACTGTATTTTCGTAGACAACGGATTGTTACGTAAGAATGAGTTCTCATCCGTTTTGGAAAGCTATAAAGGTCTTGGATTAAATGTGAAAGGAGTTGATGCTTCTGCACAATTCTACGCTGCACTAAGTGGTGTAACTGATCCGGAAGCAAAACGCAAGGCAATCGGTAAAGTGTTCATTGATGTGTTCGATGCTGAATCCAAATTGGTTCAGGATGCAAAATGGCTCGGACAAGGTACAATTTACCCTGACGTTATTGAGTCTGTTTCCGTAAACGGCGGACCGAGTCAGACGATCAAATCGCATCACAACGTAGGTGGTTTGCCTGACTACATGAAATTGCAGGTGGTTGAGCCACTTCGCTTGTTGTTTAAAGACGAAGTACGTCGCGTTGGTCGCTCATTGGAACTTCCGGAGAATATTTTGAATCGTCACCCGTTCCCGGGACCAGGTTTGGGAATTCGTATTCTGGGTGAAGTAACGGCGGATAAAGTTCGTATTCTTCAGGAAGTGGATGCATTGTTCATTGACGGATTGAAAGAAGACGGATTGTACGATCAGGTGTGGCAGGCCGGAGCCATTTTCCTTCCGATTCAATCGGTTGGTGTAATGGGGGACGAAAGAACCTACGAAAATGCCGTGGCACTTCGTGCAGTGAGCTCTACCGATGGAATGACAGCCGATTGGTGTCACCTTCCATACGAGTTCCTGGCAAAGATTTCAAACAAGATCATCAATCAGGTAAAAGGAATCAATCGTGTTACGTACGATATCAGTTCCAAACCACCTGCGACAATTGAGTGGGAATAAGAACTGTTTAAGAAGTTCAATGTTCAAAAGTTCAAAGGGGACACGAAATTTGAACCGTTAAACGCTTTAACTTTTGGATGGAAAATAAACATGGCATTGCACTTGCTAATGCTGAGAAAACTGAACACATGAAGATCTTCATCCTATTATTCGCTTTAAGTGTTGCAGCTGTTTCTTTTTCTCAGGAGGAAAAGGAAGAGTTGGTAATGCAATACCAGGCCGGCAAAGAATATATTGTACACGTTGCTGAAGCTGGAAATACCTTATATGGTATGCACACACTTTATGGAGTGCCTGTCGATGATATTGTAAAAGCAAATCCGGGAGTTGAAAAAGGTGTGAAAGTGGGAACAGCTTACCTGATTCCTCATGGTACCGCTACGGTGAAAGTCAAAGACGGGACAAAATTGATCCATCATACTGTCGTTAAAGGTGAAACCCCATATGGTCTTGCGAAAAAGTATGGTGCTGATCTGAACGAATTGAACTCATTGAATCCAACAATTGCTCAAGGGCTAAAATTGGGACAAACGATTTATATTCCTTTTACCAAGGTAATTGAAACACCGAAACCGGTTGAGCAAAATCCAAACACTCCGGCGGTTGAAACGAAAGTTGAATTCAAAGATTCCATTGTAAGCTATACGGTTAAAAACGGAGATACGTTCTACGGAATAGCAAAGCGATACATGATTTCACAAACAGATCTTCAGAAGTACAATAACCTGAAATCAACGAAAGTAAATCCGGGGGATGTATTGAAAATTCCGATTAAAAAGGAAATGATCAATGTGGTTGCGGTGCGCGAAGTTGAGGTAATCAAAGAAGAACCGAAGGTCGATACCGAGTTGTTATTTACCAAAAAAGATTCCTACAAAATTGCGGTGCTGCTTCCATTCGGTTTGGATGGGAAAGGTTCGGCTTCGTTGAAGAACCTGGCAACCGAATACTACATGGGAATGAGTCTTGCGTTGGATTCGCTGGAAGCAATGGGAATCAAAGCTACTGTTCAGGTTATTGATTTTCCGGTCGACTCAACTGAGGTCGTTGCAGCGCTTAAAAAGCCGGAATTGAAAACCATGGATTTGATCGTTGGGCCTCTTGTTCCGAGTTCCGTGGATCTGGTGGGAGCTTTCTGTAAACAAAATAAAATCCGAATGGTTTGTCCTACGTCCGTGAGTACTTCTGTATTGAAAGACAATCCGTTTGTATACACTGCAGTTACTTCGGAAATTACACAACAGAAAATTCTTGCACGTTATACAAATCAGACATACAAAACAGCTCAGGTAGTTTTGGTTAACCTCAATCCTTCGAAAGACAAAGATCTATATGAAGCTTACCGTTCAAAGTACAACGAGTTGGCAAAAACTTCCGGAAGCCCAAAATTGATCGAAGCAAAGCTCAGCGATTTCACATCCTACATCCGAAAAAATGGAAATACGGTATTTGTAGTTCCAAGTACAGATAAAGCCTTGGTTGCGAAATTTATC
Source organism: uncultured Fluviicola sp. (assembly GCA_966211245.1). Lineage (GTDB taxonomy): Bacteria > Bacteroidota > Bacteroidia > Flavobacteriales_D > Crocinitomicaceae > Fluviicola. The sequence continues at coordinate 65,399 of CBIHND010000010.1, read as the reverse complement.
GATGCTTTGCACAAAGCAAGAGCTAAAGCAGGTAGCGGTGAGGTTTCTGTGCTAGGAACGAAAGACTGGGCCTCATTCGAGGATCTAAACGGATATTATAAAACGACTTACAACGTTCAATGGGCTACATCAAGTGATTTGAACTATACGATGGAAAAAACGGAGAATCTACTGCGTGTCTACAGAGCGCAATACAAAGCGGATATGAGTCGCGTTGCCGTTCAGGGATATGATATCATGATGTATTTCGTTCCGTATTTGTTGCAGGAAAAATCGAACGACGAATCATTGATTCAAAATGCGTTTAACATGACGCAGGTGGGTGTTAATTGCGGGTACGAGAACAATCAGTGCTTTATCCTGAAGCACGAAGAATACGAATTGGTGAGAAAAGGAATTTACCATGACTAAAGAACAAATCGGAGATCGTTTCAGAGAGCTGCAACTATTTATTTGTAACGAACTGGAACGTTACGATGGTTCAGGAAAATTCACTGAAGATTCATGGACGCGTGAGGAAGGTGGAGGAGGCTTTACCCGAACTGTTGTGAATGGTTCCGTGATTGAAAAAGGTGGAGTGGCATTTTCTGCAGTTCATGGTCCGGTTACAGAGATCATGCGACACCAAATGAACATCGAAGGGAAAGAATTTTTTGCAACCGGTGTTTCCATTGTTCTTCATCCGAAAAGTCCACATGTTCCTATTATTCATATGAATGTCCGCTATTTTGAGCTTGACAACGGTATGCATTGGTTCGGTGGTGGAATTGACTTAACTCCGCATTACGTTATTCCGGAACACGCAAAGGTGTTTCATCAACGTCTGAAGGAAATTTGTGATCGTTTCAACGCGAATTTCTACGAGCGCTTTAAGCCGTGGGCAGATACTTATTTCCAAATCCCGCACAGAAATGAATCACGCGGAATCGGTGGGATTTTCTATGATCATATCAGTGAATCAGAAGATTATTCAAAAGAGGATTTACGTGATTTTGCGGTGGCTTTAGGCGAGGCCTTCCCTTCCATATACAACGAACAAATCCAGTTCGGAAAAGACAAGCCCGTCTCTTCGGATGAATTGAAATGGAGAAACCTGCGCAGAGGCCGTTACGTAGAATTTAACCTTGTTCACGATAGGGGAACTAAGTTCGGGTTGGTTTCCAACGGTAGAACAGAATCGATCCTGATGAGTCTTCCAGCTGACGCAAGCTGGGAATATGGTTATCAACCTGTTAGTGGGAGCAGGGAAGAAGAGACCCTTAATTTCCTTTCACAACCACAAGATTGGTTAAATTATTAACAATCCAATTTCCGAAGGAATTTTAGTTCTATTTTAGGGGTATTCTTAACGAAATGGCAACCTTATTTCACACATTTCGTTATTAATGCAGTTAAAAACTACTAAGGATGACTCGAAAACTACTGTTACTCTCCATGCTTCAATGTATTGGTGTCGGATTATTTGCCCAACAAACCACTACATCCCGCACAATTGAGCTTAAACCGGTTAAATCTCAAACCACAACCGCTTCAGGGACTACCGTTTCAACTTCAGGACAGGCACAGGATTCACTGGCAGGTGAAACCGTTGAACACCTTAATTCTGTAATTGATGCGATCGATTCCAAAGTTGCCTATGTAAAAACAGATGAAGCGGAAAGCAAAAAAGCTACCGATTCCGGTTGGTTTATTATGATGGCTAAACAGCGTGAAATTTTGGTTGCAAAGCGAGAAGCCTTGATCCAGCGTCAGAACGCAACGAAGTAGCCCCTTATTCCACAAACCCATACTATTATGAGAAACTACTACGCAATTATCGCATTGTTTACCATGTTATGTGGTGTTCAGTTCGCGTATACTCAGGGAGCAAACTGTGCTTCTGCCGACCCCTTTTGTACTGACAACACTTATACCTTTCCGGCTTCAACCAGTACAACTTCAGAATCAGGCCCGGATTACGGATGTTTGTCAACCCAGCCGAACCCAGCCTGGTACTTTATCCAGGTAGCGAATTCCGGCGACATCATCATTGATTTGTCCAATTCCGCAGGAGTGGATATCGATTTCATCTGCTGGGGACCTTATTCGAATTTATCTACAGCTTGTTCCAACCTTACCGGATCGTCTGATCCATTCTGTGAGTTGTTTGAGACCTATCCGTGTGGAAACATTGTTGACTGTAGTTACAGTACATCTGCTACAGAAACCTGTGATATTCCCGGAGCAGTAGCCGGTCAGTATTACATGTTTTTGATCACCAATTATTCAGGTGTAAGCACAGATATTATTGCCCAGACGAACGGAGCAAGTACGGGAAGTACAGATTGCTCTATTGTACCGCCGGTTGGTTGTTTGATGGATTACTTCGAAGCGAATATTTCTGCCTGTGAAACTGGATCTACGTTCAGTGTTTCAGGTGAATTTACCTATACAGGAAATCCGGGATCGGGAACGGTGATTGTTGAAGTGGATAATGGAACTTCTACTTACACTCAAACGTTCAATCCACCTTTTGTAGACGGTCAAACGTATACGTACAACATTTCAGGAATTCCTGCCGATGGGGCTGCATCAAGCATAACTGTTTATTTCTCCGCAGACCCTGCTTGTTCGCAAACCATCACATACACGGCAGTTGCAGATTGTAGCTGTGCGGCTAACATTGGTACGCAAACAGTGAGTATGACCGGACAGGGAACCAACAACTACGTATTGTGTTACGGTGATCAGATTGATATTACCCTTGATGGAAATTACACGCCTCCGGCAGAGGCTTTTGCGCCTCCGGGGCCGACATATGATCCGGGAATCGGATGGTTGGTTTATTCATGTCCTCCTTCGGTTGGTCTGACGCCTTCGGCAACAGAAGACGTAGCAAACGATCCATGTCTGTTGGGTGTCGTGAATTTTGGTGATTTTTCAGACGTAAACGATCTTGCATGGATCAACTCATTCCCTGCAGGAACATTTACAGATAACACCGTTTACTTTGTTCCGATTACGTTCTATTCGATGACAGACGGAACGTATTCGTACGTGAACACGACTGTTCCGTGTTATGATTTAGGAACAGTTTACGCTGTTCAATACCTTCCCGAAGTTACCATGACGCAGGTTTCAGATTGTGCAACTGGAGAAGTGACTGCGACCATCAACGGCGGTTTACCTTCGGTCGACGGTTCACAATTTACTGTTGTTGCCGGATCCATGACTCCCGCGACGGCATCGTTTGTAAACACTTCCTGTGCAGATGGTGGAGATATCGTTTTGGGCGGACTTACAAGCGGACAGTCCTATTCGTTTGATGTTGAAGATGCTAACGGATGTACCATTACCGTTGCCGGTACGATGACCGGAGGTGGCGGTGCAACACTAACATACCCTCAAACAGCATACTGCGTTGATGAAGCGAATCCTTCACCGACGGTAACAGGTTCAGCAAGTGGGACGTTCTCCAGTACAGCCGGATTGTCTATTAATTCCGCGACGGGAGTAATCAATCTTGCGGCTTCGACGCCTGGTCCGTATACAGTTACTTATGTTGGAACAGGTGGCGCTTGTCCTCCTTCAGCGACATTTAACCTTACAATCAATGGCCTTCCTGCTGTTGTCGCAGGACCGGATCAAACGGTATGCAGCGGAACAGCAGTAACACTTACCGGTTCAGGTGCAAACTCTTACTCATGGGATAATGGTGTTTCCAATGGAGTTCCGTTTACACCTGCGAGCACAAATACGTACACGGTTACCGGAACTTCCGCTGCCGGTTGTCAGAATACGGATCAGGTAGTAGTTACGGTTCAGCCTACTGCTCCGCCTCAATTTGTTGCGGACGTTACTTCCGGTTGTGCTCCATTGACGGTGACATTTACGAACCTTTCAGGTGGTTCAAACTGCGAATGGGATTTCGGAGATGGAAATACCGGAACGGGTTGTTTGACAATTACGCACACGTTTACTTCCGTTGGATGTTATGATATTACGCTTGAAACAACTTCATCAGCGGGATGTGTTGGAACAGCTACACTGAGCAACTACATCTGTGTAACGCCGAATCCTGTTGCTTCGTTTGTACCGAATCCAAGTGTATTGACGGTATTGAATCCGGTTACCCAAATGGTGAACAGTTCCTCGAATGCAACAACGTATCAGTGGAATTTCGGTGATGGTTCACAATCAACGGCGTTCCAGCCAACTCACGAGTATCCTGAAAATCCGGGGTCGTATACGATCGAATTGATTGCTTACTCGGCTTCCGGGTGTACAGATACGGCTTATGCTACCGTTGTAATTACAGAAGAAGTCATTTTCTTCGTTCCGAATACCTTTACTCCTGACGACGACGAATTTAACCAATCGTTCAACCCTGTATTTACTTCCGGATTTGATCCGTATGACTTTAATATGCTGATTTTCGATCGTTGGGGCGAAATTATTTTCGAAACGAATAACGATCAGGTAGGCTGGGACGGAACTTACCAGGGAGAATTGGTGAAAGACGGAACTTATACCTGGAAAATCGAATTTAAAACAAGTGCCAACGATGCGCGTAAAATTGCGGTTGGCCATGTTAACGTGCTGAGGTAGAACATACACTCCAAAGTAAACAGAAGATGAAAAAAGGCTGTTGGTGAAAACCGGCAGCCTTTTTTTGTTTGAGAGTCCATAGTGGACTTATAATGCTTTTCTTCTTTCTGTTTCCTGCTTGATTAACCCCAGCTCTCTTCCGGTTTGGCCTTTCACCGAAGTGTTTTCGTTTGCTCTGCGCAATAAGTACGGCATTACTTCTTTCACAGGCCCGTAAGGAACGTATTTGGCTACATTGTAGCCCGCATCAGCAAGATTGTAGGAAATGTGATCACTCATCCCCAATAACTGCGCGAAATAAATGCGTTTATCGTCTTTAGCAATTCCTTTTTCAGTTAGTAATTCTGCAAGGAACAAGCTGGATTCTTCGTTGTGAGTTCCTGCAACCAATGCAATGTGTTCCACTTCGTCCATCAGAAATACAAGCGCGGCATTGTAGTCCTTGTCACACGCTTCTTTATTCGGTTGAATAGGAGATGGGTACCCCATTTGATCGGCGCGAGCACGTTCTTTTTCCATGTACGCCCCCCGAACCAGTTTCACTCCATATTTCAAACCGTTTTCTTTTGCCCAGGCAACGGCATCTTTTAAAAATGCCAGTCTGTCGTGACGGTAAATTTGAACGGTATTGTACACAATGACAGCTTCTTTGTTGTACAGTTCCATCATTTCGTGTGTCACACGGTCAATGGTATCCTGAATCCAGGTTTCTTCAGCATCAATGAATACCGGAACTTTCGCATCAAAGGCAGCTTTACATATTTTGTTTACACGGGTTTTCATCGCGTCGTAAGCTTTGATGTCTTCTTCCGTCATTCCGGTCAGACCGTCATTCGCTGCTTCCAAAACGGCAAATCGACAAATTCCGGTAATCTTGAACACCGCAAACGGAACCGCATCATTTCCGGTTCCCTTCACAATTGTTGCAATAATTTCATTGGTTGTCGCTTCAAAATCCTCATCAGCTGTTTTCCCTTCAATGGAATAATCAAGGATAGTCCCAACGTGACTTTTCCAAAGCTGATTAATCGTTGAAGTACATTCTTCGATTGTTTCACCACCACAGAACTGACTGAAAATGGTGCTTTTAATGATTCCCTTGATTGGCAAATGAGCTTTTAAACCGAAGTTGGTCAACCCCTTTCCGACTTTCACCAGCGTAGGATTTCCAATTACTGAGAATAAAAATTTTGCTCTTTTTAGTTCTTTGTCCGACTTGTGTCTGAACGCAATTTCAGTATTGTTGAATGACAGCATGTCGCAAAATTAATTCGTTTCGGTTATTTTTGTGGAAATATTCAAAGCAAAATTAATTCCCCCTGAGCATTGAAACGATTTGAAGTTGACAAGAATCCAATAGAAATTTGTTCGTTATCTGACTCTTCACTGGGCCAGTTATTAGCTACCGACTATGCATCAAGCAAGAAGGTAATTATGGTAGATGAAAACACACACGACCATTGTTTGGAGTATTTGTTGACTACTTATACCGAATTGGAAGATGCTGAAGTTATGCTTATTCCTGCCGGTGAAGAAAACAAGGTTCTTGAGGTTTGTTTTCAGGTTTGGGAAGCCATGAGTGAGTATGGAATTGTTCGATCTGATTTGATCATTAACCTTGGCGGAGGTGTGGTTACGGATATGGGCGGATTTATCGCTTCGGTTTTCAAGCGTGGACTCGATTTTATTCACATTCCAACTTCCCTTTTGGGAATGGTAGATGCTTCGATCGGTGGAAAGACCGGAATTGATCTTGGATCCTACAAGAATCAAATAGGCACGTTTCAGCAACCGAAGGGTGTATTTATTGATCCGGCATTTCTTCACACTCTTCCCGAAGAACAATTGGTAAGCGGATACGCCGAAATGTTGAAGCACGGCCTGATTGCCGATAAGAAATTGTGGGACTTATTCCGCTCGCTGGATCCAGTGAAATTGGTGGAAAATGAACACCTGGAAGAAGTCATTGCGCGCAGTGTTGCCTTGAAAGTTGAAATCGTTAACGAAGACCCGAAGGAAAAATACCGTCGTAAAGCATTGAACTTCGGACATACCATCGGACATGGAATTGAAGGTGTTTGCCTGGAAGAAGATCCAATTAGCCACGGACACGCTGTTGCGTTGGGAATGATTGCAGAAAGCTACCTTTCTTTTAAGCGTAACCTGATTTCTCAACGTGAATTCCTTGAAATAACAAACTACCTTTCGCAAATCGTAGATTATGTTGCGCTGACAGACGAAGCGAAGAAACGTGTCTTCGAATTGATCAAAAACGACAAGAAGAATGATCAAAGTTCAATTCGTTGTGTACTTCTGAACGGAATCGGAGATGTAAAAATCGACGAAGCAATCACAGAAGCAGAAGTTCACGATGCTTTACAGTGTATTGATAACGTGTATAGCGGGAATTAAGGGAATTGAAAATTGAGAATTTTAGAATTGAAAAGCAGGGAAATTTACTGTTTAATAGTCTTTTCAATTATCCGTTTTCAGTTCTCAATTAATTTTTCTTCGTAGAAAGCAACTTGCTCTTAATTGCCTCCAATTTCTGGATAACTTCTTCTTTTTCAGTCTTCTGAGCTGGGGTTGAACTTTTTACTTTCAATGCTTTTTTAGCACCGTCGAGTGTATATCCCTCTAACTTAACGAGTTGATAAATCTTGTTAAAATGCTCGATATCCTTCACCGTAAATAAACGATTGCCTTTACTGTTTTTTTTGGGCTGAATAATGGTAAACTCTTTCTCCCAAAACCGTATCAGAGAAGTGTTTACGTCGAAAATCTTCGCAACTTCTCCGATGCTGTAGTACAATTTCGTAAGCGATGTGATGTCTACTTTACTCAAAATGAAGGATTTTGATTCCGTGAAAATAATGATAATTTTGCAGGCGTGGAAAAACAAAGTACAGCTTTTCGTAGTTTACTCTTGGCCTTTGTCGTGTGTTTGTCGGGACTCTCATTCGGACAAAACACTGCGGATTCCCTGAAGGTTACAACGAACCCTTTGGTTACCACTTCGGTGAAAGATTCACTGAAGACAACCGTTGCGCCGACAGATTCGCTCAACGAGTATGTCAACGAAATTCTATTATTCGCCAAACGCTTTTTAGGAACACCATACCATTACGGGGGTGCAACACCGTCAGGTTTCGACTGTTCGGGATTCATTTACTATGTAATGGGGAACTTCGGAATTCAACTTTCGCGTTCTTCACCGGGAATTGCGGAATTCGGAAAAACAGTGAAGCTAAGTGAACTTCAACCTGGAGATTTGATGTTTTTTAAAGGAAGAAGTACAAGCTCTTCCGGAGTTGGTCACGTTGCAATGGTTGTTGAAGTAGTGAACGGAAACATTAAATTCATTCACAGTTCTACGTCACGTGGAGTGGTTATCGATACGTTCAACGGAAGTCAGTACTACGTGCCGCGTTACATCAAATCGAAACGTTTGGATTACGGAGGAGTTACTCCGCCTAAGATTAAGTAGGACTGAAGCGGTAACGCAGGTGCCAGATCAGGTAAATCATGGTTGCTAATGCAGCTCCTGCACCAATCATAAAAATTATTGGAATGTTTGCGGCTCTGTTGTCGTAAAACAGGTTTGTAATTCCTGCTCCGGCAAAAATTCCGAGCTCCAGGGCAATGAACACAGTTCCTGCTCCGATTCCACGTCTGGATTCAGGTGATAAATCTGCCGTCCACGCAAAAATGGTAGGCGAACTGCTTCCCGTTGCAATCCCGAAAAGAATCGAAGCAAGCATGAATTGATTCGGTGTTCTCGCAAAGCCAATCATGATCATGGAAATACAGAGTAATGCCATTCCAATGATTAGCATTTGTCTTCTCCCGATTTTATCCGAAATTCTTCCCGTAAACAAGCGGATTAGAATAGTCGCTAATACATAGAAAATAAAGAACGAACCTTTGTTTCCCATTTTCAGTTGCTCCGCAATATCCGGTGAAAGCACGAAGATTATACCGGAACAGGATGCCGAAAGCAACATGACTACGGCAACCGGGAAAACATGCGGCTCTATGATTTCGTCGCTTTTCAGTTTGATATAATCCCATCTGAACCCGTCGGGTTTTGAAAGTGTTTCTTTCGTTACCCATAACAGGGCATAGGAAAGTGCAATGAGAATAAAAGAAACATAGAAAAGTCCGTCCTGACCAAACTGATTCACGATGGGGGTACAAACTCCTTGTCCGACTCCGATTCCAAGCGAAATAAATGTTCCCCAAACGCCCATGGCTCCACCGCGGGAATGCTCCGGAAGAACATCAGTAATAAGCGCAGTAGCGGCTGTAGGATAAAAACCGGCACTGAATCCGTGTACAAAGCGAAGGACGAGCAAGAACAAAACTGTAGTTGAAAACGGATACATGACCGTTACAACAGAGCATACAACAAGCCCAAGAACCATTACTTTTTTTCTTCCGATGGTATCGGCCAGTTTTCCTGCAAACGGTCGCGACAATCCCGCGGAAACAGTAAACAACGCAATCACCCATGACTTGAAGTCAGCACCGTGCAATTCGGTAATGATGGTGTTCATTTCCGGCAGGATCAGATTGAAACTTGCAGTAAAGAAGAAGATGGAGTAGCAGAGCCTCCAGAAATTTTTGTCGTATTTGGCCAAAGCAGAGCAAAGATAAGAAAGACAGAGGACTAAAGACTGCTTCGCTGAAAGCCAATCGATGAGAAAACTTCTTTTCCGTCTCTGGTCTTAGGTCTAAAGTCTTCAGTCTTTACTAATTTTATCAAAAAAAGAAATGGAAGCAACGTTAGGCGCCGGATGTTTTTGGTGTATTGAAGCCTGTTTTAAAGATTTGAAAGGAGTCGTTTCGGTTACTCCGGGATATTGTGGCGGACACACCCTCAACCCGACATACAAAGACATTTGTACCGGAAAAACAGGTCACGCTGAAGTCGCACGTGTTGTTTTCGATCCGGAAATCATTTCGTATTCTGAACTACTGGAAGCGTTTTGGTTTGTTCACGACCCGACGCAGGTCAATCGTCAGGGGAATGATATCGGGACACAATACAGATCCGTGATTTTTTACCACAATCAGGAACAGGCTAACATTGCCGACTCCTACAAACAACGCCTGGCGGCAGAGAAAGTATGGGATCAGCCGATTGCTACGGAAATTGTGCCGGTGGCGACGTTCTATCCCGCTGAAGATTACCACAAAGATTACTTCGAGTTGAATCCGGGGAATGCCTATTGTCAGGCTGTGGTTCGCCCGAAAGTAGAGAAGTTCAGAAAAGTTTTTGCTTCAAAAATTGGATAAAAAAAAGTAGGTCCGCAATGCATTGCGGACCTACTTTATACGTTATCAATAAGAATCTTAATGCTCCAATGTCTTCGGAGCCTGTTCTTCCGTTCTTTCAACTTTCTTGATCACCGGCTTCGTTTCCCAAAGTGTAATTTGCTCAGGAGTAAGCACGTTTTTGATCATCGTTCTGCACGCTTCTTTGTTTGAAGCAAGAATTTCAGCTTTCAACTCTTCGCTGTACTGAGTGTTGTTCAAAACACCTTCGTTTTTACCAGCAATTCCAAGGTAGATATCCGAAACTTTCTGAGCCTGATCAGCGGTCAGATTAAGATCGTGAGTCAATTTCTGAGTCATTTGAACCGCTTCCATTGAGGTATTTTGACCGAAAGAGAATGACGATACCAACACCACCGCCGCAAAAACAACTAACTTTTTCATATTCTTCAATTTAAACAGCACAATTACAAATGCTATTCCATAAACTCCAAATTTAGAGAAAAGTTGCCTCTACATCCGGCCAAAATTGAGTTACAGTGGAAATCCTAACAGAATCACGTTGGTTTTTCATTACTTTGTACTACACACACAGAAATTTATCAATGCGTATATACTTCATACCTATTCTCATGCTGAGCTCATTACTGGGGAGTTGTACATTTTCTGTGGTGCAGTTGTCTACTAATGGTGGTGAACACCTCAACTACGACTGGGATGGAGTGTATACTGTTCCGGCTGAAGTATTTGAAACAGAAAATGTCACTAGTCTCTCACTGTTTTCAAACGGATTAGCGCATTTACCCGATTCCATTTCCAAACTGGAAAATCTGGAAATCCTTTACCTGGGAAAGAACAACTTCACGAAATTTCCGGAAGAAGTATGTGCATTGAAGAAACTTAGAATCCTCAATTTAAGTTTCAATGCCATCGATTCCATTCCCGAATGCGTGAAGAACATGGAAAACCTCCAGAGTTTGCTGATCAATAACAATGAAATCAGTTTCATCAGCGATTCAATCGGTAAACTGAAGCGGTTGACAGTCCTCAATCTCAATTTCAATAACCTGGAAACCCTTCCGGATGGAGTTTTTGAACTGGATTCCCTTCAACAACTGAGCCTTCAGCGAAATTACCTTGATAGTATTCCCGTTGCCATTGGAAACCTCGATGATTTGCGTCAGCTCAACCTGTACAATGCCGGACCTTTGGTACGTTTGCCGGAAACCATGTGTCTGATGCGTTTTCTCGAATTACTTCAGGTGGATAGCACAGTAACCTTGCCCGGTTGTCTCTATGCCTGGCAAACCACCCGTTTGAGAATTCAGTTTTTCGACCCGTGGGGAGTTATGCAGCCTGATCCGCGCTAGAAGCATCCGACTTCCACAGGTAAAACAACACGAAATCGTACGCAAAATGTCCGGCGATACAAAACCAGATACCGAATTGTGTTTTACCCAATGAAAGCAACACGATAAACAACAAAACCATTAATCCGTACTTCGTAACATTCCACTTCTTCGGGTGCAAATAACCGTGAACAGCTACAAACAGCACGGAAGTAATCCATGGTCCAAGCCACGGTTGAATACCTTGTCGGAACAACATTTCCTCTCCAAATCCCGCGCAGAAGGCGAGGAAAATGCAGTCAAAAAATGTGAGTTTCAATCCTTTTACGAGACTGTGCTGATCCTGAATGTGTGGTGCATTCTCATCGATGTCCGAATACAGGTTCACGAAAAAAGCAAAACTCCCTCCCAAAGAAAGTCCGATCAGAATGAAGCCGGTATCTGCCTTGTCCCATTCCAGAAATCGCCAGACATCCGGTAATCCCGCGGTGAGCCATCCGATAGGTGCCATCAGCAAGGTAATCAAACCAAGAAGCAAGAGCCGGGATTTGCGCATGGCGCTAAGTTAATTCAAAACCGGATAAAGGAAGAACGTAACAGCGGTGTTTTAGTTTGAATGAAAAGCTAAAGTTTCGCTAAATTTCACGTTTTTGTTATATTTACTCGTCAACTTCAGTAACATGCAGTTATCCACTCATTCAGTCATTCAATTTTTTATACCAATCACTTCGGTGATTCTGATGACGGTTTCCTGTAAACCCAAGCCATCCGTAGAACCCAATTACTGTACTACCAGTCCCGGTGGCTGTAATTCCGTATTGATAGCTAAAGAATTCTTCCTGTTCAAACCCGGCTCGTGGTGGGTATATGAGGAAGAGTATTCCGGAGTGAGAGATTCGATGTATGTGTATTCTTATTATGATAGTGACGGTTATGATTTCGATGTTCGGATAAAAAGTGCCTTGGATAATTTTGAATACCATTATTGGCCGGAATATAACGCTAATCCGAATGACAATCAATGTGATCCGGTTGCTCCGGTTGCTAAAAAATGTATGAACATAAAGAGATCCAAAGGGATAACTGGTAGTCCTGGTGTCTCTTTAGGAGATTCAAGATGCATGTTTTTTCAATATAATTTGCATGACTCGGTATATTCTGGGAATCTTAATTACTCGAATAATTTTATTCATATCACGAGTATAATGGATGAATTTGATTTAGGGACATTTTCTTTTAATGTTACGATTAAAGTTCATGATCCACATGATAAACATTGTCGGGATTACCCAACCAACCATTATTTTTCAAAAGGAGTTGGATTGGTGAAACTGGAACTATTAGATACCACCGAAACCTGGAATTTAGTCAACTACTACATAGCACCGTAATCCTTGTTCTCGATACGCGTCAACCTCCATTTGCATTTCTGTCGACGTTACTCGAACTGACGGTTGCTTTAAGAAGATAAAGAGAAACGATGTTTTTAGTTTAACTTTGTTTGTTATAAATGTAACTTATAACTGTTTTTTGCTTATATTTATGCATCAACTTCAGTAACATGCAGTTATCCACTCATTCAGTTGTTCAATTTTGTATACTAATCACTTCGGTAATTCTGATGTCGGTTTCCTGTAAACCCAAACCGGAAGAGCCCAATTACTGTGCTACCAGTCCCGGTGGCTGTAATTCCGTGTTGATAGCTAAAGAATTCTTCCTGTTCAAACCCGGCTCGTGGTGGGTATATGAGGAAGAGTATTCCGGAGTGAGAGATTCGATGTATGTGTATTCGTATGCGAATGGGGATGATTATAACTTTGATATACGTATAAAAAGTGCCTTGACTGATTATCAATACCATTATTGGCCGGAATATAACGCTAATCCGAATGACGATCAATGTGATCAGAGCGGTCCTGTCGCGAAAAAATGCATGAATATTAAGATTGCGAAATTTAGAGTTGGAACACCTGGAGATTTCGTGGGAGAAGGTAGGTGTATGTTCTTTCAATATAATCTGATTGATTCAATTCCTTGTTATAGTACAAGTTTCGAATCCAATTATATTCATATAACTTCCATTATGGAATCATTCGAATCAGGAGGGTTGAATTTTGGAAAGACTGTCAAAGTCAATAATAAACGCGATTTTCAGCATCATTTACATGAAACAAATCAATATTTTTCTAAAGGTGTTGGTTTAACAAAAATAGAATTGATAGATACCACTGAAACCTGGAACCTTGTAGATTACTACATAGTACCATAACCATTATTAATTAAATATCTTATGAAACACCTCTTTGTTTGGGTGGGCTTGGTGCTCATCTCAGGGTTTGCTTGTGCGCAAACCGACCAACTGAATCAACAAAAGTATTGGAAATTCCGTGATCAGCTACGAGAAGATTTTGTGAAAATTTCGGACGTACCGGGTGGTAGTATTGTGGCCAGAGCGGTCAAACCCAATTCCTGTTACAACAATATCGCTGATGATTCGGGGTTTGGTGGAAATAACCTTGGAGAAATGCACTTTGGTGACGGAATGATTCGACACGGTTATTATCTTGGATTACTAGCTACTGAATACCGATTGTTGAAGGATGCCGGGCAGGATGTCACTGGAGTTCTTACAGAATTATATTACGCATTAGTGGCGATTAATAGGCTAGACTACCAAGCTGAAATCGAGCAATCTCAATGTTATGAATTCCAACAAGATGGGGGTTTGAATGGATTTTATATGCGAGAAGATATCCCAGAGAACTTTGCCGAAACGAACTGGAGCAACACGGATATGCGCATGTACTGTGTCAACTCTGCGCATTTCAAATCCAATAACGCACTGAATATCAATTCCGGTAGTTTGAAAACTGAACCCAATTCCTATCAGAACGTACCGAGCATGGATCAATTGAGTTCATTGATGCTGGGCTTCAGGTTGATTAAGGAATTGGTAGATGAACCTGACGGAGCATATGTGGTAGCTGAAATGCAAGCCATTGTCAACCGAATTATGACTTATCTGAATGAACACAATTGGATGATGATTGACGTAAATGGCTGGCCGGTAAACAACGGCGGAGGAGATTGTTTCTGGGCGGCTTATCCGTTATTCAGTGCGGCGTACCACCTTACAAATAATTTGTATAACACCGATTGGACCAGAAGAGTAGAAGCGTTTACTCTACGCAATGTACAGTTCTGTATTACCGGTTTTGGGGTGGATTCTGTTGATCCGATAAAGAGAGATTCTTCTTGTGTAGCAGCAGTCCAATACGATGAGTTAGCTTATAATCAATTAATCGAAGGTGGAGACCCTGGCGAGGATAACAACCAAAACCATTCGGTTTATCAGGATTGGCTTGCCGGAGGGATTCTACACGGCTCAACCAATGCATTGTTTTTTTTCTGGAATGAACCGATAAATACAATGGATGATTTTTTGAATGGTAATAACGTGAGCTTAAATGTTCCTGGTACTGCACTAAGTTTTATTAACGCATTCACGGATAATTCTGGCCATGACGATTGGAATTTTGGCATTCTGGCATCGAATCTCGCAGTAGCCTCTGGGATTTGGTCATCTAATACAATCAATCATATAACACAACAAACCGGAAATGTTGAATTGGATTTGATGAACTCAATTATACGAAATGAACCACCCACAGGGTCTCAGTCATATTATCAGAATTACCTGAATAGTATGCCAATGTCAGGACCATATTATTTTCATGAAAGTACCGGAGAAACGGGAACTAACATAACACGAGGAGCTGCAAATGGTTGGGCGTCGGAGCACCGCTGGACCTGGGGAGAACAAGCGTATGGTGGAGGACAAAACACTGGTATTTTCAATGGATTGGATTACCTGTTGTATCACAACTTGTATCGAATTGTTTATCCGGATAATTTGGATGAATTCACACCTGAAAGCTCTGAGGAATGTTATTGCGGAAGTACACCGGTAGCAACGGTTGCGGTTGATCAAACTAACCCTGCATATAACATTCATCTTCAATTGACCCAATATTTGAATGATAAACTCGCTTATGTGCCCGTTTGCACTGAAAACAACTTCAAAAAAGTAAACAATCACGTTTTCGGAACCTACAACATTGCGCCGTACTTCCCGGAGTACACAGACATGAACATCTTCACCAATGAGTTCGAAACAGAGAATGCATGGTTTGAAAGTGGTTCGGATGTTTCCGTGAATACACCTTTTATTGTGTGTAACAACTCAACGCTTACTATGAAACCGGGTTCCGTGCTTACACTGCGCAAAAAGCACATGCGGGTTAATGCCGGAAGCACCTTTGATGTGAGCGGAGATGTATACGTCCACGGTGGTACAAAGCTCATTATCAAATCCGGCGCAAACCTCATCTTACGCCCTGGTTCCAAATTGATCCTTCACGAAGATTGTAGCGTTGAAATTGAACCGGGAGCTACGCTCACGTATTATAACGGAGCAACAATTTATACCAAGAACGAAACCGGGTACCTGATCATCAAAGGAAACCTTGATCTGGAAGACAATGCAACGTTCAGTATCGATCACAGTTTCAGTACTATTTCCGGTTGTGTGATCTTCGAAGGTGAGCCGATGATTCATGCAAAGCCCGGCTCAAAAGTTTTCCTGACTTCAAAGGGGAAAAACGATCCGATTGTTGCAGTCCGCAATAACACCGTGGTGAAATTCGATGATCCGGATTTGGTTTCCGTACGATTCCAGAACTGTGGTGTCACATTCGAAACAGGTTCCATTATGCGCTTTCAGCGACCGGTGACAACATCGAATATGAAGTTTTCAGGAACTGCAACGCATGCGGGTCAACTTTATGTAACTAACGATAATTCCTTCCAGACATCGGACTTCGCAGATATGCACCTCACTGGTGAACTCGGATTGACAAACAGTTATATTCTGGAAGTACAACAGTGCAACTTTACACAAACCAATCCTGCTCTTCAGAACGGTAGCGGAATTCTTGTAAACGGACGCGGTTACCGCATCAACTTTACCAATTTTACCATTCACGCTTCGGGCATGGCGATGGTGGAGTCTCAGAAGTTGACCGTTACGTCATTGATTTCAAATTGTACGTTCAACAGTACAACTGCAGCTTTGGGAGACCAGGCTATTTACGATGCTTCGAATGTTGAAGTCCGCGTGAATCAGTGTAATTTCATTCACCTGAAAGAAGCAATAACCAAGGTTACCGGCAAATTGACAGTTCGTTGTAGTCAGTTTACCAATTCCTACAACCGAAACATTACCGTGGTTGGTGGTTTGTTGAATATGTCGACCGGTGCGCGAGGAGGATACAACACGTTTAACCCGCTGACGGGAACTGCCACTGATCGTTCTCACATTTTGCTTGTCAAAGCAACAATCGATATGCATGCAGGTTCGAATTACCTGAAAGATGTTCCGATTGCTGGCGGTCTTGTGCGTGGAACCCTGCTTACAAGCTGTAGTTCTGCAAGCAACTGTTCACTGGATTTTTCCGGAAACCAATGGGGAAGTCTTGGCTTCACTTCCCCGAATGCCAATCGTTTCTCGATTAAAAGCTCGAATAACATTACCGTAAGTGTAAATACCTTGTTGCCACAGTTCCAGGCACAGTGTGGGGCTTTGGATCAGACCACGCCGGTAATTGATATCTTAAGTATCACCGGATCATCGGGATTAAGTCAAATTCCGGTCTATTATTCCGCATTGATGAATGCGTACCTGCGTTTGGATGTAGGAATTATCCTTGCTACAACGAAAATGACAGATTTCTATCCGAGCACAGGGAATGATCTGGAAGCGATTCGTTATTTCAACGAAATCTTTACCAGTAACATCACTATTGAAGGAGCAAACGCACCAACAAAACAACTGTTGGCGATTGCACAACGAAACATGAAACTGGCATTGGAAACAGCCATGGCCAACAATGCTGTTACTGTAGATCAAAATAACATTTCGTTTGAATCCCACACCGCTATGTATGTGAACAGTTTGAACAAGTTGACGGCAGTCAACATTACAACTGACAATTACGGAATGCAATTCCACAATGAATTTGATAAAGCTCAGGTATTGCGAGCTGTGGGGCAACCACAAAAAAGTCTTGAACTCTTGCAACAACTGGAAGAATGTGGCCTTGATCTGTTTGAGCAGCAGTTGGTCAACCGTGAAAAGAAATATGCTATGACGGATGCTTTAACCGAAACTTACGGCGCCGCTATTCTGGATACGGTCATCGTTCCGGATACATTGAACTTTATTGTTCCTGAGAACTACTCCGGAGGCTACAATTTCGGCTCAACAATTTACAACATCAATTACATTGATTACGTCTCTTGTTACGGCGCTAGAAGTACTTCAGTTTTCGAAAACCATCAGTTGAATCTATTCCCTAATCCATCTTCGGATGTTATAACCATCGTACTTCCGGACGAATGGACAGAAGGTGAGGTCCAATTCGAGTTCTATCAGGCCGATGGCCGACTGGTTCAGAAGCAATTGGCTGTTACGTCAGAGCACCAGTTGATAATGAAGTTAGAAAACTGGTCGCCGGGAACTTATCGATACAGCTGTGTTGGTCCGGATGGAATCCAATATTCAGGCGTATTTACCAAACTGTAAGCAGAATAAACTTCAATTTGAAATCCCGATCACGTATTCACGAGGTCGGGATTTTTTTACTTTAGATGTATGAAAAACGGAATCGTTTCCTGGATTGAACATTTCTACCGTGTAAAAGAACACGGAAAGTGGGTGTTCCATGAAAAACAATACGATCAACATGCTCCATATTGGGCCGCTGGATTGTTTATCGCCATGGTGCTGTTTTCGCTCATTTTATGGTTTCTTGCCCGAAAAATCCTTGTGCAGGGATTGTCGATGATCGCTTCGAATTCAAAGACAACCTGGGACGATCATTTGATTCACAACAAGGTCTTTCGTGCTGTGGGATACCTGCTTCCGGTTTTGTTGCTCGAATACTTCTTTTCCATCGTCTTTTATCGTTATCCGAGCTGGTTTCAATTCTCGACTAAAGTAGCGGATGCTCTCCTGATTTTCATTGTCATGATTTCAGTGAACCGCTTGTTAAATGCATTCCGCGATATCCTGAAAGAGAAGGAATTGTACAAGGACAAACCAGTTCAGTCATATTTTCAGATCACAAAGATTATTACTTCGGGAATTTTTTTGATTCTCCTTTTGGCGAATATCACGAACCAATCGCCGCTGTTTTTCCTGACTTCTCTGGGAGCAATGACCGCGATTCTGGTATTGGTTTTCAAGGATACCATTCTCGGATTCGTTGGAAGTATCCAGCTTGCCGCAAACGACATGATCCGGATAGGGGATTGGGTGACCGTTGAGAAATACGGCGCCGACGGTACTGTGGAGGAAATCAATCTGACCACAGTGAAGGTTCGGAATTTCGATAAAACAATTAGTACGATTCCTACATACGCTTTCATTACAGATTCCTTTATCAATTGGCGCGGGATGCAGGAGTCAAACGGACGAAGACTGAAGCGTTCGTTAAACATTCAAATGGAATCCATTGATTTCGCCGGTGAAGAACTCCTGGAACGTCTGAGCAAAATTAAAGTGCTCCGCGATTACATTCTCGATACCCAGGAAAAAGTAAAGGCGTACAATGAAAAACACGGATTCGACAAAAACGATAAAATCAATGCGCGTCGACAAACAAATATCGGTCTGTTCCGAAAGTACGTAGAGTTGTATTTGTACAATCATCCTGAAGTCAATAACGAAATGCCGCTGCTTTCACGGCAATTGGCTCCAACTCCTTCAGGTGTTCCGATAGAAATTTATTGTTTTATCCTGAGCAAGGAATGGCAGGAGTTTGAACGCGTTTCAGCAGATATCTTTGATCACTTGTTTGCCGTTGTTTCAGAGTTCGAACTGGAAATTTTCGAGAACCCAAGCGGACGGGATTTCAGACAGGCGCTAAGAGGATAGTCCCACGGACGTGCACGGAGGAACACAGAGATTTATACTATAACAATACTTTGAATCAATAAATAAATTGCAAGTGAAACTCCCTTTTGAGATATAAGGAAGTTGTTTGGGAAGATGCGTATCGACTGGATTTACTGGTCGAGGATCAAATCCGTTGAAGAATTGAATAAAATCCATCATGAGCAATTACTCAGCTATCTGAAACTATCAGGATTACGATTAGGAATTTTGGTGAATTTCAATACCGACTATATAAAAGGCAGCATTTTTCGAAAGCTTAACGGCTAATCAAAGCTTCCGTGTTCCTCCGTGCACGTCCGTGGGAAATCAATCCCTTGTTAAAGCCAGAATAACTTTCTCATGTCCCGGAAAACGCTCCAGCAACTCCACGCGTTTATTGATCTCGAAATGCTCGAATTCAAAGGCAGGTGCAACTGCGCAGGAAACCAAGCAATAGCTGCTTTTGTCTTCAAGACAAGAGCCGAAAACCGTTCCTGCGGGAACAATGAAAAAAGGTTCTGCATTCTCTGAACTGCTACCCAAACGCTTTACAAAATAGCCTGTATCCTCATGAAACGTATGAATTTCCAGCACTCCACCTTCGTGGTGATACCAGCATTCATCCGCATCAATGGTATGAAGGGCAGAGAAATTATCGTGATGAAGCAAATAGTAAATGCTGCTCAGGGCAGAGCGCTCGTTTCCCTTAATTGATGCCCGAAATGTTTCTTTGTAATACCCACCTTCCGGGTGATCAATCAATTCGTAACGTTCAATTAACTCTGCAATTCGTTCGGCTACCATTCGATCAGAATATCGTTATAGACACTTGGTTTGTTCTTTGCCTGCGGGAAGAAATAACGAATGTCAAGAGTGAAATAACCGGCTCTAATTGGTTCAAAAGCCCTGTAGACCGTTGTGCTATTCGTTTGATCATAAGTTACTTCACCGAAGAAAATCGGTTTGAATGGAATTTTTACGCCTCCACCCAGATAAAACGTTCCTGACTTCGGTGTACGGTACTCAAATCCGAGCCCACCATTGATTGCAAAATGTGTGCGCTCAATTCGTCTTCCTATGGCGTCGAAGCGTTTTCCTGCACCCGGAAGCATCGTGTCTACGATATCCGACGGATACTGTGTAATCGAAGCACCGAATGCAGCATTCATAAATGTGTTTTCAGAAAGTTGAACGTAAAACAATCCGTTGATGGGAATGTCGTAGTTGACAAATGAAAGGTGTTGTTGAACGTGAAGGTTCGAATCCGGAATATCAGCTGATACCAAAAAGTTACGGTGAACCTGGGCAATTCCGGTTTCAATGGAAATGGTTTTCGTTAAACCGATCCGGGCAGTTGCACCAAACGTATATCCCCATTGCTGTTTGAAATTACAGAACATGGTGTTTGATGTGTTGGTATCAACCATGGTTGTGTTTACCTCACCAACAAAGTTGTTTGGAATTACCGGCGAAGCGGTTAACCCGAAATAGCTCGGAAAACGATCTCGCTTCGGTTTCGTCTGTGTCCATCCGAATGAATGAATCAAGAGCACCAAAACCACCAATATCAACTTCTTTGCTTGCTTCATGTAAAGTTTAACGCTGTTTTTTTTGTTTTAGTTGGAGACCTAAGAATTTTTCCAGGTTGTCAGGTATTCAATTGGTCTGCGCTGACCATTCGGCCAGTCGATAGAAGGATACCCAAGATAGAAAAATCCAACGCATTCCTGGTTTTCTTTAAGCTCCAGAAACCCGCGTACGCCTTCTGAGTTCATGATCCCCGGTGTTGACCAGAATGCTCCCAGACCGTAAGCTGTTGCGGTAAGATGCATGTTCTGAACAGCGCAGGCAATGGCCGCAAAGTCGTCCCGAACTGTGATTTTTGTACCGGCTTCGCGCTCCATGATCAGGGCAATAGCCACAGATGATTGTTGCGGACGATTCAGCAATTTTGAAATCTTCGAGTCCTTTTGATCCTCTTTCGGAACGTGTTCCATGTACGCTTTTGCAAGTGTTTCTCCAAGAGCCACACGTGCGTCATCTGAAATTACAATGAAACGCCAGGGCTGTGTAAGTCCGTGTGTTGGCGCCCAGATAGCGTTATTCAGCAAAGCTTCCACTAACTCTTTGTGTACTTTTCGGGAGCTGAATTGTTCCGGATAAATGGTTCGACGATCCTTTATTAATGCTGTAATTTCGCTAACGTTGTAACGCATGTGAGGTAATTTAATCGGTTACAAAAGTACGTTTAATATCCGCTCTGAAATCCTGATCAGAGTTTGTGGGAATGTTTTTCATTGGAAATAGGAGGGGTAATTTACCGTGGTAAGCTTTAGGCGGATTTGAAAAAATGACAAAAATTATTCCCCCAAAAAAACACTGACCCTCACAAAATCCTCAACGCTCAGGATCGCCTTCTTCAATGGTCTTTTTCAGCGCATAGAATACCTGATCAATTGTCTCGCGGTTTCCATTCGGAAGAGGTCCCAATGCCGGTGATTGAACGATGTAACCGATTCGGTCGACCAGAACATAATTCGGAAAGGTAAGTACATGGTACTTTTTGACGATTTCATGATCAGGCGGGGCAACGGCACTCGTCCACGGATATTTGGCAGCAAGTGCTTTTGTTTTATCGTTTTGATCACCAACAATAACCATGAGGAACCGCACTTCGTTCTGGTAACGCTGAAAAATAGGAACAAGCAAGTCCATTTGCTTTTCCGTATTGACAGAGTTCGGGTCGACGAACATGAGGTACAAGTGTTTGTTGGAGAACTTTTTCAGATCCAGTACTTCACCGTTTGAAACCAGTGTAAAATCCGGAGCTTTGCCGCCGTTCACCAACTCGGTGAGTCGACTTTTCATGTTTTTTGCGATCACCGCATTTTCCGGGAAAAGGCATTTCTTTTCAAGACTGTCAAGAACGGTAAGCAAGTTCGATTGCGGATACTCCTTGTCATAAAAAATGTCACCGATGATCTTGATCATCACCAATTCACGTAACTTGAAATTGTGTTTCAATGTGTAATCGGTCCCGAGAGCATTGTACATCAGCGTTGGGCTCGACTTCAGGATTCCGAGGTAAAATTTGTTGTTGGTGTTCATGTTCACGCGCTGCAGGTACTGATCGTAATAATCATTGATGTACTGCATGTATGCTTCATTCTGATAATAAACATACGTTTTGTGAATGTAAAAATCGTACTTCTCGTATTGATTTCGGCTTCCGGCAAACTTCAGGTCATCGAGTTTAGCGATGGTGAACGTCCGATGGTAATTGAAATATCTGTCTGAAGTATCCGTTCCGTAGTATTTCTGAACGTCCAGTTTAAACGTATCCAATCGCTGAACAAAATAACCGGAATCGGCATTGTGTTTTGTGTAGTATGTCGCGACCAGTTTATCCGACCATTGGTTGAACTGAAGAATTTTGTAGTTGATGTCTGTCGGTTCAAGCCCGTAAAAGGAAAGTTCAATCATATTTCCCGCTGGACGATAGGCATTGTACGGATCTCTGTCAGGAACAAATACGTTATATTCCGCTCCGGGTTGAGCAAACAAACTTGCTGTGTTTTTACCCGCATGCATCACCAGCTTACGTGTTTCATCCAGGTAAAACGAACAGGAAAAAGTGCTGTCTTCCTTAACAGTGGTTGTTGCAATACGTTCCTCTTTCATCGTAATGAAATCAACAATCTCACAGATTGTAACTTCTTGTCCGACATACTTTGGTGCAAAGCCGTTGATTTGGGTAATTTCTTTTGCTGTCAGAGAAAACGAGCAGAAGAGAAATAAGAAGATGAGCAAACGTTTCATGTCTGTTTAAACGAGCAGATGACTATTTGTTACAAACCCATCAATTTTCCCGCCATTTTTGAAAATCTCACGGATAATAGTCGAATTGATTGCCAGGTACTTCGGATCCGGAAGCAACAAAACCGTCTCGATGTTTTCCATATCACGGTTCAATAGTGCAATCGGTTGTTCGTATGAGAAATCTTTTGAGTCGCGCAATCCCCGTACAATGTGAGTGCAGGCATTAGTCTTGCAGAAATCTACGGTTAATCCTTCAAATGCCTGAATGGAAACACGTTCCGTATTGAAGCACGACTGAATGTGCTTTTTACGTTTTTCCAACTCGAAGAAAGAAGTCTTGGAAGAATTCTGACCGATAGCAATCACTACTTCATCAAATACGGTAAGCGCACGTCGAACTATGTCTTCGTGCCCTTTTGTAAATGGATCAAAAGACCCCGGAAAGCAAGCCCTTGTTTTCATATCATTTCGTTAGTTGAAAAAAACTGAAATACACATTACCTAAATTACGAACTTCTGTAAAATTGGGGTAACCACTCAGGTCGGTTTGTTTTCCGTGTTCGATGATAAATAAACCGTTTTCGGTCAATAAGTCGTGTTCGAATACTTTTTCCACCAATGCGCCATGGAACGTCATATCGTATGGCGGATCGGCAAAGATCAAATCGTATTGTTCCTGAGTTTTTTCGAGAAAAGCACGCGCGTCGTTTTTAGTAATCAGCCATTCGTTCCCTATCCCAAGTTCTTTCTGAAGCTTGTACATGTAAGAAGTACAAATGGGATGTTTGTCAACGGAAGTGACATTCCCTGCTTCTCTGGAAAGAAATTCAAGTGAAATGTTTCCGGTTCCCGCGCACAAATCCAGAACGTTCAGATCGAACAAATCAATTCGGTGCTCAATGATGTTGAACAAACCTTCCTTTGCGTAGTCTGTTGTTGGTCGGGACGGAAAACCTTTTGGCGGGTTAAAACGTCGCGCTTTGAAAATACCTCTGATTATACGCACAGTTCCTGAAATTGAAGATGAGAATCGGTTGCAGACGTCCATTTGAACGCCCTTAGTTTTGGGATCAGTTCCTTTCGCTCCAATAACTGCTGTCTGATTTCCTGTGCTGCTGAAGAACCCGCATAAACCACCACCGGAATTTCCGAAAGATCCATTTTGTCTGCTCCGTTCAGAACATGATATAAAATGTCGTCAGCGCCATCAACGGTAATCCGAAGATTCCACAATAAGGTTCCATGCTTAGCCAACGCAAGAAGTGCACGATTGGAATGAATAACAATGGCCAGTTGTGTTGCACCGGGACTCAATTGTTCCAGTTTACGAAGTAAATGAACTTGTTCGTGTTGGATGACAACGCGTGGAAATTTCGGAATCAGGGTCGATTTTACCCAGGAAGGAACCGGATAGACGGCAACACAGGAGAAATAATTCAATCGCGAGTAATCCACTTCTTTTGAATCAATTGCTGTACTACTCGAAAATCCGAGAAATTTTGCAGCATCCGATGCCTGAAACATTCCTGCCGGAACGAGGGTCATGTTTGTTAACCCGACTGAACAACTCATGTTTTCAAAGCTCAAAAGACTTCCATAACGTTGCAGTAATTCCTTCAAAGCTTCCGAATAACCCAGATCAGTTTGTACAGAAACAGGAACAACTTCCTTGCGATCAACGTTGCCATTGCTCAGCACGGCGCCAATTAATCCCTTTTCGTTTATTTCAAGCAGTAACTGCACTTTTTTTGTTTTGCGTCAAAGATAGGAAAGACTTGTGGACTAAAGACAAAAGAGCGCTTCGCTTTTGGACAATGTACTTCGCGAATCAATCTGTTGTGTAATGTCCTGGTTTAACACCGCAAGTACACAAGTCTTTCCTATCTTCACTCCGTGAATTCCTCCGAAAACATACAGACCTTTCATGAAATCCTGCAACGGGAATTCAATCACCAGCCAACACAGGAGCAGGCTGAACTACTTGAAACGCTGGCAGAATTCACGTTTGCAAATGAGAAACACGGTTGTTTTTTGTTAAAAGGCTACGCCGGTACCGGGAAAACAACCATTATGGGAGCGTACATTCGCGCATTGAAGCAGGCAAAGCGATTGACGGTGCTCATGGCTCCAACCGGACGCGCAGCAAAAGTTCTTGCAAGCCGTGCAAGGCAACCGGCTTCTACCATTCACCGGAAAATTTATTTCGCAGGCGCAAATGAAGAAGGTGTTTTTAAGCTGAACCTGGTGCCGAATAAACTCAAAAATTCGGTGTTCATTATTGACGAAGCTTCTATGATTTCCGATTATTCATTGCAATCCGACGGTTCTGTTTCCAGAAACCTGCTGGATGATTTGATGAATTATATTTTCATGGGAGAAAACAACAAGGTTGTCTTTCTAGGAGATGAAGGCCAGTTACCACCGGTCGGTTCCGATGAAAGTCCTGTATTGTCAGCGAAATACCTCGAAAGTCATTTTCCGCAACTCGACATCACTGTTTTTGGTTTGATAGATGTTGTTCGACAGGAAAAGGAATCCGGAATTCTGTTCAATGCAACCACGATCAGGACAGCACAACGAAAGAATAATCTCCCAACTCTTGATTTAAAATCCTTTCGTGACGTGAAAGAGCTTCAGGGCGATGAACTGATCGCGGAAATTGAGTCGTGTTACGACAGGTTTGGTTCGGATGAGGTGATGATTGTTACACGCTCCAACAAGCGGGCAAATTTGTACAATCAGCATATTAGAAGCCGCATTCTCTACATGGAGGAAGAATTGTGCGGTGGGGATTTATTGATGGTGGTGAAAAACAACTATTTCTGGTTGGATCCGCAAAGTCCGGCAGGTTTCATTGCTAACGGAGAACTCATTCGTGTGCATCGTTTGAAACGAATCGAAGAAATGTACGGAATTCGTTTTGCGCAATTGGAAGTATCGCTTGTGGATTATCCAGAAATGGATCGTTTTGAAGTGATGTGTTTCATGGATAGTTTGACAATCGAGCAGCCAAATCTCGATCGCGAATACATGAAAAAACTGTTTTTCGAAATAGAACGAGATTATGCACACATTCACAACAAGCAAAAACGCTATAAGGAAGTGTTACAGTCGCCCTATTTCAATGCGCTCCAAATCAAATTTGCTTATGCTGTTACGTGCCATAAAGCGCAGGGTGGGCAATGGAGTGCCGTTTTTGTAGATCACGGTTATGTGGAAGAAGAACAGGTCGATTTATCTTTTTTACGTTGGTTGTATACCGCAACTACGCGAGCCACGGAGCAATTGTATTTTATTCAACTCATGGATAAGTTCAAATAATGGAACTGTTTAATGATCAAAGTTTAAAAGTTTAGCGTTCACGAACTGATTAAACTTTTGAACTTATTAAACCTTTGAACTCGTTAAACTCTTAAATTTGTCCTTCTAATACAAAACCAGTTATGATTCAATTGTCAGATCGCATTTTAGCTATGGAGGAATCCGCAACGCTGGCGATGTCGAGAAAGAGTAGAGAACTCAGAGCACAAGGGAAAGATATCATTTCATTGAGCCTGGGTGAACCGGATTTTACAACACCGGAATTCATAAAGAAAGCTGCTGCTGAGGCGATGGATCAAAACTATACTACTTACACGCCGGTTCCGGGGTATGATGATCTGCGCGATGCTATCGCAAATAAATTCAACAGAGATAACGGCATTCCGTACAAACGCGAAAACATTGTAGTTTCAACAGGAGCGAAGCAATCTATTGCGAATCTGGTAATGGCGGTTGTGAACCCGGGAGATGAGGTAATTATTCCCGCACCGTATTGGGTGTCCTATGCAGAGATTGTGAAGGTTGCCGGAGGAATTCCGGTTGTTGTTTCAACAACGATTGAAAGCGACTTCAAATTCACACCGGAACAATTCCGAAAAGCGGTTACGCCAAAAACGAAGATGATGATGTTCTCTTCTCCTTGTAATCCAACCGGAACGGTATACACGAAAGAAGAATTGAGAGCGCTTGCCGATGTAGTGAAGGAAAATCCTCATGTATTGGTCATGGCAGATGAAATTTACGAACACATCAACTTCATGGGGCACCATTGTTCCATGGCGGCATTTGACGATGTGTTCAATCAGGTTGTTACGGTAAATGGTGTTTCAAAAGCATGGGCCATGACGGGCTGGCGGGTTGGTTACATCGGTGCTCCGAAAGAAATAGCGGATGCTTGTAACAAGATTCAGGGACAGTTTACTTCTGCAACCTGTTCCATTGCACAACGCGCAACAATTGCAGCGGTGAATGCTGATCCTGCTATTCTGAAGGATATGGTGAAAGCGTTTGAAAACCGCAGAAAACTGGTGCTGGATGCATTGAACAATATGCCTGGTGTGAAATGTAATCAGCCTGGTGGAGCTTTTTATGTATTCCCGGATATTTCAAGTTTCTTTGGGAAGTCTGCAAACGGGACAACCATTCATACTGCTGAAGACCTGTGTATGTACCTTCTGGATAAAGGAGTTGCGTTGGTTTCCGGCGAAGCATTCGGAGACGCAAATTGCATGCGTATTTCCTATGCTGCTTCAGAAGATACGCTAACGGAGGCTATGAAACGCGTTGCTAACGCACTTGCTGAATTGAACTAATGACAATCAGAGAATTATTAAAGGAATTTCAATCAAAGCGAATCCTTGTAATTGGAGACGTGATGATCGATGAATACATGTTGGGAAAGGTATACCGGGTTAGTCCGGAGGCTCCTGTTCCAATCATTAATCTTTCCAAAGAAGAACAACGTCTTGGTGGAGCGGCAAATGTTGCATTGAATCTTCAGGCACTTGGAGCAACACCGGTTTTGTGTTCTGTTGTTGGAAACGATAAAAAAGGTGAGGACCTGATCGAATTGCTTCGGGAGCGCGAAATGCCGGTTAATGGAATTGTCAAAAGCAGCAATCGTGTAACTACGGTGAAAACCAGAGTAATCGGAAACAACCAGCACCTGCTTCGAATTGATGCGGAAGATACACATCCGCTTTCCGCCGAAGAAGAAGTTGCTTTTCTTCAAAAAGTGAAACAAATTCTTACAGCGGATAAGATCGATGCAGTAATTTTTGAAGACTACAACAAAGGCCTGTTGACTCCGAACGTGATAGATACCCTGGTTCAGTTGACACGGAATCTGGGAATTCCTTCTGCCGTAGATCCGAAAAAAGACAATTTTTTGGCATACAAGGGAGTTACACTATTTAAACCAAACCTGAAGGAACTCCGCGAAGGCGTAGGAATCAACTGCACATTCCAGCAAACCGAGTTGTTTCAGGAAGCAGTTACACGTCTCGAAAACGCTCTGAACAATGAAATTACCTTTGTAACGCTTTCGGAACATGGTGTTTTCATTAAGAGAGACGACGAGCAATTTCATGCACCGGCACACATCAGGAATATCGCTGATGTAAGTGGAGCTGGAGATACTGTGATTTCTGTTGCTACGCTTTGTTTAAGTGCAGGCTGTTCCATCGAAACCATTGCGGAATTGTCGAATCTTGCCGGAGGCCTGGTTTGTGAAAGCAGTGGAGTGGTTACTATTGATCCGGAGCAGTTGGCGGTTGAATGTGAGGAGAAAATATTTGCATAAAACAAAATGGAGAATTGAAAATGGAAAATTGAAAAGAATTGCCCGTCAGTTCGAGTTCTGATCCGCCTCAGGCGGAGAACGATTATCGAGACAAGGGCCTTTTCAATTATCAATTATCAATTTTCAGTTACACTGATGGAAAGAAAAGAAGTAAAACCATATGGTAGCAACGACAAATCCAAAAAGGAGGAAGTTGCTGAAATGTTCAACAAAATTTCCGGGAAATACGATTTCCTGAACCATTTCCTTTCGGTAGGTATTGACAAAGGCTGGAGAAAGAAAGCTATCAATATGCTCCTGGAACTAAAGCCTAAACGTATTCTGGATCTTGCAACAGGAACCGGAGACTTTGCCCTTGAAGCGTTGCGATTAAACCCAACTGAAATTGTTGGAATGGACATCTCTGAAGGAATGTTGAACGTTGGTCGCGAGAAAATGAAGAAAAAAGGTGTGGATAACATTGTTTCCATGCGTTTGGGTGATTCGGAAGACCTTCCGTTTGAAGACAATTATTTCGATGCCTTGACCGTTGGTTTTGGCGTTCGCAATTACGAGAACCTTGAAAAAGGATTGAGTGAAATGCTTCGCGTTGTTCGTCCCGGTGGTAAAATCATCATTCTGGAATTTTCAAAACCGAAAAAATTCCCTGTAAAACAGTATTACGCCTTCCATTCGAAATACATTATTCCGTTCTTCGGAAAACGCATTTCCAAAGACGATAAGGCATACGCTTATCTTCCGGAATCAGTTGCGGCCTTCCCCGAAGGGAAACAGTTTACCGACATTCTGACGAAACTTGGGTACCAATCTGTTGGACAGCGAACGGTATCAGGCGGAATCGCCAGCATTTATTTCGGCACAAAATAATCGGAACAGTTAATCGTTTGGTGAGTATGAGATTTCTCCTTGTT
The DNA here is from genome assembly GCA_966211245.1 of uncultured Fluviicola sp. Lineage (GTDB taxonomy): Bacteria > Bacteroidota > Bacteroidia > Flavobacteriales_D > Crocinitomicaceae > Fluviicola. The sequence continues at coordinate 35,837 of CBIHND010000010.1, read as the reverse complement.
TTGATTTTGATGCTTTGTTCGGTTGCGGTAAACGCACAGCCGGAGAAGACTAAAAATTACCGCCGTTTCGATGAGAAGACGCTTCATTTTGGGTTCATGCTCGGAATGAATACCGCTAATTTCAATTGTATTCCTGTTCCGGATGCCTATGAAAAATACGGCGTAAAGTCGTTGGAATCCAAATCTCAACCCGGTGGACAAATCGGAATTGTGAGTAGCCTGAAAGTGTTTCATCCTGTCGTTCGTTTGCGTTTCATTCCGACATTATCTTTTCAGGAGCGTGTTTTGGGATATTATTACCCGAATCCCGATCCAAATGCAATGAAAGATAAATACGCAGAAGAACGCGTGAATTCAACCAATCTGGATTTTCCGTTAATGCTTCAGTTCAGAACACTTCGTCTGAACAACTTTGCAGCTTATGTACTTGCGGGTGGGCAGTACTCCTATGACTTACAGTCCATGGAGAAATCCGCTCAGTCTTATATTGATCCGTTCATCAAGATCAAAGCGAATGATTTTCAGGGACAGGTAGGAGGCGGACTGGAGTTCTTTGCTCCGTATTTCAAGTTTGGTTTTGAAATCAAATACTCACAATCGTTTTCGAATTCCTTTATTCAGGATAACACAGTGCCTTCAAAGCCAATTGATCAGCTGTTCAACCGGGTACTTTGGGTTTCTTTAATCTTTGAAGGGTAATGGAAATTCAATTCCAGTGTTCTCCGGAAGAAGCTCAAAACGAACAGTTTCTTCGAAAAAGAATCGCCCGGGAACTGAAATTATCAGATGATTCTTTTGCTTATCGATGGCACAAACGCTCCATTGATGCACGAAAACGAGACATCAAAATCAATGCGACTTTTGAAGTGTTTCCTGATGGGATGCTTCCGGAATTTGATGCCGATTTTTCTCCACAGAATGTGCAAAATGCTCCGGAGATTCACATCATTGGTGCTGGTCCTGCAGGTTTGTATGCCGGATTGAGAGCACTCGAGCTTGGATTGAAGCCAATCGTTTTTGAACGCGGAAAAGACGTTCGCGCAAGGAGAAGAGATCTCGCGGCATTGAACAAAGAACACATCGTTAATCCCGAATCTAATTACTGTTTCGGTGAAGGCGGAGCAGGAACATATTCCGATGGAAAACTATATACGCGTTCCAAAAAACGTGGAGATGTGATGCGTGCCTTAAAATGGTTTGTTCATTTCGGCGCACACGAAGACATCATTGTTGATGCTCATCCCCACATCGGTACGAACAAGCTTCCGCAGATCATTGTTGCAATGCGCGAGTGCATCCGCGAGTATGGGGGAGAAGTACACTTTGAATCGAAATTGACCGATTTGAGTATTGAATCGGGTAAAATAGAAACAATCACGATCAACGGAATTCGGAAAATACCGGTCAAAGCGGTGGTGCTTGCAACCGGGCATTCGGCACGTGATATTTTTGAATTACTGCACGCACGTGGTGTAAAGCTTCAGGCAAAACCATTTGCTTTGGGAGTTCGTATTGAGCATACGCAGGAATTGATCGATAGCATCCAGTACCACGGTCGTTTAAACGATGATTTTCTCCCGCCGGCATCATACGCTCTTGTAACCCAGGTTGAAGGAAAGGGTGTGTATTCGTTTTGCATGTGTCCGGGAGGAATCATTGCCCCATGTGCAACAGCGGATGGTGAAGTAGTAACGAACGGTTGGTCTCCTTCCAAACGCAACAATCCGACTTCCAATTCGGGAATTGTTGTCAGTGTTGAGCCGGAGGAATTACCGGGCTACACACCGAATGATCCGTTTGTAAGTCTCAACTTTCAGCGAAAAGTAGAGCAGGATTGCTGGAATGCTGTTGGTAAAACACAAGCGGTTCCGGCCCAACGCTTGAAAGACTTTGTGGATGGTAAAATCTCGAAGGATTTTCCACGAAGTTCATACCAGCCGGGAGTTGTAAGTGTTGATTTGAATAAATTATTACCTGATTTCGTCGCGCGTCGCCTAAGAAAAGCATTCGTTGATTTTGATCGTAAAATGAAAGGTTACCTGACAAACGATGCTGTTTTGCATGCTCCGGAATCCAGAACGTCAAGCCCGGTTTCAATTCCCCGGGATAACGAAACTTGTATGAGTGTAAATACACCCGGACTTTTTCCTTGTGCAGAAGGAGCCGGTTACGCCGGTGGAATCATTTCCGCTGCTATAGACGGAATGAAGTGTGTGGATGCGGCTCAGGCGTTTCTTCAGAAAGAAAACCGGTAGGTTATTTTTTCGTCAGTTCATCAGCCTTTGCTTTATCAGCCAAAGCTTTTTCCATTAATCCATACGCTTCATAAGCTGAAGATCGGTTCAGATAGAATTCCGCACGGTCGGGAACCATTTCTATGCACGTTGTGAAATCTGCAATTGCTGTGTCGTAGTCTTTTAATTCAACATAACATATTCCACGGTTGCTGATAGCAGGAAGTAATTCAGGGTAAAATTCCAGTGCCAGATCAAATTCCCTGACAGCGCCTTTGAAGTCCGAGGTAGCCATATAGATTTGAGCTAACTTGTCGTGTCCCTGTGGATAGTTTGGGTCAATGGCAAGAGCTTTTTCAACCAGTTCCTTTGCTTTTACAAGATCACCCTGATTCATGTATACAAAACCAAGGTTGTTGTAGGCTTCTTTCATGTTCGGATACTTGTCAATCAGTTGTTGATAAAACACCTTCGCCTGATCGTAGTCTTTCAGTTCTGTATAAGCATAACCAATGTAGAGGGTATGTTCGGGATTCTTTGGTTCCAGTCGTTGGAGTCGTTTCAAGTCAACAATCGCTTTTTCAAATTGTTGTGTTTTATAGAACAAATTGTAGCGGTACATCAATGGCTCGATTTCGTTTGTGTCCTTTGAATAGGCGTAATTAAAGTCTTTCAGGGCACGTTCCTGGTCGTTGAGATCAAAAAAGTACAAAGCACCACGTGTGCAATATACACGCACATCCGAAGGCCTCATACGCATGTAGGTATTCAAATCCTTCAGTGCTCCCTGGAAGTCGCCAACTTTTTGTCTGAAGTAACCGCGTTCAAGGTACAAGTCCGCATTGGTTGAATCGAACTTTATGGTCAGATCCAGCATTTTAATGGAGTTTCGGTAGCCTTTATTAGCAGACGTATCAAGCTGCGCATAAGAGGAAGAGACAGAAACAAGTGCGATAAGTAACAGGTTGAATCGATTCATGCAGTTAAAATAAGAAATTGGAATGAATTAGTTCGAGGTGTCAGAATGATCAATTATGAATTATCAAGAGTTGTATCCGGTTCAACTCCTTGTGAATTAAATCATTCATAATTGATAATTAAACTCATTCATAATTGATAATTAGTTCATCATTTCCCTACCATTTCCGCCAACAAAATTGCTGTAGCAGTAGCCACATTCAGTGATTCCGCTTCACCGAATTTCGGGATGGTAATATCGTGTTGAATTTGAGCGTGAACTTCCGGTCGGATTCCTTTTCCTTCATTTCCCATGACCAAAAGTGCATTTTTCGGGTAATCGACTTCTTTGTAATGCTTTCCGTTTAACATAGCCGCATAAGATGGCTGTGAACTTTCCTGCAAAAAGGCCTCAAGATCAGTGTAGACTACCTGAACTCTGAAAATGGCTCCCATAGAAGCCTGAACAACCTTCGGATTAAAACAATCAACTGTGTCTTCGGAACAAACGATCTGAGAAATTCCGAACCAATCCGCCAAACGAAGAATGGTTCCCATGTTTCCCGGATCCTGAACGCCATCCAGAGCAATTCCCATTTCGTTTTCGTTGCTTCGGGCCTCTGGTCGTTGGAAAATCGCCAGTAATTTATTCGGTGTTTTCAAGGTGGAAATCTGTTCGAATTCCTTTTCTGTTGTAACACATGCAATAGCTTGAAACTTCTGCGGAATAAGTGCTTCGGATCCAGTTTGAGCTACAACATAAACCAAGTGATCTCCGAAATGAGTCAATCCTTCCAGAACCATTTTTTCACCCTCAACAACAAAAAGATTTTCCTCGTCACGGTGCTTTTTTTGTTGCAACGAACGAATCCATTTCTGTTTTGCTTTCGAGAGATTTTCCACTTTTTTTTCTCAAACTTACCAATTTCACATGGTTTGCTATTGCTTTAGACTTTGGATTCTTATTTTTGTTGTTGAACTATGACCAAAAAGCATCTTTCCGTAATCAGTTGTTTTACACTAATGGCAGTGATTGTCCTGCTTTCTGCTTGTCATAGATCAACCTACCACGTTAAGGACGACCAATACCTTCTGACTCAAAACAAAATTGTCGTTGATGGAGATGACCAATTTGTTTACGACATGGAGGAAGTTCTTCGTCAGCAACCAAACATGCGCTTTGGGTTACGTTTTCGTCTGATGGCTTATAATGCCATTGATAGTGCTAAAGTTCAGCAGAAGCACGAAAAGAAAATTGCAAAATACAACCGCAAAACGGATAAAAAAGAACGGAAAGCTTACAATAAAAATCAGAAGAGAATTTCAAAAGCAAAAGAAGAATTGCAGAAGGATCTTCCGGGCATCTTGAAACACAATCAAAAAGAACGCGAAAAAGCAGCTAAAATCAATGCAAAGCGTCATGAGAAACTGAAAGAGCTGTACGAGAAGTATCAGAAAAATGTTCAGAAATACAGCGAACGAAAAAAGCGTAGAAAGCGAAAGAAATTTGAAAAGTATCGTGACTATCTTCCTGATCTGAAGGATACTGTACCAATGGTGAAACTGAAAGTCACCAAGTTGCGCGATACGCTTGAGGTAAAACCATCGTTGCGTGAACGTTTGAAGTACAAATACGGTGAAGCTCCTGTCATCGTTGATACCGCGAAAATGAATGCCTCGGTAGTTCAGCTCAAAGCGTTTCTGAAATCAAAAGGGTATTACAACGGAGACGTGAAAGCGCATGTTGAACCAAAAAAGGCAAAGAAAAAAGCGATTGTAGTTTATGAAGTAACAACCGGACTTCGTGATAGTATTGATTCGGTTTCAATCGAATGTAAAAATCCGGAAGTGCTGGCGCAGTTCAAACGTTACATTCGAAAAATTGAGGACAACAATAACCTTAATGAGTATTTCAAAAAAGCGATTCTCGATAATCAACCTGTTGTGTTTGCTTTTGACGCCAATCAATTGGATGCATACCGATACGAGGTGGCCTCCTACATGGTGAATGAAAAACTATACGGTTTTACGGAGCAGAACGTTTATTTTAAGGTAGATACAACTCGTGCACATAATGCAGTTGCACACCATATGAAGCTGAAGATTGGTTTTTCGAATCGCGAATTGACAACCGAAAATGGAGACACGAAAGAGGTGCCGTTTACGGAAACCATGATCGATGGAGTGTATTTCCATATCCTGGATACCGCTTATTCACTGGATTATTCTGAACGCTTGAAAGCCAAAGGTATTTATCGAAAAGCAGGGGAAATTCCAACTTTGGATACGTTCTACTACCATAGTATTGTCAAAAAAGTAGAAATCCCTAATTCGAACGGGAAATATTACAAGAGTGCTGTCCATAAAAATCTGTTTGGCAATTACAAAGACTCTGTAGCGGAAGATAATTTCCGTAAAGCCTACTTCCTGTACAACGGTGAGTTGACATATAATCCGGCGCTGCTCGAGTGTCAGAACTACCTGGAGTACACGAATTACTACAAGGAATATTACATCGACCGTTCAAGTACACGTATGTCGCAGCTTGGACTGTTCAACTCGGTGAAAATGAATCTGGTTGAAACATACCCGGGTAGTGGTAAGCTTATTATGCATTATTACCTCGTTCCGACAGTGCGCAGGTCATTCTCGGTTCAGCCGAGAGCTACACACGTAAACGGATTCCTTGGAATCGGTGCTTCAGCGAGCTACAGCGATATCAACCTCAATAGAAAGGGAACCAAATTCAGCTTTACCCTGGGAATGGGGTTTGAGCAAAACTCAACCATCATCGATGATCCGGATGCGCCGTTCTTCAACACGATTGAAATTGGTCCGGCAATGAAACTGGAAATCCCGGGATTGTATCCAATGCCTTTGACTGCATTGGGAGGAAAGCGAAACCGTCCGAGAACTGAGATTTCTGCGGCGCTGAACTACCAGGATCGTCAGGACTTTGAGCGAACACTCCTCCAATTTAACTATATGTGGAAATTCGCCCTGGGTGACGGTAAAACCCAGGAGATCTCCATGTTTGGTTTGTTCCCGACGATTAAAGTAATTGCGATTGATAAAAGTCCGGAGTTTGAACTACGCATCAATCAGCTCAATGACTTGTTCCTGAAAAACGCGTATAACAATCAGTTGATTTGGGAAGATTTCCGCTTCGGTTATTCGTATGATAACCTCAATAAAAATGATGAAACCCGTAAAGTTCGTCTGATAGCTAACGGAAGCGTTGTTTGGGCAGGTAACTGGATGGCCAAAGCACTTGCAGGGTTAAATCCTACATACGATTTACAGGGACACCAATTGCTGTTTGGAATTCCATATTCCAGATTCATTCAGGTTGATACCAAGTTTATTTCCAATATTCGTTTCAGTAAAACAAAGTCCCTGGCATTTCGTGTTTTGGCAGGAGCCGGAGCACCGCTCTTTGGTTCTTCTACATCAATGCCGTACGATTATTCCTTTTCAAGCGGTGGATCGAATGACGTCCGCGCATGGGCGCCGCGTCAGCTTGGACCCGGATCATATTTGTACCTGTTAGACCCGAATGCTGTTCAAACACAAATCGGTGATTTTCGTGCGGAATCTTCATTGGAATTCCGTTTCGGGTCCGGAATCCTGAACCATGCCTTCTTTGTGGATGCCGGAAACTGCTGGACAATCAACGAGGATCCATTGCGTCCGGGAAGTAAATGGACAAAAGATACGTGGTATCGGGAAATTGCTTTGGGAGCCGGTTACGGATTGCGTCTGGATTTTGAATTCTTTATTTTCCGTGTGGACGTTGGTGTTCCTATTTTCAATCCGACATTGCCGGATGGCTCACGATGGGTATACGAAAAGCGTGAAGCATACATGAACAAAGCAACAGAGATTTACGGTAACGACTTTAAGGAACAGTTGAAAAAATATCAGTTGGCACCGTTCCAGCCACACTTCAATATCGGTATCGGGTTACCATTCTAAGCCCGGAATTTCTCTACCCGCCTTTACATGGTGTAGTGATTTTAATTACCTTTACCGCCCAAAACAACAAAAAATGATGCACGGAATAAAGGCTGGAGTTGCAGCAGGAGATGAAGTTCAGGCAATCTTTAAACTTGCTAAAGAAAAAGGATTCGCTTTGCCCGCGGTTAACGTAACCAGTACAAGCACAGTTAATGCTGTATTGGAAACTGCTGCTAAATTGAAATCACCTGTAATTATTCAGTTCTCGAACGGTGGAGCTCATTACTTCGCTGGTAAAGGATTGTCCAATGCAGGCGAAAAAGCAGCAATTGCAGGAGGGATTTCCGGAGCACAACACGTTCATGTAATGGCGGAAGCGTACGGAGTTCCTGTGATCTTACACACGGATCACTGTGCGAAAAACCTATTGCCATGGATTGATGGCCTGCTCGATGCTGGTGAAGAGCATTTCAAAAAGACCGGAAGGCCATTGTACTCTTCTCACATGCTCGATCTTTCGGAAGAACCGATTGAAGAAAACATTGAAATTTGTAAAGAATACCTGGCTCGCATGAGCAAAATTGGTATGACCCTTGAAATCGAATTGGGTATTACCGGTGGTGAAGAAGATGGAGTAGACAACTCTCATGTGGATTCTTCAAAACTTTACACACAACCTGAAGAAGTTGCATACGCTTACGAAGAACTAATGAAAATTAGTCCACGTTTTACCATTGCAGCCGCTTTCGGAAATGTTCATGGAGTATACAAGCCGGGGAACGTAAAATTGACACCGAAAATCTTGTTGAACTCTCAGAACTTTGTTCAACAGAAGTTCAATACAGGTCATAATCCGGTAGATTTCGTGTTCCATGGCGGTTCCGGTTCTACTGTAGAAGAAATTCGCGAAGCTATCTCTTACGGAGTGATCAAAATGAATATCGATACGGATTTGCAGTTTGCGCTTACTGAAGGTGTTCGTGATTATATTGTGAGTAAAATCGATTACCTCAAAACGCAAATCGGTAACCCTGAAGGAGACGATGTTCCGAATAAGAAATATTACGATCCGCGTAAATGGTTACGTGAAGGAGAATTGACATTTGTTAAACGTCTGGAGCAGGCGTTCGAAGATTTGAATAACGTAGGTACACTTTAATAACCGTTAATCTGGTACTATGAGTTGGTTTAAAAGAGCGAAAGAGGGAATTACTACCTCAACAAAGGATAAGAAAGAAACTCCGGAAGGACTATGGAACAAGTGTTCTCGCTGTAAGACCTTGTTTACACATGATGATTTGGAGAAAAACAATTATGTGTGTGATCGATGTTCACACCATGAGCGTATTGGTTCAGAACAGTATTTCCAAATTTTATTTGATGGAGGTAAATACACGGAAATCAATGCGAATGTAACATCAGGTGACCCGTTGGAATTCGTAGATACGAAGAAATATACGGATCGTATTAAAGCTTCTCAGAAGTCTTCCGGGTTGACAGATGCAATCAGAACGGTATACGGTGAGATGGAAGGACATAACTTCGTAGTAGCTGCAATGGACTTTGCTTTCGTTGGTGGATCAATGGGATCCGTAATGGGGGAAAAAATTGCTCGTGCCATTGATAAAGCAATTGAATTGAAAGCTCCGTTCATGATCATTTCGAAGTCCGGAGGTGCACGTATGATGGAAGCCGGATTCTCGTTGATGCAAATGGCTAAAGTGTCTGGTAAGCTGGGGCAATTAGCAAAACACGGATTGCCTTACATTTCATACCTTACAGATCCTACCACTGGTGGTGTAACTGCTTCTTTTGCAATGTTAGGTGATATTAATATCGCAGAGCCGGAAGCGTTGATTGGATTTGCCGGACCACGCGTTGTGAAAGAAACAATCGGTAGAGATCTTCCGGATGGTTTCCAAACCTCTGAATTCGTATTGGAGCATGGTTTCCTTGATTACATCGTAAACAGAACGGAATTGAAAGCAACACTTGCTCATTCGTTGAAATTGTTCCGTAGTTAAGATTTACAGAATAAGAACAGTCAAAGCCCTTTCACAAGAGAGGGCTTTTTATTTGGCTAAAGGCGTTCAAATTTCACCTGCAAAGTCATTTATCTGTCCTCTTTTTCAGCGTTGAGCAGTTTAGGTCTTCTTTTGTCTTGTGTCTGTGATCTCATGTCTCCTTTCTCAACACAATATTCAATCAAATCGCGGGAATATTCATTAATTGCCCTGTTTCTTTCCTTTACTTCCTTCGAAATACCCGAAACTATTAACTTCAGTAATGCATTTAACACCTGATGCGAACATGAAAACATTATTGGTTCTACTCGTTACGCTAACACTTACTCCCCATCTTTACGCTGCCTCTGTTAATAAATTGAATGTTAACGGGAAAAGAACGGGACACTGGATGTTGGATTCTCAAAACAAACCCACTTTAAGCAAATCAGCGGTGGTTTCTGAAGGTAAATTCCTGAATGGAAGAAAGGAAGGGGTATGGATTTTTTATTACAAAGGCGGAAAAAAACCTCGTTTAATTGGCGAGTATGCAGACAATCGCCCTTCCGGATCGTATTTCCGATTTGATGAAAACGGAAGATTGGAACAGGCTAGCGCTGTTGCAAGAAAGCTTCGCGAAACAAATCGGGTATTCTCAAAGAACAACATATTTAATTGTCAGTTAAATTTCGAAAACCGCGAAATTGTTGCCGGTCAGGTTTTCTTTTCAAAGGAAATATTACCAAAAAATGCGGTTAAGTTTTGGGTTGAAGAAAACCTGGAGTCTGAAGTGCATACAGCGACAGTTGCGGATTTTACATGGCTGAATACGAATTATGCTGCCCTTTACAACTCGTATGTGGATGCAAGAAAACCATCCAGAAGATCGATCGCTCTTGATCGTGCGGCGAGTGTTGATAAAGCAGAGGTGTTGGTAAAGCTATCTCCGGAGCAGGCTGCGGCTAAACAAGGAAATTATTACCTGGCGCCATATATCACGAAACCGAGAACAGCCAAAGGAATTTCATTCCAACCATTCGGCGTAAACAAATTGTACACGAAAGGAAATGAAATCTGGATCGACGGTTTGTTTAAAGAAGGCCAATTGAAGGATGGTAAGGTCTTTATTTATGACCGGGATGGTGTCTTACTAAAAGTGAGGGTATACAAGGACGGAATCTACATTTCAGACGGAGTCCTTTAACGAGATACAAATTACGAATGAGTCGGATTTTTCCGGCTCATTCTTTTTTCTACCCCATCATTCGCAATTCGTAACTCGTATTTAAGAAAGAAATATTATCTTTGCACCGTCGGAGCGAAAAGTTCCCTTCGGCTACATAATAATCATTCAAGTAATATTGGCATGTACTTAGATTCAGAAAAAAAACAAGAGATCTTCGCTAAACACGGAGGATCAGCAACAAACACAGGTTCAACAGAAGGGCAGGTAGCATTGTTTACTTACCGTATCGCTCACCTTACTGAGCACTTGAAAAAGAACCGTAAGGATTACGGAACTCAACGCGCACTACAATTGTTGGTAGGTAAGCGTAGAAGTTTGTTGGATTACCTTAAGCGTAAGGATATTGAGAAATACCGTGCGTTGGTAAAAGAATTAGGACTACGTCGTTAATTCGAAAAAAGCGGTCGCTGAGCAGAGTCGAAGCGCCGGTTTTTTAAAAACATAAAAAAGAGGGGGCTTAACGGATTTTTCCGTCGTCCCCTTTTTTGCTTTAGGTCTCGATATTCCTGCATCGCATTTCGGAACTCGACCTGATAGCGAAAAATGACTGAAGATAGCAGACTAAAGATACAGGACTATATTAAGTCTTCGTTTCCATGTCTATGGTTTTCAGTCTATTAAAACGTAAATAATAAATATGAATATAGGAATCAAAAAATCCATCACTACCGGCGGTAAAGAAATTACCATCGAAACCGGTAAGTTGGCCAAACAGGCGGATGGATCAGTGGTGTTGCGCATGGGGGATACAATGCTCCTTGCGACAGTAGTTGCCGCACCAGAAGCAAAAGAAGGGGTAGACTTCCTTCCATTAACTGTAGATTACAAAGAGAAATTTGCCGCAGCAGGACGTATCCCGGGTGGTTTCTTCCGTCGTGAGGCGCGTCCTTCCGAAGGAGAAATCCTTATCATGCGTTTGGTTGACCGTGCATTGCGCCCATTGTTCCCAGACGATTACCACGCTGAAGTTCAGTTGATGATTCAGTTGTTGTCTTTCGACGGTGAGAATAACCCGGATGCATTGTGTGGTTTGGCTGCTTCAGCGGCAATTGCTGTATCTGATATTCCATTCAACGGACCAATGTCTGAAGTACGCGTTGGACGTGTAGATGGAAAATACGTTATCAACCCTACCATTTCTGAGATGAAAGTTTCAGATATCGATATCATGATCGCTGGTACCCAGAAAGACATCGTGATGTTGGAAGGTGAAATGAAAGAAATTTCGGAATTGGAAATGGTTGAAGTGATCAAATTGGCTCACGAATCAATCAAAGAACAATGTGCATTCCAGTTGGAATTGGCTGCAGCTGTTCCTACATCTTCTCCAAAACGTGAATACTCTCACGAAACACATAACGAAGACATAAAAGCTAAAGTTTATGAATTCGCGATGGAGAAATGTAAGAATGTTGCTCGTCAGGGATTGGCGAACAAAGCAAAACGCTCAGAGTTGTTTGATGAGATCAAGGCTGAGTTGAAAGCAACTTACACGGAAGAGGAATTGTTGGAAGTAGGCGGATTTATTTCTACTTACTTCTCTGAAGTGAAAAAGAAGGCCGTTCGTTGGGTAATGTTACACGAGCAAAAACGCCTTGACGGACGTCGTTTTGACGAAATTCGTCCAATCTGGGCTGAAGTAGATTACTTACCAATGGTTCACGGTTCAGCAGTATTTACACGTGGGGAAACTCAGGCGTTAATGACCCTGACCCTTGGTGGTAAATTGGATGAACAGATGATCGATGGAGCTACTTTCCGCGGAACTGAACCGTTCATGTTGCATTATAACTTCCCTCCGTTCTCTACGGGTGAAGCGAAACCAATTCGTGGAACTTCACGTCGTGAGATTGGTCACGGAAACCTTGCATTGCGTGCTTTGAAGCCAGTTCTTCCTGAAGATAATGCTTATACCATTCGTTTGGTGTCAGAGATTTTGGAATCTAATGGTTCTTCGTCTATGGCAACGGTTTGTGCCGGTACGTTGGCATTGATGGACGGTGGTGTTCAAATCAAGGCTCCTGTATCTGGTATTGCAATGGGATTGGTTGCTGATGATGGTAAATTCGCTGTATTGTCAGATATCCTTGGAGACGAAGATCACCTGGGAGATATGGACTTCAAAGTAACCGGAACAGCAAAAGGAATCACTGCATGTCAGATGGATATCAAAGTAGACGGACTACCATATGAAGTACTGATCCAGGCATTGGAACAAGCGAAAGCAGGTCGTTTGCACATTCTGAATAAATTGGTTGAGACGATTGCAGCTCCTAATCCGGACTTCAAACCTCAAACTCCACGTATCGAAGCGTTCAACGTTCCAAACGATACGATTGGTGCAATCATCGGACCTGGAGGAAAAATCATTCAGGGAATTCAGAAAGACACAAATACAACGATTACCATCGAAGAGTTGGAAACTGGCGAAGGACGCGTTCAGATCATGTCAAACAATGCTGATGACATGGCTGCGGCAAGATCTCGTGTACGCATGATTGCGTTCCCTCCGCAAGTGGAAGAAGGTGAGACTTACGAAGGAAAAGTAAAGGCAATCAAAGACTTCGGATGTTTCGTGGAAATTCTTCCGGGAACAGACGGATTGATTCACATCTCTGAGTACTCTTGGGAGAAAGTTGCCAAGATGGAAGATGTGGTGAAAGAAGGAGATGTATTGAAGTTTAAAGTTGTAGGAAAAGATCCTAAAACGAAAAAATGGAAATTGTCTCGTAAAGTGTTGTTGCCGAAACCGGAAAAACCGGCTACTGCAGAAGCACCGAAAGCGGAGTAATTTAACTCGAAATAGTGAAACCCTGACTCGAAAGATGTCGGGGTTTTTTATTTCAACTCATTTGGCTCATATAGTGAATGTTCGTTGAACTACCATTTCCCAATAAATCCTAAACACCACAATAAACCACACATCCGTCGTTTACTTTCGTGACTAAATACTCACGTTATGAAACCATCGGACGGATTTTCTATTAAAAGTAGGTTACAAAGCTTTGGATATGCTTTGAAAGGCATGCAAACGCTGGTAAAAAGCGAACCAAACGCAGTGTTACATATCATCGCCGCTGCAATTGCAACTGCTTTTGGGTTTTACCTCAACATTACATCAACTGAATGGTTATTCGTGATTCTGGCAATTGTACTGGTGTTTGCTGCCGAACTTTTCAATACCGCTATTGAGGTTCTTTGCAACTTTGTTGAACCTGCTCACCACCCTCAGATCAAGAAGATCAAAGACTTGTCTGCCGGAGCAGTACTGATGCTTTCTGTTGGAGCATTGCTCATCGGACTAATCGTTTTCATACCTAAATTCTGCTAAAATGATTCAAAAACTGATTCTACATAAACGTTATCAAACAGCATGGCTTTTGTTCTCGCTGTCCTGTATATGCATTGCACTCGGATTATTTCGAATGGAAATTTCTGAAACGCGGCATTTCTTTTTCCTGAACTGGAACCTGTTTCTGGCTTTCGTTCCCTGGGTACTCACAACCTTGTTGATTATCCATCCAGTGCTACAGGAACGTAAGTGGGTTGTTTTCTCGATCCTTGGAATTTGGTTGCTCTTCTTCCCGAATGCCCCGTATATCCTTACGGATTTGTTTCACCTAAGTCACAATTCCTCCATGCCCATTTGGTTTGATCTTGTTCTGATCATGGCTTATGCCTGGACAGGATTACTTTATGGTTTTTTGAGTTTATGGGATCTGGAAGAAGTTTTGTCGCGACACATGAACAGACGGTGGATTCCGGTAGTTTCAGTTTCGTTTATGTTTCTTGGGAGTTTCGGAATTTACCTTGGCCGTTTCCTTCGCTGGAACAGTTGGGACGTGATCAATCAACCCGGAAATTTGCTGGAAGATGTTGGTGATCGTTTTGCAAATCCAACGAATCATCCGACCACCTGGGGCGTGACTATTTTTATGGGTGTACTGCTGAGTATGATTTATTTCACTCTCCGTTATTTGAGACGCACGGACTCTTCAATTCGATGAAAAGAAAAAGGGAACTCGAAAGCTCCCCAGGGTGTATCACATGTTAACGTTTTTGACATTACATTCTGTTTATCACATAAAGTTGTTTCTAACCGAATAGAATAAACAAGACAGTAATCTTAAGGAAAAGGAGAGAAAATAGTTTCATATCTAAGTATATTGAATGTTAAATATAAAACAAATAATTGTTTAAACTAACATTTTTGAAATAATTTTCAACTTAATTTTCAAAATGACTTTAAGTCGCTCCGTGAAAATTAATTTTTTCCATGCAGAATTTCTTCTACCTTTATCCCGCTTTAGGGGTGTCCGCTTCGGCTGGACTGAGAGTTACCCTTTGAACCTGATGCCGACGCGCAAGCGGTCAGCATCCCTGATGAATTTCGGGGTCCGGTTAGTACCGGCGTAGGGAAAAGTAGATGATCTCCATTTTGTGGTCGTTCCTGAAGCATTTTCGTAATTGGAATGGTCATAACAATCAATAACAAACAATTCGAACTGGAAGCGCACATAACGCTTCAGGAGCTTGTATTACTTCAACTTGGCGAAAAGCAAAATGGAATTGCGGTTGCCATCAACGGGCAAGTAACGCCAAAGCATTACTGGGAAACAGTTCTCCTGAATGAAAACGACGATATCATGATCATTAAAGCAACACAAGGAGGCTAATTAGATACAGGATATTAAGGTTTTACGGATCAATAGTTCCAATAGAATACCTCAACATCTTAATATCCTAACACCATAAAATTTATATAGCATGAAGAAACAAGATAAAACACCGGAAGCAGGAAGTATCACAACCGGAGCAATTTCCGGGTCGAAAAAGATTCATGTCCAGGGAAAACTGCATGACATTCGTGTGGCAATGCGCGAGATCTCATTGACTCCAACACGTTTGACAAATGGGAACCTGGAGGAAAATCACCCGGTTACCGTTTATGATACTTCGGGTCCGTATACTGACGATCAGGTACAAATTGATGTTAAAAAAGGACTCCCTCGCCTGCGTGAGCAATGGATTCTTGATCGTGGAGACGTTGAAGAACTAACCGAAATTTCCTCCGATTACGGAAAAGAACGTCTTAATAATGAACAATTGAATCACCTGCGATTCGAACATATTCGTAAACCATTACGAGCTAAAGCAGGAATGAATGTTTCCCAGTTGCATTACGCGAAACAGGGAATCATTACACCGGAAATGGAATACATCGCCATTCGTGAGAATCAGCGTGTGCACGAATTGAAAAATCAGTTGAATGGTCAGTTCGAAATCCTTACTGCACAGCACGAGGGGGAAAGCTTTGGAGCGAACACACCAAAAGGTTCCATTACTCCGGAATTTGTTCGCGACGAAATTGCAGCCGGACGAGCGATTATTCCAAATAACATCAACCATCCGGAATCGGAGCCAATGATTATCGGACGAAATTTTCTCGTGAAAATCAACGCGAACATTGGAAACAGCGCCGTGAGTTCTTCCATTGAAGAAGAAGTGGAAAAAGCGGTTTGGGCTTGTCGCTGGGGGGCTGATACCATCATGGATTTGTCAACAGGAAAGAACATACATGAAACCCGTGAATGGATCATTCGTAACTCACCTGTTCCAATCGGGACAGTTCCGATTTACCAGGCTTTGGAAAAAGTAAACGGAATAGCCGAAGACCTTACCTGGGAAATTTTCCGTGATACCCTGATTGAACAAGCTGAGCAGGGAGTTTCTTACTTTACAATTCACGCCGGAGTATTGCTGCGCTACATTCCTTTAACTGCAAAACGTGTTACCGGAATTGTTTCACGTGGAGGTTCCATCATGGCAAAATGGTGCCTGGCGCATCACAAAGAAAATTTCCTGTACACTCATTTTGAGGAAATATGTGAAATAATGAAGGCATATGATGTTGCCTTTTCACTTGGTGACGGACTTCGTCCGGGGTCGCTTGCAGATGCAAATGATGCGGCACAGTTCGGAGAATTGGAAACGCTTGGCGAACTAACCAAAATTGCCTGGAAGCACGATGTGCAGGTGATGATTGAAGGTCCGGGACATGTTCCAATGCACATGATCAAGGAAAATATGGACAAACAATTAAAGGAATGCCACGAAGCTCCCTTCTATACGCTTGGACCTTTAACGACTGATATTGCGCCCGGATACGATCACATTACGTCCGCAATTGGCGCTGCGATGATCGGTTGGTTTGGTACGGCCATGCTGTGCTATGTTACTCCAAAAGAACATTTAGGACTTCCGAATAAAAAAGATGTAAAAGATGGCGTAATAACTTATAAATTAGCTGCACATGCGGCTGATTTGGCAAAGGGGCATCCGGGAGCACAATACCGTGACAATGCATTGAGCAAAGCACGCTTTGAGTTCCGTTGGGAAGACCAGTTCAATTTGTCGCTTGATCCGGATACAGCGCGTGAGTTCCACGACGAGACCCTGCCGGCAGAAGGTGCGAAAATCGCACATTTCTGTTCGATGTGCGGACCTAAATTCTGCTCTATGAAAATCACACAGGATATACGTGATGCAGCGGAATCTGGAATGTTCGAGAAATCGGAAGAATTCAAATCACTAGGAAGCCAAATCTATTCATAATGTTAATACTCATCTCTGATCACGAACTGTTTTTGCGCGAGTCGGAAGAAATCAACGGCTTGTTCGAAAGCGGACTGGAACTGTTTCATGTTCGACATGCAAATCTTACCGATAAAGATTTTTGTGCGCTAATTGATGGAGTGGAGGAGAAGTACCGTCATCGTTTGGTTGCGCATCATAATCACAACGCTGCACGAAAAATGGGGATTCACCGGTTTCATTTTACCGAAGACAATCGGGCGGACTGGGAAAAGAAAAAATGGAAGGGGCGAAAAGAAGGTGAGATATACTCTACATCGGTACACAGTGTGGAAAGCTATAATGAACTTCCCGAATTCTTTTCGTATTGCTTCATCAGCCCTGTTTTTGATAGTATTTCAAGGATGACGAAAGTGGCTGTTGAATTCGAATTATCTAAAAGGAAACCCGGACATCCCGTAAAAATGATTGGCTTGGGTGGTATTTATGCCGGAAACGTCGATAAAGCAATAAAAATGGGCTTTGATGGCGTTGCTGTTCTTGGTTCGATTTGGAACAGTGAAGAACCCATTAAGGCTTTTCTGCATATCAAGCGGAATTATCAGGATACGATGGAAGAATAATGAAGTACGATCGTCCTATAGTATTGAGTATCGCCGGTTTTGATCCAACCGGTGGAGCTGGAGTGTTAGCCGATTTGAAAACAATCGAACAACACAAATGTTTGGGAATGGGAGTACAAACGGCAAATACGATTCAAACCGAAGCAGAGTTTTCGAGCGTTGAGTGGTTTACCGAGGAGAAAATAGTGCAGCAACTGAATACGATATTGGACAATTACACCATTTCTGCGGTTAAAATTGGAATCGTTCAGGATCTGAGTTCTCTGCAGGTAATTTTAAACGATATCAAGCAGGGTTTTGATGGACCGATAGTCTGGGATCCCGTGCTGGCCGCTTCGACGGGTTTTGTTTTACACGATTCATGGGATTTCACTACACTTAGTGAGGTTCTGAAACAAGTAACGCTGGTCACTCCAAATGTGAACGAAGTCCGACTTCTTGCAGGACTAAGCGACGAAATTAAAGCGGCATTTTCTTTGGCGAATCATACCAATGTTCTGTTGAAGGGTGGGCATAGCTCTGTTCGTCAGGGTATCGATTTTCTGATTGAAAATGGAATTCCTTCGGAAATCAGTTCTGAGGAATTAGTGGAGTGCACGCCAAAACATGGCTCAGGGTGCATTTTATCTTCTTCCATAGCCTCAAACCTTGCTCTTGGGAATTCTTTGAAAGATTCGTGTTTACTGGCAAAGCGATACATCGAACAATGTTTATCGAGTAATCCGAACTTATTGTCATACCATGTTCGATAAGTTATACTACATAACCCAGGGAGAGCGCCCGGAAGATCAACTTCAGGATTTACGCGAAGCGCTGGAAGCAGGGTGTAAATTGATTCAATTGCGGATGAAAACCGGAACCGATGAAGAAATACTTCCGATTGCCCGACAGGCAAAAACCTTGTGTGTTTTTCACGAAGCTAAACTGATCATCAACGATCGGGTGGATGTAGCGCGCGCAGTTGATGCGGATGGTGTTCATCTTGGATTAACCGATATGACGGTTCCTGAAGCCCGGCAATTACTTGGTGCAACCAAAATAATCGGTGGAACTGCCAATACGCTTTCGGACGTTTTACAACGCATCAATGAACGGTGCGATTACGTTGGACTTGGTCCGCTTAGATTCACCTCAACAAAAGAGAAATTGAGTCCTGTTTTGGGGTTTGAAGGATACAAAAGCATCCTTTCCGAAGTAAACGGCAAGGGATTTTCAGTGCCTGTTTATGCTATTGGTGGA
Source organism: uncultured Fluviicola sp. (assembly GCA_966211245.1). Classification (GTDB taxonomy): domain Bacteria; phylum Bacteroidota; class Bacteroidia; order Flavobacteriales_D; family Crocinitomicaceae; genus Fluviicola. The sequence continues at coordinate 16,984 of CBIHND010000010.1, read as the reverse complement.
ATTACCCCAACGGATATTGACGAATTGAAACAATGTGGAGTATTCGGAATTGCTGTTTCAGGGATCATCTCCAAATCCGACCGAAAAGCTCAACTGGTAAGAGAAATAGAACAAAAATTGAAATAACGGGTCTCACAGAATATTGCGCAAAGTTAAGGGTGATTTTCTCAGCGAAACTCAGCGAAAAACTCAGCAAATTCAGTGAGAAATTACTTTAGAGATATGCTCAAAATAGCAGACAAAGAATTTAAATCGCGGTTGTTCCTGGGAACGGGAAAATTCGGTTCATCAGCCGAAATGGAAAAAGCTGTATTGGCTTCAGCATCAGAATTGGTTACTGTTGCATTGAAACGCGTTGATCTGGAAACAGAAACAGATGATCTACTTGCTCATCTGAATCACCCAGGGATCAATCTACTCCCAAACACATCCGGTGCACGAAATGCGAAAGAGGCTGTATTTGCGGCTCAACTCGCGCGTGAGGCAATGGAAACAAACTGGCTGAAACTCGAAATTCATCCGGATCCGAAATACTTGCTTCCGGATCCGATTGAAACACTGAAAGCAACCGAAGAGCTTGCTAAAATGGGATTCGTCATTCTGCCATACATTCATGCAGATCCGGTATTGTGCAAACGTTTGGAAGATGCCGGTACAGCTGCCGTAATGCCTTTGGGTGCTCCAATCGGAACAAATAAAGGATTGAAGACACTCGATTTTCTTGAAATCATTATTGAACAAAGCCGTGTTCCGGTAATTGTTGATGCCGGAATTGGCTCACCTTCACATGCGGCTCACGCCATGGAACTTGGTGCTGATGCGGTGTTGGTGAATACGGCAATTGCTGTTGCGGGAAACCCTTCGGAAATGGCACTTGCGTTCAAACAAGCTGTTGAAGCGGGCAGAAAAGCTTATGAAGCTGGATTAGGTTCTGTTTCTCATTCGGCAGTGGCTTCCAGCCCGTTGACGGGATTTTTAAACGTATAATTGAAGTCACCTCCCTTAATCCCTCCTCAAGGTGGGAGACGGTACTGATTCCACCTTGAGAGGGGGCAGGTGAAGGAAACAAGGAAAGCAATGACATTCACACAACATTTCAATACAAAAAACTGGGACGCTGAAAAAGCTTCCATCTATGCTAAAACGGCCGCTGACGTTGAGCGGGCTCTTTCATCCAACAAACGTACATTGGAAGATTTTAAAGCATTGATTTCTCCGGCAGCAGAGCCTTTCCTGGAGCGAATGGCGCAGTTAAGTTCTGCGCTTACACAAAAGCGTTTCGGGAAAACAATTCAGTTGTACGCGCCAATGTACCTAAGCAACGAGTGCAACAATATTTGTACATATTGTGGTTTTAGTTTCGATAATAAAATCCGTCGAAAAACACTTACCGATGCCGAAATTCTGGAAGAAACCAATTACCTCCGCTCAAAGGGATTCAATCATATTCTTCTGGTAACCGGTGAAGCGAATCATACCGTTCATTTGCCATATTTCAAACGAACTATGGAATTGATCGGAGAAAAATTTTCAAACATCTCCATTGAATACCAACCGCTCGACGAACACGAATATGCGGAATTACACGATGCAGGAGTCTATTCGGTTTTGGTGTACCAGGAAACATATCATCGTGACGTATACAAAGCATATCACCCGAAAGGAAAGAAGTCGAATTTCGATTATCGTCTGGAAACACCTGATCGTTGTGGGAATGCAGAAATACATAAGGTTGGATTGGGCGTTTTGCTGGGATTGGAAGATTGGCGGACAGATTCGTTCTTTTGTGCGATGCACCTCGACTATTTACAGCGAACATACTGGCAAACAAAATATTCCATTTCCTTCCCTCGAATGCGTCCTGCAGAAGGGATTATTGAACCAAATGTTATTGTTAGCGACAAGGAGCTCGTTCAGTTGATTTGTGCATACCGCTTGCTCAACGAAGATGTGGAGTTGTCGGTTTCAACACGCGAATCGGAACATTTTAGAAATCACATTATTCCGCTTGGAGTAACTACCATGAGTGCGGAATCTAAAACCAATCCGGGAGGATATGTTGTTGATCCGGAATCTCTTGAGCAGTTTGAAATTTCAGATGAACGTTCGGTTGAGGAAATTGAAGCTCTGATTAAATCGCATGGTTATGAGGCTGTTTGGAAGGATTGGGACAAAAGCTTTTCATTGAATCGTCTATTTCGGGAGGAACATGTTTAGTCAGCTGGAAGCAAAACGGTATGCCCGACAAACCATTCTTGAAGAAATAGGGTTGCTTGGACAGCAAAAATTAAAAGAAGCACGTGTACTTGTTATTGGAGCAGGTGGGCTTGGATGCCCGGCGCTCCAGTATCTCTGCAGTTGTGGTGTCGGAACATTGGGGATCGCTGATTTCGATACGATCGAACATTCCAATTTGCACCGTCAGATTTTGTTCGGGCCGGCGGACGTTGGAAGAAGAAAAGCCGAAGTTGCCGCTGAACAATTGCAACGTCAAAATCCGGATGTGAAAACGGAACTTTTTCTTACTGCCGTGACGGAGGAAAATGCCTGTGAACTGATTTCACAATTTGATCTTGTTATTGACGGCTGCGATAATTTCCTGACGAGATATATTGTCAATGATACTTGCGTGAAACTTGATAAACCCTTGGTTTACGGAAGTATACTTGGTTTCCAGGGGCAGCTGGCGGTTTTCAATCACAACGGTTCCAAAAATCTTCGGGATATATTCCCTGAACCACCTAATGCAGAAGATGTCCCGAATTGTGCTGAAAATGGTGTTCTTGGCTCAGTTCCCGGTGTTCTCGGAACATTGATGGCCAATGAAGGGATGAAACTGCTGCTGGGAATGGGGGTAGCGGTAAATGAATTGAACGTTATTGACCTGGCACACTTTTCAGTGACCACTTTGCGTTATTAGTACATTCTGTTTCCAACCTTTCGCTATACTACAACGTTTGTTTTTTCATAAATGGATCAATGGGAGCAACCAATCAATAGACGGCTCGCATTCGGATTAGCGAGAACATAAAAAAGAACCTACATTTAGAGGAAACCACACTGACTATCGCGGTCAGGTCAAACTTTGAAGCTTATGAAAAGAAGCATTACCACTTATCTTTTCCTACTTGGAATTACGTTAACTACTTCACTATACGCTCAGGAACTTAGCGGAACTGCCGCTAACGAAAAAGTGAAAGGAGCAGTTCGCGTTCGTATGAACGAGGCCGGAAGTTTCCCTCTTTCCATTCGATTTTCGTCTTCTCACGGACAATCCATCGAGGAATTGAAAAAAAGCATCTTCGGCACTCGACAACAGGATGCGTTGGTCGTAGAACGAAGTGAAACGGATGAATTAGGGATCACGCATACAAGGTATCAGCAACAATACAATCACCTGAACGTGGAAGGAAATGTTTACATCTTCCATAGCCGCAATGGAATTGTTTCTTCAGCTAATGGTTCTTTTCTTCCTGAAATCAATGTCTCAACAACACCGGTACTTTCCGAAGAACAAGCATTGGATCTTGCTCTGAAAGGGATGAAGCAACCGCTGACACGAGAAGTATTGGAGTCGCACACAACGGAACTGGTTGTTTTGCCTATCAATGGGTCGGCATTTCTCGCTTACAAATGTGTTGTCTCAAGTCATCAACCTATCGCGGTAAGTAGTTGGGTGTATGTCGAAGCGAATTCCGGGAAAATTCTCAAGGAACTGAATCAGTTGTGTTCTTTTGATTCCGAAGGAACAGGGCATTCGCAATTTTCAGGAATTCAAACGATCACAACAGATAGCATTTCACCTGGTGTATTTCAATTACGCGACTTAAGCAGGGGAGATGGAATTGAAACAATCAATTTCCTTTCCTCCTCAGTATATCTGGATACAGATAACAACTGGAACAATGTAAATCCGTCGATGGATGAATTTGCAGTGGATGCGCATTTTGGTGCGGAAGCAACCTATGACTTCTACCTGGATCAGTTTGGAAGAAGTTCTTACGACAATGCAGGTGGATTCATCCGTAGTTATGTAAATGATCCCGGAGTTGGAGTGAACGCCTACTGGGATGGTTCTCTGAATGAAATGCACTACGGAAATGGCGATCAAACGTACTTTCCGGTTATTTCGCTTGAAGTGGTTGGACATGAAATCAGCCACGGTGTTACTCAGTATACAGCCGGACTCATTTACGAAGGAGAATCAGGTGCGTTGAATGAATCGTTTAGTGATATTTTTGGAAATACCATCCGTTTCCTGAATGCTCCGGATAGCGCAACGTGGTACATCGGTGATCAGTTGTTGCGTCCGGGACAATCGGGATTTGCTGCTTTCAGAAACATGGCGAATCCAAACGAGTTCGAGAATGCGGATTGCTACAACGGATTGTTTTTCAATAATGGAGATGTGGTCCATTTTGACAGTGGAATTCAGAACTTTTGGTATTACCTGCTGGTAGAAGGAGGAAGCGGCACAAATGACATCGGAAATGCATATTCGGTAAACGGAATCGGATTGAATGACGCGATGCAGATTGCCTACCGAAACCTTGCATATTATCTGACACCTTCATCTTCATTTTTGGACGCAAGAGATGGAGCTGAGCTGGCTGCTGCAGATTTGTTCGGGCCTTGTTCTCCTCAGGTTGAGGCAACGATTGCGGCTTGGTACGCGGTTGGCGTTGGCCCGGAGACTTCTCAAAACTTTACGCTTCAGATGATTATTGACAATAACTTTGCGTGTAGTGCTCCGCTAACAACCAGTTTTTCCTCCAATTTCAGCTATGACACTTACCTATGGCATTTTGGTGACGGAAATACGTCTACACTTGCGGCTCCTTCACATACGTATAACGCAAACGGGAATTACACCGTAACCCTCGAGGTGAGTAGCTCCGTGGGTGGAGGATGTCAGGATAGCGTGACTGTTGCAAATGCTGTGGTGATTGATGCAATTGATCCAGTTGCGGACTTTTCAATGCCATTGATCATCTCAACCGAAACTCCGATTCAATTTACGGATGCATCTCTTTATGGACCTACTTCATGGAACTGGAATTTTGGTGACGGCGGAACATCAACAGCTCAGAATCCGCAGCATACGTTTACTGATGCAGATTTTTATGATGTTCAGTTGATTGTGGAGAATTGTCACGGCACAGATACCATAGTTATCCAAATAGAGGTGGTGGATTACTTTTTATTTTGTTCGGAAAGTACCACAACGAAAGCAAGCGGAATCATTTACGACTCCGGGGGTGCTTCGGCAAATTATTTGGACAACCAGCTGTGTACGTTAACCATTATTCCCTGTAATGCACAAAGTATTACCATGAATATTGAAGAAATGGATTTGGAGCCCGGGTATGACTTCCTGACCATTTACGATGGTGAAAATGATCTTTCACCGGTTCTTGCGACATTGAACGGGAGTCAGTCCGGCGGAACTATCGTAGCAAATTCCGGGAAAATGTATCTTGTGTTCACTTCTGATTTCAGTATTACCTATTCCGGGTTTAAACTGGCCTATACTTCCATCATAGCACCTCCGGGAACCTTCGCTCCGAATTTCAGTACGGATCCGGGGGTACCGGTGGTAAATATTCCAACGCAGTTCTTTGATCAGACTCCCGGAGTTCCGGTTTCCTGGTCGTGGAGCTTTGGTGATGGTGGAACTTCAACTGACGAGAATCCAATTCATACTTATACCGCTAACGGAACATATATTGTAACGCTCGAAGTGGAGTTTTGTGACGGTAGTATAGCATCTTCTTCCGGGAGTTTATTGGTGAAGAATGTTGACCTTGATGAGTTATCAGTCCATACTAATGCACTACTTGTTGCTCCAAACCCTTTCTCTGATGAGTTTGTGATCCAAACGAAAGATGAAAGCATCCGAAACCTGGAAATCAAGTTACTGGATCTGAGTGGACGAGTAGTTTACAGTATGTCGGAGAAACAACCGTCTGCAAATGGGACTATCGTTTCGCCTGGAGTGCTGACCAGCGGTCAGTATGTATTGGAGGCGAGTTATGAGCGAGCAAACGGAGGTGTAGGTTTGGAACGATTCAAACTGCAGGTGATTCATTAGGCTTTGTTGAACCTATCATATGAATAAAAGAGCGGATGATTTAAATCATCTGCTTTTTTGTTGGAAGTAAATTCAGGATAATTTTGTTTAACTAAGGTTTTCGTGGTGGAGGGAATAAGCCAATTCCCTTCCTCTCTTAAGAAAACATACGTTTCAGAGAATTATTTTGATAGTTGAGAAGGTCTATTTCGCCTCATGAGTACCATATTTTATATGCAATCCTCTGATGAAATTTCTCAGAAATTGATCTTTACAATGACGGAAGTTGTGGTGTTTCGGATCACGAAAGAATGAACCCAACTCTGCTTTACCAATGCGCATATCAGCTAGTTTCATAATCTCAATGATGTCGTCATCTTTTAAGTTTAGTGCAATACGCAATTTTCGGAAGATGAGGTTGTTGTTCAGTTTGTCTTCGATTTCCGGAAGCTTTCCATCTTTCAGACCACGACGCTCGGCAATAAATGCATTCAACAAGGCAGCCAGTCCTTCATCCGGCATAATCTCAAAACCTTCGTACTGTTCCTGTTTCATCCAGGCAAACAACTGCGGTGGTGGAACCGGGTAGTCAACCGATCTGAACAAATCGCCCAGTTTTTCTTCGTTCCATTGAAAGGTTTTTCGGAGCTTGTAGAAGATGTAATTATTGTCCATGTGGGCAAAAGTACGGATTGCGATTCATCTTTTTTCAGATGTGGCGTTTACCTTTTTCAAAAGTCGACACTTACTCATGCATAAGACGAGATTTCCATCCTAAATCAAAAAAAAAAGCATCCGCGCTCAGGCGGATGCTTTTTCGTTATTCTTTGGTTTCTTCTGTTGCCTTTCGCTTGGCTAACTCGGCATCAAAGAGTTCTATTTGCTTCTGTAAATCTGCAATGTCCTTTTCGTATTGCTTAATCTTTTCGGGTTTCATCATCGCTGATTTCGTTTTCAACGCGACCTTTCTATTGGTGATCTTGGAATTCGCCTCCAGTTTTAATTTCTTGATGTTTACCACTGAAAGTGCGGCAATTTCTTCCGATGTATAGATTTTTAGTACATCCTCGCTTTCTTCCATCTCTTTTTTATCCGACTCCTTTTTGTCGGATTCTTTTTTTTCCACTTCTTTCTTTGGCTCTTCGGTTGTTTTTACTGCTTCAACCGTTTTTGTTTCCTGCGTCTGTTTTACCTCACCTGCAGTTTTCTCTTCTGAAGTTTTGATGTCGGAAAGCTGTTGAGCTCCGGCACCATACAGCGCTCCGGATTTTCGCGCCTGTTTAAGACTATCTTCTTCTGCTTTCAGCGGTTGTTCGCGCGTTTCCAATGAAATTCTGTCTGCTTTAGAGAGTGGTGCATTACCGTTTGCGATCATTTTATCCGCTTTCTCCAGTTTCAATTCAGACAATGATCGTTCGATTTCCATATCACGGATTTCGTATTGTTTATCACTGTATTCTTGTGTTCCGGGTTTCAATTTTGCCAGTTCAGCTTTGCTCTTTTCAATCTTTGCACCAAGAGTAGCAATTTTGTTTTCCTGCATTTTCTTGGTATTCTGCAAACCTTCAGCCTGAGTTTTACCCGACTCCCAATCTGCATTCCATTGATCCTGTTTCGCTTTCTGTTCAGCTCTTTTGGCTTCTTGTTCTTTTTCCCATTCATCCATTTCTGCCTCTTGTTCTGCGCTACCCATTGGTTTGTCAGGAGTAGTAGAAGACGAAGACGTTCCGGAGCTTCCGGAAGAACTTCCCGAACTACCGCCACAATCGTTCAGCGTTAATCCCCATGCAGCTTCAATCATACCCGGCATCCCCATTTCTTCAACCAGTGGCAGGAAATCGAAGTCCGCGTGACCGTTTTCGTTCAAAGCAATGTATCCTTTTACGTCCCACTTCTTCTCACCATTGGGAGTTTTCTTGTACCCGTAAGCATCAATTCCATTCGAAAGCAAACGTACTGTTCCAAAGTCAACCTTACCCTGATCATCGGTAGTTCCTCTACCGATTTCAACATCCCCGTGCTTGATTGTTACGTCCCAGTTACAAAGTGGATTTCCTTTGTAAGTGATCTTCATGGTTACTTTTTTCGAGCTCTGTGCGTCGGTCCCGAAAACAGCGCCTACGGTAAGGCAAATAGCTAGTAATAGTTTCATGTCCGTGTTTTTATGGTTGTCGTGTAGACAACTATTGCGCCAAAAATAACTATTCGATGATCAAAATTCCAGAAACCGACTTTGAATCAGCGTTTTCCAACGTAAATCGATACAGATAGCACCCGGCACTTATTCCTGTTAATGGGATAATGTTCTCAAGCGGTGAAACAGCTTTTCGTTGAATTAATTTTCCGTCAGTCGTGTGTAGTTCAATTGTTCCACGAACCGATTCTTTGAATTGAATGCTAACATCGGAATTCGTCGGATTCGGGTACAAGACAACAAAATCCTGATCCAATTCATCGACAGAACCGTAACGGTCTACACAACCTCCGGTAATATCGACAATCAGAGAAGAATGAGTGAGTGTAATCGGTTGCGCGGTATAACCAATGCCGGAGTTTATTGTGATTCCAGTGTTTACTGTTGCTGAACTTACAGGATTTGACGTCTCTTGGTTACTACAGATATCGCCATTAGCTAAAGAATCCAGGTGAATAAATCCGGTCTGTGGTTCATACAAGCTCTTAATACCATACGTTGGACCAGTTCCAACAATCGCAATTCCATGTTCTCGTGAAACCGCAACATCTGTTGTATTCACGTAGATGCTATGCAATGTTGCATTCAATTCCCCAACGGTTGCAACAACCAACGAGCTATTGAACGGATTCCCCTGAACCATTGCCAATGTTGAATCCTGCAGAATGCATAACCCAAATTTCTCATCCATTCCATCGTTATCCATGTAAGAGACTCCGGAAGTAAATATTCCTGAGTGTGTTAACGACGTAATCCCAATTCCGGAATTGTTGAAATTCGTAAGTAACCAAATGGAAGATTCATTGACTTCGCACTCGTAATACTGACCTCCGGTGAAGGAATACGACCAGAGTACAGTACCATTGTCATCCACTACAAAAGCAATTGCGGTTTGTATATTTTGTACCAATCCTGAGCCTACTAAAACAAACGTGCTGTCGTTAAGTGCACGCAGCGAATTGATCTCCAGTCTGTCATCATCAGGAAGTGAAAAACCGTTTGTAGAGATGAATGCTCCGTTCGGATCCAATTGTACCAATGCACATTTTCCATGGCTTTCGTTTTGAACAATGGTCATCCAATTTCCATTTGACAATTCAACGGCGTCTTTTGCTCTGTACGCTATTGCGTTTCCTTCGAAAACAATGGTTGACCAAATCACATCACCGGTTGAATCCACTTTCATCACTAACCCCATATCAATCGGAGCACCTGAGTATTGAATCGCTCCTACAACCAGAAAGTTACTGTCGGACGAAGAGATAACTCTCAGGAAATCGGATTCACCGTCATCTCCGGATATCGTATAAGTTTCTGAATTCAACACGTTTCCAACGCTGTCGAGATAGGTGAAAACTCCGTGTGCCTGTTCGACCTTTCCGACCTGTGCGAATCGATAATGTGGATCAACAGCTACCGAATTTATTTCATAAGCACCGTTACACCGGTAAACTCTCGAAAAAATAGAATCTTGTGCATTGGTCGCTAATGCAACCAAAAGGAAAAGGGGTAGGATAAAGTGTTTCATTTTCTTGATTTAATGCATAAACGTACAACAATTGAGGGTTCGGTGCAAGCTACTTTTGACGTTCACTTATATTTCCAATGAACATTTTGGTATTTTTATTGTACCAATTTTGCCATGCTCAAATACACGAAACACCTTTTTCTTGTTACAATTGCTCTGTTGGGTGGAAATGCTATCGCACAGGACTCCATTCCGGTTATTCCTCCTCAGAACCAGCAAATTCTGGATACCATTGCTAAATATGGAAGATCTATTTCTCCGACATACGAAGAAGCCGTTTGTACCGAATTTGTATTGGGGATTTTGGAACACTTCGTTGTTTTGTCGAAAACCGATCGAATGAACGTTCGGATTGATCAGCCTCGCAAAAACCTTGACGAGGTGTACGATCAGATGGAAAGCGGATCACCATTCCCGAAAGGAGTTTATTATGCGTTGACGAATAATGGCATGGGTGAGGCCATTGACGATTGGACGAAAGTACTTCCCGGAGACTTTGTACAGTTCTGGTATCCACATTCCTGGGGACATTGTGGCATCGTAAGTTCACTTGAACTGGAAAACGGAATCATGTGGTTACATTCTTCTTACCCTTCGACGGATGGATATGGTGTTCAGCCGTTTCAGATTCCTGAGTATACATGGTTTGTTCGTCTTAAACCAATTGATTAACAGTGTTTTTTGGTTCGATAAAAGTTAAAATTGCTGTACTTCCTCTGAAAAACTTCGGTCTTATCTCTATTTTTGCACCACTAAATTTTTACCCTTGAAACGATTCTTCAAAAGCAGATGGTTTAAAATCCCCTTCTATACCTTAACATTCGGTTTTGCTGCTATCGGATTTTTTCTGACAATGTCGTACCTGGCTATCCGATTCAAATGGACAAATGATTCGGGTGCTGTGGATACGAATAGCCGTTATTACCAGGATATGCACGACAAGTACAATCAGGGTTTTGCAGTGGATAGTGTAAAAATGGTGAAGCAGCAATACGAGGCGTTGAACCGAATTATTCTCTTGAATGAGTATTACCCGAAGAATGCACAACACATTTTAAGCGTGATGCAGCAAGGGGGAGATGAGGTAGAAGTATTGCGCATGCTCGACGCCGTTGATCTTCAGTTAAAAGATAAAAAAGCATATCAGGCAGCGGTAAAGAAGCTGAAACAAAAAGGAAAGATCAAACAGAAGATGAGCGGTTTGAGCGCCTTTGAATGGATGAATATTGCGGAATGGAAAACGTTTAAGGAAGCGGTCGCGAAAGATAAAAAAATGATAGATTCGGTTGCGCATCAAACCGGAGTTGAGTCGAGACTGATTGTTTCCTGTTTGGTTGGTGAGCAAATTCGTTTGTTCAATTCATCCCGTGAAGCGTATAAAAAATGGATTGGACCCCTGAAAGTACTTTCTGTAGAATCACAGTTCTCTTTTGGCGTCACCGGAATTAAGGAACACACTGCAAAGGAAATTGAAGCACATTTGAAAAATCCTAAAAGTGAGTATTACCTTGGAAAACAATACGAGCATTTACTGGATTTTGTCGGACAGGATACTGCAACGGTGAACAAAGAACGCATTGATCGATTGACAGACTATCATAACCATTACTATTCGTACATGTATGCTGCTATTTTCCTGAAACAGGTAAAGATACAGTGGGAAAGAGCCGGGTATCCGATTGACAAGCGTCCGGAGATTCTGGCCACATTGTTTAATGTTGGTTACCCACAAAGTCATCCTAAATCCAATCCGCGTGTAGGTGGTTCAACCATCAAAATTTACGATAGGCCTTATTCTTTCGGGGCAATAGCTTATCAGTTTTACTACTCCGGTGAACTCTACGAACTGTTCCCCTTCGAAAAGAAAAAGTTCGATTGGAAGGATGTATAGTTTGAATGCAGCTAATTAGACAGGTCAAAAAAAGTGTTCGTATGAACAAATCGATTGTTCATGGATAAAAATTGGTTATTGGTCTTAATAATTTAAATAATCAATGAGAACCGCAGTTTATGAATTCAAACCGATCATTTGTTAGTTTGGCAAGCGATCATTTGAGTCAAACTCTATATTTGGTTTAAGTGAAATACTAATTGACATTAAACACGACTGCTACGCTTCTCATTCTTATGCTCTCCTTCGTTCCGATTCCATGAGCATTTTATAAAGCATGTTGCAATTAAAGCAGGACTATGATATGAAAGATCATGGGCGATGATGAAATGTAGCGATTCATCCTTGCCCGCGAGCGGGTCTATAGAGCAAGACCGTTCAACTGAAATAGCCGGACCTGAACCACCCGGTTATTGAAACAAAAGCTGTCCGCGTAAAGTGGACAGCTTTTTTGCTTTCATTTGATAATGAATTGCGAATGAGATAAAAAAGAAAAAGCTGTCGACAAAAGAAGACAGCTTTTCGAAATATGCGTTGTTTAGTTAATCGTACAGATGGACGAATCCGTGCATTGTGTATTTGGTTCGCTCAACGTCATCGTAATCGAATTTCTCACTTTCCGGAGTCACAGTGAAGAAATAAACTCCTGCAGTAAGTTGTTTTCCGCTAACGTCGGTTCCTTTCCAGTCGTTTTTGTAATCGTCGTTTTGGTATACCACAAGACCCCATCGATTCACCACGGTCAATGACACACGATTGAAGTTATCCAGATTATCAATAATGAAAGCATCGTTGTTTCCGTCGCCATTCATCGTCATAACGTTCGGTGTCATCAGTGGACATTGATTGTAGACTTTTACGTAACTACTATCCCGTTTACCACAGGCATCTTCAGCGTAAACAATGAACGGATTATAATTTGGATTCAGAAGTGCCCCGGTTACAAGGATGGAATCCGTTGATTGCCCCCAGGGTTGCCAATAATAGCCGTACGGTGGAACACCACTGGAAACCTGACATCCAATCCAGACTGTTTCCCCCATATCCGAACAGATGTTTACGGAATCCGTAGCTACAATGATCATTGGATTGTAGTCAATCAGATTCAGAGAGATTGATGTTGTATCAAACGTACCATCACATGGATCCTCAATAATGATGTTGAAGAATACGGTTTCGGTTCCTTCCGTGATACTGTCGTAGTAAGCTGAAATACCAATTGTATCGGATTCAACTCCCTGAGGAATGATTAATGTATCAGCAATGTAAGGGTAATCTTCACCGTTAATTGCTGTTCCGCTCAGCAATACCTGAACCGTTAATGTGGATGTTGTGTCATCCCGGGTTACAACAAATCCCGCAAAACCACAATCTTCGATCAATTGAGTAGGTCCGGTAACAGATACTTCAACAGGAACCAGAATTTGACAGGCCACTACCCGATAACCATAGGTTCGGATATGGGAATTGATCAGAACACCGGCTCTGTATTCGTCCACCTGAACACCGGCAACGAAACTTCCGATGTTATTCGGTGTGACTGTAATCATACCGGTTTGTGAATCAATTGTAATGCTTGATCCGGGACCAAAAGGTTGCGTGTCACTGTATCCGGGATTCCAGACCAGAGGCGAATATGGAGCAGCATCGTCCGGATCCGGGTTTGCATTTGCCGTAGATCCTCCTGCCCATGGCGCCACAATGGAATACACGAGTGAATCGCCATCCGGATCTGTCGCAGAGTGGTCGAACGTAAACTCGTTACTTGAACACAATACAATTTGCGGGTAGTTTGTAAAACGCGCCGATTGGTTCGGGACATTCACTAACGAAGATCCGGGAATGGTTGTAGTGATGTTGATACCGTTATCACCTGGATTTACGATGTTATCGTACGCTCCCGACCAGCAACAGCGTGTATATGTGATATAATATCCGTCGACATCAAAAGGAAGAATAACCGTGTCGATGTATACAGCTCGTTCGATACAAATGTCGTTCGGGACAGTTACACACGGATCATCGTAGGTAATCGGCAACTGCTCAATCAGGTTCGCGGGAACACTGAATTGCGACCAGATCGTACCATTCGCATAGAAAACCGTGTAATTTAACGGGTTATCAAATGTTGACGTTCCCGGAGTACAATCCCGGAAGATTTCGAAAGTCACCTTGTACATGTTGTTCCCCAGTGAGTCGTAATACACCTCACCACCAACAATGTGGGTTGCGCGTGATGTATTAGGCAGCAGTAATAGGATAAGGAAACCAGCTAAAGCAAGAAGTCTTTTCATTAAGTATCAAATTAGTATCCACAAGTAGACGGGCAAAGTAACAAAATAGTTGTACTTGAAGGAATGAATAATCCAATAAAAGCTTGAATTCCAAAAAATCAAACCGATAAACGTCAGTTTGTTCTTCGCCTGGTAACAGTTAGAAACAAATGTAGCTAAAATCCTAACTAATCGTTAAAATTGTAACTATTTTATGTATAAGTGAATAAATCCATTTTTTACGATGGTTTCATTCAGTGCATTTCGAAAAATGAGTTCATAAAAATATACTCCGTCGTTGCAATCACTCCCGTTCCATTTGAGGTCATCATTGCCAAGGTTTTTAACCGTTATTCCCCATCTGTTAATGATGTTTCCCGATTCGAGCATTAACCCGGTTATCTTGGGTTCCCAAATGTCATTCACCTGGTCTCCGTTAGGTGTGATGACGTTTGGAATTTCAATGGTATAATTGGTGTCCGGACAAAGTGAGAGATAAATGTTCAGAATACTGTCGCATCCCGAGGACATCGGATATACCTGTTGATAGGTTCCAACTTCTGTGTATTCGATCCCATTAATAATAACCGTATCGCCCTCGCAAATTGTTACAAAATCGGAAAGAATAATATCTGTACAGCCTTGTGTCGTAATCGTAATGCTATCGCATGTTGTAGAAGTACATCCGGCAGAAGAAGTCATGGTATAACACACTTCAAATGTTCCAGGTCCTGACTCGGTGGGATCGAAAATTCCTGTTCCCGAAACGCAGGTACCGCAAGAGCTTGTCCAGGTACCACCGCTATTTTGTGATTGAAGTTGAATCGATGTTTCGTCCTCGTAATGTGTTCCCGGATCAGGAATCGAAGAGTTAGGAGTGGTGTTTCCAGCACCTATGGTAACAGTTGTTGTGCCGGTACATCCGTTTTGATCAGTCACTGTTACAATGTATTGTCCCGGACAAAGATCAGGATTCGCCTGGCTGTTGATGCCGTTTGACCACGAGAATGAATAGGGAGGAACTCCTCCCGAAGCACTGGCTCCCGCGCCACCATCACAATACCCGGTACAGGATTCATTCGAATAAAGAGCCTGAACATTGATGTTTCCGGATTGTCCGACAACCGTTGATTCTACTGTAGAGCATCCATTTGCATCGGTTACGGTTACGGTATACGTTGCCGGACAAAGAGCGGAAATTCCGGGTGTGGTAAAGCCGTTTGACCATTGGTACGTGTATGGAGCTGATCCGCCATTCACAACACTTGTTACACTTCCTGTGCAATTGCTTCCGCATTGGCTGTTGGTTGGAGTAAGCACTACAGACAAACCATTTCCTGCGTAACACTGTGGATTCATACTTCCGATCCACGCTGCATTTTCTACGCTGTTGGGAAACCCGGGTGTCTCATTTGTGCCAACAACTCCTTCGAGCCAATTTGCTTGTAGCAGTGGATTGTTGTCGGTGGCATTTGTGAAGGAAAATACGGACCCACCAGCTTGCGTAAAACTGATTTGCGCTCCGGAAGTATTGTTTCCCCAACTTACGGAATAAGCCGGAGAAGCAGCGGTTATCGAGGTTCTGATTTGAAATGAATCATTACTGTTGGACATAGCGATTTGTGCCCATGTTCCACCACCAGCGACCCAATTAGCACTGGCTGGATAACTTGGATCTCCCGTAGTGGGACCAACGCTTTGTCCTTCAAGTAACATAGAGTTTGCCGGGAGGATCAGCGTACAGTTCCCATCGGAAGTAGAAGCATCATCAGCCGGAACTGCCGGATTTGGATCTGAATCACTGTAAATAACGATAATGGTTCCCTGTGGAATAGCTGACCAGAAGGAAGCAGTTGAAAAGCGAATCGCCCCCTGAGCAATTCCTGTTCCTCCTCCGGCTGCGAAATACCCGTTGTTATCGTCTATAACAATTCCGCGTAAATCGACAGTTGGTACAGGTGTGGTACAGGTTGATGAACCCATCACAAGGAATTCAACATATTCCTGGGAACCTGATCCCTGCGAAATTTCATTAATAATCAGTTGTGAATGTGCTGAAAAAGCAGGAAGGAGAAGCAAGCTAATCAGTGTGGCAATGCGCATGACATACCAGTGTTTACGTTACGTCGGATTGGTTTCGGTTCCGGTAACCTCAAGGAGATCAACCCAACGACGGAGCAAAGTTACAACATTCGTGAAGTATGAGGCAAGTGTAGAAGTTATCTTTGTGTTAGGGATTTGTTGATCGGTTACAAACTATTCACCTGCAACTTCACCAAATCCGAATAAATTCCATCTTCTTCCATTAATTCAGAGTGTTTTCCGATTTGTGAAACAACACCCTTGTCCAACACCAGGATCTTATCTGCATTACGAATCGTACTCAAACGGTGAGCAATTACAATCGAAGTTCTTCCTTTCATCAGGGTCTCCAAAGCGTCCTGAACCACACGTTCTGATTCTGAGTCCAACGCAGAAGTAGCTTCGTCCAATACAAGAATTGTTGGGTTTTTCAGAATAGCTCTTGCAATAGCAATGCGTTGTTTTTGTCCTCCGGAAAGTTGAATTCCACGATCTCCCACTTGTGTTTGGAATCCGTCAGGGAAACTCTCTATAAAATCCAGTGCGTTTGCCTGTTGTGCAGCCAATTTAACATCTGCTTCAGTAGCGCCGGGTTTACCAAAAACAATGTTTTCGAAGATTGTTCCGGCGAACAGCACAACGTCCTGAGGAACGACTGCAATATGTTCACGCAGGTATTTCAAATCGATTTCTTCCGCATTATTTCCGTTGAACAGAATGGAACCGCTGTTAACCTTATAGTAATTCAGAATAAGGCTGGCTATCGTTGTCTTTCCTCCACCCGAAGACCCGACAAGAGCAAGTGTCTGGTTTTGTTCTATAGAAAATGAAATTCCTTTCAAAACTTCTACATCAGCACGTTGAGGATACGTAAAACGAACATCTTTGAATTCAATTTGCCCCGTAATTTCCGGCTTATCTTTTCCGGTGAACACCTGATCTTCGG
>CBIHND010000009.1:0-124549 GCA_966211245.1 uncultured Fluviicola sp. | reverse complement strand
ACACACCTTCAAATGGGGATTGGATTATACGTTTCACACCTTCACTCCTACCAGTGTTAGTGCATCACAGGAGGAAGTTGTTTTCGATACCGGCCTGGCTCAAAAACTCTATAGTCACGAATCCGCTGCTTACATTCAGGATGAATTCGATGCAAACGAGTTCATTAAGATCAACGCGGGATTGCGTTACACTACTTATCAGTTCGTTGGACCTTTCACCCGCTACATCAAGGGAATACCGGGGAATCCGGACAGCTCCATTCATTACGACAGGAACGATATTATTGCATTTTATCAAGGCTTGGAACCCCGTATTTCGGCACGGATTCTGACCGGAAAGAACAGTAGTGTGAAAGCAGGCTTTATGTACAACAATCAGTTTGTGCATTTGACCAGTTTAAGTGCTGTTTCACTTCCAACCGACATTTGGTATCCAACCACTGACAAGGCCAAACCACAAAAGGGGTATCAGGCTTCGCTCGGATTTTTTAAGAATTTCGCCGACGGTGGATGGGAAACTTCCGTTGAACTGTACTACAAACACATGAAGAACGTTGTGGAGTTTAAACAAGGGGCTCTTCCGTCGGATAATGTAAACGACAACACCGATAACCTACTTACTTTTGGAACTTCCTGGAGCGGCGGGGTTGAATTATTTGTAAAGCGAACGGTTGGACCACTGACAGGTTGGGTCGGGTATACGCTTTCCAAGACCATGCGATACTTCCCGGATCTTCAGGCCGATCCTTTTCCCGCAAAATACGACAGACGGCACGATCTGACAGTTGTTGGAATCTACGAATTGAACAAACACTGGACATTCGGATGTTCCTTCATTCTAGCAACCGGAAACACCCTCACGCTTCCTAACAGCTGGTACGTTCAGGATCAGGAGTTGTTGTTCAATTACGGAATGCGCAATTCCACCCGTATGGCTCCGTACCACAGACTGGATTTATCCGCAACCTGGTACGATAGTCCGACCAAAAAGAAAACAGATAAAATTACCGGCGAAACCATTGAAGTAACGAAACGTCTACGTCAAAACTGGAGTTTCTCCATTTACAATGTATACAATCGCGCCAATCCTTATTTCCTGTACATCGATAACGATGGAAGTTTACTTCAAAACGACTTCAAGATCAGTGTAAAACAAGTGTCATTATTCCCTATCTTACCAAGTGCAACATGGAACTTCGAATTTTAGGCTTGAGCATTGCGTTGTTGTGCTTTCTTGGATCGTGTACCAAGGAAGTAAAGATTGATATTCCGGATTTTCAGCAACAATTGGTAATTGACGGAAGGATTGAAACCGGCCAACCACCTATCGTTTTGATCAGCAAAACACAGGATATCTATGCTGAAACGTCGCTGGAAGCATTTTTGAACGGATTTCAGTCAGGTGCAGTTGTAACCGTTTCCAATGGAACTGACACCGTGGTTCTGGACGAGATTTGTACCGACAATCTGCCTCCCGGCACAGAACCCATTGCAGCAGAGTTGTTCGGTGTTCCTGAAGAAGAACTGGCGAATTATCATTTGTGTGCCTACACTTCCTTTAATACAGCTATCTGGGGAGAAGTCGGAAAGACCTATTCACTAAAAGTCGAATTTGAAGGTAAAACATATACTTCCGTAACTAAAATCGAACAACCTACGGCTTTGGATAGTGTATTCTGGAAACAGGATCCCGACCCTGATCCGGGATATGGCTTTTCCTGGGCAACTCTTTCTGATCCACCTAACCAATTCGATGCCTATATGTGGGAAGTAAAGCGCATCAATATTGTGAACGGTGCTCCGAAAGACGCCAACTTTACCAAAACGTACAGTCCGGTTTTCGATGATGAATTCATCAACGGGCAAACATTCGATTTCTATTACGAAAACCCGATGAGCTGGGACGATGAGACAGTCAGCGACAATAACAAAGGTTATTACAAGCAAGGCGATTCAGTTGTAATCAAACTTTCCAAGATGTCATCGCCGGTTTATGATTTCTACGAAAAGAAATACATGCAGCTGCAGACCAATGGAAATCCATTTGCCAGTCCGACAATGATTCCAACGAATATTGTTGGTGGAGCTGTCGGTGTTTGGGCCGGCTTTTCTCCGAGTTACGATACGTTGTATTGCGTGGAGTGATCGATTCTAAACAATATTAGTGTGCAAATTCAGTTTACTTTTATGTGTTTGGAGCGAATAAGCCTATTCACTTACCGTCCTTGAAAAATCTGGCATTCCAGAAGATTTCAACATCTAAATTGTTCGGAAGAAAACTACCGTTGAGTTATTGAATCTTTAGTTTTCCGTACCTTCGTCGCACAATGGCAGAAGGCGATTTCATTAACATCCGTAAGATCATCGGAAGCAAAAACCCACGTTTATTAAAGTGGATTCCGGGATTTATTATCCGTTACCTGGAACGAATTCTGCACCAGGATGAGATCAACGAGTTCATTCGAACACATGATTCGTACAACCAGCAGTTTTGTACGGATGTTGTGAACTATTTCAATATTACTTACGAAGTAAAGGGTCTTGAGCGCATTCCAAAAGAAGGAAAATGTGTTCTGGCAATGAATCACCCGCTAGGTGGAATGGACGCTCTGATATTGGTTGATGCTCTGAAAAATCACCGCACCGACATGAAGTTCATTGTGAATGATATTTTGATGAACCTGAAACCCCTGAAAGATATTTTTGTTGGGATCAATAAACACGGAAAAACGAAAGGCTCAAGTCTGAAGCAGGTGAACGAATTGTTCGCTTCCGAACAGTTAGTCTGTATCTTTCCTGCCGGACTGGTAAGCCGTAAGATCAAAGGAAAAATTCAGGATCTTGAATGGAAAAAAACCTTTGTGAAGCAATCCAGAACGAACAATCAAACAATTATACCAATTCACATCAACGGAAAATTATCGCCGTTCTTTTACCGATTGGCCAATTTTCGTAAATTCCTTGGTATCAAAGCGAACATTGAAATGCTCTACCTGGCGGATGAGCTGTTCAAGCAACGGAATCAACACATTGTGTTTACAGTGGGAGAACCAATCTCAACCGAACAACTGAACAGTTTCAACTCAGACAAGGAAGCTGCGGATTATATCCGAAATTACGTCATGAACTTAAACGAAATTAAATGATAGCGGAAACAATCATAGAACCTGTAAAACGCTCGCTACTTATTGCCGAGTTACACAGTGCCGGATTGGTGCGCATGACCCGCAAGGGAGATAACGAAATTTATATTGTCAATCAACATAACTCACCGAATGTAATTCGTGAAATTGGTCGATTGCGGGAGGTGACTTTCCGCGCGGCGGGAGGCGGGACTGGATTGGCGCTCGATCTGGATGAATTCGACACCAGCGATTTGTGTTACGATCAGTTAATTGTTTGGTCGCCGGAAGATCAGGAAATCATTGGTGGTTACCGTTTTATTTCCTGCGACAAAGCAATCGTTTCTCCAACCGATATTCGACTTTCTACGCATCATTACTTCGATTTTACAGAAGAATTTGTTCGGGATTACCTTCCCTACACAATGGAATTAGGTCGCAGTTGGGTTCAACCGAATTACCAACCGAGTCATAATCCGAGAAAAGGATTGTATGCGTTAGACAATATCTGGGATGGTCTTGGAGCATTAGCCCGTACGTACACCAATATCAAGTATTTCTTCGGGAAAGTCACCATGTACCCAAGCTATAACCGCGAAAGCCGTGACTTTCTGTTGCATTTCATGCACCACTATTTCCCGGATAAGGAAAATCTCATGAAACCTTACCACCCGTTGATTCAGGACTATGACAAAGAATACGTCGAGGAACAACTAAAAGGATTGGATTTCAAAGAAGGATTTAAGGTATTGAACAATTATGTTCGCGCTCGCGGGGAGAACATTCCTCCGTTGGTGAACATTTATATGAACTTATCTCCGACTATGAAAACTTTCGGTACAGCTGTAAATCATGAATTCGGCGATGTGGAAGAAACCGGGATTTTGGTAACGATTGCGGATATTTACGACGACAAGAAAGAGCGACACGTCAATTACTAACTGGCGTGAGCAGACATAGATAGCAAAAGGGCGTCCCGTACATACGGGACGCCCTTTTTGTATACTTTATGATCGAAATTACTTTTGTGTACTCGGGCAAACAAAGTCCGTTCTCGGAACCGAAGTAGTTGAAATGGCATTGTAACCACCTTCCACTTCTTTGAAGTTGTCCCAACCTCTTGCTTTCAGAATAGAACCTGCAATAATGCTACGGTAACCGCTCTGGCAATGCAAAATAAACGGTTGATCCTTCGGTAATTCGTGCAACTGATTGTTCAGGAAGTCAAGCGGAACGCTCAATGCATTCTCAACGTGTTCAGCTGAATACTCTCCTGGTTTACGGACATCCACAACAATTGGTTTTGAGGCAAACTCCTGCTCAAACTCAGCTGCAGTAATGCGGTGAATACTGTCCCATTCATTAGAATAGGCTCTCCAGGCTTCTACTCCGCCTTTGAGGTAACCAATTACATAATCGTAACCAACGCGAGCCAAACGTTTCACCGTTTCTTCTTCCATTCCAGGCTCTGTAACCAATAAAATCTGTTGCTTCACATCCGGAAGTAATGCACCAACCCAAGGGGCGAATGTTCCTTCCAAACCAATACTGATTGAATTCGGGATAAATCCTTTCGCAAAATCAGCAGCTTTGCGTGTATCCAAAACAACAGCTCCTGTTTCATTTGCAGCAGCCTCAAAAGCAGCTGGTTCAAGAGCATTCATTCCACGCTTCATTACCTCGGTTATCGAATCGTAACCATTTTTATTCATGGCAACATTCATTCCGAAGTATCCCGGAGGAGGCATCAAACCGTCTGTCACTTCTTTTACGAATTCAGCTTCCGTCATGTCAGCACGAAGTGCATAGTTCATTGCTTTTTGCTCTCCGATTGTACTAACGGTTTCCTTGCTCATGTTTTTTCCACAAGCACTCCCAGCTCCGTGAGCAGGATAAACAGTCACATCATCCGCCAATGTCATGATTTTCTCACGAAGCGAATGAAACAAAGTAGCAGCAAGCTCTTCCTGAGTCATTGAAGCAGCTTTTTGCGCCAAATCCGGACGTCCAACGTCTCCGATAAACAACGTGTCTCCGGAGAAAATCGCGCTGTCTTTACCGTTTTCATCCTGAAGCAGGTAACAGGTGCTCTCCATTGTGTGGCCTGGAGTATGTAACACTTTAATTGTTACTTCTCCCAACTGCAGAATTTCTCCATCCGTCGCAACATGCGCATCAAAGCCGGTTGTTGCATTCGGACCATAAACAATAGTAGCTCCGGTAGCTTTCGCAAGGTCAACGTGACCAGAAACGAAATCTGCGTGGAAATGTGTTTCAAAAATGTACTTGATCTGAACACCATCTCGTTCAGCGCGTTCAATGTAAGGGCCAATTTCTCTAAGCGGATCAATAATTGCCGCTTCTTTTCCTGACGTAATGTAATAAGCTCCCTGTGCTAAACAACCTGTATAAATCTGTTCTATTTTCATCTTATTCTTTTTGTCTGTATGCGATTTCAACTACTAAATTAAGCTTTATTTCAGCGACATAAACTGATTTTAATTAGGTTTTATAAACTCTTATTGACTAACAAATAGTATCACCGAAATCGAAATAATGCTGATAAATACCCACAATCCCAATCCCTGAAGAAGCGCTTTAAAACCAACTGCTTTGATGTTCTGAATCGACAACCCTGCACCTATTAAGAACAGGGTAATGGTCAGGCCTTTTTTCGCAATCAGTACGAAAACACTATAGGTGTCTTTGAACTGAGGAAAATTCGTACTGATGATCATTGCGACGATAAAGAATCCAATGAAATACGGAATCTTCAGTTTTTTTCCATCCGATTTCGAAAAAAGCATGGTTAGAACCGACAACGGAATGATCCACAATGCACGTTCCAGTTTAATGGTTGTGGCAATTTGCAGTGCTTCATTTCCATATTTCGAAGCTGCACCTACAACTGAACTGGTATCGTGAATAGCAATTGCACACCAAAGTCCGAAATCTTCCTGTGACAAATGCAGCCAGTGCCCAATGATCGGGAAAACAAACAGTGCAACTGAATTGAGTATGAAGATTGTTCCCAATGCAACACTCATTTGCTTTTCATCCGCTTTAATCAACGGTGAAACTGCTGCAATCGCACTTCCACCACAAATGGAGGTTCCACTGGAAATCAGGTAAGATATTTTTCTATCAATCTTTAACCATTTTCCAATCAGCCATCCTAAAAGCAGCGTAACAACTATGGTGAAGACGGTGAACGCAAGTCCTTCCCTTCCTGCTTCCAATGCATGATTCAGATTCATTCCGAATCCAAGCCCGACAACAGAACCTTTAAGCAGCCAGTTAGTCGCTTTTCCGTTCAAATGAAAAAAGGGATGTCCGATGGTCTGGGCAACAACAAAACCGAGTAATAAAGCTATTGGCGGATCAATGAACGGCGCTAAACAAAGTAGTAAAACACCAATGAAAATGACCTTTTTTAATGTTGCATCCATTCTACTCGCGAAGGTACGATAAAGGTTTAGAACTCCTATCCCTGACATAGGGATTTAAACGAGCTAAAATCAACTTAGAATCCCAATTTTACTAATCAATAAAGAAATAAGTATAGTTGAAAAATTGTTTCTTTTCAGGTGTTCCTTTATTTTTAGTACTCGCAGATTAACGCTGAGTCTGGCGCTGAAAATTGCAGAGGAAAGGATATAACATTTAATGGAATATTTGCGTGACTCCACGCTTACCTCTGCTATCTCTACGAGAACTCTTAATTACATTGAGAATCCAATCGTTCAAAAATTAAACATCGAAAGTGTCGCCGTCCTCAACCACCAAAACGTTTGAAAAAACCGGCTTTGCTTCTTCAATGTGTTTGTCGGTTGTTTCGTATCGTGAACTTAGGTGTCCAAGTAATAAACGCTCGACTTTTGCTTCTTTGGCGATTTCCGCGGCCTGCAATGCTGTTGTGTGAAACGTTGTTGTGGCGCGGTCTTTCATTTCATGAAGAAACGTTGCCTCGTGGTACAAAAGCGTGGTACCTGCAACGTACGAGCTAACAGCTGGATGGAAAATAGTATCGGAGCAATACGCGTAGCTCTTTTTTCGCGGCGCAGGAAAGGTGTAGTCGTCAGCGCGAATAACTCTTCCATCCTGCAATTCCACGTCTTCTCCCCGTTTTAAGTAAGGAACAAGAGTTAGCGATAATCCGTCTTCTTTGAATTTATCTCCATCCAGGGGACGATCTTTCTGCTTTTCGACGATTTGAAAACCATTTGTTGGAATCCGGTGTTTCAATGGAAATGTCCAGATTTCCATCATTCTATCCTCGAAAATCAACTCTTTTCCTTTTGGCGAAAGGGCAACAAAATCGCAGGAAAAATTCAATCTTGCTCCTCCAACTTCAAGCTGCAGGCGAATAATTTGTTCCAGCTCCTTCGGGCCGTAAATGGTGATTCCGCGATCCCTTCCAAGCAAATGCATAGTACTTAACAAGCCGACCAAACCGAAGTAGTGATCTCCGTGTAAGTGCGAAATCAAAATATGTGTAATCTTCTGAAGATGAACGTGGTTCCTGCGAATCGCATTTTGGGTTCCTTCACCGCAATCTATGAGAATGTGGCGATTATTACATTCAATGTATTGTGCAGAAGGTCCTCTTCTCGAAGTAGGCAATGCAGCCCCCGAACCGAGAATAGTAACCCTGAACGACATTATTTCGTGATTAAATCTGCAGCAGCTGTAGGTGTTTCAGAAATCACAAGTACTTTATCCAACTGGGCAATACCGATCATTTTCAGTACATTTTCCTGAAGCCCGCACAACACAAATTGTCCGTTGGTATCCTTACACAACCGGTTTGCAGTAAGAATAGCCGAAAGCCCGGATGAATCACAGTAACGGGTTTTGGAAAGATCCAGAACAATGGTATTGACCCCGCCTTTGTTCAAAACAACCAATTCGCTTTTCAATTCCGGAGCGTTTGTAGCATCCAGTTTTTCAACGTTGCTTTGAATTGTGGTAAACTTTTCTTCTTGTGAAATCTTAAAGTTCATATGCAGAGTGTTTCTCAAAAATAATCATTTAAGGCTATCTTCCAATTTTGCTTGCCAACAAATAAATGGCTGCCATACGAATTGCCACTCCATTTTCCACCTGATTCAGGATAATGGATTGTGAGGAATCCGCTACTTCACTGGTGATTTCAACACCACGGTTAATTGGTCCGGGGTGCATCACAACAATTTCTTTGTCCAGTGAATTCAGCAATTCCATCGTTAATCCGTATTGCATGGAATATTCTCTCAAACTTGGGAAATAGTGAATATCCTGACGCTCCAACTGGATGCGTAGCATATTCGCTACATCACACCATTCCAACGCTCTACGTAAGTTGTGTTCAACCTTCACACCAAGAAGGTCGATGTATTTCGGAATGAGCGTCGTGGGTCCGCAAACCATTACTTCCGCTCCTAATTTCTGTAAGGTATAAATGTTTGACAGTGCAACGCGTGAGTGTAGAATATCTCCTACAATCACCACCTTCTTTCCTTCAACACTTCCAAGTCGTTCACGAATTGAAAATGCATCGAGCAATCCCTGCGTCGGGTGCTCGTGTGTTCCATCGCCGGCATTGATAACGCGCGTGTTTGTACGTTGAGACAGGAACAGGGCGGCTCCCGGATTCGGGTGACGCATTACCACCATGTCTACTTTCATAGACAAAATATTGTTCACCGTATCAATCAGCGTTTCTCCCTTCTTCACGGATGAAGAAGCGGCAGAAAAGTTCACGATATCAGCAGAAAGACGTTTTTCAGCCAGTTCAAAAGAAAGACGTGTTCGTGTCGAGTTTTCGAAAAACAGATTGGCAATCGTGATATCACGCAACGAAGGAACTTTCTTAATCGGACGATTGATCACATCTTTAAAACTATCAGCTGTTTTAAAGATCAATTCGATATCGTTTCTTGTTAGATCACGAATACCTACCAAATGTTCAACACTAAGCTGCTCCATCGTTCAATGGTGTAAACAATATTATAGAATCTTTTCCTTCAACTTCTTTCCACTCAACCGAAACACGTTCGGAATTGAGGGCATCAATGGGTTGACCGACGTAATCGGCCTGAATCGGTAAGTCGCGCTGAAATCTGCGATCAATCAGCACCAGCAATTCAACACGCTTTGGACGTCCAAAAGCCAGCAAGGCATCCAAACCCGATCGAATTGTTCTTCCCGTATAGAGCACGTCGTCTACCAACACTACATTCTTTCCTTCAATCGTAAAATCGATGTTCGTCGCACTCGGAATCAATGGTTTTTCACGTCGACGGAAATCATCGCGGTAGAAAGTAATATCCAGTTGACCACAGGTGATGGTCTGACCGGTAATGTCTTCCAGGATTGTTTTCAGACGAGTAAGCACATGAATTCCGCGGGGCTGAAGCCCTACGAGTACTGTTGACGAGAAATCTGAATGATTTTCAATGAGTTGATAGGCAAGTCGGTTCATAGTCAATTGAACCTGCTGTTCGTTTAGAATGACTTGCTTTTCCATTGCTACAAAAGTAACAAAATATCGCCTTCTGCTCTACCCTGTTGATAAGTGTTCAAAACTCCAATAAATCAATAAATCGTACCAGTTAGTCAAGATCGCCTAAACCGATTTGGTAGTACGATTCGAATATCGTAGCTTTATAGCTCAGTTGTATTCGACTTAGGTAGCGCTAAAATTTTGATTTACAATTGATTCTATAGCTGGTTTCGGGAGATTGCTTTTTCATAGGGTTTGTTATTGGTTGGTTGAACTACTTTGAACTTTCGGAACCAGTTTTTTTTATTTCCTTTTTCCCACACTCATAGAAAACAACGTAAGTTCACGATGCATCGTGAACCTGCCTACCCTCCTTTTCTCTTCACCTTATAACCTTCCTTCACAAGGATTTCCATCACCTTATCGCGAAATGAACCCTGAACAATAATTTCTCCGTCTTTCGCCGTTCCACCTACTCCACATTTGCTTTTCAGCAATTTTCCCAACTCTTTCAGATCGTCGTCTGTTCCAATGAAACCTTCAACCAGCGTCACCTCCTTGCCGCCACGTTGCTTTCTGTCAATGGAAACATACAACAACTGTTGGTTGTTATCCGGTGTTTCCTGTTCATTCTCCTGTTCGTATTCGTAGTTGAAATTCGGATTCGTGGAATACACCACATTCATTCGGTCTTTCTTCGATTTACTCATCTTATTTTTTCTATCAGTGCTGCTCTAATGTCGTCGGCGAGAAACATCGTCGGACGTTTTTTCAATGCTTTTCGGATGGATTTCGGCGCCTTTGCCTCAAAAATAATAACTTCTTTGCCGTAAGCCTTCATTTGCTTCACTTCTTCAGCGGTAACATCTGCATTTCGAATAGATACACCTGTAGTTTGTTCCCAATTCACACTCGAAGTATAGTCTGAAATGGTATAAGCATTCAGGAAGACCTTCCAGCCAAGCGATTGGTAGAACGAAAGGTTGGTCAAATCTTCAGCAACAACAATTACTTCCGTATTTTCCAATAACGCGTTGAATTCAATCATTGAATTCTGTATTTCCTCGTCAGTAATTGCGTCACCACAATTATAGGTATTCTTGATATCAAGAACCACACTTCGCCCTTTCAGATGAGAAGCAATCTCATTCAATTTCGGGATCCGTTCCTGATGAACACTTACGTAGTGAGCTTCTTCCAGCGTTGCATCGGACGTCGTCCTAAGGCAGCCATTTTTATTGGTTTGTGTAGATAAATCTTCGTCGTGATACACCCATGCGGTTCCTTCCAATGACCACTGAATATCTACTTCCACACCCGCTATTTCAGGATAACTCAACGCATAATCGATTGCCTCAATGGTATTTTCTTCATACGGAGACGACTCAATATCTATTCCGCTTCCGCCATGTCCATATAATGCAACGTCAGGAAACTTGTCTTCCTTTTTGCAGGAAACAATCGTAAGAATCAGCGATATGAGAAGTATAAACCTGATCATAGCTTGAAATAAGCTCCGGCTGTCAAACCATAATAAAAGGCATTATTGCCTTGATGGTTTACAGACCAGAATTCAATTGAATTGGTATAACCGAACTGGATTCCGTAATCGTGACTCTTATGCAGCTCTATTCGTAATCCCAGTTCACTGTTTTCCCAGTAATGAGCATTTTCAGTGGTAACTTTCAATCTCATGAATGAAACCTGGGCGTACGGAATAAAACGAATGGGGCCTTGTTTATTATTTGAATAAGAAATTTGCATGCCCAGTTCAGGGAATAAACGCTGCTGGAAGATTGTTCTGTTGATCCCAAAACCCACATACGGATGACAGGCCCATGGTTTTGTTGTGGGTGAAACGCAATATACCCGCGCGAAAAAGTCCAGCGGATGATATGCAACAGCAACCTTAGCGCCGCCATGTTCATTCAACTGTGCAGACAAGTTGAATGATAACAGGAAAAATGGCACACAGAGCACTCTTAGCATAGTGCTAAAATTACGAAAGTATAAACTGTGGATGAATAGTGAAGCGGTTCTATTTTTTTGGACAACTACCGCAGTGCACTCCTTTTTTCTTGTATTTCTTGCAACATTTTTTCTTTTTGTCACAAGAACAATTCGCGCAAGAAAATACAGGCGGAAGATTGTTTTCAAACTCAGGGAATCCTTGCTTCATTTATTTAGACTAATTCTATGCAAAGATAAACTGCAAGTTCGAATGAACAAGTTTTTTCTATGAAAAGATTTGGAAAGCTAACCGAATAGTTTGCATGTGCGCATTCACAACCGTAGATACTTGCGGGGAATAACCTCCTCCCATTGCACATACGGTTGGAATCTTATTTTTTCTCGCCCAGGACAACACCAGTTCATCGCGTTTTCTGCAACCTTCCATACTTAGCCCCAATCGGCCAAGTTTATCGGTTGCGAGTACATCGACTCCGCACAAATAGAACAATACGTCCGGAACCGGTTCCGTTGAAAGAAAAACCTTCAATGCTTCCAGGTAAATTTCATCCTGCGTTCCATCAACAAATTCCAAATCCAATTGACTGGTTTCTTTGTGGAGCGGATAATTGTGTTTTCCATGAAAGCTTACAGTTCTTACACCTTCGTGTTCTTTAAAAATTGCTGCAGTTCCGTTTCCCTGATGAACGTCCAGATCAAGAATCAAGGCTTTTTTTTCCGGAAAATTTGAATGAAACCAGGCTGCACTTACAGCAAAATCGTTCAACAAACAAAATCCTTCTCCTCTGTCGGCGTAAGCATGGTGTGTCCCCCCCGCTATATTGATTCCAACCCCGCCTTGTTTTACCACCAATTCGGTGAGCTGACGCGTTCCTTCCATAATAACGAGTTCACGGAAAATCAACCTTTCATTGTGCTCAAAACCCGAAACTCGCTGTTCTCTCGGTGAGCAGGCCAGATCAACCAGTTTTTTGACATATTCAGGAGTATGAACAGCATATAATAGTTCAGAATCAATTGGAAATGGTTCTATCAGTGTACACTCCTGCCGGAAACCTTCGTAACACAATTGCTCAAACAGCAACTGGTATTTTTCCATAGGAAAACGGTGTCCTTCAGGAACGTGATGAGAATAACACGGATGATATGCAACGAATACAGACAAGGATTACGCCTCTTTCTGCAACACAGTAGTAATAACGAAAAACAGTTGGCTTTCGGACAACTCTTCGAACTCGCAGTGCAACTTATTCTTCGATTTCATTCGCATAGTAATGAATCCAAGCCCGGCACCACCTTTATCTGAAATCAATCCATTGTTCAATGTTTCGAGGTAGAATTCCTTCACCTCATTCTCATCCATACCGTTCAGTTTCTCAATATAAGAAAGTAGCTTTGATCGTTCGGTTGTAGCGGTGATGTTACCCATTGTCACCTTATAATCGGTTGCACTGGAAGCAACAATAAGCATTGACAACTGCTCCTGATCTTCGCCGATTCTTTCTCCATGGATCAATATGTTCTGGAGTCCTTCAACAACGATACTAAAAATACGTTTGATCACATTCTTTTTGGCCCCGGCAGAAATAAGCATTTCTTCCACATACTCCGAGAGTCTGTGAATCAAATCCTGATTGATTCCTCCGCAATGAGCAACAGAAACATGGGAAAAGCCTTCGCTTTTCAACTGCTTTATGCGAGCATCAAGAAGAGTTTGGGTATCAATATTTATAGTTCCAGATTGCATCAACGGTTTGGAGGTAACGCTAAAGTACGAAATGAATTCTATTCAACTCTAATGATTTAGCAAATACACGTTTCCTTGCCATACTTTACCTTCTACAGTTATTAATTGGTAAAAATAGGTTCCGTCGATGAGTCGCTCTCCGGCCATGTCTGTTCCCTTCCAATCGTTCTTGTAATTTTCGGTTTCGTACACTACGTTCCCCCATCGATTTTCTACGACCAATTTTGTATTTGGTTTCAAATTTTTGATTTCGAAAATGTCATTGGACTGATCCTCGTTACGCGTCAATACATTCGGAATAATCAATTCGCCATAAACTGTAATCGATTTGGTGATGGTATCCGTACACCCTGCAGCGCTTTGAACAATTAATGTGACCGGATAATTGCCCTCTGCGGTATAGGTATACGTTGCAGTCGAAGACGTTCCAATTCCAAAGCCATCTGTGGACCATTGCCAGTTTGTAACTGTTGCTCCGGTGGATGCATCGGTAAACGTAACAACCGTATTCGGAAGTACCAATGAAGGATTAATTGTGAAATCAGCAATTGGACCAGGTGTAGTTGTAATTGCAATTGCATTGGTCATTGCCTGACACCCATTCGCATCAGTAACTGTAAGCGTATAACTTCCTGCACCCAGGTTGTAAACATCAAGACTTGTCAACGGAGTCCCGGTCCAGGAATAAGAAATCGGTTGATCACCCGTAACCTGAATTCCTGAGATTGATCCGTTGTTCTGTCCACATGTTGCATTGGTTACGGTCATCCCCGAAACATTAATCGTTGGTCCGGAAAGGGCAGGAATAGTCACAGTAGCCGTAGCTGTACAACCAGCATCATCTGTAACGATTATGGTATGTTGACCTGCATTCGTATTTGTAAGATCAAGTGTATTCAATGCACCGTTACTATCCCATTCATAGCTGTACGGTTCAACGCCTCCGGTTACAGAAATTCCGTAAACAGCCCCGTCATTCTGGTTACAATGAGCCGAATCATAGGTCGCTGTATTTGTGGCGATAACCGGCCCTGAAACCGACGGAATACTCAATGTTGTCGTAGCCGTACATCCACCATTATCCGTTACCAGGAACGTATGACTTCCCGGACTGGCATTTGTAAGGTTCAACGTGTTCAGCGCTCCGTTTCCATCCCATTGATAAACATATGGTGTTGTTCCTCCCGAAACACTTATTCCGTAGATTGCGCCATCGTTTTGATTACAATGGGTAGAATCGTAGGTCACACCTGCCGTTGAAATTACCGGAGGAAGTGAAGTTCCTACAGTAAAGGATGCGGTTAGAGAACACAATTGATCGTCTGTTACTGTAATTGTATAGGTTCCGTTATCCAGACCTGTATTATCGATCGTTGGAGAAGAGTTGCTCCAGGAAAATTGCGGATTCACTCCACCGACAATTACCAAACCTTCAATTGAGCCGGTGTTTGTTGTACAACCCGCAGGAGTAATGATCAGGTTAGAAGAATCCAGCGTCATAGCGGTTGAACTACCAATCACATGCGGACCACTCAACGCAAAACATCCGAATTGATCAGTCACAACCAAACCGTACGTTCCGGCAGCCTGATTTGTCATATCTGCTGAAGGATAAGAAACCGTATTCCATTGGTACGTTAATCCGGTTCCTGATGCAGTGATTCCGGTAATCGAACCATCATTACCTGCACATGATTCATTGGTAATGACCATGTTGGTTGTATTAATCGTCGGACCAGCAAGATCCCCCAGGTTAAACGGACCACCATTTACAGAACATCCGTTCGCATCAGATACATTTAAGGTATAAGCACCTGAATTCAATCCTGAAATATCAAGTGAATTGTAAGCTCCGCTGTTCCAGGAAATCGTATAAGGCATTGTTCCTCCAACGATCTGAATTCCTGAAATACTGCCGTCTGCCTGACCACAATGCTCATCAACGTTCACCTGGTTCGTAAAATCAAGTGTTGGTCCGACACTGTTTGTAATATTCACCGGACCGTACGTTGCAGTACATCCCAAATTGTCTGTTACTGTAAGCGTGTATGATCCTGCTGCCAAACCGGTGTAATCCAATCCCGGTGAAGCCGTCCCATTCCAGTCGTATGTTAATCCTGTTCCGGAGGCAGTTAAACCTACAATTGAACCGTTTGCATTCGAACAGGTCTCGTTCGTAATGACAACATTCGTTGATGAAACGGATGGTCCGGGATTCGTTGCAATGTTAATTGGCCCGGCAGTAGCTGTACATCCGTTATTATCTGTTACAGTCAAGGTATAGTTACCAGCTGTAAGACCTGTATTATCCAAGGCATTGCCACCGCCTGTCCAGGAATAAGTAAGTCCGGTTCCTGAAGCTGTAATTCCTGTAATCGAACCGTCATTTCCTAAACACGTTTCATTGGTAACCACCATGTTTGTTGTGTTTACCGTAGGTCCACCAGTGGAACTGATTGTGTACGGTCCTGAGGTAGCAGTACATCCTACTCCATCAGTTACAGTTACCGTATAGCTTCCTGCGGATGCACCGGTCAGGTTCATACCCGGTGTTGTTACACCGTTCCAGGTAATAGTAACCGTTGGAACACCACCACTTGTTGTTAATCCGGTAATTGAACCGGCAGTAGAACAGGTAGCGTTGGTAACCACCGCAGTTCCTGAGATTGTCGGCCCACCAACGGTAACAACAACCGGCTTGCGAAATGTTCCAGGGCAAGTCCCAACGTAATAGGTTGTGGTTGAAGTAAGAACAGGTGTCGTAAACGTAGTTCCCGAACCAAGTACAGTACCCCCGAATTGAGCAGAGTACCAGGTTACGCTTGAACCACCTGGCAACGTACCTGAAACGGTTGCACTCAATGATGCTGTGTTACCGCTACAAATGGAAACATTCGCAGCTGTAATATCAAAGAAGCTTGAGGAATTAGCAAGTCCGGAAGCTCCGCTGGTCGCACCGTTCGGAGGGAAATTGCTAACGATATTTGTCAATCCTGAAGCTGTAACAATTCCATTTGAACCACCGGCAACGTTTTGAGTCGGAGAACCGGAAGTAATCGAAATCAATCCGCCACCGCCACCGCCACCTGGTCCGTTAGCCTCAACTCCAGAGGTAAATGAACCAAATGCAAGCGCATCATTTCCGCCGTTTCCTCCGGCTGCACTTAAGGTTAACGTACCGGGTAAAGCTGTTCCGTTAGAAACAATGATTGCTCCACCTGCTCCTGCTCCACCTGCTCCGTCGTTTCCTTTTTTCTGTCCGGTACCTGCTGTTTGGTTATTCGGATTTGAATTTTGTCCGTTTGCACCGTTCGCCTCGATAGACCCGGTTCCGGTAATCGTTCCGTACGATTGAAGGAATACGATTCCTCCACCGTTTCCACCGCTTCCTCCCTGAAGGCTGGCATCTTGTTCTCCGGCGCCACCGCCACCTCCCATGAACACTTTGGAAGCGCTGTAGGTCAATGGATGACCTCCGAGCCCTCCTTCATTTCGTCTGTAATCTCCACCCCATCCGGACTGGTTGGGTCCAACTGTATTTTCGTTTGCATCTGTCTGAGCAAGTGAATATCCGCCGCGACCACCTCCGGCACTTGGAGCAGCACTCATTCCTGCTGATTCAAGGTTCCAGTTCGTTGCGTAAGCAGGGTTTGGAACTCCCTTTCCGTTGTAAGTCCCTGTTCCAACATTGGAACCACCACCTCCGCCGGCATTTCTGAAGTTTCCTCCACCTCCACCGTTGGCTGGTGCTCCCATTCCATAACGGGAATACAAAGCAGTGTATTCGGTTGTATAGCCACCAATTCCTTCTCCTTTTTCTGCTGCGTCCGTACCCAGAGTACAACCCGGTTTTCCTACATCGGTTGCACTTCCTGCCGGACCGCTTGCCGGAGTTACGTTATCAATCAATCCGGCTCTGAAACCAAATCCACTTGAAGAAATCTTTGAATTGGCACCAAACGAAACCGCTCCATCCACTTCAAGGGCAACAATCCCACCGGTTGTTCCATTCCATGCTGCGGGAACAATTGAGGTATTTGCATTGAGTGTTAAGCTTGTTAAACGAGGCACACGAACAATCTGCACGTGTCCCGAAACAGTATATGAATTAACCAACGCACAATTGAGCGTAATAGTCGTTGAACCTGTAACCGATCGCACCTCAACTAATTCATAGTTCCCGGCATTGTTGTAAGCTGTTACAGCTCCCCAATCCGAACGGTAGTTATTCATATTTCCCAAATCATTCATCGCGGATTGAGAAAGTGTATAGTTACTTCCCCAGGAGGCCGCCGGGGTTGTGTTGATATCCATTGTAGCACCTTGCATTTGAACAATCATGATCAAATCCCCCGGACCGAGATTCGGAGATGGTGTACTGCTAAAAAAAGAATTGCTAAGTGTATTAGAAGTCACTGTGAGCGTGGTACTTCCTGCAGTAGCGTTAGCGGTTAGATCTGTATATGCATTGAGTTGCGTGTTCAATGCTGAAACAGTATAACTGCTATGTTTTCCTCTTTGGCCGAAGGAAATAAGGGATATGGCCAAAAGTGGTGTAAAAACTAGTTTTCTAAGCATGTGGGTTGTTATAACTATAACAAGACGCCAAAATCGTTCAAAGGTTGGAAAGCTTATGTTATTTTTTTGGACACTTCTTCCACGATTCTGGCAACAGCCGGACAAATCTCCATGTTCGTTCTTGTCAATTGCAAAATCTGATGCATATTTTTTCGATCGGTGTGCGGATATTCCCTGCAGGCTAACGGACGGTCTTCGTAAATTGAACATTTGTTATCGTCACCCAGAAATGTACATGGAGACGATTTCAGTACATAATCGTTTTCATCGTCCATTTTCAGATAACTATCAATCAGTTGACGCTCGGAAATACGGAGTCGCTTTGCAATTCGACGAATATCCACATCCCTGAAAATCGGGCTGGTTGTTTTACAACAATTGGCACAAGCGAGGCAATCCATTTTTTTGAAAACGGATGAATGCGTTGAATGAAACTGATCGTCAAGCAGGCGCTTGTTCGCTTTCGCAGCTTTTTTAATCCATTTTTGATAGGTTTCTTTTTCTGCTTTTGCTTGCTGCAGAATTGCCTGAATGTTCATGCTACAAAATTAGAGCAAAGTAGCGTTGAATCAACCTTTTGTTTATTTTCGTCGCATGGAACCTGAAAAGTTTGATCTTGTTGTGATAGGTGCGGGTCCGGCTGGATATGCAGCGGCCATGCGTGCTATTGATTTTGGGAAACGAGTGTGTCTGATCGAACGCGACAAAGTAGGTGGCGCAGGTGTATACAACGGTGCGCTTTCTTCCAAAACACTTTGGGAAATTTCTCAAAAAGTAGCCAGCGTAAACGACACGATTAACAGCCGAGGGCGCGAACCGTTTCATATCAATTGGTCGGAGATCAAATCTACAGTTGACGAAGCTGTTTTTGAACGGAAGTTTCAGTATTCCTGCCACATCAAATTGCTACAAACCGAAACCATGAACAGCCTCCTCACTTACGAGCGTGGTGAAGCAAAATTTGTTTCGGATCATGAAGTTGAGATCACACACGAAGGCGAGAAAAAGGTCATTTACGGAGAAAAAATTATCATTGCAAGTGGAAGCCGACCACGCACGATGCCAAATGTTTTGGTGGACGAGAAGACGGTAATGACCAGTAACGGAATAGACAAGTTAACCGATTACCCCAAAAGTTTGGTAATTGTTGGGGCCGGAGTTATTGGTTGTGAATATGCAACCATCTTTTCAAGTCTGGGGCAAACTAAAGTATATCTGATTGATCGTGCCGATCGAATTCTACCGTTCGAAGACGAGGATATTTCCGCTATTGTAAGTGAGAATCTGGAAGAAAAAGGTGTCACTATCCACCACAATGCATCACTTGAACGTCTTGAAAACCTTGGAAACGAGGTTGAATACGAACTGAAATACCCCGATGGAAGTACGGAAATCATTCGTGTAGAAAAGGCTTTGCTTTCCATTGGACGCGTTCCGAATATTGAGTCACTGAACATTCAGGCTGCGGGTGTTTCGATGTCAAAACGCGGCGTGCATATCGGTGATACTGACACTCAGACAAATGTTCCGCACATCTTTGCGGTAGGTGATGTTTCGGGAAGAATTGCGCTGGTGAACATGGGGGAAATTGAGGGGCGTCATGCCGTGGAAAAGGCATTCGATTCGATCAAAGAACCGTTGAAATACGATAACGTCTGTACCATCATGTTCCTTCAACCGGAGGTGGCAGCCGTTGGAATGAATGAGCAGCAATGTATCGAACAAAACATTCCGATTAAGGTTGTAAAGATTGATTTTTCGGTAATTGCCCGTGCGATTGCCATGCGTAAAACCGAAGGTTTCTTCAAAATCATTGTTTCAAACGACGCCGATATGCGTGTATTGGGAATGCGCGCTGTTGGGGAACATGCTTCCAGCGCCATTCAGGCGATCGGATTGCTCATCAAGCTAAACATGTCTATTGCAGTTATCGCCGAATTGATTCACCCGCACCCTTCTATTGTAGAAGGAATCCAGGAATGTGTGCGTATGCTGCTGAACAAGTCCATTTTCAAATCCAGCGTTTTCAAAGATCAACTTGCGTGTTATTCGTTGGTTGATGGCGTGAAGACACCGTTGGAGCGACTTTGATTTATTGTTTTTAGAAAAGCGTAGCATTGTGGGATTATTATCCGCCCATAACAACCGATATACTGTCTAACATTTGGCGTCTAAAAACAAAAAAATCCCTCCGCAACAGCGGAAGGACTTCCTGATATACAATTCGTTTAGATTGCGTCGAATACAACCAATAGTGCGTAGATCATTCCCGGAAGGAAGAACAACAATGTCAATAACAGACAAATCAATACTTTCACCCAATCAATGTTCGTGTAGATTGCCACACCAACCGGTGGAATAAGAATTGCGAAGATCACTGCAAGAATGAACATGTCATCAGCACTTCGGGAATCATCCATCAATTGCTTTTTTCCTAAAATGGCTTCTTTTTTGATTGGCAGGTAGTGTTCAGGAACACGCTCTTTACGTTGCTTTTGAGGAGCTTGCGTTTTTTTCGCAGGGGCAGCAGGCTTTTGCTTCTGATCCTTTGCTTTTTGCTCGTCCTTCTGAACAGGTGTTGGTGTTCGCTGATCCGTTGGTGTTTGCGCTTTTTCCTGTGGGAGAATCAATCCGTTGTCAGCTACAGCTTCAAGTTGAAGTTCATCGTTAATGGTTTTAGAATCGATTTCTTTTACATCAGCATCATCCTTTTCAGTGCCTTTGAACTTCTTGTTCTTGTTAAAATAGAATCCGCTGGTGTACTTTCTTTTCTGAATTGAGTTACCTGAAAATCCTCCATTCATCATCCCACAGCTCGATACAAGTAGTAATGCAATCAGGGCCGCACATACTAGTCTTACATTTTTCATAATCACACAATTTTGTTCTAAAATATACTAAAATAACTTATTTCCCTTTCAGTTCCATTGCTTTTAATGTATTTATCATCAAAGATGCAATGGTCATTGGGCCAACACCTCCCGGAACCGGAGTAATTGCGCTGGTTTTAGGAGCAACTTCATCGAATTTTACATCACCGACCAAACGCCATCCACGCTCTCTTGACGGATCGTCAACGCGAGTGGTCCCGACGTCAATTACAACCGCACCTTCTTTTACCATGTCGGCTGTGATAAATCCCGGAATCCCAACTGCTGCAACCAAAATATCAGCCTGGGCACAGATTTCTTTGATGTTCTCAGATTTTGAGTGAACCAACGTTACCGTACAGTTCCCCGGATCAGTATTCTTTCCAAGCAATAAGCTCAGCGGTGTTCCAACGATATTACTTCTTCCGACAACAACACAGTTTTTACCTGCGGTTTCAATGTTATAACGACGCATCAATTCCACAATTCCGGCAGGTGTTGCAGGAACAAACCCGGGAATATTCAACATCATGTTTCCAACATTGATCGGATGAAACCCATCCACATCCTTTTTAGGATCAATAGAAAGGGTCACTTTCATTTCGTCAATATGCTCCGGAAGTGGTAACTGTACAATGTAACCATCAATGCTTTTGTCTTCGTTCAGACTTTGGATTTTCTTCAGTAATGTTTCTTCGGTAATGGAATCGTCGTAACGAATCAATGTGCTTTCAAAACCAATTTCCTCACACGCCTTCAGCTTGTTGTTCACATAAGTAACTGAACCA
Organism: uncultured Fluviicola sp.; assembly: GCA_966211245.1. GTDB lineage: Bacteria > Bacteroidota > Bacteroidia > Flavobacteriales_D > Crocinitomicaceae > Fluviicola. The sequence continues at coordinate 102,989 of CBIHND010000009.1, read as the reverse complement.
CCATCTTTTCCAACAAGAATTGCTGCCAGATGAGGAATCTTCTTCCCTGCTGCTTTTCGCTCTGCAACCTGCTGTGCCAGCTCTTTTTTAATGATTTCTGATGTTTCCTTACCACTGAGTATGCGCATGTCTGAAAATTTTGGTGCAAATATAGGAAGTTCAATGGGTTCAATGGGTTCAAGAAGTTTAAAAGTTTTAATGACTTTAAGGCTAACGGACCTACGACTTTTGAATATTATGATACAAGTTGAACCTTAAACAGGGAACCCCTGAACGAAGTTTTGATTTTTAACATGAATTAACCATTTCCTCTGACTAATTCACAATCCTTTAAAATTCTGTAGTTCGGAACATCAATTCGCTCAACTGGAAGGTCACTTTGCTAAAATGCCCCATGAAAAATCCAACCATTGGAATTTAACGTTCGTCTTATAAAAAAAAGCAAGCGTTATGGAAAAGAAAGTAATCACCCGACGCGTAATGAAAAGCGAAGCTATTACGCAGGTAAATGATGCAACGGTGGTGCTTCGTCATTTTATTGAACTAAGCGCTAAACTACTACCGTTTTTCAATGAATTATCTAAGAAGGAACTTTTGTTACCGCATGAGATTGAAAACCGGGATAAGATTATCGCAGTGTTCAGAAGCTATAAATTTGACACATCGACATCAACCATTTTAATGAACTCTACTATTCTTGATCACATCAGAGAAACGTTCTACGAGATTGAACAACGTGTTCCCGGACAATCATCTTTTGCAGATGTGATGCTTGAAGAATTCTTACAGGAAAGAGATTACCTGGTTTCAAATTGGGTCAAAACCGATATGAACTAATTAATCTTCTCTCCTAACCCATCCGTAAATCGCAATTTCACTGAAGTTGGCAGGATTGATCACTCTGTTCTTCTTATCCAGTTTAGGAGCTGACTTCATCAATACAAAATCCCAATTATTCTCTGTTGCCAACACCGTGTAAACGGAAAGGCTATCAAAATCGGCAATGGTATTTACTTCCGAACGGGTTTTCCACGCTCCGGAATTTACAACTGCGGGTGACCAGCGTAAAGTAATTGGTTTTGGAAAAATACCGTACTTGCCGGTGAACGTCGATTTTTTCGGAAAGAAAGGCCCAACCATATCTTTGTCTCTTCCAAGGAAATAGTACTTCGAAACACGAAATTTTTCTCCGATCAAACGCAACCGATTCAGGTTATGTGAAGCGTTCACACAACACGGATACTGATGGTGATACAACAAAATTTCCTTTGTGTTCGGATGTACTTTATAGGCTAATAAATGGCCTATTTCCCGGTAAAGTCGCACTACATTTCCCTGAACCGTTCCGTAGATTTCCAAAAACTCACGATCGTCGCCCGGAGTTACCAATCCATTAAAAATCAATTCGGGAACCTGATCGTTGTTCACATCAATCAATCGGTACAACGGCGCGTACTGCTTGTAATAGTCCAAAAACGTAGCATTGGCATCGTATGCCTTTGTTCCCGCATGATCGATCATATCGTTATCAAAAAGGAACGCCATCATTTTTCGTTTCAGTGGCTCATTGTTTACCAGTATCGAATCAAAATTCGTTTTCGGCTGATAGATGAACAACGAAGCATCAACACGCGTCATTTCCACTTCAGAAAAAGCGGTAAATGAAAGTAGAAAAACAAGTACGAAACAGTATTTCATCATAAAAAAAAGGACTCTCCGAAGAACGAAGAGTCCTGTGATAACGTTGGTAATTTTTATTTCTTCGTTGCTTTTGCTTTTCCTTTTTCAATGGAAATAGCAAGCTTCACATTTTCTGTATCCACATCCAATACAATAGAATCGCCTTCCTGCAGGTTTGCTTTGATGATTTCTTCTGCAAGCGGATCTTCAATGTATTTCTGAATAGCACGCTTCAATGGACGGGCACCAAATTTCTCATCGTATCCTTTATCAACGATAAAGTCTTTTGCTTTTTCCGTCATTGACGCCGTGTATCCGAGCGTTTTGATGCGATCGAACAATTTCACCAATTCCAGATCGATGATTTTGTGGATGTTCTCACGAGTCAACGAATGGAAGATAATCATGTCATCGATACGATTCAGGAATTCCGGAGAAAATGCTTTTCTCAAGGCATTCTGAATCACCACTTTCGTGTTCTCATCGCGTTGCGTTTCCTGCGCTTTCGTTCCGAATCCAACTCCTGTTCCGAAATCAGCCAGTTGGCGTGCACCGATGTTTGAAGTCATAATCAGAATAGTGTTTTTGAAGTCGATTTTACGACCCAATCCATCCGTCATGTGACCGTCATCCAGTGCCTGAAGCAACAAGTTGAATACATCCGGGTGAGCCTTTTCGATCTCATCCAACAAGACAATTGAATATGGTTTTCTACGAACTTTCTCTGTCAATTGTCCACCTTCTTCGTATCCTACGTATCCCGGAGGCGCTCCAACTAATCGAGAGATAGAGAATTTCTCCATGTATTCCGACATATCGATACGAATCAATGCATCTTCCGTATCGAACAGGTATTTCGCCAATACTTTCGCTAACTGTGTTTTACCAACCCCTGTTGGCCCGAGGAAGAAGAACGAACCGATCGGTTTATTCGGATCTTTCAATCCTGCGCGGTTACGTTGAATGGCTTTCACCACTTTTTCAACCGCTTCATCCTGACCAATTACTTTTCCTTGAAGTTCACCTGCCATCGTAGCAAGTTTCCCCATTTCCGTTTGAGCAACACGCGTAACCGGAATTCCACACATCATGGAAACCACTTCAGCTACGTGTTCTTCGGTAACGACAACACGTTTCGCTTTCGCTTCTTCTTCCCAGCGTTTTTTCGCTTCTTCCAGTTTATCCTGAAGTTTACGCTCGTCATCACGCAAAATAGCTGCTTCTTCGTATTTCGATTGCTTGATCACATTCGCTTTTTGAATGCTGATTTGCTCAATTTGCTGTTCAATGTCGACAATTTCCTGAGGTACATTGATGTTCTTCAGGTGAACACGTGATCCAACTTCATCCAATGCGTCGATTGCCTTATCCGGCAAGTGACGATCAGTGATGTAACGTTCCGTCAACTTCACACAAGCCGCAATAGCTTCCGGAGTGTACGTTACCATATGGTGATCTTCGTAACGCTCTTTGATGTTGTTCAAAATCTGAATTGTTTCATCGATAGAAGTCGGTTCAACCAATACTTTCTGGAAGCGACGCTCTAATGCCCCGTCTTTCTCAATGTACTGACGGTACTCATCCAGCGTTGTAGCACCGATTGCCTGCATTTCTCCACGTGCCAGGGCCGGTTTGAACATATTGGACGCATCCAGCGAACCACTTGCTCCACCTGCACCGATAATCGTGTGGATTTCATCAATAAACAAGATAATGTCGGGATTCTTTTCAATTTCCGACATCACTGCCTTCATGCGCTCTTCAAACTGTCCGCGGTATTTTGTTCCGGCAACCAACGAAGCCAAATCCAGGGAAATGATTCGCTTACCGAACAAAACGCGTGATACTTTCCGTTGAACGATACGCAACGCCAAACCTTCGGCAATTGCACTCTTACCTACTCCCGGTTCACCGATCAGGATAGGGTTATTTTTCTTACGGCGGGAAAGGATTTGCGACACGCGCTCAATTTCTTTTTCGCGACCCACAATAGGATCCAGTTTTCCGACCTCAGCCATTTTGGTAAGGTCTCTTCCGAAGTTATCTAGTACAGGAGTTTTGGATTTCGGATCTGTTGGTTTGCGTTGTGCTCCTCCAAATGTTTGATCGTCTTCTTCTGATGAACTTGACATTTCGGCTCTTGGTAATGTATTTTCGTCTAGCATATCGTTTAATTCTTCTTTAACTGTGTCGTAATTCACTCCGAATTTCTCTAGTATTCTACATACTACGGAGTCGTCATCCTTCAACATCGAAAGTAACAAATGTTCTGTTCCGATGTGCGGGCTCTTGAATAATTTAGATTGTAAATAAGTTATTTTTAACAAGCGTTCGGCCTGCTTCACCAGGGAAATGTTTTCGTTGGCGGCGCCTGAAATCCTGGCAGTTTGCGCCAATTTCTTTTCCAGTTCATTTTTAAGCGCTCCAAGATCAAGGTGAAAACCTTTCAGAATTTTCACTGCGTTGCCCTCTCCTTCACGCAAAATCCCCAACAAAAAGTGCTCCACACCTATAAAGTCATTACCGAGGCGTAATGCTTCTTCCCTGCTAAAGCTTAGCACATCCCGAACGCGGGGTGAAAATTTTGCTTCCATGTTTTACAAAAATAACTCGTTACAAGGTAGTTCTTGCATCCCTACAAATGTACAACGAATCAAAATGTTAATAAGTACGCGAAAACAGCATTTTTTCACCGATTTTTGTTTATAAAATGCCAAAAAAAGACCTTTTATACTCGGCTTAAAAAGACTAATTTCGACCTTTTGTTTTCAATTAACGAAGACCCTATAACTAAATAGATAGCAAGGATGGCAGATGGAGAAAAAATAATCCAGATTAACATCGAGGATGAAATGAAAACGGCGTACATCGATTATTCGATGTCCGTTATTGTTTCTCGTGCGTTACCGGATGTACGCGATGGATTTAAGCCGGTTCACCGAAGAGTATTGTACGGAATGCAGGATTTGGGAGTTTACTCAAATCGTCCGCACAAGAAGTCGGCTCGTATCGTTGGTGAGGTACTCGGAAAGTATCACCCGCATGGTGACAGTTCCGTATACGACACGATGGTACGTATGGCTCAACCGTGGTCGCTGCGTTACCCGTTAGTTGACGGGCAAGGTAACTTCGGTTCGGTTGACGGTGATAGTCCTGCGGCAATGCGTTATACCGAGGCACGTCTTCGCAAGATTGCGGAAGAAATGCTGGATGATCTGGAAAAAGAAACAGTTGATTTCAATCCGAACTTCGACGACTCCCTGGAAGAACCAAGTGTGCTTCCTTCAAAGATTCCTAACCTATTGGTAAACGGTGCGAGTGGTATCGCAGTAGGTATGGCAACGAACATGGCTCCGCACAACCTTACAGAGGTTTGTGACGGAATCGTTGCTTACATTGACGATAAAGAAATCTCCGACGAAGAGTTGGTGAACTTTGTAAAAGCTCCTGACTTCCCAACCGGAGGTATTATATATGGTGTAGACGGTGCACGTGAGGCATTGTTAACCGGAAAAGGTCGCGTGGTTATCCGAGGTAAGGCTGAGATTGAAGAATCCGGAGGCCGCGAGCAGATCATCGTAACCGAGATTCCGTACCAGGTGAACAAGGCGGAGATGATCAAAAAGATCGCCGAATTGGTGAACGATAAGAAAATTGAAGGTATCTCCGATATTCGTGATGAGTCTGACCGAAGCGGTATGCGCATTGTGTTTGAACTGAAGCGCGAAGCGATTCCGAATGTTGTTCTGAATAAATTATATAAGTATACGGCACTTCAAAGTTCGTTCTCTATCAACAACATTTGTTTGGTTGACGGTAGACCGAAATTGTTGAACCTGAAGGATATGATCCGCGAATTCGTGAATTTCCGTCACGAAGTTGTGGTTCGCAGAACGAAGTATGACCTTCGTAAAGCTGAAGAAAGAGCACATATTCTGGAAGGTTTGATCATCGCTTCGGATAACATCGATGAAGTAATTCAAATTATTCGTGCATCGAAAAGTCCGGATGAGGCACGCGAGAATCTAATCAAGCGTTTCGAACTATCGGATATTCAGGCAAGAGCAATCGTAGAAATGCGTTTGCGTCAATTGACTGGACTGGAGCAGGATAAACTTCGTGCAGAATACGCTGATTTGGTTGCTTTGATCGCAGATTTGAAGGACATTCTTGCAAATGAAGACCGAAGAATGCAAATCATCAAGGACGAACTGACAGAAGTAAAAACCAAATACGGTGATGCCCGTCGTTCTGCCATTGAGTACTCTGCTTCGGAAATGAAAATCGAGGACTTGATTCCGGATGAAGAAGTGGTAGTAACTATTTCTCATGCCGGTTACATCAAGCGTACAAGTTTGGATGAGTACAAGGTACAGAGTCGCGGTGGTATGGGATCGAAAGGTTCCGCTACGCGTGACAAAGACTTCCTTGAGCACTTGTTCGTAGCAACAAACCACAATTACTTATTGATCTTTACAGAGAAAGGACGTTGTTTCTGGATGCGTGTGTTTGAAATTCCGGAAGGAAACAAAACCGCAAAAGGACGCGCAATCCAGAACTTGTTGAACATCGAGCAAGACGACAAGATTAAAGCATACGTTAAGGTGAAAGACCTTACCGACAAAGAATACGTAGACAACAACTTCATTGTGATGTGTACCAAGCAGGGGATCATCAAGAAAACGTCACTTGAAGCCTATTCCCGTCCACGTGCAAACGGTATTAACGCAATTACCATTCGTGAAAACGACGAATTGCTTGAAGCACGTTTGACGGACGGTTCAAATGAAATGGTGTTGGCGACCAAGTCCGGTAGAGCGATCCGTTTCAATGAAGAGAAAGTACGTCCTATGGGAAGAAATGCTTCCGGTGTACGTGCAGTAACACTTCAGGGACCAACTGATGAAGTTGTCGGAATGATCTGCGTGAAAGACAACTCTGAGACCATCATGGTGGTGTCCGAGAAAGGTTACGGAAAACGTTCGTACCTGAATGATCCTGAAGACGGGGAACCGGTTTACCGTATCACGAACCGCGGTGGTAAAGGGGTTAAGACAATTTCCATTACTGATAAAACAGGACCGCTTCTTGCGATTAAGACCGTAGCTGACGAAGATGATTTGATGATTATCACGAAAGCAGGTGTTACGATTCGTATGCACATTGACAGCATCCGGGTGATGGGTCGTGCGGCACAAGGAGTTCGTTTGATCAATCTGAAAGGAAGCGCTGAAATTGCGGCTGTAGCACGTGTTCCTCGCTCCGATGAAGAAGAGGAAGAATTCGATGAAAATGGTAACCCGATCGCACCGGCAACGGAAGATGGAAGTCAACCGGAAGCTGATACATCTTCAGAAACAGAAGAACAAACAGAAGAATAACCACAGCAGTATATCCTCCTGCGTCGGACGATTTCGTAGTAAACCGAAAACAGCAGGAAGATCACTAGTCTGAGATAGACTTCGTGGTTTATGAAATAGACGAAACCAATGATGAAGCCTACTGAAATATGTAGGCTTTGTTGTTAACAGGGAAGTATTTGATCCTATGTCGGATGACTTCGTGATTGGTCCGATAAAGTAGCTTCGGAGTTAAAGAGAGATAAAAATTGTGGTGGATTTATGTAAAATCCCGATTATTGCATCTACTTAATGTGCTTTGGCACAAAAGTTGAAAAACGTTGAATAAAAATTACATTATGAAATTGAATCACACTTCTCAAATAGCCTTGGCAGCTGTGCTTACTTTGGCAAGCTCTGTTTCCCTTGGACAGAAGAAAACAGAAACCGATGCTGCATTGGCATTCAAGAGCTTTGAAACACAATTCCAGGCTCAGGACATGGAGAATGCGAAAAAATCATTGTTGAAAGCAAAAGGATTTATTGATCAGGCGGCTACAAATGCAGAAACTGAGAAAAGTCCAAAAACTTTATTTTACAAAGGAGAAATTTACACTTCTATTCAGATGGTGAGAGCATTGGGAGATGCAAACTTCAACTCCTCTACTCCTGAAAATGCAATGGATATTGCTGTAGAAGCATACAAAACAGCTTACACTACTTCAGACAAATTTGATGTGGACATTGAAAATTCAGTGAACTCTATTCGTCAGATGACTGACATGATGGGAGTTGCATCATTTGAGGCAAAGAAATACAAAGAAGCTGCTCAGATTTACGATATGGCGGCGAAAGCTTCAAGTGCAATCGGTCAAACGGATTCGATTTCTGTATACTACGCTGCAATCAGTTCCCAAAATGCTGAAGATTGGGACAATGCGGCGAAATACTACCGCATGTGTGCTGAAATGAACTACAAGCCGGAAGAAACTTACCTGAACGCTGCAACTGCAATGATCAGCGCTAAGAAAGAAGAAGAAGCGATGAAGTTTTTGGATGAATCGATTGGAAAAGCACCGAAAAACAAGTACTTGTACTACGTTTTGGGAACAATCTACATGGACAAAAACGACGATGCGAAAGTTGCTGAAAACCTAGGAAAGGCTATCGAGATCGATCCTAAGTTCTCTGACGCACAGTTCAACCTTGGAAGCTACTTCTTTACAAAAGGAATGGAAATCCGTAACAAAGCTGCGGATTTGCCAAATACGGAAAAGGCAAAGCAGGAACAAATGTTGGCTGAGAGCTCTGCATACCTGAACAAAGCTGCTGGTCCATTGGAAGCATATGCTACATTGGTTCCTACGGATAAGGATGTATTGAAAAGTTTGTGGCAGCTTCACCGTATGTTGAAAAACACAGAAAAAGAAGCGAAGTACAAAGCATTGTACGAAGGCGCGAAATAAGAATTCTGAAAGAATTGAATACATAGAAAAAAGGGCGGATGATCATCCGCCCTTTTTTTATTGGTGTAACGGATTGCAACCATCGAACTTATCCCTATTGAGATTTTGGTATATTTACCGCGCCTAAAACAAACCGAAGTATGGTTTTATTTAGGAAATAAACGGTCAAATTTTCAAGATTATGAAGCAGTTGATAGGATTAGTGTGTGTGATGGTAGGGTTATCTGCATCGGCGCAATTGAGCGCGGTAAAAGGCAAAACGACGTATAACTTTTGGTTAAACCTGCCAAGTGACAGTATTTTGAAAACAAAACCTCCGGTTCTGATATTCCTCCACGGGAAAAGCCTTTCAGGAACCGATATGGAGAAAGTAAAACGTTACGGAGTTATTCACGAAATTCAAAAAGGCCGTCAGGTAAATGCAATTGTGGTTGCACCACAGGTTGTTAGCGGAAGCTGGGATCCGGACAAGATTCTTGAAGTTCTGGAATACGTTCAACGAACTTATAAAACCGATACCAATCGCGTGTATGTTTGTGGAATGAGTTTAGGTGGTTACGGGACCATGCATTTTGCCGGAAAATACGCTTCTAAAATTACTGCTGCCGTCGCATTATGTGGTGGTGGAAACGTAAAGGATGCGTGCACAATGGCGACTATTCCTATGTGGATTCAACACGGCAACCGTGACGAGGCCGTTCCTGTGCAACGCTCGCGTGAAGTTGTTGATGCAATCAAAACATGTAATGGAGGAAAGAACCTGATTTATACTGAAATAGCCGGAGCAGATCACGGCGATCTCGAAAAAGTGTTCCGAAGCGATGAAATGTACAACTGGTTATTTCTTCAGGTAAGAACGGGAAAATCCGAAGTTGCCATGAAAAGTCTGCCTTCCCCTACTCCCGCAGCAACAGAAAAAACAACAGGGGCCGGATCTAATTAGAAGATTGAAGACATTAGACAAAAGACTGAAGACTTGAAATATCTTCAGTCTTTTGGTTTTGATTCCATTAAAGTCTACTAACCATCGCTTGTTTTGTCCAACTGCCTGTAACGCATTCAACACGGTAGATTCCTGAGCTGAAATCATTCAGTTTAATCGTGCATTCACCAAGTTTTCCGAACCAATTAGCTACAAGCTTTCCGCCAGCGTCATAAACATTCACTGTCGCATCGACTTCCTGATTCGAATTCAAATCGATTACAAGAATATCTCCCGCAGCCGGATTAGGATAAATCACCAAGGCTCCTTCTTCTGAATTGCAATTGTCATCACTGAGGTTTTTTAGCACCAGTTCAGTGCCATCTAAATCCCGTTCGACCAAACGGTAATACACCAAGCCGCGTTTCGGTGGTAAGGCCACTCCGAATGACTGAAATTGCATCGATTGCTCGCCAACATTCAATGAGGTTACTTCCTCCCATTCCTCAAAATCCATCGACCGTTCGATAATGAATCGGTCCAGATTTTCATACGATTCGACTGACCAAACCATTTTCAAGTGTTTTTCATTCGTACAACTCAGGTAAGCGTCAATGAAAGTTACCGGTAAACATCCATTTGTCGATACAATTGTGGAAGCGTTTACCGGACTCAAACAAGTTCCCGGAAATGAAGTTGTAACGGTATAAGTCCCCGCTTCTACTCCACTTGAACCTATTGGCCCAAAGCTCGGATTTTGTGATGTAGAGGTAAACGAATTTGGTCCGGACCAGGAATAGGTTGGCGCACAAACCGGAACAGGGGCGAGCGAACTGCTTAAAAAGGCGGAACTTCCCGGACAATACGGGCCTGTATTAGAGGCACCTGGCGTATACGGATTCGGACAGGTTCCGCCACATGCAACACTGGTTGGTGTGATATAGTACAAACCGACCAACATCAGTGAAAAACAATCTGTTGCTGCAGGTGAAACCGTATAGAGCAAACTCGAGGTTGCGGTAGTTATTGGTGGGTTCACGATGTCGACATTGTAAAAACTGTTGGTCACACTTGTACTTGCGCCAGCTACGTTAAATGTATGACCGGATAAGGTAAGTTGAAGATCGGAAGAGATGGCAAAGGCCTGAATATTTGCAGCGGTAACATTTGCACAGGGAGAAATTCCGTTCATTGTATAACTTGCAGATCCCAGAGCTGTATTGACCGTTATGATACCGTCATGGATGATTACTCTTCCTTTGAACGAACATCCTGTTGTAACATCTTTGTAAATGATCATGAGGGTAATACCGTCAATTTCGGCTGCCTGAAGACCCGGAATGTTTACTGTATATACTCCATTTCCTGTGATAGCGGCTGTCACATCGGCACGAAATGTTCCTGAATATGCTTCCGTCCAGCATTTATCAACACCAAGGCCAATTCGTGTCATTGTTCCCGGAGTAGACACACCGGAGGGATTGACGATTGTAAAAGCCTGGGATGTTGCGGGACCAGGATTAGGCGGAATACCAAAGGACCCAACTGCCCACAAATATGCTTTATCAACGATATAACAGGAAGGAATTCCTGAAATAGTAAGTGCACAGGGTAATCCTGAGCCTGCTCCACCGGCAGTGCTAAACAATCCGGTATTCCTTGAAGTAACTTTCCTGCTTGCCTGGGCCAGTCGTAGCCCACAATCGAAATTGTCGTAGAGTAATCCGAGGGTTTGATTACCATCTTTTAGTGTAGTATCCTGTTCTTTTTGTGCCTGGGTGTAAATACCAAGAACGCACGTAAAACAGAACAAAACAATAGGGGTGCTTGTTTTGAGTTTCATCGTAGATAAGATTTCACTCAAAAATATAACGCAACAAACTAAATATTAACTATTTGAACCGTAAATGAACAAACAAGGTGATTCAATGAAACTATATTCACAGTTCAACTAAAAAACTGAAATCAACCTAATAGTCAATCCGTTAAAATAAAAACAAAGTTTTACAGTGCTTCCGGAACGAATGTTAATTCCTGCACATTCCTGATGTTTGTGATTTAACAGCAAAAAGAAGAAAAGTCAGGATTTTTATTTAGGAACTTTGAAGTGTCAATCTGTCGAGTCTATGTTCACTTTTTTGATCACCACTTCTCCCCATTCGCCCACGATGTGTTCTTCAACGGTATCTTCTTTCTGAATATCCGGAGTTCCTAGAATAATGGGTTGATCGTTTTTCGGCTTATCGGGCGAACCTGTTTTTGTGACCATATAAGCGGCAATGCAGGCCAGAACCGCAAGTAAAATGATTACAACTCTTTTCGTCAATTCATTCATGATAAAGATGAAGACAATGGACTAAAGACAATAGACCGAAGCCAGAACAGAAGATGAATCGTGTCCATCTTCTTTTGTCCCGAGCCTTAAGTCTTTATTTTATTTCACTGTATTTTTTCTGGATCAGTGTCTTGAATTCCTTCGCGTTGAACTTACGATCTTCCGTTCCACTATAGGATTTGATCACTTTTCCGTTCCAGATATAGAACACAGCCGGTGTGTCGTTCTTCGCTCCCATTACGGTGTAGAACGTAGCAATATCGAGTACTTTGTAGGTATACTTCCCTCCTGCCTGTGCAAAGAAATCAGGAATCAGTTCTACTTCCTCATCCATGAAAAGAATCTTCAATTCCGGGAAGTCTTTTACCTGTTTTTTAATTTCGGTCAGTTCCTTGATTGTTTCTCTACAGTGGTCGCAACCCGGAGCAAAGAAACATAAGATTTTTCTTCCTTTATCGATATCAGCATATTGTGCTTTGTATCCACTTTTCGTTTGTTTCGGTTCGTCTTTTACCTCAACTTTAACCGTGTCAGCTGCAGGTGTTTTTACATCCGTAACCACTGTTTTTGCGGTATCAATCGGAACATTCGTGGTTGTAGTGTCTTCCACTTCTACCACAGGTTCTTCATTGGATTGAGGAGCGGAACCTGCCACTTTCATTCCTAACATAAAGACCAGCATGATCGCTCCAAATTTCATGGTTAGCACCGGCCAGATTGTTTTGCGGTCTTCCTGGCCTTTGGTTGCAGCCCACAACCAGGCAAACAAACCAAGGAACACAATATTCTTAATGATTGACTCCAAGGTACTGAACGGCATCAGGGTTCCGAAACATCCACAGTTTTCTTCGTTTCCTTTGGTTGCGTATTCGTAGCTCAGGTGAGCCGTAAAAATAACCAGCAGTGCAACTGAAGCTGGAATAATCAACTTTCTAAAATAATAGGGCAGCAGTAACAAGATTCCGAGTGCAAATTCTCCACCGATCAATGATCTTGAAAGCCACGCAGAGAACCCGGGACTAAATCCCATCGGGTACAGCTGTTTCACTTCGAAGGTTGTCAATGCGAAGTTTGGCGATGGATATAGCTTTGAAAATGCCGAGAATAAAAACATCAACGAAAGAAAGACTCTCAATGAAGTAGCAATTTTATCCTGACGCGTTTGGAAGGCAAGTGTGCTCATAGTCCGATTGAATTTGTTTCTAAATGTACAACTTGAACGATAGAAAAACGGTTGCGGACCTGAAATTAGGAAAAAGATAACAGTCTAAATCAAAAGTCAAAAAGCAAAAAGCAAAAAGCAAAAGTTAGCGATTGTGCATTAACACTGAAACAACTGAATTTACTTTTTTGTCGGGGTCCACATTTTGAAATTATAGCCCAATCTGATGGAAACGGTATTCACATTAGCGAAGTTGTATTCGGCAGCAAACCTGAAGTTCCAAATATTTGCGACTGCTCCGATCAGAAACTGAGGTCCCAGGGCGTTCTCGTTCTTCAGATCAACTACATCCGACTTTTCACGGGAATGTGCCAGGTAAATGGAAGTACCGACATATGGAGAAAGAGAGAGCAAGTTTTTGTAAACGGTGAACTGCCTGCTTACAAGAACATCCAGTGAATAAACGGCAAAGTTCACGTCTTTAGGTCCGTAAAGGCTATTGAAACCAAGACGTGAAGAGCAGTCTACTTTGTGTTGCTCCGCATTTAATACGCTGTATTGCACCTGAGCTCCAAGAAATCCGTAATTGGCTCCGGGACGCATCGTCCAGTATGTTCCTGCATCCAGTTTATCGGTAATTCCAATGCGCGTGGTCAAACCAGGAAACGGCAGAGCGTCACCGCCTATCAGATAATGTTCGTCATGCGGATGAACAAAGGTGTTGTTCCAGGCTCCTTTGGTTTCATCGATTGTGGTTTTCCATTGTACGAGCGATATTTCAAAGCGTCCTGCTCCTAAAGGGGATGCACTGTTCAGTGGCCGGAATGCTGCTACCAGTCCGGCTTCACGAGTAAACTCACTAAATTCCTGTTGCGTAAGGGAAGGATCTAATTGAAAAGAACATTCTTCCCATTGCGGATTTACATGCAGGTGCACATCCTGAGCGGAAATCAGTTGAGACAGAACACTAAAAATGATTGCGGGTAAAGAATATTTTGTTATCATGTAAATGAGTTGCTAATTGATACTAACAACTCTATGACAATTTAATTCGATTTATCCCCTACAGAAGCTCGTTACTTCTTCACGTATTGCGTCAGGATGTAAATGGTTTGTCCTTCTACTTTTCCTTCAATTAACGTCGGATCATCGTGAACCAGGCGAATGTTTCTTACAGCGGTTCCGCGTTTCGCCACAATCGTAGATCCTTTAACATCCAATTCCTTGATCAGTGTAACCGTATCTCCTGCTTTCAACACAGCACCATTTGAGTCGATGTGCTTGACAGCATCTTCGTCTTCCATTCCTTCTTTTGCCCAGGAAAGTGTCTCGTCTTCGAGGTACATCATTTCCAGCAAATCGTTTGGCCAACCTTCGCTTTTCAATGCATTCAATGTTCTGTAGGCAACCACTTTCACCGCCTCCACTTCACTCCACATACTGTCGTTCAAACAACGCCATAAAATCGGATTCATCGGTTCAGTTCCGTCGAGTTGTTTTTTCAATGCATCGGAGATGTAGATATAATCGTCTGCCGATGTTCCTGCTTTTGGTGAAACAAGGTACGCTGTAAGGTTATCAGGAGTTCCGCTAAGTTCACAAACAGAGCCGCTTCGTGCGATAAGTTCTTTTTCAAATTTCATGGTGCAAAGATATACATTAGACCAGAGACTAAATATGACCGTCGTCAGGTGACTATTGTATGAATAATTAAGAGTAAGTATCTATTGAAAATCGGTGTGTTGCCACTGGATCCAATATTCCTGAAGACCCTCGGGAGTTTTCATGAGTCGGCTTACCTGAAGACGGTAATTTTTGACAATTTTGTTTTGGCTATGGAGTAAATCGTATTTGCGTTTTTTGATTTCAGGTGTATGTCCCCAACCGCCGGAATGATCGAAAGCTGTTGTAGCCTGTTCTTTCGGAACACGCTTAAATGGAATGGCAATGGTCACTTTCACGAAGTTATCGCCTTCTCCCATGCCTTCTGTTTTCATCACAATTTTGGCGAAATCAACTTTGGAGTACTTCCCTTCCAGGTAGAGTTTTTTTAATTGTTTACCTACGTATTCGCACATTTTATTGGAATATTGATGCGCGATGTCGGTACCATTCAGGTTCAGGCGTTCAATGTATTCTTCACCGATGAATTCCGGGCCGAAATAGCTTCCTCTGCAGCCCGTTGTATCACAGTAAGGAGTATCGATGATGCATACAAACGGCAATGGTTCTTTGCCTTCGGCATAGTGCGTTTTTCCTTTTCTAAACTCGGCTTGTTTTTTAGATTTTGAAGATGACGTACAGGCAGCGGCAATCAACAACAAGCTGATTGTTATTATCCAGATTTTCGCTACAACAATTTTGTACTGCATTTACATTCGAAATTAAAGCTTTCAGGCATTGGTTTTACCCTTTTCAAACAAAAAAAGCGCTCCGAATCCAGAAGCGCTTTTTCGATGGTTTTATGAGTGTTATTCTACAGTAACCTTTTTGACGAGTTCTCCGTTTTCAGTTTGAATCTTAAGCAGGTAAACTCCGGCATTCATACCGAGCATTTTTGCAGAGAATGCAACGTTGTCCGCCGGTAACTGTGCAATTATTTTTCCGGTAAGGTCCACAAGAGACAGTTGTTGCGACAAACCTGCTTCACCGGAAACGGCGATGTAAAACCAGTCGTCTGAAGGGTTCGGATAAATCTGAATTTCGTTGCTCAACAATTCGTTCATGGATGCCGTTTCCGGATTCAGTTGCTGATGCTTGTAAAAGAATTTCCAAATTTCCGGAGTATAAGAAATATCGTTCGCAGCAGTCAACCATACGTGATCTGCACCGGTAACTTTAAAGAATTCAACTTCGGATGCATTCCCCCCACCGGAATAAACGTAATGTTCAACAGTATATCCATCGTTCTGTGTATCTGGTAAAGCGGTATACGCCGGAGTGGTAGTGCAATTGTTATTCGTTACCCAAAAATTAATCAGCGAATCAACTCCGATTCCAGATCCATTCCCTGCATAAGGGACCGTTCCATCCGCGGTTCCATGGAAATGTGCGATAGCAATCTGGTTGTGCGGATTGTATGTTGGTAAACCAAAACCAAAAGTTCCGGAAACCGATGCAAAAGCAGTGATTTTAGAGCTTAACTGAACCGCCAGTCGATTGGTCATAAAACCACCCATTGAGAATCCGCAGGCGTAAACGCGATTGTCGTTGATTGCGTAGTTTGCCTTGATTGTATCTATCAGGTCACTGATGAACGCTACATCATTGATGGATGAATTGGGAAAATAACTTCCCATTCCGGCTCCTGAATTCCAGGCCGTTCCTGCAAATTGATCGGTCATTGCCTGGGGAACAACAACAATGATGTTGGCCGTATCGGCAACCAGATTCATCCCAATTCCACTGAAATTGGTCATGTTATCTCCCAATCCGTGAAGTGTAATCACCATTGAAGCGGGATTAGAGGCGGTGTAGTTGGGACTTTTGTATACCCGGTACTGGCGGTTATTTCCCTGATGCGTAAAGCTTTTGTTTTGCCACTGACCGAACGCGCTTGTAGCGGAGGCCAGGACGATTAGAAGAGCAGTAATTTGTTTCATGTTTTTTCGATTTCCACAAAACTAGACCGTTGTAGTCTGATTTCTTTTGACGTTTATCAAAAAACTATTTGACAAATATCAAAAAATGCCCTGTTACTTCTGGGCACGAATCCGACTCAAGGTTTCCTGAGTAATTCCGAGGAAAGAAGCGATAAAATTCAATGGAAGGCGTTGGGTTATGTCTGGAAATCGTTCAATTAATTTATGGTAACGCACTTGTGCCGAATCAGATACCAGATCTTCGATGCGCTGTTGTTGGATGAAAATGACATAATTATACAATAAACGACCAATCTTCTCTGCTTCAGGATAACGACCATAGAAATTCTCCAATTTGTGAAAATCGATTGCCCAAAGAATGCCGGGTTCCAACAATTTGACGGTTCTTTTAGACGGAATCCGGGTCAAAAAACTGATGATGTCTCCTCCAATGCTTCCTTCCGCAAAGAAACCCGCACCAATTTCTTTCCCATCGGAAAGCATGGTTGAACAGATCAATCCTTTTTCAATGAGATAGACCTCGTTTGCTGTCTTCCCCGGAACATGAATTACTGCTCCTTTTGGAAATTCCTTTCGCTCTAAAAGTTCCAGAAAAGCCATTTTGGCTTCTGTTGAAATTTTGTGAACCGCTTCAGCGTGTTCTTCACCGCTTGAAATGCGAATTAAGTTGGCAATTGATTCAAAAACGTTTTCCATGGTTAAATAGCGTTACTAAGTAACTGTTTTTTGGGATAGCTTTTTCACGAACGGCCTGGTCTCCGCTCAATTTCATTTTCTACGTTCAGTTAACCAACCGATTTTAAGTCAATTACGTTTTTGCATCAAAATGAAATTTCATTGCCGTAACCATGATTAACGGTCAACTGCACTACGCCATTCAGGCTGCCACCATTGAAAATGGACATATTGAACACATTACCAGCTTCACTCCTACCACCCAATCAGAACTGGCGGCAATGATCAATGCTTTGCCTTAGTAGTTTTCGGTTTTCAGTTTAGGTAAACAAAAAGGGGGACTTCATTTCTAAAGTCCCCCTTTCACGTATAGTATGTTTTGCGTTACTCTACACTAAGCTTTTGTGCAGCAACATTTCCTTTCGCGTCAGTAATTTCTACGAAGTAGATTCCTGAAGTCATTGTTCCACGTTCGATGGTTGCCCCTTTCGATTCTCGAATAATTTGACCGGAGGCATCCATAATGCGAACAGCGATAACCGGAGCATCTTCGGATGTTACTATCGCTTCGCTTGTCATTGGGTTAGGCGATAGTGTAAACGAATTGTTCCCTAACAACTCCCCGATCCCCATGGAAGTCGATGCAGACAATTTTGCAATGAACAATTCACTTTGTCCGGCTGAAGTATGGTGCAATGTTGTTCCGCTGAAGGAAACCGATGTACTTAAAAATAATCCGTAGAGGTAAACATCTCCGGACGCATCCACATCCATTTCTCTCACATACTCCTCTGAGGTTCCGCCAACCATCACTCCCCAGGCCTCGTTTCCGTTAGCGGAGTATTTTACCACTAACATATCGCTACCGCTCGAAGCGTTGTTCAGGTAACAACCGCCAAAGACGATCTGCGGACAAATCGTCGTACCAGCAACGAAAATCTGATCAAGGGAATTGGTTTGGATACTTGAACCTACAATTTTTCCGGTGGCAATCGTTTTACCCCAGAGCACTGTTCCGGATGGACTGTACTTGATCAAACCATCAGAGGTTGTTGAACATGTCAACGTTACGCTTCCAAATGTGACACTTAATTCGTAAAAGTGAGCCAGCATGAACACATTACCCTGACTATCAAACGCAACGCTTTTTCCGGCGTCAGCGCTACTTCCGGACCAGGAATCTGACCATTGAAATGTCCCGGCCGAATTGAATTTGATTACAAAAATTGCAGTATTCGAGGTATTCGTAATTGTTCCTGTTCCATCCGTTATTGAGGGGCTGGTAAATCTTCCGGTTATTGCAATATTATTGTTTGCATCCGTAGCGATGTCCTGAGCGACATCTGAACCTGTACCTCCCATAGATTTTACCCAAACCGGATTTCCTGATGAAGTATACTTCGCAATGAGGATATCGTTGTTACCCGCACCGGATAACGTTGTGGTACCGATGGTCAGGGAAGAACTTGCAAAATCAGCCAGTACAAGAATATCACCGTTTGCATCAATGGTTAATGCATCTGCATACTCGATTCCGGAACCACCGATTCCTTTCGCCCAAACAACATCTCCTGATGTGTCCAGCTTCAATAAGAACAGATCTGTGCTGCCACTGTTTGTTAATGTGGTTGTTCCGAACGTAACCGAGCTGCTTGAAAAATCACCGAGAACATAACTATTACCGGCCGCATCTACTACAATATCTTTGACGTCCTCGCTTAAGGCTCCACCAAAGGCTTTTCCCCAGACAACATTTCCATCCGAATCGTATTTCACCACAAAAGCATCGTGATAGTAGGTATTAGATGAATTATTGATGGTGACGCTTCCGAATGTCATGGTTGGACTTCTGAAGAAACCGGCCGAATAAGTATTTCCATTATTGTCGACATCGATTCCTGTGAAGACGTCTTCAAAACTGCCTTCGCTTCCCGCAGCGGATTTTGCCCATTCCCAGGTTGGTGTTTGTGCGTTCAATAAGATTCCGGAACATAGTGATGCCGTGAATAGTAAGGTTTTTCTCATGGTTAAACTAGTATTTGTAATTCCGCATGTATGACGGCGGTATTCGGATCTGGTTGCTTTCAATAAAAAAGGGGCGTTTTCGAAAGAAAACACCCCTTTTTATAGAATTTTCCTATTACTGCTTGATCAAGCGCTCTGTGTGTGCACCGTTTCCGGTTACAACATTCACAAGGTAAACGCCAGGCACTAATTTTTCAACAGAAATATTTTCTCCTGAAAGAACCTGAGTTGTGATTACCATGTTACCCTGAGCATCGTAAATGACTACTGCAGCATTCTCTGCTCCATCAAAAGTCAGTTTTACCAGATCAGAAGCCGGGTTTGGCACAAGACTGATATTCAAATCTGTGTAATCCGTAATTCCGAGTAGGTTAATTTCCGCACATGAAGAAGTTGTTGAACAAACTCCATTGGAAACGATTACAGCGTACGCTCCACTTACGTTAGTTGTGAACGTTGCCGAAGTTGCTCCTGGAACCGGTTGGTTCGTTCCACAATCAATCCATTGGTATGTAACCGTCTGGTTCGATTCAACGTGCAACGAATATGGATCCGGCTGAGTCAGGAATGTTGTAGGTTGAGAAAGAATCGTCAAGTTCAATGTTACAACACTATCACAACCAGCAGCGTTTTGCAACACTTGTGTGTATGTTCCACTTGTAGTGTACGTTTGAGTATTCCACGTGTAAGAACCACAAGCCGTTGCAGATACCGAAGACGATGAAGATTGAAGAATCGTCAGATTCAGCGTCAACACACTGTCACAGCCTGCTGTAGTTGACAACAACTGCGTATATGTTCCGCTGGAAGTATATGTTTGTCCGTTAAGCGTGTACGAGTCACATTCCGTAACTGTCATTGAAGACGGTGTTGACTGATTAATCGTCAGGTTCAACGTTACCGTACTGTCACAACCCGCAGTTGTAAATGTTTGCGTGTATGTTCCACTTGCGGTGTACGTTTGCGCATTCCATGTGTAAGAATCACATGCTGTTGCACTAAATGTAGTCGAAGGTGACACATTAATCGTAAGTGTCAAGGTAACAACACTATCACATCCGGATGCTGCCGGGAACGTTTGCGTGTATGTTCCACTTGTTGTGTAAGTCTGACTGTTCCAGGTATAGCTGTCACATGCAATTGCGCTGAACGATGATGTGACTGTCGGTGTGATCGTAAGGTTTAATGTAACGATGCTATCACATCCCAACACGGTTGTCAACGTTTGCGTGTATGTTCCGCTTGTTGTATATGTCTGGCTATTCCATGTGTACGAAGCACAAGCAGATGCACTGAACGAAGATGTCACCTGAGCTGGTTCCGTAACTGTTGCACTTACTGTAGCCTGACAACCGTTCGCATCGGTAATTGTTACCGTGTATGGTCCTGCCGTCAAACCAGAAGCAGTTTGTCCTGTTCCACCGCTTGGCGACCATGAGTAAACGTAGTTCGGTGTTCCACCTGAAGGTGTTACAACGATTGATCCGTTCGAACCTCCGAAACATGTTACGTCAGTTACAACTGTAGTCCCTGAAAGAGCCGAAGCAGGTTGAGTCACAGTCACATTTATCGTTGCAGAACATCCGTTCGCATCAGTAATGGTTACTGAGTATACTCCGTCACTCAAACCAGTTCTGTCTTCCGTTGTAATTCCACTTCCCCAGTCGAATGTATATGGACCAACTCCACCTGTAGGTGTAAGGTTAATCGCACCGTTTGACCCACCAAAACATGATACGTTGGTTACAACCGTCGTTCCTGAAACAGGGGCTGCCGGTTGCGTTACCGTAGCGTTCACTGTTCCGGTACATCCGTTCGCATCTGTGATTGTAACAGAATATGTTCCGGCTGTAAGGCTGGTTCTGTCTTCTGTTGTAATTCCACTACCCCAATCGAATGTATACGGACCAACTCCACCTGTAGGTGTAAGGTTAATTGCTCCGGTACTTCCTCCGAAACAAGCAATGTTTGTTACAACAGTTGTTCCTGAAACTGCAGATGAAGGTTCAGTAACAGTTGCATTCACTGTTCCGGTACATCCGTTTGCATCCGTAATTGTTACTGAATATGTTCCAGCTATAAGGCCTGTTCTGTCTTCTGTTGTAACTCCACTTCCCCAATCGAATGTATACGAACCAACTCCACCTGTCGGTGTAAGGTTAATTGCTCCGGTATTTCCTCCGAAACAAGCAACGTTCGTTACAACCGTAGTTCCTGAAATTGAAGATGAAGGTTGAGTTACGGTGATTCCTGACACCGTTCCTGTACATCCGTTTGCATCCGTAATGGTTACAGAATAATTTCCAGCAATAAGACCAGTTCTGTCTTCTGTTGTTGCTCCTCCAACCCAGTTGAAGGTATAAGGACCAACACCGCCAGTTGGTGTAAGGTTAATTGTTCCATTTGATCCTCCGAAACAAGACACGTCAGTTACAACTGTTGTTCCTGAAACTGGAGCCGAAGGTTGAGTAACTGTAGCGTTCACTGTTCCGGTACATCCGTTTGCATCCGTAATAGTTACTGAATATGTTCCAGCCGTAAGACCGGTTCTGTCTTCTGTTGTTGCTCCACCCACCCAGTTGAAGGTGTATGGACCAACTCCTCCGGTTGGCGTAAGATTAATTGCTCCGGTATTTCCTCCGAAACAAGCAACATTCGTTACAACCGTAGTTCCTGAAACAGGGGCTGCCGGTTGGGTTACCGTAGCGTTCACTGTTCCGGTACATCCGTTAGCATCTGTAATGGTAACGAAATACGTTCCAGCAGTAAGATTGGTTCTGTCTTCCGATGTAGAACCACCAACCCAGTTGAACGTGTATGGACCTACCCCACCAGTTGGAGTAAGGTTAATTGCCCCGGTGTTTCCTCCGAAACAAGCAACGTTTGTTACAACCGTTGTTCCTGAAACTGCGGATGCCGGCTGAGTAACTGTAGCGTTTACTGTTCCGGTACATCCGTTTGCATCGGTGATTTGAACAGAGTATGTTCCTGCAAAAAGGCCAGAGCGGTCTTCTGTTGTCGGTCCGGAAGGCAACCAGTTGAACGTGTATGGGCCTGTTCCACCCGTCGGGGTAAGGTTAATTGCCCCGTTGTTTCCTCCGAAACAAGCAACATTCGTTACAACCGTTGTTCCTGAAACCGCTGATGCAGGTTGAGTAACAGTAGCATTTACTGTTCCGGTACATCCGTTTGCGTCAGTGATTTGAACTGAATAAGTTCCTGCTACAAGTCCTGTACGGTCTTCCGTTGTTGGACCCGAAGGTAACCAATTGAATGTATATGGACCTGTTCCACCAGTTGGAGTAAGATTAATTGCTCCGGTGTTGCCACCGAAACATGCAACATTCGTTACAATCGTTGTTCCTGAAACCGCTGATGCAGGTTGAGTAACCGTAGCGTTCACTGTTCCGGTACATCCGTTTGCGTCAGTGATTTGAACAGAGTACGTTCCTGCGACAAGTCCTGTGCGGTCCTCCGTTGTTGGTCCGGAAGGCAACCAGTTGAACGTGTAAGGACCAACTCCACCTGTTGGAGTAAGGTTAATTGCCCCGGTGTTTCCTCCGAAACAAGCAACATTCGTTACAACCGTTGTTCCTGAAACAGGGGCTGCCGGTTGGGTTACCGTAGGTGATACCGATCCGGTACATCCGTTAGCATCTGTAATGGTAACGGAATACGTTCCAGCAATAAGATTGGTTCGGTCTTCCGAAGTAACTCCACTTCCCCAGTTAAACGTGTAAGGCCCCGCTCCACCTGTTGGCGTAAGATTAATTGCACCTGTATTTCCTCCGAAACAAGCAACATTTGTTACCACAGTTGTTCCTGAAACCCCTGATGAAGGCTGAGTAACCGTTGCATTCACCGTTCCGATACATCCGTTTGCATCGGTGATTTGAACCGAATAGGTTCCTGCGGTAAGTGTAGTTCGGTCTTCTGAAGTGATTCCACTTCCCCAGTTAAATGTATATGGGGCAGTACCACCAGCCGGCGTAAGGTTAATTGCTCCGGTGTTTCCTCCGAAACAGGCAACGTTTGTAACCACTGTTGTTCCTGAAACTGCTGACGCCGGTTGTGTAACGGTAATTCCCGAAACCACTTTTGTACAGCTATTCGCATCAGTGATCGTAACAGAATACGTTCCAGCTGTCAGACCGGTTCTGTCTTCTGTTGTTGGACCTGAAACCCATGAGTATGTATAACCAGGTGACCCTCCGGACGCAGTAAGGTTAATTGCTCCGGTGTTTCCTCCGAAACAGGCAACGTTTGTTACCACGGTTGTTCCATTTAATACAGGAGGTTGTGTAATGGTATAATTGCGCGTTGCCGTACAACCAAGACCATCAGTAACGGTTACCGTATAAGAACCTGCTGTCAAACCAGTAGCAATAGATCCGGTTCCACCAGATGGAGACCAGGAATAAGTATACCCTCCAATTCCACCTGAAGGAGAAACTGAAGCAGCGCCATTGCTTCCGCCATTACAGGAAACATTGGTTTGTGAAGCTGAAGCGGTCGAAATACTTGAAATGTTTAACGTTCCTGAATTCGTATTGGTAAAACACGTTGCAACTCCGTTCATTACTTTACATCTGTACAGGTAGCCATTCATTCCGGCAGTTGCACCTGTAATGGTTAATGTAGCTGTCGTTGCATTGGAGTATACTCCACCGTTGGTAATGTCAACAAATCCACCACCGTTATCTACTTGCCACTGGTAAGCTGTTGCTCCAGTTGCAGTACACGGGAATGTTGTGTTGTTTCCTGCACAAATACTACGATTCGGCGGGTTAGCGGTGATTACAGGTGCAGTACACGCCGGTGTTTCGAACAAACGAAAGTTGTCGATAGCTAATTCCTCTGTTCCCGTTCCGTTCGCGGAACATTTGAAACGTAAGTCAAGTGTTGTTCCTGTTCCAATGATGTTTCCTGTAAGTTCGGTAAATGTTGCATTGGGCAATACCGCACCTTCAGCAAAAGCAATTGAATCACCGGTAGTTTCAACGGCAAATGCCCCTGACACTCCTCCGGAACCATTCGTAAAAAGTCTTGTTAAGCTGGTCCATGCTCCACCGTCAATTCGGTATTCCACGATCATGTAATCAGCAGGAATTGAATTGCTTTCCCAAACTGCTCCAGACTGGTTACAAGCGAAAAGCCCTTTAAAACTCATTCCTGATTTTCCGGAAATATTGATCCCGGACCAGGTAATGTTCTGATGTGAAGATTGTCCGAAATTGGCTCCGGTCAGTGCCGCGTCAATGTCTTCTGCAGCCCACATCTTTGAACCTTCTACTCCAGTATAGGCCGAACCGCTCTGAAAAGCAATCGCAGCCGTAGTATTATCCGTTCTGAAAAAGTAACGGGTTGCCGGAGAACCGAAGCTATTCTGCACGGATGGAGTCCGGGTGCCTGAACTTGGTGCACCGACATCCTCGAAATTATCCGACCAGAATTGCGTTTGGGAGAATCCGGTAACTGCAAGGAGCAGCGCAATAAAGGACGTTAGTAATTGTGTTTTCATATTGTGTGATTTGAAATAGTGTTTATTCAACGTGTTTTCACTTTTACAGTGACCAAATTAGTTGTTCAGAATTTCCGATTAAAAAAAGTGTGATGAACGACATACTTACGTATGCGGACGACACTGTCTAATACATTTTTTGATCGAATGATGAATAGTTGGTAAAGTCATAAAGTGAATAGTAATTTTTTTTTCATAAGGTATTTAGTAACTCCGTTCAGCTTAGTGATGAACTAAATTGAACGTATATCTTGTCATTGTACAAATGTATAACATTTAAAAGAAAGGCATACACAGGAAATTGTCTTCCAGTAACTTACCGATATTTTTAGGTGAATAAGTCATGATTCAAACGCCTGTCCTACACGGATTTGCTGATGAATTAAAAAATGACCGGGAAAAATCCCGTATTCATTATTGAGGATACTCACCTCTAATACTTCTCCGTTCAGACAAGCTACATGCATGGGGTCGTCTTCGGCAAGCTGAATTATCTTCCCTGGCTCTTCCTGTGTTTGTTCGTGTTGTTTGATCCTGGCCGAAACGATTTTGATCGGCCGTTGGTTCAAGAAACTATCTGCTCCCTGATTCCAGGGGTTACAGGCATTGATTAGTGAAACAATTTTCTCTGCTGGCATGCGCTTCCATTGTATCAGCGTATCGTAAGTTTCCGGCTTTTCGAAGTAACGCGCCAGATTTTCATCCTGTTCAGAACTTGGTATTGTAGACGCATATTGTAGCATTTCTGCCATGTTTAACGCTACTAATGCCATGCGTCCACTTAGTTTCACAGCAAGTCCACCATAGGTTTCGTGCTCTTTTACGGGAATTTTTTCCTGCAGAATCAATGCTCCTTCATCAAATTCGGAGTTCATGAAATGGACACTAATTGCCGTTTCTTTTTCTCTATAACGCAAGACTTCAAATAAAGGCATGGGACCTCTGTAACCTGGTAATGGGCCTGGATGAAAATTGATGAATTTATCTTCACCGTAAGCAAGAACCTCTTCTGAAAGCAAAAATGGAAAGGAAATGCTGAAAATGTAATCCGGCTGAAGTTCATCTATCCATGTTCGCAAACCAGAAAGACTCTTTTTATCCGGAAAAGCTTTATATGGAATTCCGCTATTCACTGATTCGCGCTGTAATACTTCGTCAATTTCGGATTCAGCTTTACCGGTAGCAATTCCGCAAAGAAATTTTTCGATTGCCAATTGCTGCAAGGCGGGAAAGGCAAATTTCCCCCCACAAAGTATCAGGATACGTTTTTTATCCATCAGATGCAGGTATAACTGTTGTACCAACCGGAAATAGCTTCTTCCATCGGCAATGCAATGAACGATTCCAGTTCTGTTGCTGTTTCATCAATTCTTGATTCAATTTCCAATATACAGCGATCGTTACCGTCGTTTTTCAGTTTGACTTCGTACATCGGTGCGATGCTATGTCGTGTTTTCGTATGAAACGTTACTGTTCCTCTCGGTCCTTCAAATGAGAATGTCTGGAATGATTCCGCGATTTCTTTCACATTGTTTTTATGTTCTTTCGCCTTTTCCAATGCATATACACCGATGATTGCGCCTTCCCATCCCAGTAAAGAGAACAAATTGGCTTCACGACCACGTTCTTCGATCGCGTTAATGAACTTTTGATTTGCTTCATTATCCAATTCTTTGGACCATACAGCAATTCCTTTTACCTGGTCCCCAGGATAAATAGCCTCTTTCAGCATTGCTTCTTCACAAGCAAATGGTGGAAGGTAAACCGGTACATTTTCATCTCCAAAGGTTTCCTTCAATCCTTCAAAATACCATTGAACATAGTCTCCGCTGAACAAGCTCAACAAAGCTCCGTTGGGTTGATTTGTCATGTATTCCTTTAAGGGCGCCATCGAAAAATCGGAACGATTGTATCCGGTGGCGTGGTTGAAGGTGATTTTACCTCCATGATGTTCAAAGCTACTGCACAATCCCCAGGTTTGAAGGTAGCCACCGTCGTAATATCCGGTAACCATTCCTCCGAATGAGAATCCATCGCGAACCGCACGTTTTGCAGTTAGCCATGAACCGAGTGCATTGTGGAAAGAATGGTAAACAATGTTAGGGGTTTCCGGCCATTCGTGAGGCGCATTAGCTCCCGCATCCAATACAATTAACAACCTGTTCGACGCCTGAAAAAGCGGACGCAAAACCTGCGCCATGCGGTGCCCGATATACGCCAGTACAACTGATGCATTTTCGTGCATGATCAATTGTTCTGCTCCTTTGTAGCACATTTGTTTATCTGTACCGAAACCAATATTCTCGGTCACAATGCGTACATCTTCACGTCCCATTTCGGCAAGTGAAGCGCGAACACCTTCAAAAATGTCAAAACTCAATCCTGTGTAGTAGGATGAGCGAGGTAAAAGAATGCCAATTGTTTGCATCATATGTGTAATAAAGGGGAACTACGTGAGTTCCCCCGGGTTTGTTCATTTAGTTTCTGCTCGGAAAAATCCCTTCGATAGCGATGGAATAATTCATACACAGGAATGGGTTCATCACACTAATTGGTAATGAAGATCCTGTAATATCAGTTGTTCCGGTTACTTGTGGTGCTCCTCCGAAGACATTCGGAGATGCCGTATCTGAATAGGAAGTTGCTGCAGTTGTTGCAGGATATGTTCCTTCCGGAGAGTTTTCACCCGCGTTCGCAGTAGACACATTCAGGTTTACGTGCATATTTGAAAGGGAGTGAAGGTGCGCTGGAAGATTGGATGTTAACAAGGTAACATTTGTTGTTCCAGCCTCTTCTCCCATGCTGTAAGCCGGAAGTCCGGGACCTTGTCCCTGGCCAACAGGAACACGTCCCTGCAAGTCAGGCAAAGCGAAAGTAGTTTGGCCATCACCACCATAAGTTGTTCCCAGAAGCGAGAACAAAGCTGTATTCTGAGCGATAGAAATCAATTGTCCCTGACAGGTCATGTACCCCAGAGGAGGAAATTGAAAGCCAAGCAACTTGACCTCACCGATAAATGGTTCTGTAGACATACAAAATTAGTTTAAGGTGAGAGAATTAATTTCTACTTGGGAAAATTCCCTGAAGTGCAATTGAATAGTTCATACACAAGTACGGATTCAACACACTGAAAGGCTGAGAATTTCCTGTAATATCTGTTGTACCGGTTACCTGAGGTGCACCACCAAATACATTTGGAGACGCTGCATCTGAATAGGACGCTGCCGATGTTGTTGCCGGGTAAGTTCCTTCAGGAGAATTCTCACCTGCATTACCAGATGCCACTTTCAGGTTAACACGTGCAGCATTCAAGGTATGAACGTGAGCGGGGATATTTGTAGAATTCAACGTAACTGAAGGCGATCCAGCCATTTCACCCATTGAGTAATATGGTAGACCTGGTCCCTGCCCCTGTCCGATTGGGAATCTTCCCTGAAGATCCGGCAACGCGAATGTTGTGGTACCGTTTCCTCCATAAGTTGTTCCCAACAACGAAAACAACGCCGTGTTCTGAGCGATGCTCAGGATTTGTCCCTGACAGGTTGCATACCCTTTTGGTGCGAAGTTAAAGCCCAATAACTTTACTTCACCGATAAATGGTTCTGTAGACATAATTTATTGATTGTATTAAAGATTACTGTGTGAATAGAGAATACATCAACAAAATTTGTCTGCTTGCACTGTTTTGAGTACAAATCAGAAGAAGGAATCCGAACGTTATTTCCGGTGAGGGGAGATGGGTTTTTCATCACAGTGAATAGTGTTGAGTATTACAATCCAAATATAGAACTAAATCTGAAGGCGTCAACCGTACACGGGAATTTGAACGTAGGAATTTAGTTGTTCGTCGACAAAAAACTCCCGTATACTCTTCCAGGAAACAAGTGTTTACTGAGGTTGAAGAAGAAGGTGTGTTTTGAGCAACCGGGAAAAATCACGGGGGTAAAAAATGATTTCGAAACGATATTCTCAAACCGTAGATCCTTTACGATCTCCTACCCGATCTTTGTACCATCAAAGACTCCACTTATGAAAAATATTTTTTTAACAATTACACCACAACAACGGAGTTATCTGACCTTGTTGGGAAAATTGAGGCCTTTACCATCAAAAAAAGATTGAGTATTCTAAGTAAAGAAAACAGAAAAACCGAATTAATAGCTAATGCTCAGGATAGTTTAAAACGTTACTTCAAAGATGGGGCAAAATACAAAAAGTATGGTTTAGGATTTGGAGCTTATCTAGATTTAGAATTTGAGGTTTCTACAGATACGCTTCAGGAAGAATTTATACCACGATTGAACACACTCTTGACTTCTATTCGTGAGGAAATTGCTCAAAAACAAAATGTCCCTATTAATAATATATCTTGGATGAGGGTTGCTCACAACTTACCACGTTATCTTAGCGTATTCACATCTGACGAAGTCAGGCTTGAAACACTTCAAGCGTATCATGCTTTCCTCCGTTGCTTTACTATTAAGAAATTTGCTTTTCACGCTGAGGTGTTCTTAGGTGCTGCGGCCGGTTTCAAGCTAGGAGCCGGGCTGAAGGCAGCCCTTGACGCTCGAATTAAACTTACTGTTTCATACGATCAAACATTCATTGAAAATGATGCTTGGCTTATTCCGATCAACGATGACAACGACGAATACGATTTCGACGAATCAGCCCTGGTAAAAGAATTACAAAAACTGGTACAAGAACAAGGGTCGAAACAAGACTTTATTGCTTATCTTGCAAATACAGTGGCTGGAATGCCAATAATGAAAGCAGATTAATGTATGAAAAAGAGCAGATCATCAATCGTAACACTTCTAATGTGTTTAGTTATACTAAATGTAACAGCTCAACATTCGAAGGAAGAACTCGATGAAATTTCAAATACTCATAGTATTAAAAATCTTCCTTCAGATTATTTCGGAGTCCTTAATAAGGATGGTTATTTGTTGAATAATCCTGAATCTGTAATCGCTCTTTCATTAACAGGAACGTATAAGTCAGACGGTTACGTTGAAATACCTGGATTTCTGGGAATTCAAAATACCAATGGGATATGGAACTCCGAACTTTATCGTTGTAAAGACTTATGTTTTTTTGAATATTCTGTCACCAAGGTGATGTCACCTGATCTAGATTTTTCCAGGTTTCCTGAATTGAGGGAAGTATATCTTAGTTATATTTTTCCGAAACAGTTAAATCAGCTTTTTCATAAAAACAGTAAACTTCGATGTTTGAATGCACCCACTTTTGTTGGCTATCCAGTTGAATTTTGTGAACTAAAACATCTCGAATTCTTAGAAGTGGATGCGGAACGATTAAGAAAGCTCCCGGAGGATTGCCTCAAAAACATGCAATCACTGAAGTACATTAAGATCTATTCGCCAACAGAAGAAGAAGTGAAGAAAATCTTTTGTATACCATCTTTGGAAGTATTGGAGGTTGTTAATGGAAAATCCATACAAATCCCTGAATCCGTAAGTGAAATGAAACACCTGAAACAATTGTCCTTTCAAAACGTCGAAGAAGTAATCGTTTCGAACGGTCTTTATGATCTGGATTCATTGGAAATTTTATCATTTGACGGTGGATATGTTGAGTTCCCGGAGGAACATGAAGGATTTAGTGCTTTGAAAGTGATTCGTATAGACGGATCAAGTGTGAATACCTTTCCAAGGTTTGGGAAAAACAATAATCTGAAAGTCCTCGATTATTTTTTCACAGGGTCATACAAAGATTATTCTTTTGACTTTTCCAATTTAACTCAATTGGAGCGATGTCGGATAGAAAGTACCGATATGATGAGAAATATTGGTGATGATGGGATATTGTTTCCTATTGGAATTGAAAATCTTTCCAATTTACAAGAACTACATCTTGTGGTTAAATCAACAGAGGAGATCCCAGAAGATTTTGCACGACTTGAAAACCTCCGTATCTTGAATTTAAATTACACAATAACTCCTAAAGACATTAAATTCTTAAGTCAGTTAAAGCAACTTGAGTACATTGGCTTTGATTTAATGAGATACCCGAAAATGCGAAAAAAAGTAGTTAAGAAGATGAAAAACTATGATTTAAAACCAATCACAATTGAGTTGTCTGATTTCCAACTTGACTATTTCGACTATTACCCTAAGCTTATCAGATATCGTGAAAAAACGGCCTATAAACTCTAAATTAATTCAATAATAATTTTCAAAACTCTTCAAGAGCAAAGGTCTTGAGGCATTGCCTGAAGTACTGGTAATTTGAGACTAACTACCAAACCGTAAATCCCTTACGATCTCCAACCCGATCTTTGTATTGTAAAACAGTAAAATACCACTCAATGAAAAAATATTTTTTAACAATTACACCACAACAACGGATTCATTTTTTCGTTAACGTTGCATAGTTAGATGACTTAATCACGTTTCGGCAACCCAACCCGTCTGAAGCACCTGAACAAAAACAAGTTGAACATACCCAACAATTGTTTCTGTGACTGATCTGTATTCGTCGCCGGGAAAGTATTGGCACCTGATTTCGTCCTAACCAACGCATCAACACTTTTATTTATTCTTTAACCATTTATTCGTATGCCTAACGAAAACAACACCAATGATCGATTTACCGCGGCATCGCATTTTTTTGCCGAGGTAAACAACATCACACAAAGTGCGGCACAACGCTTTGGTCCGGTTTCCGAAGATGTCTTCCGGTTAACAGCGAAATTTACAGCCGCAGCCGGAACCAAAGCTTATTCCATTTGTCCTGGAATTGTGGCTATTCAACCCCAAACCGGAAGCACGACCAAAGTGAATTTGATCCTGCGTCCATATGACCAGCCCATCAAAGGAGTAAACATTCGCTATTTCATTTATCGCGGACTCAACAAAAGTGATTTCATTGACTCGAGCGGAAATATCATTCCAACAGCTTCCGGAGTTTCGGAGTTCATTCAAAAAATCAATACTGATTTCTATGCTTTTCATGCTGATGAAACCGAACCACCTGAATTTGAAGCAGCATTTATCGGATACAAGGAAACTCTTCCGGATCTGGAAGTTCCTTTTGACCATTTGTTTTTTTCCATTACGCAAACGGAAGAAGTAAATGGAGAAGAAGTCGAAGTACCCGACACTGCTTTTGAACTTCCGAAAATTGATGGAGGAAAAACACTCGGAACCTTTGCTACCGGTGAATGTGGCATTGATGTGATTTTGCAATACGGCGATTTCCTGTTGGATGAACCGGATCGTTTTGCTTTTGATTACAATTACGTTCGGGCAGCGGAAGCCACTGTAGATTTGAGTGCCATCACCAATGAGGTAGTGCGCAAACGCAGAAAAGAGCAGATTTTCCAGTTCATTGACATTGCGGCGTTTTACGGATTTCATTGCATTCCCGGAGGAAAAGTAACCGTCGCACCAGCCACAGAATACGACGCTTCTACCATTTACGCGAGCGTACTCTCCCCTTTTGACACCAAAAACACTTATTACCTGTACATCCAGGCAGATCGTGAGCGCTCCTACGATTTTTACGGGACGTACCGAATTGATGCGGAGGAACCGGAAAATATGCTTTACGGAATTGTTGAAACAACGCTCACAGCACGTGCATATGAAACCGATGGATGGCCGCTGATTATCGAAGAAACTGCTCAGGATCACGAAGAAGACCGAAACAAGATCTTCCTGCAATTGGTAACCGACAATAACCCGAACGTGGTGTTGTATGGTCAAACGGCTTGTGTAGATAACGCCTTGCGTAATCACTTTTCTACGATTGAAGAGTTGAAACAACCTATAGATGAAGAAGATCCGGAGGCAGTTCAGCCCTTGCTCACCACTACCGTTATTCTTTCCAACGCAGCGGTGGAAGTTGGAAGCGTAAAGAAACACATTGCAGGATTTGGGATTTTGATTTATCAGGGAGTGGCGTACAAATACATTGCAGGAACGGAACTCAACGAAGAGGAAGAAGAAGTAAATGTGTATGCAACACCGAATTTCTTTGATGATGTGTTTGGGAATTTGATGGCAGTGCCGTTGTTGAAAGGTGATTCAGACTCAACATTTTCAATTATCAATTCAGATCGACTGAAGTTACTAAAATACTGTCATCTGGAAAATCAGACAGAGATTTCATCTATAAATACTTTAATCATAAATGACACCATTACGACCGGTAAGGAAGAACAACCTTTTTTTAGTCGAGTTACATACATGGCTGAAACCATAGATGTCATTACAGATCCGATATCATTAGATCCAAGTATATCGACGGATTCCAAATCAACGACCAGTAAAATTGAGTCGCGTAATACTTTTGAGTTGTACGATCCGTTCTATTATGAACTTACTTTATTTACTGATGTAAATTCGTCCACAATAACAGCTCCGCAGATTAAAACCCATGGCAATGCTCTTCCCAACAAGATTATTCTGGGTATTTCAAAATCAGAAAATGAGTTTATTAAAGACCTTTGTAATTCCAATGAACTAATTAACCCTAGACTTTATCTGCTAAATCCACCTGGAGAAGATAGTAACCAAACCTCAATTGAAAACATCAATTACCGAAAATATATACTTGGCATTATATCAGATGACGGACTAGAAGAATTAATACTTTTCTTACCGGAAGAATCAATTGTTATTTTTTCTGTAGATCAGCATTTCTTTTTCTCTACAGTCTATTCAAATCACCTTGTTCCAGCTGATGGTGGAACATTTTCCGTTGTATTATCTAATTTTTACTAGTCATGCCTAACGCAGCAATATTGAGAGTATTACAGCCTGTCGCACCACGTGGTGAATACGACATAATTCGTACCGACGATTTTACCGATATTATTTACGCATTAGACGGTTTTCTATCATCATTCATATATAAAGGGGTACATTATATCTACTGTTCAGATTCAAATTTCCACAATGATGATTTTAAAATGTTAAAAATCGGTTTCTATAATGAAGATAAATATCTGGATTACATGAGTGGTATCATTACTGCAAACCAATTAGTTCAACACAATTTCACTTATAAAACCCAGTTCACAAAAGTTCAGGATGGAGATACCATAATAACCGTTCGTCCGGAGCTCTATATGGATTATTCATGGTTCTATCGTACCACCTTCAGATGGGCCTACGATCCAAACGATGATTCTATCATAGAGGGTTACTTAACAAACAAAAGAATTGTCGTTCCAAATACGGCATCAAAGAATCAAGGAGTCCTAGATCCATATGCAGATGCTGCTGTTTCCTTTTTTACAAATCATAAAACAAAGATTTTAGCATCTAACCTTGGGGATGACACAATACCTTCATTAGAATTGTTAGTAAAAATCACTATAAGCCTGAATCATACTATCAATTTTTTATTTGAACCGTTTTGGGTTGATGATGAGTGTAGTGATTATCTCGAAGAACAGATGCTGGATTGGGCAACGAAATTAATCAGCCCCAAACTCTCTTACAAAGCACTTTCTTCGTATTATGGTAATTTGATGGAATATCAAGACGATTTATTCAATAACCAACGTACATTCATTGATGCACCTAGAGAATATAAACTATATGCAATAGCTACTATGTTTTCTAACGCCTCCCTTAACCTTTTCACCCTTGATATTAAAAAACGATTATTACATATTGCTCTTTACGAAAAATTAAGTGTAATAACCAGGAACACTGTGGATGAGTACTTGGTTGTTAAAATTCTTCTTTCTTTTAGAGATGACCAAACTGATGATATTAACTCGTTACTAAAGTATCTTACCGAATACTGTAGCAAAGGTTCAACTCAAACCAAATACGATCGTTTTCTAAACTCAATGAGTAAACCATGGTTTGGGAGCAGCTCATTAACAACGGTTGGTGATTGGGGGTTTCAAACCAAATGGGAACCAGAATATACTCAGGATGCTTTTATTAAAGCATTATATACACTGTGGCTTAGAAGTAAATATAATCCATACAAAGTTGGGGGTGATGATGAAGGAGAATATAAGGATAACATTGGAATTAGGGTAGGATTTGGTGATGATGTTCAATATGAGGTTCCATATCTAAATATTGTTGAACTACAGTCTTTTCCACCTGGTTATGCAAATTATTATACCACCTACGAAAACAGCTTCTCAATTGACTGGAACACTGAGAAAATCGTCTATCAACGTACAGATGCCGCGCCTATTTGCCTCAATTATGAATCACATACAGGTTTAGGGTTTTATATTGACAATTTCAAATTCCATTATCATGAAAGAGGAATTCAAGCTTTTGAAGAATATGTGATTGATGGTGCAGAGATTGAAGATGAAGATCTACGTTATTATATTCTTAGAGGAACATATGAACTTTTTCAACCCATACAACTTATTGATGTAATGGAGGAAACAATAATCCCTATGCCACTTTCTTCAGGTGAAGATATTGATATCGCTGGAAAAAACATCAATTCCCTTATTCCTGTATTTCTTTTAAAATATATTGACGATAAGGGAGATGCTAGTGACCTGCTTAATGCAATTGGTTTAGTTACTGATATAGCAAGTACAGTTTCTGGTGTCGGAAACTTACTCAAACTACGGCATTTAAAACATCTTAGTAAACTTGATAAGTGTGCTCGAGCAATTTTTGGTACTATCGAATTGACATCATCTGTATCCAATGTAATAATGGAATATGTATTGAATTGTAATTCAACGTTTTGTAATAAATTAAGAACATTTCTATTCTGTCTTGAAGTCTCAACATTATCCTTTGATTCCGCCCACAGTCTTAATCGGGCAAGAAGAGCTGCTAAAGATGTTCAAAATCATATAGACACACACGGCGCACCAAGTGATTTTAATCATGCGCCTACGCTTCAGTTGATACTTGATTTATCTGACATAGAGAACTATTTAGTTCGTTTGAAAGTTCGGATCAAGGATAGTATCAAAAAACGGATTAAAAGTGAGAACATCAAATACAGTGCGGTAGACAATTTAGAAGTAGGTTCTACTGTGAATTTTCCACCTCGCTTTTCTTTGAAAAAATTCACAAAAAGCACTGAAGCAACAACTATCAATGGTCAAACTATTAACAGAACCGTTTACACAAAAACAGCTGATGACCTCCACTCTGCTTCTGATTTAGATGACATGATTGAACACGGATATGAAATATTACTGCCTGCGTCGGATATAGAGGGGCTGATGTTGAAAAGTTATCGTACAATGAAACAAGTAGATAAAGCAGAAGTCATCGTGTGGATGGATAATTTCGACAATTTCTTAACTCCAGTCAATTTAGGAGGTAGAGGAAAATTATCGTATTGCTTTAATAACCAAGCACACTTCGAATTATTCGGTTCGCAATACAATAGTTTGAGAAGATTATATGGGATGGAGTCCATCAAAACCATAACTTTTGGAGGATCATGTACAACTAAATTGCTGCCACCAGATTTAGATTTAGTTCATTATATTTCTAAACAGCAATACGATGATTTAATTAAGCACTATCAATCGACTTTAGACAATTATATCAAAAAATGTCCCAAAGTGGATAACGCTACTATAACTCGAATCAAGGCGGGACTTGAGAACTCGATTAAGAACAGAAAAATTGATCTGAACTGCATGATACATTTTGATGAGTCAACTAAAAAATTGCGCTTTTTTAAGTCAGATCTTAAGAATTTATCAAGTATAAAAACACTAAATGTTTCGGATCCAAAAAAACTGTTTGATTTCAATATCTTTGATTCCAATGTTGGATCCGGAATTAGTCCTGAATACACATATAATCTTTAATAAGATGATAACACGATTGACAAACATGGATAACGTTGAAATAACTCAACAACAAGCAGCTATGTCTGATATGTATTGGAAGCAATATATTGAAAATAATTTGCTAAAAAAAGAAGAATTTTTTATTGAACAAAAACTAAGTTACACAGTTCATTATAAGACCTCATCAGAAACCGTTCAGGATATTTTAGCGGCATATGATGGTATCGACCTTGTCATTAAAGAAATTATTATGATAGGCTCAAAGCGATACATACAGCAACGTGATTATAGTCCTTCTGGAATTTTAGAGAAAAGAAGTAATTTACTTTACGACGAGAACAACGATTTGATTGCGAAAGAAGAAATTGATATAGTTTCAAATCTTCCTATCTACAATGAAACAATAAAGTATTATTTCAACAGACAACTCGACCCAAAAAACGAATTATTTGAGTGCTCCTATAACGAAGATGGGACATTGGATGGGATACTTTATAATGCGTATGAATTTCAGGAATCAATGGGTTTTGGAATTGATGGTATTCCTGGAGAATCCGATATCGAAACTCTTCGAGGTTTGACAGGTTTAAGCGAAGAAGGTATGACGTATTATCTTACCGCAGATGTGTTACCAACATGACAAATTTTATAAATGGATTTCAAAACTATACACTTATTTCACTCATCCACGTTATCGATTTAAATGCTCTTTACAGATAAAATCATTGTCATTGATCTTGAAGCGACTTGTTGGGAAGATAAGAGAATTCCCAATGGAGCTCACATAGACATCATTGAGATTGGGATTTGTAATCTAGTGGTGCAAACAGGCGAAATAGAAAACAAGCAGAGTATTTATGTTATTCCTGAACGCTCGGAAATTACTTCGTTTTGTACAACACTTACAGGTATCACCTCAGGATTAATTCAACAACAAGGAATTTCATTTCGTGAAGCTTGTGAGAAAATTGTTGCCGAATATGAGCCAAAAGGACGTGTTTGGGCTAGTTTTGGAGAATTTGATCGTTCACAATTCGAACGTCAATGTTCGGATTTAAACGTGACTTATCCTTTGTCTAAAACACACTTGAACATTAAATCCTTGCTCGCTTTAAAAATGAAGTTTAAAAATGCGAAAGGATTAACGAAGGCTTTGAAAATCATCAAAGAAGAGTTTGAAGGATCACATCATTGTGGAGCAGACGATGCATATAACGCCGCAAAGATTCTAAGGCATTGTCTTAAATAATGACAATTGAAGCGATTAAGAAACCGTAAATCCCTTACGATCTCCTACCCGATCTTTGTATCGTAAAACAGTAAAAACGCCACTCAATGAAAAAATATTTTTTAACAATTACACCACAACAACGGATTCATTTTTTCGTTAACGTTGCATAGTTAGATGACTTAATCACGTTTCGGCAACCCAACCCGTCTGAAGCACCTGTACAAAGCAAGTTTCGGTTTCGCAAACCAACTGTTTGTCTGAAGATTTTTTTCTTCTGTTTCACTTGTTGTGTTTGATTTCGATCAGATAGGGTCTTCTGTACCACTTAGTTTTTGAACCATTTTATTCATTCATATGTTGAACTTAACTATCACACCCTATGACAATCGATTCGCTTGATCCGTAACTGTGGTTCTGCCTGTATTGACAATATGCTTATACCACCTAAATTGTAATAATATTTTAACAACAACCACATGCCGAACACCCTTGCAAAACGTTACTATCCCCGACTTTCGGAAGTAGTAACTCTTCAGGATCTCCCTGAATTTCTGAACTTCCTGGAGAACGGATTGGAAACAGTCTTTGATCGAATTCACTATAAAAATCTTCAGTATTCAAAAAGCTTTAACGGTGATGCTGCCTTTTACAGCCTCGACCTAATCACCAGAGACCGATTGCAATTCCCTCTTCCCGGGGGAATGCAGTTGGTACTGAACCCGGATCAGGATGGAGATACAGGAATCTCGTCGTTTCCAGTTGCCATTGAATACAAACTGGAAATTCTCGCGTTTATCAAAGCTTTCAAAATGCAGGAATTCTCTTATTCACTGGAGGACTTTTATCAACTCGGATTGAAAGTATTTCGCCTGACCGATGAACAGGTTGCCGCAAACATTCTTAACTTCTTTGTCGAACCTGCAGATGAAAACACATCACGCTACCAACAGGTTCTGAACGACGTAAATACGCTTACCAGTGAAACACTTGAGTTTCCTGAAGGCGAAGAAGAATCATTTTCCCTACTCATGCAGGTGTTGAAGGAAGGAAATATTCCAAACAGTATTCCTATGGTATTGTTTGGCCTGTACGTTATTCAAAGTAATGAAGAAGAGACCAAGCGCAACCTGGATGCTTTTTACAAGCGCATTGTTCCAGAAGGAATTGAAACTTACCTAAAGAAACTGATCACCCCGAAAGTTAAAGCAGGCTTTACTCTGTCCGCAGGACTTGAGTTTCCGCGTAATATGTTGAAACCGGTTTACAACCCGGATGGTAGTAATCCATTCAACGATACGGAACCCGTTGATCCTGACAATGCTTTAAAGGTCATTCCACCGGACGAAAATGATCAGCCGAAATTCATGCTGAACTTTGGTGAAGCGGAATTCAATGTGGATACAGAGAAAGGACTTGGCTACCAAATGGATTTGTCATTGAGTTCCAATGCCTACTCTCAAATTGCCGATACCGGATTTATTCTGTACATCGACAATATGAAGCTGGATCTCAGCAAGAAGAACAACATTGAAGAGGCAACGCTTGACGGTCGGCCTGAAGATTTTATTGGTGCATATATTGAAGAAGCATCCATTAGTTTTCCGGCAAAATGGAACCACGATAGCGGTGCGTCAACCGCACAATTGTTCGCAAGCAAAGTATTAATTGGTACAGGCGGACTCTCAGGCACCATCGGTTTACGCTCTGTTGATCCTGAAATTGCAGAAGACCCGGATGCTGACCAGGGACTGATTCAATTAAAGTTGGGTCAGGATTTCTTCATCGCATTGAAATCATTCGATCTCACCTTTCACCAAAACGCTATCGTAGAATCAAATATCAAAGGAGCATTGAGAATCCCGGGCTTCAAAGACGAAGAAGGAGAACCAGCTATCATCGATATCGACGTCCACATCGGGCAAGACGGAGAATTCTCATTGGTTGCTTCAGCGGAACCTCAAATCAAAAAAATCCGCGTTCCAAACGCATTCGACTTCGATATCCACAGCGCGTTTATCGGTCGCGAGCAAGGCGAAGATGGACGCTTTTACCTGGGAGTTTCCGGAGAACTGGATATTACCGCAGAAGGTGGAATCGGGAAGTTTTTGCCGGATAAACTGGACATAAAGAAGATGCTCGTTTACGACGATGGAACCTTTGAATTTGAAGGAGGGAAAATCGTTTTGCCGCGTGCATATGAATTGAAATTCGGACCGGCTACCCTATCCATTACCGGAATTCACATGGGATCGCATGAACAAGATGGCCGCAAGTACAAGTACTTTGGGTTTGACGGTGGTGTGAGCACGAACCCGGGCGGTGTGGATGCGCAGGGGAAAGGATTGAAGTTTTATTATACTTCCGACGGACTGGAGCCATTCAAGTGGTTCATTCGTTTGGAAAGTCTAAGCATCGACATTATTCTTCCAAGCGGAACCGATCCGGACAAAGCAGCTGTCATCATTCACGGATTCCTGTCCATTTCCGAGCCGAAAATTGAAGAAAGTGACGATGAAGCGACAAGAGATCGTAAGAAAAATAGCCAGGAATATGCTGGTGGCGTGAGTGTAAAACTTCCGAAGTTCCGCGGACTGGAAGGAAGCGCAGCGATGCGTATGAATCCGAAATTCCCGGCGTTTATTGTTGATCTTGGTATTGAGATGAATCAACCGATTCCGCTTGGAGCAACAGGTCTTGGAATCTATGGTTTCCGCGGATTGCTCGGAAAAAAATATGTTGCGGAAAAATCAGCAGCCGGTATTCCTGAAGACGGCGAATGGTGGCAATACTACAAGGCCAAAGTTGCACCTGATAACAAAGAAGGGATCCAGGCTTCCAAATTCAATATGAAAGACGGATTCAGTCTTGGTGCAGGTGTTTCGCTTGCCACCGCTTCAGATTCCGGGAAAATATTCTCTTCGAAATTGTTCTTCATGTTGTCGTTACCGGATGTATTCCTATTCCAGGGACAAGCACAATTCCTGAAGGAACGCATTGGTTTGGACGCCAATCCTGATCCGCCGTTCTTTGCCATCATTGCCATTACGAACCAGTCGATTGAAGCCGGTTTCGGTGTCAATTACAAATTACGCGATAACGGAAAACTGGTAACGGTTGACGGAGTTGTGGAACTTGGATTCTTCTGGGGAAATTCCGTTGCGTGGTACGTAAACATAGGTCGCGAAACACCGGAAGACCGCCGTATTCAGGCTCGAATCTTCGATATCCTGAACATGTACTTCTACCTCATGATGTCATCGGGTGGAATGCGTTTGGGAGCTGGTGTGAAGTTCGAACTGGAAAAGAAATTCGGACCGTTGAGTGCAGAGCTGAAAGCCTACATTGATACGTTCGGTAAAATCAGTCGTCGCCCGAAACAAATCGGTGGAGCCATCAAAATGGGTGGTAAGGTCGGTTTGAAGGTTTGCGGATTCGGATTCAGTGTTTCCGGTGGAGCAACATTGGCTGCCGAAGCATCTAAACCCCATATCATTACAGGAGAATTTGAGGTTTGTGTGACTGTTCTCAAAAAGGAACGTTGCGCGCGCTTTGAGTTTACCTGGAATTTCGACAATACGCTCGATACCAGTCGAGTTCCGCTATTGGTGAATACAATTGAAGGTACGGACACTGCGGATCCATCGGATGCAAATCGCGTGGCGGGAATGACACACATGGTCACCAAAGAACGTTTCCCAGTTAAAGCAACTGTTCTAAACAACAGCACCACGTCTTCCGGAACAGG
This sequence comes from uncultured Fluviicola sp., assembly GCA_966211245.1. GTDB lineage: Bacteria > Bacteroidota > Bacteroidia > Flavobacteriales_D > Crocinitomicaceae > Fluviicola. Next base: position 61,507 of record CBIHND010000009.1, on the reverse strand, counting down.
GCTTGGAGCCATTCCAAACCCGATATTGTGGCTGGCAGATACATCAACAGATAACCACAGTGTACCAATTGATTCCTTCTTCGACATCGAGTTCAAGAAAGGAATGAATGTCAATCCAGCGGTTTCCAACAATCTTGGCAAAATCGGTGGACAATCCGCACCTGCTCAGTATGTTGAATACATTCCACCAATCCGTGGGAAATCGGATCGCGTTCGCCACGAATACTACCTGGAAGACATCACGATTGCTTATTGGGATGAAATCGATGAAGAGTGGAAACCATACAATTTCTACAATGCAATGCTACCCATTCCGGCTGCTCCGGCAAGTAACGGAGGAACAAGTCCGTTTGATACAGACGCATTGGAAGCCGCAAAATGGGGGTACTGGCAGCAACAAGCTCCTGGAATCAACAACAAACTGCGCATCCTGGCTACCACTCCATTATCATATACGGCAGGAAACAGCGACGCGTATACGATTGAAGACATGGGAATCAACGGAAGTACCATTTTGTGTCCCGGAGAAGAAATTCCCGATACTTGTGTGACGTTCGATGAAGCGGATGTTGCAGCTATTTTCCCGGCAGGAAACTTGCGCAATTACGAAGACATTCTGTTCAGAACTGTCAATCAGGATGGTGTTGTTGCAGCAGTTTCATTCGATGGATTTGACCAGGGGTTGTTCGTAGCCAGCGGAGATACGTTGGAAATGTACTTCCCCGAACCAATGTGGTCAGTACGTTTACGAATCAACACCAACAGTTCCGGTGTTACTGCAAAATTCTACCGCAGAAAATTCACCGAAAACGACGCAAGTGGAATGCCATTGTATGAATACGAATTGCTCGAAACCATTGTAAAAACAGGAAGTTTCACTGAAGCCGTTTATTACGAAGTTGAAACCGAAGCATTCGATTTGGTCACACTGACACCGGGCACTTGTGGTTCAAACAGTGTGGTGAGTACAACCGTTCCAAATGCAAGCGATTTACTGGAAAGTATGCAGGATTTCCTTGACGTATTGATCGAACAGGATCACCTGGATGATGCGTCTGTAACGCTTTACGAAACGTATGCCAACGAGTACCGCGATTTCTTCGAATCGTTGCTCTATCCTGCCCTTCCCGAAGAAGATGAAGTGGTTGAACTGACGCAACAGCACATCGGTCCACTTTCCCTGGCATTCAGTATTTCGAATAACAAGGGCTATACGTGTAACTACAGTTTCGAAGCGGTAACGGTTCCAGAAGGATTCGCCTTCAACCGAATTACAGGCGTAAAAGCGATCTCCGTATACACTGCAGACGATGTTTTGGGTAACAACAATAACATGCTCGTAGACTTTGATGTAGATCTTGGCGGGACGATGTACACAGCCCGTTTCATTCTGACTACGTGTCATACGGTTTCGGTAGGATACAATTCCTGCTCGGCGGCATTGTACAAGTTATGTTACCTGAGCTATGCCAATCATTTGCAGAACGAAACCCTGATTGAAAATCCGGAAGCAGCGAACACAGCAATGTTCGAGGCGATCAAAGGAACCGTTCAACCGATTTGGAGACCAAATACAAAATTTGCGATTGGTGTTAAAACTGCCGATAAAGTGTACCGCGAAGGTGAAACAACTCCATTAACGACGTATTACAACCATACCGTATTCGGATTCCAGACGGCCGGTCCAATTGGGCATTTCCATCAGTACCCTACGAATATTACCATGCCTGCAACACTTCGTAACGATTACGAAACGTTGGTAGACAACAGTAAGGCTGATCAGTTCCAATTGAAATCCTTGAAATCATACATTGATTACAACAAGTCTTACCCGAACGCTGACGGTGATTTGAGCAATGCGAAACCGTTGTTCTATACCAACGCAAAATTGCAGTTGTTCTACTTGTACAACCAGGTATATTACTTCTACAACGATTGGTTGGATTACGATCATCCACTTACAGAAGTTGAAAGCCCGGCAATTCCGGAGACCAACAACATTGCGACTTCCTCACTGGACATTCGCATTTTGAATCCGGCTCCGTCTATTACTCCGGAAACCACAGACGAAAGCGGTTTCGTTGCAAACAGTATTGATCATTCGTCAGAACCCGGAACACCACCGAACCTGATTCACAACATCAACAGCGATATTTCCGTTTTGAACAACCTGTTAATCAATGGAAATCCTTGTGCGGAGGACGATCCGGTTACACCAATCGACATTTCATCACGCGTACGGATGGATTTGAAACCATTGAAGTTGTATACTGCTCAGTTCGTTGCGAAATACAATCCACGAATCATGGGTGAATTTGCTGAAGAGGCTTTTGAATCGTTAGTTCACAGCTATGTTTTCCAAACTTCACGTTACAGTAATTTTGAAGAACAGGTAAACAGTTATGTGCTTAAAGGAGACAGCGAAGAACCTGAAAAAGTGGCGGTCTACTCCATTGACTGCGCTGAAGAGCTCGATCTGGAATTGACGGAACGAGTAATTCGCGATCAGTTGTTGGAAACAGATGAGCGCCTGAGAAATCAACACGCGGATCGTTTTGACCGATTGGTGAACGGAGTGTTCGCTTTGGATGCCAAGACCCTTCAGGCACCAGTAACGACTGAGTTCAACCTCGTAAAATCCAACGGAAACATCATCGGAATACTGATCCGCAACCCTGAGCCGTTCAACAATCCAAGAATCGCGCTGCCGGATCCGGAAATTTCCTCAATGGAAGAGATGGAAACGCTGATGGTTAGTGCAGCCCCGCTTCCTCCGGATTATTTCTACGTGATTCACTCAAAAGACCGTTCGCAGTCGTTTGTAACACTTCGTGATTTCTCCTTTGATCTCGACGAAACTGCAAATTACCAATTCCACTTCCGTTACAAAACATTCAACGGACAGACGTATTCGGATACTGACGTTATGGTTCACATTCAATTCAACAATTACCTTATCTAATTCATCTTATCATGCCAGAAGAAACACATTATTTAATCGATACCAGCGAAACGGCTAATCCATTGTTTCAGTCAGGTTACACCTATCTCCAGGCCGTCGGTTCAGACGGCTCGGATGATACAGCGCCCGGAAGACACCTCAAGTGGGATTTACTGCGTACACTCGGGGCAAACCATTTACCAAAGGGAAATTTGGCCTCGGGATCTCCATACACAACCTCCATCGGCTATAACCGTTCCGACGATTTTGTACGCGTTTACAGAGTGAAGCACAACGCAGGTCATTATCACGTTGAGCTGAATACGGGCGTTGCACCAAACAATAAAAGCCAGGTAAACGGGAAATGGGTATGGACGTACCAACTTACCGTCGAAACGGTTGGAACCACTGCAACTGTTCAGTTGATTTTCAACAACACCGCAGCTTACACAACATTGGCAGCCACTACAAATCCAACTGGCAACGAAGGAACATTCATAGCCTATTATCCGGGTGTAATGGAAGTCAAAATGAATGACAGACCTTTCTTTCACTGTGAATTTACCGCATCAAAAAAGGACAATAACTCGACGTTCCACATTCGTGCAGAAGCATTGGGATGTCCGGATACAGAGGAATTGCTAACCAAGCAATTGAATGTTCGAAAGAAATTCACTGACCCGACTCAGACCATGAAATTCATGAGCGAGAACACCAATTCGGTTCGTTTTGATGCCAAAAACAGTCAAAACCTCAAAATCAAATTAATCGCTTACGAGGATTACATTGCAGGAATCAATAGTCTTTACCGGAATTCAGAAGGTTCCGACGGATGGAGTCGCGTAGGTGAATTTGCGTTGACGCTGAGTGACAACGAAATGCGTAATCGTTTTCTGGAAAGTTACACGGACGGAGACGACGGACACTGGCCGAAATTCAACGATACCGACAGTAACGGGAGATTTACCGTTAACAAGGACAATTATTACGAACGTTGGAGACGAACCGGTTACGATTTCAGTTCAACGGATGACGATGAAAACGACCAGAACAGTTTGCAGCATTTCATTCATACATACCTTTTGCGAAGCACAACAGATACAAAAGCCGTTGTCTCGTTCGCGAACGATAACCACGACGAAGATACGGTTCAAACGGTCAGTTGTTTGGACATGCTTCGTTTGGTTTCACTGGATTATCATGTAAGTCGTATTCTGGGGCTGGGACATATTGATCTGGACACAACAACAGATAATTACCAATACGTGTACCTTCTGCAGTATACAACAACAGCTGCGCTGGATGGTACATTGAACACCGCAGCATCACGTTCGCATTTGTTCATGACGTTACCAACCGCGAAAACGGATTATCGTCTTCCGAAAGCTCCGCAGCTAGACGATTGTACCTTCGGGGCAACGATAGAAAACGGAACAGATACCCCAACGGAACTGACAGATGCAAACGGGTACGCGCCTCAGGAGAATCTGCGTTTCATCAACATCAATCGACGACCGTATTTGCATGAAAATGCCGTCGGGCCATTCTTTGTTCAATCCACCGAATTCATTTTAGCAGATGAAACACAGCCGGTTGCATACGGATTGGAATACAAGGAAATTTCTGAAACCAGTTATCGCGTTCCTGAACTTTCACACGACAGCGCTTATCTTGATACAGATGATGTTCCTGAAACCATGCCGATTCTTGAAAACGGTGGTCCGCGGTTATTTACACATCAGGAAGAAGAAGAAGGAACACACGTTTATGCTGCGTATGCGATCAACTGGTTTTCCCGTGTATCGCCGCTGAGTAATACCAAAGAAGTTACAACGGACTTCCCGACGATTTGCCGTATGCTGCCTCCATTCAATTATGCTACGCAACTGATCCAGGATGAAGATCCTTCGGAAACGGTAATTGCCGACAAAGTATTGGTGCTGACCACTCCAACAGAACAAATAATGCTGGAAGCATTTCCTGACAATGAAGATCATACGCTTGTTCGAAATACCTTCGAATGGAACCATGTTCACAATCATGCACATCACTCCGCGGATTACGCCGAGTTTTTCTTCCGCGAAGACGAACCGATTGTGATCAAAGGAAAAATTTCAGGAGTTACACAAATCAATGCGGATCAGGCCGTTGTTACAACAACCTCTTATACGTTAAACAGCGTATTCCCTGCCCAATCGGTACAACCGACAATATCGGCGGGTGACAGCGCTCATTTCGTTGGAGCTTTGTTGAGTTGCGGACCATCGCATTTTGTTATTGAAGAGGTCCAAACGACGGGCAACAATCCAACATTCCTTGTAAAATTACTCAAGCAAACCCAGGCAATGGCTCCTGTAAGTGGAAATCAGAATCAGTTCATTTCTATGGAATCAGTTGAATTGCCTGAAGTCGGTGAATTGTTCTTTGTAATTGAAAACATGGCTGATCCGGGAAGTTGGGATCTTCGTCACGGTTCGCGTATTTATCTTCAAAAGCATTATTCCAATGCTTCAATCGGGTTGCGCTACTCGCCTACTTTGAAAGTGGATTACCTGATTGACCAGGTAAGCCTAAATGGTTCAGGACCAGGCGCAACCACTGTCATCACACTTCAAGAGCCTTTAAAATCCCTTACAACCACCGGTGTTACTGTGGAATACAACGTTCGTAAACGCATTAACGATTTCGATTCAAATGTCATCACAATTCCGGGGAACTGGACTGCTGAATTGACCGTTGGAAAAAAAGTACGTGTATTTGGAAATGCAGATAATGATCGTGAATACACTGTGTCTATTTCATCAACGTATCATTCCGGAAACAATACCACAACCATTCCGGTTACTGAAACCATTGTAAATCCTGCACTAACTGATGGAATGCTCAGATTCACTGTTGAACGTCCGTTGAATGCTCTCAATTCAATACAAAATACCGTTACAATTAGCGGTGAGCGTTATGCTGAAATTGAACCAGCTGCATTACAGTATGTTGAAGAAAGCGATGGATCACAATCCCGATTCATTAATGGTGGAATTGCCTGTAACATGATGTTCGAACCATTGGTAGATGAAAACGGAAATGGTAACGGATTCGTTCAGGTTTATGCGGATTATGATATGGATCCGCATCCTGATTCACGAGTGGATTGGTACAAGGGAATTCTGCGCATGAAAGATATCTCCGGTGTATCGCAAATCTATCCGGTGTCTTACATTGGTAATTTGACGGATAACCCACATCCGGGATTGTGTTTTGTGATTCAAGATCCGGGATTTTTGCCACCGGTAGATATTTCGGGGATTCCGGGTTCATACACCATCGATTTAAACGAGGAACTCCCGGGGAACTTTCACCCGTCTTACCGTTTCTATTTGAAAGCCAACAATGGATATAATCCGGTAACCGGCTCTGCTATTTCGAACGGGAGTGTTCAGTTCAAAGAAGAGTTCATTCTTCCGGAAACCTATAATCCGGCTTCCGGTCACAAACAAACATTGATGAGTGTTAGAGCGTACGATGTAGCAAACAATTTGCATTCGTTCCTATCAACACCTACGGTTGTTTTGGCTCAGAAGATTGTTCCGCCTGTTGTACCGGCTCAACCACAGGGACCGTTGTTCGCAACGCGTCCGGATGTTTACGGAAAAAGCACGTATACGTTTGACACGGTAATCGACACTACAAATGGCAGACAACCTTATGCAATGGTGTTCTACAGAGCTGCTCACGACAAGATTCTGGACACGCTTTACACGAAAGAAACACGTGCTACGATTTACGACGATTGGGCAGAATTACCGGAAAGTTTCCGTTACGATCCGGGAATGTGGAATGTATTGGTAAATGTTATAGCAGACACCACTCCTGGAAACGAAGGGCTTTTCACGCCATATACAACGTACCTCGGTACCTTCCAATGGCCACTCCCGGATAATCCGGATTACTTTGTACCGTATCAAAGTCCGTTTGCAATTACCGAAACGAACCCTTCCGGAGGTTTCTACAAACCGTTTAAAGACACCAATAACTTTACGCTCGCCAGCAATCCAACGGTTTATGGTCATTCAACGACATCTGTTGCGTTAGTGAAAGATGCTATTCGTCAAGCGTTTATTCCACTTACCGAACAACCACCTGTTTTTGCTCACCTTACAGAAGGAAGACAAACTTCCGGAGCACGATCCGTTGTGCGCGATACTAACGGTAATCTGCTCGATCCGCAAACGAACGATTTGTATCCGATGGTCCGTGTATTCGAACAAGATGGTGAAACAAACGTTCGCTTTACGGATTACACACTGGATGGTGCTTCTACAAGTTTGTACTTCTACTGTGCCGCTGAACTCGACAGCAAACTGAAACTGAGCGATCAAAGTCTATTACTCGGACCTGTGCGTATGGTGGATGCCTTTGCGCCGGACCAGCCACAAATTCGTAAAACGGTTATTCAATTACGTGACGATTACGCAGAATTGCCAACAGCGGTACAATTCGACCTCAATCCGTTCATTGCCAGCGAGCGCATCAGCAAAATTGCCATTTACCGTTGTACGGATGAACTGGATGCATTGAGTCCGCGAACCATGAAACTGGTAAATACAGTTCCGTTCGGCAGCACTGTTTCTGACGATTTCAGCGACATTGAATTCCCGTTATTCGGTGAGCAATTGTATTATCGATTGGTTGCGATCCGGGAAATCATGGAGCCTACAGATGTATTGAATACACAAATCGTTCGCCTGGTTGAGATTCCATCAAAACCGTCGGATGTTGTGAAGACTACGCTGGCGGATAATGTAAATCCGGAAGCACCGGAACTCACATTCATTTTCGGAGACAATACTGAAGAAGCATACGAAGAAGTTGTTGTTCAGTGGAGCGCAACGTGTTACAACGGTACCTATTCACTGCAAAAAATGAACAGCAGCGGGAACTGGAATGAGGTTCACAAAATCAATCAAGCCGTGGGTGTGATGACCTATCCTCCACTCGACGGATCCGGTGATCCGGACTTCGTTAACTTCGATAAAACAGTACTTCTTTCAAAACAAGATGATAATGACAACAACATCTATCACCGTTACCGCGTGGTAGTTGAAAACGCTTCGGGATTGTTTAATCTGGAACAACGCGAATACATCTGTCAGGAAGTTATTGTTACAGGAGAAGATAACGACACCATCGGTTTAGAAGATAATTCAGGAACCATTATTTACTAATACAAACAAATAATCACCTTAAAATTTAAGCATTATGGCAAACAAACGCATTTCGGATCTAAGTGCAGCAGAAACACTTACGCTAAACGACCTTATGGTTGTTGTAAACGAGGCACAAACCCGAAAAATGACCATCGAAGACTTCCTCGATTATCTTGTTAACCTTGAACAATTCGCTTCACTGGATAGCAACGGAAAAGTTCCGTTGAGCCAAATTCCTTCATCCGTGTTGGGATCCATTAAATACAAAGCATCCTGGGATGCGGCTGTTAATATTCCGGCAATTCCGGCAGCAGCTGAAGAGAATGCAGGATGGTATTATGTAGTTGGAACTCCCGGAACAACAAACGTAGATGGAATTTCAAACTGGGGACTTGGTGACTGGATAATTTCCAATGGAGTTACCTGGCAGAAAATCGATAACACCGATGCAGTGACATCCTGGAACTCAAGAATTGGAGCTGTTGTACCACAATCCGGAGATTACAACACCGACATGGTTACAGAAGGCGGCACGAATCGTTATTACACAGCGGCACGCGTACTTGCAGAAGCACTTAGTGGCTTGTCGGTTACTAACTCGGCAATTACATCAACAGACTCCATTCTTGCCGCTTTGGGAAAGGCTCAGGGACAAATCAACGCAAAAGAAAGCTCCGCAAACAAAAGCCAGGCAAATGGTTACGCGTCGCTCGACTCAAGCGGTAAAGTCCCTGTTGCTGAACTTCCTTCTTCTGTTTTGGGCGCTGTTACCTATCAGGGATCATGGAACGCGACGACAAACTCCCCTTCCATTCCTACAGCAGTCTCAGGAAACAAGGGCTGGTACTACATGGTTGGAACAGCAGGAAGTACCACTATCAATGGAATCAACGACTGGAAAATTGGTGATTGGATCATTTCCAATGGAACATCCTGGGAGAAAGTGGACAACACAGATTCAATCAGTTCATGGAATGGGCGAACCGGAGCCGTTACACCACAATCGGGTGATTACACCACATCCATTGTTGCAGAAGGGACCAACAAATACTACACAGCAGCACGAGTGTTGACTGAAGTTCTTGCAGGATTCTCGGCGAGCAACGCAACAATTACTGCTTCGGATTCGGTGCTAAGCGCATTGGGCAAGGCTCAGGGGCAAATCACTGCAAGAGAAAGCAGCGCGAACAAAGGAGTCAACAATGGATATGCTTCGCTGGATTCCTCCGGGAAAGTGCCGACCACTCAGTTACCATCTTCGGTTTTGGGATGTGTTAGTTACCAGGGAACATGGAACGCCAACACGAATTCACCGACAATTCCAACGGCATCTTCTACCAATAAAGGCTGGTACTACGTTGTGGGAACAGCCGGAGGGACCAGTATCGGTGGAATCACGGACTGGAAAGTGAACGATTGGGTTATTTCAAACGGAACCGCATGGGAAAAGGTTGACAACACTGATGCTGTAGCGTCCTTTAACGGCAGATTTGGGTCGGTGGTACCTCAATCCGGAGATTATACCACAAGTATTGTTGCTGAGGGAACAAACCTGTATTTCACTTCAACACGTGTTCGAACGGAGGTATTGACGGGTTTTTCCGCTACGAATTCTGCGATAGTTGCGACGGACCAGATTGTAGCTGCTTTTGGAAAAGCACAAGGTCAGATCAATGCCAAAGAAAGTATGGCAAATAAAGGTGCTGCAAGTGGTTATGCCGGTCTGGACAGTGGTTCGCGCGTGGCAAAAGCCAACAGCATGCGAGGCTTCAATACGCTTGGTATGGACTTTACAGCTTATGCTGCAACCAGTACAAATAATCAAATTGCAATTGCCATCCAAATCCCGGCGAGTGTACTTGCCGCAGGAGATCAGTTCAACGTTGATGTTTGGCTAAGTGGTGCCGGAACTTCCGGAACAAAAACTGCCAGATTGTACATGAATACATCGAACAGTTTGACAGGAGCGACACAAATTGGTACCTACGCGAGTACAAATGTGGCATTCGGTTCGGTGAAATTCACCCGGGAAATTTCCATTATTTCTTCCACAACCGTGAAGTGTGGTGCCGATTCTACAACCAGCTCGTTAAACGGTGAAAATACAGCCGGAATGGACGATACCGCAATGACAATTCCAAATGTCACTTCCGCTTTCTACGTTATCCTTGCGCTGCAACGATCAAGCATTTCAGACACGTTAAGAGCGGAACGTATGGTTATCACAGGATTAATGGATAGTTAAAGGCTAACATCCACTATTCTGACGCCCGGTTTCGTACATACGGAATCGGGCATTTGTCTTCACACTTTACCCAAACTGCTTCGGCTTTTTATTTTGCGCCGCGTTTTCAACGATTTCCAAAATCCGTTTTGATCGCGTTTCCTCTCGCTTTGCGGAGATAACCCAGTACAACAGCTGCTTTTTTATGGATTTACTCAAGCTTTCGAAGTACGCTTCGGAACCGGGATGAGCAATAAATGCCGCGGTAAGGTCGCCGGGAATGTGCAACGCTTCCACTGAATCAAGAATCGTCCATGAGCCATTTTCTTTGGCGATTTCAATCGTTCTGAGACCTGCCGGCATCATTAATTCTTCGGCGATTAGTCTGTCTACTTTGTCTTTGTTGATTTTCGACCAGGTGCTGTCGGGTTTTCTACGGGTGAAGAACTGCATGAATTTCTGGTCATCGATTGGACGCTTCGTGCTGTCGATCCAGCCAAAACACAAGGCTTCATCGACGGCTTCGCTCCAGGTGAGTGTAGGAACCCCGGATTTTTGTCGGTACTGGATCAGCCAAATAGAAGGCACTTTGTCGTGGTTCTCGTGAAGCCACTCTCTCCAGTGAGCGCGACTTTCAGCGTAGAAGGTTTCGGTGTCTTTCATGATACATATTTCCTGTCAAATGGACGATTTCCAACGATTTTTTTTGCTTCTTTTGCAGTTTGCGATTAGTGAGTCCTTCGGGTGATTAAACACGTAAACATCCTCTGAAACCACGTGCTGCATAGTACGATTCTGCTCCGTTGTGGTACCAGAATACGGTGTCGTAGCGACGATCACAGAAAACAGCTCCACCGAGTTTTCGGATTTCCGGTGGAGTCAATACCCAACTGGAGGTTTTCAAATCGAATTTACCCAATGTTTGAAGGAAACGGTACTGTTCTTCGCTGAGTAATTCAATTCCCATTTCTTTAGCCACATCGATGACGCTGTTTGCAGGTTTGTGTTCTTTTCTGGAATCCAGTGCTGCGCGGTCGTAACAGTAGCTTCTTCTCCCCTTCGGACTTTCTGCTGAGCAATCGAAGAAGATGAATTCACCTTTTTCAAAGCCAACAACATCTGGTTCTCCTTCCGTTTCTTCCATGGCATCCAACGACCATAATTTTGCCGGATTGGCTTCCAGTTTGGCTTCAACATCGGACCATTTGAGGCCTTCGTGACGCGCCATGTTCTTTTCAAAGCGTGTTTTCAATGCTTTCAGCAATTCAGCTGTATGTTCGGACGATAATTCCTTTTTTGTGCTCATGATAGTGATGTGTTAGTCGTTTAATCCTTTTCCGTTGAAAATGGCTTCCATCGCCTTTTCGATTCGTGCTTCGCGCGTTTTGGCTTGTTTCGGTTGCGAGAAATGTAACAAATATGCTCGTTGTCGACCTGGAGTTAATGCTTCAAAAGCGGTTTTCAAGGCTGGAAGTTCTTCGAATTTCTGTTCCAGTTCTTCCGTCATTGCAAACTCTTTCGTTTTCTTCATCGGAACTTTAGCGCCCGACTTCTCTACTTCGATCGCTTCGAAAATGCTTGCTTTGATATCAGCTTCCTGTTCGATGATTTGTTCGACGCTAGTAAAGCGCATTTGTCGCGCTGCCTGAACGTTCTCCGTTTGTTGAATCAATAGTCCTTTTGGATTGCTAAGCAACACTCCTTTGAAGAACAAAAGCGCACAGTAATCCTTGAACCAGTGAATGAGAACGATGTTGCTTTTTCCGTTGGTATACGCCGGACACCCCCACTTCAATTCTTCTGTCAATTGACAATCTAATGCAATGGTTCTCAATCGTTCCAATTCTTCCTGCCACTTTTCGGCCTTGGTAAAATACCAATCAACTTTCGGATTCATGTTCGTTCTTATTGATTCACCGCCGTCAACTTTCTTCCGGCCGGTCTGAAATACCAAGATACAACTGTAAGTAATAACAGCAATAATGAAGGGAAAATTTCACTTGCGGGACTTCCTGAAATGATGTGTGAAATGGCGGCTCCTGACATTGCAAAGAAAAAACCTGCATAGGCCCATTCTTTCAATACCGGGAATTTTGGTATTAAAACCGCCACTACACCAAGCAATTTCCATACTCCGAGAATGGTCATCAGATACGTCGGATAACCCAGATGATCGAATTTCTCGGTTTCTTCTTTCATGCTGATTAGTTGAACGATACCTGTAGAGGTCATTCCAAGTGCCAGCCAGATCGTCGCGATCCAATAGATGATGTTGTTTCTTTTGCTCATGTTTGAATTATTAATTGTAAAATGATCAATTATCAAGTGCATTATCCTTGATAATTGATTCATTGATACTTATTTCATTATCTCTTCTATTCTATTATGCGCCATATTGATTCCCATTGCGAATGGCATACTCAGTTGAATTGCGCGTGCTTCGATGGAGCGGTAAATGACCTGCATGGTCAACCGACTTGTCGTTTCCGTGAGTGATTCAAACTCCAGAAATTCCAGCTGTGGACCAATTGTTGCACCTTCCATTTCAAAGGTTCTTACAATCTTCTGGTTCGGGATAAACGTGTGAATGGTACCGTTAAATCCGTGTTTATTTCCCATCGGATCTGTTGTTTCAAAGGCGTAACTTCCATGCTTTTTACTTTCCAGCTTCAAAACTTTTGTTCCCATCCACTGTTCAATCAATTCAGCTTCTTCGTATGCTTTAAAGAGTAATTCCACCGGCAGTTCGAAATCGCGGGTAATCACCAGCTCCTGTTTGCCGTCTTCGGCATTGATTTTTGTTTTCTGTTCCATGATTTTAAATTCAAAATGATCCAATTCAAAATTCAAAATTGAAAGTGACCAATTTTGTATTTTGAATTTCCTACTACTTCTTTTTATTGTCTTTCGAATAGTTTTTCATTACAGCTTCGAGTTTGTTAAATCGTTCTTCCCACATCATTCGGAACGGTTCTATAAAATCTGCTATCTCTTTCATTTTCTTAGGGTTTAAATGATAGTGAACCTCTCTTCCCTGCTGTGTTTGTCCTAACAATTCACATTCGGTCAGAATCTGCAAGTGTTTTGAAACCGTTGGCCGGGCAGTGTCAAAATTGGATGCAATTGCTCCTGCTGTCATAGATTGCGAAGCAACTAACAACAGAATAGATCTTCTTGTTGGATCGGCAATGGCCTGAAATACGTCGCGTCTTAAATTCATTTGTCGTTTTTTTTAAGCTTTTTCGAATGGAACTCAACAAGGCTTCGTTTCATTATGTAGCTATTTGACTACAAATATATATGTAGTTATTTGACTACACAAATTTTTCAATCTTTTTTCTTAGACCTGATTTTGCAACCTGCCTGCCGGCAAAGGCATGGTATCAGGCCGAAGTCCCATAATCACTGGGGTTCAGAAGATTTTATACACAAAAAAAGCTTCACAAATTGTGAAGCTTTTTCCCAGCGAATCCCATACTACCCTAACACACAATGGTGCATACTGAATTCGCTGATCCTTAACGATTTTCGGTGTATATGATTAAAAGGCGTAACTGTTTAAGCCATCAAATCTTTCAAGGGATTGATTTCCGGAGTCAGCAATTTCCCAGGTTGATAAACTGCGTTTGTAGACTTCCACTTTCAATCCGAAGGTGTCGCGTAAATAGTCTTTCAATTCGTTCGTGGTCATACCCGATTCAATTTGAACGATCCCATCGTTACTGAAAGCCCTGCAATCGCCAATTGTTGCGTCCTTTCCAGAAACCATTTTATCCGAATGCGTTCCACCGTTGACGTGTGGTTTCGCATAAAATTCCAGTTTTAGATTTGGGAATTCACTGTTAAAGAATTCCTTAAGCGCAATCACTTTTCTATGATTATTGAGTTCAAATTGTGCTGTTTTCATGGTATCGGTATCTAAATGATAATAGGAACATTCCTTTGTTTGGATAAAGTTCTGGTTTTGATACCGGTAAAAACATGACGATCGTCAGGATGCAGGTTGATCCTTTTCAGAATTGCTGAACTTTTCACTTATTCATGCTTCTGAATAAGTGAATTACGGAACTACAATGAAATTTGAATTACGCGAACTCCAATTCAAAATGAACTCCTACTTCGCTTTTGAATTTCCGAATGCGTCCGTTGAGCTGTTCGGCGAACCCTTCGATCAGAAAATGCCCTAAACGATCATCCTTATCTTCATCGCTTACTTCATTCATTCCAACCCCATCGTCTTTGTAAGTGAGAACATATTTATCGTTTCTTCGATACATCGAAAGAAAAATAGAGCCGCTTTCTTTGCCTTTAAAACCGTGTAGAATTGAATTGGTAATCAATTCGTTGATCAACAACCCTAATGGAATCATTTTATCCACAGGGAGTTCCAGGTAATCGATATCCATTTTCAGTCTGAAGCGATCCGGTTCGCTAACAAGAGAGTTCAGGCAATCGTTGAAGAGCTTTTCCCAATGGTTTGCCACATTGATCAACGCCAGATCTTCGTGCATGTACAACGATTCGTGAATACTGGCAATGGTTTCAATACGAGATTGGGTTTTGTCCAGGACATCATTAAACGTGTCTTCTCCTTCTTCCATTTGAAGACGAATAAGGCTTGAAATGATTTGCAGATTGTTCTTAACCCGATGGTGCATTTCTTTTAGAATAACATCCTTTTCGTTATTCAGCTTTTCAAGTTCTGCTGTACGTTTTTTCACTTTGTTTTCGAGATCATTTTTCAACTGTAGCAGCTCTTCTTCGGCTTTTTTTCTGTTGGTAATGTTCGTCGACAGCACAAAAATTCCCTCTGGAATCGGTTCAATTCGCAGTTCAAACCAGCTCTTTTTACCATCGTTGTAGGTAAACTCATTCTCGAAATTCAGGGTTTCCCGTTCTTCCATGCATTTTTTAAGCTGACTGAACAGGAACGTATTTTCGATTCCGGGATAGCACTCCATCATGGTTCTACCCAATAAATTTTCAACGGTGCTCTGACCCTGAACAGCCACCGTTGCGTTTACGTACAAATATTTCCAGTCGTAACCAATCACCTGAAAACCTTCAAGCAAACTGTCGAGAATACTTAGATTTAAAATCGATCGTTTCAATGGATAGTGTTTTTACCGGCACGGGGAATACCAATTCGAAGCCTAATTTATGAAAAATCAGGTGAATAGAAACAAACGAAAATCTATTTTTCCAGGACTCTTTAGAGACGTAACAAGAGTTTATACAACTTATAATTGTAAATGGTAGATTTACTCGCATCCATGAACCGTTCATTTCCGAACCACGGTTTCAGTTGTTCATACTGAAATTCCTGCTTGATTTCAGAAAGGCTAACCTCCGTTTCATCAGTTGTTACTGAGGTTATTTCATAAACTGCCATTGAATAATTGTCAGATGTCCAATTCAATCCTTTTGCGTGTTCCGGATGAAGGGAATAATCTTGATAAATATTGTAAGCCATGTACCAACCAAGATCATGGGTATTCCAATGAAAATCCTGTTCTACAACTTCCAGATTTGCTTTTGCTGCAATTTCATCAAGTGTCTGTAACTGATCAAATTCAGCTTTCATTGCATCCCACTTTTTCTGATGCAAGCAATAGAAATAAAAGATATTTTTTGTCTGTTCGAAATTGTAATCTTCTCCTGAAAACGCCCCATCGAAAATCGGAATGATCCAATAAGTACTATCGTAAATCGGTTCAAAGAGCTGATAACGCTGAACGTTTTTCGAATAAGCATAACGCAATACCTGATTCCCGGTTTCAGGCAACATAAAATAATTTGCTGACGGATTTTCCTCATGAATAATCAATGGCGTGATTAACATTGGCGTATTTCTTAAAGAATCGATATACGCTTCTTTCTGATGATCATTCAAGTTCTTAAAGTCAGACAACATTTTCTTATGCAGCATGGCAACCTGCATTGCGATACTGTCCTGAATTTCTTTGGTTGGAGTCAGTTTTTTATCGATAATGGCAAGCTTAGGATATTTCACAGCTTTCCGCTCCAACACTTCCATAATGTGAAAACCATAGTCTGTTTCCACCACGCCAATTTCTCCAATAGGAGCATTTACAGCGTAATCGGAAAACGGTTGAACCATCTGGTAATCCAGGAAATCACTGTAAATTCCGCCTCTATCATTAGAACCCGGATCTTCAGAGTAGTTTACTACATATTCCTCAAAATTATCGTGCGTGATCTTTTTTGCCAGTTCTTCAGCCTCTTTTCGTTTCTGTTCATGCAATTCATACGGATCACTTTTTCCTGAGGAAATCAAAATGTGTCGCACGGTAAGCTGATTATCGTTGAAACCAACAACTTTTGCCAAACGGTAATGATCCTGATCAATGTATGGGCCGATGACATCTCCTATCTGAGCATTTTCAATTTCCCTTTTCATATAGATCGGATAGGTTAACCCGAATGCTCTTTCATCCCCTTCCGGAAGAAACGTGTTAATCTGATGCGGGGCATAAAACGATATATCTGCGTGCTGTGTGACGAACAACGAATCATTCGCAGTTTTTCGAAAATCTTCTTTCAATCCTTCAAACTTCTTCAGAAAAGCAGCTGAATCAACAGAATTCGCAGTAATAGGAATCCGTAAATAGTTTATTCTACGTTGTGCCGGATAGACTATAAAACCATCGGCTTTGTGTTTTTCAAAGTACGTCTGCACCTCGGTTTCGGTTGGTGTGAACAACGAATCGGGAAAATAATCGACCGGGAAACGAATACCACGAACGTGTAAAACGTTCTTTCTCATTTCTTTCAATCCTGCAGCTTCCACGTTCCCCATGTGAAAGCCCAACGCCAGCAGTCCCAGGTACTTTTCCTGCATCCCTGCCGCTTTTAAACGTTGTTGTATATCAAGCCAATTCGCTTTTAATTCCGGATCGGTTTCGTTATCTCGCTCAGAAAGAAATGCTTCGAATTCTTTCACACGAAACGTCCCATCCGGGTCAGAAAATGCCTGTTCAATATCGGGTAATAAATTGTATCCTTTTTCAGCGAAGAGATATGCATGAAATTCGTTATTGTTAATGTTTAACGCAAATGTTTTCTCTTTCCTCGCTAACAGAACAAGTTGAGTCAAATTATTCCAGGCTTCATTTTGTATCTCGTCCTGATCCGGAGCAGGAATTCCCAACTCACCACCTTGTTCATATATTGAAGAATAATAACGCACTTCCTTCAGAAACAAGTTAAGATCAACTTTCTCTCCATTGATAAGCCCGACACCATAAGGCCCCTTCGGCAATTGCGCATTAACCAGGCTACGATTGAGTGAATCGTACTTTGATTGGCCATTTCCATATAACCAGGATAATTCCATTACCTGAAAAAATTGCTTGTGATTCACTTTTAACCGGGAACCAATGCGATCCACTTGCTCCCGATCATTTTTCAGTCGGTAAACAATTCCCTGCTTGTTCAGAAAATACGGTGTAAAAACGGCATTATCCGCTCCATCTGCGGCTTGCTCATAATACTTCAGTGCTTTTTCCAACTGCTTCTGATCAAAGTAATAATCACCAAGCAATCCTTTTGATAATGCACTTAATAACGAATCCGATGAAGCTTCAGAAATTGTCAGGTATTTCAGCGCTGTTTTAGGCTTGGATTCATCGAGTAAAAATCTTCCTATCACATACGAAACAACTTCTCGTTCGTTAGTTGTAAGCTCTGAAGTCTTGCTTACTTTTAAACATCGACTCAATGCTGTTTTGCTGTCCAGATTTCTCGCAGCAACAAGACATTCCCAACATTCCGTTTGGGATAGAGCTGCAAAAGACAATACGACGAAAAAAGCGGTGATTGTTAAGCGTATCATAGGGTGTTAGCGAATTACGTTACGAGATTAGAAAAAACAATTGAATTACACTACTTATTCAATGCCAAAATATACTTCTCAATGTAGATTTGCCTGTCCTTTGATTTATACTGCTGAATGAAACGTGGATGTTCCAAAACAGTCAATCGATCAAAAAGGTGTGCTTCTTTGTTCAGCTTTGCTATGAAATCGGCATTTTTCTTACCCAATACAAATACTTCAGTGGTATCCAGCCCTAAACTAATGTGCTTTTTCAAGGATTCAATCATAAAGTCTTTTACGCAATTGAACAGTTCCTGGTCGTCGTAATAATTTGCATTCAACCAGTTTCCCGCGCTATTTTTCCGAATGATCGCCAGGGGAAACGGGGAATTGATGTACACATCTTTGTAAAATACTTCTGCTCCACCGTATTCAGCGATCATATCGTACAGAAATACGGAAGAAATCTCATGTGTGTAAGCTGATTTCATTTCGATTCCGCAAACACTTTTCATTCGCTTTGTATCGGTAAACGGAACACCGGTCACACCGGCACCATGTCGACTTGGATTGATACCGATCATGAATTTACGCTTCAACGTGTCGTTATAAAACTTCTGGTAAAACTGCTGCATTACATCAATGGTTTCGGGATTGTCCAGGTACGGATTCATCACCTGAAAATCCGGCGGCAATTTGCCCGAATAGTGTAACTGCTTGTTGAATTCTATGACTCTGTCAGCAAACGTTTGGTGCATTTCTGATGGTAAAGATGAGAGTAAAATTACGCGCAAAAAATAAGAGCATCACTTTCATAATGCTCTTATTCGCTAACCAACCTATTATTAAACATAAAAAACCTTTTTAATAAGTTAAAGGGAGGCCGGTATGTCCTCCCTTTAACATTCCCCATTGTACTACTCTGTCCCCACCTAAATAAAGTACTCTTCAAAAGTAAGTCGGAGGGCTTTCCGAAATCTTACAGAAATCCACCGCGGATTTACATATGTTTTAGATCACCTTCGCGGTCAAATCGATTTACATACTTTAGAACAGTATAATTGTGAAGGGATGGATTTACAGAAAAAGTCGATATGGGAAGCTACTACGGCTGCTTCCATATCATTCTCTGTTTTTGAGGGGAACGAAGAAACTGACATTGTTATTGTCGGTGGAGGAATTACTGGCATAACTGCTGCGATGCTACTTAGTAATGCTGGAAAAAAGGTCATTCTTCTGGAGGCGAATACAATCGGTCACGGAACTACCGGACATTCAACCGGAAACCTGTATGTTACCGTGGACGAGCATTTATCCACGATTCGAAAAAAATGGAACAGTGATGTAATGAAAGCAGTGGTGCAATCCCGCATGGCTGCAATTGACTTCATTAAATCTACCATTCATCACAACGACATTGATTGCGATTTTGGCAATCGTCCGTTTACATTATTCGTTGAGCGAAATACTTCAGAGACTGATGAATTCATGCAGAAGGAATTTGACGCTTTTTGGGAAGCCGGTCTAAATCCGAGTATTCTGAATGATGCCGGACTTCCATACAAAACAGTAAATGCGTTACGCATTGAAGGACAAGCTCAGTTTCATCCGTTGAAATACGTTCAGCAGTTAGCGAAGGTAATTTCACTTCAGTGTAAGATTTACGAAAACAGTCGTGTGATTGATGTTGACGATGACACCGGAATTGTGAAAACGGAAAAAGGTTCGGTAAAAGCCAGCAAGATTCTTCTCGCAACGCATAGTCCGATTGGTGTTCACATGATTCATACGATGTTGTACCCGTACCGCGAATTTGGTGTGGCTGCAACGCTGAACGAAGTCCGCTTTCCCGATGGCATTTTCTGGGGATTGAATGAGCCTAAACATTCGGTTCGCTCGTTCACTACCAACGGAAAACAATACGTCATGGCGATCGGGGATAAATTTAAAACCGGTCAGCATGTAGACACAAAAACTTACGTGAACGGTCTCGAGCATTACCTCAAAGACCGGATGAATGTTTCGGAGGCCAGTTATTTCTGGGGAGGACAGCAATATCGTCCTGCCGATGGTTTGCCTTACATTGGCAAACACGGTGAAAACACGTATTTCATGACCGGATTTGCTTCGGATGGATTGACCTACGGAACCTTAGCTGCCATGCTTGTTTCCGATCACATTCTGGAACGATCGAATGCCTGGGAAGAGCTTTACAGTGCAGAACGGTTCACTCCGATCAAATCTGCGAAGGATTTTATCGTGGAGAATGCGAATGTTTTGGTACAGTACCTCAAGGATTTAACCTGGAATGTAGATGCCAGTTCATTAGAAGAAATCAGGGAAGACGAAGGAAAAGTGATTGTTCAGGACGATCAAAAGCTGGCTGTTTACAAAGACGAACGCGGAAATTCCCACGTTGTTTCGGCGGTATGTACCCATATGAAATGTATTGTCAACTGGAATCAATCGGAAAAGACATGGGATTGTCCCTGTCACGGCAGTCGGTTTGACATTAACGGAAGGGTGATCGAAGGGCCGGCACTGGATAATCTTCCCGGAAAGAATAATTAACGCATAAAATTCAATCAATATGGGACTGATTTATACAGCGATAGCGCTGTTTTCAATAACCGCGGTACTCGGGTTGTACCTTGTATTACTGGTACTTCAAAATAAAGAAACACCAAAAGGTGTGGCAATCGGACATGGTTTTCTGGCTGTGACAGCATTGACGTTACTGATCATCCACACGGCGAATACCGGTGCGGATCTTCTGCAAATAATTGTTTTATTCGCCATTGCCGCACTTGGAGGATTTATCCTTTTTGCCAGAGATGTTACCGGAAAATCGTTACCAAAGCCCTTAGCCATAGTGCACGGACTTCTGGCGATTTCAGCGTTTGTGTTTTTGCTGGTATATGCGTTTTATGAGTGATGAGTGACTGGTTGGGAAGAAGTGTTATGTTAATGCCTGAAGACATTGTCTTACAACAGTCGATCACTTCCTTCCCGGATCGTCTTCATATGTCGGACCGTACAATCCGGGAACTTTATTCCCTGTTGCCCGCAGGTAAACAATCAGTTCGCCGCGATGGTGGTAAATGTGATTGAAGATGAAAGACCGTGCTACGGTTAAACGCGGCATTGGACCAAGCATGACCCGGTCTCCGGACTTCATTGTCCAATCTGCCTGCAGGCTTTCTTTTGTAACCGATTTGAGAGCCGCGCGGGCCTTTTCAACGTTGCTTTCAAATAAATCCCAAGTTGCCCTGATGTCATCGGGAGAACCGCGGTCAAGCTGATCGGTACTCATATCGTAAACGTCCTGAGTCAATGTTCCGACATACCAGTAATAAATGGTTGCGATGTGTTGGGCAAGTTGTCCCATGGTCCAGGAAACCGGCGATGGTCTGTAACTCAGGTATTTTTCAGGAACAGCCTGCAACAACTTACGTGTATTCTGAACTTCGTGTTCGAATTCGTCGAGCAAAGATTGAACTATCATAAGACATCATTTTATCCTGAAAAGTTACTGCTTCAGCTACTGCATAAAAAAATGTTTTTGTTACATAATTATCAGTGACAACTTGTGCAGAATGGTTTCAACCTGATTATGCTGAGCGCTGATTTTTTCGTTATTAATCAATTACGCTGATAACGAAATCTGTCCGGGACAGATTCCTGTTATCTATCATCAAAAGGATCAAGTCATCATCCACAATTCATCATCAGCGAAAATCCGCGAAATCGGCGTGATAAATTGTTTTATCAATCTTTTACACGCATTATAACAAAACTCCAGATGGAATCGGACGGATTGTGAATGACTTATGATTATCGTAAATATTGATCTCACGCTGATTAGCGTTGTTTTTTTCGTTGTAATCTACTACCTGATAACGAAATCTGTCCGGGACAGATTCCTGGTATCTGCGTCATCAAAAAGAATAAGTCATCACACACAATTCATCATCAGCGAAAATCCGCGAAATCAGCGTGATAATTGTTTTATCAATCTATACACGCGTTAATAATATAACGTAAACAAGTTATAAAACCAAGTATGGAATCTTTGTATTTTGTTCTTAGTTTCAAGCTATGACAGAGAATGAAATCACCTATAAGATTCGAGGCGCCATATTTGAAATTTACAATGCATTAGGTCCTGGATTACTTGAAAGTGCCTATGAAACCGCACTTTATTTTGAACTAAAGAAACAAGGTTTGAAAGTAGAACAACAAGTTGGACTTCCATTTCAATATAAAGAAGTGACACTTGATGTAGGATATAGAATCGACTTGATTGTTGAGGATAAAGTAATTGTTGAAATTAAATCAGTCGCCGATCTTACAACTTTACATTTCAAACAATTAACAACTTATCTGAAACTCACTAATCTGAAGCTTGGATTATTAGTCAACTTCAACGCAGAGAATATTCGGGATGGAATAGCGCGTGTTGCGAATGGATTATAATCAAGTAATTTCACGCAGATTACGCAGATTAACGCTGATTGATTAACCCAATAACATAAAACAGCTTGCGCAGATGAACCAATCTGTCAAAGACAGATTTCTATATCTGCGTGATCGAAAAACTAACACACCAAATATCTGCGTAAATCAGCGAAATCTGCGTGACTAAACTTAAGATGAACCAATCTGTCAAAGACAGATTTCTATATCTGCGTGATCGAAAAACTAACACACCAAATATCTGCGTACATCAGCGAAATCTGCGTAAACTGAATTACGAATCTACGTGCTGGATTACCTCAGTTGTCTCCAAACACTTTGGTTGATAGCGCTTTAAGAGCATCTGATTCAAAGGAAAGGTTTCGTACTTCGATTTTGACAAGGAGAAATGACGATAGGTTTCGTCTTCATACAGGAATTCCGCACCTATTTTTTTTGCGACGGTAAGAGAATTGATGTTTCCGGGAAGGATACGCAGGTTCAGCGTCTCGAAATTCAGTGTATGAAACGCATAATAGAGAATTCCGGTAACTAACTTTCCTGTGAGTTGTGTTCTTCTGCAACCAACGATGTCGCCAACCATAATTCCCAATTCGCCTGAATTACCGTTAATGTTTTTTAGCAACACAACCCCTTTACCCTGTTCTTCGTGATTCGCAACAAACAGGTGAACATTCTCTGTTTCCAACAGGTGTTCATTCACCCAGGAAACGTGATTTTCGTAAGCAATCACGGCACTGTTACTCATCCCTTTCCGAACTTCAGGACTGTTGATCAAACGATACAACAAATCAGTATGTTCCGGCAAAAAACGCTCAATAATCGAATTTCCAACGCGAATAATCATAGGAATTGATTTACAAGTTGACAGGCTTCGCTTACTTTTGAGAGATCTACCTGGTAATTGGGAAAGAAGCGAATATATTGACCGTAATAACTTACGATTACCTTATTTTCATGAAGTGCTTTGACCGTGGCGTTCGCAATTTCAGGTGAACCCAAATCAATGTTCCATAATGCACCCTGACCGGATAAAACCTCCTTTGGTAAATTCCCTAAAACACAACTCTCTATTTGGCTAATGTGCGCTTCCACATTCAACGCTTCGTAAGCTTTCAGCGTTGCAACAATCGATGCACAGGCCATCGGGTGATTGAAATAGGTTCCGCCACCACGGAAGTTTTCCGGTGCGATATATGTTTCTTCCTGTAGTACCGCAGAAACCGGAAAACCACTCCCCATAGCCTTTCCTGTTACAACCAGATCGGGTTTTAATCCGAGGGTTTTAAAGAAAAACGATGATCCCGTACGGTGGAATCCGATGAGAATTTCGTCGTAAATCTGCAGTACCTCAAAACGCGTTGCCAGTTCCTGTAAACGGTGGTAAAATTCCGTGGACGCCCGGAATCCTCCTCCACTCATTTGAATCGGTTCGATGATGAACGCAGCTACATTGCCCTGGCTCATGTGTTTCTCACAAGCTTCAAGAACGACGCTTTCGGTCTGTTCGCCTATAAACGGGATTCGAATGATTTGATTTTCGTCTTTCAGACACGATTCAAAGCCGAGCTTGTTCGCAAACAGTGTCTTTCCATGCATGCTGTTAGCGAAACTGATGATTTTTGATCGTCCGGTTGTGGTCATCGCCATTTTCACCGCAATTTCAACCGCATTTGCTCCCGAAGGATAAAATCCATGAACACGATAACCATTCGCGTACTTCTCCACAGCTTCCTTCGCCTGAACATAAATATCCGATTCTATAAAACCAGGTGCAGTATACGTTTGCAATTGCCTTTGTTGTGCACTAATGATTGGAGCGTAATTGTGTCCCAGACAAACCGAGCCATAGCCCATGCATAGGTCAAAGTATTCCTGCCCTGAATCATCGATCAGGAAATCACCACCGGCGGAAACGATTTTTAGTTTGGAATCAAGCATCGGGTAACAGTTTCAAGTACGGTTTGTGGTGATGGCAGACGGCGGTATTCGTCCAGAATACGCTGACGGTTTTCCCGTGAAAAGTGCTTTTCAAGCAGGTCATCCAGACTGGGTTCCATCGGCTCGAAAAAATCAATAAATTCGGGCTTACCGCTGCGGTAGATTCCTTCCGACATGTGGTTGAACAGATCTTCGCTGAGATTTGCAATATGTCCTTTATCAAAGCACAGGAACGGAACATCGTAGTAATAACACAACAAGATGGAATTCGAAAATACGTTCCAGTAAAACACAACATCCGATGTACGCACAAGCGTTTCAAATTCGTTCAGACTGACATAATCCATTACCTGAATATTTTTCAGAGGAGTAAACAGTTCACGAAGCGTGTCTGCAATGTTTTTCGGGAATACACAAAAAACGGTGTTGTCCGGATTTCCGCAGACTTCCACTAACCTGTTCGCCAGGATTCGGATGAAGTCCTCCCCGTATTTTTCGAGCAAGAGTTTGCTATCCAGTTCGCCCAGAACAAAAAACCACTGGTTTCTGTTTGCACTTTCTTCGGAACACTTCTTTTCAGGAGAACAAAACCGATCGTTGTAAAACGAATAAGCGGCTTCAAGACCGCAGGAACTTGGAAATCCATAAACATGTGGAAGATCCTTCAGGAACTCATTCAGGAATGACATTTCAGCCTTCAGATTATCCAACGCACGGCCATTGAGCGCGAAGGAACATTCCGGATAACTGTCGTACACCCGAACAAAAGGATCTGTCGTTATGATCGGGCAATTCAGTGTCTTCAGGTATGCATAAAAGGACTGAAAATCAGCCATTGTAGCTAAACCACCATTGACGATCAAATAGCCTGTGTTCAAGGAAATAACGTCTGGCTTTTCTCTATCGATGAGGCGTTCCAGTTCCGTAACCGTTGAATAGGTATATAGCAAATCCACTACTTCATCGAAATACGCTCGTTTTGCAACAGGAACTACAAACACGCTCTGAAACGGTTGATTACGTGAGAAAAACGTTGCCAGTCCTAGTTCTCCGAAATCCTGAGAAGTGATAAACAATACTTTCATATCGCTTCAGTTTTAACGGTCAGAATATCAACCGGAGCATCCAGTTCGTAGTATGGCTGATACAATCCCGGAGCATTATTTTTCAGTTTTTCCAGGAGTGTTGGAATGAACGTTTCATTGATTTGCATGAGTTCCGGATCGTGATTCGGAAACCAGGAAGCTTTGATGTAATCAAGAAAACCCGGAAAGATCGTTTCCATGTGTCCATGTCCCAGGTAAACAACAGGTTTATTGTGCAAACGACAAATCAATGTTGAAGCGGAAAACACGTTCCAATACAACATCAAATCCGATTGTGAAACCAAATCCTCGAATTCATCCAGTGTGCAGTAACTCACACAATTGACGTGATCAACACCAGCCAATTCAGGTTTCAAAACAGCATAAAAAGCTTCCGGAAACAAGAGATTCACATGAATATCGTAATCGTTTACGAGCGATTTCAACAGTGGAATCATGGTCTTATGATACTCCGCTGAATTACCGATTTGCAGCAGTTTGAAATCTTCGGAAGCCATGACAAAGGTCCATTGTTTTTTGTCGGTGATTCGTTCGACTGCCTTGCGTCTAAGGGGATTTGAATACGACTGATGCGGTGCACCGTCGAATTGAACCGGAACCGAGTACAAATGGCGATAACTACTCAGGCGTTCGCTTAACTCTTTCAGTACATTTCGAACATTCGCATGAAACGTCAACCCGTTGTCTTCGTATTCCAGTTGATCGTAAAAGCGCATGAACGGATCGCTGGTGGAGACAGGAATGTTCTTCTCATCGAGGTAATCCAGTAAATCATAGAATTCCGGAAAGGAAATCAGGTTGTTCGGAGCCAGTAAATACGCGCTGAACAGCATGACTTGTTCCGGCTGGATTTCTTCGAGGCAATTTCGGATGTCGTCTCCGTTCTTATAAAGGAATTTGGTAGCATTTGGAAAATCCACGTGATCGTACAGTCGTTCCGGTAACGCCAGATAGACGTGCACCGGCTGTTTGTACAACAGGAGTCTCAGAAGTACCAACTCCCCGAAATCATTGGAAAATATGAATAGTGTTTTGTTCATGTGGTTTACATGTGTAAATCAATCATGTGTTTTTTCAGCGATTGAATCTGGTGATTGTCGAGCATGGTGTGTCCCACTTTAATGAAATCGACCACCAGAACAATGCGATCTTCATCGGTATTGTTCCACACTTCGTGTTCGATGGAATCGTTGAACATGAGAAACTTTCCGGCTTCCCAGGAGCGTGTTTCCTCTCCTACGCGCATCGCACAGGCTTGTGCATCGGCGGGAATTTGGAGTCCAAGGTGAGCACGGTGCAGATTTCCATTGTTGTACAACAGCGTATCGTCTTCCTTGATCCATTCCTTGTGCGGATGAATTTTGGAATGAGCTCCAAGCTTTGAAACCGCCGCAAACGTGATGTTCGGAATGTTTCGCAATAACTGAAACGTAACCGGACACTGTGCTTCGTAAGCTTCGTTATACTGATCTATCATCAACAGCAACATCATCTTCCAGCCACCGTCTTTGCTGTGTTCGTAATCGGAATACTGCTTTTCCCCGAGGGTTTTCAGTTCCGACCAAACCGCTTCCCACTGCTTTTCCATATCCAGCAAAAAGGGAAATTCATTCGTTACTTCGTAAAACATATTTTAAAGTAGTTTAGTTCATAAATCGTTGAAACCGGATATCCCGGCTAACGCTTAGAAGTGCTGACGCTTCTTCAACAGAATCATTGATTGCATCTGCAATGAATGCCGCGGCAACTTTTGCCCCATCGGATTTTCTTAATTCAACTGAGAACCGTTCGAGGTTTTCTTTCACTTCATGATCTTTTCGCAATTTCTCAATGCTCTGCGAAAGCAAATCCGCATCAATCTGATCATACGGTTTAGCAATCAGTACGCCGAGTTTCAGTTCCTCCACCCTACGTCCCAGTTCCAGTTGTTCAAGGTTATTCGGAACGATGATCATTGGTTTTTGATAACGGATGCATTCCATAATTGTTCCGTGTCCACCATGACACAAAACCACTGATGTTTGTTTCAGGAATGTTCCCAAATGGAGCAGTTGATCGCCTTTTTCCTGGTAAGAAAGTGAATAACGCGATTGCAATTTTTCTTTGAACCAGGGGGTCAGTTGTTCTGAACATCCTGTACTTCCGAAAAAGAGAAAAACATCGTTCTTTTTAGGAATGGCCGGCATACGTTGCCATCCTTCCCAGGAAAAAGTTCCACACATTACCCATTCGTTGCAACAGGAAAGCAAATCGTTTTCTGTTAATTCAAAATCACTGATTCCGGGAACCAAAACCGTATGCTTGTTGAACGGATATGGGAATTCACCTTTAACACGCTTACAGAAGGTCGGATACCCAATTCGGTGTGAAATACAGAAAACCGGGATTCCTTTCGCCGATGGAATCAGGAGCGGAGCAAAGTGGTAATCAATCACCATCGCATCAGGACGAATTGTTTCAATGATTTGCGTATCCCGTTTGATGATACGTTTTAGTTGTTCACTGCGTCGTTCCAGTTCTTCTCCTTCCAAATGTGTAGACAAACGAAGTAGTTCCGATTCATCTAAGGTCCCGTCGGCAGCGTACGAAATCTGTCCGAAAACCTTCGTTGCATCCGCGAACATTTCAAGGTTTGGAAGCACTGTTATTCCCGGATCAACGAATGAAAAGAGGTTTGCGTAATCGTCAGAAGCAGCTACATAGACCTCCTGCCCTGCTTTGTGCAGTTCTTCCGCCAGCGCCAATGTTCTCGATACATGACCGAGGACATTGGCTAACGGAAAAAGCAAGATTTTCTTTCGTTGTACTGACATAAACCTTCTTTAAAGGATTCTAAAGTGCTGTACGCTAAACGATCTACCCTTTGCCAAGCTGTGTGATGAAATCCGTTTGGTCATCAGACGGAGGGCAAGTCAACTTAAACAAATTCAGAATATTCTGCAGTTGGTTGAAGAAGTTCTCCACTGAATTGATCAATGAATCGAAATCAGGAATATTCGGCATTGGAATATTCAGGTTCAACAAGTAGCTCAGGTTCGGAATGGAAGGCAATGAGATACCTAAAGCATTCACCAAATCGTCTACCAATCCCTGAATTGGTTTCATCGCCAAATCGATGAAATCTCCGAGTGTGCTGAAGATATCGTATAGACTCACCATGTGTGGATATGGCAGTGGAATCGGAATCTCAATGCTTTCCAAATCGTTTTTCAGGGAAGACATCATATTGATCACCGGATTCAATGCAGACATTACCGAATCAATTGCGCTGTCGATTGCCTGAAGCGGACTCAATTGCTGCTCAATGCTGTTGATTGCATCGTATACCGTATTGATGGCGTTATTCACATCTGTCATTCCCGTATTGAGCGCATCTACTTCGGGTTGTGCTTTCGAAGAAAACTGGTTCAGGTAATTCTGGGCTGTTTCTTTTACAGAACCATCAGGCAAGGCGTTGATACAATTCGTTACTGCTGTAAAGTTGTTCAAAAACGTCTGGGAATTGGACGCAACTTCGCTCGCATACTGCTGTCCTTTTGAAAGCGGAGTATCCAGCTTTTGCAAAGCATTCACAATGGGTTGGACTTCGGCAGCCAAACTAGCCGCAGCTTCCTTTGCCGGAGTAATTTCTTCCTGCATTGCAGTGATTGCTTCGTTGAATCCTGCGGCGGCTTCGCCTACTTCCGGAACCACGGAAACAACGGTCAGCAACTCACTTGCGGTTGAAAGCGCAGAAGAAAGGTTGTTCAAATCCGTTGAAATTTCCTGCGGATAAGACAGGTACTGAATAACAGTATCGTTGGTTTGTTTCAGTCGCGCGAAGTTGTTGCTCAACTGTGTTGCCAACGTTGGTGTTTGCGTCAACGAGGCAATAAAATTGTTTGTTGGAGTCATGTCCATAAATAGCGGTTTTTTGCTGTGAATAATTGGACGTCAAACATATACAAAAAAGGAAGCTCGGGTACAGCGTGTTCTCACGTGAGGAGACCGGGAGAAATCACGTATGGGAATTGAAAATGGTTTAATTGAAAATTGAAAAGAGAGTCCCGGTTCTCAATACTTTCCGATACTTCATTTTGTTGTGATCGGGAAACCCGAACTGACGGGGGCTAAGTCCCTTTTCAATTCTCCATTCTCCATTTTCAATTCTGAATTCCCATAAGTAAAAAATGTAAGAATAATCACGATTCGTATAAAAACTCACAGCACGTGTCTTGCTACCTTGCTTCCAGATAAAAGATGCATATGAAATACTTACTGACTTTACTCGTACTGCTCACCATTACCACTTCTTACAGTCAGGATGAGGCGTACAATCGTTTCTCTGTGGACGCCCAGTTCGGACTGAACAACCCCCTTGAGCCAATGACGGCTAATTACGATGCTTCAACGCTGAATCTTTATCACGTTGGGCTGGGATTCAGGTACTGCTTCAATACCAAGTTTGGTATGCGCATTAGCGGGAATTACGACAATTTCAGAGAGAGTCCCGGAACTCCGGACTTTGCTTCGGAATACTATCGTTTCTCCCTTGAGGGTGTCGCCAACCTTGGAAATATGATGGATTTTCAAACCTGGACACGTCGCGTGGGACTTCTCTTCCACATGGGTGTTGGTTACTCCGTGCTGAACGGTTCGCTTATTGATGCGAATCACATGATGCACGGTGTTGTAGGTTTGACTCCACAGGTTCGTTTATCAGAACGGTTCAGCATGAGTGTTGACGCTTCTATGACCGCAAATATCTACCAGAATTATACGTACGATTTGCGCTCATTGAACAACTCCATCAATAACCGCGGAATAGACGGATACCTGGTGAATCTTTCCCTTGGAGTTCAGTACAACTTCGGACCGCATGCGCGTCATGCCGACTGGACTACTGAGAACAGCAAATACGACGAAGCGCTGAATGCACTGAAACAACGCGTAGATAGCCTGGAGCAACAAACTCGTGACGACGATGGCGACGGTGTTGCAAACGGACTCGATGAAGAGCCTGGAACTCCTCCGGGAACTGTTGTGGACACAAAAGGTCGTACAGCCGCTCCAATGGATAGCGACAGTGACAATATTCCTGATGATGTGGATGATTGTCCGTTCGAAAAAGGGACACCGGCACGCAAAGGATGTCCGGAAGTAATGGCCGGCGCAACCGGAGGTCCGAACAGTGGCGCAGCAACCATTGCAGTTTTGGAAAGCGTTGAAGTGAAATTCGTGACGGATCAATCCACGTTGAGTCCATCTTCTCAGCAATTGGTAAAAGGAATTGCTACTGTAATGAAAGACAATCCTTCGTGGACGATCAACATTACCGGGCACGCTGATGACCGCGCTTCTGATGCTTATAACATGGCGCTTTCGCAGCGACGTGCAGATGCGGTAAAAGCGTATTTGGTGGAGCAAGGTGTTTCGGCGGACAGAATTACGACAACAGCTCTCGGTGAATCACAACCGCTCAATCCTTCTACAACGGTGGAGGCACGAGCAGAGAACCGACGCGTGCAGTTTGATATAAAATAACGGGAATTAAAAATTATCAATGATGAAATGATCAATTATCAAGGTTATGGAGGCTGATTAAAGCGATAACCTTGATAATTGTTAATTGATAATTTTCAATTCAGAATAAAGCATAAAGGCTGCTAAAAAACATTAATACAGCTGACTCTCCTGCTCTGAATGTCTTTCCTTTAATAAGACCAATTTTAAAACAAAGTGTTATGAAAGTATACAATAGTTCTATTCTGATGAGCGCATTTGCAGTCGGAATACTGGCACTAAGTTCCTGTAAAGACGTTTACCGATGTGGTGATCCGTTGCCTGAAAAACAAAAAGGCGGAAAACGACTACAGGCTGTAGTGACCGAGCGAGATTCATTGTGTAGGGCTCTGGAGGATGAAAAGTCCCGGAATGAGCGACTAACAGCAGATAACAGAACGCTTCAGAATCGGCTTTCCGGTCAGGAAAACATCAATGATGCACAGTCCGCTCAGTTGAGTATGAAAGACAAAGACCTTCAGAACAAGGAACGAATGCTCCGCGAAATGCAGGCAATCATCACCCGTCAGGCAGCAGCTACACAAGCTCTGAACGCGACGCTCCGCGATGCGTTGGTTGGATTTAACTCGGACGAGCTTACCATGGAAATTCGAGATGGTAAGGTATACGTTTCCATGTCGGATAAGCTCTTGTTCAAATCCGGTTCGGCAACAGTGGAACCAAAAGGAATTGATGCGTTGAAAGTGCTTGCCGATGTATTGAACAAAAACCCGGACATCCAGATTCTGGTGGAAGGTCACACGGATAACGTACCGATTAAAACGGCAGTTTACAAAGACAACTGGGATTTGAGTGTTGCCCGTGCAACGTCCATTACACGGATGCTGAACGAACAATACAACGTTGCAGCGACGCGTATGACCGCTTCCGGTCGTGGTGAATATTACCCGAAAGCGTCTAACAGCACCCAGGAAGGAAAAGCTATGAACCGACGCACCGAAATCATTCTCTCGCCTAAACTGGACGAGTTGATGAATCTTCTGAACACTAGTACGGGGAACTAGTATTCGGGAGCATATAGAAGCGCGTACCGTCAAAAGGATGGTACGCGTTTTTTTTGTGTTACACACTCATTTTGAGTTAATTATACTCGTTTCATTGTGCTACCTAGTATCTCTTAATCCTCACGGAAACCACATTTTTTCAGTCTCTGAAATCTAAAATTCTTACTTTTCAATCATGATCATAACCCTTATCATAGCTACCATTTACGTAACGTTAACAGTACTGACCAGTATCAAAATCAGTAAGAGCATTCTGCTTTCCGGGAAACAGAAAGTGGGAAATATCCTTGTAAATGCATTGGTTCCGGTGATCTGGTTCTACCTCATTTACCCTATTATTTTTCAGGAAAACAAGATCATAACACGAGCTGAACGCGAGAAGATGATTGCAGAAGAAAACGGAAGTAAACTTGGCGATGAAGTAGGATCTTCTCAAAATGCGCGTTTACTTTGACATTGATTAAACATCTCTTCCAACATCCCCCCCTGTTCAATTCGTAACGCATAATTCCTTACTTTTACGCATGCTCAAAAAGTATACAGCGTTTCTATTTATCTGTATATCCGGTATCATTTACGCGGGGCATAGTTTCATTCCTCACCGACACGATCACGAGCATTTGGAACACGCGATTAGCGTTATTACGGCCGAAGGACACGATCATCACGATCACGACCATCATGAGCACCACAAATCGCATCACGAAAATCACGACGATCACAAGTCCTCTGAAGACGATTCAAAACTGTGGGAAGTACTTGCGCATTTTACACACGGAGAGATTTTCTTTAAGGATGGTGAAAGCCACGAAATAAAAATTGCATGTAACGATACGGATCTTGTTCCGGTATTCGCTCCTCTTGTTGTCAAATGGATTGAAGGTGTCCCGATTCGGTTCAGGCGGACGCTATACCATTACAAAAATCCTGATTACCATTCCCTCACGCGTGTCTCTTTCGGACTCCGTGGACCTCCTGTTGTAGCATAAATCTGTCCAAATCAGATGAATGTCCTTGTGGCATTCGGCTTTTCAAAAGCACATAACGTGTTTTTTATGCTCAACAATTTTCAGCTATGTTTAATAAAATCATTGAGTTTTCTGTAAAACAGAAATTGATCATCGGGCTGTTCATGCTCGTGCTGATCTGTTATGGTACATATGAAGTTACGCGACTTCCCATCGATGCCGTACCGGATATTACGGACAATCAGGTGCAGGTGATCACCTCCGCTCCATCCTATGGAGCAACAGACATTGAGCGTCTTGTTACCTTTCCGGTTGAACAGGCGAACAGCAATATTCCCGGATTAAAAGAAATCCGCAGCTTCTCCCGGTTCGGACTAAGTGTGGTAACCATCGTTTTCGATGATGACACCGACATTTACTGGGCACGTCAACAAGTTACCGAACGAATCGCAACCATCAAGGATCAGATTCCACCGGAAATTGGTGTTCCGAAACTTGCACCGGTAACAACGGGCCTGGGGGAAATCTATCAGTACATGATTCGCCCAAAGAAAGGCTACGAAAAGAAGTATACCGAAACGGAACTCCGAACCATTCAGGATTGGATCGTTCGACGCCAATTGCTTAGTGTGAAGGGCGTTGCAGAAGTCAGTAGTTTTGGTGGACGCGTAAAGCAATACGAAATTGCGGTTGACCCGAACCGACTAAAATCGCACGGAATCAGTTTCGACGATGTGTTCGATGCCCTGAAAAACAACAACCAGAATACAGGTGGAGCGTACATTGAAAAGCAATCTACGGTGCTCTACATACACAGCGAAGGTCTGATTGGAAGCATCGAAGACATTAAGAATATTTCCATAAAGCAAACAGAAAGTGGAGCCCCGCTCTTTTTGCGTGATGTTGCCGAAGTGAAATTCGGAAGTGCAATGCGATACGGCGCGATGACGTATGTTGGTCGCGATGAAAAGCCGTGCGAAGTTTCCGGCGCTGTTGTCATGATGTTGAAGGGTGCAAACAGCAACGATGTGATTCACGATATCAAAGAACGCATTGATCAAATTCAGAAAACGCTTCCCGAAGGTGTGGTCATTGAACCGTTCCTTGACCGTACGAAAATGGTAAACAACGCCATCGGAACGGTTACCACAAACCTGCTGGAGGGAGCACTGATTGTCCTGCTGATTCTCGTGCTTTTCCTTGGGAATTTCCGTGCGGGATTGATTGTTGCGTCTGTGATTCCACTGGCAATGCTTTTCGCTATCATCATGATGAATCTCTTCGGTGTCAGCGGAAACCTGATGAGTTTGGGTGCACTGGATTTCGGTTTGATCGTTGATGGCGCCGTGATCATCGTGGAGGCATGTATGTACCGTTTACACAAATCGAAAAACGGCATGCTTACCCAACAGCAAATGGACGGACTGGTGCTCGATACCTCCTCCAGAATGCGAAATGCAGCTGTATTTGGAGAGATCATCATTCTGATCGTATACATTCCCATTTTCACGCTTCAGGGAATTGAAGGGAAAATGTTCAAACCGATGGCGCAAACGGTTGCTTTCGCTTTGTTGGGAGCCTTTGTGCTTTCGTTGACCTACGTTCCAATGATGTCGGCGTTGTTCCTGAGCAGAAAAACCGGACACCAACCGAATCTTTCCGACCGGGTTATGGGTTGGATTGAGACAAAATACCGCGGAATGTTGAACAAAGCACTAAAAATTCCACGCACAGTGGTTGGAGGTACGCTTGGATTGTTCGCTGTAGCGGTAACCGTTCTTTCACAATTGGGAGGAGAATTCATTCCGTCGCTGGAAGAAGGTGATTTTGCGGTGGAAACACGCGTGCTTACCGGAAGTAACCTGAACATGTCGGTTACCGCGGTTTCGCAGGGCGGAGAGATTCTCCTGAAGAAATTTCCGGAAGTAGAAAAAGTTGTTGGAAAAACCGGAAGTAGTGAAGTTCCGACAGATCCCATGCCGATTGACGCCAGCGATATGATGGTTATTCTGAAAGACAAAAGCGAATGGACTTCGGCGAAAACGTTTGATGAACTGGCGGAAAAAATGGCGAAAGAGCTTGAAGCGGTTCCCGGTGTTACCTTCGGATTTCAATATCCTGTTCAGATGCGCTTCAATGAGCTCATGACAGGTGCGCGACAAGATGTTGTGTGTAAGATTTACGGCGAAGATATGGATACACTTGCCCTTTACGCCAAGCGCCTGGGAGAAATCGTGAAGACTGTGGAAGGAACCAGCGATTTGTATGTTGAATCCGTTACCGGAATGCCTCAAATCTCCATTGATTACAACCGTGCTGCGATTGCACAGTACAACCTGGACATTTCAGACATCAACCGGATTGTGAATACGGCCTTTGCCGGACAAAGTACCGGCTTGGTCTTTGAGGGTGAAAAACGCTTCGATCTCGTTGTTCGACTTTCCGGAGAAAAACGTCAGGATCTAAGCGATGTTCAGGGTCTGTTGATTCCAACTCCGCAAGGAACACAAGTTCCGCTGTACCAATTGGCGGATGTTCAAATCAAAGAAGGGCCAAATCAGGTGCAACGCGAAGACGCGAAACGTCGGATTGTTGTTGGGTTCAATGTCCGCGGACGCGATGTTCAGAGTATCGTGGAGGAACTGACTCAGAAAGCCGACAAGCAACTGAAAACTCCTGCGGGTTATTACGTCACATATGGCGGAGCTTTCGAGAACCTGGAAGCAGCCAAAGACCGACTTAGCATTGCTGTTCCGGTGTCGCTGTTGTTGATCTTCATACTTCTTTACTTCGCTTTCCGTTCCATTCGACAAGGACTTTTGATTTACTCGGCAATTCCGCTTTCTGCAACCGGGGGAATCCTGTTCCTGGCGTTGCGTGGAATGCCGTTCAGTATCTCTGCCGGAGTTGGTTTCATTGCTTTATTCGGTGTAGCAGTTCTCAATGGAATTGTCCTGTTGTCGGAATTCAACCGAATGCGAAAAGAAACGGATTTGAGCCTGGAACAGATTGCAACCGAGGGAAGTGTAGTTCGCCTTCGTCCGGTATTGATGACTGCTCTCGTAGCTTCTCTCGGATTCCTGCCCATGGCCTTGAGTAACGGTTCCGGAGCGGAAGTTCAGCGTCCGCTGGCTACTGTTGTTATTGGCGGATTATTGATTGCCACATTCCTCACCTTGTTTGTTTTACCAATTCTTTACACCATGAGCGAAAAACGTCAGTTAAAGAAGAAAACCGGAACACACTCAACAATTGTTGTGTTGTTCTTCCTGAGCGCTGCAGGCATGGCGAATGCGCAAACGCCTATTTCACTTCAGGCGGCAACGGATCTGGCATTGAAAAACAACAACGGAATCCAAAACGAACGCTTGCGCTCAACTTATCAGAATGAATTGGTTAAATCGTCAAGAGCTATTCCGAATACAACCGTTTCCGGAGAGTTTGGTCAAATCAATAGCATTTACGGCGATAAGCGTATCGGTATTGAGCAGTCCATCGGCTTCCCGACGGTATATACCAGTCAGAGAAGTTATTTGGAAGCAGTAGTTAAGACGAGTGAACTGAACATAAAAATTCAGGAAACCGAATTGAAGAAACAAGTAGCCGAAACGTATTTTGGACTCATCAGCATTGAACAAAAAGAACGTTTGCTGCAACACAGCGATAGCCTCTATGCTTCCTTTCTGGAAGAAGCCAAACAGCGTTTTGATGCCGGCGAGAGCAACATTCTGGAAAAGACAACAGCCGAGAATCAGCGCGGACAAATCCAACTGCAACTGGACCAGTTAGATCAGGAAAGAGCACTGTTACAGATTCAATTTCAGTTGCTTCTCAATACAGAAACAGTCTATGTTCCTGACGAAAGCAGTGCAAAGCCGAATGCAATGGCAATCGATACCGCTTCGCTGAAAAATCATCCCGTTGCTCAGTATTACCAGCAACAACAGGAAACCGCGCAGGCGTTGACCCGAGTAGAAAAATCGAAATTGCTGCCGGATCTGTCGGTTGGTTACAACGTCATGTCGATGCGTGGGACAGGTTCGGACAATAATCTTTACGACGGCGCGCTGCGTTTTCAGTCGGTTCAGGTAAGTCTGGGCATTCCCATTTTCAACGGTGGTCAACGATCGCGCGTTCAATCCGCTAAAACCAATGAAGCAATTGCCCTTGGAGAATACCAAAACAATCTACAACAGCTGGAAATGCGTTATTTGGCGGTTTATTCCACGTACCAAAAGAACGCCGCGGCAGTTGATTACTACGAATCCGAAGGGTTGAAACATGCTGAAACGATTGCTACAACGGCCAATCAACAACTGCAAACCGGCGACATCAATTACCTCGAATGGGTACTGTTGATGAATCAGGTAGTGACCATTCAAAACAATTACATTGACGCGGTAACGGATCGCAATCAGAGCATTGCAGAACTCAACTATTTCCTTGCCGAATAAGATCCCACTTTATTAAAACTGTTATCATGAAACACATCATCATATATTCAACTTTACTGCTTCTTACAGCCTGCGGTGGCAATACGGAAGAACAACCAGAAGCCGCACCACGGGAGCAACTGGAAGTAACACTGAACAACGAACAGGCAAAAAATGCCGGAATCAAAACCGGAAAATCGGAAACACGCTCCATTGCCTCCATGTTGAAGTTAAACGGAAAAATTGATGTTCCACCGCAAAATACCGTTTCCATCAGCGCTCCGTTGGGCGGTTACCTGAAATCGACGAAATTGTTGCCTGGAATGCACGTAAAAAAAGGTGAAGTCCTTGCCGTTCTGGAGGATCAGCAATACATTCAGCTGCAACAGGATTACCTTACGGCAAAGGCTAAATTCAAAATGGCCGAAGGAGAATACAACCGTCAGAAAACACTGAATCAGACGAAAGCAACCAGTGACAAAGTATTCGAGCAGACACGCGCTGAATACGAAATGCAAAACGTACTGGTGAAATCGCTGGAGCAAAAACTGCGTCTGATCGGACTCAACCCTAACAGAATTTCCGCGGATAACATTACCCGTAAGGTTAGTATCGTTTCTCCCATCAATGGATTTGTCTCCGCAGTGAACGTAAACATTGGAAAGTACCTGAATCCTTCGGATGTGTTGTTTGAATTGGTGAATCCGGAAGACATTCACTTGTCGCTGACGGTCTTTGAAAAAGACGTAAACAACCTGTTTATCGGTCAAAAGTTAATTGCTTACTCGAACAGCGAACCGGAGAAAAAGTACACGTGTACCATTGTTCTGATCAGCAAGAACCTATCTGATGAGCGCTCTACCGTTGTGCATTGCCATTTTGACAAGTACGAAAAGGAACTATTGCCGGGAATGTACATGAATGCTGAAGTCGAGGTAAAATCGCAGAACTCCTCTGCCCTGCCCGATGACGCCATCGTTCGTTACGAGAACAAACAATACGTTTTCGTAAAAACAGGAACGAATCGTTTTGAAATGCAGGAAGTAACACCCGGAAATTCTGAAAACGGTTATACGGCAATTCAGGATCTGAACCCGGATAGCGAATATGTATTGAAAGGTGCTTACAACCTTTTAATGGTGCTGAAGAATACCGAAGATTAAGTTTGAATTGAATACCGGTATCTGCCTGTTGAAAAGCGGTCGGTTTTGGAGTCCGTTTCAGAGGCAATTTTGTCCTGTTCATCTGTGAATTGAAACAGCGTAACACGGTATTCACTATTTTGTGCGTCATGTCCGAACAAATCCCGTATAAAAAACTTGCGATTAATGCGTTCATTACTTCCTGTTTAGTCGGACTATTGGCCATTGCCACGCACGCTTTGATGAATTCGAAGTCCTTATTGTGGCTATTTCAGATCGGGTGTTTGGTAACCGGGTTGTTTCTGGTGATTTCCTTCATGAACATCCTGGTGCTCATGATTCTTGAAAAACGAAGAAAATGGCATTCTTTTGGAATTTCCCGCTATGTTCTGAGTTTTATCGGTGCTTCAATTGCAGCATTATTGACGTTTATTGTTTCTACACATTTCCACAGGGAACATGACGACATGCTCCGATTTGTAAAGCAACGTCCGTTAGCGGATACCGGGATGCGGATCTATGCGTTCTTTATTCTGATTTTCGCCATCAATTCTATTGTATTGCTGATCCACAACCTCCTCCTGATGAAGGATCTGAAGAACAAAGTGGAACTGGAAAACGCCGAACTGAAGCTTCAGAATCTGGAAGCCACTCACGAACAACTGAAGCAACAGATTCACCCGCATTTTCTATTCAACAGCTTGAGTACATTGAAGTCACTGATTCAACGCGACTCTGATGTTGCAGAAGAATACCTCCTGAAACTGTCGGGCTTCCTGCGCACATCAATGGATCAGTCGAAACCCGATTTGATTGGCCTGAAAGAGGAACTGGCGGTTTCCAGACAATACCTGGAAATGCAAAAGATGCGTTTCGGCGACACATTGGACTTCAACATCACCGTTCCGGATGAAGACCTTGAAACCCGCGTCCCCTTCTTCTCTATTCTTCCTCTTCTGGAAAATGCCATCAAACACAACGCATTGACACCACAACAACCTTTGGAAATCAACATTCGGTCGGTGAACGGTTATGTGGAGGTATTGAACCGGAAACAGTTGCGGGAATCCGTTGAAGAAAGCTTGAATTCGGGTTTAAACAACCTCAAAAGAAGGTATCTGATTCTTGCCGGCGAAGAAGTGATTGTTCAGGATAGTCCCGATTGGTTTAGCGTTAAAATCAAGTTACTCTCATGAGAATTGCAATCATTGAAGACGAATCTCTGACTGCTGAGGATTTACAGAACTGCATCCTGAAGGTGTCGCCAGACAGCACTGTAGAAGCCGTTTTGCGTTCCATTCAAGAAGCAGAAGAGTACTTCAAGAACCATCCTACCGCAGAACTCCTGTTTTGTGACATTCAATTGGGAGATGGTTCCATTTTCGATTTACTGAAGAAAGTAGAGGTTCAGGCACCCATTGTGTTTTGTACGGCTTATAATGAACATACTCTGCAAGCATTCAAACTAAATGGCATCGAATACATTCTGAAGCCATTCAGTGCGGACGATGTACGGCAGGCACTGAACAAATACGAACGTTTAAAAACGACGTTCAGCCATCGCATTGATGACGAAGATTTGAAACCGAAAGAAGAGCAACGGGTACTCGTTCATTATCGGGACACAATCATCCCCATCGATTATTCAGAAATTGGGATGATCTTCATCGCCAACCAGATAACCTATGTTCAAACGTTTGCGAATAAGAAATATGCGCTGAACAAAAGTCTGGAAGAGCTGGAGGTTCTGTTGGACAATCGGTTCTTTCGTGTCAACAGAACTGCGATCATTAACCGCAGGTTAATTCACGAGGTCAACAAACAACTCACGCGCAAGCTTCTGATTACCTTACATCCTGATTTCAAAACCGATCTCAAGCTCACGGTCAGCAAGACCAAATCTCCACTTTTTTTGAAGTGGTTAAAGGATGTCTGAACAGCTTGTCCGGTTGAGCTTTGGGATTGTCCGTTTCGGCATGGAATGTTTGGTAACGCATTGAAATTCGAAGCATATTCGCTTGAATTTTAAATGATAAACACATGTTTCCTTTTCACATTATCGGGATGTTGACCTTACAGCTGATTGCATTGATCGCTGCATTTTTCTTTAAGTCTCATGTTCAACGACACGAACTGGGCAAACCGTTTCAACGCGCAAGCAAGGTCATCCTGATCACGGTTCACGTTCTGATTGTTCTGACGATTGCACATGCAGTGGCTTATCATATCCACCATGGTTGCCCGATGGCGAACGGTCATTGCAACGCGAAAATGATGCATCATTAACCTGGGTTACCCGTTTCTACGGAAACGAAACAAAAAATCCCTCCCGAAAGCATTCCGGGAGGGATTTTTCATTCAATTGGATCAGGTTATTTCTTCACAAACTTTCGTACTGCTGTTTTGTTCGTTTTAAGGTTCGTCATGCGGAGCAAATAGGTTCCCTGGCTTAAAGCTGAGACATCCATTTTGTTTACTCCGATAGGCCGTACATCGTATGTTCTTCCTGAAATGTCTGTTACAACATAAGTGAATTCGTCACCGTTTGTGCTGATGTTCAGTCCATCTGTACACGGATTCGGATACAGATTAACGCTTAGAACAGACTCTTCATCAACAATCAGTTCTGCGCTCATATCGGCAACGCTGAACGGACTCAAATCGCTTACTCCGGTGCGACTGATTTCGTAGGTACTGTTCGCTCCTGTTACAGCCGATGAAGAAGCATAATCGTCCCAGTTTCCGGATGTATAATGCGAAATATATGCATCTGTGCGGTCGAAACCGTTCACTTCGGAACCAAGCATCCAGCCCAGTTTCAGGTTGGCATCAACGGTGGTTGCATCTGAGTAGATCAACCAGGTTCGGTTCACCACGCTCGTAATGCTTGCAACGTTGTATCCTGCATCTTCTGTTCCTTCTGCAAATACTCCGTCAAACG
Source organism: uncultured Fluviicola sp. (assembly GCA_966211245.1). Classification (GTDB taxonomy): domain Bacteria; phylum Bacteroidota; class Bacteroidia; order Flavobacteriales_D; family Crocinitomicaceae; genus Fluviicola. The sequence goes on along the minus strand of CBIHND010000009.1, from coordinate 19,728 downwards.
CTTTTACCATGAAGTTTCCGGATGTAGCTCCGGAAGCCTGCTGAATGCTCGCCGGTGAATAATTGGTTTCTGTTCCTACCGGGAAAACAACATACGGAGAGGAAACGGCAACGTGCATTTGAAGTTTTCCGTTTGCCGGAGTCTCAATGTAACGGGTATCGCTGTAGCCTGTAATGTCCGCTCCTTCTTCAATCACAAGATATTCATCCGTCAAAATGATGCTTCCTGAAGTCATGGTCAATTCATCGTGGATGTGAAGTCCGGAACCCAATACGATATCACCGCCACCTGTAATGTTCACTACGAATTGCTCCAGGTCAGGATATGCATCGTCGAAGTAAATGGTGTCGTTTGAAGTACCTGTGAAATTCAACTGCAAATCCGAGTTTTCTTCGCCGATAATCGGACTGTCTTCGTCCTGTTCAATGGAACCGTTAAGGATCAAATCGTTTGCATTCAGGTTTAGTTTACCGCTGTACAATTCAAGTGCACCACCAACGGTGATATCTCCGTCCATAACTACTTGACCCTGATCAATGTCTACTTCCAGATCATTCAAACCGGAACCTGTTACTTCAAGACCTGTTGTAACCGTTGAATCACCGTTGTATTCCACGTCATAGGAAGCTGTTCCGTCAAACATTCCGCCATTTGCTTCCATTTCGCCATTCATTACCATGATGACACTTCCGGAGTTCATGGTTAGTGTTGCTCCGCTCTCAATGCTCAGCGTTCCCTCGTGTAAATGCAATTCACCGGCAATGTCCAACGGACTATCTAACTGCACCGAACCCGAAGTACCTGAATAATCAATCACAAACTGATTTACAGATGACCCTGTTGTGAAGGTCAACCCGGAGGTCAATGCATCATCCGTTTCGATGCTGATATTTGAAGCCGCTGTTGTAGTCAAGGCTGCACCACCCGGCTGAATATCAATGTTCCCGTAAATTTCAAGGTCATTCGCGCCAACATTCAGAATTCCGGTGTTCAAATCCAGATTCCCGTTGATCTGCATGTTACTGGCCAACGTCAATGCTGTACTGTTATCGTCGAGGGTAATTTCCAGGTTCTGTAAATTGATCGAATTGATCTCAATACCTGTAGTTTTCGCCCCGCCAATGTAACGCACATGATACGTTCCGCCGGAGTTAAATACACCACCGGTAGTTGCCAGTGTACCGTCGTTTCTTACGATCATAGCATTCGTGTTGATCGTCAGGTTGGCTCCGGTATTCAATGTAAGCGATCCACCATCAAGATTGAGTGTGTCGCTTACATTAACTTGTGAAGTCATCACCAAAGCTGATCCCATGTTTACGAACGAACCTACTGTAAGATCACCGGTATGTGAATACGAGACAAGAATTCCATCGAAAACAATGCGTTCGATGTCGATGTCTCCGTTTCCGCCAAACGTTCCCAGTTGAATGGTCAATTGTTTGTCCGTGGTGCTCGACAGTGTTCCGTCAACGGTAAAATTGTTGAGCAAACCTGAAAAGGTTACGTCTGTATTCAGAATTACATCTATTCCGGAGGGAATGATGATGTCCTGATTACTTACTGTTCCGGAAGGAGCTACCCCGCCCCAGGTTGCCGGATTCGTCCAGTCACCGTCTGTAACGGCAGTATAAGCGAGTGATTTACTCGTTGATACCGTGGTTAAGAGAAGTAGGAAGAATCCGAGTTTTAGTATTGTTGCTTTCATATTCTGTTGATTTTAATGATACAATTTTGTATCCTAAAATTCCACCCAAACAGCCTATGAATTGTTACCATTTTCCGAGATAAAATTGTAAAAATCACGGAAAGTTAAATATCGTACATAACAAATGGAGCGTCGATCGTTTTCGACGCTCCATTTTCTCTTTAATTTACTTATGTTACTTATTCCCGGTGAGAATTGAATAACCAAAATTTGATCTCAAAAACTTACACCCCTTTAAACTCAGGGTTTCGTTTTTCAATAAAAGCACCGATTCCTTCAGCGTGATCTTCGGTGTTGAACAGTTCCCCGAATAGAACTGCTTCTTGCTTCAGTCCTTCGGTAACGTGTAATTCATACCCCGTATTCAACGACTGTTTTGCTTTTTCTACTGCAACAGGACCTCTTAATGCGATCGTTTGTGCAAGCTTTTGTGCTTCGGCCAACAACGATTCCGGTGCAATAACCCGGTTCACAAAACCGAATTCCTTACAAGCTTCTGCAGAATAAAACTCTCCTGAGAAGACCATTTCACGTGCTTTGTACAAACCGATAGCTCTCGGAAGACGCTGCGTACCGCCAAAACATGGCAACAGGCCAAGCGTAACTTCCGGTAAACCGAACTTTGCTTTTTCACTGGCAAGGATAATGTCACACGACAACGCCAATTCACAACCTCCTCCTAAAGCAAATCCGTTTACTGCAGCAATAACAGCAAACGGTAGTGCTTCAATAGAATCGAAAGCTGTTTGTGCAACGATTGAAAATCCCTCGGCTTCCTGTGGTGTCATTCCCTGCATGGCTTTGATGTCCGCCCCTGCTACAAATGCTTTCTCACCCGATCCTGTGATGATTAGCACGCGAATCTCCCGGTTGTTTTTGATCTGATCCGCAAAAGCTTTCAGTTCCGTCAACACCTTTTCGTTGAGTGCATTCAATGCCTGCGGGCGATTGATTGTCAACGTTCCGACATACCCCTGTTGCTGGTATTCTAATGTTTCAAAATTCATAGGTTACTGTTTGTTTAAAAATTGAATAATGCTGGAAAAATCAGTTTTTCCACTCCCGGCCTCACTCCACATTCTGTAAAGGTTCAACGCCGTATTTCCTAAGGGAGTTGAAGTTCTGGTTTCCAACCCTGCTTCAGCTGCCAATCCAAGGTCTTTTGCCATTAGATCAACAGCAAAACCACCCGAATACCCACGAGATGCCGGGGTGTTTTCCATGACTCCCGGATACGGGTTATACAGTTCCAACGACCAGTTTCTTCCGGAACTTTTTTGCATGATTTCGCTGAGTACCGTTGCGTTTAGTCCGTGGCGTGTTCCAAGGTTGATTGCTTCTGCCGTACCAATCATGTGAATGGCGAGGAGCATATTGTTACAGATTTTCGCCACTTGTCCGGCTCCGGACTCACCGGCATGAAAGATGTTTTGTCCCATGCATTCAAGAAATGGCTTTGCACTTTCAAAATTTTCAATCGAACCACCTACAATGAATGTAAGTGTCCCCGCTTGTGCCCCAGCTGTTCCTCCGGAAACCGGAGCATCGATCATTCTGCATCCTTTCGATTGAGCCAGTTGAGCTACGGAACGAGCAGTTACAGCATCAATCGTACTGCTGTCAATAAGCAAAGTTCCGGGTTGAAGAGTAGCTACAAATGCTTCGGAATACAGATCAAAAACATGTTTTCCTGAAGGAAGCATTGTAATAATTACCTCTGCATCTTTTGACGCAGAAAGTGCAGATTCAGCTTTGATTCCTCCGGCTGAAACAAGCGCATTTAATGCGTCTTCCGATAAATCAAACCCGGAAACCGTATGTCCTTTTTTAACCAGATTGGCAGCCATTGGCCCACCCATATTTCCCAGTCCTATAAAAGCTATTTTTGCCATGCGAATTAGTTGTTTACACGATTTTCCAGCGGATTTTTCGTCCACAACGGCGTAAAGTAACTGTTCAGCCAATTTGCCGTAACCTCCTTAAGCGTAGCTGGATGCCATTTCGGAGAGTGATCTTTATCCACCAGAAGTGCCCGAACTCCCTCCGCGAAATCCGGATGCACGCAACACTGGCAGGCAAGGTTCAGTTCAGACCGAAACACTTCCTCCAATGAGTAATTTTCGCCTTGCTGAAGCTGACGGAAAATGATATTTGCTGAACTCGGTGACCCGGCTTCAAAACTTTTTACCCCTGCTGAAATCCATTCGTCGTGTTCAGCCGAAGCTAAGCGCTGAGCAAATTCCTCTACGGATTGAACGCCTTCAAACCCACGAATAAAGCCCTCGTGCTCAGCAGCCTGAGAAGCAGGCATTTCGACTCCCGCTCCGGCTTTCACAAGCAATGCGGTTACTATCGCATCGGCATCCCCATTCCAATCGGTTCCGGTTAAAGCCGTCAGAACCGCTTCTTTTCGATCCGATGGAATATAGTGATCAGCTAAACCGAGGAACCGGCAATCTGCCGCATCAAGACGCGTACCGGTCAAACCGAGGTACAAACCGTAAACTGACGGCATTCTGTTCAGGAACCATGTTCCGCCAACATCAGGGAACAATCCGATTGTAATTTCAGGCATTGCAAGCTTACTGCGTTCCGTTACTACACGATGTGACGCACCAGCCATTAAACCGATTCCACCGCCCATTACGATTCCATGTCCCCAAACAACAATTGGTTTGGGGTATGTATGGATATCGAAATCAAGCTGATATTCTTTTGAAAAGAAGTCGAAGCATACTTGAGGGACACTTGTGTCGTCAATTGCTCGTCCTGAGATAATCGCATCGTACAATTGACGTACGTCTCCACCTGCACAGAATGCCTTCTCTCCTGCTCCCTGCAAAAATACGCACGCTACGTTGTCGGATGTTTTCCAGTTATCGAGTACTTTTTTAAGTTCTTCGATCATCGGAAGGGATAATGAATTCAGCGTTTTTTCGGAATTCAGTGTAATGATTCCAACGCGGTTTTTGATTTCTGTTAATATCAAACTCATTGCTTCACTATTTTGATTATCGGATTTGAAGGGTTGCGCCTTCTTCAAGAATCCGTTTGGAAATAATAACTTTCATGATCTCGTTTGTCCCTTCCACGACCTGATGCACACGGGCATCACGCATGAGACGTTCTATCGGAAAATCCTGCGTGCATCCGTATCCGCCGAGAAGTTGCAATGCTTCATTGCACACATTGAAAGACAAATCAGTTGCCAGTCGTTTTGCCATGGCACAGTACGTTGCCGCATTGGAATCTTTTGCATCCAGTTTGGAAGCCGCGAGGTACACCATTTGACGTGCTGCAACCACTTCTGTCACCATATCTGCGATCTTGAACTGAAGTGCCTGAAACTGAGCAAGCGGTCGACCAAACTGTTCGCGTTCCTGCATGTATTGATGCGCCTGATTCAATGCGCCCTGCGCAGCACCTACTGACGACATGGCGATATTGATTCGTCCACCGTCCAGTCCTTTCAAGGCGATTTTGAACCCTTCGCCTTCTGCTCCGAGCATGTTTTCAGCAGGAACAATAACATCTTCAAGAAAAACAAAGCGTGTCGGCTGTGTATTCCACCCCAGTTTTTTCTCGTTCTCCCCAAAGCTGATTCCAGGTAAATCGGAAGGCAACAAAAATGCACTGATCCCTTTTGCGGAACTGTTTCCTGTTCGTGCCATTACAATCAACAGGTCGCTTTCTCCTGCACCGGAAATGAACGCTTTCGTTCCGTTCAGCACGTAATGACCGTCCTTTTTCTCAGCTGTTGTTTTGAGGCTTGCAGCATCCGATCCTGCTCCCGGTTCGGTAAGGCAGTATGAACCCAATAATTCACCGGAAGCGAGTCTCGGACAATAATGCGATCTCAATGTTGGAGTACCAAAGGTATCCACCATCCAGGTCACCATGTTGTGAATGGTGATGTACGATGTTGTAGACGGACAGGCAGCAGCCAGTTCTTCAAAAATGATTGCCGCATCCAATCGTGAAAGTCCAAGCCCACCGACGTCTTCACCGGTATATACACCGCAAAAACCCATTTCGGCAGCTTTCTGAATCGCTTCGCGAGGGAAGATCTTTTTTGCATCCCATTCGGAAGCAAAAGGAGCCAACTCTTTCGCAGCAAAAACCCGTGCTGCTTCCTGAAAGGCCAGCTGATTCTCATTCAAACCAAAATCCATGATTACTTCAATGAAATGGTCATGTTTACTTTACCGCCCGGTACATCTTCTTCAAACCAACGCGCTGTAACTGTTTTCGTTTCCGTGTAGAATCGTACGCCCTGTTTTCCATAGGAATGTAAATCCCCGAAGAACGATTTTCTCCATCCTGTGAATGAGAAGAACGGAAGTGGAACAGGAATTGGGAGGTTGACACCAATCTGCCCTACTTCGATTTCATGCTGGAATTTGCGCGCCGCAGCTCCTGAGTTTGTGAAGATCGATGTTCCGTTACCGTAAGGATTGTTATTGATGATTTGTATCGCTTCATCCAGTGAATCCGCTTTTAAAAGTAACAACGCAGGCCCAAAAATCTCTTCCTTGTAAATGTCCATTTCCGGTGTAACATTGTTGAACAATGTTGGCCCGACAAAGTAGCCGTTTTCGTATCCTTTTACCTTACAATCGCTACCATCCAGCAACACTTCGGCTCCTTGTTCGTAAGCCGTTTTGATCAAACGAAGTACTTTTTCTTTAGACGCTTTATTGATCAGCGGACCATAAGCTGCCGTTTCGTCGTTCCATACTCCCGGTTGAATGGTGCTCAATGCTGTTTTAATCTCGTCAACCCATTCCTGAGCTTCACCAACCAACACCGCAACGCTAATGGCCATACAACGCTGACCTGCGGCACCACACGATGCACCGACAAGGTTGTTAATCACTTGCTGTTTGTTGGCATCCGGCATTACAACCATGTGATTTTTAGCGCCCCCAAAAGCCTGTACGCGCTTGAGATTATGCGTTCCGGTGCGGTAAACGTGTTCTGCAACAGGAACGGATCCTACAAATGAAATTGCTTTGATTTCAGGGTGATTCAGAATGTGATTCACCTGATCTTTTGTTCCATGAACAATATTCAGAACGCCTTTAGGGAAACCGGCTTCCACAAACAATTCGGCCAAACGCATGGATGTCATTGGCGTTTGTTCGGAAGGTTTGAGAATGAAAGCGTTACCACAGGCAATTGCCATCGGAAACATCCACATAGGAATCATTGCCGGAAAGTTGAAGGGGGTGATTCCGGCACAAACTCCCAACGGTTGAATGTAGCTGTAAGTATCTACGGCACGTGCTACATTTTCAACTGTTTCTCCCATCATAAGAGTGGGGATATTGCATGCATGTTCCACTACTTCAATTCCGCGCCACACATCGCCCATCGCATCAGCGAATGTTTTTCCGTTCTCTTTGGATAGAATTTCTGCAAGCTCCTTTTGATGTTCTTTCAGCAAATGCTGGTACTTCAGAAACAATCTTGCACGCTCGGGGGTGGCAACTTCTTTCCAGATTTGGAATGCTGCGCTTGCGGCTTCTATTGCTTCATCAATTTCTGTTAGCGGTGTAAGGGGCACTTCCGCCAGGATTTCCAGTGTTGCGGGGTTTTCAACTGGAAGGAAATCCGTTGCCTTGCTAGTTACAAAGGCTCCGTTTACAAAGTTTTTTACCTGTTCAGACATTACTTTTTAGTTAAAGGGACAGCATGCTTTATACCATTCCCGGTTGTTATTTATTTTCGATTAAATAGTTACAAAGGGATTTACGCAGTGCAGATCAAGGAATTCCGTCTGATAGAAAAACAGCTTGCACTTTGCATAACAAAACTATGCGCGGCTAATTAAAAAAGCATTAGAATTTACATAAGCGGTTAATTATCGGGATGAAGTTTCCTTCGTCCACGACACTCCCGATCCACCAGAGGAAACGGGAACCCGAACCAACGAGAAGGTTATTGCAGACTGAATTATACCGGGTTATTCTGTCTTCACAACTCTCAACACTCCACCGGTTGTAGCAGTAAGAAAGTACACTCCCGGAGCATAGTCATGACCGAAAGTGAAGGACATTCCCGCTGAGGCCGTATGTGTTTCCAGTAGTTTCCCGGAAGCATCGGTAATGCAAATCTTTGCGTAATTATTGGGAGAAGTGAAGGTAAAACTCTCGTTTGAAGGGTTCGGGAAGACATTATCTGCCTGAAGTTCATCGTCGTCAACATCCAACGTACAGTCGGAATCATCGCTTGTAAACGAACAAACGAAGTTCGGCAAACCGATTCCGCCATTGATTCCAGTCATTCCCGGGTCGAGGTCTATCGCATTGTCGATGTAATCACAGGCAAGGTTTCCTACACTGTTAGGAGATTGAATGACGCCAACATATTGAGTATAGCTTCTTCCGACATAGATTTTACCGTCAGGTCCACGTTGGAGCGGATAAATATCAGGAGTTGTGCTTACTATTTCAACCGCCGAGATCATTGCAGAAATATTGGGCAACAAGGTCAGATCGTATTGCAGCAATGTTCCGCTTGCCTCGTATGTACTTACGTAGAGCAAGTTATCGTTCGGAGAGAATTCTATTCCGTAAACGTGATCTGAATAGGAAATGGTTTGCGGATTGCTGACCACTCCTGTTGTTACGTCGAAATCGAAAATTTCTACTTTGTCCAGGTAGCCGGCAGCCAATGCCACACGGTCGCCACAGGTACTGAATTTCATCTGACCGTAGCTGTTCTGAATTACCGCATCGCTGTGAACGATTCCGGAATGAGAAACAACAGCAGAATCGATACCGAGCGTTGTGACTTTGTATGCATAGAACGCGTCATCGTTCCAACCGTGGGCAAGCACCCAGAAATTCTGAGTTCCCGGTTGCTGAACTGCAGTCAGTTTTTCGGTTACGGGAGTTTTCAGGAGAACGTTCTTTGTAGTTACATCTCCGTTTCCGCTGTCCAGGAACATGTTTACAACGGAAAAGCGTAATCCGAGCGAGCCGCCTGTATGATCTGTGGTGAAAATGTAGTATTCGTCGCTGTTTTCCGGTTTCGGGACAATCAGAGCTGCCTGTGTAGAAGAAAATCCGCCCATGAGTCCCGAACCGTTCGGCATCACGGTATTGTTCGCGTTCCAGACGTTAATTCCGTCGGTATAAAAAAGCAAATCTCCGGTTGTAGGATCGGCAATGGATGCGGAGCCTTCACCTGCATTCATTTGACTCGTTGTGATTGCTGTTGGTCCTGCTCCGGTAAAATCAAGCCCGGCAGCGTTTCCGAAATACCATTTATCTGCGTATTGCTGTGCAATTCCGTTTGCAGAAATGCAAATCAGTACCACGAATGTGAAGTAGCGTTTTTTCATAGTAGAAAATTGTAGCGTTTCCCTAAATATAGGGTAAACTATTGATTATCCGAACACTATCATTCCTCAAAACTCAGGAAATAGCGGATCAAATCCGTTCGGGTGACGATTCCGCTTACCTGATCGTCGTTCATTACAACCACTGAGCCCACTTCTCCCCTTGAAAGCAATTTTCCAACATCGGAGATGGTGGTATCTTCGCTTACAGTAACCGGATTGTACGACATGATATCGGCGATCGTTGTTTGGGAATAGACCGGCTCGTTGTCATCGAGTGTTGCTTCACCTACCACGCGCATGTAATCAATGAGGCTTACCATTCCGACTAAGGAATCATCTTCAACAACCGGAAAATGACGGTGAAACTCCTGTCGCTCGTACAAGTGTTTGAGTACAAGTATTTTCTCCTGAGAGTCGATGCATTCGACCGGCGCGGTCATAATGGATGAAATGGGCAATTGAAGATCCATAAGTGTTTCTATTAATTGTGTGTTATTCTCTAATTTCCAATTGTCCGTAAAGATAACCGGAGTAAACAGGACGCTGTGAGATGAAGATCATTACACGTGCTGATTTGTATCACTGCCCCTTTACATTAAATGTAAGAAGTTAGCCGGATGAAAACAAAAACAATTGCAGAATTAACGCTTGTAAACAGTGTGCAAAAAACAACCCTGAAACAACTTGCTGTGTATTTTGCGCTGGCCTATTTCATCAGTTGGATGATCTGGCTGCCTTTATACGGACACATTCTGGGGCTTCGTCATCTACCTGTTTTACCATTTCATCATGGATTAGGTGGGTTAGGGCCATTGATTGCATCCTTTTTGACCACATGGATTTTCGAAAAAAAAGATGGTGTAAAACTGCTCTTCCAACAATGCCTGCAACCCCGACCACTGATCTATTTGGTCATTGCGCTGTTAAGTCCGTTTGTTCTGGCGCTGCTTGCTGCGATCGGTAACTATCTTATCAACCAAACTCCGATTAACCTTTCCGGACTGCTGACGTGTAAAGAGTTCCCACAATTTAATTTACTGTTCTTTTTCGCTTACAACCTTGTGTTTTTCGGTTTTGGCGAAGAAGTCGGCTGGCGCGGATTTGCCTTGCCACGGTTTCAGGAAAAATTCAACGCGCTGACCTCTTCCATCATTTTAACACTGTTCTGGGCAGCCTGGCACTGGCCACTTTTCTTCTACAGACCCGGTTATACTTCAATGGATTTTGCAGGAATAACCGGTTGGGTATTCAGCCTTCTAACCGGAAGTGTTTTGTTGACGTGGTTATTCAACTCATCACGCGCAAGCATCTTGATTTGTGCTGTTTTTCATTCCACCATTGACATTGCTTTTACTGCTGACTTCGCAGATAAGAACATCGTGAATTACATGGGTATGCTCATTACAATCTGGGGCATCCTGACTATCTTCATTTTTAAGCCGGGAACGTTATCGGGAAAAAAACGACAATGAATCTAACTTCGTTTTGCGTGTTTCGAGTACATCCAGACCAGGAAGCCGCCGCCAATGAAAAACATTCCGAATTTCACTCCGTAATTGATTGCCACCATTTCATCGTCGTGTACGTAATCAAAGAGGTTCAATACCCATTGCAGGTCGATCCAGAAAATGCAGGCAATCAGCAAGGCAATTCCTATTTTTCCTGCCATCAGGACAATGTTATCGGAGCTGTTCGAAGTTCCTTCCTGCCATCTGCGGAGGAATGCTTTCCGGAAAAAGATCAATTCTTCCAGTGCGCCTAATGTCCAGGAAATGGAAGTGACAATTAAAAACGATAAGAGCCAGTCACCGGTGTCGATATCCATGAACCAGGTTGCAGAGAGCACGTAGTAAAGGATGAGTCCGGGAACGAAGTTTACAAGGAACTTGCCAAGAAGAATGTCCTGAAGGAATTCAGTGATGTTTTTGTTGTTCATAGGTTGTGTGTTCTGGAAGCGAATCTAGGGATAATCTGTCAATTTCGAACCTTGATCATTTGGGAAACGCGATAGACCAGGTAAATGGCAAGTGCGGAAAGTCCTACAGCCACGTAACCAAGAACATCAAAGTTCTCTAACGGACTTTTGGGCGTTTCCTGGAAAACAATACCACTGGCTATGACAATTCCCAAACCACCGGCTAACTGCGATAACGAAGCAGAAAGGCTCATGTACGCTCCGCGGTTTTCCGGCTGAGGAATCATGGAATTGAGCGCCTGAAACGGTCCCATTCGACTCATAATTACAGCGAACATGGCAACGTTCAGGGTAAGCACTACCCACAACGGGACAACCGGTAAATGCGTGTAAAATGGAATAATGATGATGGTTGCCAGCGAGCCGATGAGGAAGATGTTGAACTTGTTGTATTTATCCGAAAGTCTTCCGACGAATGGCATCACAAAAAATGCGGAAGCGCCGGTAACCATGAAAATAATCGGAATCTGAGCATTTGTAATGTGTACGTTGTTGATCAGGAAAATACTGATGAACGGTTGAAGCATCATCCCCATTCCTAACACGATAGTAGCGGAAAATCCAATGCGGTGCTGCTTGTTTTTGACGGTATGCCAGAGGTGCAACAGCGGATTTTTGTCCGACAAATGACTCAGGTGATCCGTAATCGGATTCAGTTTGAGCAGAATAACCACCAGAATGATGACGGACAGCATTACGATCAGGTAAAATGTGTAGTGCCAGCCCAGGTGATCAGCAATGAACAATCCGAGTGGAATTCCAAGAATCTGACTTGCAGCAAAGGCCATTTGAACCGTACTCATTGCTCGTCCGCGTTGCATGGGAGCGAACAAATCCGTGATGATTGTCATGGTGATGGAACCCACTACTCCACCAAAAATACCGGTCACAATGCGCGCAGTGAGCATGGTCACGAACGAATTGGATACCGCACAAAAGAACGTTCCGATAATGAAGCCAATGAAGAAAAACAGCAACACCTTCTTTCGGTCGTATTTGTCAATGAAACCCGCCGAGACAATCCCGGAAATGGCTGCGCTGAAGATGTAGGACGAAACCACCAATCCGAACTGTTTGGTAGTCATGTCGAGGTCTTTGGTGAGGATATAACCGATCGGTGAGATGATCATAAAGTCGAGAATAACGACGAATTGCAGGAGCGCGAGCAGCATCAATACCAGTTTCTGATAGCCTGTGAATTTCTCGATTGTTGGTTTATTACTTTCCATTACTTCTTTTTTGTTGGTTTTGCGAATGTTTGTGTGGTTTCGTTCATGATCTCAATGGATTGCGAAAGAAAGCGTTCCACCACTGCGATTTCTTCATCGGAAAAGGAAGCAATCATGGCTTCGGATTTTTCTCCGAATTCCGTAAACAACGGCTGCAGTAGCGCCATAATATTGGGTGCATTCGGAACAATTAGCACTTTCCTCCTGTCGTCTTTATCCATTTGACGCTTGACCAGTTTTTTCTTCTCGAAACGATCGATTAACCCGGTGACTGCGCCGGTTGTCAGTCCGCTTAGTTCTGCTAGTCGTCCTGCCGTCATTTGTCCTTCTACGAGTAAAAACCCGAGGTACTTGTGATCCGTTCCGGGAAGTCCCGCTTTTTGTGCAATTGTTTCGTGCATTTTGATGGAATCGTAAGCGTAATGCTGCGTCAGCTTTCGGACTCGTGCTACTAGTTCCGGACTCATAATTATCTTTATTGCTAATTATCTTAGTTACAAAGATAAATTGTTTTTCTGGAACTCCGAAAAAAAAGCAGCCAAATCGTTAAAGCCTTGTTAATCCGATTCGTTGTCGTGTCGATTCCCGTTATCTTGATCTGCTGTAAACGATGAAAGCACTACTGAGCATCTCCCTTTTCTTCTTCGCCGGAATCCTTTTCGGTCAGTCAACAGTACCGTACAAAACCGACACGATCGTTTCATTACGGCAAAAGGTATTTACGTATTGTTTTGATTTCGATGGTGGAAAGCAAGGGTTTTATTGGGGAGACAACAACCAGTTGAGTTATCTTTCTTCGTTTCTTTTCTCCGTGAAAAACACGTTCATTGATCCCATCACTGTTGAGCGAATCAGCCAGGGAAACAACGTTATTGAATTCAGCGCTTTGAAAAAACTGCCTTGTGTAATTCAGCCGCAGGACACACTTAAACTCATCGCGAAAGTGTTAACCAACGAAGAGCACATTGATGTCCCGATCGAGGTTTTTTATAGTCGTAAAGGTGTGCAGCACACATTGATCATTCCAACCTGGCAGAATCGGTTGCGGACCTATCAATTACGGATTTACAACGAAGGCACCGACGTTACCAAACAATGTCAGGTGTACGGCGAGAAAAACGGAACCTGGCAACCACTGGAAACGAACGATTCCATTCCGGGATATGTGTTTTTCCTCATTCGTGCTGAACAGGATCAATCGGTCAGGGTAAGAATACGTTACGACAAACCGGAAATGACAGAAGCAACTATTTTCACTTCACGCGGCGGATATGGATACATCTACCACGAACTCCAACCCTCGTTCCAAAAGAGCCTTCCGAACACCTTTCTTGTTGCACCCGGAAGTCCTTCCACAACGCAATTTTGCCTGATCACCAAAAAATGGGATTCCGTTGAGAGCTTTCCGCAGTACTTCGATTCCATTCAGAAAATCCTGAAGAAATTTACTGTTTCGCTGGATAAAGAAACGATGGTCGTGACGGCTCCGGATCAAAAAACCGGTTCCCAACTGGATCAGAAGCTCAGAAGTTCCGGACTCGAAGCAAAGCTCCTTCCGCTCATTCATGCTACCGACGTGTTGAGCGATCAATTTGTTGTTTTCTTTACTCCCGGAACATCCCGTGAAGGGTTAACCACGTTGTTCCAACAGGCCGGAATAACAGAATATTACAGCCTTCTTCCGACAGAAACAGAAAAACAGGTATACGGCAACGCCCAAAAGTTTGGATTTCGGGTCAATGTGATCGGAACCACCTATCCGAATCAGTTAAAACTATTGTGGGACAGTTCTTCGGTGAAGTTATTGACTCACGAAACGTTCAGAAATCCGTTTCTTCCTGACTTACCGGATTAGTTGCCTTACATCTTCGCGCATTCGGCAGCACACGCTCTGCACGCACGTGCACACGCAATGCAATGTTCGTTTTCGTGTTGTTCGCATTCGTTCGCGCATTCTTCACAGATTTTCGCACAAATTCTACAGATTTCTTTCGCCTGCTGGCTTCCCAGGCTCATTAATTGCGCAGCTGCATAACAGATTGCTGCACATTCCTGATCCAATTGGACGCACAAAGCCATTTGTTCCGGGTTTTCTTCTTTCAAACAGGAAGATGCACAGTGATTGCAGAATGCCGCGCAACTCAAACAGGCATCGATACAGGATTTATAATCGTGATAATTCATACTAACGGTTTTAAACCCGTAAAGTAGGGTGAGTTAAACAATGAGGTGTTACAGAAATCCGGGGAGGAATTGTATGTTTCCGGGAGTTGGGATGCAATTTCAACGGAAGCAGGCTGAACATTTTGTTTTCATTTTGAAAAAACACGTCAACTCCGGGAATTTACCGAATGCTTTGCACGTCGCGGCAGGAGGCAGATTCAGCCAAAACGGATCATTCGGGCATGAAGATTGCGGGTTTTTTTTCATTAATCAGCGAAAGCACAAAACAACGAGTCATGTTTGTATTAGGAGTAATCGCATTGGTAGTTGGTTTGGTGATTCTTCTTGATTAGGAGAAAATACCAATGCAAGTAACGTTTCCACTTTTTGGCGGGAACGAACACCATAAAAAGATTAATAACAGGAAAGGGATACCCGTCTTTTGCGGTTGTCCCTTTTTTATGGGATCAATCCGCTCTGCATGCGCGTCTACCTGACCAATCCGGCATGGTAGATTGCGCCAACAAATGCCGGAATGAAGGCAACTGCGGCTTTCACTCCAGGTTCTGCCTTGCCGAGATCCACAGAAATGCTCCAGCTACCGAAATTGTTGCTGAAGTTGGTATAGATCTGAAAATCGTCGCCAGTTCCGTTAACTGTCCACGCGTCGTAGGAATCGGCGTACTTCGTGTGAATGCTGATTGTTTTTTCGAGGTCGCCACCCGAGAGTTCCCATTGGTTGTAAGAACCCGAATAGCGCGTGTTCAGTTTGTACGTTTTCCCGCCGATAGCGATTTCCCAGTTGCTGTAATCGTTGGAATACCGCGTCTGGATACTTCCGGCAGCGCCGCCGATGGAAATACTCCAACTCGCCACGTTGTCTGAATACTTCGTAGCCAATACACCACTCCCACCGACATTCACTTCCCAGGAACTGAAATTGTCGGAATACCTGGTGTGCACGGAACCTTGAGAGAAGAGGAACGTTGGAAGGAAAGCGAGTAAAAGGAGAAGTTGGTGTGTTTTCATGCGTGAGGGTTTAGTTGGGGTGAGCAAGAATTGGGCCTGAAAAGTTGCTGTGGTAATAGAATTTATTCCTCACCAACCTCGCCAGGAAAAGATATGATCTAATTTCCACGAGAATCAAACAATGAACTATCTCTGTAGTCTACTTCTTCGTCCAAGGGAAATTTCGACAATTTCTCAACTATTTCCCGCGTAGACTCTTTTGAAGTGATGATTGACAATAAGGGCTTGGATGCGGGGAGTTATGTTTTGAGGACAGTTGATAGTGTCGGACGAATTGGAGTGATGACGGTGGTTGTTGAGTGAGGAATCGGAAAAGATTAACGTTCAATCCATTCAAATAACGACTAATTGAGTTATTTGGTTATTTCATTTGCTATGATTTCCGCTTGCATTAATACGGTCTCCGTCGCTAACATCTGCATGTCAGGTGGATAACCAAACTTTCTTAAAATTCTTTTTACTGCAACTTTCAATTTAGCTTTTACACTTTCTTTAATTGTCCAGTCAATAGATGCGTTTTGCCGGATAGTTTCTGTCAATACAACTGCGAGTTCTCTCAATTTGTCTTGTTGCATGAGTTCTCTTGCACTGTCGTTGTTGGCCACTGCCGTGTAAAATGCATATTCAAAGTCCGATAAGCCCATGTGTTTAGCTTCATTATCCATTTCAACGATATCCTTGCTTAGGTTGATGAGCTCTTCAATTACTTCGGCTGCTGTAAGTATTTTGTTGTGATATTTCTTGATAGAGTTTTCAAGCATTTCTAAAAATGTCCTGCTCTTAACAAGATTCTTTTTAGCTCTCGATTTTATTTCATCATTCAAGAGTTTTTTCAAAACTTCCAATGCAACATTTTTATGCTCCATTCCTTTCAGTTCCATTAAAAACTCTTCGGAAAGAATGGAAATATCGGGTTTCTTTATGCCCGCTGCATCGAAAACGTCAATCACCTGCTCAGAAACCAAAGCTTTGTCAATAACTTGACGAATAGTCGTTTCAATTTCTTCGTCTGATCTGCCTGAACTTGTTCCGTCAAACTTCACCAATCTCGCTTTTATCGCCTGGAAAAACGAAACTTCGTCTTTTGCATCCATTGCTTGGTCATGCGGAATCGCTATCACAAACGCCTTTGATAGAGCTGTTACTTCATTAACGTATCTTTTCTTTCCATCTTGAAGACTTAAAATGTGTTCTTCCGCTGCAAGTATCAACGATAATTTTTTTGAAGTATCGGCTTCAAAATATGTCTCATATTCAAAGCCATGATACATCTGCGAAACGACTTCCAATTTCTCCAACATTAATTGAACGGCTTGCTCTTGTAATATTGTCGGGTCGCCTTTACCACCTGCATCAGAATAAAATGCCAATGCCTTTTTCAAGTCAGCTGCAATACCCAAATAATCTACGATCAAACCGCCTGGCTTGTCTCTGTAAACTCGGTTTACCCTTGCAATGGCTTGCATCAAATTATGCCCTTTCATTGGTTTGTCAATGTAAAGAGTGTGCATAATAGGTGCATCAAAACCAGTAAGCCACATATCCCGAACGATGACCAATTGCAATTCGTCATTAGGATTTTTCATTCTTTCAGCAAGTGTTCTTCTTTGATCTTTTGTTGTGTGATGTTTTGAGATTTTCGGACCATCCGAAGATGCCGATGTCATTACCACTTTTATCACACCTTTATTCAAGTCGTCTGAATGCCATTCAGGTTTCAAGTCGATAATTGCTTGATATAAATCGGCTGCAATTCTGCGACTCATGGAGACAATCATTCCTTTGCCTTCAAACACTTCTTGTCTTTGGCTAAAGTGTGCCACAATATCTTTGGCAATAATTTTAATTCTATTTTCACTACCAACCAAGGCTTCCAATTGTGTCCATTTGGCTTTTGCTTTTTGGGTATTGGTTAAATCTTCTCGTTCCAGTTCATCGTCTAATTGATCAACTAATTGTTTTCCTTCTTCGGCTAGATTCACTTTTGCCAAACGGCTTTCATAAAAAATGCGAACCGTTGCCCCGTCTTCAACGGCTTGGGCTATGTCATAAATGTCAACGTAGTTTCCGAAAACTGCTGGTGTGTTTACGTCTGTGCTTTCAATCGG
Organism: uncultured Fluviicola sp.; assembly: GCA_966211245.1. GTDB lineage: Bacteria > Bacteroidota > Bacteroidia > Flavobacteriales_D > Crocinitomicaceae > Fluviicola. The sequence continues at coordinate 2,168 of CBIHND010000009.1, read as the reverse complement.
TGTTCCTGTAAATCCTAAATACGTTGCGTTCGGCAAAGCATCACGCATATATTTTGCAAAACCGTAAACGATTTTCTTTCCAATTACATTTCCCTTTTCGTCTTTTGCATCAATAGTTTTTGCTTTAAACCCGTATTGCGTTCTGTGTGCTTCGTCCGCAATTACAATAATGTTTTTTCTGTCGGAAAGTAACTCGTATACATTCCCATCTTCAGGGTGGAACTTCTGAATAGTTGTAAATATTACCCCACCTGAAACTACTCTCAGTAATTCTTTGAGTTGGTTTCTGTCATCCGCCTGAACGGGTTGTTGCCGTAGTAATTGTTTAGATGCTGCAAACGTATCAAAGAGCTGATCATCCAAATCATTACGGTCTGTTATGACGAGAATAGTCGGATTATCCAAAGCTAATACTATCTTACCTGTATAGAAAACCATAGATAGTGATTTTCCACTACCTTGTGTATGCCACACCACACCGCCTTTTTTGTCTCCAACACCTTGATTTCTCACGTCAGGTAAGCCGTAGTTTACAGGTGGTTCCATCACCAAATTGGAAACAAGCATGTGAACATCCTCCTCTGCAGTATTTATTCCGAATCCTGTTGCTCTAATAGTTGACTCTACAGCTTTATTAACAGCATAATATTGATGATATGCTGCTATTTTTTTTTCAGTTGTAATGGTTGTAATGCCAGTTTCTGCATCTTCCTTTTTCGATTTTTCAAAAACGATGAAATGCCTGATCAAGTCAATCAGAGTTTCTTTGTTCAACATACCTTGAATCAGCGTTTCTAACTGGCTTATTAGATGCGACGCTTCAGCCTTACCATCCTCCGATTTCCAAGCCATATATCTACTAAATCCTGCCGATATAGAACCTGCTTTGGCTTCTAAACCATCAGAAATAACCACAAAGCCATTGTAAGTGAAAAGACTTGGAATGATCGCCTTATAGGTTTCTACTTGTTTGAAAGCCGAATTTATAGTTGTGTTTTCGTCTGCTGCATTCTTTAATTCAAGAAGAACCAGAGGAATTCCATTGACAAATAGAATAATATCAGGTCGTTTATTGTTGTCATTTTCAATGATAGTGAATTGATTGGCTACCACAAATTCATTGTTGTGTGGGTTCTTAAAATCAATCAGCCAAACTCTATCGCCCCGGTCATCTCCATCTACACGTTTAGAAACTGGAATACCCTCCGTCAACAAACGATGAAAAGTTTCATTGTTGGCAAGCAATTCAGTCGAATCAACACGTTGAATTTCTTTGATAGCCTCCGCTTGCACATAGATCGGTATATTGCGATTGATTCGTTGAACAGCGTTCTGTAGTCTATTCAGTAATAGAACCTGTGAATAGTTTTCTCTTTCAGGATTTTCTCCATCGAATGAGATGTCCGGGCCATATAAATATTCATACCCTAATTTATCAAGTAATTCAATTGTGAACGCTTCAATTATGCTTTCAGTAATTTTCATCATTCTTCAGTCGTTTCACTTGCCGAATAGGCATTGTACTCATTAATGTATGCTTGCTTATCTACATTAAACAAAATTTCACTAGCCGAATAGGCGTAATTCCCCATTTCAAAATCACCAAATGAGTCATCCCAAAACTCGTTGAATTCCTCGGCCTTCAAATAATCCAGTGTTTCTTCTAGCGTATCTCTCAGTTTACGTGGATTTTCATTCTCAAAATTTCGAATTAGAAAGCATGAAACTATTTCAATTGTATCAATTAAAAATTCTCTTGTGAGAATATCTACACGATTATTTCGCTCTCTAATTTCCTCCAAGGATTTCCCGTGAGAGGAGATACCTATTTCGTTTCTCAATTCACCAACCTGTTGACCGATAGTCGCTAAGGCAGAAGAAATTTGATTTACTAAGTTCGTATTCGCGTACCCTAAAGATGAAAAAGCATTTTTCAAAACCCCATTTACACTCGAAGTTTCACTTAGTTGTATTCCATTCGAATGGCAAATTTCTTTACCAATTGTTTCCAAGAGAGCTTTTGCGTTTTCTAAAGAATGGCTAAAATCAGATTCAATATGAGTCTCTATTCTGCCAACATATACTAGCAGTTCAGACCAACGTCCATATTGTTCTATGACCCCTTTTAGCCTGTTCATTTCCATTCCATTCCAGTCTATTCTATTCTA
>CBIHND010000008.1:0-132352 GCA_966211245.1 uncultured Fluviicola sp. | reverse complement strand
CGGGCGGTAGGATTCGAACCCACGACCAATGGTTTTGGAGACCACTACTCTACCAGCTGAGCTACGCCCGTGTAAAAAGGGGAGTTGACCTCCCCTTTCAATTCATATGTGTATCGCGAATTAAGCGATGATTTCAGTAACCTGACCTGCACCTACAGTACGACCACCCTCACGGATAGCGAAACGTAGACCTTTGTCCATTGCTACAGGAACGATCAATTTAACATTGATTGTTACGTTATCACCTGGCATAACCATCTCACGTCCGTCTGTCAAGAAAATCTCTCCAGTTACGTCAGTTGTACGGAAGTAGAACTGAGGACGGTATTTGTTATGGAATGGAGTGTGACGTCCACCTTCTTCTTTCTTCAATACGTAGATCTCAGCCTTGAAGTCTTGGTGAGGCTTAGTTGAACCTGGTTTACAGATAACCATTCCACGCTTGATTTGAGATTTCTCAATACCACGTAGCAATAGACCAACGTTGTCACCAGCTTCTCCGCGATCCAAGATCTTACGGAACATCTCAACCCCAGTTACAGTTGAAGTCAATTTCTCTTCACCCATTCCAAGGATTTCTACAGGATCTCCAGAGTTGATAACTCCAGTTTCGATACGACCTGTTGCTACAGTACCACGACCAGTAATCGTAAATACGTCTTCAACCGGCATCAAGAAGTGCTTATCAACGTCACGTGGAGGAAGCTCAATGTAAGAGTCTACTGCATCCATCAATTCGTCAACTTTAGCAACCCACTGAGGCTCACCGTTCAAAGCTCCAAGAGCAGAACCCTGGATAACTGGCGCATTGTCACCATCGTAATCGTAGAACGACAACAATTCACGAACTTCCATTTCTACAAGCTCCAACAACTCAGCATCGTCAACCATGTCCACTTTGTTCATGAATACAACCAAACGAGGAACACCTACCTGACGTCCAAGAAGGATGTGCTCACGTGTTTGTGGCATCGGTCCATCAGTAGCAGCAACTACCAGGATCGCTCCATCCATCTGCGCAGCTCCAGTAACCATGTTCTTTACGTAATCCGCGTGACCTGGACAGTCAACGTGTGCGTAGTGACGGTTAGCTGTTTCGTACTCAATGTGTGACGTGTTGATAGTAATACCACGCTCTTTTTCTTCAGGTGCGTTATCGATAGAAGAGAAATCACGAACGGCAGCCAATCCTTTAGCAGCCAATACGCTTGAAATTGCAGCCGTCAACGTAGTCTTACCGTGGTCAACGTGACCAATAGTACCAATGTTAACGTGCGGTTTGGAACGATTAAAATTTTCCTTAGCCATTTGTTTTATTTGTTACGTAGTTAATAAACTCTTGTTCTTACTAATACAAAATTTCACCCATTTCCTAATGAGTGAATTCTCTGTAGAGCCAATGACGAGATTTGAACTCGTGACCTCTTCCTTACCAAGGAAGCGCTCTACCCCTGAGCTACACCGGCATGCCCTTTCAAATCGTTTTACCTTTTGAGCGGGAGACGAGATTCGAACTCGCGACCCTCAGCTTGGAAGGCTGACGCTCTACCAACTGAGCTACTCCCGCTTGAAAATGTTTTATCAAATGAAATCGTGTGGGGATGGCTGGACTCGAACCAGCGATACCGTGAGGTGACAGATTTACAGTCTGCTGCAATAGCCACTATGCGACATCCCCATCAATTTCAGTGAGCCGGTGGAGGGGCTCGAACCCCCGACCTGCTGATTACAAATCAGCTGCTCTAGCCAACTGAGCTACACCGGCACTTTTTGATTTGGTATTACGATTTAAAAGAACGTTTTCTTTAGTGTTTTTCCCATTTGGGTTTGCAAATGTAGTAAACAAATGAATACCTACAAGACTTCCAGCAAAAAAAATCAATAAAATTTCAAAAAAAGAAGGGCCCGATTTCGAGCCCTTCCTTTAATGTATTCATTTACAGGATTAACTAGCCAATTTCCCTTTGTGTTTTTTTACTTGGGTTTCTAGTGCCCCAACACATAAATCAGCAGCCTCCTCGAAGGTTTTACATTGTTTTTTTGCAAATAATTCCTTTCCAGGAATCATTATTTTAACTTCAGCAATCTTATTTTCCTTCTCTACATTCTTATCTATTCTCAAAAAAACCTCACTCACTATAATATTGTCAAAAAACAACTGCAGCTTATTCACCTTCTCATTGATGAAATTGATCAACTTTTGATCTGCCTTGAAGTGGATTGAATGAACTTTAATATCCATGACTTTTACTTTTTGCGCCCACGCGGGTGAGCATGTGAATAAATAGAACTGATCTGAGCAAAGGAATTATGAGTATATACTTGTGTAGCCGACAAACCAGCGTGACCCAACAATTCCTTAAGAGTTTCGAGTCCCGCACCATTGTTCAACAGATGGGTTGCGAAGGTATGTCTCAGCACATGCGGACTTTTCTTTTGCACAGAGCTAACACTTCCAAGGTAGGCATTTATTTTTCTATAAACAAACTTTGCAGACAATTTTCTACCGTCATTTTTGACAAAGAAAAATTCACTCGAATCGTTCTCCTTCGGCTTAATAAGCCGGTAGTTTTGAATAAGTCCGAATAACTCCTTACCCAAAGGAATAATGCGTTCTTTGTTCCGTTTTCCCAGCACTTTGATATGTTGCTGATGAACATCAGATTCTTTTAGATGAATCAACTCGCTTAAACGAATTCCTGTCTGATAAAACAACTCCACGATTAATTGATCACGTCTCCCGTCAAAGTTGTCGGAAAACAGTTTCACGCTCTCCGCACGCTCCAACTCGGATTCCTTAACGAAGTTTGGCAACCGTTTCTCGACTTTAGGGGCCTTGACACGAAGCATTGGATTATCAGGAACATGACCATTATGAATTGCCCATTTAAAAAATGAACGCAAACAACTCAATTTCCTGGCTACGGTACGGTTGGTATTTCCCGACTCTATCAAGTCAACGATCCACCCGCGAACGAGTTGATGACTCACATCCTTCCAATCGGAATTTTTTGTAATCTCTGCAAAGTTTACGAATTGCTGCAGATCATCCATATAGGCACGAAGGGTATGACCTGAGAATCGTTTCTCAACTTCCAGAAAGGTTATGAATGTTTCGTTAATCATTACATGATTAAACGGTGGCAATGAACGAAATGTTACATTTTAATTGCGGTAGCAGGTCACGCATCCAACAAACCATCAACTGATAAAAACAAAAACCCCGACGCTGGACAAACCAGGTCGGGGTCAATTCGGAATTAAACACTCCTTAGATTTCTTGCGACTTCATTTTCTGAGCGTAAGCAGCACGAATTTTACCCTGACGCAAAGTAACCGACGGTTTTTCGAATTCTTTACGACGACGCAATTCTTTCATTGTGTTCGTTTTGTCGAACTTCTTCTTGTACTTCTTAAGGGCTCTTTCGATGTTTTCGCCTTCTTTTACTGGAATGATTAACATATTATCTTAGTTCTATTATTAGCTTTTCAACAACCCTACCTTACGGAAGGGAGCGCAAAGATACAACATTTTTCTTTTCAACAATAGTTACTTCAAAATTTCTCGAGAAATAACTAGTTTTTGAATTTCGGATGTTCCTTCACCGATGGTCATCAACTTCGCGTCGCGCAAGTATTTCTCCGCAGGATACTCTTTTGTATAACCGTATCCGCCCATGATCTGAACGGCTTCATTACCACATTTTACTGCAACTTCAGAAGAATAATATTTCGCGAAAGCTCCTTGCGAAGTCATTTTTTCACCGCGATTTTTCAAGTCTGCAGCCTGGTATGTCAACAATTCGGCAGCTTCAACTTGTGTAGCCATATCCGCCAATTTGAATCCAATTGCCTGGAACTTACCAATTGGCTGCCCAAACTGCTCGCGTTCTTTTGCGTACTGAACAGATGCTTCAAATGCTCCACGCGCAATTCCGCAAGAAAGAGCCGCAATTGAAATACGGCCACCATCCAAAATGTGCATTGCTTGCTTGAAACCTTGTCCAACTTCACCAATTACTTGTGATTCATGGATGCGAACATTATCAAAAATCAATTCCGCTGTTTCAGAAGCACGAACTCCTAACTTGTCCTTGATTTTCACTGCAGAGAATCCAGGAGTTCCTTTTTCGATAATAAATGCGGTAATTCCATTTGAATCAAGCAATTCACCGGTACGAATCAGTACCACAGCAACATCTCCGGACAAACCGTGAGTGATCCAGTTTTTCGCACCGTTAATTACCCAATGGTCTCCGTCTTTAACAGCAGTACATTTCATGCGCATTGCATCAGATCCGGTATTTGGTTCTGTCAATCCCCATGCACCAATCCATTCACCACTTGCCAATTTCGGAAGGTATTTTTTCTTTTGTTCTTCACTTCCGTGGTAGTAGATATGTCCGGTACATAGTGAATTGTGTGCAGCTACACTTAAGCCTACACCTCCACACACTTTTCCAAGTTCCATCAGTGCAGTTGCATACTCGAAGTAAGAGAACCCACTTCCTCCATATTCTTCAGGAATGTAAATACCAAGTAAGCCAAGCTCACCCATTTTTTTCATTACATCTACAGGAAAGTGTTCAGATTCGTCCCATTCGTTACGTTTAGGTCGAATTTCTTTTTCAGCGAAGTCGCGCACCATTTGGGCGATCATTCGCTGGTTTTCGTTCATCTCAAAATTCATTTTTTCAGTTTTGGGGTGTTATTTTTTCAACTAAGTCTCTAAAAATAGCTGACTAAAGTAGTAATATTATTGGAGTAGGAATTCAATTTTTTATCTCCGCCCAAAAAATGCAGTCCTACAAGAAATGAAAATCCTTCTATTTCTCCGCCACATTTCCTGATCAGTTCAGCTGCCGCTGCTGCAGAACCTCCTGTAGCCAATAAGTCGTCATGTATCAATACTTTATCGCCTTCACTGACCGCATCCGTATGAATTTCAATTGTTGCAGAACCATATTCCAACTCATAAGAATGACTGATTTTATGGTATGGGAGTTTGCCGGCCTTACGAATCAGGATAAACGGCAATCCCAAACGCATCGCCAACGGGTAACCGAAGAGGAAGCCACGACTTTCAATTCCGGCAATTTTTGTGATGCCCTTATCGCGGTACATGTTCGCCAGATGCTCAACCACATCTTCCGACAACTTCGGATCCAACATGATTGGTGTAATGTCTTTAAATACTATTCCTTCCTTCGGAAAATCCGGCACGTCACGAATCGCCGCCTTCAATTGTTCTTCTATCATTCTACTTTCAGATAATGCTTCAACTTCTGGTAGAGTTCCGGTGTCATTAAAACAGATTGTTTACAATCTTCAACACGTTTGTAGCTACCTTTTTGCTGGCGCAATTTTACGAGAGAATTTGCCAAATTCCAAGAGATATACGGATGTTTCTGTAATTCGTCTGCCGTTCCGGAATTTACATTCAACACGTTAATATCTCCAGGATTGACTTCGAAATAGGGATTCCATTTGTCCAATTTCTCCTGGTCTACTTTGTATATTTCCAATAGTTGTTCGCTACTGTAATAACCTCCAAGATGATTTCGATACTCCACGATCTTTCGCGCAAAGTAGTTGCCGATTCCGGGAACAGTCATCAATTCTTCCTCTGATGCGGTATTTAGATTGACCCGAATTTGTTTTGCAATTTGCTTATGGAAGTGTTCATCCGGATAGGGTTTATTCATTGGGGCAGCATCATAAAAAGTAGAGTCTTTGATTAAATTGTAGAGTTCTTCATTGATTACAAATATGCGCTTGAGATCTTCATTCGATTTCAACCTGTATTTGGTAAACTTCAGAATGACCTTTGCCTGTTTTTCGCTCAATCCCAATGCCATCCACTGTTCCACGGTATAGTCGTTCGGATTGAATTTCCCGATTGGAGCCAAATACCTGGATTCGCGTTTTTTGAAACGATCGGGATACTTGCTTCTGTGCAATACCTGCCTGTAAGCTTTCGCTTCTTTTCCGGGCAGAAGTTTGATGGAGAACGGTTCACTTTTAGAACAATAGACAATTACATCCGGTAATACGAAAATGAAGCCGAGAATAACAACGATAATCATTGTTCCTCTGAATTGTGCTTTCGAATAAGTGAATTGGGGTTGCGATTCTGACATATATTATTGGCTTGAAATTTCCCGGATCAATTCGCTCAGCGTATCTTCCAATACGTGAGGCCTGTAATCGAGTAATGTAGCCGCTTTGGTTAAGTCAAAACCAGTTTTGGGCGGACGTATAGCCGCCTGATTGAGTGTGTGTGATGATATTTCGTTGATGCAGTTGTCCGATACGTTCAGGTAACGCGCAATGCGTCGAACGATCTCTGAAACTGCCAGTGTTTGTGGTCCTGAAAGGTGAAAAATTCCTTTTTGGTTGCGCAATACGATTTCCATGCAACCGTACGCCAGATCATCTGCCCAGGTTGGCGCACGGAACTGGTCGTTCACCAGATTCATTGTCTGTCCTTTCGGAAGAGCTTCCAATGCCCACAAAATCATGTTGGAACGTGATAATCCCTCTCCAGTTCCATAAACGATAATGGTTCTGGCTATTGACCAATTGTGATTCGGATCGTTTAACAGAATATTCTCCGCATCCACTTTCGAACGGGCGTAGGTACTAAGCGGGTTCACCTTATCTGTTTCCGAATAAGGTCCATTTTCTCCGTCAAAAACAAAATCGGTAGACAGTAATTCGAAGTGAGCGCCACTGTTTTTCGCTGCTTCCCACAAGTATTGGGTCGCGTCGACATTCACAGTCTTACATTCTTCGGGGTGATCTTCGCAATAATCTACATTCGTGATAGCTGCAGTGTGAATAATGGCTGTTGGTTTCACTTCAGCGATCAGCTGGTTAACCGCTTTCTGATCTGTGATATCCAGCTCGCGATAACAGTTGTCCGGGCAGGAAGAATTTCGATTTGCACCTTTGCTGGTTGCAACGAAGGATATACTATGCTTCAAACAGCGTTTCACCAGTTTTTGTCCAAGTAAACCGTTCGATCCGGTAATAAGAATTTTCATGTTATAATTCCCAGATTGAACGTTTTTTAGACTTGAGTTTGAAGTAATGTTTGTGTTCCAGAATCCACGCCATGATCAAATATGGGATAAGCGGGGAACCCAAACCAATACACGTTGCATAAATGAACCCAAGACGAACCTTGTTGGACTGGATGCCCAATTTAGCCGCCCACCAATCGCACACTCCGAAGGAGCGCATTTCGAAAAAGAAGGCAATTTTCTGAAGGGTTCTTTTCATATCAACCCTACAAAGTTACTGTTTTTCATAGGTTAATGGTTCTGCATAGAACGTTTCCATCGTCATTGATGACTCAATTTGTTTACGCAATGATTCTGTGGAAGTTACTGCATCAATTCCACCGTCCAACAATGGAATATCAGCGATAGTAAGTGTATTTCCTTCCAGTTTATACTGATACATATAATACTGTTCTTCATTATCCGGTTTCAGGTATAACACGTGTAAACCATTTATGGTAGTCTCATATAATGTTAAGTTGTCGGTTTCAAGTGAGTACATTTCGCCTCTTTCCACCACCTCAACTTTATAGCTATACTTATCAATTTTGCTGATAGAAAACTTCTTCGCTTCGGCGTCATCCGGATTCGAAAGCATCCATGTACCAATTAATTTGGAATTGACTTCTTCCTTTCCAATTTCACCAGGGGCATAATCAAGCCCAATTGGACAGGCAGTGAGTAACAGCAATAGTGATGCAAAAACAAGTAATTTTTTCATGGGAAACGAATTTAATCCGAATATACGTATTTCACCTACAACAACAGCATATTGATACCGACTGTACACCGGAGACATTGTTTTCTGTTACACCACTCGTTGTGCAATTCCAATAACGCCTGAGAGTGTAATGCATTTTCGGGATGAAAATCAAATCCGCTCATGCTTCTGATAATGGAATTGTCTTCCGGGGGTGTTACTCTCACTAGCTCGATGGCTTTATCCCGAAGCTCTCTCCTACCATATAGTTCGGCGAGAAACCACAAATACGGAGCAACAACATTGATCAGGATATGATTCGTGAAAGCAGAAGATAATTTTCCCGTATTCAGAACTTCCTTCCAATATTGGCGGATTCCCTGAACAGATTGTTCCCAAAACGGAAATTGCCAATCAATGTGGTAAATGATTCCCAATAACTGTTGCAACTTTTTATCAGGAAAAGATGAAGGTCGATTTCCGGATTTCTTCCATATAACCTGATTCAGTTCGTTCAATCCATGACAACGTTTTAGAAACTGCCATTCATTAATCCAATCTGTAGATGACTCTTTATCTTCATATCCCGAAATACCAAGAATAAGTGCTTTTTTCTGGATTGGAGTTGCGCGTAAAAGCAGCTCGATCCGAATTGATTGGGCTAATGCAAGAAATCCTTCGTTGTTAACTTTCTTACCAAAACTTTCCACGAGCGATTCAAAAAAACGCTGCAGTGAGTGACCTTCAGCAAAGCGCCTTGCCTTTCTTTTTAATCGGTCCAGGAAGATTCTCTCCAAATGCGCTTCAAACTCAATCGTCCCGAAAAGGAGTCCACCACACGGAATTCCCTGTTTTCGAAATTCCGGGAGTCGGTTTCCGAGCCAATTCAATTCTTTTCCGAGTTCCAGCGTAATGACTTCGGTTCCGTTGATAAACACAGGCTTATCGTGTTTGAGCACCACATGAAGAATGACATTATTGTAGGCAGGATCAAGGTGATGCCGGTGTGCATACCAATCGGATGATTTCAGATGCATCTCGATGTTTCCACTCAGCATAAGTTCGCCAATTCGAATCGTCCCATTGAAAAAATCCGGACCTGAAGCAGTATTATAACTCCCCACATCCAGAATCTCAATGGATTGATTACATGTGGTTTTCAAGCGGTGAAAAGGAAAGCGTTTCAGTTTCCACAATTGGTGAAGGTGGTGCTCGGTCATTTCTTTTTTTCACATTAATATAATGAAAAAGTTGATTTTGAAACATCTGTTTTTTCTAAAACTTCCGTTTCAGGTTTGATTCACGGACATATTCGTAATATTGCAAAAACACATTTTTGAAGTTCAAGCAAACCATATCCGAGGGTTTACCCTACTTCTTTTCGCTATTTGTAGCTTTCGTTGCAACCCGTCTATTTGAATATTCTCTGGAGCCAAATACGTATTTCGGAACCGACGTTTCAGTGGTGCATCATTTGAAAGGATTGTTATTCGATTTTCAATTGGCTCTTCTCGTTTCCACTGCGGGATTTATACTTGCATTATTGTTTAACTCCTTCCTGAAACGAGGGAAATGGATTCCGTTTCACTTGCTCAACCTCCTTTCTATCCTTGCGAATTTTGCATTGGTAGTTTACCTGCTGAGAACAAAGCAGGCATTATCGACGGAGTTTTTTCAATTATCGGCGTCAGATATTTCTACTGCCGCAGATTTGAGAACCAATGCAGACGTAACCAGTGTCACCGCAATTTTTGGGTTAATCATCATTTATTTTCTTTTGGCGCGATCAGTAAAAAAAAGAACTGCGCGCAGTAAACGGTTACCGGCCTTTTATGTGCTTTTCGCAATTCTGGCTGGTGTTCTCATTCCATGGAACGTTCTGTCTACAGAAGATCACGTAGGAGATCTGGTAAGCAACAACAAACTTTCCATTTTTCTGAATGCAGCCAATCAACATTACTTTGGCGCACAGGAACCGGAGGAACGACTCGCTATCTCGGCGAAAGAATTCCGAAAACTAGATGGCACCTTTTTTCAGGATTCAACGCAGCGCGGCAAACGCTTTCCAATGCTTCATAGTTTGCCAAACGAAAGCACACTTTCTACATACATGAAAGCAGAGAAAGAACCGCCGAATGTTGTCATCATAATTGTCGAAAGCTTGTCGTCTTCTTTTGTAGGTAAGAATGCCGACAGAACAGGACACCTTATGCCTTTCCTGGATTCACTAGCCGGAAAAAGTTTATTCTTCCCGAATTTCCTTTCTACCTGCGAACGAACGCACAACGTACTTCCGGCGGTTTTGACTTCTATACCGAATCCTCCGAACGGAATCATGTTGCAAACGGATAATTTCCCAAGGCACTGGTCGCTCATGGCTTTGCTCAAATCACATTATTATTCACGATTCTATTGTGGTGTGGATTTGGAGTATTCCAATATGAAAGGTTATATGAATTACCTCCAAACAGACTATCAGGTGAATCAATGGAACAAGGGCTTTTCAACAACAATAAATGGGGTAGAAAATCCCTGGGGACATTCCGATGACCAACTCTTTGAACAATCCTGGACCGATTTACCGAAACAACAGATTGGCAAACGATCACGGCTGGATGTTTTTCTGACGATCAGTACGCACACACCGTTCATGATTCCGAATAAAGAAAAGTACATTTCATTGTTAAAGGATCGATTCAAACCAAATAAGCGCTATTCAAAGGAGCAGAGGAATGTACTGGAGCGGAAAGAGGATTTTGCTGCTTATGTTTTTACCGATGAAGCATTGAGAAAATATTTCACGAAAGCACAACAAAATCCGGAATTTGACAATACGATATATCTGATTCTGGGTGACCATGGATCGGAGCTTACAGTTACTTCGGAAATTGAGAAATACAAAACGCCACTGATCCTTTATTCGCCACTTCTTAAAAAGGCGAAAACGTTTGAAGCTGTTTGTTCCCATTCCGACATTACACCAACACTGGTGAATTACCTGCGCCTCACTTATCCGGAATTGAATTTACCTGCCGAAACTCCGTTTTACGGACAGGAATTAGCGTTCCATGAATCATTTGAAAGTAAACGAACACTTCCATTGATCACTATTGATATGCAAAACAAGCATTTGGTAATGGGCAATTATTTCCTGTACGATAAACAGCTGTTTCGTATCCATAAGAATCTGCGCACCACCAAAGTAAAGGATGAGCAGCGTTCCAAGCGGATGTCTCATCAATTAAAACTCTTCGGTCGTTTAGCGAAATACCTGTATGATTACGATCGAATTCTCTCTGAGGAGCTCTACGCAAGTTATGTTCGCAGTGAAGAATACGAAACGTTGACCGCATTGAAACAGAAATCATTTCCGAATAACATTGTTTCGGATGAATACATCCATCTTGGTAAAACGGTAACGCTTGATCCGAAGACGAAAAGTATACAGGTGGAATTCGAAGGAGATTTCTATCTGAAAACATTGAAAGAACTGGACGCTCTGCCGAAACTAACTGTGAGTCTCGATAACATTTCAGCAACAACAAAAGAAAATGTTTTCTGGAAACAGACCAAGCCGGTTTTGATGAATCAATTCAAAGCACATTCCTGGAATACCGTTAAGTTTACGATGACTATCCGTATGTCCGACTACAAAAAGGTAATGCGGAAAAACAACCTGATTTACTGCCTCTACAATGTCAAAAAGGAAAGCTGGAAAGCACAGAAATTCAATACTGTAGTAAAGGCTTCTTTTGCCAGGAGTTAATCAGTGAACGTCTATTCCGTTGAAGTAGATCTCACTAATTGCGGTATCGGTATATTTTTCTCCGCGATAAACTTCTGAAATTTCAAACCGAATTGAAAAAGATCGCTGAGCGTCATAATCAGAGGCATTATGATCACGTTCATTTCCAATCGGAGTAAAAAAGAAATGCTGTTCGGTTCGTGAATCCTCCAATTCCAGGTAAGCAAACGGTTTATTGTCGATGTACATCAACAGCCGTTTGACACGTCCGTTTTCTCTCCAGGCTTTTTCCGATTTCACATATCCATTTGCAATGATGATCTCGGTAATCCGTGGGTTATGCGCCGGAAACAAGTATTCGATGAACTGTCCGGTTCCATCCCCAACCGAGCCTTCCACCCAGGCAGTGGAATAATCGAGATCATGCGCATTTTTTGCATCGTAACCAGCCACAGCAGAAGCTTGAAGGGAAGATGACGCATACAGAGAATCAACCCCTCCACTGCAATACCAGCTACATCCCGGGCTCAATACATCGTAATAATTTTCGACCTCTCTACTGGAATAAAGTGCCTGCTCTTCTTTGCTAAGAGATTCTATTCCGGACGCATCGACTTTGTCATACAAGCCAGCATGCTTTCGTTCATCTTCACTATTAAAATTGAGTAATTGACCAGGTGTTGACTTCATGATGGGCAACGCGGTAATTTGAGCGAACAGCTGCGTTGAAACAAGCATAAACAACACTGTCAGAATAGCTAGTGGCTTCATCGTTCTTTTCAATTTAATCCTCCAACGGAAGCGATGCTATTCTTTGCTCCGGAAACAATTCCAATAAACCTTCTTCGGAAGCAGAACAAACTCCTCTTTCGGTGATTAATGCTGTTACTAATCGAGCCGGAGTAACATCAAATCCGTAATTGGAACCTGGTGTTGTCTCCGGACAAATCAGGACTTCATCGAGTTTTCCGGTTTCTCTGCTCTTTCCAACAACGTAGCGCACTTCATCCTGATTACGTTCTTCTATCGGAATTTCTTTTAAGCCATCGTTGATTGTCCAATCCAATGTTGTAGATGGAAGTGCGACGTAAAAAGGAACGTTATTATCTGCCGCCGCAAGTGCTTTCAGGTATGTTCCGATTTTATTTGCCACATCGCCCTGCCGCGTGGTTCGGTCTGTTCCGACAATCACCATATCAACCATTCCATGCTGCATCAGGTGACCTCCTTGATTATCAACAATCAATGTATGAGAAACATCGTGACGCGTCAATTCATAACAGGTAAGGTTTGCTCCTTGCAAACGCGGACGTGTTTCATCCACCCAAACATGCACTTTGATTCCTTTTTGTACGGCTTGATAAATCGGCGAAGAAATTGTTCCCCATTCAATACAGCCTAACATTCCGGCATTGCAGTGTGTCAGAATGTTGACGGTCTCACCGTTTTTCTTTTTACTTAATGCTTCGATTAACGGAAGCCCATGTACCCCAATCATACGACAGGTTTCAACATCATCTTCAACAATCTGAGCAGCTTCTTTCCAGGCAGTTTCAACAAGATCCGTTGCACTGTTCAGCTTCGCTTTCATTCGATCCAACGCCCAGAACAGGTTCACAGCTGTTGGACGAGACGCACGTAACGCAGCAAAAGCTTCATCCATATTCGCGCCTTCACGCGCAGCAAGGTAAATTCCGTAAGCCGCAGTAGCCCCAATCAAGGGCGCTCCTCTCACCACCATGTCTTTAATGGCACGTTCCGCATCTTTGTAACTAACCAGTTTTTCAACCACCCATTCGTGCGGTAGTTTACGCTGATCTATTACTTCAACGTACTTGTCTTCTGTTGTCCAAATGGTTCTGAAATTGCTCATTGGTATGCTTATGGAAATTGTATTTCGTTAAAATCGTGTGCTACTGTTGACCAGTTAGGTTCGGTTCCCGGACGAACCAATTGAACAGTCTGAAAACCTGCCTGGTCCGCAGCTTGCAATTCCTCAACAACATCGCTCAGGAATAGAATATCGTTAGCGGGAACATTCAATGCGGTTGCAATCTTCGGATACGTTTCCGGTTCGCGTTTCCCACCTGTAGTTGTATCGAAATATGCAGAAAAATTCGGTGTTAAGTCACCATCTATGCTGAAACCAAAAATTAGTTTCTGAGCGGGAATTGATCCGGAAGAAAAAACACCAAGACCAATCCCTTGTTTTTTCCATTCTTCCAGCTTGGCCGCCACATCAGAATACACGTGCCCCTTCAATTTACCGGTTCGGTAGCCTTTATCCCAGAGAATTCCCTGAAGGGTTTTCAGCGGGGTAATTTTTCGGTCTTCGATGCTCCATTGCGTCAATTTCGCCAGAATCTGCTCATCGTTCACAAGGGTTTCACGGTCGTGTTCCAACGCAAGGTGGACCGTTTCCGCAAAAGCACCGGCCACAACCGGATGATCTTTCAATTCCAACAATTCGTTGATGTGTTCACGGAAATACGGAAACAGTTCATCAGCAACGAAAGAAATGGAAGTTGTGGTTCCCTCAATATCTGTAAGAATGAATTTCGGGTGTGTATTCAGCATATGAATGAGCTTAGTGTGATGGAACGATGAAATTGCTGTACCGCTTCTCGGTTCCAGCTTCAGTATAATGTGGAACCCAACCGCTCATGTCAATGAAAATGCGGATCGCTTTCACAAACGGATCGCTTTCGCCGGCATCGAACCAGTGTTTGGTTCCTTCCGGAACGGAAATCAAATCGCCTTTTTCGCAAAGCAGGTTAAAGATTTCTCCGTTCTCCAGGTGAAACCAGAATAACCCTTGTCCATCAACGAAAAAACGGATTTCATCTTCGGTATGAATGTGTTCTGCTAAAAACTTCGCGCGAATTGCATCGTAGTTTTCAGTCAGACTATTGATTGTAATTACATCTGCCGTTTGATAACCACCTTGCTTCATGAACGGCTCAAGACTCGATTCATAGGCCTTCAGAATCTCCTCCTGGGTAGCTGTATCTTCAAATACAACATCAGCTGTCCATTGGTCAAAGAAGATTCCGCGTTCGTTCATGAACTTACGAATCGCATCCGGATTTTTCTCCGTAATGTGTTTGTCTGGAATAGAAAGAATAGCCATATTGCGAATTGAGAGTTGAAAGTGTAAAATTGAGAAGAAAATTATCAATTATCAACGATTGCATTAGCAAGAAGTTCCCGGCCCGATACTTTAGCCGCTGGCGTTCTTTTCAATGCACCATTTTCAATTTTACATTCCTTTCAGCTTCCACTCTACCTCAAGCAAATATTCCGTTGTTTCCAAATGACGTTTTGCTTCGAAAAGGTTCCGCCCCCAGGCATACGTTCCGTGTTTGCGCATGATGAATGCAGGGACTTCCAGTCGTGTTTTGCTGGCGAAGAGTTCTTCAGAAAAATCCGACATGTTTTGTGTATTGTCGTAAATCGGCAGGTCAACAGATACATCGTGTGTCTCAATCCCGTGGTATCCTTTCAGAAGTTCATATCCGGAAAAGTTAACAGCTCTTTCTTCCACTGCAGAATGCAGTACGGAATACACCGAATGGCTATGCACAATACACATTGTTTCCGGGAACATCTGATACAGCGAACAATGGATCAATGTTTCCGCTGATGGTTTTACACCGGCGTATTCAGGTAACGGATTTCCGGAAAAATCAACCGCAATGAAGTCATCCTCGGTAAACTGAGATTTATCAACCCCCGAACGTGAAACATAAATACAGTTTAGATTATCAGCGTTACGAAACGAGTAATTCGTAGAGGTCGCCGGTGACCATCCTTTCTGATGGTAGTTACGAATAGTTTCTGCGAGTTCCTTTCTGATTTCTTTCGCTTCCATGGATCAGAATTGTTTTTCCGCTAAAATTACAGCCATTTGTTGTTGCAATGCAACTGCTTCCTCACGTGCTTTTTCCGCAAAATCCACTCCGTTGGAAGCATACAAAACGGAACGTGACGCATTTACCAGCAATCCACAATCCTTATTCCAGCCATAGTTTGCAACGTCTTCCAAACTTCCGCCCTGTGCTCCGACACCGGGAACCAGAAAGAAATGATTCGGAACAACCTTTCTTACTTCAGCGATTCCTTCCGCACGTGTTGCACCAACAACATACATCAGGTTTTCGTCACTTCCCCACTTTGAGGATTTCTTCAGTACTTTCTTGTACAATTCTTCTCCATTCACATCTGTAGTAAACTGGAAGTCAAGCGCTCCCTTGTTGGATGTTAATGCCAATAGAATTACCCATTTGTTGGCAAATTCCTGGAATGGAGTAACCGAGTCTTCTCCCATGTATGGAGCAACCGTTACAGCATCACAATTTAGGTATTCGAAGAACGTTTTGGCATAATACGTAGACGTATTCCCAATGTCACCACGTTTGGCATCGGCGATGGTCATACACTCTGTTTTCCCGTTGATGTAATCAATGGTTTTTTTTAGCGATTCCCAGCCTTTCGGACCCATGCATTCATAAAACGCGATGTTTGGTTTATAGGCTACGCAGAAATCTGCAGTAGCGTCAATGATTGCCTTGTTGAAGGCAAAAATCGGATCTTCTTCCTGAAGGAGATGCGCTGGGATTTTGGCAAGGTCGGTATCTAAACCAACACATAAAAAACTTTTCTTTCTTCTGATTTGTTCTACCAATTCCTGCTTTGTCATACTTCAGTTTTGAGGCCTGCCTTTGTCGGCAGACAGGTGCAAAGATAGAAAGACTTGAGATTTAAGACAGAAGACTAAAGACAAAACTGTGTTAGCTTCTTCGCCGAAGTCAATGGTTCGTTCAAAAATTGTCAATTATTAATGTTATCATTATCAGGGAGACGTTCGGTGAAGAAACGAGTCTTTTCCCTGATAATAATAATTAATCGTTTTTCCGATTCACTTATGGACAAACAACAGATTTCGTACTGGCTGTTCTTGCCGAGAAATATCCCAGGCATCCACCGGAGAAATTTGATTCCGGATTTGCCGGAGTAGCGGAGCTTGCGGTGTTTACGTACAATTGATTGAAATACGACCAAACCGGTTTGTCTACACCGTAAAGTGTTACCTCAAGAGTGTCACCTTGTGTTAACTCTTCCAAAAACAAAGGTTCTACAGAGTAATTTCCATCCGTGAACTGATCATTCTGAAGGAACAATCCACTTTCGTATACTCCATTCTTCTTTACTTTCAACAGGTAATGATTGGCAATTGACGGCGGATCATAGCGCGCCGGAACAACGGTTCGGAACGTATCTTCTCCAAAAGGAAATTCTTCGATGTACAATGAGTCAATGGGAACCATTCCCGGCATAGCGCTGGAAGCAACAAAAGTTTGTCCGTCAACCACAACAGTAAGTGTATAAACACGACCTTCAACGCCCGGATAGCCACTTAGTTCATAAACTCCGTTTCCAATCGATGTAAACGTGGCGCTATTTCCAAGGTTATCCGTAACCGTTACAACAGCATTATCAACAGTCGGGAAAGCCTGACTTTCATCAAAGTTCAGGGAACGTGTAATTTTCACCCGGTGAATTGTATCTCCGGCAAGTACTTCGCCTTCAATAACGTACTTGGGATCTTCGGTATTCAAATCAACGTCGATCACTTTCTCACAGGATACTGTCGTCAACAGTGCAACAGCGAATAGTAACCATCCAAAAAATGCCTTCATGTTATTTGAATTTAAAGTTGTACGTAATTGCCGGAACCAGTTTGAAGAGTGTTGTTTGCACTGCTTCCGTTTTGTTCGGATCATCAGCATTCTCACGGAAAGAGATGGAATAAGCGTTTTCTCTTCCGTAAACGTTATAAACTGAGAAGTTCCAGCTGCTTTCAAATTTCTCCGTGTTCTTGCGGTACCAGGTCAACGCCAGATCCAACCTGTGGTAATTTGGCATTCTGTAACCGTTTCGATCCGTATAAATGAAGTATGTCTGACCATCAATCTGGTATTTTCCGGATGGGAATGTTACCGCATTTCCAGTGTAGAATACGAAAAGAGCAGAAACCGACAACTTCGGAGTGATGTCATAGATCCCAACCACCGAAATATCGTGTGTTCTGTCTTGTTTCGCATTGTACCAGTTATTGTTATTGATTCCTTCAATTTTACGCTCCGTTTTTGAAAGGGTATAAGCGACCCAACCTGTAAAGTTTCCTTGCTTCTTCTTGAACATCAATTCCAAACCGTAAGCCCGGCCAATTCCTGAAAGTAATTCACCCTCCAGTTTTTCGTTTGCCTGTTCGTTTCCTCCATTTCTATAATCAAGTTGGTTCTGAAGGGTTTTGTAGTAAGTTTCCACATTCAATTCGTACGCATTGTCTTTGAAGTTTTTAAACCATCCCAGGGCCACCTGATCCGAAATACCTGGTTTTGTATTCAAACTGGTTGAAATCCATACATCTGTTGGTGAGCCGGAGGTTGAATTGGAAACCTGTTGAATGTTCTGAACGTTGCGGGAGTATGCAGCTTTGATTGAAGATCCTTTCATATATTCCCAACTGAAAGATGCACGAGGTTCAGGATAGAAATAGTTACGAAGGATTTTATTTTTCGTGTAAATGATTGTTGTGTCCAGGCTTCCGTCGGCATTATAGGAATACATTTCGTCACCATTTCCAAGAACGGTTAGGTTACTCAAACGCAAACCGACATTTACTTTCAGGTTTTCCGTTGCCGACCAGTCATCGCTGATGAATGCCGAGCTTTCCACGGTATATGTCGGTTTGAATTTCTTCACGTTGATCCCGCTTTCGGCATTCGCATCTACCTGTCCCGGTGTAATGGAGTGATGAATGATATTTGCTCCATACTTGATTTTGTTTCGTGTATTTGCAAAGTACTGGAACTCCTGCTTGAGGTTGAAATCGCGGATTTTCGATTTGATCGAGAAGTCAACATCTCCTCCACTGATCTGAATTCTGTAATCGAACTTACTGTAGATAAAGGAAGTATTGGAGAACAATTTATCGCTTGCAACGTGATTCCAACGTGCAGTTGCAGTTGCATTTCCCCAATCGATTCCGAAAATATCACCGAAGCCTAATACGTCCCGACCAAAATATCCGGAAAGATACAGGCGATCTCTTGAACTGAGTTTGTAATTCAATTTTGTGTTCAGGTCGTAGAAATACAAGGTGTTGTCTTTAAACTTCTTCGATGCTTTCAGGAATACATCGGCGTACGTACGTCGACCTGTTACAAGGAACGAAGATTTGTCTTTCACAATTGGACCTTCGACATTCAATTTCGACGAAATCAAGCCCAGACCACCACTGACGTTATAACGCTGATTGTTTCCTTCGTTCATTTTGATATCGAGAACGGAAGAAAGTCGTCCACCAAAATTGGCAGGCTGATTTCCTTTGTAAAGTGTCGCATCCTTGATCGCATCCGAATTAAAGGTTGAAAAGAATCCTAATAAGTGAGAAGCGTTGTAAACGGGAGCTTCGTCCAAAAGAATAAGGTTCTGATCCGCACCACCACCGCGAACATAAAATCCCGAGCTTCCTTCTCCGGCATTTTTCACTCCGGGGAGCAACTGCATGGTTTTTATGATGTCCTTTTCTCCAAAAATTACAGGTAGTTTGGCAATTTCCTTTGGGTCAAGTTTCTCGACTCCCATCAACGGGTCTTTGATGTTCTTATCTGGTGCTTCACCAGTGATCACTACTTCTTCAATTTCGTTCTCTTTATACGCAGCTTCAAGAGAAAAATCGCGTTTGATATTCTCTTTCAGGTCAATAACCAGATCAATGTTCTTGTAATCGGGAAAGCTGATGGTAATGTTATAGGTTGCTTTCGGGATGCTGATCGAATAGAAACCGTATTCGTTGGTAACAGTTCCGGTCCCAAGCTCTTTGACGCGGATCATTGCTCCGATGATGTCTTCTCCCGTAGAAGCATCTTTAATCGTTCCGCTTATCGTGGCTTTTTCCTGTCCGAAAACGGAGCTAAAAGTCAGGATAAATAACGTGAAAAGTATGGTTATTCTCATTAACACAACAATTTAATGTGTACTTCCGAATCGTTCGGACGGCACAAAATTAGAAATAAGGGAAATACGAGACCTCCGAAGGGTGTTAAATTCGGTAAGATGTACCTGGAAAGTATCGAAGAGTTATGCATTCTTATCGTGTGACAGGAATACACGGTGAAATGTTACAGGACACAAGTGTTTTTTAAACAGATAGAATATAGCTGTACGTAGTTATTTAGTTTCTTCAGAAAAGAACTATTTCTCTAGCGCGAAAAATCCACGACACTATAAGTTGAATGTCAAGTGGTTATACCCCGTAAATCGGAAAATTACTGAACGCCTTCGCCCTTCATTTTTTCGGCATTCTCCGCCATCTTAAGTGAGTCGATCATTTCCTGAATATCACCATTCATAAACGCACTTAAATTGTACATTGTTTTGTTGATGCGGTGATCTGTAATACGTCCCTGAGGATAATTGTATGTCCTAATCTTAGCCGAGCGGTCACCTGTAGACACTAATGTTTTACGTTGTGCAGCACGTTCCTGGTGAACACGATCCAATTCCGCCTGGTACAAACGGGAACGGAGTACAGAAATCGCTTTTTCAAGGTTTTTATGCTGTGAACGTCCGTCCTGACATTCTACCACCACTCCTGTAGGAATGTGCGTTAAACGAATTGCTGATTCCGTTTTGTTAATGTGCTGTCCTCCCGCACCAGAAGCACGGAAAGTATCTTTACGCACATCGTTCATGTCCAGCTCGAAGTCGACTTCTTCCGCTTCAGGAAGAACTGCAACAGTAATTGCTGAGGTATGAACACGACCCTGAGATTCCGTTTCAGGAACACGCTGAACGCGATGCACCCCGGATTCAAACTTTAACATCCCATAAATCCCTGCTCCCTCGATACTCATGGAGATTTCTTTGTAGCCTTTCACGCTTCCTTCGGAAGAGTTATTGATTTCGTATCTCCAACCCATTTCTTTGAAATACATGGTATACATACGGAATACGTCTTCTACAAAGATGCAGGCCTCGTCACCTCCAGTACCTGCACGTAATTCGATAATTGCATTTTTATCGTCTTCCGGATCTTTAGGAATCAACAGTACTTTGATTTCTTCCTCCAAAACCGGACGTTTGTTTTCCAATTCGTCGATCTCGGTCTTCGCCATCTCGCGCATTTCCGGATCGGTTTCCACTTCAAGAAGCTCTTTCGCGCTTTTGAGGTTGTCCAATAGATTTTTATACGCACGGTACGACTGATCGACCTCTTCCAAATCGCGGTACTCCTTATTCAGTTTCACGTAACGATCCATGTCGGCAATAATATCAGGGTCGGTAATCATTTTACCAACTTCCACAAAACGAACATGAATAGCTTCCAGCTTATGTAATAAATCCTGCATTGCTTACTGATAAATGAATTCGCCAACTTCCGAACGAACCGTAACCTGTTTTCCTTCGTGAGCTTCTACTCTTCCGATCACCTGTGCTTCAATTCCAAACGACTCGCTGATTGCGATGATTTCCTGAGCAACTTCCTGTGGAACGTAAACTTCCATTCTGTGCCCCATGTTGAACACCTTGTACATTTCCTTCCAATCTGTACCTGATTCTTCCTGAATCATTTTAAACAGTGGAGGAATCGGAAAGAGGTTATCCTTAATTACATGAACGTCGTTCACGAAGTGAAGTACTTTGGTTTGAGCTCCACCCGAACAATGTACCATTCCATGAATGACCGGACGGTGTTTGTCCAAAATAGCTTTGATAACCGGAGCATATGTTCTGGTTGGCGATAGGACTAACTTCCCTGCATCCAGAGAAACACCATCCACTTTATCCGTCAATTGTTTTGAGCCTGAATAAACCAATTCCGAGGGAACAGCAGCATCAAAGCTCTCAGGGTATTTTCCTGCCAAGGCTTTAGAAAATACATCGTGACGGGCGGACGTTAATCCGTTCGACCCCATTCCACCGTTGTACTCTGTTTCGTAAGTTGCTTTTCCATAAGAGGCCATTCCAACAATGACATCGCCAGGCTGAATGGTATGATTCGAGATTACATCGGAACGTTTCATACGACAGACTACAGTCGAATCAACAATAATCGTTCTCACCAAATCACCGACATCCGCAGTTTCACCACCAGTAGAGAAAATTCCGATTCCCTGCTCACGCAATGTTTCCAACAATTCCTCAGTTCCGTTGATGATTGCTGCAATTACTTCTCCCGTGATGAGGTTTTTGTTTCTTCCGATAGTCGAAGATAGCAAGATGTTTTCTGTTGCTCCAACACACAGTAAATCATCGATATTCATGATCAACGCGTCCTGAGCAATTCCTTTCCAAACAGAAAGATCCCCGGTTTCCTTCCAGTACATGTATGCAAGTGAAGACTTGGTTCCAGCACCATCTGCGTGCATGACAATGCAGTATTCCGGATCACCTGTAAGGTAATCTGGAACGATCTTACAAAACGCTTGCGGGAAGAGGCCTTTATCCACATTTTTAATGGCATTGTGCACTTCTTCTTTTCCTGCGGAAACTCCTCTTAAGTTGTAACGGATATCAGACATTTGGTCAAAGAAAGGGCAAAGTTACGAAAAAGGTATAAAAGAAAGTGGGGACGCAATGCATTGCGTCCCCACGTTTTTGTTTCTTATTTTCTTGTTCCTACTTGTTTGAAGGAGGAAGTTTCTTGAACACCATATAATCCGGATTTGCAGGCAATGCTGTTTTCGGATCGAAGTCAAGCGATAGTACTTTACCTTCTGTACGACGGTTGTACTGTTGCAGTTGCTCAAACTTCTTCTTGTCTTTCTTGAACGGAGCCATATATGCTTCTGTCATTCTGACTTCCTGTGCAGAGTTATCAGGGAACTGTTTCTCGTAGTATTTACCATCTTTCAGGTACATTACACGCGGTTCGTTTTCACCTTTTCCAACAGGAACGATACGACGTGGATCAACACCTTTTTCTTTTACAAGGTACACGTAACATGCTTTAGCACGGTTTTCAGAAAGCACCTGGTTGTAGATGTTACCTCCACGAGGGTCAGTATGTGAACTCAACTCAAGAATCAATCCCGGGTTCTCATCCAATAGTGTAATTACGTAGTTCAATGAGTCCAAAGACATACATGAAGAATCGTTAACGAATGTCCACTGAGCCAATGGGTAACGCACCTCAGGAAGGCGGATTGGCTTGATCGGAAGTAGACCCATATCGATCACGAAATCCTGATCGTACTTCAATCCAACTGTAGTGAATTCAGCACCAGTCTTACTTTCGTAGTATTTCTCTTTTGAGATAGTGATTTTGTAAGAGCTGTTTTCGTTTACGTAACGAGATCCGTCAGGTTTTTTATCCCAGTAGATGGATCCATCTTTCCCGGTCTTACCTTCCCAACGATCAGCAGCTACGTTCCCCTGAACAACTACTTTCACCCCTTCGATTTTTGTTTGACGATTTTTGTCAGACAAATCGAATACATTCACACGAAGCGAGAACACATTTGGTGGCAATTCGTACATCCAGATATCCGGTTTTTGGTTATCCCCAACAACACCTTTACGCTCTGAAGTAAAGTACCCTTTGCGGTCATCGATTTCAACCATTGCGTAATCGTTGAAATCAGAGTTAATCGGAGATCCGTAGTTTGTTGGGTTTTCCCACTTGTTTTGATCCGTCACTTTTGCAGCACGGAACATATCCAAACCTCCCATTCCAGGAAGACCGTTAGATGCGTAGATCAAATCTCCGTTCTTCGCCAAAGACGGGAACAATTCAT
Source organism: uncultured Fluviicola sp. (assembly GCA_966211245.1). GTDB lineage: Bacteria > Bacteroidota > Bacteroidia > Flavobacteriales_D > Crocinitomicaceae > Fluviicola. Next base: position 109,036 of record CBIHND010000008.1, on the reverse strand, counting down.
CACCAGCAGTATTGATTTCAGGCCCCATGTTTACAGGAACTGACCAGCTTGAGCTTTTCTTGTCGTAAGTTGTATACCACAAATCTCTACCTCCCAATCCGGCAGGATCATCAGAAGCAAAAATCAGGAATTTACCGTCTTCAGTTACACACGGGTGACCAACTGAGATAGAATCTGTTCCTTTCAACGGAAGCTCAACCGGAATTCCCCACCCCTGGCTTTCAGCTTCAGACATCCAGATTTCACATCCAAGGTTTTCTTTCTTCACATTCGGACAACGTGTAAAGAACATGGTTTTTGCACGTCCGTCGATACAGATAGTACCTTCGTTATCTTCTGTGTTGATAGAATCTCCGGGAATCGGTTTTACGTTAGTAAAGTTTCCTTTTTTATCAATTTCAGCAACGAAGATATCCATGTAAGGGCCACATGTTCTAGGGTCTTCGTCTGTCCCAACCACTTTGTAGCTAGAGCTGGAGAATGCCAATACAAGGTCTTTCTTATCGATAAACATCGGAGCCATATCGAATCCTTCTTTGTTCAAAGAGGAAACGTTCGTCACCGTGTGGCGTGTTCTGTTCTCTTTGAACTCATCGTGCATTTGGCATGACTTAATTCCGATATCTGCACGAGCATCATCCGGAACTTTTGCTTTATACAAACCGTAATTCTCTTCTGCTTTTTTGAAATCAGCCAGAATACGTAGCATTTCTGCATTGTACAAGTACACGATAGGATCTTTCTCCTGATAACGAAGCAAGATTGCTTTGTCGTACCATTCGTTCGCTTGTTTAGCGTCTTCAATGTTTCTAAAGGATTCGGCGGTTCTGAATGCGTATTCAGCCTTCAACTCCAACGCTTTTCTGGTATTCTTAGTGATTTTAGAATAAGCGATGGCACACTTTGAAGCTGCCTCACAATAATTTTCACTCAAATAAGTAAGATTCGCATCTTTTAGCGCTTTACTTCCTACCTGAGCATTTGCATTCAAGGCAACCGTAGAGGCTACCAAAACAATCAGATTTTTAACGTTCATAGCAAGGTGCAATATGTTAAATTTCCTCGAATATACTGAAATGCTTGGTAAAAGGTTACAGTATTCCCATAACATTCGCAGCCAGTTCGAGATTGCCGAAATTAACGGAAAATTTTTAATTCAAGTAGTTGAGTACCAAAAAAAATACGGTTCCGAACATTTTTGTTCGAAATTAATCAACCTTATAACGTTCCCATTTTTCAAGGAGTTCAACAAATCCGGCAGGTAGGGCAGAATCAAATTGCATCCATTTTCCGGAAGTCGGATGATGAAATCCAAGTGTTTTAGCATGTAGTGCCTGACCAGGTATCAGTTCGAAACAATTGGAAATGAACTGCTTATAACTTGAACTAGTCGTGCCTTTAACTATGGTGTCACCACCGTATTCCAGGTCATGAAATAGTGGGTGGCCTACCCATTTCAGGTGGGTTCTGATTTGATGTGTACGACCGGTTTCGAGTTTACATTCGATTAACGTTACTAAACCGTAATTTCGCAACACTTTAACATGAGTCACCGCATGTTTACCGTGATCGCCATCGGGAAAAACGGTCATTACTTTTCTATTTTTTAATGAGCGTCCGAGGTTTCCTTCAATCCGCATATCTTCTGCAACGTTACCCCATACCAGAGCATGGTACCTCCGATCCGTCGTTCGATCGTAAAATTGCTTTGCAAGGTGTGTCAACGCAAATTCGGTTTTTGCCACTACCATAATTCCGGTTGTATGCTTGTCAAGACGATGCACCAGGCCGGGTCTGCCAAAATAATCGTGCATGCGTTGAGGAAGGTTCTCAAAATGGTACACCAGTGCATTCACAAGCGTCCCTGTATAGTTGCCATACCCGGGATGGACAACCATGTTCGCAGGTTTATTGATTACGATGAGCTGGTCGTCTTCGTAAATAATGTCGAGTGGAATATTCTGCGGAATCAGTTCGATTTCCCGAACCGGATAAGGCATTACAATGGAAACTTCATCGTGTGGTTTCACCTTATAATTCGGTTTAACCGCCTTACCTCCAACTACAACGTTTCCGTTTTTTGCAGCAAATTGAATCTTATTGCGCGAGGTATTCGGCAGACGATCCATCAGGTATTTATCGATTCGAACGGTTTCCTGCCCGGGGTCGGCCTTAAAACGATAGTGTTCAAATAACTCTTCTTCTTCGTTTTCAGTCTCCTGATCGACAAACTCAGCCATTAATGAATTACTTTAACAATAGAAGGATAACCAACACATTGAACGAAGTACATTCCTTTCGGAAGTGACTCTACATTGAATTGGAACGTGTTTTTATCCAGTTCTGTGATCGTCTGACCATTAACGGAACGGATAACGGCACCGTTATATGGCAATTCGTTATCCCATTTCAAATTCAACACGGTACTTGCCGGGTTCGGGAATACACTCCAGGCAACTTCTTTAGCGGGTTCTACAATTCCCAAATCTGCATTTCCGGACGTAGAGAAGATCGGGCGCATCATCATACTTCCGGGAATTGGCGAGCTTAACCATGTAATTCCACCGTTCAGGGAATAGAACGTCTTATCAGCATTATCGTTATTTCGGTCAAAACCGATATTCAAACGATCCGTATCAACCTGACGCCAACCTACATAGAACGGAGCATCCGGCAACGCCAGCGCGGTATCATTCAGGTAATATTCGGTAAACACACCTCTGTCGTCTTCGTACACCGGTGTACGTGGGTAGAAGAACTCATCTTCGTACAACACTGCTCCGGGGTGTCCACCGTTATCCGCCCAAACGGTAAGCAGGAATAACTTGTCGGAAACATCATTCACAGACGGCACAAAATGCATTTTCACACCAAGAAGCGTGTCGGCTTCATACGGATCAAAACGGTATGCAAGTCGGGCTTGCGTTCCAACAGCGCCAAATGCAGCTTCCGCCGACCCATCGTCGTATGCATATTCGTTTCCGAAATATTGCACTGAATATGTTGTATCGTTCACCGTCGGATCCGCAAAAGGAGCCGAAGCAGTTGTAAGGATATCAAATGTCTTTTCTTCTACAGGTGGTGTGGTGGAGAATACATATCCGCCGGTAAAATCATGAGTAGATTCATAGATTGTCAACGGGTTGTAATTCGGATCCCCATTGGTAAGCACCTGCCCTAGCAGTGTAAAGCTTCCCTCAGGTGTTCCCATATAACTAATTGTCAACTCACCATCATTCTCATTTTCCGGATTGTTAGATCCATTTCGAACCGTAATTTTCTTCTGTGAATTCATATGCGTCGGGTCATTTACCCAATGATCCCACGGAACTTGTGTATACGTTTCAATCAATGAACCAACCGGATATACAAAAGCAAAATCTTTGAATACAGTATCCTGGTATCCACTACCCGTTCTCAGTTTCACGTAATCCAGGTGGAATTCATCAAGCATTCCCGACAGTCCTCCGTAGTTTTTGAAGCGAAAACGGAATCCCTGCGTAAAGTAAGCTGCCTGACTGATTCGGATGTTAGCGGATTTGAAATCGGCCACACCACCGCCGTTCACTGACCATATTCTATCCCAATCGGACTCTGCATCATCGTAAAATTCCAATACCAATGAATCTGAAGCTTCAGGAATATCTCCAAATCCTTCCTTCTGAACAAGAAAGGTTAAATAAATAGAATCGTTCGGGACAAATCCGGAGAGATCAATTGGTTTTGAAGTCAAAAAGTCTGCATAACCGCTTGCTGTTGAACCGAAGAAATACGGGTAACCCGATACATCCAGACCATCAAATGTCATGACACCTAAAGTCCATGGATTTACGGCATGTGTAAAATTCCGATATGCGCTGGAATCCACCCAAATCGCATTCGGATCGGTCAGATGTGCGGTAAATATTCGTGCGGAATCCTGCAAATACTCAGGAAAGCTAATGAAGATTGTATCCGGATCATTCGGAAAATCGAGTGTGTCGTAAATGTTGTATGGCGGGTAAGCCTGTACAGTAGAATAGGCAAACGGATAAGACGACAGGTTATTGAATTTAATTGAAGTAGGCGTTAAATCCGTAGTGGTTGTATTTCCGCTTTGCACCACATAACGTTTGGTAACACCAGATGTATAAACGGTATTTGCCGGAAGCGGGTTATCCGACACATCGAGCAACTGATGAAACAACGCTTCACTCACGTTCGGGTCACCAGGTTCTGCGTAATGATTTTGAAGTTTTGATGTAGAAAATTCATCCAGTATCGGAAGCTGGAGCGTATCGTATGTATACACAAACGTGCTATCCAGGTTCGTTGTGGACTTCTCTTTCACTGCAGGCTTTGTTCCACGGGGCTCAAAGCCAATAGGCTCAAGAGAAACTTGCGCAATGGAAACAACGGAAAACAGTAAACAACTAAGTAATAGAATTTTCTTCATCTGGCTCTTTTTATTGCGCCTTTGCAGAAACCATGATGGTTGAACCGGAACTGATTGTTGCTCCTTCAAGGAACTCAGGACTTTGCGTATAAATTATAGCAGATGTAGAATCAGCTTCATTGGTACAACCATCGCAGATACCGATTTGCAGCTTCAGCGACATGCCCTGTAAACGTCCTCTTGCCTCAGATATTGTAAGGTTTGACAAATCGATTAACTCAACAGGCGCAGCTGCGTCATTTTGACCAACAACGAGCGTAATTACTGAACCGATAGGAATTTTGGTTCCTTCCTTGATTGTTTTACCTTGATAAAGCTGTTTCTGAACTGCTCCATCTGCCTCGGAAGTAGGAACATATGTTATTTTGTATTTCAATCCACGGTTAGTCAATACACTTTGCGCGAATCGGTCGGATTTATCAATCAAACTTGGCATTTCAACCAAACGGGAACGCTTGGAAATCTGAACACGAATAGTACGACCTGATTTAACATACACCAATGATTTTTTAGTTGGCAGGGGATCCTGGCTTACGATTGTTCCTGTTGGAAGATCAGGGCGGTAAACGGAGTCCAACAGCTCCATTTTCAGGTCGAGTTCTTCCAGATTCGTCTGAGCGTTTGTTGCTTTCATCCCAACGAGATTCGGAACTTCAATCTTCTCTCCGTGATTGGTATAAGCATCCAGATAAAGGATAAGTCCCCCAACGATAACGATATAGCTTAAGAAGATATAGCCAGTCTGTTTCAGAAAGTATTTACTCCAAACGAATGACTTGATTTTTTGCCAAAGTTCCATGTAGATCAAAAAGTGAAACAAATATAGCAAGAATGTTCTTGTTGCTCTTTCATAGCGCATTGAGGAACTGAAAAAGTATCAACAATGGCGGTTTGATAGTTTTCATTTAACACACATTGATCTCACTGGTTACACGCGTATTTTTGAGAAAAAATTAACTATGGCCAGAATCGGGTTGTTTTGCGGTGGGTTTTCCTCTGAGTTTGATATCTCAATGCTTAGTGCCGCAACCATTGAACAGCATTTCCCAAAGGAACATGAAATTGTTAAGATTGTTGTGAAGCCCGAACGTTGGTATGCAGCGGTAAATGAGAACGAGTATTCGTTTTCGATAGAAACATGTTCGTACAATGAAAACGGTACAGAGAAAAGAATTGATGCAGCGATTATCTATATCCATGGAAACCCTGGAGAAAATGGAAAATTACAAGCGCTTTTGGACATGAAAAATGTTCCATACGCTAACGCGTCCGCGCTGGCATCTGAACTTTCATTTGACAAGTGGTACTGCAACCAGTTCCTTAAAAATTTTGGGATTCCGGTGGCAAAGTCACTTTTCCTGCGTTCACGAAACGAATTTTCGAACGAAACCATAATCAAAACGCTTGGCTTACCTTGCTTCGTAAAACCATCTGACTCCGGTTCAAGCTACGGGATTTCCAAAGTTTCTGCCGCCGAAGACTTAACGAAAGCGTTGGATCATGCTTTTGAAGAAGGTAAAACGGTGGTAATCGAATCCTTCCTGAAAGGAACCGAAGTTACTTGTGGTGTTTACCGCAGAAAAACCGGAATTCATGCTTTACCACTGACTGAGATTGTTTCGGAAAATGAATTCTTCGATTACGAAGCAAAATACAAAGGCGAATCTCAGGAAATTACTCCGGCACGTATTCCGGATGCGGTACGCAATGCAGTTTGGGAAAAATCACGCTTGTGTTATGACTTGCTTCAGCTTCGCTCAATTGCCCGAATCGATTTCATGATCGTGAATGATGTTCCACACGTTATTGAAGTAAATACAACTCCCGGGTTCTCTCCAGCAAGTCTTGTTCCGCAAATGTTAGCCGAAGAAGGAATCAGCATTCATGATTTCTGGAAAGAGATTGTTGAAGTGGAATTGGGTTTGTAAATCTCCCACTGAGGAACACAGAGGTTCGCAGAAGTATTTGGTGATTTTTTCGGAATGAGTAGACCATGCATCTCGTGCTTACAGGGGCACCGTGGAACTCAAAAGAAAGCTTTCAAGTTATATCAAAATGAAAAAGGGTATATTCCATCGTATACCCTTTTCCAAACCTAAAAACCCAATTTACCAAACCAATCAGAGAGACCTCTGATATTCTTGACACCCTTATGATGAGCGGATTTTCAAATGGTTGGAAAGAATTCGAAAAAAAAATGAAAATTTATTCTACGCAGTGACACGGAGCATCGAAAAACCAGGTAACAGTGGGCATTTGCTTCTGCCATTTTTCCTGAAACGATGGTGTCAATAAGATTCCGCGCATATCAACAGCTTTCAATTGTTTGCATTTCATCAATTCCTCCGGAAGAGAAGTAATAGGATTGTCCCAAATGTCCAATACCTGAAGATCAGATAAAAACCCAACGCATTCAGGAACCATTGTGAATTGATTTCTCGCTATTGCAAGGTGCTTTAACTGCGTCAATTGACAAATCACCGGAAGACCCGTAGTCATTTGATTCTTCGTCGCATTCAGCTTCGTAAGTTTATTCAACTTACCCAATTCATCCGGAAGTGTTGTCAGTTTGTTTTTACTGATATCCAGGTAAGTGAGGTTTTTGAATGCATACAATTCCGTCGGGATACTTTCCCATTTCAGGTGTGACGCATCGATTGCATAAATCGTATCCGGAGAAGCGTTTATTGCTTTTTCCCATGGAATAATTTTCAGCGTATCCTGCGCTTTACTCAGCGGTGCTATGCTTAGAATGCAAAGCAAGTTTAGCCATTTCAACATCTTTGTTCAATTGATTTTTCAATGCGTCTACCGACTCAAATTTGTGTTCACCTCTAAGACGATCAAAACATTGAATTCGTACTTCTTCGTCATAAATTTCTTCATTAAAATCAAAAATGAATACTTCCACGAAGATATTCTCATCGTTTTGCAATGTTGGTCGATGCCCTATATTCATTACCCCATCCAAAAGCATGCCCTTTACGCGAATTCTTACGGCATAAACACCAATTTCCGGAAGTAGCTTTACAGTTTGGTCGAGCGAAACATTGGCCGTGGGGAAACCTATTGTTCTCCCAAGTTTATTTCCATGCACCACCGTACCCGAAATAACAAAAGGTACTCCCATAAACTCTTCTGCCTGAATTGTATCACCTTCCTGAATTGCTTTTCGGATTTTTGTTGAGCTCACGGCAACTTCACTTACCAGAACCGCTTTGGTCTCAGTTACTTCAAAGCCATAGAGTTTACCTAATTCCTGAAGCTCCTGAAATGAGCCTTCCCGATTCTTTCCGAAGTGGTGATCATACCCGACAACCATTTCCGAAACACCGATTTTTCCTACGAGAATATCACGCACAAATTCCATCGCAGTCAATCGTGAAAATTCCTTGGTAAACGGAAACAGAATAACAGTATCCAGTCCCAGTTTTTCCAATTTTTCCAGTTTCTCTTCTACGGTGTCAATCAAACGAACCGAATGCGATTCAGGGTACAGAACCATTCTCGGATGCGGGTGAAAAGTAAATAGAACCGATTCCTTCTGTTCGGCTTTTGCTTTCGCTACCAGGTTGGAAATAATGGTCTGGTGTCCTCGATGGACGCCGTCGAAAGTGCCAATAGTTAATATTGGGTTTTTAAATGCGGTTCCATCGGGGATTCCTTGTAACACTCTCATGTGTCAAAGGTAAAAAAAAAGAGACTACCCGCCAGAAGCAGATAGTCTCTCTACACACTATCACTGAAGAAATTACTTTCTTATCAGCTCTACGAAACCTTGTCCGGTTTGAGTAGTTCCATCTAATCCGGTAATGGAATACTTAAAGAAATAGGTTCCTTCCGATGCCTCATTTCCATTCACCATTCCATCCCAGTGTGTTGCGAAGTCCGTAATATTCATAATCACATTTTCCCAACGGTTTACAATCAACACATCAATAGTCGCGCCATTTTCAACATCAATGAAAAACTCATCATTTACTCCATCACCATCAGGTGTAAACACGTTTGGAATATGGACACCAAGCGGCTCATAAGGAATAATGATTACATCCATCTGATCTGTATCCGTACAAATTCCGTTTGAAGCAGTCAGAACTACCGTATAGGTTCCCGGAGCATCAAATGTTCCTGTGTAAGTATCCGCAAGATTCGTAGATGAAGCTGTTTGTCCGTTATCGAAGTCAACATCATAACTTGTTGAGAGCTGACTTCCATTAGTGAATACAACCTGTAACCCCGGGTATCCCGACAGTGGACCGGCAGAATTAATATCCGCTACCGGAACAGGTACAACTGTTACAACTACCTGATCTGTATTCTGACATCCGTTTGCGTCCGTTCCGGTTACCGTATACGTAACAGTCCCTAAAGCAGGATTGAATGACACGTTATTTGAAACACCGTTCGTCCAGCTGTATGAAGTTGCTCCGGATCCACTTAACGTTACAGACGAGCCAAGACAGATTGTTTGATCAGCTCCGGCATTAACCGTTGGCAGTGCATTCACCGTAACAATCATTTGATCCGTATCTGTACAGCCATTCCCGTCGGTTCCTGTTACTGTATACGTGGTTGTTGTACCAGGAGTGAATGCAACACCGTTGGTCACCCCGTTATCCCAGGCATAAGAACTAGCTCCCGAACCGTTTACGGTTACAGAACCACCTGCACAAACACTTTGATCTGCACCTGCAGTGACATTCGGAAGAGCATTCACTGTGACAGTTACCTGGTCGGTATTCTGACATCCGTTTGCATCTGTTCCTGTTACTGTATATGTGGTTGTTGAACCAGGAGTAAAGGCAACCCCATTGGTAACACCGTTATTCCAAACATAAGATGCTGCCCCCGAACCATTCAGCGTAACTGCTGTTCCGGCACAAACCGCCTGAGGAGCTCCTGCATCAACAGCAGGAAGCGCATTTACGGTTACGGTTACCTGATCCGTATTCTGGCATCCGTTTGCATCTGTTCCTGTTACTGTATAAATAGTAGTTGCTGCAGGTGTAAATGAAACACCATTCGTTACTCCGCCTGTCCATACATAAGAAGTTGCTCCTGAACCATTCAGGGTAACCGATACTCCCGCACAAACCGTTTGAGGTGCTCCGGCATCAACCACTGGCAATGCATTAACAGTTACAGTTACCTGATCGGTATTCTGACATCCGGCACCATCTGTTCCAGTTACCGTAAACGTTGTTGTACTTGCTGGCACGAATGCAACTCCATTGCTTACCCCATTATCCCATGTATATGAGGTTGCTCCGGAACCGTTCAATGTTACCGTTCCGCCTGCACAGACACTTTGCGGTGCACCCGCGTCAACAACCGGCAATGAATTTACAGTTACAGTTACCTGATCGGTATTTTGACAACCGTTTCCATCCGTTCCTGTTACTGTATATGTTGTTGTTGATCCCGGATTGAATGAAACTCCATCCGAAACACCGTTATCCCAGGAATAAGACGTAGCACCCGAACCACTCAAAGTCACAGTTCCACCGGGGCAAATAGCCTGTGGTGCTCCCGCATCTACCGCAGGTAAAGCATATACTGTTACCGTAACCTGATCCGTATTTGTACATCCGGCGATATCTGAACCTGTTACGGTATACGTTGTTGTAGAACCAGGAGTAAATGAAACTCCATCGGTAATGCCATTGTTCCAGTTATAAGAAACACCTCCGCTACCACTCAACGTTACTGATCCACCCGGACAAATTGACTGATCAGTTCCCGCATCGATTGTTGGGCTACTGGAAACGTTTACCGTAACCTGATCCGTATCTGTACATCCGTTGGCGTCAGTACCTGTTACCGTATATGTAGTTGTTGCTCCCGGAGTAAATGCTACACCATTCGAAACGCCATTATCCCATGTATATGAGACAGCTCCCGAACCACTCAACGTTACCGAAGAACCATTACAGGCAGTTTGATCAACACCCGCATCAACAGTTGGCATAACCAGGTTGATAGACGTAGTTGCGTCCGAATTACATGAAACTGCACCATACGTTGTGGTTGCTGTCAACGTGAAATCAGTTGTTCCTGCCGGCAATCCAGCAACAGAAGCTGAAGTTGTCGTAGCGTTCGTAATAGCAATTGCCGGATTTGCTGTCCACAACAATGATGTGGCTGCATTGATTGTAATTGGTGTGTTCAATGCCGGTGAAACAGGCACCTGGAAAATAGATGCTGTTCCGGCAGAACACGAGTTATCATTAATAGCGGAGTTGATTGCACCGGAAGTATACGAAATTGAAGTGGGTGAACCACACACCGATGTAAGATTTGAGAACGTAATATTTGCATTCGTCAGTGATCCGACATCCAAAGAGATACAGTCGTAAATCTGAACACGCCATCCACCGGCTGCGGCATTACAACCCATTAATCCTCCCCAGTTGATTGCAGTGCTGGAAGGTCCGTAAGAACTGTACGTTCCTGTCAATGGTGCTGACGCGGTACAAACATTCAGGTTGGATGCAGCAGTTGAAGTAAAACAAAGGTTGTTGACGTTGTTGCCACCGTTACAAACAGAACCCTGACCAATTGCACCAGGATTCGGACTCAGCAAGATGGTCGGAGAACCACACGATGCCGGTCCCACCAGGTAAAAGGCAAGATCTGATACATACGTATGGTTCGCTGAAAAACATACCTGAATTTGTGTACTTGCGTTGATGATTGATTCGGGCGGTGGCGGATTGTAATAACTGAATGATCCGGTTGTATTTACTGTTCCGGATAACGTTGCGTTATTACAACCTGATCCGGAGTTATTTGCCGTAACCGCTGTGTTCAGGTTCCACACCCATGCGATGTAACAATCTACGATTGCATTTGAAATATCCCGCACTTCGCAACGGTATCCGTCACTGGGAAGTCCGTTGATAGTTGACGTTGCTCCATTTTGAGTAGTATACGGTTGCCACGAAGATGTTGTTTGATCATGGTAATACCAATCGAATGTATATGGTCCGGTACCACTTGTTGGTGTAACAGTCAGGCTTCCCTGCTGAGCACCAAGTGTGTTACCGCACCAGATGTAAATCGGATCGTTGGATGCACCGTTTGTATAAGCTGTTGTAGAAGAACCGCTGTTTCCGTTTGGTGTCAATTGGGCAAAAGAGGATGTACTTCCCAGCAGGGCAAGTACAAGCAGTAGTCTTTTCATGATTGGGTTAATGTGTAGGATTTAGGGAATCAATTCTTTTCTGGATCACCGCTTTTTGCTCAAGATAGCGCGGTTTGTCTTCGTCTGAAGCTTCGATGAGTTTAATGTCAACAAACGTCATGGCATCAATGCATTCCGCCAGGCTCCAGTCGTCGATTGTTCGTACAATAGTTACAGGAGTGGTTTGTTCAACCTTACCTTCGACACCGATTGATTCGTGCACAACAACCCCATTCGGTTGCGTTGTTTGAGAAGCGTTCTGAGCAGATGCTGATATGGAAAGAGCACAACATCCACACCAAACAAGTAGTGTTTTCTTCATGGGTAGTAGCAAATAAGTTTTATAAGTCCGTAAAAACTAATGTAGTAGACGGGGCAAGTTACAAAAAAGTTGCTTAACACCAAAAAAACGTTAGAGAATAAACATTAGTAAGACTCAATAAAAACCAGAAATTCCCTTTTTCCTTTGCACCGCTACCATAAATGTGGTATTTTTGCGGTGGAAATACAGCTTTATTTAAAATTCATCTAAATAAAGAACAATTAGTTGTCATGATTACAGTAACAGAACAAGCCAAAAAGCAAGCAATTCGCTTGATGGAAGACGAAGGAAAAGCTGGGTATTTCATCCGTGTCGGAGTTCAGGGTGGAGGATGTTCCGGACTGATGTATCAACTTACTTTTGATAACGAGGAAAAAGCGGACGACAAGTCGTTCGAGGATAACGGAATCAAAGTGGTAGTTGATAAAAAAAGCTTTTTGTACCTCGTTGGTACTACACTCGATTTTTCGGGTGGATTAAATGGTAAAGGATTCATTTTTTCGAACCCAAATGCAGGCAGAACCTGTGGATGTGGTGAATCTTTTTCATTGTAAAAGAACAAACTTTAAATGGGTTATACAGAAAACGATTTAGCGAAGGACCTCGAGAATTCAGAGTATAAATTCGGGTTTACGACAGATATTGAGTCTGACAGGGCTCCATTAGGATTGAACGAGGACATCATTCGTTTCATTTCTGCGAAAAAGAACGAACCGCAATGGTTGTTGGATTATCGCTTGAAAAGTTATGCGATCTGGAAGGAAATGACTGAGCCAACATGGGCACACATTCATTATACCAAGCCTGATTTTCAGGCTATCTCTTATTACGCCGCACCGAAACAAACCAAGAAGTATGAAAGCTGGGACGATGTTGATCCTGAATTGAAGGAAACGATGTCGAAACTAGGAATTTCTATGGAAGAACAGCAACGCTTAACGGGTGTTGCGGTGGATTTCGTAATGGACTCGGTGTCGGTAGCAACCAGCTTTAAAAGCAAACTGAAAGAACTTGGGATTATTTTCTGTTCCTTCTCTGAAGCGGTTCAGGAACATCCCGAATTGATTCAACAATACATGGGAAGTGTTGTTCCGTCAACGGATAACTTCTACGCAGCATTGAACAGCGCGGTATTTACGGATGGTTCTTTCTGCTACATTCCGAAAGGCGTTCGTTGTCCGATGGAATTATCGACTTACTTCCGAATCAACGAAGCAAATACAGGACAGTTTGAACGCACATTGGTTGTCGCCGATGAAGGTTCATACGTTTCTTACCTGGAAGGTTGTACCGCTCCGCAGCGCGATGAAAATCAATTGCACGCGGCGGTGGTTGAATTGGTTGCATTGAAAGATGCTGAGATCAAATACTCTACGGTACAAAACTGGTATCCGGGAGATAAAAACGGAGAAGGTGGAGTCTTCAATTTCGTAACAAAACGTGGAATGTGTGAAACGAATGCGAAGATTTCATGGACTCAGGTTGAAACCGGATCTGCCGTTACCTGGAAATACCCGTCTTGTATCCTAAAGGGCGATAACTCAGTTGGAGAATTTTATTCTGTAGCAGTAACCAACAATTACCAGCAAGCGGATACCGGAACGAAAATGATTCACCTTGGGAAAAATACCAGGAGCACAATTATTTCAAAAGGTATTTCTGCCGGAAAATCGCACAATTCGTACCGTGGATTGGTACAAATTCATAAAAACGCTCACAATGCACGCAACTTTTCTCAGTGTGACTCTTTGTTGATGACTGACGAATGTGGTGCTCACACTTTCCCATACATTGAATGTAAGAACCCAAGTGCGAAAATCGAACACGAGGCAACAACATCAAAAATTGGTGAAGACCAGATTTTCTATTGCCTGCAGCGTGGGATTTCTGAAGAAAAGGCAATCAGCCTGATTGTGAACGGGTATTGTAAAGAAGTTTTGAATCAGCTTCCAATGGAATTTGCCGTTGAAGCACAGAAATTATTGACGATCAGTTTGGAAGGATCTGTCGGATAAGACAATTAGCAATGAATTAATTATCAATTATCAAGGTTGAAAACCTTCCTGACAATTGATAATTCGGACATTCATAATTAAAGAATAGGATGTTAAAGATTGAAAATTTACACGCGTCGATTGACGGGAAAGAAATTCTGAAAGGGTTAAATCTGGAAGTAAAAGCAGGTGAAGTTCATGCTATCATGGGACCAAACGGTGCCGGAAAAAGTACATTGGCGAGTGTTCTGGCCGGACGCGAAGAATATGAAATCACAGAAGGAAAGGTGGATTTTGATGGCAATGATTTGCTTGAAATGGCTACAGAAGATCGCGCTCGAGAAGGCTTGTTCCTCGCTTTCCAGTATCCGGTTGAAATTCCGGGTGTTTCCAACGTAAATTTCCTTCGTACTGCATTGAATGAAATCAGAGAACACCGTGGTGAAGAGCCAATCTCTGCAAAAGAGTTCATGCAGTTGGTAAAAGAAAAAAGTGCTATCGTTGAACTGGATGCGAAGCTTGCTTCACGTTCCGTAAACGAAGGCTTCTCAGGAGGTGAGAAAAAGCGTAACGAGATCTTCCAGATGGCAATGCTTGAGCCGAAATTATCTATTCTTGATGAAACAGATTCAGGATTGGATATTGATGCACTTCGTATTGTTGCAAACGGTGTAAATAAATTGAAATCAGACAAAAATGCAACGGTTGTGATTACACACTATCAGCGTTTGTTGGATTATATCGTTCCGGATTTTGTACACGTTCTTTACAACGGACAAATTGTGAAGTCAGGACCGAAAGAACTGGCATTGGAGCTGGAAGAAAAAGGTTACGACTGGATTAAAGAGGAATTTGCTCACTAAGCACAAAACGGAATGCAAACAGTAGAAAAGGAAACAGTATCGACTGTAAACTGGAAGCTTGACGGAACTTTTGTGTTGAATCAAGGATTGAGAAACAAGGCTATTTCTGTTCTGGAAACGGCATCTTTCCCAACAACTCGTGACGAAGCCTGGAAGTACACCAGAGTAGCTAAAATCAAAAACGCTGAACTTTCTGTTTCCGAACCAACGTTGGTTTCAGGAAACTTCGGATTGGACGCAAACGCTGTGAAGTATGTGTTTGTAAACGGTCATTTCGCGAAAGAACTTTCCTCTACTTCGTACCCCGAAGGATTGAAAATTCTCGCGTTATCCGAAATGGATGAAGCAGAACGTGATACACTTGGCGAAAGTGTTGAAGTTGAAAACAACGTTTTTTCAGCAATCAATGCCGCCTATACGACAGATGGACTATACGTTCATGTAAGTGCGA
Organism: uncultured Fluviicola sp.; assembly: GCA_966211245.1. Classification (GTDB taxonomy): domain Bacteria; phylum Bacteroidota; class Bacteroidia; order Flavobacteriales_D; family Crocinitomicaceae; genus Fluviicola. The sequence goes on along the minus strand of CBIHND010000008.1, from coordinate 93,785 downwards.
AGATGGTAATTGAACCGGTAATCGAAATCATACACATTACTACAGGAAACGGCATTCTTTCAAACCTACGTCATGTAATCCGCGCCGAAGCATTTGCTGATGTAAAATTGGTTTCACGTTCACTGAGCCTTGAGGGTGAATCAAGCTTTACGAATGTAATTACGGAAGTTGCAGTAGCACGAAACGCTAAGGTTGTAATTGATAAACTTCAGGAAGAGAACGAGACTGCTTTTCAAATTGCGCAGGAATTCGTTCAGCAGGATCAGGATTCAAATTTTACAATCAATACGGTTACGTTGAATGGAGCAATTGTTCGTAACGATCTGAACATTGCTGTTAACGGAACAAACTGTGAAACTCATCTGAACGGGGGCTACATTTTGAAAGGGAATCAACACGTGGATAACCATACTGTTGTTGATCATAAAGTGGCTCACTGTGAATCGAATGAATTGTACAAAGGTGTAATCGCAGACAAAGCTACTGCAGTTTTTAACGGGAAGGTATTCGTCCGTAAGGATGCACAAAAAATCAATGCATTCCAGTCAAACGGAAACGTATTGCTCGGAAACGATGCATCGGTGAACAGCAAACCGGAATTGGAAATTTACGCTGATGATGTGAAGTGCTCACACGGTTCAACAACCGGACAATTGGACGAAGAAGCGATCTTTTACCTTCGTGCCCGGGGATTGAGTGATGCAAGCGCTCGTCAATTAATGGTTGGTGCATTTGTAGGTGAAGTATTCGAGAAAATTGAAAACGAAAGTGTTGTTGAACGCATTCACCAGATTCTGGAAGAACGTTTTGAATGGAACATTCAATGACAAGACGATATCATAAATGAAAAGCCCGCTCATCAATTTGATTAGCGGGCTTTTTGTTTTCCTTAGGATCTTATTTCTTTTCCGGATCATCCGGAGGAATAACCGGAACGATGTTCAATCCTTCAATCGCATTTAATTTCACCTTTTCAGGTTGTAATGACGTCTTTTCTACCTTAGGCGTTCCAACAGTCACAAAAAATCCGGGAACTACTTCGTTTTCTGTTGTAGGCTTCGGAGTCTGCTCATTGTGGTTCAAACTGAAAAAAGGTGATTCCTGAATATTACCCTGACCATTCGCCTTTTCAGTTTCAGATGTGGTAACCGGTTTAGTTGAAACCAATGCAGGTTCCGTTTTTTCCTGAGCAGTCACTATCTGAAAACTGCTCAACACAACAAACAGACTTAAAATTACAAAGGGATTTCTCATATTCTTAGCGTAAAATTATTGAACGAAAGCTGTAAGGGTTGCATGTTGGGAAGGCAAGCTTGCTGCAAGGATTCGAACACCAACAGTCCCTGTACCGCTACATCTATACTGCACTGTTACGGTATTTGCCACATTCGGATTAACCGCGACATTCTTACTGAATGTAGTGCTCCAGGCAAATATGGAATTCCCTCCTGAACTAACCGCAGATAGTTCAGCTGTACCTCCCACTGGTACTCCATTTACCAACACCTGAAATTCTACTGCAGTATTGGATGCGGTGTAACCGGCGCCTCCTGCACTGAACATAATGAATGTGGACGACGTGGTCGGAACAAAGTTTATGCTTCCATTCGGTACATTTGCCCATACCGTTGAATTCATCACCTGGTCTCCCGCTACAGATGAAGAAACCACATTTGCCATCGGGCCAATGGGGCCTTGAGGTCCTGTCGGCCCCTGAATTCCCTGCGGTCCCTGTGGACCTGTTGCACCAGCTGGTCCTTGCGGCCCGATTGGTCCCTGAGGCCCGGGAGCACCATCGGCGCCATTTGCGCCAGCCGGACCCTGCGGACCCGGAGTTCCCGCTGCACCGTCTGCACCCGCAGGTCCCTGTGGTCCGGTTGCACCCGTTGGCCCTTGCGGTCCTGCAGGACCTACCGGACCTGCATTACACAAACTTGTCCATGCAGACGCTGTACTTTCATAAAAGAAAAAGCAATCGATGTCTGTATCGTAAACCAATAATCCTTCTGTTGGAGTAGCAATAGCATTCCTCTGAGCAGTTGTTAAACGTGGGACCAAAACTCCCTTATCTGTAGCCTGCATTTCCAAAATAGCATTCGAATTGGGTGTATTGGTTCCAATACCCACATTGTTTTGGGCATATAACAGATTCATTCCCATGATGAATCCAAACGTGGCTGTTAAACTGATTTTCTTAACCATTTTCATTCTTAATTTTTATATACTGAAACATTTCCCTGAAAGGAGAATTCTTTTGCATTCGTTGATACCTTAAGCATGTAGAAATACACGCCGTCCACGACCTGTGTGCCGTTTGTTTTGCCATCCCAGCTTTGAGAGATATCGTTCGTTGAGAACACTTCAATTCCCCATCGATCTACAATGACTAAATCGTAACTTTTCAATCCGTTAGCTTTGATTTCGAACAGATCGTTTGTTCCGTCACCATTCGGTGTAATTACATTCGGCACAACAATCTCCTGGAAGACTTCAATGTTCTTCGACGTCGAACCGACACACCCATTAGCATCGGTCACAGTGAGAAAAACCGTATAAGAAGGATTCGCAGGATCAAAACCGTGCGTAGGGTTCTCTATAGTCGCTGTTGCTCCATCACCGAAATCCCAATCCCAGGTTGCTGCGTTTGAGGTTTCATCTTCGAAATTGAAGTTTACACCATCGTCTGTATAGCTGAAATCAACGACCGGTGAGGCATGCACAACCGGAGTACAGGTTGCAGGAAAGGAAGTACAGCCATCCACAGCTACAGCTACAGCGGAAACTTCTGCTGTACCTGTTCCCCATTCCGCGGTTATGTGATCCGTTCCCTGTCCGGAAGTAATGGTTCCGTTTGAAGGGAATGTCCATTGATAACCAGGTGCTGTTCCTGTAAGTGTGAAGCTGTTCCCGGTTGTGTTTTCACAAATTTCAGGACAGTTGAGAACTGGAGGCTCTGGTCGTTTGATGTTCAACACATACGGCATTCCGGGATTTGAGAAAGTCCAGGCGGAGCGCGTTTGCGTGGAGAATGATCCTGCACTTCCGCCGGTTGTTGTATTCATATCGTTCCAGTTGGAACTCGCATCACGCCACTGTGAAATTCCTGACCAGGTTCCGTCGGTTGCTGAGACATAGAATACTTTTAAATCCGTTGATAATCCTCCGGAAATCCGGTCGATGGAATGGAAAAACAAGTCGTTGTATTCACATGGAATTCCATCATCATCTTCCAGGCTAAAGTTGTCCTGATCTGCGATATGATTGTTGAATCGTACTACGTATTCTGAAGCCGTGGTTCCCTGCGGTGTCAATTCAACCGGGCGAAAGCGTGGTGTCCCTACACCTGAACCGGTCGGAAAAATATAAGCTGCAGATGTATTTGTAGTACGGGACAACACGCCCGGAGCTAAGCTGCTTACAAAACCTTCCGACAAAAAGGTATTGTCATAGCTGATAGCATTCACAGCCGGGTTGAGTACATAAAACGAATAGATTTCTGTTGCCAGTTCCCGGTCATTGAGGGTGAGAATTCCATTAGTGCCGGTTTTCGCATCCACGTAGCGCAATGTTTTTCTTCGATCTATACCGATACCGTTTCCAGTAAGTACAAGGTTATTGAATGTCGTGACGGTGGCATTCGTGGAAGAGACGAACTGTTCTGAATTTCCAAACAACGTTACGGTTGAGGTACCACCGTTAAACGTTCCGTCGTTGATCCAGTCCTGTTCTACAAAATAGTTTCCGTTTCCTGTAACGGAACTCGACGAACCGATGGTAAAAGTGCCAGGAAGTTGCACGGTAGAATTTTCGGAGATCGTCAGAGTTCCGTTGTTCGTTAAGGAAGAGTTTCCGGAGAGTGAGGTGCCGCCATTTACCTTCACAACAGCACCAGAGGTAATCATCACAGTTGCTCCATTCGAAAAGAGCACCTGAGAATCAACGTAATGAGGAGAGGCAAACAGAAGAGCACCTAAATAGAGTACTTTCTTCATGTTAATAAATGTCGTTTAGATGTTTTTTATCTGTGTATTGTTTTAAATATTTCACAGATGACGGCATTTTGTTAAATATGGTTGCTTTTAACCCCGGAAATTTGTGAAAAACCACACAGTTGCCTGTTTTCCAATAATAGGATCAATTGATTGTATTAACGATGTCCGCCCGCCAATCGTAACAGCCCGTCTTCACTAAGTATGGTAATTTTTCGAACTTCGGTTTCGATTAAACCTTCATCTTTGAATTCCTTTACAAGACGGATTAATGTTTCGGTGGCAGTTCCAACGAAATTCGCAAGATCCTCACGTGACAGGTTGATTGGATCCTCACCGTAGACATCCTGAAGAATGAGAAGAATATATGCGAGGCGTTCACGCACCGTTTTCTGGGCAAGGTTTGTAATGAAGACGGCTCTCTCACCGAGTTCTTTTGATAATTCCCTGATTACTGCATTGCGGAGATGCACATTGTGATCAAGCATATTCAGAAAGTCCGCACTGGAAATAAAACAAATATTGGAATCTTCCAAAACCGTAGCGGAAAGTTTGTACGAATCACCACTCAACATTGATCGAAAGCCGACTACTTCACCTTCCTTCGCCACGTGCACAATCTGTTCTTTTCCCTCATCTCCCAGGGCATAAATCTTCACTTTGCCGTGATTTACACAAAAGACACCTCTCGGATAGCTACCTTCTACGAAGAGCGTTTGGTTTTTCTTATAAAAAGAGCAGGTTTTATGATCGGATAATGCAGAAACTTCTTCATCTTTCAGCACGTTGAAAATGCTCGATTTGCGGATGACACAGAATTCGCAATTTAAGTGTTTGTGGAATTTTTGCATAAGCCGGAGAAGCTGGTAATTCTTACACACAAAGGTACAACACGATCTCTTACAACGACCATAAACCGTTTAAAAGCAGTTTTTAAGCTGATCAAGATCATTTTTTTCGGGACTCGTCTCCAGTACTTTCGTCGGAACAATTGCACCATGAATTTGATCTCGAAATACAATGTCCCCGGTCCGCGATACACTTCTTATCCGACTGTCCCGTATTGGGCATTGGAGCAGTGGGATTCATCGGCATGGATTTCTACCGTTCAAAAAGGACTTACTCAACATGAACATCCTACAATCAGTTTATACATCCATTTACCTTTTTGTGAATCCCTTTGTACGTTTTGCGGATGTCACAAATACATCACTACACAACACAACGTTTCGCGACCCTACATTGAAACCGTATTGAAGGAATTGGATTTAATCCTTAAACAAATTAACCATCCGATAACGGTGTCCGAAATCCACCTGGGTGGAGGTACACCCACATTTTGCACTCCTTCCGAACTGACATTTTTGATTGAGGAAATTAAGAACAGGGTAGCATTTGCTCCTGCAATCGAAATGAGTTTTGAGGCACATCCGAAATCAACGAGCCCCGAGCACCTGAGTGCGCTATATGCTCTGGGTTTTCGAAGAGTTAGTTTTGGAATTCAGGACTATGATCCTACCGTGCAACAAGCCATACACCGCGTGCAAACGATTGACGAGGTATCCTCGGTTCATGAACATTCCCGTAAAATGGGGTACACTTCAATTAGTCACGATTTGGTGTATGGCTTACCCAAACAACAGTTTTGTGGATTTAAAAAGACGATTGAGCAAACAATTGCCTTACAGCCGGATCGCGTTTCGCTCTACAGCTACGCACATGTTCCATGGGTTCGCGGAACCGGACAACGAGGATTTAATGACGACGATTTACCAACCGGAACTTCGAAACGAACGCTTTATGAGCTCGCAAAAGATTTGTTCGTGGGAGCCGGTTACCTGGAAATTGGCATGGATCATTTTGCACTTCCAACCGACAGTCTGGCCTGGGCAATGGACAACCATCAACTCCACCGCAATTTCATGGGGTACACAACCAAGCCATCGCCGGTACTGATTGGATTGGGGATGTCCGCCATTTCCGATTCCTGGTTTGGTTTTGCTCAAAACGAAAAGAACCTGAAAAAATATACCGAACGAATTCAGTCCGGTTCACTGGCAATTACCCGAGGGCATTTACTGAATGCCGAAGATCGGGAAATCCGTGAGCATATCCTGAATTTGATGTGTCGGTTTGAAACGACAATTCCTGCTCCTTCGGTTGTCCATTTCGGAAACCTCATCCAACGATTGTTCCCGATGATAGAAGACGGTTTGGTTGAAATTGACGAAAACACAATCCGAATAACAGCTAAAGGAATTCCTTTCGTACGCAATTGCTGTATGGCTTTTGACAAATATCTCCTTGATCCTATCTCCGAACGTTCGTTTAGTTTAATCATTTAATTTATGGAATCTGCTAGCGCATTTACAGCCGCTGAAACAACGTGTTATCATTGTAACGACCCATTACCTTTATCGCCATATCTTGCTGATGATCAACGTTTTTGTTGCAACGGTTGCAAGCAGGTGTATTTGTTATTGTCGAGCCACGAACTAGGTCAATATTACCAACAGGGAACCGAGGCAGGTATCAAACCTAGCGAAGACCATTACTATTTTGAGCAATTCGATTTGCCTGAACTACAGCAAAAGTGGATTACTTTCCAGGAAGGTAGTACGGTTAAAATTGATTTACACTTGCCACAAATTCACTGTGCAAGTTGTATTTACCTGCTGGAACATCTGAGTAAACTACATGAAGGAATTCGCTTTAGTTCAGTCAATTTCCCAAACAAAACCGCAAGTATTACTTATGATTCCGAGCTCATCAAATTGTCGGAACTGGCCCAATTACTGACCAAAATTGGTTACACACCTGATTTTTCAGGTAATATGTCGTCACGTAACACCAATAAGCGCTTACTCCTTCAACTTGGGGTGGCAGGATTTGCCTTCGGAAGTATTATGCTTTGGAGTTTTCCGGAGTATCTCGGAATCGATTACACTTACTTCGGTGTTCGAAACCTGAGTTCATGGCTTTCGTTACTGGTATCGGTTCCGGTTTTACTTTACAGTGCCCAGGATTATTTCAAAGCAGCGGTTGGTGCGTTCCGATCCCGGCACCTGAACCTTGACGTGCCTATCACAATAGGAATTATTGCGCTTTACGTAAGAAGTTGCTATGCGATTTTCAATCAGGAAGGTCCCGGTTATATGGATTCCTTTTCGGGTTTTATTTTCTTCCTGTTGATTGGAAAGTGGTTTCAGAGTAAAACTTATCAGTGGCTTGCTTTTGACCGGGATTACCGATCCTATTTTCCAGTTGCAATACTTCGGAAAAACGGAGACGAATTAACCCTGACACCAATTGAATCTTTGGCGGTTAATGACCGAATAGTGGTGAGAAACGATGAGATCATTCCAACAGATTCTATGCTCATGAGTGAAGAAGCATTCATTGATTACAGTTTCGTTACCGGTGAATCGGAATGGACCAGAAAACAAAGCGGTGATATCATTTACGCCGGGGGAAAACTCTGCGGAGAACCAGCAGATTTTGAAGTCCTCAAAACCACCAGCCGCTCCGGATTGATTCAACTCTGGAACGATCAGGGGCAGGATTCCCATTCGGATCGATTTGTAATTCGCCAGGATCGAATCGCTTCCTCTTTCATACTTGCAGTTTTATTGATTGCAACCGCTTCATCAGCGGTTTGGTGGTTCATTGAACCCGGTGCAATTCTGGGAGTAATTACAGCTGTTCTGATTGTTGCGTGTCCGTGTGCACTGGCATTGTCCGGTCCGTTTACATTCGGAAATATGTTACGCAAGCTTGGAAAGCACGGTTTTTACCTGCGTAGCGCAACGATCATAGAAAAACTACAACAAGTCGATACCATCGTATTTGACAAAACGGGTACGTTGAGCGAACAAGCTTCTCATCAATGTGATTTTCATGGAGACAATCTGAAGGAAGTGGAAATCGCTCAACTACTCGATTTGACACGATATGCGGTGCATCCTCATTCAAAAACAGTTCACGAATGGTTGTTACGCCAATTCCATGGTAACGTACAATCGGGCAATAAACAACTGGCAACGGAATATCCCGGTCAGGGAGTCTCCGACGGAACCTATTTCCTTGGAAAAGCTTCGTTCTGTAAAATTGATCAGGAGCAAACCAGTGAATCGAGGGTTTACTGGAGCATCAATGGTCAATTTAGGGGATATTTCCAGATTGAAAGCGTCTGGCGACCAGGAATTGAAGAAGTAGTAAAAGCTCTTGCAAAACATTATCCGTTGATTGTACTTAGCGGCGATAAGGGGCATGATCGTCAGGCACTGTCCTCGTTTTTCCCCGCTACAACCATGTATTATTTCAATCAGCAACCTTCGGATAAAAAGGAACGTCTTGAACAGTTGAAAACTTCCGGGAAACGTACCCTTATGATCGGTGACGGTCTGAATGACGCCGGCGCGCTTCAATCGGCGTTTGTCGGAATTGCTCTGAGTGAAGATCTGGTTCGCTTTACCCCAGCATCTGACGCTATTTTAAAAGCGGATCACCTGGTATACCTCGACAAATATCTGAACTACCTCCGCAATGGGAAAAACTTCGTGAAATGGTGTTTCGCATTTTCACTTTCCTATAACCTGACCGGAATTGGATTCGCGGTAACAAACACCATGACACCGTTTGTCGCGGCAGTGATCATGCCCTTGAGTTCAATTACCGTTGTTGCATTGGCAAGTTACCTGAGTTTGCGTCCGAAACTTCCGGGACAACTGAAGGATTAATTGTGGTTTCGGCAGGTGAAATCAGGCATTAGACGAGCGTCATGTGAAAACCTAACATCTATCAGTTTTTTAGCTAAACAACGTCATTTTTTACCCTCCACATTCTGGGTTACTTCGCACCATGAGTATGATCTACATAATGCTAATCGTGAGTTTGCTGATCGCAACGTACTTCCTGATCATGTTTTTATGGGCAACCAAAAGCGGTCAGTACGAAGACGACTACTCGCCTTCTGTTCGCATTCTGTACGATGAATCAGAAACAAATACATCCAATCAAAATCAAAACGACACTAATGGAAGTTCTACAGGTAAAGTATGACAATCGCATTGTTCGACTATTTGCAATTGCGACCATTGTATGGGGATTAGTAGGAATGTTGGTGGGGTTAATCGCCGCATTGCAACTTGCTTTCCCTGATTTTTTCAATGACTATCTCGGGTTCCGGTACATTTCCTTCGGTAGACTACGTCCATTACATACAAACGCCGTCATTTTCGCCTTTGTAGGTAATGGAATTTTCACAGGGGTTTATTATTCCGTACAGCGCTTATTGAAGACGCGAATGTGGAGTGACAAGCTCAGTATAATTAACTTTTGGGGATGGCAATTCATCATTCTCTGCGCCGCACTCACGTTACCTTTTGGAATAACGTCAGGAAAAGAGTACGCCGAACTGGAATGGTGGATTGACATTCTCATTGCCCTGATGTGGGTTTGTTTCGGATGGAACCTTTTTGCAACCATTCTGATCAGAAACGTGAAACACCTGTATGTAGCGATCTGGTTCTACATCGCAACATTCGTAACGGTAGCTATACTACACATTTTCAACTCCTTCGAACTACCTGTAAGCTTCTTGAAAAGCTACTCCTGGTACGCAGGAGTTCAGGATGCGCTGGTTCAATGGTGGTACGGACACAATGCAGTAGCCTTTTTCCTTACAACTCCTTACCTCGGTTTGATGTACTACTTCGTACCGAAGGCCGCTAATCGTCCGGTGTATTCTTACAGATTGTCAATCATTCACTTCTGGGCATTGATTTTCATCTATATATGGGCTGGACCTCATCACCTATTGTATTCCTCACTTCCAGGATGGGCGCAAAGTTTGGGCGTAGTATTCTCAATAATGCTCATTGCGCCATCCTGGGGAGGAATGCTGAACGGTTTGTTAACCTTAAGAGGCGCCTGGGACCGTGTTCGTGACGATGTAATGCTGAAATTCATGGTAGTTGCGCTGACCTGTTACGGGATGGCAACTTTTGAAGGCCCCATGCTTTCCCTGAAATCCGTAAACATCATTTCCCACTTTACGGACTGGACAATTGCTCACGTTCACGTTGGTGGTTTGGGTTGGAACGGGATGTTTACTTTCGGTATGTTATACTGGTTGATTCCGAAATTATTCCGTACCGAGCTGCACAGTAAAAAACTCGCCAATCAGCACTTCTGGATTGCAACATTGGGTATCATTCTTTACGCAATTCCGATGTACATCGCAGGATTCATGCAAGGATTGGAATGGCAGGCCTTTAACCCGGACGGAACACTGGTTCATAAGGACTTCCTTGAAACGGTAATAGATCTTAAGCCTTACTACATCCTGCGTTCAATTGGTGGAGCACTGTTCATCTTCGGAGCAATCATGATGACCTACAACCTCATCAAAACAATGAGAAAAGGTGTGCTTCAGGGCGACGAGGTGGTGGAAGTCCCGGCATTGGTTCAACACAAGGAAAGCGGCCGCGAACACTGGCACCGCAGAATTGAACACAAACCGGTTCAATTCATGATACTGGCAATCATTGTTGTCGCTATTGGAGGATTGGCCGAAATTATCCCAACCGCAGCTGTGAAATCCAACATTGCGACCATTGAAGCAGTGAAACCATATACACCACTGGAATTGGAAGGAAGAGATTTGTACATCCGTGAAGGTTGTTACAACTGTCACTCACAGCAAGTTCGTCCTGTTCGTTTCGAAACCGCCAGATACGGAGAATACTCCAAAGCAGGCGAAGGAGTGTATGACCATCCGTTCCAATGGGGTTCCAAACGAACCGGTCCTGATCTTGCCCGTGAAGGCGGACTACGCGGTAACAAATGGCATTACCTGCATATGATCGATCCGAAAACCATCAGTCCCGGATCCATTATGCCGGCATACCCATGGTTGGATGAGGACGAACTCAGCACCGATTTGACGGTTAAAAAGATCAAAGCGATGCGAACGATGGGGGTTCCTTATACAGACAAACAAGAGAAAAATGCAGTGAAAGATTTGAAGAATCAGGCGCATACGATTGCAGAAGATATTGCGAACAACATGCCTGAAATCACCTTCAAAAACACGTCCAAAAAGCAGATGATCAAAAATCTTGAAAAACGGGAAATTATTGCTCTGATCGCTTACCTGCAACGTCTGGGAACAGACATTAAAGCAACATCAAAAAAATAGGATCATGTTACGCTTCGTCAAAGACTATCTCGCAACTTCCGATCACGCTGATTGGTTCGGAATGTTCTCCCTGGTGGTATTCTCAGGTTTCTTCCTACTGGTATTGATTCGAATTGCCAGAATGAAAAAAGTGCTGATTGAAGAACTCAGTGAAATGCCCCTCACTCCTGAAGATAACAACCAAATTCAAGAATTATGAAACGCATCATACACATCTTTCTTGCAACAACAATCAGTACTGCATTTGCCTTTGGTCAGGGAGAAAATCTCTTCAAGTCCAAGTGCAGCACCTGTCACATTATCGGTAAAAAAAGTACCGGTCCGGACCTTACCGGAGTAAAAGCCAAATGGGAAGGTGCAGGAGAAGGCGCTCTTTTATACCAATGGGTAAAAGGATCAACTGCGTTGATTGCTTCAGGGAAAAGTAAACAAGCAGCGGCGATTAAAGATTATGCCGGTTCAGCTATGCCCGATCAACAGGTAAGTGATGATGAGATCGACCAAATCTTCTCTTACATTGATACGTATCAACCACCTGCAGCAAATTCGGGAACAACTGCCTCAGATACAACGACTGTAAACGGTGAATTACCTGAAGTTAAACCCAACTACAGGAAAAATCAGAACATGTTTTACCTGTTGTTGCTGGGAATGGGGGCGCTTTTGCTTGCTATAGGTTTACTCGCAGGCGCGATCAGAAGTTTGATTCAATCGGAAGTTTTCAAAGAGAAACTGAGTGAAAGAAACAAACACAAGGATACATTGACTACCATCCTGTTTCTGATTGGTGCCGGGTTGTTGATTCCTTTCCATGGATCGGCAGCTGACGCAGTGACAACGGCAGCTGAGCCCGGAGAACCGGAACCTTATCTCCACATCGAAAACAGTGTAATCTGGGCGTTGGTAACCATTGATTTAGTCCTTCTCGGACTGGTAATGTACTTCAGATGGTTGTTCAATAGTTTCTATTACATGGCCTTTCCTAAAAAGGAAAAAGCACCGAAAAAACGTTTGAAAACCGCGGCCTCAGTGCTCACAGCAGCGGTTCCGTTAGAACAGGAGGGTAAAATTCTCCTGTCTCACGAATACGACGGAATCCGCGAGCTGGATAACCGTTTGCCACCATGGTGGTTATGGGGATTCTATATGACAATCGTATTCTCTGTTGCTTACCTGTTCCACTATCACCTTTTAGATACCGGTGATTCTCAGGAGGAAGCATATGTAAAAGAAATGACACAAGCTGAGAAAGAAATCGATGCGTACCTGAAATCTCAAGCGATGAATGTGGACGAGACCAACGTTACCCTATTGACAGATGAATCAGGAGTCGGATCCGGAAAAGCGGTTTTCGAGCAAAACTGTACCGTTTGTCACAAGGATGGTAGAGGTGACATCGGTCCGAATCTGACGGATGAGTATTGGTTGTATGGTAACGATATCAAAGATGTGTTTAAAACGATCAAGAACGGAACGCCGAATGGTATGCCGGATCATGCATCAAAACTGAATCCGGTACAAATTCAGCAAGTCGCGAGTTATGTACTGAGTCTGAAGTTCACTCCGGGACTTCCACCTCAGGGTAAAAAAATGAGCAAATAATACAAACTCCTCCCGGACAAGCCGGGAGTTTTTAGCTATGGATACCTTCAGAGACCATATTTCAACTGTAAAAGAAGACGGAAAGCGAATTTGGGTATTCCCCAAAAAGGTAAAAGGCCGGTTGAACAACTACCGTCACATTATTGGCTACCTCTTGCTCCTCTTCCTTTTCGCTGCACCTTATATTCATATCCGAGGCGAACAATTGATTCTACTCGATTTATTTCACCGAAAGTTCATTCTGTTCGGTGCTATTTTCTGGCCGCAGGACTTCTATCTTTTAGCCGTGTTCCTGGTTACTGCCGTTGTCTTTGTAATCCTTTTCACAGTGATTTACGGGCGCATCTTTTGCGGCTGGATTTGTCCACAAACCATTTTCATGGAGTTTGTCTTCAGAAAGATTGAATATTGGATAGAGGGCGACTGGACGCACCAACGTAAGTTGAAAGAACAACGATGGAACAGCGTGAAAATCTGGAAACGCTCATTAAAGTTTGTCGCTTTCGTATTGGTTTCTTTTATCATTTCGAACACATTTCTAAGCTATCTCATCGGATCAAAAGCCTTGTGGCAACTCATTGAGGAACCTTTGAGTCTGCACATCGGGAAATTTGTCTCCATCTGGATTTTTACCGGAGTCTTCTTTTTCGTGTACTGGTACTTGCGCGAACAAGTGTGTACTACAATTTGTCCGTATGGCCGTTTGCAAGGCGTCTTGCTCGACAAAAACTCTATTGTTGTGGCTTACGATAACGTCAGAGGGGAACCAAGAGCTGCCGTGCGCAAAGGAGAAGATCGAAGTACAGCCGGAAAAGGAGCCTGTATTGATTGTAAACAGTGTATTCACGTTTGCCCGACCGGGATCGACATTCGTAACGGAACTCAACTCGAATGTATCAATTGTACGGCTTGTATTGATGTTTGCAACGAGATGATGGATGCCGTGAATCAGCCACAGGGTCTTATTCGTTTTGTTTCGGAAGAAGGAATTCAAACACAACAAAAATTCACCTGGACCAGAAGAACGGTTTCGTATACTGTTTTGCTGGTCGCTCTGATCGGTGTATTCCTTACACTACTACTCACCCGCAGCGATGTTGAAGCTACAATTATCCGGCAGCGTGGAACAACCTTCAATGTGGATGCCTCGGATAACATCGTCAACATTTTTGAGATGAATATCACCAATAAAACACATTACAATTACCCGGTTTTTCTGCATTGTAAGGAAAATGATGTTCTGTTAAGGACGGCTTCACAACGCCTGTATCTCAAAAAAGAATCGCGTCTGAGGGATCGCGTAGTCATCACCGTTCCGTTTCAACATTTCAAACACGGGAAACGAATCATAGAACTGGAAGTTTGGGACAGTACCCAACTGCTCGACCGAGTGAAAATCAAACTTGTAGGTCCAACACTTTAAACAAAAAATCATGAACTGGGGAAAAGGAATAATGATAGGAATGGTCTGTTTTATGGCTTTCATCATCACATTGGTGACCATTCTGATGCAACAGAAAATTGATCTGGTAACAGACAATTACTACGTAAAGGAACTGGAATACAACCATACGTTCAGTGCACAAAGTAATTACATGCAATCCGGTGCTTCGATCGAAGTATACGTTCAGAACGATACGCTAAACGTAATAGTTCCGGAAGTATTCCGAAAAGCAAAAATTACCGGATACCTGTTTCGTCCGAACGATTCCGGCAATGATCTGAAATGGACAAGCGAGCCGAGTGAACACATTGCAATTCCCGTCGGGAAACTTCCTAAAGGAGTTTACGAGCTCACTATCAGTGGAGAATACAACGGAAAACCATTTGAATTTCACGATGCCCTGACATGGTAAGTATTCTGTTTCAAGGTTGGATGCTTGGGCTTGTAAGCGCTTTTCACTGCATGGTAATGTGTGGCCCGATAGCTCTTGCCTTGCCATTGAACAGAAGAAATACTGCCACAATGCTCACTGGAATCGGAATGAACCAACTTGGTCGAATTACCACGTATGCATCGCTTGGAGCACTCCTCAGTGTTTTCGGGATGAATGTGCAGTTATTCAAAGGTTTCCAGATTGCAAGTATTCTCATCGGAATAGCATTTTTGCTGATTATCTGGAAACCCACATGGCTCAGAAAACTGGAATGGCAACCGGCATTTCTGAACCGTTTCCGGCAACGGAATATGGGTAGATTACTACAACGAAAAAATGGCGTAACGTTGTTCCTTCTGGGAATCCTGAACGGTTTACTTCCCTGTGCGTTGGTACTGGTTGCGCTTGGTATTTCAATCGCTCAGGGATCAACTGTCAAAGGCATTGTCTTTATGTCGGCGTATGGTTTGGGAACCGTTCCGGGCATGACGGGCGTGGCTTTCTTCGGCGGACGTATGTTGCAACAGATTCCTGTTAGAGTAAAACGCCTGGCGCCGATTGCCCTTACAGCCGTTGCATTTTTTCTGGTGCTACGCGGGTTAAACCTTGGAATTGCCTATGTCAGTCCCGGCATTTCAAAACCTACGGAACAAGCAGCCACGCAGCATCCAAAGGATCTTCCCAAACAAATCATTTGTCACTAACAAAACCTTCACGTCAAACGACGTTTTCCTATTCCTTTTCTTACCTTTGCCCCCTTACATTTCATTGCATGATATCAGAGAATCAAAAAGTGAGGTTTGCGGTAGTTGGCGCAGGACACATCGGGAAACGCCATGCTGAAATGGTGCGACGTGATCAGGAAGGCGAGTTGGTTGCCATGGTTGATATTCGCTCCAAAGAAGAATGTGGCGCTCAGGATTTTGACGTACCTTTCTTTACCACAATGGAGGAACTGTTCGCTTCAGGACTTGATTTTGATGTAGTGAACGTTTGTACACCGAACGGTTTACATGCTGAACAAGCATTGAAAGCATTGGAGCATAAAAAGCACGTGGTAGTGGAAAAACCGATGGGTCTTTCCAAAGATCAGTGTGAGAAGGTCATTTTCAAATCATTGCAGCAATCCAGACAAGTATTCTGTGTCATGCAGAACCGTTATTCACCGCCAAGCGAATGGATCAAAGATTTGATTGAAAAAGAAATCCTTGGTGATATCTTTATGGTGCAACTGAATTGTTACTGGAACCGCGATGAGCGCTACTACAAAGCCGGCGGCTGGAAAGGGACTCACGATTTGGATGGAGGAACACTCTTTACGCAATTCTCGCATTTTATCGATATCATGTACTGGCTCTTCGGAGACATCGACAATATTCAGGGGAAATTCGCCGACTTTACGCATAAAGACTCGACTGCGTTCGAAGATTCAGGTTTCGTGAGCTTTGAATTCATCAATGGAGGAATGGGAAGTTTGAACTACTCCACGGCTGTTGCTAACCAGAATCTGGAAAGCTCCATGACCATTATCGGGAAAAATGGCAGCGTGAAAATCGGTGGGCAATACATGAATGAAGTTGAGGTCTGTAATATCGCCGGATACGAAATGCCTGAGCTGGCTCCGACAAATCCCGGAAACGACTATGGTGCATACAAAGGTTCGGCAGCAAACCACCATTATGTAATTACTAACGTTATTGATACGCTTAAAGGTCGAACTTCTGCTACAACAAACGCATTGGAAGGCTTGAAAGTGGTTGAAATTATTGAACGCATTTACAAAGTAAGAAATGAGCAACTCAATCTACAATAAACTCCTTGCAAAAGAAGCTAAGCTCGCAGTCATCGGACTTGGGTATGTTGGACTCCCAATCGCCCTTGAGTTTGCGAAAAAAATAAAAGTTGTCGGGTTCGACATCAACCAGGCACGTGTTGATTTGATGCGCAATAGCATCGATCCAAGTAACGAACTGGAGAAAGAAGCTTTCGACAATTGCGATATTGAATTCACTGCTGACATTAACGACCTGAAGGATGTTGAGTTCTATGTTGTTGCGGTTCCTACTCCAATTGACGATGCGAATCTTCCGGATTTGAAACCGTTGCTTGGAGCTTCAAAAACGGTTGGACAAGTACTTTCCAAAGGAAATTATGTAGTATTCGAATCTACGGTTTATCCGGGATGTACCGAAGAAGATTGTATTCCGGTGTTGGAAGAATTGTCGGGATTGAAATTCAAGGACGATTTCAAAGTAGGTTATTCGCCGGAACGTATCAATCCGGGAGACAAAGAACACACCTTGCAAAACGTGGTGAAAGTTGTTTCCGGATGTTGCGAAGAATCACTGGAAGAAATTGCGAAAACGTACGAATTGGTTGTAGCAGCCGGAGTTCACCGTGCAACTTCCATCAAAGTAGCTGAAGCAGCAAAAATCATTGAAAATACGCAGCGCGACGTGAACATTGCGTTGATCAACGAATTGTCGATCATCTTCAATAAATTGGGTATCAATACCTATGAAGTTCTTGAAGCAGCCGGAACAAAATGGAACTTCCTGAAGTTCTCTCCGGGCTTGGTCGGTGGACACTGTATTGGTGTGGACCCATACTACCTGACGCACAAAGCGCAGCAGGCTGGCTATCACGCAAAAATCATCAACAGTGGTCGCTACGTGAATGATTCCATGGGTTTCTACATTGGTAAACAAACCACCAAGAAAATGATTGCTCAGGGAAAACACATCCAGGAAGCGAAAGTGTTGGTGATGGGAGCTACCTTCAAAGAAGACGTTTCAGATATCCGTAATTCCAAGGTAATCGATGTAGTAACCGAATTGAAATCGTTCCAGGTAACAGTCGATTTGGTAGATCCACACGCTTCTTCAGATGAAATGGAGCACGAATATGGCGTGAAACTGGTTGAAATCGGCAAAAACTACGATGCAGTAATCGTTGCCGTGAATCACAAAGAATACCGAAATCTCGACGAAGCGTACTTTAAATCCCTGATGAAAGACGGAAAAGGTGTTTTCGTTGACATCAAAGGTATCTACAAAGGGAAAATCAAGGAATTGGAATACTGGAGTTTGTAGTATGAAAACCGTTTTCATTGTACATGCACATCCGGAAGATCAATCGTTTTGCTCCAGCTTAAAGCGAAAAGCAATCGAAGTTTTCGAAAACAAAGGATACGCTGTACTTGAAAGCGATTTGTACCGCATGAACTTCAACCCGGTTGGCGATCGAAACGATTTCACCTCTCTTTCGAACCCGGATTACTTTAAGTATCAGGCTGAGCAGGTACATGCTTTTCAGAACGGCTCGTTTACGGAAGATGTTCAGCTTGAAATGGAGAAACTCGTTCGGGCTGATATTGTCATCTTCAACTTTCCACTTTGGTGGTTCGGTTTGCCGGCTATTCTGAAAGGTTGGGTGGATCGCATCTTTGCTATGGGCTTCGCTTACGGAAATGGAAAAGGAGTCTACGAAAACGGAACATTTCCGGAAAAAACGGCTTTCCTGACCTTCACCACCGGCGGACCTGAAGTAGCTTACAACAAAGGTGGTAAAAACGGCGATTTGGATACCATTCTCTTCCCGATTCATCACGGAATGTTCTACTTTACAGGAATGACAGTCCTTCCGCCATTTATTTCGTTTAGTCCGGTAAGAAAATCAACCGAAGAATTAGAAGCTGAGCTTTCCCGCTACTCGGATTACCTGAATAACCTGGAAAATAACACTCCGATTTACACCAATCGATAGACTACTTCGCTTCGAGATCGTACAATTTATTGGCAATCTTCACACGCAGCTCTCTCGCCATTTGGCCAACCAAATCTCGTGGATCTCTCTTAATGTTTCCAATGTAGGGTTCATTGCAACTCCCACGTTTGTCCCGAACTCGTTCTTCTGAAAACCCGTTTCGTTCCCAGGAACCAACATATCCGCCGTTTCGCGTTAAGGTGGCGTTCACTGTAGAATGAAGCTTCGAATAGTAAACATAAGCCGTACTGTAATCCCAGGAACAGCTATCGGTATATGAAGCATACGACAGACTTTCCGTAACGCTCAGATTGGTGATCGTCAGGGTATATTCAGCCGGATCAGACGTCAGTATAACATTGTTCTTTTTCAGGTAAGCTGCCAGATCTTTATCAAATCCATCAGCGAGGTAGTCTGCGTCGGAAACGAAAACATAGCTCGGATAATGAACCGGTTCATAACTATCGAAGGGATCAATCGGATCGAATGGCCCTTGTGGCCAGATACCAACACTTGACACCCCGTCGTAATGAACATACACGACTTCAGGAAGTTTCTTTCCTTTACGGCATCCCGAAAGTACGGCAACGAGTAGTATCAGTAAGTAATAACGCATAGTCTGAGACATTCTTTGCAGCGAAAATGATGCCATTTGTTAGCTAACCTTTGTGGACTCACATTTTACCATACGTATCTCCTTTCATCTCAGCCGTTTTTCCATTAACTTTGAGTGTTGAAACCAGAAATATGAATATCCTTGTTACCGGAGCAGCCGGATTTATCGGATCCCACCTTACGCGTTTGTTGGTAAACAAATATCCTTCGTATACTATCGTTGCGTTTGATGCTCTGACTTATGCCGGAAACCTCTCAAACCTGAAGGATTTGGAACACGCTCCGAATTTCCGTTTTGTAAAAGGTGATATTACTTCGGAAGAAGACGTGCTGAAAGTTTTCAATCTCCATGAAATTACGGATGTGATTCACCTTGCCGCCGAATCGCACGTGGACCGTTCAATTGAAGGACCAATGGAATTTGTAAAAACGAATGTCTTCGGTACAGTAAACCTGATGAATCATGCACGTGCTCATTGGGGAACGAACGAAGGGCATATTTTCTACCACGTTTCAACAGACGAAGTATTTGGCTCCCTCGGAAAAGAAGGCTTCTTCACCGAAGAAACTTCCTATGATCCGCGTAGTCCGTATTCGGCTTCAAAAGCGGCTTCCGATCATTTCGTTTCGGCATATTATCACACCTATGGTTTCCCGGTGAAACGTTCGAATTGCTCGAACAATTACGGCAGTCATCACCATCCGGAAAAGTTGATTCCGTTAATGATCAATAATATCCTGAACAATCAGCCATTGCCGGTTTATGGAACCGGCGAAAACGTCCGCGACTGGTTGTGGGTTGAAGATCATGTGCAGGCCATAGATATCATTTTCCATAACGGAAGCATTGGTTGCAACTACAATATCGGCGGATGGAACGAATGGAAAAACATTGATCTGGTACACGAGCTTTGCTCCATCATGGATGAAGAACTGGGTCGTGAAAAAGGCCAAAGCGCGAAATTGATAACCTACGTAAAGGACCGTGCGGGACACGACATGCGTTACGCAATCGACGCTTCGAAACTGGACAAAGACCTGAACTGGAAACCGAGCATTACGTTCGAAGAAGGTTTGCGAAAAACGGTTCGATGGTACCTGTCAAACCAGGACTGGGTGAAAGAGGTTACTTCCGGTGCGTACCAGGAGTATTATGATTCGATGTACAATAAACGATAAACATGGCCTTATTTTCTCTCCTTTCCAAAAAGAATCCTGCTCCAATTGATCGACTGAAGGTTGACATGCACAGCCATCTGCTTCCGGGAATCGATGACGGTGCAAAAGACATCGATCACACCATCGGAATGCTCAGGAAATTTGAAGAACTGGGTTATCAGAAATTGGTTTTCACTCCTCACGTGATGTCGGGTGTATACAACAATACTCCCGAAATTATTCTTGCAAAGCTTGAAGAAGTGAGAGAGGTGATCGCTGAGATGCGCATGAACCTCGTAGTTGAGGCATCTGCAGAGTATTATTTGGACGAGACGTTACTGGAGAAAATCAAGGCGAAGGAATTGCTTCCGTTTTGTGGAAATCACATTTTATTTGAACTCTCATTCCGCGACGAATCCATCTTACTGGACGAAGCAGTTTTCCAGTTACAAACCAACGGATATCAGCCGATACTGGCACATTTTGAACGGTATCTTCCTTATCATGAATCCGTTGAAAAAGCGAAACAGCTGAGAAATTACGGTGTGTTGTTACAAGTAAACCTGAATTCATTTGCAGGTCACTATGGTCCCGCAGTCCAGAAACAGGCCGAATTGCTTTTAAAGCACAAACTGATCGATTTCGCCGGGTCGGATTGTCACCGCATAGAGCATCTGCAGGTTTTAGAGCGCAATTTGAGCAAGAAGACATTTCATCAATTACTGGAATTGCAGTTGAGGAATTCGGGGTTGTTGTAAACAACCTCCGGAAAGTCAGTAAAAATCGGAGTTCTTCGAGAATTCCAGAATTAGCGAATTTCCAAAATCGGGAATTTCCAAATTAGCTAATTCCCGAAAATTCCTAACTTGCTCCCATGAAGTGGCTACTCCCCTTTTTCCTTTTCATTTCCCTGCAAACTTTAGCTCAGGATTCCCTGAACAAAAAGCGTGTTGCGGTTGTTGGCGGTGGAAATGCGGTTATCGGAGGAGGAAGCGTGGCTTTGCTTAGCGCTGTTTGGTACAGCGATTATCCAAAGTCCGACTTTCATTTGTTCAACGACGGAACCAACTGGATGCAAATGGATAAAGTCGGGCACGCATATACTGCCTACCAGTTGTGTCGAGCGGAACACGCAGCCTGGACTTGGACGGGACTTTCCAACAAACGATCTGCACTACTTTCTTCAGGAATTGCCTGGACCTATCAGCTTTCCGTGGAATTAATGGACGGCTACAGTCAGGAATGGGGATTTTCCGTACCGGATTTGGTAGCGAATACTGCCGGCGTAGGTTTATTTCTCGGACAACAGCTCGGTTACGGAGAACAACATTATTACCTCAAGTATTGTTACAAACCGTCGCCATATGCGGCACTTCGACCAAATACGCTGGGAAGCGATTTACCGGAAAAACTATTGAAAGACTACAACGCCCAGAGTTACTGGCTGTCTTTTTCTCCGAGAATCGCTATCAATCAAAAAAACTGGCCGGAATGGTTGCAACTCAGTGTTGGCTACAGTGCGGATGCCAAGTTAAAAGGTGATGCAAACCTGTATTCCATTGATGGTTTCACCTATCGTGCGCAACGAGAATGGGGATTAAGCCTGGATATCGATTGGAGTAAACTTCCGGTCAAAAAGCCCTGGCTGAAAAAGAGTCTTGGCGTTCTGAATGCCGTAAAAGTTCCTTTTCCTGCAGTATACTGGCGCAATGGGGTGTGCTATGTGGGGATGATGTGATGGAATTATCAATGATTCAATTATGAATTATCAAGAGGTTGAATGCGTTAGGGTCTTAAAGCCCCTGATAATTCATTCATTAATAATTGATAATTACTCAGCTCTCGTCTATCTTAGTAATTCAATCTCTGTGTCATGGAAGCAAAGCAATTTGAAATTCAATCTCCAAACGGAACATTACGCGGAAACATTCGTGAACTTCCCGGAGCACCGCTGGTGATGCTGTTATGTGGCCACAACGGTTTCTATCACTTTGCGTTCTTCCCGACCATTCAACATCACCTCATCGAAAACGGTTATTCTTCCATCGCTTTTAATTACTCACACTGTGGAATTTCCGGTCACGGTGATTATTTTGACGATCTTGAACGTTACGAGAAAAACTGCAGACGACTGGAAGTTGAAGATGCGCTTTTTCTTGTTTCAAAACTCAATGATTTGCTTCAGGAATGGCCGGAACAATTGTATATCCTTGGACATTCCATGGGCGGTTTCAATGCAGGTTTTGTTACGGATAAACTGATCACAGCAGGAACAAAAGTAGACGGACTCATTTTCCTGAACGCACTCAAAACCCTGGATATTCGCACACCGGAAGTCATGACGGAATGGAAGGAAAACGGTGTTTATTACCGCGCAAACGGCAGAACCAACC
This sequence comes from uncultured Fluviicola sp., assembly GCA_966211245.1. Lineage (GTDB taxonomy): Bacteria > Bacteroidota > Bacteroidia > Flavobacteriales_D > Crocinitomicaceae > Fluviicola. Next base: position 71,185 of record CBIHND010000008.1, on the reverse strand, counting down.
AAGACCTTCCGCAAGGAAGAGAATTCCTGGAAGAAACGCTCCAGAGCAACGACAAATGGAACCTGGAGAAAACCATTTCGCATCTGGTATTGCCCATTTTGGTGGTTCACGGTTCTGCCGATGAAGCCGTTCCGTATGAACATGGACTAAACATTTTCTCGTGGATTGAAGACAACAACGATTCTAATGCGTTTGTCGGGATCGAGAACGGTACACATACGCTGAATACGAGCCATGTTGGGAACAGAGATTCGGAACAACTGATGGAATTTTGTTCGGAGTTGTTGAAGTGGATGGGTACCGGAAAAGGAAATGAATGACCCAATACCAAATGATCCTATCACTCAAAATATTCCGGATGTTTCAGTACATCCCTGAATTCATTCAATGGAATACGCATAGTACTTGCCGGTGAAAACAATTCAAAGAATAAATACGAACCGTTTACATAGAAGTTCTTTTTAAATTCTGCAATTGCTCGCGGGATATCTGCGCATGTTGGGCCGAAATACTGATTGATTTGGATTTGTCGCTCCATGAATGAGTCCAGTCGCTGCTCGTAGTTCGATTCCGCGATAAATAAATCCGCGAGATTCATTCGGACAAATTGATCGTTCCCGACAAAGTAACTTCGGTACGCCTTTTTTTGATTAGTGGTTTCCGTGAAACACCATGCCCCCTCCACTACATCGGAATAAATGTATTTCGAAACGAAAATCGGAGTCAGCGTACATTTGGGAGTAGTACTTTTCTGACCAGATGCATAAACCAACTGCTGTAAAGGAACAATGTGCTCACGTGCGTCCTCAATGACACGCTTATTATTCTGAATTCGAAGTGCGTTACACGTATCGGCACATACAATCTGGTTTTCGGAAATGTATGGCAATTTTCTATTCTCCCTTTTCATTAATAAATAGCTGCTTAGATTCAGGTTCTCTATCGCGTATGCGATCTTTGTTGGCGGTAATAATACCTCTCCATTTAAAGAAAGGATTTCAATTTGATCGCCAAACAAAAACAGGTGTGCATTCGAAAAATCGGTTCGTACCATATCGTGTGTTATAGGTGTGGGGAACGGTCTTCCGCTTGCACGATCCATCAGGAAAAACTCCTTGTCTTTCTGAAGTACGGTTTTTCCGGCAATGGTCAATACCCGATCGTAAATCGGAGGTGCGATAATCTCAAGTCCACTACTGATAACTCCAAGGTGTTTATTGGATCTGAAGTATGTCCACGTTGTAAAGGTTTCGATGGAAAACGTCTGATCAAATTCCACATCAGTCACACGCCCGCCCTTTGGATCAACAATCATCCATGCTGTACCTCCGTCATTAGCCCAAAATGCATCCAAACGATGCTCTGAGAGCAAACGTAATTCCTGATATTTCGGAGTGATGATCCACTGTCCCGTAAAAGCATCCAGGATTCCTTCTTTCTTATCTAACGTGCTCACTGTAACACATCTTCTCTCTCCATAGAAACGCTTTATGTTAGGAATCACCTGAATACGCTTGTGTTTCAGATCTTCCACAATCAGTTGGCTGCCTTCAAGAGTCAGATATATCCTGTCGACCAGGGTTGTTTTGGGTTGTTCAATTTTCTTTTCTTCCCGAATGATTTTTCCTTCGGAATCAATGAACAGCTTATTCCACAACGAATTTCGTTCTGATGGCGATTCAAAAAATGTAGCATCCAGCTTACGAAAGCTCCCATTGCTGAACATGTAAACGTAATCTCCTTTAACAGCGAAAATATGCTGTGATTTTTCCTTTAAGGATGAAACTTCTGTAAGGTGCGGGGAGCTACAGGAATCCAGCAAAATTTGATCCAACGTTGGCGAAACCAATGTGTACAGGCCATTGTATTGCAATGACAACATTTCCCCGTTCCAAAGCCAGTAATGATGCGGATAATCTCCGTAATCATAATCAAACGTGCGGCCGCCAAGAAGTGGTTTTCCGGTGAAATCGGTGAATGTTCTACCGTTTTCCGCAGCTATTGCATAAATTCCGGTGGTATCCGTGATACTGTGAAATAAATACGGTTCAAAATCCAGCACATAGGGTGTTATTTTCTTTCCACTCAATAACCTGACTCCATATTTCTGCTCCTCATTCTGTGCGATGAACAATGGATTATAAGTATAACGTGATCCAACATCCCGAGTGTATTCCTGCATCGCGTTGTGTTCATATCGGTCCAGACAAATCGTATGGATAAATACTCCTGAGCTGTCGTATACATCAATCGTATTTTCCTCGTTAGGGTACTCGTCCTCGCGACTGATCGCCCAGTAATATATTCCCTGAGAGGATCCGATTCGAATAATGTCTGAATATACGATAGGTGATTGTTGTCCCGTTTGCAGGTTGATTAAACCGTAATACGTCAGGCTACTGCGATCCAATTTTTGTTGTTGTCTTTTACCGAGTGGAATTTCTCTTCGAATGGCAAAAATTGCAGGTACGAAACTTTTACCGTAACAATTCCTAAGCGACTTATCGTACATACTCAATTCCTCTTGTTCATCGTGACCCGGAAAACTATAGGCTTCAGCCAAACGGTTTTCGTACTCGAAATAATAGAGTGCGTCAGTTGGTCGCTTCGTTTCGTAAACAACGTTGAAATTCGTATCAAGAACTGACCAGTCTTTGTTTGAGTAGGTAAGCACATAATCACCCACAAGTTTCAATCCGTCGTACCATCCCGATTCTTTACCGGTTCGGAGATATACGAATTGTTGTCGCTCGAGTGAATCTCTGCACAATGCAAAATCAACCGTACGACGCTCCTGAACCGAACGTAAGGTATATGCAGGTTCGATATATTCTTTTCGAAAGGGAAGCAGCTGCTTGCCCGATTCAGTAAACACAGAAAACATTCCTGCCTCATCTTCTACCCGAAACAGGTTTTCAGTATTTTCAAACAGGTACTCGTGAAACAATGTTATCTCATTGTAACCGGGCGAAATAAGTTCTTTACCTGTTGACGAAACCAATCCAACACGATCATCCTTCTCAACAATGAAAGGGTTTTTACCATTTCCCCAATGATCGCTTCCAAGTACTCGTCTAATTGCAGTATAGCGAACCGGAACGATTTCTTTTCCGTTACAGCTGTATAACCCGATCAATCCGTTTTTCTGAGCAAACACAGCACTAAAAAAGGTGTTTTCCGCAATTTCGGGGTAAATCCTGTCGTATTCAAAGGGAATTCGAACAGTATCACGTGAAATCATTCCATATTTCCCATTCTGTTTAGCAATAAATTGGGAAGGAAGGTTATCGAACACCAACGATTCATATTCACAGGGCAAAATCCAGGTTCCGCGATCAGACAAACAACCGAATTTCCCATTTTCAGAGATAATCCAGCCTGTTTTTTCCACGAATGGATTTTCACCAACATAAGTAGGAAACCGAACTTCTTTCAGGTCTTCGAACTTAGCCGGAAATAGTGTATCACGGTTGTTTCTGAGGAAACCGGTCTGACATTTCGAATAATCCTCAAATGGACGTATCTTGCCCTGGCAGAATGAACTTCCGGAAACAATCAGCAATAGAAAAAAAAGGAATCTCTTCAAGTAGTAATAGCCCATAAGGGAATAAAGATAAAAGGGCTTTTGGTTACAGTTTCATTCAATGACTCCTGTACAATTTTGGATCGAACCTAGGTTCAGGAACAGGAGGAGGAAAGCATTCAGGGTGTTTCAACGGTGTTTTGATTTGATGTAATTGCACTATTACCGGTGCATATCTTGGCATGTGCATGAAATACAGATTCGGTCCATTGAGGTAATAGTTTCGTTTGATTTCAGCCACAGCCGCAGGCATATCCGCACACGTGGTTCCAAACAATTGCTGTACCTGGATCTGCTTTTCGATCAAAGCTGAAATTTCAACTTCTGCTGCTACCGGATCAACGAATAAATCCCTCCAGCCAATCAGTTCAGTTGAATCCCCTTTCATCTCATATACTCTGAACCAAACTTCCTGTTTTTCATATCCCTTTTCAACTTCGCAACTTCCATCCAAACGCTCACTGTAATAAGTATCATTGATCCAAATGGGCCTGTGATAGCACGCTTGCCTCTGTTCGTAAGGCACACCATCGGTTTTCCAAAGAAACGCCTGATTGATAATATTCAAATCCGCGTAATCGAGCAATAGTTTCGTATTCAATTTCACCAGCGCTGTATCCGAAGGATTGCACAAAATGAACAACCCATGTACTTGCGGAAGTTGAGTAGCAGGGATTTCCGGAATCAGGTACGCACCAAGATTGATGTGTTCTTCAACATAAGAACGCAAAGTTGGTGGCAACAACAGATTTCCCTCACGATCACGAACCCAGACCGAATCCCTTGTTACATACAAATACCGGTTGAATTGATCGCTGTCCACGAACCCGTTTTCCAGTTTAAAAACGCTTGAGCTACTATCCCGAAGCAGGTAATTTCCGGTGTAATCGTGTAGCACGAATGATCGTCTGAGCTGTTTACCGGAATCGAATCGCGGTGGTATTTCAATCGAAAAATCACGATTAATGATTCCGATTTTCCGATCGGAATAGAAATAACTGTTGAGTTTATCCTGTGAGAACGAAAAAGGATGGTCAAAGGTGTTCGGTGTTTTTCGATTCCCCAGGCTGTCAACCAAACACCATTTCTCCTTCACGGAATCACGTGCAAAGAAGATTCCACGTATGGTTGTTTCCCGAATCTCTGTGTAGATCGGCGGAATGGCCCAACTGGCGGTAGAAGTCCTGAATTTCCCGGTTTTTCCAGTTGTCGTTACAACGGTAATCAGACTCGATGAAGGATGATATTCTTTGACATTCGGGATTTCCAGAATCAATTCGCGTTTATCGTTCTCAATCCTGAGTGTTTTACCGAACTTACCGATATACAAATTGCCACACAGGTACATCTGCGCGGAAAGTTCTTCGTCTGTCCCGAAAAGTAACGTTCCACGCGAGTCGACCCAAATATCCTTCGCCAAACGTTGACGCTCAAACGTGCGGATAAAGAAAGTTGAATCCAGGAGCTGAAAACGTTCATTGAAGTAACAGAAAACCTGGTTATTTTTTATTACCACTCCGTTGATGCTCCTTCTTAAAGCATAGCTGACTTCGGAGCCGAATTGAATGACATTCGAACAGGAATCCATCACAACACTCAAATCATCACCAACAATTACATAACCATTACTGTCTTTCAATGAATTGTATCCCGGAACAAACTGTCGAAATGTACTATTATGGAAAGTTCTGCCATTGAGTAAGGGTTTCCCCTGATAATCCATGAACCAAAAACCATTCGGCACATTGATCTGAATAACTCCTGCGTGTTGCCCAAGCTCCTTCCAAATCCACGGTTTGAACCGGAAATCGCTACTGTATTGAAACTGTGTTTTCGAAAGTTGGGTTCCATCGACACATTGCACCGTCCACACGTTATCGGCACTTTGCACAAGAAAAACTCCTTTGGGCTGCTCATAATTTTCTTGTATAACAGTCCGGAATTCCACCTGATCCATGCAGATCTTATTTACGAGTGTACCCAAACTGTCGTAGATGTCAATGGCAACATTCTGATCCAGGTGTCGAACATCTTCCGAATTATTATGGACTGCCCAAAAATAAACGCCATCCGTTGAAGAAATCATCCGATGAACGTGGTTGTAGATGTATGGCGTTCGTTTTCCTGTTTCAAGATTCCACAGAGAAAAATAGGTGGTCTCAGAAGAATAGTACTTTCGTTTTAGCTTAACCGATTCCTTTTCAAGGCTCCACACCAATACATTCGGTTCATGGAACTTTCCGAATTTTCGTTTCACATCACCCACTTCGATAGATGAACTTTCGGTGTCGTAAAGTTCACTATAGCTTTGAATGTCATTCAATCCCCGGTTATTTTCGAAATAGTGCAATTGCCGCCCGGAATCAATTGTAGCAATGACATTGAAATTGGTGTCCATTACTCCTTCGCAAAACTCATAGGTTCCATAGAAAAAATGATGACGGTAAAGGTTTATGAATTCAAAAAAAGGTGTACGCTTTCCGGTATGAACATTCAGAATGGCTTGTTGTGTTTCCGAGGTATCTCTGATTGCAATAAAATCAGTCCCGGTCGGATAGCCATCAATGAGTTTGGAATAAATCGGATAACAATTCCCCAATATGGGCTCACCGATTCGTCTTCCTGATTCGTCAAAAACGATGGTGTGCCCGGTTGAATCAAGACCAGAGAAAAAGGATTCGGCTTCTGTCGGAGAGTTCCCGTTGATCATTTCAACTCGTATAAACTCCATCGGGACCACCCATTTGCCATCATCATCCATCACTCCGGAACGGCCATTCTTTTTAACAATGAAGAACGGTGATTGTTTTAGCTCTCCATATACTATTATCGGTTCCACTACATCAAAAACAGGTGGAACAACCTCTTTGCGATTGATGGCATAGACACCGTAAAAGGCACCGGAGGAAACAGTGATGAATTCTTGACAAGATCCATCTATTGAGGAATGAACAGCATCGTATTGGATCGGAATAAGAACAGAATCTTTTTCAGAAACCAATCCACATTTCCCGTTCAAGCAAGCTTCAAAAGCTTTATCCGTCCGGGCATAAGTCAATTTCTCGTATTGAAATGGAATTCCAATTTTTCCTTCGAAAGTGATAAAACCAAACTTACCGTTTTCCGATACAATCCACCCGGGAGTGCTACCAAAACGTTCATACGTTGCCTGACCCTGATTATGTGCATTATAGTACGGAGTAACACCAAGGGGAGTCAGGTTTTCAAAACGAGCCTGAAAAAGCGTATCGCGTCTTCCCAGGTTTGCTGTCAAAAAACCAACCTGACACTTCGAATAATCTTCAAACGGAATAACTTTTGGACCGGAATAATACCAGTCCGCCTGTGCTTGTGCACTTCGGGAAAACAGAAGAAAAAAGAGAGTAATTACCAGATAGCAGTTCTTCATAAAAAGTAAAACGATAATGCTACGTGATGTTACAGAAAATTCAGGTTTTGGTTCAACCGGGACCGCAAAAAGTGGGAAGGGTTGTAATGGGCGGAAAATATTCCGCCCATTACATATTAAATTCTCTTAAACACAACGCTTGCAATGTGTCCCCCAAAACCGAAGGTATTGCTCATTGCGTAGGTCATGTCTTTTTGTTTTCCTTTGCCAAGCGGGAAGTCGAACAAATTGGCGAATTCCGGTTCCACTTCTGTTGTATTGATCGTAGGCGGTACAATTCCAAAACGCAATGCATTCACACATGCAATGGCTTCCACTGCTCCGGCAGCTCCGAGCAAGTGACCAGTCATGGATTTTGTTCCGGAAACGCTCAGGCTCTTACGTTCGCCAAATACGCGTTTCGCTGCGATCAATTCACTCACGTCTCCTTGTGGAGTTGATGTTGCGTGCATGTTGATGTAATCTACCTGATCCGCTGTAATTCCTGCTTCGCGCATGGCTTCTTCCATTCCCAAAACAGCTCCGTCACCTTCCGGGTGCGTTCCTGTTAAGTGGTAAGCATCTGCTGCCATTCCTCCACCGACAACCTCAGCGAGGATTGTTGCTCCACGCGCTACAGCATGATCGTAATCTTCCAGAATCAATGCTCCGGCTCCTTCACCCATTACGAAACCGTCACGGCTTGGGTCAAACGGACGAGATGCCGCAGCATAATCATCGTTTCTTTTCGACAACGCCTGAGCGGAAGAGAACCCACCGATTGCAGCCTGGTTAATTGCAGCTTCCGAACCGCCTGAAATAATCATGTCTGCTTTACCCCAACGGATGTAGTTGAACGCTTCGATTAATGCTGTATTTGAAGTTGCACAAGCTGAAACCGGACAGAAGTTCACACCTCTTAAACCGTATTCCATGGAAATGATTCCCGCTGCGATGTCAACCAGAATACGAGGAATGAAGAATGGCGTAAAACGTGGTGTTCCATCGCCTTCACAGTATTCCATCATTTGATCCTGGAAGGTTTGAATTCCTCCGTTTCCTGAGCCCCAGATCACACCAATTCGGTCTCGGTTCAGTGTACTGAAATCGATTCCAGCATTTGTAACTGCTTCACGAACAGCAACCAAAGCATACTGTGTAAAGTTGTCGTACTTGCGGAGTTCCTTCACATCGAAATGCTCTTTGGCATCGAATCCTTTGAGCTCACAAGCGAAAGTTGTTTTGAATTTTGATGTATCGAATTTAGTGATTGGTCCTGCACCTGATTTTCCTTCAACCAGTCCCGACCAAAAGTCATTTACGTTGTTACCAAGCGGAGTCAAAGCTCCCATTCCGGTAATGACTACTCGTTTTGTCATAACTTAGAATTAATGGTGCAAATTTACGGGTTTTGTAAACAGGAACGTAGAATACGGTTTATCCTTTGTTGCATTCTAACACGCCTAACAATTACCGTACTTACCTGGAAAAATCGCTTTAGCCCTACATCGAAGATGGAGAAAATCTGCATGAATCCACGAAACCTGTCTGCCGACAGTCAAGTCAGCGTGAACCATCAGAGCACCCCCAAAGTTCTCATTTCATCTTCGCTAAGGGTTGGTGGCATGATTCCACGTTGTAGTTTCCACGCTACTTCCTGAGCAACTTTGATCGCATCGTCTTTTGATTTGAAACCGCGTAATCCCTGAACTGCAGGAATATGAGGTTGATGAATGAGGAGTCTGTTACTGTCCAATATATCGTATCCCCAACCCGTTTGCGGATCAAACAGTGGTACAACTCTGTATCTCGAAGGTGAATTTGTACTGGAACGCAGAACGGCAAGTGAATCATTCATATCCGATAAGTAAACCGTATCGGAAGTTGCTTCTTCATGTTCCTCAGATCCTTCAGAAGTTTCCCGATTAATCGATTTTTCCGCTGTTTCCCCACAAGAATACAGCAATAAAACTGTCATTATTGCAATCCAACCATTTCTCATTGTTTGACAAATGTAACCGAGTTTGTCAAACCTTGGTCGGTAATAAACTGTGCGTGATACACTCCTGAAGGAAATTCTGCAAACGGCATACTTCCGGAAGAAGCGTCCGTTTCTTTCACGAATGCACCGGATCCATCAACAATTCGAACGGAACGGATATTCTTATCTGTCGACCACCTTACCTCATCCACAACCGGGTTCGGGAAAAGTGTCAATTGAAATTGTTCATTTTCCGCAACATCCAATTGCCTGAAATATGCCCAGCAATCGTCGTAAAATAACCCGTTGTTGTAACCTGTAGCCAGATACCCAACCCCACTTACCACAAAAGCAGTAGCATGTTTTCTTCCATCCGCGGGTAAACTTGCTTTCGGGAACCAGGCATTTCCATAGTAATTGTATTCCCAAACATCATTCAGGTATTGACCGGAACCGTTTTCTCCCGTTGCAACCCATAACTGAGGGAAAATCCCCCAGGCAACTGCACCGGATCTCCCGCCCAGCGGCATGCTTGCTTTTTGAATCCAGGTATCTGTTCCGGGTAAATACTGCCACAAATCGTTTTTCAGGACTCCATCGTCACCTGTTGCAAGGTAAGCTTCATCTCCCATCATACAGGCAACAGCAAATTTTCTCGCAGTTCCGGGAAAATCGTTCAACTGCGTCCAGCTGTTGTTGGCAGGATCAAAACGATAAAAATCTTTTTCCAATCCATCAGCGGATTGACCAGTTCCCACGAAACCATGTGTCGCATTAGCGAATCCTACTGCACCGTGACGTGCACTCCCTTCAAAATCAGCAAGCTGTGTCCAAACCTGAGTCACAGGGTCATAGGTCCAGAAGTCTTTGTAGTACAATGCGGAATTTCCCTGACCCAAACCAATATATGCTTTATTGTTGATGGAAAAGCCAACTGCTGAACCCCGATTTTGTCCGGAACCGGTTTCACCTCCCCAGGACAATTCATCGTCCCAGTCGTTCGAACCCGGTGAATACGAGTACATTTTGCGGGTAAAGTCCTGATCGGTCAAACCACCAACAATGTACCCCTGATCTTCAAGTACAAAACTGGTTGCTACAGATTTTCCGGGGCCATTTACAGAGTCCATCTGCGTCCAGACATTCTGTTGTGCATTTGCCGTAAATGCAAAGAGACCAACAAATATGGTTAGCGTTATTTTCATTCTACCTGAATAACGTATGAAGCAACAGCGGATGTTTCGTTGCTGCGAATTTCACAATAATATGTTCCGGCACTCCAGCCATCAACAGGAATGGAAAGTTCGTTTTCTGTTGTTTCAGCAGTAAAGTATACCTGACCTAAGACCGAACGGATTTGTACTGTTTTCGGGGAATTGGTTTCGCAAACCACGCGAATGAAATCCGTTGTTGGATTTGGGAACACCTGTACTTCCATTTCTTCTGTTTCCAGTCCGAGGAATTCTCCCGGAATGTATTCGTACATGGATCCCTTCTTACCACTTGCTCCGGATCCAAGTCCGACGAACGCACGGTTATTGATTGTAAACGAGATCGCCTGCTTGCGTTCGCTCCCACCGTAATCTGCGCGCGGATACCACGCATCTAAAGTGGCGTCATAAACAAACAAATCGCCTTTTAATCCGCCATTCGTTCCCAAACAAACGTAACCTTTACCGAAACAAGTAAATGTGCTGGCTCCACCGCGGTTTCCACCAATGAAATCGGTCATAGCAGTCCATTGATTACTTCCCGGATGGTAACGCCACCAATCGCAACGGTATGCATCCTGATCGGTTCCCAAACCAACGTATGCAACGTTATTGATCACCAGGCTGCTCATGTTGTATCGGATTCCACCCGGAAATGCGGCGCGTTGTGTCCATTGGTCAAGACTCGGTTTGTATTCCCACATTTCATTGATGTAATAACTCGGACCAATTTTGCCACCGCAGAAATATCCTTTGTTATCCGCCGCAAAGCCTGTGGCGTAATAGACTCCACCTCCAAATCCACCCGGATAACTCGCTTTCTGAAGCCAGGTATTCGATGTTGGTGTATATTCCCAGAAATCACTGAGTTTTGTTCCGAGTGTGGCTTCATCGGCTGTCAATCCGAGTCCGACATATCCTTTTCCGTTCAATGCAAATGCGGAGGCGCTGCGTCTTCCGATCGTTGGAAGATCTGCTTTTTGTGTCCATGAATCCAAATCCGGATTGTACTCCCACAAATCACTGAGTACGGTTTCGCTGGTATCTACACCGGTAGCTACGTAACCACGATTTCCTATGGAAAACGCCACAGCCTGCTCGCGTTTGAAACCAGCAAAGTCGTTTTTCTTCACCCAGGAATTCGCGTTTTGCGCATATATCGCTCCCGAAACCGCGCACAAAAGGATCAAAATGCACGTTTTCATTGTCCGAGGATTTGGATGGTTTGCTGATAAACCGGCTGGTCTTCCGAACGTAGCAACAAATGGTAACTTCCTGCCGGCAATTGGTTGACATTCAGCTCAAGTACCTCTCCGACTTGTTTCTCTGAAATCAATACCTTCCCTGATTCATCAATGAGCTGAACAACGTCCCAAACGCCACCTTTTCGCTCCACTTTAAGCCAGTCGGAAGTCGGATTCGGATAAACGGTACATTCCACTGCATTTTCTTTCACTCCAAGATTGTTTCCGTCGTACGCCCACCAGTCATTAAAATTGATTCCGTTTGTTCCCAAACCGAAGTAGCCTCTGTCCTGAATGGTAATTCCACAGGAAAATCTTCGCGCAGCACCTTCAAAATCTTCTAGTTGCGTCCAGGTGTTATTTCCCGGATTGTATTCCCAAATCTCTTTGGTCAATTCAGAAAGCCAGCCAACGTATCCGGAAATGATATACCCTTTTCCGTTCAATCCGAATGAAGACGAACCAGCCGTGGCCACTCCCGGACAAGGAGCTCGCATAATCCAGGTATCTGCCGAAGCTTTGTATTCATATAACTGATTCCCGGACTTTACATAAGCACTTCCATCAAGAACGAACGAAGTAGACCAGATTCCAACCGTGAATGGCATGGTGTTTTTCACATTCCATGAGTTTCCTGCCGGATTGAATTCGTAACACTGGTTGTTGTTGATCACATATCCTTTGTTGTTAACTGCGAAGGCCGTTTGATCGGAGATATACACCGGACAATTGGGAATTGCAGTCCATGCATTCGTCAGCGGATCGTATTCATAGAATTCATAAGTCAATTGAGTACCGCCGCCAATGTACGCTTTCGTATCTGTGGCAAATGCGCCGGTAGCATAGTTCGGAACCACGTAGTCCGCTTTTTGTGTCCAGGAATTCGAAGCCGGATCATACTGCCACCAATCTTTGTAGATAATGTTGGTCCCTGTACCGTTGGTGTGGCCAAGTCCCATGTAACCTTTATTTCCAATCGTAACTGCAGTCGCACGGTGCCGACCGACATTACCAAAATCTGCACGCTGAAGCCACTTCTGGGCATAACTTCCTTCCGCAAGGAATGTCGCCAGCATTAACACAACTACCAATCTCATTTCTTCATCAGTTTAGCGGTTAATACCCTGTTATCATCCGTTAGTACTTCCACGAGGTACATTCCCGAAGGTAAATCGGCGATTGACACACTTTCGTGAGTGTTTACGGTTCGGACAAAGACAGGTTTTCCCTGAACGTCACGAAGCGAAACTGTACCACTCAGGTTCCCCAACTCGAAAACATCCGCAGTCGGATTCGGGAAAATGTTGAATGTAGAATGTTCTAAATCATCCAACCCCAAATAAGTGGTAGTAATGTTCAAATTGAATGCTCCGGAATTACTTCCCCAACCTTCAATAATGATGTACATAGAATCGCTGAGTGCAGCATCAACAGTGCATTCGGAGGAGCTCCCACAGCTTCCGTCGTCGTTATACGCCAGCACATTTCCCTGCGGATCAACGATGCTTAGAAAAGTATCATAAGAGGAATTACAAAGCGAAACATGAATCTGACTCATTTGCGCAGTCGGTTTCAACAAGTAGTAAATATCCGGAGAATTGTAAACCAGATTCTGGTTGAAGTAGCAATACGAAGTATTTCCCGTTGTCGTATACGGAACGCCGGGAACAGGAATGGCATCTTCTTTTGTATCTCCCTGATAACCACTACAGTCTACTCCACCACTAATGATAACTGTAAAATCTACCACTGAACCCCAGGTAAATGTTGCACATGGATCTAACGGAATCGATCCGGCTTCATGTTGCATTACCCGCATTCTGGTGGTACCTGTTAATGCATTTGCAGGGACTGTAAAGTTCATTGGAACCGGATTGGCGGGTGGAATTCCTGCCCAGGTACCAAGCGTTTCCGATTGATCAAAAACACCATCTCCGTTAAAGTCAATCCAGGCCTGACCAGCCCCGGAATAATTTCCCCCGCAGGTTCCGAAATCTACCGTTACGGTATAATTCGCTCCGGCATTCAGGGTAACTGAACTTGATCCGGTAAGATCCTGAACACCTAAAACACCAGGACAGCCGGTATAACTGATGTTACCCGAGGCACCTGTTAACTGAACGGATTCAACATTGGAATCGGCGGTGCTGGTTGGTCCTCCTGACATACAGTATTGTCCATACGTATTCCCGAGGAGAATAATAGCAAATGCCGTGACGACAGATCTTCTCATAGTAGTAAGCCATTAAGCGAGCGTTAATCAAATATAAACTAAATGTTAACACCTCAACCGAGAGACGTAAAATTCGTTCGGAGGTTGTTCGGGAAACGGCTTAACTACGTTTTTTCACAGAAAACCCAATTCAAGTTTCGCTTCTTCACTCATCATATCCTTATCCCATGGCGGATCAAAAACGATATGAACGGAAGCCCCCGAAACTCCTTCAATGGTTTCTACTTTTTCCTTTACATCTTTAGGTAATGACTCCGCAACCGGGCAGTTGGGGGAAGTTAGTGTCATGTCAATTTCTACGTGAAACTCTTTTGAAATTCTGACTTCATAGATCAACCCCAACTCGTAAATATCTACGGGTATTTCAGGGTCATAAATGGTTTTCAGAACCTCAACTACTTTGTCTTCTAATGACGCCATGGCTATACGTTTGTAAGGGCAAGGAGCTTTATTTTCTTCACCATACTGGCCAATCCGTTGGCACGTGTGGGAGACAAATGTTCCTGCAGCCCGATCTCTTTGATAAAAAATAAGTCGCTTTTTGCTACGTCTGCTGGTGTTTCGTTATCGAGTACGCGAATCAACAATCCCACAATTCCTTTCGTAATAATGGCGTCCGAATCCGCGGTAAGTCGCATTTTTCCATTTTCAACGGATGCATCAAGCCATACACGGCTTTGACAACCTTCAATCAGTCGGTCATCCGTTTTTTTAGTCTCATCAATTTTCGGGGTATCTTTCCCCAATTCAATGATGTATTCGTATTTCTCCATCCAGTCGTCGTAGATGGCGAAATCGTCAATTATTTCTCGTTGTTTTTCGTCTATTGTCATGATCAACGCAACATTGAGATACTTTTTTCTACTGCGGCAATGAACGTATCAATTTCTTCACGGGTGTTGTAAAATGCGAAAGACGCTCTTACAGTTCCGGGAATGTTGAAAATGTCCATCAGAGGTTGAGTACAATGGTGTCCTGTTCTTACTGCAATTCCCTGCTTGTCAAGCAAGGTGCCAATATCAAACGGGTGAATTCCGTCTACGTGAAAAGACACTACACTTGTCTTGTTTTTTGCCGTCCCGATGATTTTCACACCTTCGAACGTTGACAACAAATCCTGAGCATAATCCGCCAGATCACGTTCGTATGCTTCCACTTCCTTCACATCAAATTGCTGGAAGTAGTTGAGTGCATGTCCCATACAAATTCCACCGGCGATGTGTGGTGTTCCCGCTTCAAACTTGAACGGCAATTCGTTATACGTTGTTTTCTCAAACGTCACACGAGCAATCATATCACCGCCACCCTGGTACGGCGGCATTTGTTCCAGCAAATATTCTTTTCCGTAAAGAACTCCACAACCGGTCGGGCCAAACACTTTGTGTCCTGAAAACACAAAGAAATCGCAATCCATATCTGCAACATCAATGGCCGTATGCTGAACACTTTGAGCACCATCGACCAATACCACAGCACCGGCAGCATGCGCTTTCTCGATGATCTCTTTTACGGGATTGATGGTTCCCAACGTATTTGAAATGTGCGTTACCGCAACCAGTTTAGCCTTCGGATTCAACAATGTTTCATACGCTACCAAATCTAATTCTCCGCGTTTGTTGATCGGAATCACCTTCAGTACAAGACCATAACGTTCACAAGCCATCTGCCATGGAACAATATTGGAATGGTGCTCCATTGCGGAAATGATGATTTCATCTCCCTTGCTCATCAAAGCACAATACGAATTCGCTACAAGGTTGATCCCATCCGTTGTACCGTTCGTAAAAATGATTTCCTCCTTCTTTGCAGCATTCAGGTAATTCTGAATAAATACGCGAGATTCCTCATATTCATTGGTCGCTTTCTGACTCAAATGGTGCACACCACGGTGAATATTCGCATTATCCAAACTATAATATTGGTTAATGGCATTCAGGACGTGTTGTGGTTTTTGGGAAGTTGCGCCGTTATCGAAATAGATCAAATTTTTTCCGTAAACCTGCTGACGCAGTGCGGGAAAGTCTTGTCTGATTTCCCTTACACTGAATTTTCTGCGTGAAAGAAGTTCCATACTGCAAAGATACTCTGATTCTTGGAATAATTCTAAATAGAGGAAAGATGAATAGACCAAAAGACTGCTACGCTTACAGACTGCAGACGAAACGACCACGATCAGGTGATCTTGCGAGAATAAGCAGTGCTTCATTGTTTCTAAGTTTCAATGTCTTTTGTCTTTTGAAAAAAATCTTCCAATTTCCAACCTTTTTAACTTTGCCGTATCTTTCAGAAAAATTAAGGTTTCTATGAAACATTTTGTGTGGTTGAGTCTTTGTCTATTACTACTCTCGGCTTGTGAGAAATACAAGTTGAAACAACCGGCATATCTTGACTTTAACTGGGCACTTACGAATACAAGCTCTTCTTCCACCAAATACAGTATTACAGGAGGTTCATTCTATTTGAATTCTTTCCAGATTACTGGTAATCGAAAAGAGGGAGATGATGTGGATATCACCAAGGAAATCCCGTCTTCGTTGTTCCAGTTTTCTACAAGCGGTGCTCTTGGAGTAAGTATGGATATTCCCGTGGGTGAGTACGAAGAATTTGCATTAACATTGAATGTACCTAAAGACGATACTCCGTGTATGACACTGAGAGGAACGTTCAATACAGGCGCTGAGATTATCCCGATGCGTATAGAATGGAACGATGAAAAAGCTCTTCCGTTCTCTCCATCTAACGGTTTTGAACTGAAAAAGAAAAAGAACTATAAGGTTGTTCTGGCGATCGATATTGAAAATCTGTTCTCATCGATCTCTGCTAATCAGTGGTCAACTGCTCCCATTACGATGGAAAACGAACAGCCGACTTTGATTATTAATGAAGATACTGCTCCTCAGCTTTTCAATAAAATTGATACTCAGCTGTTAAACGCACTTTATCTGACAATCGAATGATGCACGAACATCAACATATCATTGAAGGTTGTGTAAACTGGGAACGCGGGGCTCAGGAAAAGCTTTACCGCTTGTTCTCAAAAGACCTTTACAAGGTATGTCGATTATACGGTACAGATTCGGAAGATGCCGAAGACATGCTTCATGATGCATTCATGCACATTTTCAAAAACATCGGTTCTTACAATTTTACCGGTTCATTTGAAGGATGGATGCGTCGTGTTACTGTAAATAGCTGTCTACAGGCGTTGAGAAAACGCAAAACTTTTACTCAGATTACAGATATTCCAATGGTTGACGCGCCTGAAGAAGAAATGGAAACTACCATTCCTTTCGCCGCAATCCTGGAAGAAATTAACCGTCTGCCTGCAAAAGCTGGATTGGTGTTGAAATTATATGCTCTGGAAGGCTGGACACATGCTGAAATTGCTGAAGAATTGGAGATTTCCGTTGGAACTTCAAAATCGCAATTGAACTACGCACGTTCAGTTCTCAAGCAAAAATTGGTTTCGTGAGTACGCTCGATTCAAATAGCAACAAAGCTCAGGGGTTCAAAAAAGCCTTTGAAGAATGGAATGCGGGAGCGCCAGACGATTCGCTGTGGACAAAACTGAACGACTCTCTTTCAGCTGAAAAAGTTGGAATATCAGAAGCATTCGACAAATGGGATGCCGGCTCACCAGGCAATTCATTATGGGAAAAACTCGATGAATCGATCGCTACAGAAAAAGTGTGGTCGAAATTAGACGATACACTGAAAGCGAATGGAAGTGATCCGGATGCGTGGTTAGTTGCTGCACATAACGAATGGACAACCGGAACAAATCTCGACGGCTGGAATAAACTCAACGAAGAACTTTCCCGCGAACGCGTATGGAAACGACTGGAGCAGACCCTAAGCATTCCTGTTTCGCTGGATATTCCTTGGTTCAAGATTGCAGCGAGCTTACTGTTCTTCTTCTCACTGAGCTATTATATGAGTGACGGTACATTGTTTAACGGAACTCAGGAATTAGCAAGTGCAGAAACAACAACGCTCCAACAAACAACCACTCCGGTTTCTAATGATATCAAGCCTGTTGTGAACAATGCTACACAAGGCGTTCAGGCAGTTGTTGCAAACGATAACACTAATCTTGCTCAGAAGAACAACGATCAAAACGTTCAGCAGAACGGCACAAACGGTAATGATCTACGCAACAACTCGGCTTCCAACAACTCTACAGACCAGCAATCGGCTAATACCAATCAGAATGATGTGGTAAGCAATACTTCCGATCAAGAGCTTTCCGATGTAATGCTTGGAAGAAAGGATTTACCGTTCATTGATGGCACTGTAAAATCAGGACTTCTGGATTGGCCGGTAACAAAACGTCCGAACTGGACATTGAGCGTTGGAACGCAACTTTCTCTTCTTACTGAAGAAAACAGATCTGTTTATACAAACTCACTTCCGAAATTCGGAATCGCTGCTGACTTTGCTTACAACAAGAATTTTGGACGTTTGCGCTTAACCGAAGGAATCGGGTTCTCTCAATTCTCCCAGGCAAACGGAAAATACATCAATGGTCGATACCAGAATACACAACAACAATTGACTGCTATTCAGTTAAACACGACATTGGGCTACCAGTTCAACCGTGTGACACTGAACGGAGGTTTGGTATTTACCCGATTGATCAACGGAACAGAACAACAGCAAAACACGATTGTGAACGTGTACAATGTTTCGAAAATTCAACCGGGATTGACCGCAGGTGTTGAGTACAATCTTCGTCCAAATACGAAATATTTACAGGTAGCAATTGGTGCGCAATACCAATGGGTTCCACAGGTTGCAACGGCAAATGTGGTGTTCAATGATATTCAGGGATTACGTTTGCAAACAAAAATTTCACTTTAATTTCCAACCTTATTAAAAGTGAAGCATCATAAAGGAAACAGCTAAAACAAACAATAAAACTAGCGTTCAATACTTTCTCCATTTGGAGTAACATAAAAATTACTACAACTCGTATTGAACACACTTAGTAGTTAAGGTAGAACTGACAACTAGTGGAAGAGAGGGACTGAGGTTCCTCTTTTTTTATTTTATGCACCTTCTGCACCGACTTCGCTCGGCGTCCGGGTATTCATAAAACAGGTCATCGAGCGGAGCCGAGATACCTTCTTTTATCTCTTCTTCGCGTACAACAAGAATTCTTTGTTTCCATCGCCTCCAACAATCGGAGAATCGATTACACCCAATACATCAAAATTGGAATCGGTGCAAACGCGCTGAACGGCTTCAATGACTTTAGGATAATTGGATGCACTGCGCACAATACCGTGTTTGTTCAATGCCTTACGTTCGAGCTCGAATTGAGGTTTAATCAGAGCTATCAGCTCACCGCCTTCGACCATAAACGGAACTACAAAAGGAATGACTTTCTCCAGGGAAATAAACGAAACATCAATCACAACCCCGTTCACCAATTCAGGAACTTGTTCCACCGTCAGCGCTCGAATGTGCGTCTTTTCAATATTGACAACCTTCGGATTGTTTTTAATGCGTTCGTGCAGTTGATCGTGTCCAACATCAACGCAGTATACGTGTTTCGCTCCCTTTGAAAGCAATACTTCTGTAAATCCTCCTGTGGACGCGCCAACATCCATGTAAGTTTTTCCTTCACAGGAAACATCAAACGATTCGATTGCTTTGAGCAGTTTCAATGCTCCACGGGAAACCCAGGTGAGCTCTTCGTTTAACAGCATAATCCGCGCATCCGACGCTATTTTCTTTCCCGGTTTATCAATGGTAACACCATTCACCAGAACATCACCGTTTTTGATGAGTTCTTCACCGCGGGTTCTGGATGTCACCAGACCCCGATCCACCAGAATTTTATCCAGACGTTCTTCCATCAGAGACTTCCGCGCAACCGCACTTTTCCTTCTTCCAAAATGTATTCCTCCTTGCTTTCAGGGCAAACAGCAATTCCCTGCAAATCAAATTCCAGGCGATGTCCGTAAGCACTCATCCAACCAATTTGACGAGCTGGGTTTCCCACAACCAATGCATAAGCAGGAACTTCCTTCGTCACCACAGACCCTGCACCAATGAATGCATACTCTCCGATATCATTTCCACAAACAATGGTAGCATTTGCTCCGATCGAAGCACCTTTTTTCACGACCGTTCTGGAATACTGATCCCGACGATTTACTGCCGATCTTGGATTCATTACATTGGTAAATACCATTGATGGTCCAAGGAACACGTCGTCTTCACAGATCACACCGGTGTAGATGGATACATTGTTTTGAACCTTCACGTTATCCCCCAAAATCACTTCAGGAGACACCACTACGTTCTGACCGATATTGCACTTCAAACCAATGGTACAATTGGGCATAATATGGGAGAAATGCCAGATTCTGGTTCCTTCCCCAATGCTGCAACCTTCATCAATTACGGCTGTTTCGTGTGCGAAAAAGTTCATGTTCGATCGTATTATTTCTACGCAAAAGTAGTTTTATGAGCGCTCATATGGAAGAAAGTTTCTTAATTTGATGATACAACTTCTCATGTATGAAAATTGCCGCAATCATAACAACGGTTATTTGCCTGTATCTTTTCGTTCAAAAAATAAGCGGGCCAAATGCTCTCTTTAATAATCCTGAGAGGATTGTTGACAATCTTATCATATTATTGATTCCTGCCATTCTTTGGATTGTTCTTTTCTTTGAGACGAAAAAAAAGAAGGAACTAGACAAAAACGATTTCTAACGAATAACTCTTCCATGAAAATTGTAGCAATCATCTTATCCCTGATCTCCTTGTTTACCTACACACAGCGTTTTCCGGAAATACGTAGCCAGGGAACTCCGCATCTTATCGGTTACTCAATCGGTACACTGCTCATTCCGGGAATTTTCTGGATCATTGTAGGTGCACAAGCTTCAAAAAAAAGAAAAAAGAAGGAAAACAACGATTTCTAACAAATACCACTTTATTATGAAAATTGCATCCTGGATAGTAACCGCCCTTTTCCTCCTCAGCTTCCTCAATCAACTACCCGAACTTTTGAGTGAAAGACCGATAAGTATTCCTTATATCATAGGAGCATTTATCGGAACACTAATCGTTCCGGGAATCATGTGGGGAATAACGTTTTCTCTTCCAAAAAAGGAACAGAAAGAACAGGACAAAACCGATTTCTAGTGGATTACCTTACAATGTACTTCTCGAAATCAATGTGATCCGACTGGTACAGTTCATCTTTGCTGAGGCTCTTGAAATAATCGTACGTCAGCTTTAACCCTTCAGCTCTGCCAACCTTCGGCTCCCAGCCCAAAATTGCCCGTGCTTTGGTAATATCCGGCTGACGTTGTTTCGGATCATCTACAGGAAGGTCTTTGTAAATCACTTTCTGCGTTGTACCCGTCAATTTGATGATTTCTTCTGCAAACTGACCAATCGTAATTTCATCCGGATTTCCGATGTTAACCGGCTGCGCATAATCACTGTGCAACAAGCGCACAATCCCTTCCACCAAATCGTCAACGTAGCAGAATGAGCGCGTTTGCGAACCGTCACCAAATACAGTCAAATCCTCACCACGCAACGCCTGACCAATAAACGCAGGTAATACGCGGCCATCGTTCAAACGCATTCTTGGTCCGTAGGTATTGAAGATGCGAACTATTCTGGTTTCAACGCCATGGAATGTATGATACGCCATTGTCATTGCTTCCTGGAAACGCTTCGCTTCATCGTACACACCACGCGGACCAACAGGATTCACATTTCCCCAGTAATCTTCCGTTTGCGGGTGAACAGTCGGATCTCCATACACTTCGGAGGTACTTGCAATAAGCACACGCGCTTTTTTAACGCGAGCCAGACCAAGACAATTGTGAATTCCCAATGATCCCACTTTCAGGGTCTGAATCGGAATTTTGAGGTAATCAATCGGACTTGCCGGTGATGCAAAATGCAGGATATAATCCAATTCCCCGGGAACGTGAATGAATTTACTTACGTCATGATTATAAAATTCAAAATTCTCCAGCGGAAACAGGTGTTCGATGTTTTTCAAACGACCCGTAATCAGGTTATCCATCGCAATAACGTGGTACCCGTCTTTGATGAAACGATCACACAAATGCGACCCTAAAAATCCGGCAGCACCGGTAATCAATATTCGTTTTCTCGTTTCCATGTTATTTCTCGTATGTTTTTCTACCGATTGAACTGTAGTAGAATCCACGGTCGCTCATTTCTTCAACATCGAAGAGATTACGACCATCAAAAATGACTTTGTCTTTCAACAAGCCGCCAACTTTATCAAAATCCGGGTTGCGGAATACTCCCCACTCTGTGCAAATCAACAATGCATCTGCGCCTTCCAGGGCTTCGTATTCGTTTGTGGCAAAATTGATTTTATCGCCAAGCAACGCTTTTACGTTACTCATTGCTTCCGGGTCGTAGGCCGTAACCTGCGCTCCTGCAGCAGTCAACTCATCAATCATATACAATGCCGGAGCTTCACGAATATCATCGGTATCCGGTTTGAACGCCAATCCCCATAGCGCAATCTTCTTTCCTTGCAGATTACCGCGGAAGAAGTTCTTCATTTTAGGGAAAAGTACCGTTTTCTGATCTTCGTTTACAGCCATTACCGACTTCAAAATCTCGAATTGAAAGTTGTTTTCCTTCCCTGAGTTCACCAACGCCTGAACGTCTTTCGGGAAGCAGGACCCCCCGTATCCAATTCCGGGAAACAGGAAGCGTTTTCCGATACGATCATCCGAACCAATTCCGATGCGAACCTTATCGACATCCGCGCCAACCAACTCACAGAAATTCGCGATTTCATTCATGAACGTAATTTTCGTTGCAAGGAACGAGTTGGCCGCGTATTTGGTCAATTCTGCCGATTTTTCATCCATGAAAATGATCGGATTTCCCTGACGTACAAACGGTTTGTACAATTGTTCCATGATCTTCTCAGCACGTGCGGAAGAGGTTCCGATCACTACACGATCGGGCTTCATGAAATCATCAACGGCAAAACCTTCGCGGAGGAATTCGGGGTTTGAAACCACATCGAACTCTACGGTTGCATGCTTCGCAATTGCAGCATGAACTTTCTCCGCTGTACCAACGGGAACAGTACTTTTATCTACGATAACTTTGTAGTCTTTAATGATCTTTCCAAGATCGTCCGCAACACCAAGAATGTAGCGCAAGTCTGCGGAACCATCCTCTCCCGGAGGAGTTGGCAATGCCAAAAAGATGATCTCAGCATCGGCAATTCCTTCCTGTAAATCGGTTGTAAACGATAATCTTCCGGCTTTGATATTGCGTTCAAACAGCACATCCAGATGCGGTTCATAAATGGGAATTTCACCGTTACGCATGCGTTCCACTTTCTTCGCATCGATGTCAACGCAAATTACCTGATTTCCGGTTTCTGCAAAACACGTTCCGGTAACCAAACCTACATATCCTGTTCCTACAACAGCTATTTTTTTCATGAATGTTGATTGCAATAAGTTAGAATTTCAGAACAAATGAAATCCAGATGTTCTTGTGTCATTTCCGTATGAATCGGGAAGGAAATAACTGTTTTTGTAAGGTGTTCGGTAACAGGCAAAACCAGGTTTTCCAGTCCGAACGACTTAAATACAGGCTGCAGGTGTGCAGGTTGCGGATAGTAAATCATGGTTGGGATTCCTTTGTCCGCAAGGTATTTTTTCAACGCATCGCGATCAATTCCATTCAACTGAACGGTGTATTGATGGAATACATGAGTTGAGCCTGTAGCTCTTTTCGGAATCACGATTGCCGGATGATTTCCGAATGCTTCGTCGTAATGCGCAGCTACCTTTTGGCGCGCCGCAGCGTATTTGTCGAGGTATTGAAGTTTCACATTCAGAATGGCGGCCTGCATAGCGTCCAAACGTGAATTACAGCCTACAATTTCGTGGTTGTACTTTTGACGTTGACCATGATTCGCGATCATTTTCAATCGCTCGGCAAGTGTTGAATCATTCGTACACATTGCACCACCATCTCCGTAACATCCAAGATTTTTAGATGGGAAAAACGATGTACAGCCAATATGACCGATTGTTCCGGCTTTTGCAGTTGAACCGTCTTCAAGAGTATAATCCGCTCCGATAGCCTGAGCATTATCTTCGATTACATACAGGTTATGTTCACGTGCAATTTTCATGATTGCATTCATATCGGAAACCTGTCCATACAAATGAACGGGAACTATTGCCTTTGTTTTCGAAGTAATTGCTTCTTTGATTTTTGCAGGGTCGATGCAATACGTTTCAGGATCACAATCAACAAAAACAGGTGTTAATCGCAACAACGCGATAACCTCTGTAGTAGCAATGTACGTAAACGACGGAATGATGATTTCGTCGCCAGGCTGAAGATCAAGAGCCATCAGCGCGATTTGAAGTGCATCCGTTCCATTTGCACATGGAATGACGTGTTTCACGTTCAAATAATCTTCCAGCGATTTCTGAAAACGTGCAACCACCGGACCTCCGATAAAAACTGCACTTTCCAGAACTTCATCTATTGCTTCACGAATTTCACCTTTGATAGCAGCGTACTGCGAAACAAGGTCTACCATTTCGATCTTTTTCTCTGATTTCAATTCCTGCATTCTTCAAGAAAATAAGGTGCTAAGTTAAGTATTTTGGATGGTTAATGGTGAATGGTTGAAGGTGAATAGTTAACCTGATAAAAAGGTTACTATTTCCTCAATCAAAGCCTCATTAACCCAGTCATGAACTCAGTGTAAATAATTGTTTTCGCAGACTCGTAATTTACTCAAGCAGTGATCCAACGACTTCACCTTCCAGGAACTGTAAATTTACCATAATCATTAGTTGGGTTTCCAGCTCGGCAAGCGATCCCTGCGAAATTCTCAAATAGTGGAGAAATTCTTTTTACCTCTGGATTGCCTTCATAGACCTGAGTAACAAGCACCATTGCCTGTTGCCATACACGCAGTTCTTTGTAATCCGCTACACTCATTCAATTTCGATTTAGGGGTTTCACAATTTCCACAGAAAGACCGACCGGCTATCAACCAGTCAACCATCAACTAATACAAAGCCATGGCGTTCATCACTTTCTCGATGCGCTCAAGAGTTGCTTCGTTGGAGCAATTGTAGTTATTGATGATTATTGCGAAGCAGAGTTTCTTTCCGGATTTGGTTTCTACGTAACCTGCATACGATTTGATGCGTTTCATTGTTCCGGATTTTGCATGAACACGACCTTCTCCGGGTTGATTTTCACAAACATCCGATAGCGTTCCGGATACGCCCGCAACCGGAAGTGTCGCGTAAAAATGTTCGTAGTCTTTACTGGTCGTCATAAACTTCAGCATCTGACAAAAATGGTTGGCAGAAATAGCGTTACTGCGCGACAATCCACTTCCATCTTTGATGTACAATCCACTGGTGTTGATTTTCGATTTCCAGTATTCGTCCAATTTTGCAATGCTATTGTCAATCGATCCGTTTCCGGTAGTTCCATAACCCACCCAGCACAAAATCTCTTCTGCAAACGTATTCACCGACTTCATGTTTGTCCACCAGGCAACAGAATTCAATGGTTTTCCAACATAAGTATAGAGCAATGTTTTTGTCGCGTAACGATTATGTGCAGCCATCGGCGCGAGGTTTCTGGCTACTGCACAGGAATCGGAAACAGCAATTCCTTTTGCTTTAAGAACTCTCGAAAATTCCTGAGCAAACGTCAGCTCCGGATCCGGCAAACTTCCTTTCACCATAAAACGGCTTACTCCCGCTTCCAGTGTTCCGGTTCCGAAACGATCCAATGAATAAGGAGCACCGTAGATGTACGAATTATCGCCGTTCCCACCACTTGTAACATAGTTGTGGTATTTCAATCCCGGAACAACGGGGAATGTATGCGTAAATGTAGTTGTCGATCCGGCCACTTTTCCGGTGCTAAAATAATAGCGTAACATGTTGTCATAAATCGGAATACCTGAACCCGCTGCACCATAGTAATTCCCCATATCACCCCAATTCCAGCCATCGGGAGCTCCTTCATAACCAAATTCAGAACCGTCGGCGATGATGGCTCCTGTGATTTTATTGATTCCTTTTGCTTTTAACGTGTCTGCCCAGTTACGGAGAAACGTATCTTCCAAACCATCGCCGTTATAGTAACGTGAACCGAGTGCAATATCACCTCCACCTCGAATCCAGAGATTCCCGTTAAGCGTACTGTCCTTGATCGTGCCATCAATGTAAATGCGTGTTTTAGGAGCGTAGTCCTTTCCAAGCAACTGATACGCGGTTGCGGTTGCCCATAATTTGGTTGTGGAAGCTGGCGACAAACTCGTATTCGGATTCTTTGAAGCCACTACCTGGCCATTGGACACATCCATAGCCATGAAGGAAATGGAAGCATTTGCGAAGTTGGGATCGGATGCGAAAACATCAATAGCTGTTTGAACCGAATTTTGTGCATGTACTTCGGTAATAGAAAGCAGGACAAAGCCAATCAGGGAAAATAAGACACTTTTTGCCATGGTATAAAGTTCCTGTTTAATGCGCTATGCAGGCACTTCCTTTCTAAAACTTTTAAACACCTCATCGTTACAAAGGATTCAAAAAAAACGGGCAAATGAGGAGCTTCTTTCGTACTTTTGACACAGCTGTATAGACGAAAAACTACTTCATAACTCTCGAATGCCCAAAGTATTACGTATTATCAACCGTTTCAACATTGGTGGACCAACCTATAATGCGACGTTTTTGACGCGGTTTCTGTCGAACGACTTCGAGACGTTATTGGTAGGTGGGCTCCCGGAAGAAGATGAAAAAGATTCCCTGCACATTCTGGAGAAATATGGCGTGAAGCCTGTTTTAATGCCCGAAATGAAGCGGTTACCGAATTGGAAATCCGACCGAGAGGCATATCGAAAGATCAAAGAAATCATTCAGGAATTTCAACCCGACATTGTACACACACATGCCGCAAAAGCAGGAGCATTGGGTCGACGTGCAGCGAAAGCCTGTGGAGTTAAAGTCATTGTTCATACTTACCACGGCCATGTATTTCATTCGTACTTCGGAACGTTAAAAACGAAGTTGTATAAATTCATCGAACGTCGTTTAGCAGGATATTCGGATGGAATTATTGCCATCAGTCCGATTCAAAAACAGGAACTAACCGAAATTCATCGGATCTGTAATCCTGAAAAAGTTCAGGTGATTCCTCTTGGGTTCGATTTGTCCGCATTTCAGGAAAAACGCATCTCGGAGCGCTCAGTTACAAGAGAAAAATACGGATTAAGCGACAACGAAGTTGCGGTAGCAATTATTGGTCGTCTCGCTCCTATCAAAAACCATTCACTCTTCCTTGACGTAGTTGAATTGTTAGCTAAGCAAGGGGTTCATGCACGATTTTTTATCGTAGGAGATGGAAGCGAACGTGAATGGATCGAACAGCGCGTTGCAACACTAAACAACACTTACGGTTGCTCCATCACATTAACCAGTTGGATTACAGATATTGCGCAATTCAATGCCGGAATGGACGTTATTTGTTTGACCTCAGACAACGAAGGAACACCGGTTAGTTTAATTGAGGCTCAGGCGAGTTCTGTTCCGGTTGTGAGTACAGACGTTGGCGGGGTTCGGGACATCATTCTGGAGAACGAAACAGGATTTGTTGTTCCAAAAAAAGACCCTCTGAAACTGGCGGAAAAGCTGAGAATTTTGATCGAAAACAAAGAAATTCGAGAAAAAATGTCACAAAACGGCTGGAACTTCGTAAGAGAACAATTCCACTACGAAAGATTAGTGAAATCAATGGAGGAATACTACAAAACTCTGTTGAGTAGAAAACAACATTAAACGACTGATATGCACATACGCATTTGTATAGGTTTGATTGCATTGGCTGGAATGTTTCTGACGTCTTGTGAGATTAACAAGAACCTGATGTTTCAGATGCCGAAGGATGCTGTATTGAAAACAGATAGCATTCCTCTGCAGCCAACAACAGAATATACCATTTCAAAAGACGACAAATTCACCTTTTCCCTTCATACCAACAATGGCGAGAAGATCATCGAAAACATGAGCGGTCTGAAAGAAGAGACGGAATCCAGAAGCAACCCTGAATACGTTGTCCGAACCAATGGAACAGCAGACTTACCGCTCTTGGGAACAGTTTCAGTTTCGGGACTAACGGTAAAACAACTGGAAGATACACTTGCTTCGCTTTACAAGGATAAAGGAGGATATAACGATCCGTTCGTGCAGGTAAAACTGACCAATCAACGCGTGATTGTATTCCCGGGAAGTGGTGGTGATGCAAAAGTTGTCCAACTTCAAAACAATAACACAACATTAATGGAGGTCATCGCTCAGGCCGGGGGAATCGCCGACCGTGGCCGTGCCGACAGGATTAAACTAATGCGCACCGAAAATGGTCAGCGAACCGTTTATCAACTGGACCTTTCAACCATCGACGGATTAAAATACGTGGACCTTGTGGTTCAGGCAAACGACTACATTTATGTAGAGCCCGCCGAACAGGTAGGAAGAGAAACCGTAGAAGCAGTAGCCCCGGTAGTTTCCCTGATTTCAAGCGCATTGATTATTTTTACAGTGTTCAACAATCTTAAAGAGTAACGTGAACAGTACTACTTCGAATTCATTCATCATCAACAAGGATTACAATCCGCTGATAGCAGGAACAATTGTTCGTCGTTACTGGTGGTGGGCGGCAATCATTGTTGCTGTATTGGGTGCCGCAGCGTTTTTATACCTACGCTACACCAAGCCTGTATACGAGTCGTACATGGTTATTCAGCTGGAAGAAAAAGACCAGGGTAAAGAATTGCTTGAAATCGAGAATGTCAATACTCAGGAGAACATTTCCGGGGAAATAGAACTTCTCCGATCTCAGTTATTGTTCGATATGGCGTTGAACCGACTGAACATGAATGTCTCGGTGTTCTCGAAAGGAAATATCCTTACCGAAGAAAAATACCACAGAAGCACATTCAACGTGATTCCTTACTTGCTGAAGGACAGTTCATTATGTGATATTCCGATCTGGGTAGAAACCCAGAACACCGGCGTAAAACTGTCTTACACGCTCGGAGGGAAAAACTACTCTTTTGTTCGTCCGGTAAACACTAGAATTTCCACAACACATTTCGATATTTCGTTGAATGTGGAAGACTGGGAAAAACTAAGAAAGGACGATGAGTACAATGAGCTGTACTTCACGTTTAACAACAGGAACTCCCTCGTTTCCAGGTTGATTTCAAGCCTTGAAGTAGAACCCGTTGATATTGAAGCGAAAACCATTTCCATCAAATACCGCGGTTACAACCCGGAATTGTGTCACGACATCTCAGCAGCCGTTGCAGCTACCTTCTTCGATTAC
This sequence comes from uncultured Fluviicola sp., assembly GCA_966211245.1. Lineage (GTDB taxonomy): Bacteria > Bacteroidota > Bacteroidia > Flavobacteriales_D > Crocinitomicaceae > Fluviicola. The sequence continues at coordinate 42,131 of CBIHND010000008.1, read as the reverse complement.
GATGAGGAAAGCAAGCGTAAATCCGCTGATAATATTTTGCATTTCATCGATGCGCAACTTGACTCCATTGTCGGAGAATTGCAACTTTCCAAAGATAGTCTGAGTCGCTTTCAGCGGGAATCCCACCTACCCGATCCGGACAACGTGGGGATGCAACTGACTCAAAACATGGATCAATTTCAGAACGCATTGTTCACTGTTGAAGAGGAACTTACGACGCTGAAGATTGTCAACAATAAGCTCAAAAACGAACCGAATCGATTAGAGATCTACAAGCTTATCCCGGAAATGATGGGAAAAAGCTATGAGGTATCGCTTACCAAGCAAATCACGGATCTCAATCAGATGCTTGAAAAGAAAGAAGAGCTGTTAACGAATGTCTCGGAAAATCACTCCGAAATTCGTTCCCTGAATCAGCGGATACAATCCAAGATTCAGAGCATTCGACGCAGTACAGAAGTTATTGAAGATCGATTGACAGCGAATGCAAAAGTATTACGAGGAAAACTTGGTCAATACGAAGGGGAATTCATTGATCTCCCTGAAAAGAAAATGGAATACAACCGCCTGAAATCCCTTCAGGAACTGAACGAAAAATACTATACCTTACTGACAGAGAAAAAAGTATTGTACTCTATCTCGAATGCCGGATATACTTCAGAAAACCGGGTATTGAACCAACCAACCGTTTCTTCCGATCCGGTCAGTCCGAACCGAAACATGGTGTACGCCGGTTTCCTTTTCATCGGTGTCATTCTCGGACTTGCGGTATTGTTGTTCAAGTACGTAACCTACAATGAAATCAACACGGTAGAAGATTTGAAGCAATTGCTTCCGGAAAAAGCTTCTATACTTGGAAACATTCCATACATCCGCAATGCACAGGAATTCAGCCAATTGATTGTAAATGACTCACCGAAATCCATGCTGGCCGAGTCCATGCGAAACATTCGAACCAACCTGAGTTTCGTGAATTCCAAAGCACGAACGATTGCCATTTCTTCTTCCATTTCCGGTGAAGGAAAGACATTTGTCGCATTGAACTTAGCAGGAATCATCGCTCTTTCGGGTAAGTCAACAATCATCATTGACCTGGACTTGAGAAAACCGAAAGTTCACCTGGGACTGAACGTTCCAAATACAGCCGGAATCAGCAGTTTGATTGTTGGTCAGGCTGAACTGGATGAATGTATCCGTAAGTCTGAAATCGACAAGCTTGATTTCATCACAGCAGGTCCCATTCCTCCAAACCCTTCGGAATTGATTCTCTCGAAAGAATTCCAGTTGCTGATTGAGGAACTGAAAGAACGATATGACATCATCATTATCGATAATCCACCGGTTGGGTTAGTCACTGACGGGGTGCAAATTCTGGCAAGTGCAGATGTTCCGATTTATGTCTTCAAATCCAATTACTCGAAACGAATTTTCGCAAATCGTGTACGCGAGTTGTTCGATATGAAGCAGTTGAAACACCTGAATGTGATCCTGAACGGAACCCGCTTTAGTCGAAATACCTACGGATATGGTTACGGTTATGGCTACGGATACGGTTATTACGATGAAGAAGATTCGTCCAGAAAGAAAAAAGGAAAGAAATAAATGGGTTGGATAGCAACTGAACTGGAAGGTGTAAAGATTTTCGAACCGCGTTTATTTAGTGATGCCAGGGGGCACTTTTTTGAAAGTTTCAACGAGCAGCAATTTCTTCAGGAAACAGGTTTGGAAGTACGATTTGTGCAGGATAACGAATCATTATCTGTCAAAGGTGTGATTCGCGGATTGCATTTTCAGAATCCTCCATACGCTCAGGGGAAATTGGTTCGCGTTGGACATGGTTCCGTTATCGATGTAGCGGTTGATATCCGAAGAGACAGTCCGACTTACGGAAAACACCTAGCCGTTGAACTTTCAGCAGAGAACAAACGCCAGTTGTGGATTCCCGAAGGATTTGCACACGGATTCTCAGCGCTGGAAGACAACACTGTTTTTCTTTACAAATGCACAAACTATTATGAACCATCAGCTGAACGGACATTACTGTATACAGATTTTTCCATCGACTGGAAGGTCAGTAATCCGATTGTTTCCGAAAAAGATCAGATCGGAGAGCATTTTTCAGCTTTTATTTCACCATTTTAGAGTATGACATTAGAAGTGGTAGTTTCCTGGTTCGGGTTCCTGATATGCGGAATCATTGCAAGTTTGGTCTGCAACGAACTGCTCTTGCGCTTTTCTCAAAGTCTTGGAATTCGTAATAAAAATGATGTTACCGTTCGTTGGGCGAACGAATCGAAACCATCACTTGGAGGTGTCGCCTTTTTCATTTCATTCGTTTTTGGTGGAATTGGATATGCAGTAGTATTTAAGAACGAGAATGTCTTTCAGAATAAAGAATTCGTAGGACTCATGGCTTCAGGTATAATGGCTTTCGTGATGGGGCTTTCCGACGATGCCTACAATACGAAACCCTTGGTAAAACTCGTCGTTCAAATTTCATGCGGTTTGATACTCGTTCTGACACAAACCATCATTCATCTTACCGGAAATTATTGGATTGATGCGACTATTACCGTGGTTTGGGTTGTTGGAATCATGAATTCACTCAACATGCTCGATAACATGGATGGAATAACGGGGACAACCGTCCTCTTCATACTCCTCTCCTGCCTTGCAAGTGATTTCATTTTGTACGGCTGGAACATGAACATCTGGACGTTAACGCTTTTAGTGCAAATCGGTGCAATTCTGGGCTTTCTTCGGTTCAATATTCATCCTTCACGTTTGTTTATGGGCGACGCCGGAAGTCAATTTATCGGACTGTTCGTAGCCTTCTTCTCCATTCACGATTTGTGGAGCGTAGGACACACAACACACCTTCACCCACTTACCGGAATGGCAATTACATTGATTGCTTTCACACCTGCAGCTGTTGACACCATGACCGTGGTTATCAATCGCCTGAAAAAAGGGAAGTCACCGATGGTGGGTGGAAAAGACCACACGACGCACTATTTGGTTTACGCCGGATTGAAAGACATCCAGGTCTGGTATGTATTCCTGTTTATTGCGCTGGGTTCAACAATTCTTACACTAATCGGAATCCTCTATGCTCATTTGGGTAATCCGTGGGTTTCCGTTGGATTAATGACCTACACGTTTGTTGTTTTTTACTTTCTGTATCGCAATACGATTCGGTATAAGTCGAAGGAGAAGTAACTCACCAAACATCACTTATGAAAAAACCGTATTTCCCACAGTTATTTTTGCGGAAAATTCGCTTAGTGCCAAAGCGCAATTCTACATCTTATGAAACAAGGGATTCGGCATTAACGTCCATGCTTCATCTTCTTAAATTTCAGTAATTTTGCAGGGATTAAATCCGATCCATGCGAATACTGTATTTTCTGTGTTTTTTAGGGCTTCTTTCCTGCGGCCAGGTAGCTAATAATCGAAAAGAAAAAGAACATTCCGGATCGTCTTCTGAACATGGTGTGGTGTTCCCGAAAATTCCGAAAACCATGGAGTTTGCAGGACAAACAATTAACCTTGAAGACGAAGATATCCGTGAACGTTTGGACCGCGAGATTCTCGTGATTGCCTATTACCAGAGTCAGACTACCGGATATTTCAAACGAGCGAACCGTTACTTTCCGGAAATCGAAAAAATATTGAAAGAAGAAGGTTTACCTGACGATTTCAAATACCTCGCTGTGATCGAAAGTGGTTTGCAGCAGGCCGTGTCTCCTGTTGGGGCACAAGGCTTCTGGCAATTCATGCCAACAACTGCAAAATTGCACAATTTGGAAATGAGCACAGAAGTCGACATGCGACTCAATGTTGAGTTGAGTACACGTGCCGCGTGCGAATTCCTGCTACAAACGAACGAAGGATTCAACGACTGGATCATGACTTCTGCAGCGTATAACCGTGGTCCTGCCGGAGTTCGTGAAGATATGGAGTGGCAGCAAACCGAACATTATTTTGATACCGATCAAAACAGTGAGACCGGACGATATGTATTCCGCATTCTCGCCATGAAACTGATCATGGAAAATCCGGAAGCGTATGGTTACTACCCGAAGGAAATGGAATTGTACGAACCATTGAAAACTCAGAAAGTTGTGGTGAACGAAAGTATTCCCAATTTATCACAATGGGCGCTGGATCGTGGTTATAACATTAAAATTCTTCGTAAATTGAACCCTTGGTTGCTTACCCTGAAGCTTACCGTAAAAGATCACCCGTACACCATTGAGTTGCCTGCTAAATCAGAGAAACTGAAACCGTATAAAAATTACTTGTAACAACACAAATGTCTACAGAGCGTAATCATCAGGAAACCGTTGACGTATACGGCGCCCGTGAGCACAACCTTAAAGAGGTAAACCTTTCTATTCCGCGCAATCAATTGGTTGTGTTTACCGGATTGAGCGGAAGCGGAAAATCTTCGCTTGCATTCGACACCATTTTTGCAGAAGGACAACGTCGGTATATCGATACATTCTCTGCATATGCCCGTCAGTTTTTGGGCGGATTAGAGCGTCCGGATGTAGATAAGATTGATGGTTTATCTCCGGTGATTTCCATTGAGCAAAAAACCGTTTCCAGAAGCCCGCGTTCGACTGTTGGAACCATTACAGAAATCTACGATTTTCTTCGTTTGTTATACGCCCGTGTTGGGACCGCAGTTTCTTATGTGACGGGAGAAAAAATGGTGAAGTATTCCGACGAGCAGATTACCGACCTCATCATTCAGCAATGTGACGGTAAAAAAGTAATCATCCTCGCTCCGAAAATTCGCGGACGTAAAGGTCATTACCGTGAGTTGTTCGAGCAATTGCAAAAATCCGGATACACCAAAGTTCGTGTCGACGGGGAACTAAAAGACATTGAAAAAGGAATGCGCCTGGATCGTTACAAGATTCACGACATCGAGTTGGTTGTTGACCGCATTCAGGTGCAATCAACAGATAGAAAACGCTTGTACGATGCCATTGTTTCAGCAATAAAACTCGGCGGAAAAAGTATGATGGTGATGGATCATGAAACCGGGGAAGTTCGTCATTATTCTCGCTTATTAATGTGTCCAACTTCGGGTATTTCCTATCCTGAACCTGAACCGGCATTGTTTTCCTTTAACTCGCCGTACGGAGCATGTCCACATTGCGCGGGATTAGGCGAAGTAGCTGAAATTGACAGAGAAAAAGTAATTCCGGATCCGAAACTGAGCATTAAAAAAGGTGGTTTGGCTCCGATTGGAGAATACAAACGCAACTGGTTTTTCGAGCGATTGGAAAACTACCTTCAACAGGAAGGATTTACCATCAATACACCGGTCGGAGATTTGCCGGAAGATGTCCTGAACGTATTGTTGAACGGGAACGAAGGTTTGGAAACCATAACAAAGGAACAAACTGTCCAATTCGAAGGATTGGGAACCTTCATGGCGCGTCATGCCGAAGATTCTTCACCTGCCATTCAGCGTTGGGCACAGAGTTTTATGAATAAAATTCAATGCCCGACCTGTAATGGAACACGGTTGAAAAAAGAAGCGTTGCATTTTTACATCGCGGAAAAAACAATCGGTGAAGTATCGCAAATGGATATTCAGGATGTTGCAGAATGGTTAGTGGATATTGAACAACACCTGACAAATGAACAACAGGTAATCGGAACAGAAATTCTGAAAGAAATCCGTGCGCGTGTTCGCTTCATTTTAGAAGTGGGATTGGAATACCTTACACTTCATCGTTCGGCAAGAAGCCTTTCCGGAGGTGAAGCGCAACGCATTCGTCTGGCAACGCAAATTGGTTCCGAATTGATGAATGTGTTGTACATTCTTGATGAGCCAAGCATCGGATTACACCAACGCGATAACACCCGTTTGATCAATTCCCTGAAACGTTTGCGCGATACCGGAAACTCGGTTATCGTTGTAGAACACGATCGCGAAATGATGGAAGCTGCGGATTTTGTGGTAGACATTGGTCCGGGAGCCGGTGTTCACGGTGGACAAATTGTAAATGCAGCTCCCTTCAACGAACTGGTGACGGCAGATTCCATTACAACCAAATACCTTCGGGGAGAGTTGGAAATTTCCCTTCCGAAGGAACGCAGAAAAGGAAGCGGGAAGAAACTCGTTCTAAAAGGTGCAACAGGAAATAACCTAAAAAATGTCGATTTGACCATTCCCCTGGGAACCTTTACCTGCGTAACAGGTGTTTCCGGAAGTGGAAAATCAACATTGATTAATCATACACTCTACCCTATTCTGAATGCTCACATTTACAATGGTGTAAAGAAACCAATGCCTTACAAGAAAATTGAAGGACTGGAGCATCTGGACAAGGTGATCGAAATTGACCAAAGCCCAATTGGACGTACACCACGTAGTAATCCTGCAACTTACACGAATGTGTTTACGGAGATTCGGGCATTGTTTGCGTCTCTTCCTGAGGCCCAAATCCGTGGTTACAAAGCGGGACGATTCTCGTTCAACGTAGCCGGGGGGCGTTGCGATACCTGTGGTGGCGGTGGTTTGAAACTCATCGAGATGAACTTCCTTCCGGATGTATACGTGGAATGTGAAACCTGTAATGGAAAGCGCTACAATCGCGAAACACTTGAAGTTCGCTACAAAGGAAAAACCATCAACGACGTTTTGGAAATGACCATTGAAGATGCAGTTCATTTCTTTGAGAGCATTCCGAAAATTTACCGTCCGCTGGCGACATTGAATTCTGTTGGTTTAGGATACATCAAATTGGGGCAGCCGTCTACAACACTAAGTGGTGGTGAAGCGCAACGTATTAAACTGTCTACGGAACTTGCAAAAAAAGGAACCGGAAACACGATCTACATCCTTGACGAACCCAGCACCGGGTTACACTTCGAAGACATCCGCATGCTGATTGATGTCTTGCAACGTTTGGTAAGCGACGGAAATACGGTTTTGGTGATTGAACACAACCTTGATATCGTCAAAGTAGCCGATCATATCATCGACGTTGGTCCGGAGGGCGGACGTGGAGGTGGACAGATTGTCTGCACAGGAACTCCGGAAGAACTCATCAAAAAGCATACGAAGGAATCTCACACTGCGAAGTATCTGAAAATGGAGATGGAGCATATGGAGAAGTTGCGGAAGGATATTGAAGAGCTCAGTAAATAATTGTAAATTCATGTTAAATGTAATTTCCCCTTGAAACATTCAATGGGAACTCACGTTACATTTATCGGAATTATCTAACTTTAAGTCTGATCAGGACCATTATGATTCAAGAGCCAATACATAAAAAAGAACTTCAGGAAACGCTACATGATGTCCGTCTATTTTCCTACAAAGAGAAAAAGGATGAGTTTATGGATGAGAATCGTGTCAATGCTTTTCTGGATGCAATTCTAGATTTTAAAGCGAAATTGAAGTCTCAAACGTCCTCTATTTATGAACTGAATTCACGACTTGAAAGCTTGACCTGGTTTTCCGATTTGGATGAGGAATCCTTAATGCTATTGAATGATCTTATTGCATCAGCAAAAGATATTCGATCATCATTGATTCGTCAGTACGTTAATATGGGGGAGTTAAGAAAACGTGGTATCGCAAAAGAAGAAATTAAAGACTTCAAAAATGCGATTGATGAATTACGTGAATCCTATGAAGACATCGAATCTGTATTCTTCTTCCTCCCAGAAATTCCGGAATTCAAAGAAACTACAAAGAAACTTTCATTGATCTAACAGTGGATATTTACTGCCTGGAAGAATTCAAAGTTGAATTTGAAAAACTAAAATCAAAAAAGGCTTATAAAACCTTGGAGCAACAGATCATTGACTATTTCTTTAATAAATCATCTGAGGAACTAAAATCTGGTACTTGTTTAAATCAAAGTCATACTACACCATACATTAAGAAAAGACTGGGTGGAAGTGGTGGTTTTAGAATGTATTATCTTTTAATTATAAAAGACGAGAAACTGTATTTGATGTTCGTTCACCCAAAAACGGGCCCTGAAGGAGCCGAAAATATAAAAGATGAATCGAAAGCTTTTCTTTATAAGAAAGTCTTAGAATCTATCGAGAATAACGATTTGTATCAGGTAAAAATAGATTCAACTCAAAACATCTTGTTATTTAAATCTATTTAATCAAACTTCGTTGCTTTTGTCAGAAAGCATCGTTCTACCCCATCCTTTCTATGTATCTTCGCCGAAACAACCTGTAATATGACAGAAGCAGAATTCTTAGAAAAGAAAGTGTTTGTTGATCTGAAAAATGTGAACGACGGATTTGATGACACAAACAAACAACATTTCTCCGAGTGGGATTTTGAGATTGTGCTTCAGCGTGCGGAATACTTCGGTTTGGGAATCTACACCGTTGAAGCCTGGTTGAACGGTGAAATTCAGGATATCGCAGATCACGAACGCTTCCGCAAGAAAGCTACGGATTCGACGTGGTATAGAAAGGCTTTACTGACATTCAAAACGCAACAGTCCGGACTTACGTTTGCGGCAACTTATAAAGTTTCTCCGAAGCTGTTGGCAAAGTAACATGTCGAGAGAAACGGAATTACTGGACAGCACACCCGAACAACAGGGATTCTTTTCAGCGCGTAGATTGAAACGTATTTATTCCGTGTTGTTCCTTCTTGCAATGATTTATGCACTGATTTTGTTCACCAGATACTGGTTGGTGGCGCAGCAATTCAACAATCCCTTGCTACCGGAATACACAATAAACTTCATCTACGGTAGCGATGCTTTCGCGGGAGTTCTTTTGATGGCCGGAATGATTGTATCTTTTATTACGAAGTCATTTCATACAAAAACCGGATTAATCATTCTCTTGATCACCTTTGGTTTAATACCTTTTTCGGATGCGATATACACGTTAATCACACAACCTGATTCGTTCTAGGGAGAACTCAAACTTCGAATTCAAGTTGATAAACCGAAGGAAATCCCTCTACCATTTCGTATCATTCAAACTTCTTCGTTTTGAATGAGAACGTATGCAAATCTTCCAACGATTCAAGTACAACTTCCGAATTACTGTTTTTTATCAGCTTTAGCGGCATGGACTCGGCAACTTTATCCAGTTTCTTCCCGGTTTTTGCATCAAATGCAAACAGGTGGTACATACCTTTTACAAAAAGCACATTACGACTCAGCAACATCCCGTTCCACCCATCGGTCGTACAATCCGGATTTGACATTGGAAATTCGGGGAATTTCTTCAGCCTGGTAAGCTTTCCATCGTAAATACTCCCTTTCATGATCCAGTACTCGGATTCCTTTGTTTGATCTGTGACATCGACAACCGCATAGACCATTTTTCCTGAAATGGTAAGATTACCGATATTGCAATCACTCGCCATCATCAATTGCTTGTTACGCATATCGACAATATCGAATTTGTCTAAATCCACTACAGCGAGCAGCGTATCGTACTCAAAAAGGTAGGACGTAGGAGCGAACTTACCGTGAAGCAGGATGGTATCCGGGGAAAGCTTTTTTGAAGAGAAGTAAACCAAATCATTGTCCCCGACGTAACAAATGTTGTTTTTGTACAAACCGGGGTACACATCCGCAGGTACCTGATCAGCGAGTTCGATCGTATCGCCGGAAGTCGAAACATACACCCATGCACCCTTCGGATTTTTCTTCGAACCACTGGTGAAGGTAATTCCGCCGTATTTATTCTGATGTAGAATGCCGGCCTCATTTTCCTCTGAATACGAAAGAAACACTGCGGTAACAACACAAGCAACAAGCAAAGACGAGATAATCAGAGCTTTACGAAAAGTGCGACGGGGACGACGTTTACTCATGGTGGTTAATTATTTTTCAAATTTATCGTTGATACGACAAAGATATAACGTTTTAGTACGATATGAACCCTGTTACGTGAATAATAATCGTATTGCCGTACCGTTAACTTAGTAAAGGAAACCTACTTTTACTTTAGTGTTAAGACAAACTCTCCATATTTAACTGATACACCATGAACGCGATACGCAAAGACTGGAACGAAATCAAAACAAACGATAGCTGGGCCATTTTCAAAATCATGTCAGAATTTGTTGAAGGATACGAACGCATGGCGCGCATTGGCCCCTGTGTTTCTGTGTTTGGTTCTGCCCGTACGAAAGAAGACAATCCCTACTATCAAATGGCGGTGGAAGTAGGTGAGAAACTGGCAGAAGCGGGTTATGGAGTAATTACAGGTGGCGGACCAGGGATCATGCAAGCCGGTAACCAGGGCGCATTTCAGGCCGGAGGGAAATCGGTTGGACTGAATATTGACCTGCCGTTTGAACAAAACCACAATCCATTTATCGATGCGGAACACAATCTTACCTTCGATTACTTCTTTGTGCGTAAAGTGATTTTCGTGAAGTACTCGCAAGGATTTGTCATTCTTCCCGGTGGATTTGGTACGTTGGATGAGCTATTCGAAGCCATTACGCTGATTCAGACGAAGAAGATCAATAAACGTCCGGTGGTGCTGATTGGTCACGAATACTGGGACGGACTTGTTGATTGGGTTCGTAGAATCATGTTGGAAAAAGAGCACAATATCTCGGAGAAGGACATGGATTACCTGAAAGTGGTTGCAAGTGCCGATGAGGCCGTAAAATACATTGAAGATTTCTACAAAACGCACGAATTGAGTCCGAACTTCTAGTGAATGAGTTGGGGAGTTATGAACGAAGGAGGTTTTACCGTAAACCAAGAATTTAGTAACCTGTAAACGAATTCATTTACACCTTTATTCGTTTACACCTTTATTCGTTTCGATTTTTCGAGAAACAGCATCCGAAATCTTCCTCGCTGCCCCCGAATTCTCCATGAAAATAGCCTTCAATTCGGCACCAATCTGTAGACGATCTCTCAGACTCTCATCCAATGCACGGGCAAACTCTTCAGAAGTATTCACCACTCTCGCAACACCTCGCTCTGTAAACAACTGGGCTTCGGGAAAACGTTCAAACTTCGGACCGAATAACACCGGAACACCAAAGGCCCCTGGCTCAAGAATGTTATGCAATTTCCCTGTGAATCCACCTCCGACATAAGCAACATGAGCATAACGATAAGCACTGGTTAACTGACCAATTGTATCAAGAATGAGGATCCGTGAAGATGAATCATTAAAACGCGTATACCGCACTACCTCATCATTAAATAAGCGGGCAATTTTCGACACGTGATCTTCCGACACATCGTGAGGAGCAATAATAATCTTCATCCGCTCGGAAACCTGAATTAACGCACTTCGGAATGTTTCTTCGTCAACAGGCCACGAGCTACCGAGCAATAACACTTCTTCGTCACGAATAAATTGCTCTAAAATACCATTGGAAATTTGTTTCTCCGTCACCGCAAGCATTCTGTCATACCGTGTATCACCGGTTATTTCGACTTTCGTAATTCCGATTGAAAGCAACAAGTCCTTTGAGCGTTGATCCTGAACAAAGAAGAAATCGAACAAGTGCAAAGCTCTTCGGAAGAACCCTCCGTACCATTTGAAAAACCGGTGCGTCGGACGAAATAAACTACTCACTCCGTAAACCTTTGCTCCTCCCCTGCGCGCAGCTTTCAGGTGGTTGTACCAGAATTCGTATTTCACAAAGAATACTTTAGCCGGACGGATCGTTTTCACAAATCGTTCCGCATTTCGCTTTGTATCCAATGGAAGATAAACCGCAAGATCAACCTGATGATCCCGTTTCTGGTAGAACTCCATACCCGAAGGACTGAAAAATGTTACGAGCAGGAAAACATCCGGATGCCGTTCTTTCAATGCATTCATTACAGGTAATCCCTGATCGAATTCACCCAAAGAAGCACAGTGAAACCAATATACCTGTCGGTCTGATGGGATTTGATTTGCAGAAAGCACCTGTTTTTGACCGTTCAACCACTTCTTCGCTTTTGCATTAAAGAAGGATGCCGTCCACATCAAAGCGTAGAGTACACGAATTCCGAATCCGTAAAGCAAACGCATCAATCGTAGTAAAAATCTTTGGGTTTACGCTGATAGATAGGAATGAACCAGCCTACTTTGATTCCGTACTGGAGATCAAACATTGTTTTTGTAGAAACCGGAACATCAGGTTGATCGAAAAAGACTTCTCTACGATTTTTGGTGTATCCCTGATTGCAGTAAAAACCTCCGTAGAAGTTAATCAAACCGTGATTCGCCAAAAACGCATACCCCAAAAACTGGTGTGTTGAGAACCCTGTCGAATAGCGATCGTATCCTTTCCTGTAATCCAATTCCAGTGAAGGAATTACTTGTTCTTGCGTATCAATTCGCGTGCGGTGCTGAATGTAACCTACTCCTGCGTGAACGTAAATTCCGGAGTTCTTATTCGGACTAAAAACCGGAATCACTTTACCGACCATTGCGTTCACGTTGAATCCTCGTGCCGAAACAACTACTAATCCGATCCCACCGGATTCGTCCGTAATTGTTCCGTAACTGTCAACAAGACTCGCAAATAAATTGGGTTGGTTTACACGGTTACCGAACATGAAATACCCATCGAAACCGAAAACCCAATTACTCGCGGTTTTGTAACCCGCCATCGCACCAACATGATTCATGATTCCGTAGCGATCAGCCAAATCTCCATCAGTTTGCACCAAACCATAACTCAAGGCAACCCATGGGGTAGCAATTGCACTGTCTTCAACGTTTCGCTGTGCTTTTAACGCTGGTGCGCAGAGCAAAATCAGCGGCAATAAGAGTATGGATCCTTTCATGTTACTTAGCGAGACGTAAAATTAGGTATTTTATTATTCGGCCTTTGTCTTTTGTAGTGAACTGTATCTATTATGACTTGTTAGGAATGACGAATTACCAGCTACGAATTACAAGGAATATTATTCATCCGATAATTTCAGTCGTCATTCCACTAACTAAAGCGTATCGCGCGAGCAGGAGCGATTCTGGAAATCAATACAGAAGGTACAATAAGGCAGAACAAACACACCGCAAGTGTTCCCACATTCAACGCAATGAAGAACATCCAGTTATAAGCTACCGGAACTGAATTCAGGTAATACACTTTTGCATCGAGTGGCATAATAGCGAATGTATCCTGAAGCCAGATCAAACCAAATCCGATCACGTTCCCCCAGATCATACCGCGAATCATCATTTTTCCCATGTGAACCAGGAAAATTCTTCGAATCTGCCAATTGGTAGCCCCCATACTTTTCATCACGCCAATGAAGTTGGTTCTCACCAAAATCATTACGAGCAGCGATGCTCCCATGTTGATGATTCCAATGATGAGCATCAGAACAATAACAATCAACATATTGATATCCAGAAAGCCTAGCCAAACAAACAGGTCTCGTTGATTTTCTTTGATGTTGTTTACCTGAACCTGTTGCGTAAACTCAGGTTGAAAGGTCACTGAACGCTTCACTTTATCCGTTAGTTGATCCAGATTATCGAAATCTTCGACCATTACTTCGTAACTACCAATGTAATTGGTGCACGAGCCATGTCCGGGAAAACTATTGAAACGAAGTGTTTTCTGCCCGGCATTCAAACTGAACAAATAACCGGTATTGTCGAGGTACTTTTTATCCAGTGTCCCTTCGTCGTTCAACTTATACTGACACATTGTGCCTTTATTTCCTGAAACTTTGATTTCGAGGTAAGCCGTATCCGGAATTGCTGTCTCACCGGCTTTTAAAGTTAAACTTCCGGTTGGTTCATCAAGAAAAGTCCAGTAATCGGCTGCAATAAGACGAATGGTGGTGTCCTTTGTCGGACAAAACGTAAACCCTGCATAACGCTCAAAACCATTTCCCCAGTCGTAACGGAAATTCCCGTTTCCTCCACTCACCTGTCCGCGAATAATCAGTTCACCGTTTTTCAGCGTATCATCAACCACAATTTCCGCCTTGATTCCCCAATCGTTCAAATCCTGAACCTGACGAAGGCTACAGTATACAAACTCCTTATCAAAATCTTCCAGTCCGGTTTCGTAAATCCCGACAATATGAAACTGACGCTGAATGGGCTGCTGTTTTACAAAAAAAGCATTAATTGTATCTCCTAACTCGTAATGCAAATCGTTCGCAACACGTCTTGAAACCAACATTTCGATAGAGTTCGGATTCTTAAAATTTGGTAATTTTCCTTCTTTCAGGTAGGCTTTGAAAAAGTCCCAATTATAGGACTTATCAACACCCTTAAGTACAACACCAAGGATTTCTCGTTGTTCAGCTTTACTGGACGAACGGAGCAATGCAGGCTTGTAAGCCACTGATTGTACGGAAGTAACGCCGTTAGTGTTTTTCAGTAATTGCTCGAACTCGGGTTGAATTCTCAACGGCCTTGTTTCCATTAAAGATGCTTCACCTTGCTTTTGGATGGAGATATGTGAACCAAAACCTATAACTTTGCGGCTCACTTCTTGTTGGAACCCATCTACCACAGCAATGGTAATGATGTTCACAATCATCGCAAGGGCTATACTAATGGTTGCTATTCGGGTAATTCCGTATCCGCCTGAATTTGCGAGTTGTTGTGAACCCGTTAATTGCTGAGCGTTTGCGCGTTTTTGCTGAAGTGTTCGAGCTATGAAAAAACTGTTGTTCCAGGAATCCCTCATTGTGCTGCGAAAGTACGCAAAGGTTTTGGTGTCTCCAATTCTTTGCCTGCTCGTGCTCAATTCATGTGGTTGGAATAAGAAAAATGACCTCCCAACCGTCCCCGTTAATCAGGAAGATTCAACAATTGTTGAGCATGTCATCATTGAAGACGATAATACCATCCGTATTGGAGAAGAACGTCCGGCGAGTTTACCCAAACTACAACTGGGGATCGATCGCATGGATTTGTATCTTGACTCCTTGCGCGGAAAACGTGTTGCAATTGTTGCGAATCAAAGCTCGGTGATCGGTCAGCGCCATTTGGTTGACACCTTGCTTTCGCTTGGAATTACCATTCAGAAAGTCTTCGCTCCGGAACATGGTTTTCGTGGTACCGCTGACGCCGGAGAAAAAATCTGGAGTCATAAGGATCCGGTAACCGGAATTCAGGTCGTTTCGCTCTATGGGAACAATAAAAAACCGCGTGCAGACCATTTGTTCGACGTTGATATTGTTGTTTTTGATATTCAGGATGTTGGCGTTCGTTTTTACACATACATTTCAACGCTTCATTACGTAATGGAAGCGTGTGCGGAAAACAACAAGACATTGATTCTTCTGGATCGCCCGAATCCGAACGCGCATTACATCGACGGCCCGATTCTGGAACCGGATCAGGTTTCGTTCATTGGGATGCATCCTGTACCGATTGTTTATGGTATGACGATCGGTGAATATGCGTTGATGATTAATGGCGAGTTCTGGCTGAAGAAAAACGTAACGTGTAAGATGTATGTAGTTCCTTGTAAGAATTACATCCACAAAATGAAATACGAATTGCCGATTGCACCTTCTCCGAACCTGCGAAGTGATATGGCAATCACACTCTATCCAAGCCTTTGCTTCTTTGAAGCTACAACTGTAAGCATTGGTCGCGGGACTGAACGCCCTTTTGAGATGTATGGTCACCCGCGATTCAGAAAAACGGATTATGCGTTCATTCCGATGCCAACAACCGGAGCAAAAGAACCACTTTGGCAAAATACGGTGTGTAATGGTTATGATCTGGCTACAACACAGCACAAACGCGCATATGAGATCAACCTGAACTGGTTAATCAATGCAAGAGATCAGCTGGGAGATAGTGTTCCATTTATCGATCAACGCAATTTCTTTGACCGCCTGGCGGGAACTACCGAACTGCGCAAGCAAGTGTTGTCGGGAATGTCTGCGAAACAAATCAAAGCAACCTGGAAACCGGGACTTGAGAAGTTTATGGAGACGCGGAAGAAGTATTTGATCTATAATTAATTATCAATGATTAAATTATGGAATTATCAAGAGTTGAAAGACCTTCCACTTCTTGATAATTTATAATTGATAATTCTATTCACTGACAATTCACTCAACCGTTTCTCTCTACCTTCTTCGCTCCATCCAACACGGTATCTTTCATTTCGTCCATGTATGCCTGAAGTTTGCTTTGAAGGGCAGCATCTGATGCACCCAGGATTTTAGCAGCCAGGATTCCTGCATTTTTTGCTGCATTAATTGCTACTGTTGCAACCGGAATTCCATTTGGCATCTGAACGATTGACAACAAACTGTCCCAACCATCGATAGAATTACTTGATTTGATCGGAACACCAACTACAGGAAGTGGTGTCAACGAAGCTGTCATTCCCGGCAAATGTGCCGCTCCGCCTGCTCCGGCGATGATCACTTTAATTCCGCGCTCAGAAGCCGTTTTTGCGTACTCGAACATACGCTCCGGTGTACGGTGAGCGGAAACGATAGTCAATTCATACGGAACACCGAATTGCTTCAAAATTGTTGCTGCATCTTCCATGATCGGTAAATCCGATGTACTTCCCATAATAATTCCTACCATAACACTCATTTTTTAGCAAAAATAGTCATTCGTGAGTAAACTGCGGACGTAGCTGTTTTTCAGAAAAAAACGATATTTTTGGGGCCAAAACTACAAGAACACATGAAAAATAGACTTCCCCTGTTTTTTCTATTCGTCTTATTAAGTGTTCAATCTGCTACTGCACAAACAACATTTTTCACTGACAACTTCGAGAATTCAACCGGGTGGACCACTTCCAGTTATGGATCTGTAAACGACTGGATTATTGGAACATGTGAAAACAATGGTGGCGTTAAAGCCGCTTACGTTTCTTCCGGCGGTAGCACGAATGATTGTACACCCACCGGAAAGGATCATTACGGATACGCTGATGCTTTAAGCGGAGCCGAGCAAACCATTTTGTACCGCACAGTTGATGCAACCTGTTTTCAAACCATTACTGTGTTGTTCGACTTAAAAGTAGAAGGTGAGGGTGCAAACGATTATTTTGAACTCGTAACAAGTATCGACAACGGTTCAACCTGGCAACTGGTTACCGGTGGCGGTCCTGTTAGCGGAATGACATCTTACACTCCTCAAAACATCATGCTACCGGCGTCCTTCGATGAAACCACATTCATGATTGGTTTGCGATTCACTTACAATAACAGTAACTCCACAGCAATGCCTCCATCGGTAGATAATTTCCGATTGGAAGCCTTAACCTCACTGGATGCGGCAGATCCGGTTGTAGTTTGCCCGGCAGACTTTACGCGTGGTTCGAACGCAGGTTGTACATACGATACCGAAGATTTCGGATCGCTGATGACCATTACTGATGATTGTAGTTCCACATTCAACACCAATCAATCTCCGATTGTCGGAACAACACTGTCCAGTGGGCCAAACGTTATCACGTATACAGCATACGATCAAAGTGGAAATTCAGGTTTGTGTACATTTACATTGACTGTTATCGATACCATTGCGCCAACCGCAATTTGTCCTGCGGACGGAACCGTATACGGAAATTTTCTGTGCAGCGCAGATGTTGGAGATCAGGTTCAGTTTGCAAGCGCAACGGATAACTGTTCCATCTCATCGGCAATAACGCTCAGTCAATCGCCTTCAGACACAACCAATTTTACCGGTTCAACTACAGTAACTATTACAGCCACAGACGAAGCGGGAAATGCCGGAACATGTACGTTTACATTGACAATCACAGATACAATCGCTCCGGTAGTAACCTGCATGAGCGATACGCTGGTAAACGTTAGCGCCCCATGTAATTATGCTATTCCGGATTTGAGTGCAACACACAGTGCAATCGATCATTGTACACCGAATAACTTGCTTTCCTTTTCACAAAACCCGGTAGCAGGAACAATGGTGAGTGGTGTGTTGGATATTGTAATTACTTATCTGGATACTGCCGGGAACAGCGGGACATGTATCACACATGTTTCTGCGAATGATACCCAGGCACCGAGTATTACTTGTCCGGGGACACAAACCACAAACCTTGTGAGTTGTACAACAACAGCACCGGACTTCAGTAGTTTAGCTACCGCCAGTGATAATTGCTCGTTACTGACATTCTCTCAAACTCCGGCTGTTGGATCCATTGTACAGGTTGGACATTACACTGTTACCCTGACGGCAACAGACGACAACGGGAATTCTCAGTCGTGTACGTTCCAGTACAATGTTCTCGAAAACGTTGCTCCACAGATTACTTGTCCACCAAACCAGGTGGTCTGTAATCCGTTGGTCAATTATGCATCCCCGAGCGCAACAGACAATTGTTTGTTCCTGATGACTCAAACAGACGGAACTGGTTTCACTGACGGATCGGTTTTCCCGGTTGGAATTACAACTCAAACGTATACGGTAATTGATACTTCAGGAAATACAGCTTCCTGCTCATTTACCATCGAAGTTCAGGATTATCCCGATACTGCTCAGGTGGTGAGCGATACGATTTTGTTATGTAATGTCTTCGACGCGACGGTTGATGCATTGCCAATTCAATCCGGGACAGGTTCCTGGGCCGTGATTTCAGGAACCGGAACACTTACTAACCCAACTGCTTTGTCCAGTGGAATTACTGGTTTGAGTCTGGGAGAGAACAAGGTTCAGTGGATTGTTACTTCGACCAATTGTGGTCAGCGTCGTGATACTGTTGTTATCATTGTAAGCGATTATCCTACAACCGCGAATCTTCAGGACACAACACTGGTTTGTATGGACAACGGTTCAATCATTCAGGCAAACCTACCGACTTCCGGAACAGGAACCTGGTATTGTTACACAGACGGAATTCAATTTTCGAACATTCACGCTCCGGTAGTTCAGGTGTACGACGTACCGGAAGGGTACAGCCAGATTCATTGGATTATTTCAACTCCGGGTTGTCCTGCTTCTGCCGATTCAACGATTGTTTATCATCCGGCAACCGCGACTATTTTTCAGGCAGATACCTCTCTGTGCATCGAAGCATTTCCTTTTGCTTTGGTAGGAACAACCGTTGGCCCGGGTCAATTTGGCTCATGGACTGTGGATGCCGGTTTTGCCACATTAAGTTCAAGCTCTACAAACAATACGAGCATTACCAGTGCAGATCCCGGAATGGTAACTATTGTTTATAAGTTGAGTCACCCAACTTGCGGACATACCACAGACACACTTGTGTTGAGTCTTTCAAATTGTGAAAATGCATTTTCTGACGTCCCAACAGTTTTCACTCCGAATGGCGATGGTCAGAATGATGTTTTCAACCTTGGTAACTTAAACGACCTGCATCCGGATTGCGAAGTAATTATCGTAAACCGCTACGGAACAGTTGTGTATCAATCGACGGGATATGCTGATCCATGGGACGGGACGTTCAATGACGAACCGCTTCCATTCGGGACTTACTTTTACTCGGTTTCATCACCAACGGAAGAATTCGAAGCATTCACAGGTTCAATCAGTATCATTCGTTAAACAAACGCATCATGAAAAAACACATTACAGCTTATTTGTTCGTTGCAGGATGCGTGTTGAATGCCGCTGCGCAACAAGATCTTCAGTTTTCTCAGGCTTATTCGAATCCATATTTCTTTAATCCGGCAGCCGGAGGTTTGATGGACGTCGGGGAAGTTTATGTTTCCCAACGTGGTCAATGGACCGGGGTTGACGGTCACCCTTCCAGCTTTTACGGAAGTATCGTTTCACAAATAGACACCAGACGTGGCGACGATAAGTATCCGTTGCAGGAATTCAATACTGCCGGAAAGTCTTTTTTCTCAACTCCGCAGCGCAATCTTGGTAAGAAACATGTTTTGGGTGGAAAATTCTTCTCCGATCAGATCGGTCCGTTTAAGAAATCTTCCGTTCAGGCAACCTATGCCATTCACCTTCCAATTTCAACACGCATGAACCTGGGAGCAGGATTGGGACTGGGATTCAGCAACTTCGGAATTGATCCGTCAGAAGTTTCATTGGCATCCGGTGGTGACCCGGCTTATACGACATACCTGACCGGAAGCT
Organism: uncultured Fluviicola sp.; assembly: GCA_966211245.1. GTDB lineage: Bacteria > Bacteroidota > Bacteroidia > Flavobacteriales_D > Crocinitomicaceae > Fluviicola. The sequence continues at coordinate 22,118 of CBIHND010000008.1, read as the reverse complement.
CAAAACACAATTTCATCGATGCATCTGCCGGAATTGTGATGTACAACGATAAATTCTTCCTTTCCCTGAGTACCACACAGTTGTTCAATAACGCTGCCCGTTTTGACGGTGTATCATCAGAAAGTGCGTATGTACGTCATTATCAGGGAATGGTGGGATATGATCTTAAAGTTGGTATGGATTATACGCTGGAACCCTTTGCTATTGCTAAATTTGTGCCGAATGCGCCGCTGTCATTTGACGCCGGAGCCCGACTGCATTATTCGCGTATCGGATTCCTGAGTGTAAGCTACCGTAATCAATCAGCACTGGCAATTGGTGTTGGTTGCAACTTACTTCAGAACTTCCGTTTCTGTTACAACTACGACGTTGCAATTGGAGCTACTCAACATTTCGGAGCGGGCGCACACGAGATTCAACTTGGATTCATCTTCGGACACAAGCGTAATCTCGAGCGAGAATTTAAAAAAGACGAACAAGAAAAAAGAAGAAAGAAGCAAGCCGAAGAAGACTTGTAGTCTTTCCGAAAACAGTACAATTTTATGAGACCGTTGTATTTATTACTAAAGTTTTCATTAGCCTATTCCCTTCGGTTATTTTACCGACGTCAGCTTGTCATCAACGAACACCGGGAACGTTTCGGGAGCACAATTTACGTGAGTAATCACCCGAATTCATTCATGGATCCTTTACTTATCGGAGCGAAAAACAGGCCTGTGGTAAACTTCATGACCCGCTCGGATGTATTCAAATGGTGGTTAAAGCCTGTACTTTGGGCAGCTCACATGCTTCCGATCTACCGTCAGCACGATGGTGAAGATACCAAGGCAAAAAATCACGATTCGTTCAAAGATGTTAACCGGGCATTGAGACGTCGCAGTAATATCCTGATTTTTGGAGAAGGTTTCACGGACGACACACCGATCCGCGGATTGAAACCGGTGAAAAAAGGCGCTATTCGTATGGGATTCCATGCAGCGGAAGCGATGAACTGGGAACACAAAGTGTACATCTGCGCGATGGGAGTCAATTATACCGACAGAAACACCATTGGCAGCGATTTCGTGTTGGTAAACGGAGATAAAATTTGCCTGAACGATTTGAGGGAGGCATATCAGCAGGCGCCAGGTAAGGTCATCAATGAGCTCACCAAACGAGTGGAGCGTGAAATGCAGGAATGCGTGATATACGTGAAAGATCGTCATTGGTACGGCTTGTTGGAAGGCATTATGAAGATCACCCGCAAAGGATATAATCACGAATGTCACGACGACGAAATTCCGTTGGAAGACCGATTCCGTTATTCTCAAAAACTTGCGCATTGGGTGAATGAACATTCAGCGGAAGACGAAACCCTGAATCAGTTAAAGAAAGATATTGAAGCATATTACAGTTTGTTGAAGCGTATGAAAATCGAAGATCGGTTTGTAGTGGATACTATTGAACAGAAGCCGATCAACGGAACAAAAGAACTCGCGTGGCTGATCATGATGTGGCCTCTAGCGTTGTTCGGCGTCATCCATGCATACCTTCCGTACCGTTTGGCAAAATTTGTTACCGAAAAGGCATTCAGAAGAAAAGTATTCTGGGGAAGTGTGAAAATGATGCTTGGGAAATTGTTCGGAGCAATGTATGCTATTCCGCTCGTTTGTGTGGTGACACACTACTTTCTTCCGTTCTGGTGGCTTGGCTTCATTTACTTTCTGATTATTCCTGAGTTCTGGAGACTGAGTTACGAATACGGTCGACAGTTTAAAGAGTGGCGCATCAAAAGCATGATGAAGAAAGCCGATTTAACCAAGTTTGTTGCCAAGCGTTTGGAATTGCAACAGCGTGTTGCGGAGGTTTGTCCGGTAGCTTAACCCTTGTTCTTGATACATTCCGACGATTCGCTACGTTTCTGTCGGAACTACTTGAACTGACGGGCTAAATACAAAACATCCTGCTTGTAAAGAAATTCTTCCCGCAATGTCAGTTCGAGTAGACGGAAGCGTTAGCGGACGTCATATCTACCCTATTTTCTGTCCCACAAGAACCGCAAAAATGCAAACCGAAACCGATACCAGAATATTCGCAATGGCATAGATATAGTGCCCTTTTTGAAAGAGGTCAAGATTCTCCGCAGCGAAGCTGGAAAACGTACTGAATCCGCCACAAAAGCCGATTACCAAAAGTGCATAGAGCATTTCAGAATGCTGAATTTTGTTTTTCAGCAATGCCACAATGATTCCGAGCATTAGTGAAGCCGCAACATTACAAATGAGTGTTGCCCAGGGCAGTTGGTTCCACTCTGCCTTTTTCATCCCTAAAGATAAGCCGTAGCGTACGAGCGATCCGATTCCCCCGCCTATAAAAACATAAACTGCAAGCATAACTGAGTTCGAAGATAACAAACAAATCTACTGTTTGCCATTACTTCGCAACAAGGCCAATTCTTCCTTCAGGTTCTGAATAAGGCGCTCGTACAAGGCAATATTTTCTTTGAGTGTTTCCACCGCAGTCTCGAGATTGTTGTGATTGGCAGATTGCATACTTCCTTTTGTTTCCTGATCCGGATCGGTCAAAAACGTCATAAAATCCACCTTCAGGATTGCCGAAATATCTCTTAGCCGTGTTAAGGTAAGCCGTTCCGGGTGTTTCTCAATGTTGGAATAGGTTTGCTGCGATACACCTAAAAGCTCGGCCATATATTCCTGACTGTATCCCAATTGTTGGCGCATGGTGCGGATACGATTTAATATGGTCAACTGATTTTTCATGCAAAATGATGCTACAAATAGTGATGGTAAAGTACCATCAAATATAGTAAGCAAAAGTTGAATTATTTAACAATTTCGTAAAATATTTTATCAAACATAAAGTTAAACTAAAATGAGAAAACTAATTTTTGCGTTGACATTGATGATCAGCGCAGTAGCAATCAGCTCTTGCGACAAGCAGGAAATCAAGCAAAAAGAGACCGCTCCGGCGAACGCTGTGTGGGTAACTCCAAACGGAAAGGTGATTCCTTATTCTGAAGCTGCAAACTGGCAGGCGTATGAAAAAGCAAACTTTTCGGAGGAGAAGATTGACATCAAATATGGCTCCGGTAAATGTACTACGACGACGATTGCTTGTGGTTTGGAATGCAAAGTCAGTAAGCTCAACGACTGCACCAAAGAAAGCGCCTGTGCGCCATGTATGAATTGTGGTTGTACTCCTTCCTCACCTGTACCAAATTAGTCTGCTTCATGAGAAAAACACCTTTTTACGTTCCTGTACTTCTGTTGTTGGTCATTGCGATTTCCAGCTGTGGTGCAAGCAACTCCGCAACCAAAGAAATGCATTCATCGCGTTTTGAATACACCTATGACACGATCTACAGGTCATACAACGGTGATTTTTCGCAGAATTATGTCGGTGGAATCGATCTGCATTGGGTCGATTCCACTACCTATGTAGTTTATAACTATTGTGGATCGAATCAGTTAAAGATCCTCGATTTTCAAACAGACTCCATTCTGGAATTACCCTTATTCAATCCTGGCTGCAAACAGGTTTACACAGAAATCAAAGGAAATGATTTGTATATGCTGGCTCCTGACGGGAAAGTTTGGCTGTACTGCGAACGAACACCGCAAATTGACCTGGTGTGTGACCTTTCAACAAATATCTTGTTTAGAAACACAGGTCTTGTCTTATCCGATTACAAACCGGGCGGAGATCAACACATTAACGTCCCCAATGATGTGTTATATTTTAATATGCGTCAGGATTACGACCTTACGACGGGGAAATACTCCAAATGGAAATCCGGGTACCCAACATTCGCTAAACTGAATTTAACGGATGGAACTGTTCAGGTTTTCGGAAAAGAGCCAAAGTACATTTCCAATGAAGATTACGGTTTAAATAGTAGACAATTTAGTTTATATCTCGGGGATTCTATCATTATTACCAACGAATGTAACGCCGAGATCACCATCATCAATACGTTAGGAAACACGTCAAAAATAATCGTCGAAAAAAGCAGGTTTGATACTGTTCCCATCAAAAAATTCCACCGATGGAAGTACAAATCGAATTTGCGCACTGAAAAGTTCAAACATGGAACGCTCTCTCCAGGTTATGAATCCTTGTATTACAATCCATACACAAAAAAATACTACCGCATTTTCCATCCGGAAATGCCCGAATACAACTCTGAAGGACTGCTCAATACGGAGTTCGACAAAAAATGTGTACTGATGGTTTTTGACCAAAACCTAAGGTTAGTGGATGAAGTACTACTTCCCATAAAACGATTACAAACATTAAAACTGTTCCCTTTGAAGGATGGTATAGCGATCTATCTCCCGGAATTGTTCAAAGTTGACGGTACTTCGGGAATGACTTTTTCTTACTTCGGTATCCACCACAACTGAAAATAACCCATGAAAATATTCCTCTTCCTTTTGGTTCTTGCCATCGTTTCCTGTTCCGGACCACAAGGGAACATTCCGAAACTCACTTCGAATTTCTGTGAAAAACACCTTCTGGAAAAACCTGAATTCAAGTCCGGAACATCGATTGTTTACATACTGAATCCTTCAGAGTGTCGACCTTGCGAGGAAGAAATCATTCAACTCGTAGAAACATCTCAAAAGGGATTCAATTCCGTTGCGTTATTACCAACCGGAGTGAAACAACCGACCGAAATCAAAACCAAAAAAACTATCCACATGGATTACATAGAACTTGCACGCTACGGAATGCTCAATGCAAACGGGAGCGTGCTTGTTTTCCGTGACAACGAATGCGTGTTCGCGGAACCAATCGATGTACAGAACGTGGATAAACTGTTATTGAAAATAGATCGGTTCAGGGATTAGTCTTTGGTGTTACACCCGCTTCACACGTTCAAATAACTTGTAAAACACAATTCCCCAAAGCGAACCCCACAAAGCTCCGGCCACAATGTCGCTGAGGTAATGAACACCAAGATACAAACGGCTGTAGCAAACCAGTAATGCGATTCCGAACAAGATCCACTTCATCTTTGGATAGCTCGATTTCAACGCGAGCCCCGCATACAAACAGACCGCAAAGAAATTGGCAGCGTGTGATGAAATGAATCCGTACTGTCCGCCCTTGTAGAATTCACCTTTGCCCTTGTAATAAAAGTGAAGTTTACCTTCCAACAAACCATTGTGCGACGGTCGGTAGCGCAGAAATACGTCTTTGAACAGGTACGTACATCCCGCATCGGAAACTGCGATAAGCACTACCACAATCGCCAAAAAACGGAGCAGATTCTGCCAGCCGTAGGTTTTCCAAATGAGGTGGGCAAGAATGAGGTACAACGGAACCCACGCTAACGTTGACGACACAATCCAGAAAAAAACATCCAGAGCCGGATGATGAGCTCCGTTTACAGCCAGTACAATGGCTCTGTCCCAGGATTCAAGTGTCTCAAACATTCGTTGTGAGTCGCGACCAGATAAGGTCTTTCAATTCCGTCAAACCTTGCTCGGCAACGGAAGAGATGAATACGTACGGAATTTTCGGAAGATCCTGTGCAATTGCTTCCTTCAGCTCATCGTCCAACATATCGCTTTTCGTGATTGCCAGAATCCGTTCCTTCATCAACAATTCAGGATTGTATTGCTTCAATTCGTTCAGCAACAACTTGTACTCCTCATGGATATCGTCAGCATCCGCAGGAACCATGAACAACAAACAGGAGTTACGCTCAATGTGACGTAAAAAACGCAATCCTAGTCCCTTTCCTTCGTGAGCACCCTCAATAATTCCCGGAATGTCCGCCATTACAAACGACCTGTGATCACGGTAGTTCACAATTCCAAGATTCGGACGAAGTGTAGTAAACGGATAATCAGCAATTTCAGGTTTTGCTGCACTCAATACCGAAAGTAACGTACTCTTCCCGGCATTCGGTTTTCCAACAAGACCAACATCCGCGAGAATTTTCATTTCAAGGATTTTCCATCCTTCGGTTCCCGGTTCACCCGGTTGTGCAAAGCGTGGAGTCTGATTCGTAGGTGACTTGAAGTGATCGTTTCCTAGACCACCTCGACCTCCCGGAACCAAAATCTGCTGTTCCCCCTCTTCCGAGATTTCGAACAACACTTCTCCGGTTTCAGCATCTTTGGCAATTGTTCCCAGCGGAACTTCAATGATTTTATCTTCACCTTGTTTCCCGGTTTGCAGGTTTCCTGAACCATGTTCACCGTGTCCGGCCTTGATGTGCTTACTGTATTTCAGGTGAAGCAGTGTCCACAATTGCTTGTTTCCACGCAAAATGATGTGTCCACCACGACCTCCGTCGCCACCGTCAGGTCCACCCTGCGGAATGTACTTTTCTCGTCGGAAATGAGCAGACCCACCGCCCCCATTTCCTGAAGTACAGTGAATTTTTACATAATCGACAAAGTTATCGGATGCCATTTTCTTAGACGTTTAGACAATAGACAAAAGACCGCTTTGCTTAAGGACTAAATGATCAATGGAGATTCTAGTCTTAAGTCTTTTGTCCTTTGTCTTTAAGTCTTATTCATTAATTGCCGTAAACAGGCGTTGAGTAATCTCATCGATTGACCCAATACCGTTGATGGCTTTGTATTTTCCTTGTGCCTCGTAAAATGCCTTTACGGGTGCAGTCTCGTTGTTGTAAACGTTGATTCGGTTTTGAATGATTTCCGGATTAGCATCATCAGGACGACCACTCACTTCAGCACGTTTCATCAAACGATCACGCAACTCATTTTCAGCAACTTCCAGACCCAGCATTACTGTAATTCCGGTACCAATGGAAGCTAAAAATTCATCCAATGCCTGCGCCTGAGCATTTGTGCGCGGGAATCCATCAAAGATGAATCCTTTCGCATCTTTCACTTTTTTTACTTCAGCTTTCAGCATGTTGATTGTAACTTCGTCCGGAACAAGATTACCTTTATCCATGTAGCTTTTAGCAAGCAATCCCAATTCAGTTTCGCCCTTAATGTTTGCTCTGAAAATGTCGCCCGTAGACAGGTGAGTCAATCCATATTTTTCAATTAAGCGCTCAGATTGCGTGCCTTTTCCTGCTCCCGGAGGTCCGAATAATACAATGTTCAACATAGCCAATTAATCTCTTTAGTCTTTAAGTTGATAAAGGTGTTCCGTGTTTCTTCCGTGCTCGTTGTAATCCAACCCGTAACCTACAACAAAGCGGTTTGGAATGGAAAAACCGATATACTTCGGAACGTGTTTCCCTTTGAAGGCTTCCGGTTTGTACAACAACGCCGTAACTTCAATGCTTGCTGGCGATTCAGCTGAAAGCAACGAGTACACTTTATCAATAGTAATCCCGGTATCAACAATATCCTCGATCAACACAACGTGTTTCCCCTTGATAGAAGTGTTTAACCCAATTACCTCATCCACTCTTCCGGTTGTATGTGTTCCCTGATAACTGCTCACTTTCACGAATGAAATTTCACATGGCAGAGTCACCTTTTTCATCAAATCCGACGCAAACATGAACGCACCATTCAGAATTGCAACGAACACTACTTCTTTCCCCGCATAGTCAGAATTTAACTGCTCAGCAAGCGAAAGAACTTCCGTCAGAAGCTCATCTTTTTGAATGAAAACCTCGAATGTTTTGTCGTGTATTTGAAGCACTTGGTCGAGTAATTTTTGTGCAAAACTACGTTTTTTAGAGCAAAGAAAAAAGACAATCGAAAACCTGTAAGTGCGCAATGCATTGCGCACCTACAGTTTTCTTAACTTTGCCGCATGAAAAAACAGTGGAACGGAAATTTGTATAAACTAGGTATGCTCGGTGGCGGACAATTGGGTAGAATGTTCATCCAGGAAGCACTAAACTACGACGTACATGTACATTGTCTTGATCCGGATGCGGAAGCTCCCTGTAAACACATCGCTTCGTCGTTTACAGTTGGAAAGTTGACGGATTACGATACAGTAATGGCCTTCGGTTCAGATAAAGATGTTCTCACTGTTGAAATCGAACACGTAAATGTTCAGGCTTTATCTGATCTGGAAGCAAAAGGAATTAAGGTTTTTCCACAACCGCGGGTTTTATCTATTGTTCAGGACAAAGGACTGCAGAAACAGTACTACAAAGACCATAATCTTCCAACTTCCGAATTCACACTTATTGAAAACAAAGCAGAGTTGCTTGAAAAGCGTCCGGATTTTCCATTCGTATTGAAACTGCGTAAAGGAGGTTATGACGGAAAAGGAGTACAGATTATTCGAAGTGAGGCGGATTTGGATCAGGCTTTCGATGCACCGTGTGTAATTGAAACCATGGTTCCGTTCACAAAAGAACTTTCTGTTATTGTTTCCAGAAATGAGCAAGGTCAAACTGCCGTTTACCCAACTGTAGAATGTGAATTCAATCCGGTTGCGAATCTTGTGGAATTCCTGTTTTCCCCGGCCGCTATCTCTCCGGAGACCGAACAGAAAGCACGAAAAATTGCACTCGCCGTGATCGATTCACTTCAGATGGTGGGAATTCTTGCTGTTGAATTGTTCCTTACTGCAGAAGGCGAAATTCTGATCAATGAAATTGCACCACGTCCTCACAACAGTGGGCACCATACCATTGAATGTTGCTTTACGTCTCAGTTTGAACAGCACATGCGCAGCGTTGTAAACGCACCTCTGGGAAACACGGATTTGATTGTTCCGGGGGTGATGATCAATTTACTCGGAGAAGAAGGTTTCGACGGAACCGCGCGTTACGAAAATCTGGAGGAGGTTATGCAACAAGCCGGAGTCAGCGTTCACCTATACGGAAAACAAAACACCAAATCGTTCCGCAAAATGGGTCACGTAACCATTTACGGTCCGGATCTCGAACATTGTAAGTCACTTGGACGTGAAGTTGCTCAAAAACTGAAGGTTAAGGCCTGAAATAACAAACCCGGGCTAAGGGGTGTATGTTTTTTTCGTATTTTGGAACACTTCTAACGTTTCAGTTTGAGTAGACGGACATACATACTACTTTCTACCTTTTTGTTCTTCGCCAACATTCAGTGGGCTCAACTGTATACATTCAACAATTACAATCACCGGGATGGTCTGAATACCGAATCTACGTTGAGTTCTGTTCAGGATCAGGACGGTTATCTCTGGGTTGGAACCGATGGTGGTGGTTTGATGCGATTTGACGGAAAAAACTTCCTGGAAATGGGCAGTTTGAGTTCAGTGAATTCATTCCATGTTTCTTCGATCATCGCAACACACGAAAACAAAATTGTCTTTGCTACGCTTTTTGACGGAATCTATTCCTATTCCAACAACAAGTATCAGTTCATATACAAACCAACCGGAATGGGTGATACCAGAAGTATTACCCAACTCGATTCCAATTACGTACTGGTCGCAGATCGCGCGATCCAAATCATTACCAAAAAAGGAGTACTGATTCGGTCCTTTCATTTTCCACATTCAAAAACAACGGAGTTGCGACAAGTGGTAAAGGTTCCCGGAGCAGTGCTTGTGTTCACTTCCAGTGGGAATTTTGCCGTTTACAAAGACAAGGTTGTTTCACTAAATACGTGGCTGGGAAAACACGTCATTGGGGAAAATCCGATTTTCGGATCGTTTGAGAAAAACCGATTGACGCTGTACCACAAAGACATGCAGCACTGCACAGAAATTTCCCTTTCCAATTTCGGGGAAATTATTCGCTTCCAGCGACAGGATACACATTTCAAATTCACGGAAACTGAAGAACTGAATATGGTAGCGGATCGAAACGGTCTGACGTATATTTTGTTCGGTAGAGATCATCTCTACAAACTCCATCATGGTAAACTTCATCGCATTTTGGTAAATAGCCCAAAGCGCATTTACCAGGTTCATGGAATGTCTGTGGATAATAACGACAATCTTTGGATCAATAGCCATTCCGGACTGTTCAAGGTTTCCGTGGAGCCCTTCACACGGGTTGGAATGAACCCGATTTTTGCAAGTAGCGACATTCTGTTCGTACATCAATTTGACGACAACAAATTTCTGATCGGCAACTCCGATGACCAAACTTTCCTCAGTTCCCTCAACGGAATGGATGCCGAGCTGTTTACCTTTGGAACCAATGACGTTTCCGAAAATAAATACGGGACATTTCTGGCGACTTCCAAAGGAATCTACGAATTGAAGAACGGCAAAGCAACGCCAACAAAATTCCCGTATCAGAGCGGAAAGGATATTACATTGGTGTTTTTCGATGGAAACTACCTGTGGTATGCCATTCGGAATGATGCGCTCTACCGTTACTCACCGGATGACAAAAGCGTCAAAAAATACAAGAACCTCAATATTGATTTCCCACGGTACTTCTATACTGCACAAACAAATTTCTCGAAGAATATTGTCTATTTCGGAACAAACAATGGAATTTTCGAATATTCAAAAGAGACCGACAAATTCACACGAATTCTCGACTTTGTCCATATCGGATCCTACTGCGGAAACTCAACCGTAGACAAGTACGGAACCATTTGGTTCACACTGGATAAGGGAATCGTCGGTATTACCAAACAGGATGAACACGTTTCGATTACTGATCCAAAAAAATTACCAAGTACTCTTTTTTATACTTTAACGAGTGACAAATTCGGAAACCTGCTTGTAGGAACGAACAAGGGAATCAATGTAATCAGAGTGAACAGTTCCGGAAACGTAATCAAGCAACGAAACTTCAGTTACTACGAAGGATTCGGTGGTTACGAGACCAACATGCGGGCGTGCTATCAGGATGGGAACGTGGGCTACGTCGGAACCATCGAAGGGCTCTTCCAGATCAACACTGACGTTCTCGAACATTATCCGCTTCCACCGGCACCAAAGATTTTCCATTCCGGAACAGACGCCGACGGTTCACTCTACAGTAATCCGGATGCACGTTACTACATCTTTTATTGCGTTCTGGGCAAATCTGCACGCGTTCAGTATTCCTACCGACTCAAAGGATTCAGTAATTCGTGGTCCCACACCTCTCCGATCAGTAAATTCGCCATTCCGGAACTTTCCAATGGTTCCTACACACTTGAAGTCCGTGCAACTTATGACGGCATAAATTTTTCACCGATTGCCCGGGAAGTCATCGTAATTCAGGAACCGATTTACAAAACAAAATGGTTCCTTGTACTGGTGGTAATCGTTCTTGGAATTATCAACATTGCCTTCCTCGAATGGTCTAAATCGTATTTCTCAACGAGCTTTTCAGATACGAACATCCTCGCAATCGATATTCAACTGATTCCGAAACTTATCATCTTTTCGATAGTCATTTCTATTGTTCTGCCGATTGTAGTTAACCTTGTGCAGACAGAGTTCATCATCAGTTCGGTCTTTGTTTTTGTACAGCTTGTCCTGCTCACCGCATTCTATATGGTTTCTGTGGTTTCGCTGCGCAGTCAAAACCAACGACAACTTACAGTTGCTTCAGCATTCGGTGCGTACCTGGTAATTGCCCTGGGATCGATTTATCAGATTTATACTTCAAACATACATCCGTGTCCGGTCTTCCAGCTTACCATCATGACATCCGTATTGCCTTTTCTCACCAGTCAAATCCGGATTGTAGTAATTGTCTGCCTGAGCCAGATTTTACTCGGTGTCTGCATGTTAATCTGGCTTGAGAATACGCTTTACAATGAGGTACTTTTCCTGATAGCCGTTACAATCTCCTGTGCGTTGGCGGTCATGTTCAGTTATATCCGACTCGACTCTCTGGAAAAGCTCATCTTCGTAAACGGACTCATCAACCGCGGAAATGTGGTCTCCATCTCGTTCAATAAGGACGACATCATTACATATTGCAGCAGCAATATTCGCGAGCATTTTTCCTATGAAAGTGATCTGTTGATCGGAAAACCAACGAGCGTTTTTAACGACGTAGTAGTTTCACCGGAGCTACGCGATTCCAAGATCGGCGAGTTGTTCGTAGATGGGAAAGCCATTAATATTCCAATGATTAGTAAAAACGGTAATCTGATTTGGATGGAATGGACCTGTAAGGAATTTTCAGATGAAATCCGGGTGATTATGGGTCAGGATGTCACCGAAAAACTGACACTGTCGACCAATTATCAATCGCTGGTTGAAAATGCTAACGACATGATTTTCAACACGGACGTCAACGGAGATTTCATATTTGTAAACGAACAGACAAACCGTTCACTGGGTTACAGAACAGAATCCATTATCGGAAAAAACTCGCTTACCCTGGTAGTTCCGGAATACCGCGAAATGGTAGAAAAATTCTATAATAACCAGTTTGAAAACGGTATTCAACACAGCTACCTGGAATATCCGGCCAGAACACGTGATGGCAAAGTTATCTGGCTTGGCCAAAACACAACGATGGTTTACGAACCGGGATCCCGTAAACGCATTTCCGGTTTCATTGCTTTGGCACGCGATATTACGGAACGTCGCGCAAAAGACTTACTCCTGGAACAACAGAATCTGGATATTACATCGAGTATTAATTCGGCGAAGCGCTTACAATTCAATTTGCTCCCAGATCAGGCAAAATTCTCCGAGTATTTTAAAGAGTCTTTCCTCTTTTTCAAGCCAAAAGATATTGTAAGTGGCGACTTCTTCTGGATCGAACAAATCGAAAACAAAGTTGTTGTTGCGCTTGCGGATTGCACGGGGCATGGCATTAGCGGTGCTTTCCTTACGATTATGGGCATTAATCTTCTGAACAAGATTGTTTGTGAACGAAAAATATCAAAAACATGCTCCATTATCCAGGAACTTGGCGTGGAAATGAAAAAGGCACTGCGCGACGAAAGTCAATTGTCAATTGTGAATGAAATGGACATTCTGGTAATGGTTTTTGAAGGTAAAACGGTTTCTTTTTCCAGCACCGGAGTTGGATTGATTGTACAAAACGGAGAGAAACTACATCATTATCGCAACACCTTGAACACATTACAATCGATTGTGGAATGCATTGACCTGGAATTAAACGAAGAAACAGTATTGTACCTTCTAACGGATGGCTACCAGAAACAATTCGGTTCCATCAAAAACAAAAAGTTTGGAAGTAAGCGTATCCTCGAATTGCTGGAAAAAATCAAGGGTGAATCGCTCTCATTGCAGAAAAAATACATCGAGAACACATTGAGAAATTGGTCGGAAAGTCATGAGCAAACCGATGACATTACTGTGATTGGTTTGAAGAATTTCAAATTACCGGGCTGATTTTCTTACCAGATACCAAACCGGCAGAAACGAAATCACGATACTCAGTGCAGACACCAGACCCACGATCAATAATCCATCACCTAACGTAAAGGAAATCGGGAATGCAGATCCACCTGAATTCGGCATTTGGACCAACGCGAAATTGATCTGACAGGCACAAATAATTGCACCCAGAGCCAAACCAAAAATGATCCCTTTTGCAGCGATCAGTAATCCTTCAATGAAAAAAACCTTGAAAACGAAACGTGGTGTAACACCAATTCTGTAAAGGGTTTGAATGTTATCCGCTTTTTCAATGTACAACATTGTCAGCGAAGCAATGAGGTTAAACGCGGCAAGGATGAAAACAAAAACCAGAATGATTATTACAATACGTTTTTCTGATTTCGATGTTTTAAAAATCAGTTCGTTTTTCTCGGCTGCCGTTTTCACTATGAAACCCTTACCGATTTTCTGCTGAAGTCGCTGCTTGACCTCTTCAGGATCCGTATTCGGTTTCAGAGAAACATAAAATGCCGTAAGATCTTCAGTAAAATCCAGCTGTTCCTGAGCGAAAGACAATGGAACCAAAATTTCACCGGCGTTTACTTCCCGGTTGTAATTCATTTTTCCGGTTACTTTAATCGGAGTCACTCTAAACGGACTTTTCAGGCTTCCTACTTTCGCATCCCTTAGTGGAGTATATAATACAATGTCTTCCCCGCCCTCCAATTCGGAAATGTATCCGTCTATTTTGTCCAGCAATGTCGCTCCAATAATTGCGCGTGGCTCGCCATCTTCTTCAAAGGCAGAATAACCTTCTACAATATGAGCGCCGATGTTGCAATCTTTCAGGAATTCAACATCTACACCAACCATTCTGGCATTGATCCATTTATCGCGGTGCTTTAAGATCACAGTTTCCTCAACGGCACGGTTGACATTGATTACTCCGGCGGTTTTTTTAAGGTCCTTGATGTTAACAGTTGAAGCCAGAAATGTTTTACCTTGCGTTGAACGAATGGTAATATCTGCATCGTACTCCGAGTACAGCTTTTCAACCATTCCTTCAATTCCGTTAAATGCAGCAATGATGACCACCAAAGCCGTGGTAATCGCGGCAATTCCCACAACAGAAACCTGCGTAATCCAGTGTACCAGATTATGCTGCTTTCGTGTGGTACGCATGTACCGTCGCGCTATGAAAAATGGTAAATTAATGCTTCAACAGGTTATTGATTTCCTCTGCATAGTCCAGGGAATCATCGATAAAGAAACTCAACTCGGGGATCTTGTGCATATTCTTAAGACGTTTCCCAACTTCTCCGCGAATTTTGCGACCATTTTCCTGAATGTTTTTCAGCACCTCCTTCTTATCCGGACCAGCGAAAATACTCAGGTAAACTCTTGCGATAGAAAGGTCTGAAGTAACACGAACAACGGTAACCGAAACCATTGCTCCCAAACAAATTTCACGGGCATTTCGTTGAAAGTAAACAGAAAGTTCCTCCTGAATAACTCCCTCAACCCTGTTCTGACGAATTGAACTCATGCTGCAAAGGTAAGAAAGACTTTAGACTAATGGAATTAAGACAAAAGACCGCTTCGCTTGAAGACTTGATTTCGAATTGGAGGTGTGCAACGACTGAATTATTTCCAAACCTCAATCTGCAATCCACAATAATCCTTTGTCTTTCGTCTATGGTCTTCGGTCTTAAAGTCTTTACTACCTTTGTCCCTTATGAAATCACTGAGAGAAATTTACAGGTATACGTTTTCTTACAAAGGTCCCGCGATTCTTACCATCGTATTCAACCTGTTATTTGTGATTTTTAACCTGGTTTCACTTATTCTTTTCATCCCGTTTTTGCAGCTTATTTTCAATTCGAAAAACGTTGAAATTATCGCAAAGCCGCATTACAATGGAGGATTTGTTGCGTTTTTCACTTACTGCAAGGACCAATACAGCTACACCATGCAGGAAATGGTGAAGAATGATCCCAAAGATGCGCTACTGTTCGTTTGTGTAACTGTTTTCATAGCATTCTTCCTTAAAAACCTTTTCCGTTATGGCGCAATCTGGTATCAGTCGCAGTTGCGCATGGCCGTTGTACGCGATTTGAAAAACAAGTTATACCGGAAAGCACTCCGCTTACCTATGCAGTTCTACGCAGAAGAACGCAAAGGAGACCTTATGGCTCGAATGAGCAGCGATGTTGGAGAAATTGAAATTGGTGTAATTGCCGTTCTGGAATTGATTTTTCGTGAACCTTTCGCTATCCTGACATCCATTATCGGGTTGATTGTTATCAGTCCGAAACTGACATTGATATCATTCATTTTGCTACCCATTTCTGCTTTCGTTATTTCCCGTATCGGAAAAAGTTTGAAGCGAACAGCGAAGCAGGGACAGGAACAAAACGGTGTGGTAACTTCTGCAATCGAAGAAAGTTTATCCGGAGTAAAGTTGATTAAGTCGTTCAATGCCATTGAATACATGTCGAAGAAATTCGAAGACATCAACCTGCGCTGGCAAAAACTTATTACCAAGGCATTTCGTAAACGAGATTTATCACCACCGTTGAATGAAACTCTCGGAGCCGGTGTAATGCTTTGCTTGGTGTGGTTCGGAGGATTGATGATTCTTGATGGCGTAAATACCGGGTTGACCGGAGAAAAATTTATCACATTCATTGTGATTTTTTCTCAATTGTTACGCCCAATTCAGGGGATTTCAACTTCCATGGGTAACCTGAACAAAGCGGAGCCATCGTTACATCGCATCAACGACATTCTGGATGCTCCGGAAGTAATTGAACAAAAACCGGACGCACTTCCTTTCTCCGGGCTTCAGGATTCCGTTCAGGTTTCTAACGTCTCTTTCCGATACAAGGAAGAATGGGTACTCAGGAATGTGTCTTTTGAATTGAAAAAAGGTAAAACCATTGCTTTGGTTGGTGAATCCGGAAGCGGGAAGTCTACTATGGCAGATTTGCTTCCGCGCTTTTATGATATTCAGGAAGGAAGTATTCAATACGATGGAAAAGAAATCGCCGATTTGAACATCAGTGACCTCCGTGCGTCGATCGGAATTGTATCACAGGAATCGTATTTATTCAACGATACCGTTTTCAATAACATCGCCTTTGGATTCAAAAATGCAACCAAAGAAGATGTTATCAAAGCAGCTAAGATTGCCCATGCTCACCATTTTATTGAAGCGCTTGAAAACGGATATGACACGGTAATCGGTGACAGAGGAAACAAGCTTTCGGGTGGACAAAAACAGCGTTTGAGCATTGCACGCGCCGTTTTGAAAAACCCGTCCATTCTTGTTCTTGATGAAGCTACATCAGCCCTGGATACTGAAAGCGAGCGCATCGTTCAGGAAGCCCTGGTTGAGATTATGAAAGAACGAACTTCCCTGATCATCGCTCACCGACTAAGTACCATTCAACATGCAGATGAAATTCTGGTTCTTTCAAAGGGAGAAATCGTGGAACGAGGAACACACCAGGAGTTAATTTCTCTTAACGGGATTTACAAAAACCTGTGTTCGTTACAAGGAATTCATTAATTTTAAACCTATCAGATATACAGCCAATTAAACCGTTCAATCAACGAAACGTGTCTTTGGTTCGTTTTTTGTATTGTCTTGAACAACGTTATTCCGAAATTGACGTTATAAAAGAACCATGAAGAAATTAATATACACTTTGCTACTTCTGCCTTTTGGGGCACTGGGACAGCTGACCACTTCGGTTCAGTCACCTTCCAGCGTTGTGCAAAATGTATTGTTGGGACCAGGTGTAACCGTTTCTAACGTCTATTATTCAGGTTCGGCAAATGCGATTGGCTCGTTCAATGCCAATATCAACAACTTCGGATTAACTTCCGGTGTAGTCATTACTACAGGTACAATTAATCCGGGTGGTAGTGGTCCACAAGGACCCAACGATCAAAGCAATTCAGGCTTAGATAACGGAACTCCGGGTTACGCCCTATTGAGTCAACAGGTTGGCGGTACTTCTACGTACAACGCATCTGTCCTTGAATTTGATTTTATTCCATACGCAGACACTGTTCGATTCAAATACGTTTTCGGATCCGAAGAATATCCGGAATATGTGGGCTCTCAGTTTAATGACGCTTTCGCGTTTTACATTTCAGGTCCGGGAATACCGGGAGGGATTCAAAACATCGCCAAACTGCCAAACGGCGCTACTGTTACCATCAATAACGTGAACAACGGTAACCCGGGTGCCAGTCCACCCGTGGGACCGGCAAACGCGGCGTATTTTGTGCCGAATGGAGACGGAAACACTTCACCGTATAATGGTAGCAACCAGTACATGCAATACGATGGTTTTACGAAAGTATTGGAAGCCGTTTCGCGTGTACAGTGTGGACAGACGTATCACCTGATTATCGCTATTGCCGATGTCGGCGACGGAATTTACGACTCCGGGATTTTCCTTGAAGCAAACAGTTTGACATCGAAAGTTCCTGTTGAGGTCGATTACAGCATGTCATACGATGCATTCGGCGACGGCGTAACAATGGCTGAAGGCTGTGTAACAACAACAGTTACACTCACCAGAAATACCAGCAACCTGAACTCTACGTTAACCATCCCGATTAATGTGAGTGGAACAGCGACCGAACTTACGGATTACACGGATATTCCTTCAACTGTTACTTTCCCGGCGGGTCAGAGTACGGTTTCATTCTCTTTCAGTGCGAACGCTGATGCCCTTACCGAAGGTGTGGAAACAGTAGATATCTTGTTTGATATTCCGGATCCATGTGGTGGTTCAAGTGGTTTGGAACTGAATCTTAAGATAGACGATATTCAACCCGTTGCGGTTACGGTAGAAACATCTGATGTTGCCTGTCCTGGTGAGAATATTGACGTGATTGCCAATGCAACAGGTGGTGTTGGTCCTTACACCTACAGCTGGAACACAGGAGCAACGACTCCAAGTATTTCTGTTTCTCCGACAAGTACACAAACCTATACCGTTACCGTTACCGATAATTGTTTGCAACAATCTGCAACCGGAAGTGGTACCGTTACCGTTCCAGTATTCACTCCACTTACACTTTCTACAAGTGGTGATGTAACAGAAATTTGTCCGTATGTTCCAACGACACTAACTGCAACAGCTTCTGGCGGTGCAGGAAGTTATTCATACCAATGGACAGATGCCAACGGCGATCCTATTTCTCAAACCACATCGATAGACGTTGCACCTCCTGCAAGTACTTTTTATACGGTAGAAGTAACTGATTTCTGTGGCTATACCGCTACCGAAACAATAACGTATACGATTACCAGTCCGCCGTTGGTTGTGAACATGTCTCCTGATTTAACGGTGTGCCCTTACGAAGATGCCGTTCTGACTGCAAATGCTTCTGGCGGTTATGGTCAATATTATTATTTCTGGAATCATTCCGGCGAAACAACACAATCCGTTACGGTAAATCCAGCGGTAACAACTACTTATACTGTGAGGGTTTCAGACGAATGTCAGACGTTCTACGTAGAAGGTCAGGTAACCGTTAATGTCGTTAAGCCAAATGCGGACTTTATTGTGTCGAGTCATACGACAATGGAAGACCTGCCGATTACTTTCCAGAACCTGACTACAGGCGGAGACACGTATTACTGGACTTTCGGTGACGGGCATAATTCCACTGAGGTTCACCCGAATAATACCTACTCAGATCCGGGAGACTATACCGTAACATTAATTGCTACGAACGAAATCGGTTGTAAAGATACTGTGGTGAAGGTCATTACCATCCACGAAGAATATTGGGTTTACATTCCGAATACATTTACTCCCGATGGAAATATTTACAACAACACGTTCGAGATCAGTACGGTAAACATCGCGGAAATTGATGTTCAGATCTTTAATCGCTGGGGGCAAATGGTGTTCCACACCAATAAATTGAGGGATTCCTGGGACGGAACATACAACGACTTGCTTTGCCCGGATGGAACGTATACTTATAAAGTGAAGTACCGAACAACATCAGACATTGAAGAGACTCTCGTTGGTCACATTAATATCTTAAGATAAAAAAGGGCGTCCCGAATATATGGGACGCCCTTTTCTTTTCTGCTATCTTAATCTTATAACGATTTCGTTCTTCCACCATCAACCGGAATATTAATCCCGTTGATATAGCTTGCCATTGGTGAAGCGAGGAACACAACAGCTGCGGCCACTTCTTCCGGTTCAGCAATTCGTTTCATCGGTGATTCTTCCGCCATCTCCTGGAATATTGAAGCAACACTTTCTCCTGTATTCCCAGATTTTGCTTCAGCGATTCCCTGAAGGCGTGCAGTGTTCGTTGCTCCCGGAAGAACGTTATTTACGGTAATATTGAATCCGCCAAGTTCAGTTGCCAACGTCTTACTCCATGAACCTACTGCCGCACGAATAGTATTGGATACTCCCAGATTCGGTAGCGGTTGTTTTACACTTGTTGAGATAACATTAATGATTCTTCCTCCACCCTTTTGCTTCATCCCGGGAACAAGAGCCTGTACCAGAATGTGATTACAAATGAGGTGTTGATTGAATGTTGAAATGAACTCAGAGATATCTGCATTGATGATTGGCCCACCTTTCGGTCCACCCGTGTTGTTAACCAGAATATCCACAACATTCCCTTCGGCAACAAATGCCGAAATGACATTCTTCACCTCTTCCGGTTTAGAGAAATCAGCAGCAAGAAAACGGTGCGATTGACCATGGGTCACAGGTAATTCGGCTGCAACACTTTTCAATTTATCTTCACTGCGAGCCATTAATACAACAGTAGCTCCTAATTCTGCCAATTGAAGGGCAACGGCCTTTCCAATTCCCTGAGTGCTTCCACAAACAAGTGCAGTTTTATTTGTCAAATTCATATCCACACAGCGAAATTAGTCAAATTGATTCCAAGTAACAGAGCTGTCTGATCTGAGTTTAAGTCAAAGTGTTCAGAAACGTGATAAATCCAACAAAAAACTAAACTTTTAGCAGTGTATTTAACAGGGCTTTCAAAGGATTAACTCGATTTAGTACTAAATGTTTATCAGCAAGTGAAAAATGTTCGAATGATGAACTAAAATGTTCATTGCGAATTTGCAATTGGTTTTTCCGAACGTACTTTTGCAGAAAATTAACATTTGATGAAAAAAGTACTATTATCCGTTTTAACGGCAATAGGCCTTGTCCTACCTATGGGTATACTCGGACAAACAACTATCATCGGAGCAGGTTCTGCTACAGGAACCAGCTCCAATATAGGGCCTATTTATCGATCCAGCGCCGCCAGCTCGTTCGATTTCAGCCAACAATACTATCTGTACACGCAAGCTGAGCTTTCAGCTGCGGGAATTAACCCCGGAGATTTCATTAACTCTGTTGCCTTCTTTAAAGACAACGGTTTTGGAACGGTTGCTGCAAACAACGTTTCCATTTGGAGAATCTACATGAAAAACTCTGCGGCTACTCCGAGCACCACATGGTCAAGCGGTAGCTTCACAACACAGTCTTCAGGGGCTACATTGGTTTATGATAACCCTGCTCAGGTTATCCCAACAGCAACTGGTTTCATTACCTTAACATTTTCAGCGCCGTTCCTTTATACCGGAGGGTCATTGGAAATTGGTAGTTACTGGGATTGTAGCTTGTACGTAGGAAACCCTACAGACGGTGCATTCTCGTGGAAGCGTGACCCGCTTACCAACCAGGTATTCGGTTCAAGTAATTCTACTGCTACAATGACAATGACATTGCAGTCAGGACGACCACAAATTCAAATTGGTTACACCCCTGGTTCTCCATGTGTAGCTCCTCCTACCGCTGGTACGGCTTCATCTGTTTCTTCTATTTGTCCGGCAACGAATTTCTCTGTTTCTCTTACAGGAAACTCTTACGGAGCAGGACAAACTTACCAATGGCAAAAGTCAACAACCGGAACTGTTGGGTCGTTCGCTAATATTGCAGGTGCAACGAATACCACTGCAACGGTTAACCAATCGGTGCCTACTTACTACCGCTGTGTTGCTACTTGTTCAGGAATGTCTGATACGACAGCAGCTATCCTTGTAAACGTAAATGACTTCACAACTTGTTACTGTAACTCAATCCCTTCAAGTGCAATTGACGAAGAGATTTACAACGTTACAATTAATGGAGGGTCAACAGATCCACTTTACGCAAACACAAACGGATGTACAGCTGTAGCTCCGGGCCCTGGTTCAGTTTTACAACGTTACTCTAACTTCAAAACACTTGCTCCGATTACAACTGTAACTCCAGGACAAGTAGTAAACTTCTCTATTGTTCAGGACGAGTGTAACGGTCCTACCTACTTCGCAAATGGTATTGCAATGTGGATTGACTACAACCACAACGGTTCATTCTCCGATGCAGGTGAGCAAGTGTATGTTGAAAATACTACCACTACAGGTCCAAGAACAATTAACAACACATTTACTGTTCCGGTAACAGCTTTGACTGGAAACACTGCGGTTCGTATTATTTGTGCGGAAGGTTTTTCGGGAGCTTCTCTTCAACCGTGTATGACTTACACATACGGTGAAACAGAAGATCACCTGATCAATATTCAATGTCCTACACTTACAGGTCCTACAGCGCTTGACGCAGGGGTTTGTTCAGGAAACACCGTAACATTGAACGCTACACCTTCATTCCCTACTGCAACCATTTCATGGTGGGATGCTGCAGTTGGTGGAACTCAGGTAGGTACCGGTACTTCATTTACTTCTCCTGTTCTTGTTGCGAATACTGCTTACTATCCACAGGAAGATTTCCCTTCTTGCCCTTCTGGCCCAAGAGACACAGTTACCGTTACTGTATCTGCAGTTGATGTTGTATTGAGCCCGATTCACGTAACAT
>CBIHND010000007.1:0-157383 GCA_966211245.1 uncultured Fluviicola sp. | reverse complement strand
CGTCCGTCCGCCTTAGGCGGACGGACGGCTTTTTTGTTGGGTCATTCCTCGATCCTCCTTCGTCGGAACTTGAAGCGACACGTTAAGGCTGAATATTGACCGCCAGGTCGAACAGATCTTCGATCGTATAAAAAGGATAAAGAAGCAGGAACTTTTTACTCGAAAACGTCTCGTTTTTGCCCATCAGACCGAGTGCGAAGCGTATCGAGGTCAACGGGCAAAAAAACAAAGGCCCTTGTTTGCACAAGAGCCTCTATTCGACTATTAAACGAAGAACTAGTTCTTCCCGTGTTTACCTTTTCCACCACCGTGTCCGCCACCTTTTTCCTGACGACCACCACCAGGCTGTCCGTGATTCTGATTACCACCATAACCGCCTTGTTTACCATGGCCGTTATCGCGTGCTACCATAACCGGATGTGGCTGCGACTGCTGGTGATCAACCTTTTTTGGCGGTTTCCCCGGACCTTGTTGTTTATTTCTGTCCGGGTTCGGATCTCCTTTGAATAAATCCGGACGCTTCGGTTGGCTACCTTTGGCATGCGAATTCGGACTTTCCCATTTATCCGGAGGACGATTTACCGGAGGACGTTGTTTTCCGTGCTCGTAATGACCTTTACCATGTCCCGGATCTCTATCCCAATCACCGTGATGCGGAGGCCCGCCGCGATGATCATAACCATACCAGTCGCCGTGTTTGTAATGACCGTATGCATGTCCATGACCTTTTCCGGGATGATGCGGATGAGGGCCATATTCCGGATGCAGGTAATAATTCGGATTGTAGAATGCCACCGAAATTTCTACATTCGGATTTGGTCGGTAATACGCATACGGCGTAATACTGAAATCGTGTCTTCTCGGATAACGGTAAACATAATATTCCGTAGGTGGTGCTAATGCACTTACCAGATAGTAACGGTGACAATGTTCCTCATTGTAATAATAGGGGTAAAACGAAGCAATATGTAAATCCACGTGTGGAAGAATATTGATGTTAATGCTGGCAAAAATACGAGGAGGACTAACCTGTCTTACCCACACACCGCGTTCATAAACGATATACGTTCCCAGATAAGGATCGTAATAGAAGTTTTGTTTTGGATAATACACATAGTGGTGTTTCTTATGATATCCAAAGGCTGGCGCCCAATGTGGAGGTTTCGCAAACGCTCCGGTTGTAAGGCATACGAATAGCATTACAGAGGCCAGCTTCCGTAAAAAAACAATCTTTTGCGTTCTCATGACATTTCATTTTTAGGGTTGAAAATTTCATTTCAAAGCATATGCCATCGAGTTCCAAACGAAACGGGTGATAATTGGGAGGCAACAGCCTGTAAGACTTTGATGAGTTATCAACAATAGAGTAACACCTTTACAGGCCAGTGAATTATTTTCAAAATGAAAACGATTGGTTTCAAAATGAAATACATTTCAAGTGGCAGGCGTAAATTTTTGAACTACTCCGTTAAAATGTTAATTTCGCGTAACTATAATCTGAAATAAAAAATGCCCGGATCTGTTTTTGGTCACCTCTTTCGTTTAAGCACATTTGGCGAATCTCACGGAATTGCCCTTGGGGGCGTAATTGATGGCGTTCCAGCCGGATTTCCAGTCGATTTTGAGAATATCCAATACGAACTTGATCGAAGAAAACCAGGTCAATCAGCAATCGTTACCCAGCGAAAAGAATCCGATACCGTTGAATTTCTTTCGGGAATCTATGAAGGAAAAACAACAGGAACCCCAATCGGTTTTATTATTCGGAATACACAGCACAAATCAGGCGATTACGATCGTTTGAAAGAAGTGTTTCGTCCATCGCATGCAGATTTTACTTATCAGGAAAAATACGGAATTCGCGACCCGCGTGGTGGCGGACGGAGTAGTGCACGTGAAACAGCTTCGCGTGTGGTTGCCGGTGCCCTTGCAAAGCAAATCCTGGCAGCCAAAGGAATCGAAATTGATGCGTTTGTAGACCAGGTGGGAAGCATTCGATGGAGTGGAAACTGGAACAAGAAATTACGTGTCGTAAGAGAAGAAAACCCTGTTCGCGTTCCGGATACCGAAACTGCGAAAGAAATGGAAGAACTCATTCGCGTGGTACGAAAAGACGGAGATACAATCGGTGGTTGTGTGCGTTGTGAGATTACCGGAGTTCCGGTAGGTCTTGGAGAACCTGTTTTCGAAAAGCTTCACGCGGAATTAGGAAAAGCAATGCTTTCTATCAATGCGGTAAAAGCATTTTCAATCGGTTCGGGATTCGATGGAGTAGAAATGCGCGGCTCAGAGCACAACGACGTCTTCCAGGCGGATAAAACAACCAGAACAAATCATTCGGGAGGAATCCAGGGTGGAATTTCAAATGGAATGCCGATCGATTTTCGTGTGGCGTTCAAACCGGTAGCTACGATCATGATCGATCAGCCAACGATTGATAAGGACGGAAACGAAGTGGAATTCAAAGGCGAAGGCCGTCACGATCCGTGTGTTGTCCCGCGCGCTGTTCCTATCGTTGAAGCGATGGCGGCGCTGGTGATTCTTGATTACTACATGTTGCATGAAAGCCGAAAGCATATTCTATAGAATTCTGAATTCATTCTGGTGCAAATTCTTCTTTTTTGCCCTATGCTTTGCGATCTATTTCACGAAATCCGATCGCATTTTCGGGTGGACAAGCAACGAACCAAAAACACATCAACCGGTTTACTCTGATGGAGCCGGTTATTATGCGTATTTGCCGCAATGGCTGACGTATCACACGCGACAATTTGAGTTCCTTAAACCCATTGAAAAGAAATACAAGACTACCAGGTTCCAGATTGGATTAGCAACGAATAAAGAAGGAAAACGGGCAATCAACAAATTTTATTCGGGTTCCGCACTCGCACTGGTTCCCTTTTATTGCGCAGCAAAGATCAATGCTGCTGCTGTCGGTGTTGTGGACGACGGCTACAGCTGGCCATTTCTACTTTGGTTGAACATTGGAGTCATTTTTTGTTCCGTTCTGGGAGGAGTAGGACTGTTTCTTTTGCTGCGTAAGTTTAACATAGCAATCTGGTTAACATATTTGTCGGTATTTGCAGTGTTGTTCGGAACCAATCTTTGTTACTATTCAACGGTTGAAATACCATTTTCACACGTCTTCTGTTTTACGGTCAACACCTGGATACTATTCTTTGCAAAGCGATGGGCGGACGAAAACAAAAACAAAGACCTGTACTGGTTCACTGCGCTGCTAGGTTGGGCGTTCATCATTCGACCTACTAACCTGTTCATTGTAATTGTAATTCCCTTTTTGTTTTCCAATCTGAAAGAGTTCATTGTACGATTGAAAACACTTTTTACGATCAACTGGAAGAATCTTGCCATTGCGTTATCGTTAGGCATGGTTTTCATCTGTTTTCATTGGTGGAATACCTTCGGGCAATCCGGAGAATTGAACATGAAAACCTACATCAATGAAGGTTTCGATAATTGGGCACATCCGGAAATCTTCAACGTATTGTTCAGCTTCAAAAAAGGATTATTCATTTATACGCCGATCATGATCCTGTTTATTCCGGCTCTGATCTATTGCTTTTTTAGAGAACGCCGGATTTTCTGGATGGGAAGTTTGATTTTCCTCCTGGTGACGTATATGACTGCGTCCTGGTGGATGTGGTGGTTTGGCGGTGGCCTTGGAGCACGCAATTACATTGATTTCATGGCAGTTTTCATGTTGACCATTGCATTGTTTATTCAGGCTTCGCATTGGTTCCTGAAGAGCATTCTGGTAATTGCAGGTGGAATGGCAACCTGGCTGTATCAGGTATTCGATTATCAGCATACCCATGCCATTCTGCACTACGATAAAATGACCTATGAACGTTTCATGGAAGTATTCCTGCAGGAAGATCTTCGTTTCAGCTGGTACTTTGAGCGGGTTTATGATCAGAAACCGAACAGTATGAAGTCGCTTTCCGGACCGTTGTTTTTCAAAAACGTTCTTGGTTCGACATTCAATCAAAAGGAATATCAATTGAATCCTAATTACCTGGAGGACAATCCCGAATTGTATCAATCCCTGAAAGCATGGCATTCAAACAACGGTAAGGTCGGAGTGAAACTGAATGCTGAGTTGATGATTCTCAGTCAGGCATCTTCACCCAGTGCCGATCTGTACGTGTTCAAAAACGATGCTGTGGTTGAAACGAAAACTGCCGTAATTGGCCCCAAAATTCCTGAATTGAATACCTGGACAAAAGTAGAGTTGTACTTTAATTTCAGTAAACACTTCACGGATGCCGATTCCATTCGAATTCGGCTTGAAGAAGGACGAAGCGATATCAAAGCGCGAAAAATAAAAGCAAGCATCTATTCGTATTAACACCTTCCAATTCCCCTTTTTTTATCTTTGCTCTACCATTAAAAACACAGTTATGCTACAACGTATTCAGACCGTTTATTTCCTTTTGGCACTTATTTGCGTGTCGCTCAGTATGTTTAACCTGGATTTGTTCTCGGTAACAACGTTTTTTCCGAGTGAAACCGGTGAAACCACAACTGAGGTAATGTCGGTTAGCGCATTTTCAGTATTGATTGATGGTGAGGCGCGTACAGAGCCAAGCACGCTTTGGATTTATTGCTCCGTTGCGGTAATTGCCGTTTTGACGACATTGGTAAGCTTCAAAGACAGAGACAAGCAATTGTTATTGAGTAAATTGAGCTTGACAATCGTCATTCTTACATCCGGATGGTTTTTATTTACTGCGATTAAGAATGCGAACATGAGTTCAAACCATGAACAATCACTGTCGCTGGGAATCGCATTGTACGTTTACATTGCTGCAATTCCGTTCCTTGTATTGGGATTGTTGGGTGTTCGCAAAGACAAAAAACTGATTGATTCGATCGATAGAATTCGTTAAGAACAACAGCAGGAAATACGAAAAAAGCATCCGCTTGTAGTGGATGCTTTTTTTATTGGATCAAGTATGTTTTTTAAATCTTACTGATTCGCACCGTTTCCTTATATTCCTTCGAAAGGATTGTCACAAGATACATTCCCGGAGGCAAATCGGTCATTTCAATCTCCTGTCGGAATGTCCCGCGTTCGATTTCTCCGGAGTGAATATTGCGCTGCAATTTCCCGCTCATGTCGTATAAATCCACCTGGAATTCACCGGAAGCAGGAAGTTTGATCTCAATGGTTGATTTATCTGTCGTTGGATTTGGAAAGGCTAGTGCAGAATATGTTGTAGGAATCGGAATTCCTTTTTCGTCGAATTCTTCCACAACAGGAACAGTTTCAATAAGGTAATCGACGAATTCATAAGACATTACCATCGCTCCTCCCATTCCATAACCGTATTCGTAAATCTCTAAGTTCTCAAAGTCAGGAGCAAGAACATCTTCGTGAATGATACAAATCAGCTCTTCGGGAATAGCTTCAGGCATACGAATTTGTTGCAGTGGTTCCAATTTCTCCAGAACAATCGGTTTTTCCTTCACTTCCGGAATTTGCGCTTTCCAATCCTGAGCCTGTGTCATGATCGTCTTTGCGGTTTGCTGAAAGGAAATAATCTCCTGCTCGTGCTTTTGATCAGAGCAACTGAATAAACCCAGTCCGAATACGGCAATTAGCGTGAAAAGAAATGCACTTTGAAACGACTTGGTAGAACGAAACGACCATTGTTCGAACTCAGCATTCAATGCCGCATCCTGCTCGGATGTAATGCGTCCGCAGATGTGTTGGCCAACGTGTTGTCTTAGGATCAGTTTGACTTCTTCCGGAGTTTTGTATCGAAAATCAAAGGTGTTTGTCGCACACTTTTTACAAAAAGCACCACGTTCAGTGGGTGTCATGAGGTTGAAGTTCTCGTTACACGGCTGGGGAATGGAGAAATGCTTCATAAGTCGATGTTTAGCGTTTGTAGTAGGATGCACCGATACTTCGGTTTCCATAAATCAGTTTACAAATTAATCGTTCAAAGGTTCAGATGAACGCAATCAAAGTTTCTCAATGCGAAAGGTTTTTGACAAACTGCTTGAACGCACGACCAACAGATACATTCCGGGAGGTTGACCAAATAGTGAAATCTGTGTTTGAAAGATTCCGCTCTCCAGTTTGCCGTCATGAACGTTACTGATGTGCTGTCCGGCCATATTGAATAAGTCGAGCACATAATAATCGGAATCCGGAATCCGGAGCTCGACATTCGTGCTGTTGATCGTTGGATTTGGATAAAGCGTACCGTCCAAAGAAGTGATTTCTTCCTGAATGGGGTCTGCTTTTTCTTCTTCCGGAGTTTCGGTAAGCATCTGTTGATACTTATCGGAACCTTCGATGTATCCCAATATTTCTACACATGAATCAGGAAGAGCAGGTTTTGCAACGGGTTGAATCGTCATTGGCTCATCGATAATGGAATCTATCTTTGGAAGTCCCCAACATTTTGTACTTCGAATCTCAGCTATTCCCTGTGGATTTGAGCAACTGAATAAACTCAATCCGAAGACAGCTATCAGGCAATACAGGAACATACTTTGGAACGATTTGACAGATCGGAACGACCATTGTTCAAATTCAAGGTTCAACGCTTCCAGTTGTCCGGAAGTGAATTTCCCGCAAACTTTTTGACCAACCTGATTTTTCAGAATGAGCTTGATCTCGGTGGATGTCTTTCCTGTAAAATCGAACGTGTCGGTTGCACATTTTTCACAGAATGTACCACGCTCTGTAGGTGTCATCAGACTAAAATCTTCCGAACACGGTTGTGGAATGGAGATGTTTTTCATAAGTAGATTTTTGCGTTCCGTAGTCAGAATGAATGTGGAGAGTTCCGACCCAGAGCATTTTTGTCTGCTACATTCCAATTTGAAAAAGGTTTAAGAGTGATTAGTATCCGCGTGATCGTTTTGCCACACGAGTTTACAGGTATATCTGCGAAAATCTGCGATATCAGCGTGAAAATCAGTCCTATCACAAAGAAGTTTTTTGGAAATCCTGAACAAAATCGTTAACAACTACCGTTCAATCAATTGTTTCGCGAACAGAATTGATCCTTTCCACAACTTAACTGTATCATTCTGTCGGAATGATATTTTTGCTTAAAACAAACCTATGAAACTGAACACGTTAACCTCGATTCTAATCACCGGGACCCTTTCCCTTGGATTTGTTCTGTATTCGGTAAGCCTGCCAATGAAATCTACTGTTGCTGCTCCACTTCAGGAAAAAGCTGTAGAAGACACCCTGCGTCTTAGTCCGACAGTATTGGTTCCTTCTGAACGGGGAGAATCGGTTCCGTTACTTCTGAACGAGTGTTCAATTGACGTTCGTTTCGTTGGAAGCCTTGCGGAAACAGAAATGACGCTGGTGTATGAAAACAAAAGTAGTCGCCAGTTGGAGGGAACATTCTATTTCCCCTTGCAGGAAGGGCAATTCATCACAGATTTCCAGATGGAAACTTCCGGAATCTTTCGTCCGGCGTCTGTTGTAACCAAAAAAGAGGGGCGAGTGGCCTTTGAAGCTACGATTCGCAGAAAAATCGACCCGGCATTGCT
The DNA here is from genome assembly GCA_966211245.1 of uncultured Fluviicola sp. Classification (GTDB taxonomy): domain Bacteria; phylum Bacteroidota; class Bacteroidia; order Flavobacteriales_D; family Crocinitomicaceae; genus Fluviicola. The sequence continues at coordinate 149,835 of CBIHND010000007.1, read as the reverse complement.
TGAATGGACTCAGGGAAATAATTTCAAAGCACGTGTGTTCCCAATTCCTGCTAATGGCAAAAAGACCATCAGGATTGTTTTTGCGCAAGTTCTGAAGCAGGAAAACGATGTAATGACTTTTGATTTACCCCTGAACTTCAAGGATCGAATGAAGAAATTTGAAATCAAAGGAAGTTTTGACGGAAACAGTCAATTGGAGTATAACAAGGCTTCCAGTTCGTATCCGATTCGCATTGAGCAAAGCACAGGTGGATTTACTTTCAACTATGTTCAACAAGATATTTACGCAAATCAACCGCTTCGAATCGAATTGCCGTTGAAGCAACAACAGCCCTCATCCGGATATGAATTGAACGATAGTTCAGCCGTCGTCCTGTCTCACCTTTGTTTAACAAATACCGAGCGTCCAAAAAGACTTCCGAATGAATTGACCTTGCTGTGGGACGTTTCTTCGTCGTCTTCATCCAGGGATTTTGAACGCGAACGTGCAGTGTTGACAGCGTATCTTGAAAAATTGGGGAATGCGAAACTACACGTCATTACGTTCAGTAACGCGATTCATAGCCGCGAAACGATTGATCTTACTTCCGGATACAATGTCGGAATGCTCTTTACGCGTTTAGCGCAATTGCCAATGGATGGCGGAACGCAATTGGGAATCATTCAACCGTCGGATCTAAAAGGCGAAGAAGTAGTATTGCTTTCCGATTGCCTTTCCAATTTTGGGAAAGATGACTTAAAAGCCGCTCCAAATCAGCGTGTGATTGTACTGACTTCTTCGTCCTCCACTGATCCGTCGCGTGCGAAAGCCATTGCGGCTTCAAACGGGGAATACATTCCATTGGCGAACTTTTCTGTGGGCGAAGCTACGCAGCGTCTTCAAACCGAACGCATCCGTTTTCTTGGGATTGAAGGTGTTCCAAACGATCAGGTGACAGGAATCGGTTCAACCTATACGACAAACTTCAGTGTTTGTGCGAAAACACCAGTCTCAAAATTGGAAAAAGTGACGTATTTGTTCGGATACGGGAACACCGTTGATCGTAAAATCGACATCAAACCTTCGTGTTCCTTTAGTTCTGATGGGGATTTGGTAGAACGTTTATGGGCGGCCCGTAAAATCGAAGATCTCGATGTTCAGCCTGAGAAAAACAAAGCAGAAATTGAGCAACTTGGATTGAAGTATTCCCTGATTTCACGCTATACCTCACTGATTGTTCTCGATCGCCTGGAGGATTACCTGGAATACGGAATCCTTCCTCCCAAAGACCTGCAAAAGGAATACAATGCACGTATCAATGAACAAAAGAAAAACGAAGCACAGGAAGCAAAAGACCACGAAGCGATGGTGCTGAATGATTTTGAGGAATTGAAGAAGTGGTACGTTGCCAAATACGTTCCGAAGCCGAAACAAGCAGAAAACGATGAAGATGGGGCAGGAACAGGAAGAACATTTGGAAATGCTACTGCGGCATATTCGATTGCAGCAGATATGTCGGTGGAACGGGAAGAAGTAATGGAAGCCAACACCTATCAATTCAATGAAGGCGCTGATGCTGAGAAAAAAACAGAAAATAAATGCAAAGCATCTATTTCTCTTGAGGCCTGGAATCCCGAAACACCGTACATGGCAGAAATCAAAAAAGCAGTTCCATTGGAAGCCTATAATGTCTATTTGCAACAGAAAATGACTTATGGAAACCAACCCTCATTCTACGTAGATGTTTCGGATTACTTCCTCGCACAAGGGAAGAAGGACATCGCATTACGCATTTTGTCGAACATTGCAGAAATGGAACTGGAGAACCCGCAATTGCTTCGGGTATTGGGGCACAGACTGGATCAAATGAGCGAATTGTCGCTTTCCATAGCCATTTTTGAAGATGTAAAAGCGCTTCGTGAAGAAGAACCGCAATCGTACCGTGATCTGGCTTTGGTACTGGAGCGAAACGGAAAATATACCGAAGCGGCGAAAGAATTATTGTATGTGATTGAACACAAATGGGACGAGCGTTTCCGTGATGTTGAAGCAATTTCGTTGGTTGAACTGAACCACTTGTTGATCAATCATCCGGAAGTGAAAGGTTCAGCGAATATCGATGCGAAGTATGTGTACGCAATGCCGGTTGATACACGTGTTATCCTGACCTGGGACACAGATAATTGCGACATCGACTTGTGGGTCACAGATCCGCGTGGCGAGAAGTGTTTTTATTCGCACGCATTAACCGAACTTGGAGGCCGGATTTCCAAAGATTGTGTTGCCGGTTACGGTCCGGAAGAATTCATGCTGAAACTTGCCCCGAAAGGAAAATATAAGATTCAGGCGAATTATTACGGCTCCTCAGCCACATCGATAACTGGTCCAACAACCATTCAGTTGAAGTTGATTACCAACTACGGTAAACCAAACGAGAAAGTAGAATCCATTACACGTCGACTGGAAACTGCAAAAGAGGTGATTGATTTGGGAGAATTCATTATTGAGTAATTGAAAATGGAGAATTGAAATGGAGAATTGAAATGGAGAATTGAAAAGTTGGTGGTCGCCGAGAATAGTCAGGATTAAACAGTGACTCCCTCTTTTCAATTTTTAAATTTTCCATTCTCAATTCCTGTGTATCTTTGCAGCCAAATTCAGCGTATTTTATGAATTATCTTTCGGTTGAGAACCTTACCAAGTCGTTTGGCGACAGAATCATTTTTTCTGATGTTACTTTCGGGATTGATCAGGGCGATAAAGTAGCCATCGTTGCGAAGAACGGTAACGGGAAAACAACGTTGCTTCGCTGTCTGATGAACCTGGAAACCATTGATTCGGGTAGAGTAGTATACCGAAACGACATTCGTGTTGCGTTCATGCAGCAAACGGAAACGCTCAATGATGATTATACTATCCTTGAAGCAGTTTTTTCGCACGATCTTCCGGAACTTCAAATTGTAAAACAATACAATCAGGCGCTTCGCGATGGAAACGAAGAAGCAATTCATGAGTGTTACGATAAGCTGACAGAGCTGAATGCCTGGGACATGGAAGTGAAAGTCAACCAGATTCTTTCTGTGTTGAAGTTGAACGATACCAGTTTGTTGGTCGGAAGCCTTTCCGGGGGACAAAAAAAGCGTGTTGCGTTAGCTCAGGTACTGGTTGCGGAAGCAGATTTCCTGATTTTGGATGAGCCGACGAACCACCTGGATCTGGATATGATTGAGTGGCTGGAAGAATACCTGTCCAAGTCGAAATCGACGATTTTGATGGTAACTCACGACCGTTACTTTCTTGAAGTTGTTTGCGATACCATTTTTGAGTTGGAGGATCAGACGATTTACAAGTACAAAGGAAATTTCTCGTATTACCTTGAAAAGAAAGCTGAGCGTCAGGAGCAGTTACAATCTACCATAGATAAAGCGCGCAATACGTTTAAGAAAGAATTGGAATGGATCCGACGTCAGCCGAAAGCGCGTGGAACCAAACAAAAAGCGCGGATTGAGAACTTTCACGACGTAAAGAAAGTTGCCAGCCAACGCATTGAAGAAGACGAAATGGAGCTTCCTGTAAAAATGGAGCGTCTCGGAACGAAAATTCTTGAACTGCATAAAATCGGCAAATCCTTCGGCGATAAAGTTATTCTGGACAACTTTACCTACAACTTCCAGCGCAAAGAACGCCTCGGAATCGTTGGAAACAACGGGACCGGAAAATCCACATTCCTGAACCTGATTCAGGGGCGAGAAGAGGTGGATAAAGGAAAAATTGTAACCGGAGAAACTGTTGTTTTCGGATACTACAGCCAGGAATTGATCAAAGTTGACGAAGACAAGAAAGTAATCGACGTTATTCGCGACATCGCGGAATTCATTCCATTGGAAAAAGGACGACAGTTGTCGGCTGCGCAGTTCCTTGAACGTTTCCTGTTTCCCCGACACATGCACTACAATTTCGTGCACAAATTGAGCGGGGGAGAGAAACGTCGCTTGAAACTCATGACCGTTTTGATGGCAAATCCGAACTTCCTGATTCTGGATGAGCCTACAAATGACCTCGATATTTTCGTGATGAGTGTTCTCGAAGAATACCTGCGAACGTTCGAAGGGTGTTTGATTGTGGTTTCACACGACCGTTATTTCATGGATAAAATGGTAGATCACCTGTTTGTTTTCGAAGGCCAGGGATCAATCAAAGACATCATCGGAAATTACACGGAATTCCGTAAGCAAACGGCTGCGCAATACAAGAAAGACAAAGAGGAAGCGAAGGGCGCAGAACCGGCGAAAGAAGTGAAGGTAAAGCAACTTACAGAAGCAACGCCTCAGCCTCAGGAAAAACGAAAGCTAAGCTTCAAAGAAAAACACGAATTCGATCAGATCGAAAAAGACCTGGAAGTACTCGAAGCTGAAAAAGACAAATGGACCGCAGTTCTTTCAAGTGGTGAAGCCACAAACGAGCAACTGATGGAGGCCGGCTCGAAACTGTCAGCAATTGTAGCAGAAATTGATGCGAAAACAGAGCGGTGGATTGAGCTTTCTGAGTATGCTTGATAATTCATAATTGATAATTGAAAATTGAAAAGGAAAGTAAGATCGGATTAGTCTCTTTAGGGCACTATTCTCTTTTCAATTTTAGAATTTTTCATTTTCCATTTTCCATTAACCTATCCATTGTAAATCCTCACTTGCTTCAAATACAGTTCCCGTTTTTCGCCCTGTAGTTTGAATTCTATGTCCAGTCCGAAATTCTCATAAGAGCGGAACTTATAGCGTTTGATCTTTGTGTTCCAGTAATACTGTTTGACCGCCTCAACTGCAAATTCCAATTGTTCCAGTTCTTTCTCCGTCATCACCGGAACTCCTGTACCAAGACTCGAGTTTGAAATGTACTCAACTGTTCTGTCGAAACCGGAAACCTGCATTTCGTAAACGATTACCAACTGATCACACACTACATTTTCAGGTGGCTGAACTACTGAAATATCACCGAATTGAACATTGATGGAAATTCCCGGATAATTCTGTCGGTAGACATTTTTGGTGATCACCACACCATTAGCTTCCTCTTCCGGAAAAGAGCGATGAATCAATATTCCCATCGCCAGATTCTTATCCGAGATATTAAAGAATCGACGTTCCTGAAAGGCTTCGTAAGTCCACAAACTTGCCCAAACATCCGTTATTCCTTTCTCAACCGTTTTCAGAGAATCATTGAGGTCGACAGTTTTTGAATCGTACAGGCCCGCCCCGGAGAATCCTTCGGCATCTTCCGCATTTGTTGACGAACGAAAACGGAACGTGGTAAAATCGCTATGCTTCAGTTCCTGTTGAATGGTTGAAACCAAAAACGGATCAACAGGAGTGCTTTTGATTGCTTTTCGGATTTTTTTTAGAAGGCTTCGGAGTGTATCGTCTTCGTTTGGGCCAAGGCTGTAAATCTGATCCAGGTACGGTTGAATGTCACTTCGTTTTGCATGTTCCAGGTAGAAATAGAACGGAATGGCATAAGCACTTTCGGGAGTTTTAAATTTCCCCTCAGCTTTTAGGTCATCGAGAATCCCGAAGTTGTAAGCTTTATTTCCGATAGCGTCTTTCCCAACAGTATTGAAATTCTTCACCGGAACAAGGGTGCAAATGGTCGTGTCTACGACCAATTCAATGGTTTTTCGGTTGTTTTCTGTTCCGGTTGAAGGTCTGGCCAAAGAATAATAAAAACGTCTGTCGGTTACTTTGAACTCAATCCATTCACCGTTCAATTTGAGAAAATTTGTGTCCTGAAAAACAGACTTATCAACCGCAATCGGAATGCCCCGGTTTCGTCCCAGAATTACCAAATGACTCAATGGTGTCTGAAATTCATCAATCAGAATTCCCCGGACATTCGGAAAATAAACAGGAGTTCCCTTTGTGACCAGAATATCAGTTGGAAGCAATGGGCTTTTCAACGAGTCCAGATTGGGTTCAAACCGCAATTGACCAATGCATTTTCCGGGAGAAACTTCCTGGAAGGTTTTATTCGCATACAATTCCGCCGGAAGCAATACCTGGATTTTTTTGCCCAGAGTTGGTTTAAGCTCGATGAGTCGTTCTGTATTGAGTAACACTTTCAGGTGATTTCCGATGTATGATTTCGCCCGAATGGCCTCGTAAAGTTGAACAATAGATTCCTCAGGCATTTGGTCAAACACCGATAGATCAATGAAATAGTTTTCTTCACCCGGATTTCGGTTCAGATTCGCAAGCAAAAATTCCCGCTTCGATTCAGACCCGTAATTATCCGTGTTGAATTCTTCGAGTGTTCTGCTGTATCCGAGATAAGTTGAGCAAAAGGAAAAGTGAAACGGATACACATGAGAATTGATGAAGTATAGTTTTTTATCCCTGAAGCTGTAGACGAGTTTCACAGACTCCAGATCACCTAGATTTGAGTTCAATGGCTGCGCGGCAAGTTTTTGAAATTCCGCATATTCTTTGAGTTCGGTCAATGCATGTTGAGCTTTCGTCGTTATCGACAAGCAGCAGAAAACAAAGAGAATCAGCGTTGATGACCTGAGCATAAGTTAAAAGTAATGAGGAATGATGAACTGTGAATGTTGATTGTGTGAATTAATTGAACCAGGGCCAATCATCTTTCACGGAATCTCAATCATCCTTCTTGAAACGTGACTACAATCGTGCCGGATTATGGTTCATTGCGAGAATTTTTCGACATTTCACAACATTGCGAAAGTCATTAACTTTTAGGTTAATTCCGCCTTCAGTCGAATTCCCTATTTTTGAACAAAGTTCCATCACATGAAGTTACGATCCCTTTTTATCCTTTTTCTGATCTCACTCCCTGCTTTTTCCCAATTAGAAGATACAGAATTAGACTCCCTGAAAATTATCTGGCGTTCCGAATTACAACTACAGGCAGATGAATTGGGAATTGGAGTAATGGATGAAACTTACGGAACTCCGGCGTTTCGGGATACGATTTACGCGATGTTTCAGAAAGATACTTTCGTAGTTGAGGGAATCTACGCCCAACAGTTGTACCGCGACCAGACCACTTTCGGAATGAACAGAGCTTCCATGGATTGCGAAAAGGAATACGACGCGTTGTTGAATAAATACTACAACCTCTACCTGAAAAAGCTAAAGCCGGAAGACAAAAAAGTACTTATCACAAGTCAAAAGGCATGGCTGAAATTCCGAGATTCTGAGCGTGAAGTAAATGAAATGATGATCAAAACCGAATACAGTGGTGGAGGAACCATTCAACAGCTGATTTATGCGAGTCAATACCTGTATATCACTCGTCAACGAGTTTTTGAATTGGTGAGTTATATGTCCCGAATGGAATAAAAAAAGTGCCTTCATGACATTGTGGTAATTCCCACTCCGACACAAAGGCACAAAGAAATAGTTAGTTTAATGTTCAACAATAGAAGTGGAACCTTTAAACCATTGAACTCTTACCGCTCCTCATCTGCAGTTATCGGCTTCCGAAATACAATTTTTCCATCGAAAATATCCATGATCACGACCTGAGAAGCATCTATGTTTCCGGATAACAATGCTTTGGAAAGTTCGTTCAGCACTTGTTTCTGAATTACTCGTTTCACCGGACGTGCACCGAAGAATGGATCGTAACCCGCTTCTACAATGTAGTTTTTTGCTTCTTCGGTAAATCGGAGATTGATTCCCTTCTCAGCCAGATGATTGTGTAGCTGATCCAGATGTAGCTGAACAATCTGTCGAATGTAACCTTTATTCAACGGTGTGAAGACTATCGTTTCATCGATTCGGTTAAGAAATTCCGGACGAATAGTTTGCTTCAGTAACTCAAGTACAGCGAATTTTGATTTCTCAATTGCGTTCTCGATTTCCGTTTCCTTCACTCCTTCGAAGGCTTCCTGAATCAATAGAGATCCAAGGTTCGATGTCATGATGATGATGGTATTCTTGAAGTTAACAATGCGACCTTTGTTGTCTGTCAGACGCCCGTCGTCCAACACCTGAAGCAGAATGTTGAATACGTCCGGATGTGCTTTTTCAATTTCATCAAGCAACACAATTGAATACGGACGTCTGCGAACGGCCTCTGTCAACTGACCACCTTCGTCGTATCCAACGTATCCCGGAGGTGCTCCAACCAATCGGCTCACACTGTGCTTTTCCTGGTATTCCGACATGTCAATACGAACCATCGCATTTTCGTCATTGAAGAGGAAGTCGGCAAGTGCTTTCGCTAATTCCGTTTTACCCACACCTGTTGGTCCAAGGAAAATGAACGAACCAATTGGTTTGCGAAGGTCGTTCAATCCCGCGCGACTTCGTCGAACTGCATCTGAAAGAGCCATAATCGCTTCGTGCTGACCAATTACCCGTTTTCCAAGTTCATCTTCCAGACGAAGCAATTTACTCACTTCGCTTTCCAGCATTTTTGATACCGGAATTCCGGTCCACTTGGAAATGACATCCGCAATTTCTTCGGCATCTACTTCTTCCTTAATCAGTTTTGAACCGGTCTGGAGTTGAGCCAAATCTGCTTTCGCTTTTTCAAGTTGCTCTTCTGCTTCTTTGATACGACCATAACGGATTTCAGCTACTTTCCCGTAATCTCCGGCACGTTCCGCCTGATCGGCTTCCAGTTTTAATGCCTCAATCTGTTCTTTTGTTTTTTGAACGCCATCAATGATATCACGTTCAGCCTGCCAGCGTGCTTTGAAACTTGAACGTTGCTCTTCCAGCGCCGAAAGTTCTTTTCCGAGTGTTTCCAGTTTCTTGGTATCGTTTTCACGCTTGATTGCTTCCCGCTCAATTTCCAGCTGCATGATTCTTCGTTCCAATTCATCCAGTTCTTCCGGTTTGGAGTTGATCTCCATGCGCAACTTGGAAGCCGCTTCATCAATTAAGTCAATCGCCTTATCCGGCAACTGACGCTCAGTGATATAACGCTGAGAAAGCTCAACAGCAGCAATAATTGCAGCGTCTTTAATCAGCACTTTGTGGTGATTTTCATATTTTTCTTTCACACCACGAAGGATCGAAATCGCATCTTCTGTATCCGGTTCTTCCACCATAACTGGTTGGAAACGACGTACCAAAGCCTTGTCTTTTTCAAAGTATTTCTGATACTCGTTCAACGTTGTTGCACCAACAGCATGGAGCTCTCCACGTGCAAGTGCAGGTTTCAGAATGTTAGCGGCATCCATTGCTCCTTCACCACCACCTCCGGCGCCTACAAGGGTATGAATCTCATCAATAAACAGGATAATTTCCCCTTCAGCTTTAATCACTTCCTTGATCACGGCTTTTAGTCGCTCTTCAAATTCACCTTTGAATTTCGCACCGGCGATTAGTGCCCCCATGTCAAGGGAATAAACCAGTTTTGATTTCAGGTTATCCGGAACGTCACCGTCTACAATTCGGTGGGCAATCCCTTCTGCGATAGCTGTTTTACCAACCCCCGGTTCACCGATGAGAATAGGGTTATTCTTTGTTCGTCGGGTCAGAATTTGAAGTACACGACGAATTTCGTCATCGCGACCAATCACCGGATCCAGTTTTCCTGTTTTTGCCAGCTCATTCAGATTATTTGCATATTTCTCTAATGATTTGTACGTGCCTTCCTGCTGATTTGATGTGACTTTTTCTCCGTTTCGTAATTCCATGATGTGTTTGAGTACTGTTGCTTTGTTTAGTTTGAGATCGGTTAACAAACGTCCCGCCTGATCTGAGCTTTCAAGCAGAGCTAAAAACAGGAGTTCTACCGATACATATTCGTCGCCCTGCTTTTTGGTTAAATTCAAAGCATTGGTCAGTGTTTGCTGAGCTTTTGGAGAAAGGTACAACTGTCCGCCCTCCACTTTACTAATACTGTTCAGCATGCTGTCAACCGTTTGTTCCAACACCTGAATATTAACGTTGCTCTGTTTCAGCAAATAAGGAACAACATCTTTGTCTTTAAGTAAGATTCCTTTTAGTAAGTGTAGGTTTTCAATGGCTTGGTGTCCCGCTTCCTGGGCGACTTCCTGTGCTGCCTGAATAACCTCTTGTGTCTTTATGGTGAATTGATTGCTATCCATGACGATTTGTTTATGGTTTGATGCATTTTTGTTTTCAAATCTTGAACCAATACCTTAAAAGCGGGAAAAAGCAGACAAAAAGACAGTTTTCTTTTAGGATTGGTGACAAAATGACTGGTGCAGGCGTGATAGTGCAACTCGCAATGTGCGAAATCAGTCGCGATGCTCACCTTCCGAAAGTTGGTAAAAAAACGCCTTAAAGTCAAGACTTATCCTCCCAAAAAAACGCTAAATCCACTGAACTGATTACCTTTGTTCCATGAAACAACTGAAGGCAATCTACAAACAGCTTTTTCCATACTTCGTCGACGTATGGCAATACATTGCTATTGTCGTACTATTTATTCTGGCGGCGATATTTTATCTTTAACTGCAACAACAGTTTTGTAAATCCATTGTAACTTGACCGTCTAAAACACAGCGGATGCGTCATTCTTACAATCTCCTTATTTGTTTCGGTTTATTCTGCACAACTTCTTTTGCGCAAACATTCAACGTTGACTCGGTTTCTCATGTGAATTATCAGACACTGCACCAGGCGGAGCTGAACGATTGCTGGGGGTATGTTGACGAAACCGGAATTGAGTATGCGCTGGTCGGTACAACCAAAGGAACATCTATAGTAAGTCTTGAGAATCCTCAAGCCCCGGTAGAAGTATTCTGGAAACCGGGAAGTGAGAGCATCTGGAGAGATTTGCAGGTGTACGGAGATTACGCATACGTTACAACAGAAGCAACTAACGGGTTGTTAATCATTGATATGAGTCCGCTGCCTGCTTCTAACGTATTGACGACTAATGTTTATGTTGGTCCGTCAGGAAATGGCTGGACAACCGCACACGATATCTTCATCGATACACTCGGTGGCTGGGCGTACATCTGCGGAGCTAACCGTGGAAACGGAGGAATGATTATTCTGGATATTCATACGGATCCAATGAATCCGATTGAAGTCGGAGAATTCGACAACTGGTACTGTCACGATGCATTCTCGCAGGGAAACCTGCTGTACGGAGCTCATATTTTAGATGGACTTTTAAGTGTGATTGACGTTACGGATCGCTCCAACCCGGTTCTGATCAATACAATCCCGACAACAAATATGTTTACACATAATGTGTGGGTGACAACTGACGATCATTATGCGGTTACCACGGATGAAGTCGCGGGTGCTTTTCTTACGGTTTACGATGTAAGTGATCCGATGAACATTACCGAAACCGATAAAATTCAGAGTAGTCCGGGTGAGAATATCATTCCTCACAACGCATTTATTGTTGGAGATTCAATGATCGCTTCGTCTTACTATATGGACGGTATTACCTTCCATGATATGAGTCGTCCGAATAATTTGGTGCAGGTTGGAGCATACGATACGCATCCCTTACAGAGCAGCAACTTCGATGGATCGTGGGGTGTTTACCCGTTTCTTCCTTCAGGATTGGTGCTCGCGTCGGATATGAGTCAGGGCTTATTTGTTGTTCGTCCTCAATTACCGGATGCTTCTTATTTCGAGGGATTGGTGCGGGATGCTTCAACGTTAAACCCGCTAAATGGTGTTACCGTGACTATGCTTGGAGATCCGCAAACCGATCTGACCGGACTGGATGGACTTTTCGCAGTTGGAAAAGCAGGTTCTGCAACTGCTCAGGTGGCATTCTTTAAGGTGGCCTATGAACCGGATACGCTAACCATCAATTTTATGGAAGGAGAACTGGTTGTTGATACGATTGATTTGGTTCCGCTTCAACCGATCACCGTAAACGTTCATGTTCAGGAAGCAGGATCAGGAACTGCGATTATTGATGCAGATGTTCGCGTTGAGGTACCATATCTCTATATGGATTATGCAACGGACGGTTTCGGTGATGCTCAAATGAATGTCTACTATCCGGGAATGAATGTCGTTTCCGTAGGAAAATGGGGGTATATTACCACATGCATTGATACGAATCTTACACAGGATAACATGACCATCGTGGTTGAGCTGGAAAAGGGATATTACGATGATTTTACATTCGATAACAACTGGAACACGACTACAGGAAGTGCAACCTCAGGTCAATGGGAAAGAGCAATCCCATATTACAACGGAACGAATTCAACGCCTCTAGGTGATGCCACTGCAGATTGCGGAGATTGGTGTTTCATTACAGGAAATGACGCGTCGATTAATTCAGATATTGATGACGTTGACGGTGGCCCGGTTGTGTTAAGATCACCGATCATTGATATGTCTTCCATGACCGATCCTTATGTCTCTTTCCAGCGTTACTTCTTCAACTGGCACGGTCCGGCATTGTTTGATGATGAACTTTCTGTAATCGTAACTAACGGCATTTCATCGACAATAATTGATTTTAGCGGAGATAGCATTTATTATGCACAGTGGGAAACGAAAGTCATCAGAATTCTGGATCACATTTCGCTTACACCGAATATGCGTTTCATTATTTCAACCGCGGATATTGGAGCGAACGTAAACATTACAGAAGCTGCATTCGACTACTTTATGATTACAGAAGGCTCCGTTGCCGGAGTAGAAGAGAAGAGCCTGACGGCGTTATCAATTGCTCCAAATCCGACCGACGGTTGGGTAAACATAAGCGGTATAAATCCGGATGAGCCGTTGGAAGTTCTTTCCGTGCTTGGTGAACGTATTGTCTCGATAAAGGCACAGAACACTACTCAAAATCTGGATTTGAACAATCTTTCCGGCGGGATCTATCTTGTACGGAACGGAAATCAGCTAAAGCGCATCGAAATCAGATAGCGTTCAAAATGGCAAAATTGAAAAAGCAGTAGATTGAATTTTGAATTAATTCATTCATAATTGATCATCGAAAAATTCCTGAAGGAGCGGATACTCCGGTTTACTTTTCAATTTTCCATTCTCCATTCTCAATTAGTTCGTTACATTTGCTCTGAATTGAAATTCTATGACTGATCCGACGAATCAAAATACGAATCCGCAAGTGTCGATTGTTGTCCCGTTGTACAACGAAGACGAATCCCTACCGGAATTGCACGCATGGATAAAAAAGGTGTGTCTGGAGCATTCACTGAGTTATGAAGTTGTTTTCGTAGACGACGGAAGTAAGGACAATTCCTGGAATGTGATTGAACAACTGAAGTCGGAAGACAGCAATGTCCGTGGAATCAAATTCCATAGAAATTACGGGAAATCAGCGGCTTTGCACAAAGGATTTGAGGCTGTACGAGGTGAAGTTGTAATCACCATGGATGCTGATTTACAGGATTCACCCGACGAAATTCCGGAACTGGTTCGAATGATCCGTGAGGATGATTTCGACGTCGTTTCAGGGTGGAAAAAGAAACGCTACGACCCGATTACCAAAACAGTTCCGACCAAATTGTACAATTGGGCCGCTCGTCGTATTACAGGGATTTACCTGCACGATTTCAACTGCGGATTGAAGGCATACAAAAAGGTGGTGGTGAAAAGCATTGAGTTGTATGGCGATATGCATCGTTACATTCCAGCCCTTGCCAAGTACGCCGGATTCTCGAAGATCGGAGAAAAAGTAGTGATTCATCAGGCCAGAAAATACGGTACGACGAAATTCGGATTGAACCGCTTTCTAAATGGTCCGCTGGACTTAATGACTGTAGCGTTCATGGGGCGTTTTGGTAAAAAACCAATGCACTTTTTCGGGGCAATCGGAACCTTTCTTTTCCTCATTGGATTTGGACTAATTGTCTACCTTGGAATAGTAAAGTTGTTCGTGGATACACACGCAAAGAACCTTGCTGATCGCTCGGAATTCTATATCTGCCTGGTAGCGATGATCCTTGGAAGTCAGTTTTTTCTTGCCGGATTCCTTGCTGAGCTGATCGGTAGAAATTCAAGTACCAGAAACAATTACCTGATCGAAAAAGAGGTGTAATGTCATTTCAGGTGGATAACAGCTGGACGCTTTTTCTTGACCGTGATGGGGTGATCAATCACCGCCTGATCGGAGATTACGTAAAACATACCGGAGAATTTGAATTGCTGGATGGAGTGGCTCAGGCTATTGCACGTGCGAATCAACTTTTCGGCAGAGTTGTTGTAGTAACAAATCAGCAGGGAATCGGAAAAAAAATCATGACCGAGCGTAACTTATCGGAGATCCATGCTTATTGTGATGAGTTACTGAAAGCAGCAAACGCTCAAATCGATCGGTATTATTTTGCTCCCGATCTTGCTGACGAAACAAACGTTCTTCGAAAACCGAATGGAGGAATGGCACAACTGGCTAAAGCGGATTTTCCCGAAATTGATTTCGCTAAATCTGTAATGGTAGGGGACTCCAATTCCGATATAGAGTTTGGGAAACGTCTTGGAATGAAAACCGTTTTTATCGGTGAAGGACGACACGAAAGTGCAGATTTCACCTTTGAAAATTTGAAATTATTTATTGATACACTTTAGTCATGAAAACCGTTTTTACGTTGATCCTTTTGGTGGTTTCTTCACTTGCTGTCGCTCAGAATGCGAAAGATGTTCAGGGCAGAAAACAAGGACCCTGGCAAAAGAAATACGAGAATTCAGTTGCGATTGAATACAAAGGCCAGTTCAAAGATGATAAACCGGTTGGAACGTTTACATACTATTACAAATCCGGTAACCTGAAAGGAACTGTTGTTCACGACGAAAAAACAGGTCGCTCCGTAGCTGTGTTTTACCACGATAACGCTTCGAAATTGGTGTTTGCCAAAGGAATATATCGCAATCAGTTGAAGGACAGCGTTTGGGATTACTTCGGACCCTCCGGAAGACAAAGTTTGAAAGAAACTTATCTGAAAGATAAATTGAACGGAATGACAACCGTTTACTACGTTCCTGAAGAACTCGAGAACCGAAAATTGATGGTCGCTAAGACCTCCATGTACAAAAACGGAATTCTGGATGGTGATATGATCGAATACTTTGAATCCGGAACTGTTAAAAGCAAAGTGAAGTACGTAAACGGAGTTAAAGAAGGTGTTTCCGTGATCAATCATCCTGCAGGAAACCCGATGGTGAAAGAAAACTACATTCACGGTGTATTACACGGTTGGCAGTACGCCTATGATATGACCGGAAAGGAAATCGGGAAAAAGTACTACCTCAAAGGCGAAATGCTCGAAGGAAAACGCCTGGAAGACCGGTTGAAATACTGTAAAGATCACGGCATTGACCCGAATAAGAATTGAAAAATCAAAAGTCAAAAGTCAAAAGTCAAAAGATTTGAGACTAAAGGCGATAGAATGAAGACGATTTTTATGAGTATTCAACCTTTTGCTTTACGTTTTAAGTCTTTTGTCTCAAGTTTTTGATCTCTGATCTTGAAAAGTCAAAAATTGTTGTTGGGAGATTAGAAATGAAAAGAGAGATCCCCCTTTTGCTTTTTGCTTGTTGACTTTTGAATTGATTTGAGTAAACTTGTGTATGAAAACGAGTTACTGGTTAATCTTTCTCGCCTTATCGCTCTCCGGAACAGTGCTGTTATCCTGCAAGAAAAAGCAGAAAACGTACGATTTTCATTACGATTATTTTCCCTTATCCGAAGGACGCTACGTTGTTTATCAGGTTCAGCAGATTAACATTGATGATGACTTGTTACTGAACGATACCACTAACTATTTCGTGAAAACACTGATCGGTGATACATTGCACGATAACGAAGGTAGAGTAGTTCGCCGTTACGAACGTTATTACGGAAATTCGGCTACCGGGCCATGGATGCTTCACGATATCTGGACGGCGGTAATCGATCAGGGCAGAGCAGAACTGGTAGAAGAAAACAATCGTACCATCAAATTGATTTTCGCTCCGACTATTACCGATGAGTGGGATGCCAATGCCTACAACACAATTGGTGAGTTGAACTGTTACTATACGGATATTCACGAACCTTTCTCAATTGGTGGTTTCGACTTCGATTCTACGGTAACCGTTGAGCAGGAAAACGAATTGAACTTCATCCAGTACAAACGCAAATACGAAATCTATGCGAAAGGGGTTGGGATGATCAAAAAAGTATTCATTGATTGCGACACGTACAACTACGATACCGAGGATGTTACCAAGGGTAAGAAGTTCTACATGAATCTTGTCGGATACGGAGTAGAATAATCTTCTTTGCAATAAAATTCTACATTTGCCCGTTAAACTGCTCCAATGCAATTCTCAGAAGTAAAACAAGACTGCAAACATTTCAGGGGAAACATACCGTGCAAGCCGAATAAGGCGTTTGGTGCAGTTTGTAACAACTGCGAACACTATTCGCCAATCAGTAAACGCATTCTCATTATTAAACTCGGTGCTTTAGGGGATGTGATTCGTACAACACCTCTTATTGTAAAGTACAAAGAGCTTTATCCGAATTGTCACATTACCTGGTTGACGGAGTCTCCGGATGTTTTGCCTTCCGATGAAATTGATGTGATTTTGAAGCCTGAAATGTTCTCATTGTTGTTAATTGAAAATGGTCGGTTCGATATTGCAATTAACCTTGATAAAGAGCTGGAAGCGTGTTTGTTACTGTCTCGAATGAATGCTGCCGAGAAGTTTGGATACATTTACGATAACGGAGAAATTGTTCCGGCAACTCCAGCCGCAGAGCACAAAATAATGACCGGATTATTCGATGAACTATCCAAACAGAATACCAAAAGCTATCCTGAAGAAATTTTTGAGATTTGCCATCAGCAGTTCAATTACGAGCCGTACCTGATCCGAAGAAACAAGGAGCTGGCTCAACAGTGGAAAGAGAAGCTTCAGGAACTCGCTCAAGGGAAGAAGGTTGTTGGTTTGAATACCGGTTGTGGCCCACGCTGGAACACGCGTTTGTGGCCTGCAGAGAATTGGGAAGCGCTTGCAACTGATCTTCGGAATTCCGGACTTTTCCCTGTTTTTCTCGGTGGAAGTCTGGAAAACGACAAGAACACGAAGATGGCTGAGAATACGGGAGTGTATTATCCCGGTCATTATTCGCTGGAGGAATTCATTGCGCTTAGCGATGGTTGCGACGTGATCATTACACAAGTTTCGATGATGTTACACATCGCCACCGCACTCCAAAAGGAAATTGTTCTGATGAACAACATTTTCAATCGTCACGAATTCGAGTTGTACGGACGTGGAGAAATCATCGAACCATCAACCGGATGTGTTTGCTATTATGGAAATTCCTGTCAAAAAGGAAACTCCTGCATGCACGATATTACACCGCAAGAGATCTCAGATGCTGTAAAGCGACGAATTCTCGTGGTATAAACCGGATGGATGTTCGTTGTCTTTGTATACCTTTGAGCGAATGAAAATCAGGAACATTGTTTTACTTTCAGTTGCTTATCCGTACCGCGGAGGGATTGCTCAGTTCACGGATTACCTTGGACGAAAGCTTTCAAAGCGAAACAATGTAACTACTGTAACATTTTCCCGACAATATCCCGATTTTTTGTTTCCCGGTAAATCACAACTGGTTAATCCTGAAGACCCTAAACCGCAAATGGTTCCGCATCGCTGGCTGGATACTGTGAATCCATTCTCGTATGCTGCGACCGCGCGAAAAATCAAAAAGCTTCAACCCGATGTATTGATTACCCGATTCTGGATGCCTTTTTTCGGGCCGTCAATGGGGTGGATTGCCAAACGAATGAAAGGAACGCTTCGCCTTGCTATTCTTGATAATGTGATCCCCCATGAAAAGCGTAAAATGGATCAGGTACTTACGCGCTTTTTTCTGCGTCAGCACGATGGATTTGTGTGCCTTTCAAAAAAAGTAGAATCAGAACTGTTATCCCTTGATCCGCAGGCACGTGTTATTTGTCTGAATCATCCGATTTACGATCAGTTTGGGGAAAAGATAACCCGCGAATCGGCGCTACAGACACTTGGACTTAATCCATCAAAAAAGTACATCCTTTTCTTCGGTTTTATTAGGGCATATAAAGGTCTTGATGTGTTACTGGAAGCGATGTCGGGAGTTGATGAAACCGTGGAATTGATCGTCGCGGGAGAAGTATACGGAAGTTTTGATGCATATCAGAAAATTATTGATGAACGTCAGCTTTCCGCTCGTGTACATCTGTTCAATCGCTACATTTCAGACGATGAGGTAGCAGCTTATTTCTGTGCTTCGGAAGCGTTGGTTTTACCGTATAAATCTGCTACGCAGAGTGGCCTTTCTGCGATCGCATTGCATTTCGGGTGTCCGACGATAGCAACGAACGTTGGTGGTTTGGCAGAAGTTGTGAAAGACCGGGTGAATGGTTTGGTGGTAGAGCCGAATCGTCCGGCAGAACTCACTAAAGCGATCAATTTGTTTTTTGCCGATGGTCTTCGGGAAACCTTTGAAAAAGCATTGTCTGAGGAAAAAAGCGAGTATTCCTGGGACAGTTTCGTGACCCGGTTGGAAGCTTTTATTGAAAGCTTTGATTCGCCACAATCAACTGATAAATAGAGAATTGATTGCTTAGTTGAACAGCGTTGATTTTCTTCGACTTCGCACACATTCTGTAACCGTGACCTAAATTGTTCATAACCTTTTGCAAGGATTTTACCATCAAGTTGACATTGATAATCCTAAACCATATATTTGCGGGCTTAAAAAAAGAAGAATAAACATGCGTAATAAAGGATTTTTCTGGTTTCTAACCACAATTTTAATCGTCGTTTGTTTGTATCAATTGTCGTTTACGTTCGTTGCCATGGACGTAGAGAAAGATGCAGAAAGCGTAGCGCTTATGCGTGCTGAAGAGGCACGTAAGAGTGCAGAATCAACTGGTAACATTTTCATTTTGAGCTCAGGTGATACCATTGATTTCTCAAAACCAGAAGCTACAGAGATTGCTAAAGCTGCTTTCCTGAATGAAGTATTGAAGGAAAAAGCAGAAACTTCGGTTTATCCGGTAATGGGCTACAAGTTCAAAGATGTTAAGGAGCGTTCATTAGCCTTTGGTTTGGACCTTGTTGGAGGGATGAGCGTAACGTTGGAGATTTCAGTTCCTGAATTGATCCAGAGCTACGCACGCAACAAAAAAGATTTGTCATTCAGCATCCCTTACGATCGTGCATATTACTCGTACACCAACAGAGGTGGTGATTTCATCGATTTGTTTATTCGTGAGTACGAGAAAAAGAACGGAAGCAAGAAATTGGTTCGTGACCTTGATTTGACAGAAATCAACGAGTTGACATTGGAGTCGAGCAATGCTGAAGTGGAGGAATTCCTTCGCGGAAAGGTTTCCAGCTCAATGGACGGTGTTGAACAGATCATGGGTAAGCGTATCAACCAGTTCGGTGTTGCTCAGCCTAATATTCAGAAAGAAAGTGGTACAAACCGTTTGTACATTGAACTTCCGGGTGTTCAGGATGAAGCTACAGTAGCGAAGAAATTGGTTTCTACGGCAAACCTTCAGTTCTACGAAACATATACACTTGATGAGATTCAGCAAGGTTTCATGGCAGCTAACTTGTTGTCAAAGCAAGTAGAAGTGAAGCTTGATGAAACACCAGCTGAAATCGATACAACAACTACAGAACCGAAAGATTCATTGAAGCGAATTGAAGATTCATTGAAGAAGCGTAAAGCGGATTCAATTAACCTTGCTAAGTTGAAGTCTTCAGCAGCTCCTTCTAAAATGAAGAGCCTGATGGAGTATATGACACTTGGTGACGGTGCAATGATTGCTGAGGTTCTTCCTGAAAATAAGGACGAGGTAACGAACATTCTGAACCGTAAAGACATCATGAAAGAATTTCCGGATAACCTGAAATTCATGTGGTCTGCTGATGTTCAGAAAGGATACAAAAACAAAGAAAAAGTTTACACACTATATGCTGTTCGTATTCCGGAAGACGGAAAAGCGAAAGTAGGGGGTACAGATATCAAGAATGCTGCTCGTGGAATGAACCAGCAGACTGGAGAGAGCACTGTAAACCTTACTATGAGTATGGACGGTACAACGAAGTGGGCTGAAATGACTGCGCGCAACGTTGGAAAGTCTGTTGCAATTACAATGGACAACGTTGTGTACTCAGCTCCGGTAGTACGCGATGCAATCAACGGTGGATCTACTGAGATTTCAGGAGACTTTACAGTTGCTGAAGCAAACGACCTTGCAGGGATTTTGAACGGTGGTGCACTTCCTGCGCCATGTGTGATCAAAGATCAAACGAAAGTTGGGCCAACAATCGGTTCTGAGAACTCTCAGTCAGGTTTGGTTTCTTTCGCATTCGCATTCCTTGCAGTATTCATCTACATGTACTTCTACTACGGAAAAGGAGGTTTGGTAGCGAACATCGCATTGTTGGCTAACGTAATCTTCATCTTCGGATGTTTAGCTTCTTTCGGAGCGGTATTGACATTGGCAGGTATCGCAGGTATCGTATTGACAATCGGTACGGCGGTGGATGCGAACATTTTGATCTTCGAACGTGTTAAGGAAGAAAAAGCACTTGGTAAATCAACAGAAGAAGCGGTACGAATCGGTAACGTGAAAGCATTGCCTTCTATCATCGATGCGAACATGACGCACTTGTTGGTTGCTGTAGTATTGAAAATCTTCGGAACAGGTGAAATCGAGTCTTTCGCAACTACGTTGATCGTCGGAATCTTTACTTCTGTATTCTCCGCAATCATCATCTCTAAATTGATCATTACATCTCAGTTGGAGAAAGGAAGAGACGTTTCTTTCGGAACGAAATTCACGCATAATTTGTTCAGCAACTTCCACTTCGATTGGATCGGAAAACGTAAGTTCTTCTACGGATTCTCTATCCTGATTACCATCGCTGGTATTGTTTCTTTGATGACTCGTTCGTTGAACCCATCAGTAGAATTTACAGGTGGAAGAACGTTTGGAGTTCACCTTACACAGGAAGTGAAAGACGTGGATAAGATCGAAGAGGAATTGGCGAAAGTATTCGTTGAACCGGGTAAAAAAGAGCCTGCTTCCGTTGAGGTGAAAACAAAATCAAACAGCTTTACGCTTGAGATTACGACAAACTACATGTTGGCTGATGACGGTGCGACTCCGGAAGTAACGGAGAAACTTCAGGAAGGTTTGGCTGGAATGAAAGACGAAATCGGTACGGCAACAATCACTGATTCACGTGCAATTTCTGCAGCGGTTTCCGATCAAATGTGGACATCTGCGATTTACTCCATTGCGTTGGCTCTTGTTGTGATTTTCGCATACATTTTCTTACGATTCGGTCAGTGGCAGTACTCTCTTGGAGCAATCCTTGGTTTGGCGCACGACGTTTTGGTGGTACTTTCTGTATTCTCGTTGTTGCACGGTATCCTTCCATTCAACATGGATATCAACCAGGCATTCATCGCAGCGGTTCTGACAGTAATCGGTTACTCAATGAACGATACGGTAATTGTATTCGACCGTATTCGTGAGAGCTTGAATTTTGATAAAGGACAACATGAAGCGAAAGAAGTAATCAATGACGCATTGAACAAAACGCTAAGCCGTACGTTCAACACATCAATGATTTTGTTTGTTGTATTGCTGATCATGTTTATCTTCGGTGGGCCTGCAATCAAAGGATTCTTGTTCGCGCTATTGATCGGTGTAATCATCGGTACATACTCTTCATTGTGTGTGGCAACTCCGATCCTGATCGACTTTACAAAACGATTCAAAACAAAAAAATAAGAACACCCGTTTATAGAAAATCCCGGTCGTTTAACTACCGGGATTTTTTGTTTCACCATTATCGATATCATCCATGGAAGACCTTCAAATCCAATTCAACGAAGAATTAGCCCGTTTCTCGCACTTTCATAAACGTTTGGAACGATCCGAGCAGGAATTGTTTGAAAATAAGGCATGGCGCTTCTATTCATCAAAACGTTTTCTGGCGAATGGTATTCCGGAAGTAAGTTTCCGAATGAAGGTCATTGTATCTTCCTACGCTGCTCAGATTACGTTTGGTTATGATGATGTGTTGCTTGGACATTTCCACACGATCGTGATGCACCCGGCACCATATCTGTCCGAAAAAGTTGGAACCATTCTGCGGGGCGAAACCAACCTGAAAGGAGAAATTCAATTGTCGTGGCTTGACCTGGCGGAAGGCCACAATAAAATCAATAACGGTGTAAATCTTGCGCTGCATGAATTCGCTCATGCGATCGATCTGGAGAACCTTACGGAAGGAAATGAATTTCAGTTCATTGACGCACAATCACTATTAGCATTCAGAATGTTGGCAGAAGGTGAAATGGAAAGAATCAGCAACGGAGCAGATCATTTCTTCAGACCGTATGCGGGAACGAATATTTCTGAGTTTTTTGCCATCGCGGTAGAGAACTTCTTCGAGCGTCCTGTGGATATGGAACAGCACTTGCCGGAGGTGTTTTCGATGCTGGTGGAGATGCTGCGTCTGAATCCGTGTAAACAGTTCGTTAGAATTTAAAATAGACAATTATAAAATTGAAAAGACAACAACCGGCTTCAGAAAAACCTTTCAATTTTATCCGCCACGACGGATCAATTCTCCATTCAAAGGCTTCGTCTGTTCAGATCAGGATGTTTTCTCAAAAAGTAGCGCAGAATTGTTCTGGTATCACGGTCTTCGGGGCGTAGATCAATATAACGTTTCCAGTTTTCAGGAGATTTCTTGATGGCAAAAAATGGAACAAATCCAAAACCACGGTAAGATCCGTTTTCAATCCAGATTACTGATTTTTCGTTCTTTTCACGACCTGGTTCGATGATAAAAAAAGCCTCTTCATCGAAGGTAAGTTCCTGTTCCAGGGCAGTGATTCGTTCGTTATACGATTCTGGAGTTTCTTCACCAACGCAGGCGCCAAAGCACTTCTTTACCTGGTATCCGAAACAGGAATGTGTGGTCTTTTCAATTCCGCAAAGTTTCAGACACAGATGACGCTGCTCATTCAGGTAATGAATATAATCTGTTGCTTCTTTTTTACTGCTAAAGGAAGTTAGCGGAAGCATACTGTTTTTAGAGAGGCGTTCCACAAACAGCTGCTTGTAGCCGTGTCCGTCCTCAAAAGAAAACAGTCCGTAAGAAAAATTTGTTTTACGAAGTGCCCTGTTATACAAAGGCTTATGAGCTTTGATCAACTCCGATTCGTACAATAAAGCAATCAATTCAGATCCGGTCAGTTCGAATTCAATACGCGCAATTTCCTGACGCATCGTTTCTCCCTTCATGGTTTTACTGTTCTTCAAATGCTGATCGATCCGCTTTCGGATGTGCTTGCTTTTACCAATGTAAATCAGCTGGTTGAATTCATTATAGAACTTATAGACTCCGGCTCTGTTCGGAATTCCCTCAAGGTGTTCCAAATCCAGGTTGGGATGAAGAATTTTCGGATTGATATCGTCCTGAATAAAAGTTGCGAGCCCTTTCGGATCTTTGTTGATCAGAATATTGAACAATTCTGTTGTCGCTTCGGCGTCTCCTCCTGCACGGTGTCGGCCTTTGATAGAAATTCCAAGTGCTCTGGTTAGTTTACCGAGACTGTAAGAATCATGTCCGGGAATCACATATCGCGAAGCTCTGACGGTACACAAGTGTGATCGTCGGTAATCGAAACCGAGCTGTTTGAACTCCGAACGAATCATGCCGTAATCGAAGGCGACGTTGTGTGCTACGAAAATGCAGTCTTCTGTGAACTCAATGAATTGTTTCGCGATTTCATAGAATTTCGGAGCGTCCTTCACCATCGCATCGTTGATTCCGGTTAAGCGTGAAATGAATTCGGGAATCGGAATTTCGGGATTTACCAGGGTAATAAAAGAGTCGACAACTTTCTCTCCATCGTGTTTAAAGATGGCAAGTTCGGTGATCTTTGATTGTTTTGTAGAACCACCGGTAGTTTCGACGTCTATGATCGCGTAATGCATTGTATACAAAGTTACGAATTCGGAATGATGAATTGTGAATGACGATTGATGAAATAAGAGCTGAAAGTGAATGATTAGCAGATTCATCGCCGAACGACGAACATTCAACAATCAACATTCGCCATTCAACCTTCATTTTGTATCTTTGTGAAAAAATAATAACATGGCAAGTAAGCGCACCATTAAGAAAGCTTTGAACGGGATGATCATCGATGTATTGGATGAATGTTTGTCTCTGCAGTTGTACAACGAGTCAAAAACTGAAGCAACTGATAAATTGATCGATGAGGCGTTGGATTACGCGAACGATACGTTGTCTAAAATCCATCAGGCGAAGTCTAAGAAAGACTACCCTGCAATCCGTCAGGATATGGAAGACAAAGGAGTTTACTTTGTACAGGAATTGAATGCATTACAATAACTTGTAAGAATCCTCTTAATTTTAACTCCGTTGCGATAGTTTCGTGACGGAGTTTTTGTTTGTATGAACTGGAAGAAACCGTTTGTCCCCGCTATTATTATTGCTTTTATCGTTGCTGTGAGTCTGATCAATGCTTCGGCAATGCAACAAGCGGATATCAATTTCTACAACGCGTTGTCGCTTGGGGGATTGATGGTGGTTCTATGGATTTCAGAAGCTATTCCAATTTACCTTACTGCGCTGATCCCATGGCTTGCCGGACCAATGCTTGGACTGATTGATACGAAAGGACTGGCATCGTGTTACGGTGATCGGATGGTGTATCTTTTTTTCGGTGGATTTATCATTGCTCTGGCACTCGAAAAGTGGAAGATTCACCTGTTCGTTGCAAATGCAATTATCAATGCGTTGGGAAGATCGAAACCGCGGGTATTATTCGGATTTTTAATGACCACGGGTTTCATCAGCATGTGGGTTTCGAATACTGCTACGGCGCTGATGATGCTTCCAATGGCTATTGCGATTATTGATATGTTGCCCGAACAGGAGCGAAAAGGGCGTTTTTCTGTTTTCATTTTACTTTCTGTTGCCTACGGAGCTAATATCGGAGGTATGGGGACGATTGTAGGCTCACCGCCAAATCTTCAAATGGCGAATTTGCTATCAAAGCAATTCAATACGGAAGTGGATTTCATGGAATGGTTTAAAATCGGGATGCCAGTCACGCTATCTATGTTATTGCTGGTTTTTGGTTTTTTCTGGTTGGTTTTGGGAAAGGAACGTAAAGAGTTTGTAGCGAACTATTCAGCGGAAAAACATCGTTTGAACTCGGATCAATGGAAAGTGATCGCGGTTTTTGCAGTTGTTGTAACGCTCTGGATTAGTAAAGATTACATCTGTGGTCCGGGAACCTGGTTTCCGAATTTGACTATAGGAGATGAAGGCTCTGCCATTTTTGGGGTGTTGGCTTTGATGCTGCTTCCGGCAAAAAGTGGTGATTCGAAAAACCTGTTGACGTGGGAGGACACAAAGCAACTTCCATGGGGAATTCTCATCATGTTTGGGGGTGGGTTGGCGTTGGCTTCTTGCCTGGAATACGGCGGGGTAATCAATCAAATCGCGAAATTATTCGGAGACAATGAAACCATCTCATATTTCGGTATTTTGACGATGATTGTAGTGATTGCTGTTTTGGGAACAGAACTACTGTCGAACCTTGCCCTTGTAACGCTTTTTGTACCAATTATTGCTGCTTTTTGTCAACAGAATGACCTGCCACTGATTGATTTGTGTATTCCTTTAACGCTTGCAGCCAGTTGTGGTTTTATGATGCCAGTTGGAACACCTCCGAATGCCATTGCGTATTCTTCCGGCTATATCAGTATGAATAGAATGATGCTGAACGGAATGGTGGTGAATCTGATTGGAATGGTAGCGATTGTAGGATTTGCTTTGATGATGTATGGTGGCTAATTGAAAATGGAGAATTAAAAATTGAAAAGGGGGAAAGTGTGTTAGAATTCAAAATTATCAATGAGGAATGATCAATGAGGAATTATCAATTATAAATTATCAAGGATCATGAGGTTCTTTATAGCATGGAGGACTTCACCTTGATAATTGATAATTTATAATTGATACTTAGTAAAGTTCTTTACTCATCCACAAGTCACACGCAAAGTGCCCTGAATTTCCATATGGTTTGTCGAGATAACGGAATCCTAGTTTTTCGTATAAACCAACTGCGATGCGCAATTCAGGAAGTGTCTCCAGGTAGATTTCGGTATAACCTTCTTTTCGGGCTTGCTCACAACTGAGTTCCATCAATGTCTTTCCAATCCCGGTTCCACGATCTTTTTTCAGAACATAGAGTTTTACCAGTTCCGTACAACCTTCCGGCAGGCCTTCTGTAGGGAAAATTCCGCATCCACCGATGAGTTTTCCTTCCGATTCGGCAACGAAATAGTGAGACTTCGGTGTTCTGAACAGTTCGAACAATGCATCTGTCGTAGGATCTGTGAAAACGGTTCCGGGTTTGTTAACTCCGAATTCAGTCAATACTTCGCGAATGAGACGTGCCATTTCGGCATTGTCTTTCGGCTCAATTGGACGAATGGTAACACTTCCCATATTAATTGAAATAGCGTTTGAGTTTTAGAATTGGTTCTTCGAAGTAGCGATAACTTAAAAATGCGAGTGAGGTGGTTGCCAGGAATGAACAAACAATGAAAAGGATGAAATGCCAGACGGAATCTGTAAGTCCGAATCGTTTGAAAAGCTCGGAACAATAGAAAAGTGCGATACAATGAAATAAGTAAAAACCGTATGTACGCTTCCCTGCTTCCCGCAGGAATTTGAATCGATCGAATGGGAGAAAGACAGTAATTGCGCTTACCTGAATCAAAATAAACAAGAGAAATGCAACTGCAATAACGAAACGCTGAATGAAAAGCACGTTTCCGGTCAGCAACTTTTCAGAACCCACTACAACTCCAATGATTCCAATGTAAACGACGGCCTGAAATCCCTTTTTCCAGGAAGCGATAAACGGCTCCAATCTGCCGGAATGGATCAGTAAAGCTCCGAATCCTCCAACGGCAAAGTCAGAGATTACCGAAAACGTGTGGAAGTAAATGGTTCGTTCATCGTGTTGATAGATGATCCGGAAGACCAGGGTTCCAATCATTACAATGGAGAAGAAAATCACGAACGAAATCCGTTTTCGGAAGGTAAAAATGAGGAGCAACAGTGCCCATCCGAGATAAAATTGTTCCTCAACGCTAATTGACCAGGTTGCTGTAAGGAAGTTGATTCTGTCGTGCATTCCGACAATGATTTCATCAATATTTGAAAAGAAAACGAGGTAGCGCCAGAGTTCATGAACCGTTTCGAATCCATATGGCAGTTGAGGGAATAGGAAGAATCCGAAGAGAACAATCACGAAGTATAACGGCCAGAGACGAAGCGTTCTGCGCATAAGGAAATGAATGACGTTGATTTTTCCGTTGCGATCAATTTCCTGAAGCATCAAAGACGTCAACAAAAAACCGCTTAGCACGAAGAACAGGTTTACACCCAGGTGTCCGAGTGAAAGAATCTTTATTATTGGCTGCAACAGCGCATTCGACTCAAAGAAATCGCCCCAGATCTCGCGGTGCAGGGTAACGCAGTGGAACAGGAATACGATGAGTGCCCCGAAGAATCGGATGCCATCAAGGTTTTCAAAACGTTCTCTGGTTGGTAACATAATAAACGAAGCTAAGAAAAAGGCAAGCGCGCGCAAAATTTATGGGTGGATGATTTTGTTGGTTGATGTGGTTCGGATTTTAATATCGGATGAATGAATAAATAAAAAAACATGTAAATAAATTCGTTTACAAGTACCGAATTCCCTGAGGTAAACAACAAATCTACTACGGTATTGACTGAACAGTCAGAAATTAAATCATGATTTCCCGCTCACCTTTTGAATATTGGTATTTTTGCAAAAAAAAAGATTTTCATGGCTTTTGATGTAGCGATTATTGGAGGAGGAATTGTTGGCGCGGCAACGTTTTACAAGTTCCAGAGCAGGTATCCGGATCTTTCTATCGTATTGATCGAAAAGGAGCAGGTACTTGCGAATCACCAGACCGGAAACAATTCAGGAGTCATTCACTCGGGATTGTACTACAAACCGGGATCGCTGAAAGCAAAGAACTGTGTGGCTGGTCGCCATGAACTGGTGGCATTTGCCAAAGAACACAACATCGCACACGACGTTTGCGGAAAGGTGGTTGTTGCTACTGATCCGGCTGAACTTCCACACATGGAAAAGATTTTCCAGAATGGTTTGGCAAACAACACTGAAGGGATCGAAATGATCGATGCAAAGCGTGTAAAGGAAATCGAGCCATTCGTTGAATCGATCGGAGGGATTTGGGTACCGTGTACCGGAATCATTGACTTCCGCGGCGCAACGGAGAAAATGGCGGAGATCGCACTTTCCATGCAGCCCAAAAGTGAAATGAAACTTGGTCACGAAGTAATCGGAATTGAGCGCTCTGAAGATAAAACAACGGTTATCACAGATAAAGGAAATGTTGAAGCCAAATACCTGATTTTCTGCGGAGGTTTGCAGGCTGATCGTCTGGCACGAAAAGACGGTGTAAAACTGAAAGAAAAAGTAGTTGGTTTCCGTGGAGACTACTACGAATTGACCGAACAGGCGAAGCACAAGGTAAAAAACCTGATTTATCCGGTTCCAAATCCTGATTTCCCATTCCTTGGCGTTCACTTTACACGTATGACGAATGGTGAGATCGAATGTGGTCCGAATGCTGTGTTTACGTTCAAAAGAGAAGGGTATAAGAAAACAGATTTCTCGCTTCGCGATACAGCTGATGCATTATCGTACCGCGGAACATGGAATTTGTTCTTCAATAATATGAAATTCGGAATCAACGAATACCGCAGAGCATTCTCCAAGCGTTTGTTCCTGAGAACATTGCAACGTATGATTCCAAGTTTGACAATGGAAGATATCCACCCGGGAAGGGCAGGGGTTCGTGCAATGTTGTTGGCGCAGGATGGCGATACCCGCGACGATTTTCGTTTTGAATTCCATGCAAATTCAGTTCACGTTTTGAATGCACCTTCACCTGCAGCTACGGCTTGTCTGGCGATTGGAGGTCAGATTGTGGATGAGGCAGAGAAGCATTTCGGGTTGAAATAAAACCAATCCAAAAATCATTCTTTGTGTCCCTGTCTGCGATTTGTGAAGAATCCCACCTAATCCATTCATTCGGTGTAAGAAAAGCACAACAAGCAACGTAGTGAGCGGTTCTGTCGTTTTGAACTAAAATCCGACTTACTATGAAACAGTTGAAATTAGCCTTAGGTGTATTAATTCTCCAGTTTATTTCCAATCAGTCGCAGGCTCAGATGACTTACTCCAACGTCAACGATCTGCAAACACTCATCACGAATATCTTCGGAGTTCAGTGTCAGGGTGTATCCAACGTTGGTATTCAGGGTGCAAACATTCAGATTGCACGTTTTGAAAACGGTTCCAGTCTCGGTGTAAACAGTGGTTTGGTCCTTTCAACGGGATATCCGATTTATTCCAGCTCACCATCGTCTACATTTTCAAGTTATGACCTGGGAATGCCCGGTGATTATGACATTATCCAATATGGAAATTTATCCGGACAAGGGGCTTACAGTTACGATGCGATTGCTGTACATTTCGATTTTACGCCAGTAGTTTCGGATACCATTCGCTTCAATTACATTTTTGCTTCTGAAGAGTACCCGGAATATTCAAATACGGCGTATAATGACCGATTCCTTTTCCTTGTTTCGGAGAATGGTGGAATTCCGGTGAATATTGCACAGGTTCCGGGAACAACTACTCCGGTTGAAATCAATTCCATCAATCAATTGGTGAATCCGCAATATTATGTGGACAATGCTGGGGGACCAAACTCGGCGTTCTTCGTGTTTGATGCGTACACCGTTCCGTTAGAAGCTAAATTTTATGCCCAGGTTGGAAACACGTACCACATCAAACTGGTTATTTCGGATGTGTCAGATGGTGTTTTTGATTCTGCTATTTTCCTGGATGAACAGGAGTCGTACAATGATATTAACGGAAACCTGACGGTTAATGGTCAGCCGGCTGAAGGAACACTGGAAGTATTCAATTATATTGAAGACACGCTTGTGGCAACTCCTGTTGAAACGGTTACAGTTTCTAACGGAACTTACCTTATTGACAGTCTTCCAACCGGAATGTACCATGTTCGTTTTACGCCTGATCCGGTTTTATTCCCAACTGCGGTTCCGCTTTATTTTGCAACGAGTTCAACCTGGACAGGTGCGGATGCAATCGGTTTACCTTGTTATTTAAGCGATGCGGATATTGATGCCGATACGCTTGATGTTCAGGATGGGACAGGGTCTGTTTCCGGAAATATTGTTGTGGATACGTCTTACGTTAAATCAATGACTGTTCCGTTTGAAGGAGCCCTGGTGCTGTTGAAATCGGTATCAACGGGTGAAACGAAAGGATTTGCGTATAGTGATGCAAGCGGTAATTACACTATTCCAAATGTTCCTGCGGATGATTATTACCAGTTGATCGATGTTCCGTACATTCCTCACTCGGACACATTATTCTTTGCTGTTCCGGAGGGTGGTGATGTGGAAGGTGCAGATTACGCAATCCTGACCGAGGGAATAACAATTAATGGAACTCCATACCTTGGACTTGGTGAGCACAACGAAGTGAACTGGACTATGAGTCCGAACCCGGCGAATGGTTATGTAACGATTACTTCGGAGAAGAAATCTGAAACAATCCGTTTGCTTTCAATCGGTGGTTTGACGATCTCCGAATTCGCTTCAACAGGAACAAAAACAACACTTGATTTGAGTGGATTTGCACAAGGAATCTACTTGTTGCAGATTGATAATTCTTCACCAAAACGATTGGTGATTACGAAGTAATTCCTTTACACCATAAATAGAAGGCCTTCTCTGAGATTCAGGGAGGGCTTTTTTTATTGAGTCCCCGATGCTTTTAACACTAGAAGAACTCAGAAAATGTAAGTGTTTTGAGCGTTTTTTTGATTGATTCGAAATCTCAATCCTCGCTTTTTCCGTAACTCTTACTACCTTCGAAATTCAAACAGAACATCTATGAAAGTCATCATTTCTCCGGCGAAATCAATCAACGAAGCATGTACCTTCCCTGCCTTGCCATTCACATCACCCACGTTCGCAAAGGAGGCAACTACGTTGCAAACCAAACTGAAGCGGTTCTCAGCTAAAAAGATCATGGACTTGATGGATGTTTCCAAAGACATTGCTGAACTGAATGTGAACCGTTACCACTCGTGGTACTTATCTGAAACGCCAACCGAAGAGGTGAAACCAGCAGGGTTCCTGTTTACCGGAGAAGTGTACCGTGGTCTCGATTTCGCGAGTCTTTCTGAAAAAGAAATGAAACAAGCTCAGAATACATTACGCATTCTTTCAGGAATGTATGGTTTACTGAGACCATTGGATCTGATGTTTCCGTACCGACTGGAAATGGGAACACGTTTGGAGGTCAGCGCTAAAGCCAAAAATTTGTACGAATTCTGGGGCGATAAACTGACGAAAAACCTGCTTGACGGAATGGAGAAAAACGAACCGATCATTAACCTTGCTTCGACTGAATATGCGAAAGCAATTAAGTGGAAAACGATCAAACAACCCGTTATTACTCCAGTGTTCAAGGAATTCAAAAATGGGGAGTATAAGGTGTTGATGACCTATGCAAAACATGCGCGTGGCGCAATGACCCGATACATCATTCAAAACGATATTCAAACGGCTGAAGAGCTGAAGGGGTATAACGTTGACGGTTACTCTTTTGACGCCAGGCAAAGCACCGATTCCGAGTGGGTGTTTGTACGATAAAATCACTTTCGACTGGCGGTCTTAAAGTTAAATCCTAACTTTAGAGGATGCTGAAAGCACTAATGAAGACACTACACTCCGGAATATTCTTCCTGAGAGATAAATTGACGCCAAGGCAGTTTTTGCTGCTTTCGAGTGTGATCGTGGGTCTGTCTTCTGCTATGGCAGTTATTATCCTGAAGACATTCGCGCATGGTGTTCTAATTCTCGCACACAATCTCAACGAAAAACTTCATTTCAAGTACCTGGATTTCGTGCTTCCTATTTTGGGAATTATACTTACGCTTTGGATTACGCGGCGTATTCTTGGAGGAAGACTGGAAAAAGGAACCTGGCGAATTATTTATGCAATCACGAAACGCTCGAGTATCCTGCCAAGAAGTCAAATGTATGCTCAGGTCATAACGTCTTCGGTAACAGTCGGACTTGGAGGTTCTGCCGGACTGGAATCTCCTGTTACCATCACCGGTGCGGCTTTCGGATCGAATTACGCCAGAATGTACCAATTAACAGCCAAGGAGCGGACATTGTTGCTTGCCTGTGGCGTCGCTGCGGGAATTGCAGCAGCGTTCAATGCTCCGATTGCCGGAGTACTGTTTACCATGGAGGTATTACTCGCCGACGTTGGAATTACAGCGTTTATTCCGCTGATGCTGGCTGCTGCTTCGGGGGCATTGATGTCTGCGGCTATTTTGAACGAGAGTATCTTATTGTCGTTCAAACAAATGGCAAAATTTGAAATTGGCAATGTTCCGTTTTACATTCTGCTTGGTGTTCTTACAGGACTAATTGCGGTGTATCACGCACGTGTGTTTAACAGAATAGAAACGTGGTTTGAACATTGGAAGATCGGTGTCTATCAGAAAGCGATGATTGGCGCGACATTACTGGCCGTGCTGATTTTGGTTTTTCCGCCGCTTTTTGGTGAAGGATACGAAGGAATTCGTGCACTTTCCTCCGAGAAGATTGAGAAGATTACCGACGGTGTGTTTTTTGAGGATTACGCACAACCGTGGATGGTACTGTGCTTTATCGGTGCAATTGTGTTTTTTAAAGCCATTGCTACCGGTTTAACGCTTGGTTCCGGAGGAAACGGTGGAAATTTTGCACCGTCCTTGTTTGTTGGAAGCTATACAGGATTTGCATTTGCTTACGGCTGGAATCTGACGGGTTGGACGGCGGCGCTCCCTGTTACTAATTTTACGTTGGTTGGAATGGCTGGTTTATTGAGTGGATTGTTTCATGCTCCATTAACAGCCATCTTCCTTATTGCCGAAATTACGGGAGGTTATGGATTAATGATTCCCCTGATGATTGTTTCCTCTATCAGCTTTGCCATTTCGAAGCGTTATGTGAAGCATTCTATGGATATTACACGATTGGCTGATGAAGGTCACGTAGTCCGCGCAGACAAAGACAAACACGTGTTGTCAACGATTGATACGAAAGATTTACTGGAGGAAACTGTTGTAGTGTTAAGTCCGTTCAATACCATTTCTGATCTTTTTGAAACCATACAGAGTTCAAAACAAGCGCTATTTCCTGTGGTTTCTCCAGGCGGGACACTTATCGGAATGCTTTACCTTGATGATCTTCCGGAACTCCTGAAAGTATACGCTACTGAACCAAACGCGACACTTGACCAATTCATGGAACCGATCAGGTATGCACTTAATTCGGAATCAAATGCGGAACACGCTATGGAAGTCTTCGAACGTAGTAAACTGAGTTATTTGCCGGTGATTGAAAACGATCAGGTTGTTGGTTATTTCTCGAAAGCGAAACTTTTGGAGATCTACCGCAAGCGCATTATGGAGTCTATTGTGGAGTAACTGAAAATTATCAATGATAGAAAATTATCAATTAACAATTATCAACTATCAACTATCAAGAATTGACTAGCCCTTGATAATTGATAATTCCTCCATTGATAATTAATGCTAACACGTTTCTCCATTCCTCTTTCTTCTATATTTGCGCTTAACAATTCCTTAATATGAATCCAAGAGAAGCACTTAGCAGAACCCGCAATCGTTTTTGGCAAAAATGGTCTATCGCTGTAAAAATTATTCCTTTTGTAGCCGTTATCGGTGGATTGAAGTTCCTCTTTCACATGCAGAATTGGGAGGTAATGGAACTGAATGCTCTTTTTACGAGTCTGGTCGGGGGAACTATTTTTCTCATCGGTTTCCTGATTTCGGGAGTACTTTCGGACTACAAGGAAAGTGAGAAACTACCAAGCGAATTAGCTGCTTCTTTGCGTACGTTGAATGACGATACGGATACACTTATTCGTTCCTTTGATTCGAACGCGGCACGTGAGTTTCGGGCTTATCAAAAGGAATTGTACTATGCGTTGATCAAATGGTTCTATAAGCAGGAGCGAACGGCAGCTATGCTGGATCGAATCAGCGCTATGAACGACCACATCAGTGCTATTGAAAAAGAAGGAATTCAGGTAAATTACGTAATTCGATTAAAGAATGAGCAGAACAGTCTTCGAAGAATGTTGTTGCGTATAGATACGGTACGTGATACGGACTTTATCGGTCCGGCGTATACCATTGTTGAAGTAATGGGATTATTGATTGCATTCGGTCTGATTATTATCAAGATCGATCCTTTTTATGCTTCATTGTTCTTTACAACATTAGTAACGTTCCTTGTCGCATACATGTTTTTGTTAATTCATGATCTGGATAACCCGTTTGATTATTCCGTGAAAGGGGAGAGTGGTACCGAAGTGTCTTTGAAGCCGCTGTATGACCTCGAGAAATCTATTTACGCATAAACCCGATTCGTATGAAAGAATACCAAAACGTTGATCATTTCATCATGGAACAACCACAGGCAGTTCAGCCAAGGTTAATGGAAATGCGGGAAATCCTTCGTGGATTGCTTCCGGATGCGACTGAAGTGATCAGTTACGGAATGCCTGCTTACAAGCAGAACAAGGTGTTGGTCTACTTCGCAGGAAATGCAAAACAAATCGGATTTTATCCCACGGGTAGTGGTGTCGAGTTTGTAAAAGACCAACTGGAAAAGGAAGGTTATTCTTATTCCAAAGGAACCATTCATTTCCCTCATAAACAGGAACTACCGTTAGACCTGATTGAGAAGATTGTACGCTTTCGTCAGCAGGAAGACGAGTTACAAGTCAAAAAGAAGAAGTAATTAAAAATTATCAATTCAAAAATGAATCAATTATCAAGGTGCATGTTCCATCGGATGTTCAAAGGTCTTGATAATTAAACCTTGATAATTTTTAATTCCCTAACACGTCACTCTTTTTTGACTTTTACGTTTTGACTTTTGAATTTAACTTACCAGCTTCCTCCTGATCCGCCACCACCGAAACTTCCTCCGCCAAAGCCACCGAAACCACCTCCGGAAGAACCTCCTCCGAAACCTCCACCGCGACCAAATCCGCTTCCCATAAAGAAACCGGTTGAACCGTAAATGAAGGATGAACCACGGCCACCACGTCCGGAATTACCGCCACGTCGTGAAATCAGGATCAAGACAACCACAATGATGATGAAAACCAATACCATGCTTCCAAGACGTCCACCTGAACTGTGTTGTTTTGTGTAATCTTTTGCCGAATACTCTTGCTTGGCAAGTGCCATGAGTACATTGGTCGTTTTGTCGAGCGCAAGGTAATTTTGACCTTCTTTCAAATAAGGAAGTAACTCGTTCTCCTGAATATCGTGTGTTACCCCATCCGGAATTCTACCTTCCAGTCCCTGTCCGACAGCAATGAAGAACTTACGTTGTCCTTTGCCACCGGTTGGTTTCAGCAGTATCACAATACCGTTGTCTTTGTCTGCCTTTCCGACTCCCCATTGCTGACCAATTTCAGTAGCATACTCAAAGGGCTCCATATCGTTCAGATCATCAACAATTACAATCACAATCTGATTTGACGTTTCACGGGAAAAAGCTTCCAGTTTTGCCTCCAGTTTAGCTTCTTCTTCCTCAGAAATGAAATCCGGGTATTCTTTTGATGCATTATTCACCAAACGCTCCGGATATGGTTTGGGAAGAACATTCTGTGCGAAGGACAAGCCGGTTAAGGTAACAAATCCAATAGCGAGCAGAAGGGAACGAAATAGGGACTTAGTCTTCATGATCACCAAAACTGATATCGTTACTTAATTCGTTGGCGTCGTTTTCATTCAATGGAAAATGCAATTGAAGTTGTTCGCCAGCGTGCATTATTCCCCGACACAAACCTTCAACCAACATGTCTTTTTTGAAATAAGACAGCATTAAATCGCGGGTTGTATCCCAGAAATCATGAGGTACTTTCTCATCGATACCTTTGTCGCCAATGATTGCAAATTTCCGGTCCTGTAAAGCGAGGTAAATAAGCACACCGTTACGTTCTTCCGTTGCAGTCATTCCCAGGTTCTCGAAACATTCGATTGCGCGTTCCAGGGGCGGACGTGAACAACTTAAATCCACGTGCAGACGGATTTCTCCGGAACTCGATTGTTCAGCATGCTCAATTGCTTTAATGAGCTGTTGTTTTTCGAGTTCGGAGAAAGGCTCGTTATTCTGGTTACGGAACATTAGTTCTCGAAATTTACCTCAGGAGCTGTTTCAGAGCCCGGAGTTGCTTCAAACTGTTCTTTCTTCGGGAATGTCTCTGAACTCAGAAACATGCTGTTAAAGAACCCACGAATGTGTGCATTGTATTGCTTCACCGCTTCGTTGTATCGTTTGCGGGAAATGGCAATCCGGTTTTCGGTGCCTTCAAGCTCATCCTGAAGCTTACTGAAGTTTTCTGTGGAACGAATCTGTGGATAAGCTTCAAAAGCAAGATTTATGGCCGTATTGATTTTCTTGCCCATTAAATCCATGTCTTTTGGTGTTTCTGCCTGAACAATACCCGCACGAGCTTCGGTGACTGTTGTCAGAATCTTTTGTTCGTTGGCAGCGGCACCTTTCACGGTAGCAACCAATTGTGGTACAAGATCTGCCCGACGTTGGTAGTCAGCACCAACATTTCCCCAGGCTTCCTCAACATTTTCCTGGTAGGTAATCGCTTTGTTGTAGCTGTTTCTGTACATCAGAAATACGATGAGAACCAGAAAAATGATTCCTCCTAAAACTATGTATCCCTTTTTCATCTTTTCAGTTTTAATGATCCCGATACGGTAATGTAGATCGGTTATTTTTAGTAAATGTAGTGGAGGAATAAATGTACGATTCGATCTTAACGAATCCTAACAAAAATTGTAGGTAGAATGTAGTAGGAGGTCGGTGAGTAATTCAAAAGCAAAAGTTAAAAGTCAAAAGCTTGCCGCGACGTACCAAAAAAAACGTCCCGACATTTATTGTCGGGACGTTCCTCAATTATTAGGAAAAGAATTAGTTCTTCACGATACGTTCAAGAACAGATCCGTTTTCAGTTTTAATTCTCAGGAAGTAAACTCCTGTTTCGTAAGCAGAAAGATCAACTTTTCCGCCGCTAACAAGTTCCGTTACCTGAAGCAATTTACCCTGAGCATCTACTACTTCAATAGTAGCTGCAGAAGCGCTCATTACCACAGTTACTTCATTGTGAGTCGGGTTCGGATATACAGAGATGCTCACAGAAGCTGTCTCCTCAATTCCGATGTAATCGATCAACACACAAGCTGAAGTATCAGAACATCCTGAAGCGTTACTTACAACAACAGCGTAGTTTCCGTTAGCTGTTACGGTGTACGTTTGAGTTGTTGCTCCAACGATCGGGTTACCTGTAGAACAGTCGATCCATTGGTAAGTAGAACCAGCAGAAGCAGTGATAGTTCCGTCACCATTATCCGTAGCTGTTGCCGTAGGAGCCGTGTTGATTGTCAGGTTCAACGTAACGATAGAGTCACAACCTGCAGCATTGGTCAACGTAGCTGTATAAGTACCACTCATCGTGTACGTTGTTCCATTTGCCGGCCAGGTGTAAGAGTCACAAGCTGTTTGTGTCTCGGAACCTGTACTTGATTGATTGATCGTAAGGTTCAACGTTACGATAGAATCACATCCTGCAGCGTTTGTCAGCGTAGCAGTGTAAGTACCACTTGACGTGTACATAGTGCCATTCGCCGGCCAAGTGTAGGAGTCACAAGCTGTTTGTGTCTCAGAACCTGTACTTGGCTGGTTAATTGTCAGGTTCAACGTAATGATAGAGTCGCACCCAGCAGCATTTGTCAATGTTGTTGTGTATGTACCACTCGTTGTGTACGTTGTTCCATTTGCCGGCCAAGTGTAAGATGCACACGCAGTCTGAGTCTCAGAACCTGTACTTGACTGATTGATTGTCAGGTTCAAAGTAACGATAGAATCACATCCTACGGCGTTTGTCAACGTAGCAGTGTAAGTTCCACCCATAGTGTATGTTGTTCCGTTTGCAGGCCATGTGTAAGAGTCACATGCTGTTTGTGTTTCGGAACCTGTACTTGGTTGGTTGATCGTAAGGTTCAACGTTACGATAGAATCACATCCTGCAGCGTTCGTCAAAGTAGCCGTATAAGTACCACTTGTTGTATACGTGGTACCGTTTGCTGACCATGTGAATGAGCTACAAGCGGTTTGTGTTTCAGATCCTGACGTAGGAACATTAACAGTTACAACCACATCATCTGTATTCTGACATCCGTTACCATCCGTACCAGTTACTGTGTAAGTCATCGTAGAAGCAGGAGTAAATGCAACACCATCAGTTACACCATTGTTCCATGTGTATCCTGTTGCAGTTCCTGCTCCACTTAATGTAACTGAACCACCAGTACAAACAGACTGATCAACTCCGGCACTTACAGTAGGAAGAGCATTTACAGTTACCAATACCTGGTCTGTATTCTGACATCCGTTACCGTCTGTACCTGTTACAGTGTAAGTCATTGTAGAAGCCGGTGTGAATGCAACACCGTTTGTTACACTATTATCCCAAGAGTATGAAGTAGCACCTGAACCATTTAAAGTTACAGATGTTCCCGCACATACAGTTTGGTCAGTTCCAGCGCCAACAGTAGGAAGCGCATTAACCGTTACTGTAACTGCTGTTCTTGTAACACCACTACATCCACCGTATTCACCCTGTGCATAAAGCGTGTAAGTTCCAGGAGTTGAAGTGTTCGGAAGAACAGATGTTCCAACTGCGTTCAGCGGAGAACCAGTTCCGATTTGCGTTCCACCTGAAGCGTTATCCCACCAGGAGATCGTTGCAGGAGCAGGAGGTGTGTAAGTGATAGTAAGTGTAGCAACACCCGAACCAGTTGGGAAAGTAGCTTCTGCACCAGCATTGTCGCTGAAGTAATCCCAGTAAAGTAGGTTTACAGTTCCGCCTGCGGCATTGATTGCTCCGGCAGGAATAGCGCGTGTATAGTTGAATGTACCGGCTACGTTAGTAGATCCTGTTCCTTGTGCAGCGGCATCTACTACAGCTCCGGAGAACCCTAAACGAATATCCGACATCCATGAACCACCTGTTGCAGTTAATCCGTTGTATACCAAAGTCCCACCTGTAATGGTTGAACCTGCTGGCAACGCTGCATATGTTGCAGAAGAAACGATATTACCAGGAGCGGCGTTCGTTTCAGTTGGTTGAGCTGCAACGTTAAACGACACTACCAACGTTTGACTTCCGGATCCCGGAGCATTTGTAGTGGAAGTAGCAGATACGTTAGCTACTGTACCGTTTTGACAAACTGCAGCGTTTGTTCCGGTTGGAGTGGAAATTGTTGTACTTGGTTGAGTAATGGTAATGTTTTGAGCAGCACTTGTAAATCCAGCGCTATTCATCGTTACAATTGCGTATGTTCCAGGAGCAAGGTTCGTTGGAATAGCTCCGAAAGCACCACCATCAACTGAATACGTGTAAGGTCCTGTTCCACAAGAAGTAGCTCCCTGCGAGAATGAACCATTGTTGTAACCATTACATGTTACGTTAATTGGTGTAACGGTTGAAGCAAACGGATCCACTGTTACGTTAACAGAAGATACTGCACTACAACCACCGTCAACCCCACTAAGACTGTACGTGTATGTTCCAGGAACTGTTGGAGTAACGGTAATCGAGGTTCCAGCTTGAGACGCAAGACCACTTCCCGCTGTTCCACTCCATGTATACGTGTAGTTCTGGTTTGGAGTTGGATTTGTATTAGATGCGCTTAGCGTAACTGAAGAACCAATACAAATTGTTGCATTGTTAGCTGAAGCAAGAATACCGTCAGCACTTGCAACCGTTACAGTAATCGCTGTACGAGCAGATTCACATCCGGTGGCTGTATTCAATTCAGAAACGTAGAACGTTGTAGTTGTTGCAACGTTTGACGTATAAGTAGTTGATGTACTTGTTTGTAGAGCCGTCCCAGCTACAGCAGCGTCGTACCAAATGAATGTTGGTGTTGGCAATCCGCTTGTTGAAGTAACTGATGCTGTTGGAACCTGTGTACCACACTGAGCAGAGTTAGCCGTTGTAGGTGCTGTTGGAAGCGGGTTAACCGTTACTGTTGTTGTTGGTGCCGGTGTTACAGGACATCCCGCAGCTGTCATGTTAGCTGTATACGTTGTCGTTGTAGTTGGATTAACTGTCAATGGGTTCGTTGTCCCTACAGTCCCAACTCCATCAGACCAGGCGTAAGCCGTAACAGTAGGAGCTGTATTACCACTGAATCGGATATTCAATCTATTCACACTTAGCGTACCAGTTGCAGCACCATTAATGGACCATGCTACCATGTTCGTAGCGGTTGCAGTATAGTACGTTTCGGCATTGTTTGTCGAGTTAGCCCCATCGTGTGTCATCTCAATAACAAGATTCGAGACACCATCCCAGTTGTAAGGAGTACTAAATGTAATTGTGTTCAATCCAACTGCGTGAGTATACGTTGCTGCAGGGAACACAGTTGTAAATCCTGCGTTAGAGATGAAATCTGTAAATGAACTCAAACCTGTTGTTCCGACTTTAACCACGAAATTTGCGTTAGTCGCTGCACTACCAAGACTGATAATGTTGTATGCAATTGCAGTAATTGGCCCTGCGTGAAGACCTGCAGCGTTCAATTCAGCTGCAGTGTATACAGTTTGCATTCTGTAAGATGACCAACGGTTACAGAACGCAGTTGGTTGTGCTGTCAATGCAGTCGTAGTCGTTCCTGTTCCTAATTGAACTTGTCCTGGCAATGACAACGTCGCTGTCAATGTAGAAGAGTTTCCTGAACAGATCGTAGCAGCAGAGTTTGTTGCACTTGCTACAACTCCGAACAATGGTTCATCAAAGTAAGGAGTTCCTACGTATGAGCCTGTCAATGCAGATGAGTTTGTCGCAGAAACACCCCATGCGATTGTAGCATTGGCTGGAGTCGGCACAGGAATAGTACCTTCCCAGGTAGTTCCTGTTGTATTGGTCATTGAAATTGGCGTCTGTGCAACTCCGTTAACCGTGTATCCGATAGATGCGGAAACAACAGTTCCAACAGGTGTAGTAATGTTTACAGAAACCAGACGAGCTGTTGCTGTACATTGAGTTGTTGTAGGAGGAGTTACCGAGTTTAATGTAATTACCGGCAAAGCTGGTGCTGCATCAATTTCGTCCGCTCCAAGATCCGGAGAAGTTCCACCACCGTTCACTGAACCTGCAGGACCTGGACGAGCTTGTCCGTCATAGTCAGTAGTTACTGAAGCGATAGTTGCACCACCTGATTCGATTGGAGTTGGAGTAACGCCCATGTTCAGGTGAAGATCACCACCCGCTGTGTTCACGAATGTAACTGTAATAGCAGAGAAGCTATTAGCATCACCATTTGAAGCAACTCTCCACGGGTTAAATGCCGCATCTGTTGATCCCCACAAACCTACTGTAGCAGCGTTAGCTGTATTCAATACGTTGTAGTTACTTGCATTCAATCCCCATCCGGTTGTGCTTGGTGCAGCACTTTGGTTCGCGATAGCGTAGTGTTTACCTGTACCTCCTGAACGTGTGTTGGATACGATGTTATTTCTGAAATCAATCGCTGCTGTAACAGCAGTCGTGCTGTTATCACCACGTTGGAAACCATACGATGGCAAAGCACCCGATCCGGCTGTACCTGAAATTGAAATGG
Organism: uncultured Fluviicola sp.; assembly: GCA_966211245.1. Taxonomy (GTDB): domain Bacteria; phylum Bacteroidota; class Bacteroidia; order Flavobacteriales_D; family Crocinitomicaceae; genus Fluviicola. Next base: position 107,938 of record CBIHND010000007.1, on the reverse strand, counting down.
AGTTGTGATATACGTTGATTCCCGGTGAGTTTTGCTGACTCCAAACTCCAACGAATTGAGTGTTTGTTGTTTGAGCATCACCTAATGAAATCATGTTGTTGTTTACATTGACACCTGTTGCAACGGCACGCAATAAAATTCCCGCCGCTACCGGAGGAGTGGTTACCGTAGTCATTGTAGATGCATTTCTCAAATCGAAGATTTTGTTTTTCGTTACTGTACCTGATGTAACAGCACCGTAAGCAATACCTACAACGTTTGTTTGAACTGCAGTTGCGTTTGTTGCAGAAAGTGTTTGAATGGTGTTATTTGAAATAGTCCCTCCACCTGTTGCAGCACCGTACTGAACAATACCTGCAACCGAAGGACCATTTGCAGCGGTCAATGCAATAGTCGTATTTCCATTTGCACCAGTCAGGTTAGAAATCGAATTCTGATTGATTGTTGCGTTACCTGTACCACCGTATACAATACCTCTGATGTTTGAAGTTGCAGACGTTCCTGATTGAGTCAGGTTAGAAATGATGTTGTTTTGTATAAGTGCAGCAGCGGAACCACCCGTAACATCGATACCTCGGATCAATTGTGTACCACCCGTAGAGGCAACACTATTGTTGAAGCTGTTGGAAGTGGTTATACTACCGATAGTGTTCCCGGTAATCGTTGGAGTTCCCGCTGAAACCTGGATACCTGTAATTCCCGCAGGAGAAGTTGCTGTTGAACCATTACCCGTAAGTGAACCGATATGGTTGTTCGCGATTGTCACTGCACCAGCTGAACTGCTGTTGATACCAACAATGATACCACCGGAAGTTGCAGTTGTTGCTACGATTGCATCGTTTCCTGTTGTATTACCGATTACGTTAGGAGTTACGTTACCAACGTTCACGTTACCGTTTGTAATGTTGATACCAGCAAGAATACCGTTTCCTGTTGCAGCACCACTTGTTGTTAGAAGGTTAATGCCTGAAATTGTATTTCCCTGAACTGAGGTAGCTGTTGTTGTACCAACAGAGACGTTTATACCGATGAAACGAGTTGCTGTACTTGTCATCGTATAGGTTCCGGTAGCAGAAGCACTTGCGTAACCAATAGTATTTCCGGTAATCACAAAACCGTTACCATTTGTATGACTCACCTGAATACCGTTGTGAGTATTTCCAGAAGTATAGGTTCTGCTGGCAGTCTGGAACAACTTGTTGTTCGTGATTGTCCAGGCATTGTTACCGCTTCCTGCAAACACACCAATCGTTGCACTTCCTGCATTAAAGAAGTTCGAGATTCTGTTATTGGAAATGGTAATGTTATCGTTGAAATGTGTAGCTGTAGTTGTTGTTCCTACAGAGTAAATCGCGTTGGTTGGTGTAGTCGCACCATCGCGAATATCACAATTGTCAATTGTGTTATTATCGTTACCGTTTGTTCCTGTTGTAGTACCAATTACAATAGTACCGGATGTAGTAGAATTGTTTGTACTCTGAATGAATAAATTGATCAAACTATTGTTACGTGCATCGTTAATCAATTGTACAGCGTAGCTCGCTCCGACATTCGTATTTGCGATAATCAAATCGTTTGCGCCGGTTTGGTTCACTCTACCATCAATAGTAAGGTTTGATGTGTTGTTCAGGTTCAGTGTACCTGTAGTGTTGTTACTAGTGATGCTCAAACCACTTACCGTTGGATACAGTTTCAATGTAAATGCACCCACGGGAGCAGTTGTTGGACCTACAATTGGGTAAGATTCCGCAACTGCCGGGTAACCTGCAATTAATTGTAATTCTGTATTTCCTGCAAGCGTACAAGAGTTAATATCGGAAAAGGCCGTAGTAAGGTTCGGATAATCCCCACCTGCACCTACAGTCTTGATTCCACTTACTGCTGTACAGACAGAAGTTGCCTGAGTTCCTGACAAAGCAGGTGTACTTAATGCACCTTCCGTATAAGCATGGACGTTCCAGTAATAAAGTGTACTTGCTGTAAGTCCCGAAGCAAAAAATGATGTAGCATTCGCCGGTGCTGTGCCTACTTGTGTGTAAGTAATACCATCTGTAGAACGGAAGATAGCAAATCCAAGTTCGTTGGTTGCGTTATCTGTCCAGTTCAGGTTCATGTAAGACGAACCAACCGAAGTAAAGCTAAGGGCAGATGGTGCATTTGGAACAGCTGGTGTATAACTGTATATGCGTCGTGTTCCATCAGCAGCTGATGTAAGGTTTGCAATAGGTCCCGTTGCACCTACAGCCGGATTGGCAGTGTAAGTACCCGTTGTAGTTGAAGTGTGTGTAGCATAAGCCACTGATGCAAATGATCCGGCAGCGCTACCAATATAGAAACCAATAGACGGAGATCTGTTTCCTGTCGTAACGTCAGTAGCACTCATTGCTCCGTAAATGAAGTCAATCTGACCCGTTGTTTCGGATAAAACAACCTGATATGTCGCAGTTCCTGCACTTGTGGCGGCTGTATAGAACAATTGCATGTTCAGGTACTCAACTACCAATTTTCTGTTTGGTGCAGATCCGATCACTTTGTAGTGAACTTTACCGGTTGTACCAGTTCTTAAATCCGCATTGAAAGCGGACATTCTCGGTGCAGCCGCGGTTCCCCCACTAATGGTGTAGATGTTGGTACCTACAGCCGTGTTGCCCAGTTGTAAGAGTCCGTCATCATTTACGGAGAAGTTTGTAAACGCATTACCCATAAGGTAAAACGTAAAACCGATAGGAGTAACAGCCGAAGCAGTTGCATCCAGTCCGGGCCCAACTATTTGGGTAGTCCCGGTGCTCATGTCCTGCAATGAGCTCGTCGAGTTGGTGCTGAAGGTATAGTTACCGGAGTTCTGGGCATGGAAGTTAGACCAGGTTCCTAAAACTATTCCAACAAGCAATAGGTAATGCTTCCAAAAGCTACCTTTCCCAACAGAGAAGTACTTGTCGTTCATAGTAATGATTAAAATTTATTAAGTGGTCAAAGCTCTTGAAAAAACAAATACCACACAAGTAACAATAATTCGTTTTTTATATAACAGGTAATAGATGGAGGCTTTTGATTAATAGTTGATTTTCCGGAATTAATAGTTATTCCTGACAATTTCGTCGATTCCGGGAGGGAATCTCTTGTAATCCTATGTGGATAACATTCGTGTTGCAACGTGAATTTTCTCACAGAAAACCATTCTCGTTAAGTTAGATGAGCCAATTACTTGATTTTTAGGTGTTAATATTGAAACTCAATTTGTTTTTATACTGCATTTTGTGTGAAATTTTAGTAAATTGATTTAGTGTTTCTTGAATTCCTGTAAACCACTGGTCACCAACAATTTTTACTTTTTCTTGCAAATTCGAAAATCTTTACGCAATCTTTGCAACGTCATTCTAAAGCGTAGGTGACATTTGTTTATACAGAAGAGGTGAGAGACGGACTCTATGACCCTCTGGCAACCAACTTTAAGTGCCGACAATAACTGTCGGTATTGGAAAACCGGTGCCAATTTCCGAGTCAGATCCGCCAATGGCGGACGGGCGAATATAATTGAATGTACTATGAAGCAAATTAATTTTCAGAAAGAAACCCTATTTGTTGCTCAACCGGCAACAGTAATCAGTGTGTATTGTTCGTATCGAATGTGGTGTTAGTCCTAACGCAGGCTTAATTCTCACTCAATAATTCGATCAATATGTCAACAATACAATCTCAATTGCTCCCAAAGGAGTTTACTTTACAGCTAAAACAACCGATATCCCTTGAGTCGGGAGAGGAACTCTATAATCCGGTTTTGGCGTACCAAACCTGGGGAAAACTCAATGAAGATCAGTCAAATGTGGTATGGGTGTGTCACGCACTAACCGGAAATCACCGCGTTCACGAATGGTGGGGAGGTCTGTTTGGCGAAGGAAAATTCTTCGATCCGAAAGAATGGTTTATCGTTGCGGTTAATGTTCCTGGAAGTTGCTATGGCTCTACCGGACCACTTTCGTTCAGTACCGAAAATCAACGGTATTACAGAAATTTTCCCGTGTTGACCATTCGTGATATGGTACAAGGCCTGGAAGCTGTGCGAGAAGAACTGGACATTCAACAAATTCAGGTGCTCATCGGTGCGTCGGTAGGCGGACAACAAGCATTGGAATGGGCATACCAGCAACCGGAGCGTTTCAAAAGCATCATTCCTATTGCAACAAACGCTTTTCACTCACCTTTCGGTGTGGCGTTCAATGAATCTCAACGATTGGCAATTGAAGCGGATTCAACGTTTTTTCAGGATGAATTTGATGGTGGAAGAAAAGGATTAATCGCAGCACGTTCCATCGGAATGTTGAGTTACAGAACGTACGAAGGTTACCGACTCACCCAAAGTGAAAACGATAACTCGAAAAGCGATGATTTCAAAGCGTCTTCTTACCAACGTTATCAGGGCGAAAAACTTGCAAATCGTTTCAATGCTTATAGCTACTGGTACCTGTCAAAAGCAATGGATTCTCACAATTTGGGGAGAGGTCGGGGGACTCAGGAAGAATGTCTTGCGCAGATAACTATTCCGGCACTTGTAATTGGAATTGATTCAGATTTGCTTTTTCCTCTTCGTGAACAGGAATTTCTCGCAAATCACTTGCCAAATGCTGAACTGGGAATTTTGTCCTCCGATTTTGGTCACGATGGATTTCTGGTAGAATTCGAGGCTCTGGAAGCGTGTATTGCTCAATTCATGGAAGAACAACAACCTGTCTGCCACCGATAGGCAGGCTCATAATACTCACAACAAATCAAAGCGAAAGCAATTAACTAAGATCATAAGAACAGGTAAAAATGAAAAAACAACTCACTATAGGATTATTCGGTTTCGGATGTGTAGGAACAGGTTTGTACGAAGTACTGAACAGAACAGCACTTCTTCAGGCGCGTATCAAGCACATCGTAATCAAAGACTTGAGTAAAAAACGTGCGATTGATGCGTCGTACTTCAGTAATAATGCAGATTTGATTCTCAATGATGACGAAATCAACGTAGTGGTTGAGCTCATCAACGATAGCGATGCAGCATACGAAATCGTGAAGAGAGCTTTGAGCTCAGGAAAACACGTAGTATCTGCCAATAAAAAGCTCATTGCTTACCATTTGGAAGAACTGGTTGCGCTTGCGAAAGAAAACAATGTGTCTTTCCTTTACGAAGCTTCGGTTGGAGGTTCGATTCCGATTATTCGAAACCTGGAGGAATACTACAACAACGATTCGCTTTCCACCATCAGCGGAATCGTGAACGGAACGACGAATTACATTCTGACTAAAACCGGTGAAGGGCAATCGTTCAACGAAGCACTTACGACTGCTCAGGAGCTTGGTTTCGCGGAACTTGATCCAACTTCGGATGTGGATGCTTTCGATGCGAAGTACAAGTTAGTGTTGCTGTTGAAGCATGCGTTCGGATACACAGCAAATCAATCGCAAATCTGGAATTATGGAATTCGTCAGTTGAAAACCTGGGATGCTACTTACGCTCGTGAAAAAGGTCTGAAAATCAAATTACTTGCTTTTGGAACCCGCATTGATAATCAGGTTGTAGGTTTCGTTGCACCACATTTGATCCCGTCGAATCACTTCGCATACAATGTAGAGAATGAATTTAACGCTGTTGTAGTAGAAGCGCTCTTCTCTGATCGTCAGTTGTTCCTCGGAAAAGGTGCCGGAAGTCACCCTACTGCAAGTGCGGTTCTTTCTGATATTTCTGCACTGCAATTTGACTATGCTTACGAATACCGCAAGAGCATCACGGATGAGACTATTGAACTTACGGAAGACTTTAAATTGAAAGTGTATGTTTCAGCAGTATCAAAAGAGGCGTTGGAGCGAATTCCGTTTGCAGAAACTTCAGAAGTATACCACGGAGCAACACACCATTTCAAAATCGGATACGTGAACTTCGCTGATATTCGCAACCTTGATTTGAATAACGAAAATGACCTGTTTCTTGCAGTCCTTCCAAACGGGGTCGTGTTGAATGAGGTTGCTCAGGCAGAATTTGCGAACACTGAAACCGCTACCTTAGTTTCATAGATAAAACCAACACAATGAAACTGGGATTAAAATTGATTGAAGAGCCCTTTGTTCTCGAGGCTCAAAATGAGGAGGGAATTCGCCTGAACATGGATGCTGCACCGGGAATCGGTGGCAAAGGTTCCGGAATGCGCCCCATGGAACTGCTGGCAAGTTCGCTTGCCGGTTGTATGGCCATTGATGTGCTGTTGATTCTGAGAAAACAGCGACAGGAAGTCACGCATTTTGAGATTCAAATTGATGCCCAAAGAAGGGATGCTATTCCTGCAAAATTCGAAGCGATCACATTGATTTTCATCGTGAACAAAGAAGTGAATCTCGATAAATTAAATAGTGCTGTAAAACTGACACATGAAAAATACTGCTCTGTTTCACAATCACTGAATCCTGATATTGAAGTACAAACCGAAGTAAAACACCTTTAATGAGCAATTACAGAAGCGAAACATTAGCCATTCGTTTGCAATCTGAACGCAGCCAGCAAAAGGAGCACAGCGTTCCTCTTTACCTTACCAGTAGCTTTGTTTTTGACGATGCAGAACAAATGCGTGCAGCCTTTACGGATGAAATTGAGGCGAACATCTACTCGCGTTATTCGAATCCGAACGTAGATGAACTGCTGCAGAAAATCAGTGTTCTGGAAGGTGGGGAAGCTGCCTGGGCTACGGCAACCGGAATGGCCGCCGTATTTACAACATTTGCCGCATTGTTGAAATCCGGTGATCACATTGTTTCCTCGCGATCTGTATTCGGCTCAACACACCAGTTGTTTACGAATATTCTTCCGAAATGGGGAATTACATCGTCTTACGTTGACTCGGATGCGTACGATTTGTACGAACAGGCAATTACAGCCAGTACAAAGATGGTTTACATCGAAACACCTTCGAATCCCGGACTGGATTTGATTGATCTCGAGCGTATTGCTGCTATTTGTAAATCAAAAAAGGTTTTACTTGTGGTCGATAACTGCTTCGCGACACCCGTTATTCAGCAACCGATCAAGTTCGGAGCGGATATTTGCATTCACTCTGCAACGAAATACATCGACGGTCAGGGGCGCGTTTTAGGCGGCTTAATCGTTTCGACTCAGGCGATCATTGATCAGATTCAGGCATTTGCGCGCCACAGCGGACCTGCTATGAGTCCGTTCAACGCGTGGGTGCTATCCAAATCACTGGAGACGCTTCACCTTCGAATGGAAAAACATTCGTCGCAAGCACTTGAAATCGCGAAGCGTTTGGAACAACATCCGGCAGTAGAGTGGACGCGTTACCCGTTTTTGGAATCGCATCCGCAGGTTGACATTGCGAAAAAGCAAATGAGATGGGGTGGAGGAATTGTCAGTTTTCAGGTAAAAGGAGGTCTGGAAGCAGGACGCAAATTCCTGGATGCTTTGCAATTGTTCTCACTGACGCCTAATCTTGGAGATAGCCGAAGTATTGCGACGCATCCGGCGTCTACTACACATTCCAAGCTCAAACCTGAAGAACGACTGGAAGTTGGCATTACCGATGGTTTGGTAAGATTGAGCATTGGTCTGGAACACCTTGAAGACATTTGGGAAGATATTGCTAACGCATTAGAAGGTTGATTGATGAAGGTTGAATGTTGAATATAGAATGTTAAATATAGAAGGATGAATGTTGATCGTTGAAGGTTGAATACACAAGAGTAATTGTTTAAGGCGCAAAGAAATTCACAACTCACCGGTCAACATCCATTCTTCCTAAGTGTTATCGATGTATGAATCATTCAAAAAATCATCAATCAACCTTCGTCAATCATCATTCACAAATCATCATTCACAAATCATCCTTCACAAATCATCAATCATCGATCAACCTTCCAATAATTCACAAATCATCCTTCACAAATCATCAATCATCGATCAACCTTCCAATAATTCACCAATCATCATTCACAAATCAACCTTCATCAATCATCAATCACAAATCATCATTCACAAATCATCATTCACAAATCAGCCTTAATAATTCATAAATCATCCATCACCATTCACGAATCGAAAATCGTCATTCAACATTCCTGACTATCTTTGTCCCAAATTTTTCGCATGTCACAAGATATTAAAGCAGTAAGTTACTGTATCGGTTTGTCCGTAGCAGATAGCCTTATGCAACAAGATTTAAGCGGTATCGATCCGCAGGAAATGGCAGCCGCTATTTCTGATGTTTTTGAAGGGAAAACATTGAAATTCGCTCCTGAACAAGCTAATCAGATTATTCAGTCATATATACAGGAACTTACCGCTGCACAGTTCGAAGAAGTGAAAACTGCAGGTGAGCAATTCCTTGCTGAGAATAAAAAGAAGGCCGGTGTTCATACTACGGCAAGCGGTCTTCAGTATGAAGTGATCTCTGAAGGTACTGGTACGAAACCAACCGCGAACGATACGGTTCAGGTTCATTACCATGGAACGTTGATCGACGGAACTGTTTTTGATTCATCCATTGAGCGTGGACTTCCTGCAACATTTGGTGTTCACCAGGTAATCAAAGGATGGACAGAAGCATTGCAGTTGATGCCTGTTGGTTCTAAGTACAGATTGTACATTCCACAGGAATTGGCATACGGTGCTCATCCGCATCCGGGTGGCGCAATCAAACCGTTCATGGCGTTGATTTTTGATGTTGAACTGATCGCAATCCAAAACTAAGATGAGGTTTTTCGCATTGTCATTGTTGGCGCTAGCGCTTGTTTTTACAAGCTGCGGTGACGACAAGCCGGAAGGTGTTGAAGCACTTCCGATGACGACTCAGAAACACGAAATCTCTTACCTGATCGGAGCGGATCACGCACATCAGCTGGATCAGGATCCGAATTTCGATAAGTACGATAAAGCACAATTGGTTGAAGGATTTACAGCAGGTCTGAACGACGAAAAGGCATTCAACCAGGAGTCTGAAGAATTACTGATTAAGTTCTTGGGACAAGACCAAAGCCAGTTCAACGAACAATACGTTACAGACGGTTCAAACGCAATCGGGAAGTTCCTTGGAGCAACCTTCAACAAATCGTGGACAGACATCGGCTTTATGTCGGAGTTTGACAAGAAGTACGTGATTTACGGTTTCGAATTGGGTGTGAACAAACAGGATACATTGATCGAAGAACAGATCAAACAGAAACTGCTAAGTGATTTCATGGTAAAAGTGAATACACGCATTACATCTGAAGTAAACCGTAAAGAATCTGTATTCTTTGATATGGTTAAAAAGCGCAAAGGAGTTCAGGAATTGGCACAAGGAATTTACCTGGAAACAGTGAAAGCCGGAACAGGGGCTTCTCCTGCAATTTCAGACGACGTTCTTGCACATTATGTATTGATGAACGCAAATGGAGATACCATTCAGAGCTCGCTTGGTGGTGAACCGATCGGGTTTAATCTTGGTCAGGTAATCCCGGGATGGAGCATTGGAATTCCTCAAATGAAAAAAGGAGGGAAGTACAAATTGTATGTTCCTCAGGCAATGGGATACGGAGCTCAGGGAACACCGGACGGAAGTATTCCTCCGTTTTCAACGCTGCAGTTCTATGTGGAGTTGGTGGATATCGGTAAAGCGGGAACACTGGCGAAACCTATGTAGTAAAAAAGAAGCGCATTAGCAGAAGGGTAGTTGAAGTTCAGCTGCCCTTTTTTTGTGGGTTCAATGGTTAAACACATAGTCACATAGCTTTTCACATAGAAACATAGTTTGTTTGATAGTTAGTTATGATTTATCCCGACCTTCCGGTAGATCTTTAGAAACTATAGAAGTGAACTTTTTACACCTGGTCACTTTATAAGAGCATCGTGACAAAGTTGTCCGAACACGAATCATCAAATAGCTATGTGCCTATGATTGAACTATGTTCCTATGTGTTTAACAAAAAATCCCGCAGACGACTATGTGTTTAATTAAATCTCGGAGCAACAAAAAAGGATCACCTCCTTGAAATGACCCTTTTCTCTTTTCCCTATTCTTGTTTTAAACCACTGTCACCTGTAGAATGACAGAAAGTCAAATAAGTAACATCAGATTGGAAGAAATATCGCAATGCGGTACACAACAGGTATCAAAGCCCCGTTTTCTTTCTTCATGACATATCCCGGGCGGAAAGGACTATTGGTACTGTTATAGAGATCGTACATAATTCCGGCGTTCAAACGAAACGAATTGTTGAACGCATGTGAGAAACCACCGCCAACCAAAATGGTTGGTACCCATTGTCTTCCGCCGTAAGGATTTACATAGTTGATCGGATTAGACAGAATTTCGATTTCAGTTCCGACGAACAAATAATCGTACAAGCGAAAATGAATGAAGCCACCGCCGCCGTAAACGCTGTATCCGCCGTTTAATCCATTGCTTTTGTACCAGGAATGCTGGTAACGAATACTTGGCCCGAAAATGATGTTTTTATTGTAGCAATGTCCGAATTTCAATCCTCCACCTGCAACGCCACCAAGCGTACTCGCACTGAACTGGAAGTCAATCCCGATCTCATTTCCCAATTCCGGTTCTTCGGGTTCTTCCACGTAATCGTTGTAAAGCTCCTTGTCTTCCTGTGAAAAAGAAGAACAGGCAAGCGCCATAAAAAGTACCGTAAGCAGGGATTTAGTCATACGAACACAGTTGTTGAATGAGCGATGTATTGAGTTCATGTTTTCCTTCGAAAACGCGCGTTTCAAAACCGAAATTACGATAATTCGACAACATTTCCTCGGCCTTATCGCCTGAGAAATAAGGGTCTTCTGTTCCCAAAACCGCGAAACGGGAGGTGGGAAGTGTTTCCAGATTCTCGAAGGGAATATCTGGTGGGAAAACGCCTGCCCAGGCAATGAATCGATCAACCGGTAGTTCCGTGGATTTCAACCAGCGGGCCGCCGTTGCAACACCTTGCGAAAAGCCCAAAACGGTAATGGTTGAAGGTTGTAGTTCGGTAATCAGTTGTTTCGAAAGTTGCTCCAGAATACGATTGTTTTCCAGAATATCCTGCTCGCGCCATTCCTTCGTCATCCACGATGCACCGACTCTCCCGCTGGTTCCTTCAAGGTAAAAACGGTGTGTTCCTTCCGGACAAACCACAACTGTATCGGTCAAATCAACAAACTTCTTCGAGAAGAATTCCACCAATTGACCATAACCATGCAAGGCAATCAATAAATGCTTTCCCGATCCGTGTTGTGTAAAGCGAAGCTCTTTTGAAATGGTTAAGGTTCTCATTTCACCTTTTTCACGCCGTCTTGAACAGGATAAGTCATTGGTGAATTACCTCCTTCGTCGATGAGCTTGTACTTGCGGAAACGCGGATCGAAGGTGAAACGCATCAACAGCTTTCCTGCCTTTGTAATGCTCGGAACGTAAGCGTACATGTCGCCGATTTCCTTGTTGTAACCGTCAATTTGACTTTCGTAGATGTAAATATCTTTGGTCAGCGACGTTTCATTCTGTACGTACTTGTGGAGCAATGCTTCCGGTTTATCCTCGCCGGCTTTATCAAAGTACTTCCACTGGAACACCAATGCAAGATCGGTTTCATCAAATACGCTGAAGTAGCTTCGCCAACCTGAATTTCGGATGCGGTAATCAATTACGATGTCTTTTCGGGTATCGGAAAGAATGTTCTCGAAAGAAACGTCTAATGGTCGGCCGGGAGTAGACGGAACAGGAAGCGGAACGGAGAATTGATCTGTCGCGCCGTCATAATAAATGAAGAAGTTGTACGACCCCATGAACCCGATTTCAGCCATTTTTGCCTGTTTTCCGGTACGAATGGCTTCGTCCATGGCAAACTGCATGCGGTTAATGGTGATAATCGCATCCTCAATGGTATCCGAATTGATTTCTTCGCGGTAAACCTTGAAATCGAATTTCTCATTCGCCGGAATATTCAACTTTGCCATCGCTACTTTTCGGGCGCGCATTGCAAAATCGGTAGTTTCCTGAACTTCTTCGGTTGATTCTTCCGTAACGGCAGTCGTATCATCCGAATCTCCGCAACTAAGCAATGCGAACAAGCCGATGAGCACTAAAGGATATTTCATATTAGGGTTCAATGTCTAAGTTAAAACGATTCTTCAGGTCCAAAAGGTTGGTATTGACACGCGCCATGCGATCAAATTTATCCTTTCCGGTGAGGTATTTGGTCTCGTCCTCAGCTTGTTGCGCAATTTCCACCTTGATGATTAAATCGTAGTTTTTCACTTCTTTGCGCAGGTAAGCCATGATTTCCTCCATCACGGATTCAATACGCGTCGCCTGAATGGAGTTGTCGGTTTCGAACTGGAACGTGCGCTCGTCAATCTGAACCGGATCGCGTTTCGTCATGACCATAAACACCTGTTCCTGATCGTTCGTTCTGAAGTGGTGTGCAATGCGTTTCCAGTGTTGGATGACATCGTCTTTGTGGAACGGTTCGCGAGGCAAATCTTCGTTTCGAACCGCTCTGTTTTGCTGGTGCATCTCGACCAATTGGTTGATCGAAATGGTATTGGAGTTGAGGTTTCCGGTCGGGGAACTCAATACTTTCGCTTCTTTCTTTGCGTTGAACGCGGGAGTAGGAGGAGCAACGGAAGGCTTGTTCACCTTTGCCGATGGCTCATTGCGTAAACTTTGTCCGGGATACGGAAGAATGCTAACGGGTTCCGTCAGGGATTTTTTTTTTCCTGCTCGCTTACGAGTGAACTAATCTGCATCAGGGCCATTTCGACCAGCAGACGACCATTTCGAGCCGCTTTGTATTCCACATCGGCTTTGCTCAAAACCGCCAATGCGCGCAGACAGAACATTTGGTCGACTTTCGCCGCCTGTTCAATGTACATGCGCTCAGCAGATTCACCGACTTCCAACAAAGAACCGGTACGCGGATCTTTACAAACGAGTAGGTTTCTGAAGTGATCGGCAAGACCGTTGATGAAATGGTGACCGTCGAATCCTTTTTCTATCACATCGTTGAACAACAGCAGGTTCGCCGCAATGTCTTCTTTCAATGCTGATTCCACCACACGGAAGTAGTAATCGTAATCCAGAATCACGAGGTTTTCAAGAACCGCTTTGTGTGTGATGGTGGTTCCGCAGAAACTCACCATTTGATCGAACATCGAAAGCGCATCACGCATTGCTCCGTCGGCCTTCAACCCAATCAGGTGAAGCGCGTCAGGATCTGCGGTAATGCCTTCTTTTGCCGCAACTGTTGCCAATTGTTCGGCTATGTCTTTCACCTTAATGCGCTGGAAGTCGAAAATCTGACAACGCGACAAAATAGTAGGAAGAATCTTGTGTTTTTCAGTCGTTGCCAAAATGAAAATGGCGTGTGCCGGCGGCTCTTCCAACGTTTTCAGGAAGGCATTGAACGCCGAAGTCGACAACATGTGAACCTCGTCGATGATGTACACCTTGTGGGTTCCGATCTGAGGCAAAACGCGTACCTGGTCAATCAACGAGCGGATATCTTCCACGCTGTTGTTCGAAGCCGCATCCAATTCGTGAATGTTCAGGGAACGTCCATCGTTGAACGAAGTACAGCTTTCGCAGGTATCGCATGCCTCCATGGTCTCCGTCGGACTCATGCAATTGATCGTTTTGGCAAGGATACGAGCCGTAGTTGTTTTTCCCACTCCGCGCGAACCGCAGAACAGGAAAGCCTGAGCCAAATGATCATTTTTGATAGCGTTTTTCAGCGTATTGGTGATGGCAGCCTGCCCTACGACTGTAGAGAAGGTTTGGGGCCTGTACTTACGTGCTGAAACAACGAATTCCGACATGGTGCAAAAATAAGGACTTTCGCGTGGTTTGCGCAATGATGTTGATAACTTGGGAGAGAAAATTCTCGCGTCCGCTGGAGGTGGGCGGCTTCCCTCCACAAGGATTTGTCCCGATTGTAGCGAAGCGGAACATCGGGAGGGATTGAGGGAGGTGACTCACGCTGATTTCGCAGATTTGCGCAGATGATAATTAAACTACTGTGACTTGTTAAGCAGTTGGATTTCGCAGATTCATTTTATCAGCGCAATCTATATTTTATATCAAACAGGCAATCAAATCAGCGTTGATCAGCGAAATCAGCGTGAATTAACTTGACCTAAAATGTCTCTGTTAAATTGCAGTACTGCATTTAAGCTTTCTCGTTGTCAAGTGTAATGATCAGTTTATTATTCTCTTCATCAATAATTACGGTTTGTCCCTGCTTAAACCCCAGTTTGTCCAGCCATTTTCTACACAATCGAATCTCAGGAAACACAACATACCGCTGATACGTCCGTGAAACATGTTTTCCGTGCACTTTTATCCTTCTTTTACCCGACTGTTGAAAATTCTTTTCTTGCTCCATGACTATAATTTCTTGCTACAAGAATACAATTAATATTGTTTTTATGCAAATAAAAGCGCATGAAAATATAATTTATTGTCATTTTAGGGTGATTTTCAGGTAATTGAAAATTTAGATATTTGCAGGAGAAGTCAATAAATTTGCACCGTGTCGAAAGTAAATCTCAATAGAATTAAATCTGTCCTTGCCGAGAAGAACAAAAGCAGCAAAGATCTGGCTGCTCATTTGGGTAAAACCGAATCAACGGTTTCACGATGGTGCACAAACGAAGTGCAACCGTCCGTTGAAACGCTTTATGAAATCTCGAAGTTTTTGAAAGTGGATATTAGAGAGTTGTTGGTGTCTACGGGAATACTTTAAAGGAAGTACAAGTTTTATGTCATTAACTCTTTCTGAATCTTAACTGGCAGGATCCCCAGAATGTACCTAACATCTCCACAAGTTTTTCATAGACTTCAACCTCTAATGTCTTAATCTGGCATATTCAGTAAGGGATTCATAAAAGGCATCTCTCTTGGCATATAATGGCTCTTGAGCTTCCCTAAAATTGTAATTAATTGCATCAATGAGTATCTGATTGATTTCTGGAAGTTTCGCAAATGCTTCTTTAGCCTTTGGTAAATAAGAGCAATAATCCGTAATCATAAAAGCGAGAATTTCCTTTGAACGATTCAAAAGGCTCACTGACATTTCTGCGCTGTTGTTTTTTCTATACATTTCTTCGAACTGAAAAACAGACACGTTGGACGGATGAATAAATTGACTTAGAGCCGCATATTGATGTTTATATATATCCCTTACGTTCGTGTTCAAGAATAACTCTTTCCAACCTGGAAGAGTTAGGTCATCGTCCTTAAACATAAATTCATAGGCTTTTTTCTTTATTCTTTGGTCGATCCAGTTACGTTTTTCAGAAGTAAAGGATTTGTATAGCTCATTATTGGCGATTCTATTAAGATAATAATCAATTGTCTTAAGCTCATCGGCGGCTTTCTGTTTATCTTCTTCAGATGATTCTTCATCAACAAAGGTTTGCCTTGTTTTAAGCCCAGAAATCACCCAACTAGAATAAAGTAAATCTTTAGCATGTTTATTCTCTTGCAAGAAGATGTTATGAAAGTTCGTATACGCTTCAAGTTGACTTCTAATTAGCGCTCCCATACTCATTGGTTCGTAGAGCGGTGTTCTGTGAAATCCGTCGATTTGATTACGAAAATTAATTCCAGCGACTAATTCATTCAAGACTATTCCTTTTGTCAGGGTCAACTGAAAAAGTATAACGGCATCATTGATGTAGACATCCCGTTCCGTCGCTGGCATTGCTTCATGAGTATATCTGGAAATAAAAAGGGCTGAATCAATGATCATTTTGTATGCTTCTAAGTTGTCGGAAGCATCGGGATGAAATATGAATCTTAGATAATCGTGAATTAATGGTTCATTTATCGGTTGGGGCATTTTTATTCATTTTAATAGAAGTTAGTAATTCCTAATGCACTTATTTGTAGGTTATCCAAGCACCACTTGGGTTATCTTTTGGTTTATGCATGAAACTCGTTTTATACAAATGAATTCTGTTTTTGTGTTCTTCCATTAGTCCTTGAATGTCATGAAAATAATTGATAACCTTTCCACTTGGTGAAAGAATATCAAACCTAACATACATGGCATTACCAGATGCGATTTGTCTTGAATAAGTAGATGCAGGAAAAGTAACTATTACTCGATTAACCTTATTCGAATCTATTATTAATGGAAGGTCTGGATTTAATGATTCAATTGATGTATCCAAGTTTTTAAGATTCTGTCCACTCACTACGAATATCTTATTGAGATGATGAAGTACAGTACCCGTATTTCCAAACAGGTATTCAAGTTTGATATGGGCTTCATCCGTTATATCCACGTCAATCAATCTAACATTGAGTTTGGACCGCTTTTTAAAATGTTGATGGTAAGAATTAATTGCAGAAACGATTAGTGCTAAACTGGAAATAGAGATTGTAAGTATTGTTGTATCCATAATGGAAAGATAGTCTGATAATAAGTACAATACCTCTTGTTTATCTCGTTTTTTTCTCGTATTATATTGTATAACCACAGTAAGTTAAGAGTGGTCAAATTGGTTTGAAACTGAAATTATGACAACAGAGGAAATTAAAGATTTGATGGATAACAGCCAGTGGGGCCATCATTTAGGGGATTACGGAACTATAAATAAATTACGTGAAGCTGCAGGAGAATCTAAAAGATATGAGGTGACAGAATTTGAGGAAGGAAGATTCATTCAGTTCGAAAATGGGCGTTTTAAGATTATTAGTGCAAACAAGGACAAAATAATCCTTGACGATGGGAATACCACTTTTGATATACTCCGCCGTTGACAGGATTAATGTGTCAACTGCTGGATAAAATCTGGATTTGCTAGAATCCCAGATACTAATCCCGCGGCTACATCCACACCAAAAGACTTTATCTTATCAAAGAATCGATGCTTTTTAATTGCGGGGGCATCATTCGATTCTTGAATCTCTTTTAATTCTTTGATTTGCTCATCATTTAGGGATTCCTTGAAAACATCAATTATGAACTTCAGCCTAATTTCTACTTGTTGCTTAACTTGTTGCTCTACAGACTGAACATTATGCTGAGATAGGGTATTATTATTGGTAACGTGAATAGGAGTTTGTTTCTTGGAACCATTCTTCTTTTGACTAAGAGCCTCTATACCGAATTGGTTTAAATCCTTTTTCACTCCTTTGAGAATTCGTTTAGATGCTTCAATTGCATCATCCAGTAAGTCATCATCATCATCTGGTACTTCAACAAATGTATCGAAGTCATCCAAACTCTCTGCCGCCTCCCTAAATTTTGATGAAATTGCAGGTAAGGTTGTTCTCACCTGAGCCTTCCATGCTTCAAATTCATTACACGAATCAATATCCTCTAACTCATCAATTAATTCTTGTACTCTATTTATGGCTCGCTGTGTAGTCATTTTTCAGTAGTTAATCCACACGAAGATAATATTAAACACCTTTTCAACTTTTGAAAATTCTAGGAAATTATTAACTTGTAGTACAATATGTTACACTAATAAAAACGAGTATTATGCCACTAAAACCAGGACCAAAAAGAATAGCAAAATCAACTGGACAACCAGACCGTCGTCAACATGACAATAAAGATACCCCAGGGAATACCCCATCATTAAGGCCAAAAGCAACTCCTAAGAAGAAATGATGTTATTACAATGACAAAAGGTCGTTCGTTTTCAGAACGACCTTTTTAATTATTGAGCTGGGTGTCTTCATACATAATCTCCCGTCAAGGGAGGAGACCGCAAGTCGCACCACAAACAAACTATCTTCCACTATTGCAAACCGTCAGGAAGTCCTTACCTTTGCACAGCTGCTACGAATCGGCTAATACAACACAATGAAGATTTACAACAATATTTTGGAAACCATCGGGAATACACCGTTGGTACGTATCAACAAGCTTGGAAAGGATTGCAAAGCGACCATTCTTGCGAAAGTGGAAACAACAAACCCGGGGAACTCGGTGAAGGACCGTATGGCGGTGAAAATGATCGAGGATGCTGAAAAAGCCGGATTGTTGAAGCCAGGTGGAACGATTATCGAAGGAACTTCCGGAAATACAGGAATGGGATTGGCATTGACGGCAATCATCAAAGGCTATAAGCTGATTTGTGTGTTGAACGATAAGCAGTCAAAAGAGAAAATGGACATTCTTCGCGCTGTTGGTGCTGAAGTAGTGGTGTGTCCGACTGCTGTTGAGCCGTCTGACCCACGTTCGTACTACTCGGTTTCCAAGCGTTTGGCGAAGGAAATTCCGAATTCGTGGTATGTGAACCAGTACGACAACTTGTCGAACCGTGTGGCGCATTACGAACAAACCGGACCTGAGATCTGGGAACAAACCGACGGAAAAATCACGCACTTCGTAGTTGGAGTGGGAACCGGAGGAACCATTTCCGGAGTTGGAAAATACCTGAAAGAAAAGAACCCGAACATCAAGATTTGGGGAATCGATACGTACGGTTCTGTGTTCAAGAAATACAAGGAAACCGGAATTTTCGACGAGAACGAAATTTACCCGTACGTAACTGAAGGAATCGGGGAGGACATTCTTCCTGCAAACGTTGATTTCGACGTGATCGATTTGTTCGAGAAAGTAACGGATAAAGATGCAGCGAACTACACGCGTCGTTTGGCTCGTGAGGAAGGAATCTTCGTTGGAAACTCTGCCGGAGCAGCCATTGCGGGATTGTTGCAATTGAAAGATCAGTTGAAAGAAGACGATGTGGTGGTGGTGTTGTTCCACGATCATGGAAGTCGTTACGTTGGTAAAATCTTCAACGACGATTGGATGCATGAGCGCGGATTCCTGGAAGAAGAATTCAAAACTGCTCAGGATTTGATCGCACATCACCAGGATTTACCATTGGTAACGGTGTATGCGGAAGAATTGATTTCGCACGCAATCGTGAAGATGAGAAAGTACAACATCTCTCAGATTCCGGTAGTGCGCGACGGTAAATTCGTTGGTTCATTGAACGATACGCAGATTTACCAGTTGTTGGTGGATCACCCTGAAATGCGCGATACTGCGATCTCTAAAGTCATGCAGGCGCCATTCCCGGAAGTAAAAGGAAACACGAAGTGCGAAGATGTTGCACGCTTGATCAACGCAGAAACACAAGCTGTTGTGGTGGAGTTGGACAACGGAAGCAAGCACATTGTAACGCGCCAGGATATTATTGCGTCGTTGGCGTAAGACAGTTTCTGCCAATGCGGATTGAATTGAGTGAAGGGTTCAGGATTTTAGTGATCTTGGACCTTTTTGTTTTGGTGAAAGTTGTTGATGCACTGCGGATTTCAAATCATGTTCGAAAAATTTGATAGAAATTGCAGAATGGATTTGACACTGTAATTTTGTGAAATGAAAGAAAATAATTTGATTGAAGAAAGATGGTATTGGTCTGGTGCTCATACAGATGCTCCCATCGTTAAGTATTTAAAAATGGAAGATGAAGTCAAGGCCAAATTCATCAGAATTGGTTCAGATTTAGAAGGCGAAGCGCATTACGCGGATCTGCGGGAAATAGCCATTTTACCTCTTGTTTTTGAAGAATTGACAAAACTAAAGGAAACAGTAGATAATGGTATAGTTTATATTAAGGGGCATTATTTTTTCGGATTTGAAGCCAACAATCCCGATTCGGAATGTTATGTATCAGAGTACAACCCAGATGCTCCATCGAAGCCAAAATTATTAGGTAAAATCAGAACGATAAGTGAATTGCAGGGATTGATCAATATAAATTACCTTGGAACAAACAACGAAATTGTTGATGTAATCAAACGTAATCCCGTGTTGTTCAGGTAAAGTAAGCTTCTCACTGATCAAATTCTCACTCTTAAACAGCGTCTTTTCTTAGCTTTGTAGCAAAGATATGTATGTCGGATAATAGAAAAATTAGTATTCCTAGAGAAGATGACCCGTTAAGCTATATTATAACTCTGTTTAGCATTTTAAGGGTAGAAGCGAGCGATAGAGATTGGATTCAGGAGGGAAACAGTATTAAATGGATACCGAAGGAGCCGAATATCGTACATTTTGATTACGAGGGCCTACGTGTTAAGCTCATGAATTGGCTTAGTGATAGAAGTAATTTCTCTCCACTTCATTTGGATGGTGAAGAATCAGCTTTGTTGAGATTGTGTTCACATGCCGCATATTACTTTGTTACCGAAGAAGGGTATCCAGAAAACAAACGACCTGAGAAATTTATTAAATTTCATGAAACTTACTTTAGATAAAATATGATCTAACAAAAACGCCATATAACAGCATCTACCCAAGCGGCAGCGGCTTCCACCTTTTTAGACCCTATCTTTGACCCATTAAACTTTTTGAACTTACTTGAACTCGTTCGTAGAACACACCGACCAAATGGGACGCAAAGTCAATATCCCGCAAAAACCATTGCGCATTGTCTCCATCGTTCCATCCCAAACCGAATTGTTGGTTGATCTCGGCTTGCGCGATCGCCTGGTTGGAATTACCAAATTCTGTGTGCATCCTGTCGGGTTAAAGCGCGAAGTAACGCTTGTTGGTGGAACGAAGAAACTCAACTTCGATAAGATCCGGGAACTGAAGCCCGATCTGATCATCGGGAATAAGGAAGAAAACTTCTACGACGATATTGTTCAGCTGGAAAAGGAATTCCCGGTGTGGATGAGCGACATATACACACTCGAGGACAGCTTTACATTCATGCAGCTAATCGGTAAAGTAGTGGGAGTTGATACGACGCACTTGGTGAATCGCATTCGCGCTGAATTTGACGCATTGGAAGAAACCGTAGCGAATCTTCCCTGGAAAACGGCGTATTACCTGATCTGGAACAAACCAACCATGCTTGCCGGTTCAAACACGTTCATAGACGACATGCTGAAGCGACTACACCTGAAGAACCTCGCACCTGCACCGCGTTACCCGGAAATCGAATGGTCGGAGAACACTCCGAAACCGGATGTGATCCTCTTGTCGTCGGAACCGTTTCCATTCAAGGAAAAGCATTGTGAAGAATTGCGGGAACGCTTTCCGGATGCGAAAGTCATGCTTGTTGATGGAGAGTATTTTTCGTGGTACGGATCAAGATTGTTAGGAGCTCCGGGGTATTTTAAAGAGGTTTTGGGAGAGATTTACGTGAAATAATTTCCTCTCCGCCCGCTCCAATACGAATTTCCACAGAAACTACACGAATTATTGATAGGTTTTATATTACTTTTTCCTTGATGAAAAAGTAATCAAAAAATCAAGTCAACTGCCAAATCGTTCGGGCAATCAAAGAGATTGAAGCATTGCTACCAAAGTGGTAAAATCTCGTCATACTTCCTCGATTTTAAACGTAAACGCCTTTGGTGCATTGCTAAACAATCTCTTCGATTGCTTTTCCTCACTTTCCCGGCAGTTGACGAAGGTTCCGGCAAGGATATCAGTAACTTGAAGGCAGGCGGTTCCGCGTCCGAATTTCGAAAACTGAAATTGACTTTCCAGTGTGGTTGAGGGATTGAAAACGGCCCTTACGCTGAAAACTGAGAAAATTTTCCGTACAAAAACGTGGACGAACCCCTGTTTGAGCCCAGTCCGCTGCGGCGGATAACACCCCGCGCAGCGTTAGCGAGCAAAAATCTGTTAATTCGTGGGGTAAATCAAATATCAGCTAGCTGATATTCGTCAATTAATTTGTGAGACGCTAAATTGAAGTTACCTAATCTTCCTCCTAAACTTCTCTACATCAAACTCATCCCAGCATTCCATCAACAGCAATTTCCCTTCGCGGTACGTGATGCGGGTTTCGCCGCTTTCAGCAACGCGGTTACTGTTTCCATTGCGAACACCCAATTCAAGGTCTTCGTTTTTTAGCGGGTAAAAAAGGTTTCTGGTCTTCACACCTGTTACCTTACCTAATGGAACCAGTGATAATGTGGTGTTTTCCGGGAAGAATTCTGAAAAGTCATTCGGAATGTAATAAATACGCGAAAAGTCGTCCCACAATTCAATCTTCAGATGCGAGTATTTTCCCAGGTCTGCAATATTTACAAAGTTGTGGTCTGCGCGTCTGCCTGTTCCCCATAGGATCAGGATGTGGGAAAACCCGAGCTGTTCCAGGTAAGCAATTCCTTTTTCAAAATCGGTGCTTTCCTGATCCGGGAGATGAATCACATTTACCGATTCCGGAGTGGTTTCGGGAATTCCTTTATCGAAGTCGCCCAAAACGGTATGGTACGGCAGATCGAGATTTTTGTAATGTCCATAGGCATTGTCAAGGACAACTACGTGTTCGGCATCCCGCACGGCCAGACGACTGAGTGCGATATCGCATGGTAAACCGTTGGCGAAGATCACGGCATATTTGTCAGATGGAGTAGGGTAATGCATTACTTTATGATGCTTAATGAAAGCAATAGTCGAGTCAATTCTGTTAGTGAGTTCTTTCCTTCTTTGAACGGCAATCGTCCTTTGATGATGTGTGTTTTTCCTTTGTGAGGGATAATCGAGAACTCTGCATTTCCGGTAGCGTCAAATAAAGTGTTGATTGCTTTCACTTCTTTAACGTTCGAGATAATGGCCGTGGTGAACATGGAACCGTCAAAGGTTGTAAGCGACTTCATATTTCCATCCATGGCAAAAATCTCTTTTCGTTGAGAACGCTGAATACTGGAAGGATCAACCCCAAAAAAGAACGTGTTTTTATCGATGAGTTGAACATAGTATGTCACTTCACGCAGTCTGATTTCACCCTGGATATTTGTTTGTTCCGGCGGGAAATGCTTCAGGATGCTGTCGATACTGATTGGTCGGTCACAACGAACTACAGCATTGAACTTTGGTAATGGAAGTGCACCGTAAATATTCGGCATGCCCTCGATCGCATCACCGATAAAGACTCCCTGATAATCCAATGAAATTCCGGTAATGTGGTAATTTACTTGGTTATTCGGGCGACCGAGGAACGGATATTCGTTCATCAATCGGTTGCTCAGTTCAACGGGAACACTCGCACAATACACTGAGAACCCTTTTTGTTTCACTGTGTGCGACATCGGTACAAAGTGAGCGGTCATCAGATTTACTGTTCCGTCAATGTTCAATGACCGATCTTCGCAGCTTAGTCCGTAAGAGAACGATTGTTTTTCGCTTTTACCACTTTGTATGGCAATCAGTTGATCTTTCTTCCCAATATCGGCCACAGCTATTTTCGGAGCTTTACTCAACTTATCAGCGATCGCATTCAACTCGCTTTTTGAGACTATTTTGGATCGCGATGCATCCATAACAACCATGGCCGTTTTTCCTTCAACACGAATCAGCGACGATTTTCCGAAAACCGATCTCATGTTTTCTTCGAATGTGCCCGGATCGGTCAATTGAATCACCAAAACGGTTACCATTCGGCTGTTGACAATGGTTTGGTAGGCAACAATATCGCGACGAATGTCCATCGCAATGGGCTTCGATTCTTTTTCAATGTACTTGTCGTTTACCAATCGCTTGAATTCCTTCATGACCTGCTCGTCTTTCGTTTGAAAGAGAACCGCGTACATTTCCTTTTTCCAGAATGTGTTGACATCTACGCGCGCCACCCACAAACAGTCATCAGGAACGGGGGCCTGAACAGGTTCCGGAGTTCCGCCGAATAATTCGACGATTGCAAGCAAGGCCATACCCAGGGCGAAAAGCCCTAAAACGGATAAGAGTTTTTTCCAGCTGGATTTAAGATACATGAGATAAATGTAGTGACAAGTTACTAATTACGAGTTACGAATTACTAGTTACAAGCTACGAATTACGAACTACGAGTTACAAACTACGAGTTACGGGTTAATAGTTACTAGTTACGAATTACTAGTTATGAACCACTAGTTACGAGTTAGCGCTATGAATTACTTGTCGCTCGTCAATCGTCACTTGTAGCTAGTCACTCATCACTTGTCGTTAGTCACTTGTAGCTCGTCACTAGTCGTTAGTTACTCGTCACTTGTAGCTAGTCACTCGTAATTTGTAACTTTGCCGTCATGGGTAAACTCTGTTATTGGATACTTCGTCTTTTTGGCTGGAAAATCGATAAAACACCGCCTGCGAATGTAAAGAAAGCCGTTATTGTTGTTGGTCCACATACCTCTAACTGGGATTTTGTGATTGGAAAAATGGCGTTTGCCTACTACCGTGTAAATGCGAAATTCCTAATCAAAAAGGAGTTGTTTGTCCCACCGTTGGGCTGGCTACTGAAAGCGATGGGAGGGATTCCTGTCGACCGTAAGCGCAATTCCAATATCACTGAACAGGCTGTAAAGTATTTTACGGAAAACGAATATTGTTACCTCGTGTTTACTCCTGAAGGGACACGTAGTTATCAACCGAACTGGAAGAAAGGATTCTATTACATTGCTCAGAATGCCGGTGTTCCGATCTACATTGCGTACATCGATTACAAACGAAAAATAGGTGGATTCCATTCGTTGTTTGAGCCTACCGGAAATGCCGATCAGGATATCAAATACATCAAAACAGTACTTTCGGAATACCAGGGAAGATTCCCTGAAAACGGAATTCGTAAGCCGGAATAGTATGAAAGAGCAACTGAGAACAGTCAACGTAAACCGATACATTTCTCCGCTTCGTGAAGGAGGATCGCTTCCGGCTTTGGTGGATGCCGACGACGATTTCAAATACGTATTGAAGTTCAAAGGTGCCGGACACGGTGTGAAGGCATTGATTTCCGAGTTCATTGGCGGCGAAGTAGCCCGTTTACTCGGATTGAAAGTTCCTGAGCTCGTTTTCGCGCAATTGGATGAAGATTTTGGTCGCTCTGAAGCAGACGAAGAAATTCAGGATTTGTTGAGAGCCAGTCGTGGATTGAATCTTGGGTTGCACTTCCTTTCCGGAGCGTTGACCTATGATCCGGTTGCATTGAAAGTCGATGAACTCATGGCGTCGAAGATTGTTTGGCTGGATGCTTTCCTGACGAACATCGATCGTACGTTCCGCAATACGAACATGTTGATCTGGAAGAAAGAACTGTGGCTGATCGATCACGGCGCTTCCTTGTACTTTCACCATACCTGGGACAACTGGGAAACGACAGCAGTAAGTCCGTTTGTCTACATCAAAGATCATGTTTTGCTTTCGCAGGCAACTAAGCTAGATGAAGCAGATGCTTTTTGTCGTACGCAATTGACCGCGGAGAACCTGCTCGAAATCGTAAACTTCCTTCCGGAAGAATGGTTGTTGTGGGACGATTCGGAATTGTCGCCGGAAGAAATCAGAGCGGTTTATGGCAAGTTTTTGACCTTGCGTCTGGAACACAGTGTTAACTTCGTAAAACAGGCAAAAGATGCAAGAGCTTTACTTATATGAGTACGCGGTAATCCGGTTGGTTCCGATGGTGGAGCGGGAAGAGTTCATCAACGTCGGAATTATCCTGTTTTCAAAGAATAAGCGCTTCATTTCACTGAAATGGAACCTCGATGAAGAACGCCTGAAGTTGTTTCCATGCGAACTGGATGCGGATTTGATTCGTCAACACCTGACTTCTTTTGAATTGATTGCCTTGGGTAAAAAGGAAGGAGGCGCCATTGCAATGGAAGATTTGCCGTCTCGTTTTCGTTGGCTAACAGCCGTGAAAAGTTCCATCATTCAGACCTCGCGACCACACCCGGGGAAAACAGCATCTTTGGAAAATGAGGTGGAGAGGTTGTATGCGGAATACGTGGGGTAGAATTCAGAATTGAAAATTGAAAATTGTAAAATTGAAAAGGGAGAGGCGTGTTAGATAAATAATAGGACTATGTCGATATTTTCATAGGCGAAACACTTAGCACCTCTAACCTTACTTTTCAATTCTCCATTTTAAATTTTCAATTCTCTTTCCTTCTAAAACTATCCGTCTTCTTATCGTACCCATACGGGCAATGTTTACAGCCGCTTTTGCAGCAATAACCACGCTTCAGATGATACTTTTCGGTAAAAACGATAAATCCTTCCTGGTTGTAATAAAAGTCCTCCGGATCAAGTCCGTTGTTTTTTGGAAGAGGGCGATCGTCGTTCATACTACAAAGCTAATTATCAAATCTGAATTGGACAATCATCAATTAAGTGCCTCCCCACTTGATAATTGATAATTTTGTCATTGATAATTATTCCGATGCACACCTTTAATACGTCAAACTCTATTCTCCAGCAACTGGAACATCCGCTGTTCACGGAAAAGAACTGTACGGTTTGGGTCAAGCGCGACGATCTGATCGATCCTGAAGTTTCCGGAAACAAATGGCGGAAGTTGAAGTATTACATCGAGAAAGCACTGGTTCAAAAGAAGTACGGAATCGTGACGCTGGGCGGAGCATTTTCAAATCATTTACTGGCAACTGCAGCGGCCTGTCACAAAGCAGGTTTGCGTTCCATTGGATTGGTGAGGGGAGAAGAACTTTCCGAAGAAAGCAATCCGAACCTGCAACGCTGCAAAGAACTCGGAATGGAATTGTATTTCCTTTCGCGGGTAGATTATGCCGAAAGACATCAGGAATGGTTCAAAGACCAGGTGCTGGAAGATTACCCGAATTTTCTGTTCGTGCAGGAGGGAGGAGCAGGATACCACGGACTGATCGGTTGCCAGGAAATCATGGATGAACTTCCCGGAACGGTGACAGATGTGTTTGTCGCGCAGGGAACAACCACAACCAGCTGCGGAATTCTTCTTGGCTGTAATCCGAAACAAAAGATACATGTTGTACCTGTGCTGAAAGGTTTTGATGCGCTGGCGGAAATGCGCCCCTTGCTTTACCAGTTTTGCGTGGACAACGAGTTGGTCAGTGAATATTTAGAGCAAGTCGTCGTTCATTCGGATCACCATTTTGGCGGATATGCGAAAACAACACCGGAATTGATCGATTTCATTACCGAATGCAAAGAGCAATTTGATGTGCCGCTGGATCGGGTTTACACCGCAAAAGCGTTTTATGCTTTAATGGATTGGGTAAAGCATTCTTCTGAAGCAAACGACGCGGAAATCGTGTTCCTTCACACCGGTGGGTTGATGAATGGGTGAGTTCAACTAAATCAGCTTGTTATTCTTCATAGTTAACCACATAGGAACATAGTTCAATCATAGGCACATAGCTATTTGATGAAAAAATAGTGTTATCTGAATAATCCAAAGATCTATCGTAAGGTCTTGATAAGTCGTAACTATCAAACAAACTATGTTTCTATGTGAAAAAGCTATGTGACTATGTGGTTGAAAAAAGAGCACAAAAAAATGGCCGCCCCGAAGAACGACCATTTCCAATTATTTTGAATGTTGATTACTCAAACATCTTCGGATCAACTTTTCCGTTGATTTCGATCTTTTTAACCGTTCCGTCCAGGTTCAGTTCACCGATGGATAATTTTGTAGTGTGTGGGAACAAGATTCCGTTTACTTCTTTGTAATCTCCGTACTCACTTGTTACCTCAACACTTTCACCACCCTGTTCGTTAATGGAAGTGTTCTTGAACTTCAGGAAAGTTGTTTTATCGAAATAGGTGAATTGCTGCTGATCACCATCGTTTGTTTCCAATACATAGTATTGTTTACCGTTGATGGTTTCAATTCCCTTTAATTCATACTTCATTCCTGTTTTGGCATAGTTCATTTCAGGGAACATACCAATGCTTTTGGCTTTTGCTGCAATTTCTTCTGCAGTCATTTCCTTCTTACCGTTTTGCATATCCGACTGAGCTCCTTTCGTTCCGTCAAAATAGCTACTTTGAAGTGTCATTCCCTGCATGCTTAACGATTGTGCTTCCTTATTCGGAGCAACAAATACATCTACGGAAGTCATTGCTCCAGGGAACATTGGTGAAGTCATTTCCATTTCACGTTTCACGGATTTGATAGACTTCATTTTCTTCGCAAGCGCCTTATCGGAAGTTGTTTTCGTAACTGCTCTAAGGTAGTTTGAAATCAATGCGTCAGCAGTAATATCCGCAGGAAGCATTTCTATAGCCGGGTTTCCGAAAGCATCCAGTTTCTCGATTTTTCCATCAGAGTCGAATTGTTTGATCTTATCCAAAACACTTTCATTACCAACTACAACAATGTTGTAACCGCCTTTGAAGTATTTCTGAGCCATTGCAAGAACGTCCTCTTTATTTACTGCCTCCAAACGCTTCAGGTAATTCTGGTAGTAATCTTTCGGCAAGTTGTTGCGGATGATGTTCAACGCGAAACGGGCAATTGTCTGCGGGCTTTCCAATGAACGGGCGAAGCTTCCGGCCATAACCGATTTCGTCAAAGCAAGTTCGTCGTCTTTTACATATCCTTCAGTAATGCGCTCGAATTCATAAAGGAATTGTGTGATTGCAGAATCAGTTACTTCATTTCTAAAGCTTCCTGAAGCGCTCATCCAGCTTCCTTCACGTGTAATTTGTACATCTGAGTACGCTCCGTACGTGTATGCTTTGTCTTCACGAAGGTTTTGCATCAAACGGCTTCCGAAAGCACCACCGCCTAAAATTCCGTTCAACACATTCAAAGGAATCTGATCAGCATCACCAGGTTTGATGTTCATTGGGAACGTAATCGAAATTACCGATTGAACAGCTCCTGGCTTGTTGATGAAGATCACACGGTTGCCTTTTCCTTGCATTGGGCTAGTCAAATCAGCTTTATACACTGTTTCGCCTTTCCACGAAGCGAAGTATTTCTCAGCCATTTTCTTAGCATCAGCAGCAGTGATGTCACCTACGATTACAAGGTACGCACCTGAAGGAGTGTATGTCTTTTTGTATTCGTTTTTCACGTCATCTAACGTAATTGCAGCCAACGAAGCCTCATTCATCACGTTTGCATTCGGATGATTCGGGAAGTTGATCTTACGTTCAGCGTTTCCTGCCATTTCCTCCGGGCTTGATTTCGTAGACAACAAAGCCGATTCGTTTTGCTTTTTGATACGATTGAATTCGCTTTCCGGGAAAATAGGGTTAATCACTACGTCCTGCATCAGCATCAATCCTTTGTCAAGGTGTTTTGTCAAACAGGACATGAAGATCGATCCACCATCTGCATTCAATGTAGCACCGATGTAATCCACTTCTTTATCCAAAGCATCTTTGCTTCGGTTTGTTGTTCCGGACATCAGCAATTGACCCATGAACTGGTTCAATCCTGCTTTAGATCCTTCCACTTTTGATGTCCCACCCATTACAAGGTTGAAAGACACACGTGGTAATTGATGATTCTCAGAAAGCACAACAGTAATACCGTTGCTCAACGTAAATACTTCCGAGTTTTTGATATTGATTGTTGGAGCCGGAGCTGCCGTAGGGCGAACGGAACGATCAATTTGTCCGTACACTCCAGTTAGCGCACTAAGTGCAGCAATTGTAAGTAACTTTTTCATGATCTTCCTATTTCTTTGGTACGTAATACAAAATAATGCGGTTGTTTGGAGTCAGGTATTTCTGAGCAACACGCTGGATGTCTTCACGAGTAACACTCATGTAACGTTCCATTTGTTTGTTGATCAATTCTGTACTTCCGAAATACATATAATTCTGAGCAAGATTCTCAGCAATTCCCGCAACGGATGAATTGGAAGAAACAATCTGATTTTCAAATTGGTTTCTGATTTTTTCGAACTCTTCAGTTGAGATCAATTCTTTCTGAATCAAAGCGATTTCTTCGTCCAATGATTTTTCAAGATCACCAAGATTTGTTTCGGCAGAAGCAATTGCAGCAACCAATCCCAATCCCGGATCTTCCATATTGAATGCAAAAGAGAAAGCTGCCATTGCCTGTTGTTTCTTCTCTACAATGTTCTTGTTCATGCGCGAAGATCCACTTCCGGATAATACAGCATTCAGCATTTCCAACGCAGCGAAGTCTTTATCGGTTTCCTTCGGGAACTTGTATCCGAAGAATACTGCAGGAAGTTGAATGTTATCGTAAACCGTATCCTTAATTACGCCATTGATTGGTTCCATTGTCGGCTTTGGACGCGGAACGTTGTTTGCCGTAGTACTGTATTTTTTAAGAACTTCTTTTCCTTTAGCATCTTTCGGATTGTTGAAATCAGCTGCGTTGAAAGCCGTTTTCTCTACGCTGTATTTTGCTTTGAAATCAGCATCAGACAGGTTCTCGAAATCACGGTACAGGTTGATTGCTTCTCCTTTTGGAATGGAAGCGAAATACTTGTCAATCCACTTTTTCGTTTGCTCAACGTTAATGTCACCCGCGATAGATAATACCGCATTGGATGGAACGTAGAACGTACGGTAGAAATTCACGTAATCAATTTCCTGCGCTGCGTCAAGGTGCTCCATGCTTCCAATCGGAACCCAGTTATATGGATGATTGGTGTACGCGCGACTGAACATTTCGTACATGAACGAACCGTAAGGCTGGTTGTCCATACGCTGACGTTTTTCTTCTTTTACTACTTCGCGTTGTGTTTCCACACCCGTTTGATCAACTTTTGCATGCAACAAGCGCTCGCTTTCCAACCACAAACCAAGTTCAAGCTGGTTCGAAGGAAGGATTTCGTAGTAATAAGTTCTGTCCTGAGACGTATTAGCATTCAATGCTCCACCGTTTTTTTCAACCAGCTCAGAGTATTCTCCGCGCTTGATGTTAGTGGAACCTTCAAACAACAAGTGTTCAAAGAAGTGTGCGAATCCTGTTCTTTCAGGGTTTTCATTTTTTGAACCTACATGATACATTACCGAAACGGCAACGATCGGAGTAGCGTGCTCCTCGTGTAAAATAACGTGCAATCCATTCGGTAGATCGTACTCAACGTACTTTACCTTTTCCTGAGCGAATGTGGGTGCAACTACACTGAAAAGCGACGCAATAAGTAGCGTTTTTTTCATGGTTTTCTGTTTTTTTTGATTTTTGACCCGACGAAAATAAGAACAAAATCGGTTCTATTCTTGTCATTTTCCACTCATTAGACCTTGTGGTCACAGTTTTGTTACAAAACCAACAAAACGATTTTAATTATTTGATTTAAATTGTTGATATTCAATAGATTAAGTTGTTTTGATTGTTGTGTGCCTGAATCCGTTTTGGCGATTTTTAACAATTAGATCAACGTTCTTTCGTTGTATGTTCTTTTAACTGTTCATTGTAGCACGCTTTTTGAGTACCTTGGTGCAGTTCAATTCAAACCGATGCGAAAAATACTTTTCCTCTTCATTCTCTTGCCGGCAGCTGGTCAGGCACAGTCCATTTTCGGGTACACCGATTTCAATTTGTATTTCAAGTCTGTTGTGAATGGAATTTTCGGACAGATTGAATACCAGGAAGTAAGTGATGTCGGAATGGGGGATGAGTTCATTGTTTACAAGAATTCGCAGAAAGATTTCAAGGTGTTCAACGGTACGAGTACAAAGTTGATTACCAATCAAATGGTGAACTACAAGCATTCGGACCACATGATTGCATGGAATATTGGTTCACTGCTGTACTATTACGAAGACGGCAAACCGCATAACATCACATCTTTCGGTGGCGAATATGCCGTTGGAGATTCGCTGGTGGTGTATCAGGATACGCGTTACTACACGTTAAACGTGATTTACAAAGGTCAGGTAATTCAATTGATGCAGCAAACATCTGAAATGTACATGCCGGATTTGATTGGAGATAACATTTTGGTATTCAGGGATAACGGAAATGTATACCGCGTTTTCTGGCGTGGACAGATTTATGAGTTGGGTGTCTGGAACGGAAACCAAGCTTTTGATTTTTACGCGGGAACCGATATCCTTGCTTTCAATGATCCACAGTCGAGAACGTTTGCTGTGTTTGAAAACGGCGAATTCATGGATGTGGAAGACATGTTTGCCAGAAAAGTAAAGGCTTGTCGTGGATTTGTCGTTTACGAAGACAACCAGGGAAACCTGAAACGATACGGAAAAGGAAAAACGGAGGAATTGTCTTCATTCTACCAGTTTTGGGATGCAAAAGACGATGTAGTCATGTGGGGTGAAGCGAATTCCCTGTATACTAGTCTGGATGGTGAAAAAACACAGATCGCCGGTTACAAAGTGGAAGAGTGGAAGCTCAAAAATGATGTAATTGCATTCAGAAATCAGTTGGGTGGTGTTTCCGTGTATCAGGGGAAAAAACTGACGGATATTACCAACATTACCAATACGGATTTCGATTTGAATGGTCATGGTGTGATGGTTCACCTGATGAACAAAAGCGTCATCGTTTACTCTAACGGAAAAGTAGTGCGCGACTAATGGAAATGAAAGAGTTGTGTCCGCCGCTTAATTTACCTCCGGCAAAACTCGATATCCGAAAAAACGGAGAAATCTACACCGTGTGGTGCGTCATTCGTAAAAAGAACTTACTCCTTACACCGGAAGAATGGGTGCGACAACATGTTGTTCATTTTCTCATCAATCAGCGCAATATTTCGATCGGTAAAATTGCTTCGGAATCTCTACTGAAAATCAATGGCTACAACCGTCGCTGTGATTTGATGGTAGTGGATACATTTGGAAATCCTCAACTCATTATTGAATGCAAAGCTGCGTCGATTACATTGGACGAGAAGACGTTTTTGCAGACAAGTAATTACGTGAAAGAAACTTCTTCGCGTTATTTCTGGATGACGAATGGATTGCATCACATTCTTGTTGATTGCGAGAATCCGGGGGAAATACTGGAGGAATTTCCAATTATATAAAAAAATGTAGGTCCACAATGCATTGTGGACCTACAATTACAAGAGGTAAATATAATGTCCCTTTATACCTTCGCCTCCAGCTTAAACTCACTGGTCGTATGGAACGTCAAATCCGGATAATCCTTCTCTGCCATCTGTAGCAAGAACTGCGTTTCCGCCATGAAAACCAGATTGTCGTCTTTATCCTTTGCAAGGTAGTTCGCTTTCGCACGCATGAAGTCTTTCAATTGTTCGTCGTTGTCTGTTGTAATCCAGCACGCTTTGTAATAATTGCGCGGTACAAAGCGACATTTCGCGCCGTATTCGTGTTCCAGGCGGTAAGCAATTACTTCAAACTGAAGCTGACCAACCGTACCGATGATCTTACGGTTTCCGGGCTGTTGAACGAACAACTGGGCAACACCTTCGTCCATCAATTGCGTAACACCTTTCTCCAATTGCTTGGATTTCATCGGATCAAGGTTCTCCAATTCCTGGAACAATTCAGGAGAGAAACTTGGAATTCCTTTGAACATAAAGTTTTCACCTTCGTTCAGCGTATCACCGATTTTGAAGTTTCCGGTATCGTATAAACCAACCACATCACCCGGGAATGCTTCGTCAATAACGCTTTTATCCTGCGCCATGAACGAAGTAGGGTTCGGAAACTTAAATTTCTTGTCCAGCCGTACGTGATTGTAGAACGTGTTGCGCTCGAACTTTCCTGAAACCACACGAAGGAAAGCAATTCTATCCCGGTGTTTCGGATCAAGGTTTGCGTGGATTTTGAATACGAATCCGGAGAATTTTTTATCGGAAGGTTCAACACGTTTGGTGTCGGCATCACGGCCACGAGGGGAAGGTGAAATGCGAACGAACGTGTCCAGCAATTCCTTCACACCGAAGTTGTTTACTGCCGATCCGAAGAACACCGGAGCAACATCGCCGGCAAGGTAATCTTCTCTGTCGAACGGATCGTATACAGCTTCGATTGTTTCCAATTCCTCACGCAATTCGTTTGCCGGAGTGTCACCAACCAATTCGTCCAATTCCGCAGAATGGATATCGGAAAGTGAAACGATGTCCGTTGAAATCTTTGTTTTGTTCGCGGCGAACAAGTTGATGTTCTTATCGTAAATGTTGTAAACGCCTTTGAAGCGGTCTCCCATTCCAATCGGCCATGCAAGCGGACGTACCTTAATGTCAAGAGTAGATTCCAATTCGTCCAGCAATTCGAACGGATCTTTACCGTCGCGGTCGAGCTTGTTGATGAAAATGATCACCGGCGTCTTACGCATGCGGCAAACTTCCATCAATCGTTTTGTTTGTTCCTCAACCCCATTTGCGCAGTCCACAACAAGGATTACGCTGTCAACGGCAGTCAACGTGCGGTACGTATCTTCAGCAAAGTCCTTGTGACCAGGAGTATCCAGAATGTTGATTTGCTTGCCGGAATATTCGAACGCCATAACGGAAGTCGCAACAGAGATTCCACGCTGCTTTTCAATTTCCATGAAATCGGAAGTTGCAGACTTCTTAATCTTGTTGTTCTTCACCGCTCCCGCTGACTGAATCGCACCTCCGAAGAGTAGTAATTTCTCAGTCAGTGTTGTTTTCCCGGCATCCGGGTGAGAGATAATCCCGAAGGTTCTGCGTTTCTCTATTGCTTCTGCGTTACTCATAGTTCGAATTTCGAAGTGCAAAAGTAAGCGTTTGAAGGGGATTGGACAAGCTTCGATTCCGTTTGAAGGGAATTACCCATTAATTAGCACACATCAATAATCTCACGCAGATTACGCGGATAAACGCTGATTCATTAACGGTTTGAATAAAAATGGATTTCGCTGATAAGAGAATCTGTCATTGACAGATTCCTAAAATCTGCGTGATCAAAATACGTGGCAAGTCACCGTTGTTTAATCATCATCTGCGAAAATCTGCGAAATCAGCGTGAGTTAACTCTTGAATCACTATGTGATCATAAAACGTCTCAATAAAATTGACATCACCTTTTTTGTGAGTCTTTGTTTGCGCTATTCTCTTGGTCACCGCCACTAAAGATAGGAAACAGAACACGTTTGGAATTAAAGTCCCCGATGATGCGGCGGCAATTCCCCGCCAACTTTCGCTGCTCTGTCGTGACAAACAATACTTCCTGTAACAGCCACATTTAACGAAGAATTTCCCGGAAGTTTGACAATTGCATTACACCGCTCTAAAATCGGTTCGGGTAATCCCTGGTCTTCGGATCCAAGCAGGTAAATGGCGCGTTTCGGATGTTCGAATTCATGTAGGAATTGCGCATCTTCTGTAAGTTCTACGCCGACCAGTAAACAATCGTAAGGAATATTGTTTGTGAGATCTTCTAACGTGTCGTAATGAAAGTAGGGGATGCGTGCCCAGGTTCGGGTAACATCCGAAGTTTGCTTTTTGTAGCGTTTTCCGACAGTGAAAATGTAAGCTGCGCCTAAAATGTAAGCGCTACGCCACAACGTTCCGATGTTATGGTCGGTTTTGGGGTTGAACACACCAATGGCGTAATAACCCTGTACGTTTTTCGTATTCATTCTACTTCCCGACTTTCCCAATGTGAAAAACAGCATCGCCCTTGTTGACCAGCGGGGCTTCATTAACGCAAATAATGTATCCCGATGACGGGGCTTTGATTTTCTTTTCTTCGTTTCCGAATGGATCACAGATCAAACCGAGAATGTCGCCTTTTTCTATGCGGTCTCCGTTGTTGACAGTAACACGAAGTACGCCTGCATTTTGTGCCCTCAGCCACTTGGATGAGGTAATAACCGTAGGTGTTCGACCGTTTTCTTCGAGCTTGAAGGAACGCATGCCATAGTGATTCAATACGCGCTGAATCCCAAGCAGACCCTCTTCTACAATTTTCTCATCGATAGAGTTGGTTTTTCCACCTTCGAACAAGAGGATTTTCTTTCCCATTTTGTTCATGGCTTCGCGAACGGACTTCGAAATGTAATTCGAATGAACGATAAACGGCGGATCAAAGACATGTGCCAGTTCAACACTCTCTGCATCTGAAAGGACACAACGAATCTGTGAAATATTAGAGCGCTGTGCCGATCCGGTATGGAAGTCAATTACAACATCCACTTTAGGAGCGATTTCTTTCATGAACTGATAGGCAAACTGACTGGCAAGTGATCCGTTTTTTGTTCCGGGAAAACTTCGGTTCAGGTCGCGCCCATCCGGTAATTCCCGTTGAATATTGAGGTAACCGAAAATATTAAACACGGGAAGACAGATGATTGTCCCTGCGTTCGGTTTGTGCCATTTTTTGCGAATGACCCGGCGAATGATTTCCATTCCATTGATTTCGTCGCCGTGCATTCCGGCCATCAGCAATAAAACAGGACCGTCTTTTTCTGCCCGTTCAACGAAAACAGGAACCTGAATCGGAGTGTGCGTGTGGAGTTTCGCCACATTCATGCTCAGTTCGACGCTTTCGCCGGGAGCAATTTCTTTTCCGAGGATGAAAAACCGCTTGTTCATTATTTCTGAACGTTTTTCTCGATGTAGGTAATGATCTTTCCGGCAATATCAACGCCGGTTGCGCGTTCAATGCCTTCCAATCCCGGAGAAGAATTTACTTCCAGAACCAATGGCCCACGCGACGATTGCAACATGTCTACACCGGCAACACCGAGTCCAACTGCTTCTGCGGCTTTGATGGCGGTTCGTTTTTCTTCTTCTGTCAGCTCCAGGTGCATTGCTGTCCCTCCCCGGTGAAGATTACTGCGGAATTCGCCTTCTTTTCCCTGGCGTTTCATTGCACCTACCACTTCACCATCGACTACAAATGCGCGAATGTCTGCTCCACCGGCTTCTTTGATGAATTCCTGAACAATTACACGCGCCTTCAATCCGTTGAATGCTTCCAGTACCGATTGAGCGGCGTTCTGGTTTTCCGCAAGTACAACTCCAAGTCCCTGAGTTCCTTCCAGTAGTTTCAAAACAACCGGAGCCCCACCAGCTGAATCTACGACGTGTTCAACATTGCGGGAGTAGTTGGTGAATACTGTTTTCGGAAGACCGATTCCTTCTTTGGAGAGAACCTGCAAACAACGCAGTTTGTCGCGGGAATGAACAATTCCTCTTGAACCAACCACGGTAAAAACACCCATCATTTCAAACTGACGCACCACGGCTGTTCCGTAAAACGTTACAGATGCACCGATTCTTGGAATAACAGCATCGAATCCTTCCAGGTAATTGTCTTTGTAATATAATGATGGCCCCTTTTGTTCAATTTCAATGTTACAACTCAGGTGATCGATAACATACGCTTCGTGACCGCGATGTACCGCTGCTTCCACCAAACGTCTGGTAGAATACAAATTTGAGTTGCGGGAGAGGATTCCGATTTTTAGCATAAAGCCGTAGAGTTGTTTTAATTCGATTTGTATGATAAGTTCACTTTCGAAGGGTCAATCAGGAAGCGTTTGTTCAACACTCTTCTTCCCAGTAAAACCGGGTTTTTTAGTCCGCGTCTTTCAGTGAGCGAAAATACGGTTTCAATTGTATTGCCAAACACTTCAACAGTGCCTTTTATGAAATAACGTTCCTGTGCCATTCCATTGGAGCTTTTTACCGTTTTCAGATTGAATTCTGTAAAAAGCATCTTCTTTCCTGTAAATCCGGGGGTTTCCTCATCCAGGAATACGACTTCCAATACATCCAGGTCACCATGTACCAAACGTACAGATGAGCAGTGAATGGAACTGGAATACGCTCCGGAATCGATTTTTACAGGGACTTCGGTCAAACCGAAAGCAGGAAATGAAACAATGTCTTTTCTTCCTATGATTTGTTTGTCCATAGCAGCACCTTTAGAATTTCATGTAGCCCCGATACGCTGAGTAGAACGAGAGGTTACAATTTTGCCTATCGAATTTACGTAAAAAGAGGAAAGTTAACTCAAAATGCAAATGATCAAATGCAAAATTATGAATGATCAATTATCAAGGATTTCTTCGAGCAGATAGAATCTTGATAAGTGTTGCATTTGATAATTGATCATTTTGAATTCCCCTTTCTTTCCTCCTAACAATCTTGTTTGGCGAAAAAAAAAGGGTATCTTTGTAAGATATTAAATAAAAAAGTGCTAATATTGCACCCCCGTTTAGGGCGATAGAAAGAAATTTAGAGTCATGGATTTTATCAGAGAACTTCAGAAAGAACTAGTAGAAGTAAAAGAATTTCCAGCATTCGGTGCAGGAGATACAATTACTGTATCATACAAAATTAAAGAGGGTAACAAAGAGCGTACGCAGTTGTTCCAGGGTGTTGTTTTGCAACGTCGTGGTTCAGGTACTACTGAAACCTTCACTGTTCGTAAAATGTCAGGAAACGTTGGTGTAGAGCGTATCTTCCCTATCTCTTCTCCTTTCATTGAAGCAATTACAGTAAACAAGCGTGGTGCGGTTCGTCGTGCACGTATTTTCTACTTCCGTGGTCTTACAGGTAAAGCTGCTCGTATCAAGGAAAAAAGAAGTTTCTCTCACTAAGTCGATATTACCTCGATATATGAATCCCGACATCGTCAGATCGTCGGGATTTTTTGTTTTCTTTCGCGGATGAACATAGCATTGCCATGTTACTATGTGTTGTATTAAATTTGGCTCAATCCTTGTTGCAACCACAACCCAAAATCCAATCTATGAAAATCGCATTACTGGCTTTAACCGCTCTGATTCTCCTTTCCTGTTCAGCTCAGGAAAAGACCAAAGAAGAAACTCAAATCGCTATTCCAACCGCACCGGAAGGAACCACCACTTTCGGAATCGATACGTTGTATGCTTATTACCTGAAACAAACGGAACCAAGTAAATCCATAGGAACGGTTTCCAATGGCAGTCTGAAGCACGGACGAATAGTGCCATTTTCCGGCGATAACTTCTCTTACTTCGACGAACTGAGTTATGCAAGCAAACGTGCATTTGTTCATGAGAATGTTTTGAATACAATGCTGGAGACGTATAAGGTTCTTGATTCGGTTTGTCCTACCAGAAACTTCGGAATCATGGAATGCTCGAATGAACATGGCGGACCGATCAAACCGCATCGTACGCACCAAAATGGGTTAAGCGTGGACTTCATGACACCGCTCTTAAAGAATGGCGAACCAACTGATGATCTCAGTGATCTTGGTGCTCAGCATTACCTCATGGAATTCGATGCAACAGGGAAATACATCGGAGACAAAAACTATACAGTGGATTTCAATACCATCGCTTTACACTTACTTACTCTCGCAGATGCGGCCAAAAAAAATGGATTGAAAATCGATAAAGTGATCTGGAAAATCGAATTGAAAGATGAATTGTTCGCTACAGCGAATGGAAAGAAATTACAGGCCAAAGGCATCTATTTTGCAACGAAATTATCACCTTTGATCAATTCTTTGCACGACGATCATTATCACGTCGACTTTAAGCTGAAATAACCATTCATTCCATGAACGAACTGAAAACAATTCACTCCCTACCAACGCCAAAAGGTCACCCTGTTTTAGGTAATCTCAAACAATTCAAAGCCACCGATAAACACCGTGTACTTGAAAATTGGGTAAACGAATGTGGAGAGTTGTTTAAGATTCGCTTGCTAACCAAACACTTTATTGTATCAGCGGATGCAGGATTGAATCATGAGATTCTGAAGCAACGCCCGGATTCTTTCCGAAGGTTTCATAAGATCAGTGAGATTATGGAGGAAATGGGGATTTATGGGGTTTTCAATGCCGAAGGAGATCGCTGGAGAACACATCGAACACTTACTTCAGAGGCATTGAATGCACGCAACGTCCAGCAGTTTTTTCCAACACTTACGGAAGTTGCAACGCGCTTATTGAATAAATGGAAAACTGCATCCGAACAAGGAACCATTTTGGATGTTCAGCAGGAAATGATGCGCTTTACGGTAGACATTACAACGTCGATTGCTTTCGGCTATAAAATGAATACGCTGGAACAAGGTGAGGATGCGATTCAGCAACATTTGGAAAAGATCTTTCCGATGATCAACAGCCGGATTACAGCACCGATTCCAATGTGGCGTCTGATTCCTTCTGCAAAAGACAAAGAATTGAAACAAGCGTTGTCTGCAATTGAAGAAACTGTTCACGGTTTCATCGCGGAAGCCCGAAAGCGCTTACAGGATGACCCTGCCAGAAAAGAACATCCGGCAAACTTCCTGGAAGCCTTGCTGGTGGAACAGGAACGCAACTCTAATTTCTCGGATAAGGAGATTTACGGAAATGTGTTTACCATGCTGCTTGCCGGTGAAGACACAACTTCCAATTCACTTTCGTGGACTTTTTTCTACCTGACACAACATCCGCACTACATTGAGAAAATCAGAGAAGAAGCACTGCACGTGTTTCCTGAAACCAATGTGGCGATGACCTATGAATCGCTGAAACAACTCAAATGGACGGAAGCCGTAATTCAGGAAGCAATGCGTTTGAAACCGGTAACACCGCAGTTGTACATGCAGGCTTTGAAAGATGTGACAGTCGGAAATTTGAAAGTAGAGAAGGGAACAACGGTAATGCTTCAAAACAAGATTGCGCAGACACATGAAAAGCATTTCACCAATGCGAACCAGTTTCTTCCGGAACGGTGGATGGCAAATGGTTGTCCTGTGCATTCACCGGATGTAATGAGGGCATTCGGAGGTGGTCCACGTTTTTGCCCCGGTAAAACCCTTGCGATGAATGAATTGCTGCTTACCATTTCAATGATTTGCCGACATTTTGACTTTGAACTGGCGGTTCCGAAGGAAGAAGTAAAAGAAATCTTTGCTTTTACGATGTATCCGGAAAACTGTCTGATTCGTTTACACCCATCTAATTGACTATGAAAGGACTAATCACCCTATTACTCATTGCGGTTTCACAAAGCGTAGTTGCTCAGGCCGATACGGCAATAATTCGAAAACACCTGGAAAAACTGACACTAACCGATAAATACCGCAATTATGAATTTCCCGATCAGTTGAATAAAACGGCTGATTACATCAAAAAGGAATTTGAGAAGTATGCCGATACGGTTTACTATCAACCGTATAAAGTGCACGATGCAACCTACAAAAACGTCATTGCAGTATTTGCACCGGATAAATTGAAAACCGTTGTGGTTGGCGCGCATTACGACGTTTGTGGAAACCAGCAGGGCGCTGACGACAATGCTTCGGGTGTAACCGGATTGCTTGAATTGGCGAGAATCTTCGATACTCTGGTTTTCGAAGACCGAATAGAATTGGTTGCGTATACCCTGGAGGAGCCACCGTTTTTCCGGACAGACTACATGGGAAGTTACGTTCATGCAAAGTCACTTGCGGATGAGAAACGCGACGTGAAGGGAATGGTCGTATTGGAAATGATTGGTTACTTCTCCGACGAGAAGAAGTCTCAGGATTACCCGCTAGGACTTTTGAAGCTTTTCTATGGCGGAAGAGGCAATTACATTACAGTGGTCAATAAGTTCTCGAAAGGAAAGTTTGCGAAGCGATTCCTGAAAGGAATGAAGCGAAGTAACAAGCAATCCGACCAAACGAACATAGACGTAAAAGCCTTTACCGGTCCAAAAAACCTCACGGGAATTGATTTTTCAGATCATTTGAATTATTGGAAATTCGGATTTTCCGCGTGCATGGTTACGGATACTTCCTTCTACAGAAATAAGAATTACCATCAGAAAACCGATAAAATGGGAACCTTGAACATTCCGCGAATGGCCATGGTGATTGACTCAGTTGTGGAATCTTTAGTGAATAGTAAATAGGCATTGGGCAATAGATATGGGATTTGTCCGCTATTGCCTTTTTACTAATACCTGATTACTGATTATTCCCCGTAAAACTCCGACTTCATGTACGTCAGGAAATCTTCAATTGTTGGAAGATCCGGAACTTCAATCTCATTCAACTTCAGGAAAAGTGCACGTGAAGCCGTTTCACAGATTGAGAAATCGCCTTTTTTCAGCGCTTCGTCGAAGGATGCATTAATAAAGAGTTTGATTTTCTCGAAACCGATGCTTTGGTCGTAATTCTTAATGTTCTTCAGGAACTCCTGAGAAATCGGAGCCAGGTAATTGTTCTCGGAAACCAGAAACACCTGGAATTCGGCTTTGTTGTCCAGTTTTAAATCAGGGTACGATTCGTAGTACTTGTTACAGTAGAACGTCAATGAATCACCTTGTTCCGAAGTCAGCACAGAAATGAATTGCTGCATGTCGTCTTTTGATTTTTTAGACGCGTGGTATTTCTTCGTTGCCTGATACAATTTATCCTGTTCCGGATGAGCAGTGCGCATTCCCAACCGTTTCAGCGGTTCAACGTCAATTCCGCCGATGAACTTATTGGCAAGAGTTCCGTCGGGATAGAAAAACAACAGTGTTGGGTATGCTGTAATTTGATAGTCATTCATAACACGCGGACCATCAGCTTTTTCGCCGTCAATCTTCAGTGAAATGAATTCCTTGTTGAAATAATCCGATACACCTTTGTCCTGAAACGTAGTGGCAGCCATGCGCTTACACGGTCCACACCATTCTGCATACACGTCCACAAAAAGTGGTTTGTTTTCGGCTTTCGCCTTTGCCAGAGCTTTTTCCAGCGACGTGTGTTCGAAGTTAATTTGTCCGAAAAGTGCTGCTGGTAAAATCACAGACAGGATGACGAATACTTTTTTCATATTATTTCAGTTTGAAAGTGTTTAGCACTTTTTGTGCCATGCTTTTATACGCCGGGTAAGAACTTTGTTCAGCTGAAAATGTAAGGATATAAACTTTATTGTTTTTCAGGTAGACATCCTGCACAAATTGTAGCTTTAATCCATTCATCGGAGCTTTGTATTCCATTTGTAAACAATCCGATCCGTTCTTTTTGGTAACAGTTGAACTGGTC
This sequence comes from uncultured Fluviicola sp., assembly GCA_966211245.1. Taxonomy (GTDB): domain Bacteria; phylum Bacteroidota; class Bacteroidia; order Flavobacteriales_D; family Crocinitomicaceae; genus Fluviicola. The sequence continues at coordinate 65,354 of CBIHND010000007.1, read as the reverse complement.
AGTTCAGAACCTGGAACCATTGTGCCAAGTTGACGTTTAGTCAGCTCACCAAATTGGTCAAGATTCATAGTGTCACCGATCGGCTGAATCAGAATATTGATGTTTTCACTAAAACGATCCGTTTTTCCATCTGGTTGCGCGGTAATCAATAAATCAATCGTTGGATTTTTATTTGGTGCGCTTTCCCATTCTTTACTGAACGAGATGCTGTAGTCCGGTCGATCGACTTTCACCATATCCTTCTCAGAATCTGCTTTTTGAGCATCCGAACTGCAACTACTAACCAATAACGCAACCGCAAAAACGGCGATGAACTGCTTCATGAAATGAATTTTTTTACAAACAAAGTTAATGGATAATTGAGAATGGTAGAATTGAAAAGACAACAGTCGATTGCTAATCACTTTTCAATTATCCATTTTCAATTTTCATTGATCTTTCCGCTTCAAACTTTTTTCACTTTTTTTCGTTATACCTGTTTACCTATTTGTTTTTTGAACATACCTATTCAAATTAACTACAATTGTCGACTACGGATTTAAATAAACACCTGAAGGATCTCTACAAGAAGTGGCCGGAAATCAGACGTTTTCTAAAAACGCTTGGTTGCGATGCCGTTGTTGCGGAAGATATTTTTCAGGAAGCGTTATTGATTTATTCCCGTAGAATTCAATCTCCGGATTTTGAATTGACTGTTGAACCGATTTATTACGTGCGCAATACCTGTAAACTATTGTGGTACAATCAGGCAAGAAAAGATCAGAAATACGGCGAGGTGGCACTTGAAAAAGACGTAGCTGCGGTAGACGATGAATGGTTTGCAAAGGAAATGAAACTGCGCAGGGTGGAGCAAGCCATGGAGCAGCTAGGAGAGCAGTGTCGTGAGTTGCTGCAATTGTTTTATGGACTGGGGTGGAGTATGGTGGATATAGCGAAGAAAATAGGACTTCGAAACGATAAAGTTGCGAAGGCGCAGAAATACAGATGTTTGCAAAAAACGAAGGAACTGGTAGAACAGCCCATTTTGGTTGAATCCTCTAATCGTTAAGCAATGGAAACAAATTGGAATCAACTCATTGAGCGTTACCTGGAGAACGAGCTTTCCGAAGAGGGGAGACAAGCGTTTGAAGCTGAATTAGCAAGCAATTCCGAATTACGGGATGAGCTTGAAATTCATCAAACGGTTCGCGACGGCGCGGCACGTTCAGCGCAACGTGTTCAGCTCGCTTCCATTGGGGCATCTTACCACAGATCGGTTCGGATGAAGCAAGCCGGGGTTGCAGCTGCGATCGTTATTGGAGTGGGAGTTACGGCAACGGTGCTGTTCTTTGGCGGAAAGCGTAGTGAGAAATCGGTTCCAAAACAGGAAAAACCGCTCACGGCTTCTGTGCACACTTCTGTTACAGCTCCTGAAACTGTTTCGGATAGCGCAGTTGTTGCAATGGAACAACTACAAACAACAATTCATCGTGAATTGAGCTTTGTTCAACGCGCAAAGAGAAAATATTCACTTTCATTTCTTGATTCTTTGGAATCTGAAATGATGAATCGTTTACTCCATAAAGAAGTTCAAAAAGACGATGATGAAGTGTCTGAAACCGGTGATGTTATCGATTCCGGAGAAGAAAACCATACAGCTGAAAAACTCTACGACACCTTAATCAGAAAAGGGTTCCCGTCCAGGGAGTTCTGGCTGGTGAAAAAAGACAATTCCTACGGTATTGCCAATTCAAAGGGTTTACTTGTTGTGATTCCGAAATACGATAGTATCGGAAAATTCGATGATTTGATTCCTTGTCTTGCGTTGGTGATGGATGAGAAAAAGTTCGGATTCATTGATAAGACCGGAAAAGAGGTGATTCCGCTCGTGTACGATAAGGTGGTTGAGAATGCGAAGTACCGACGTAAACATGGAATTCCCGGGTTACGCGGATATCGCGAGGTTGAGTTATTTCATCGCAAAAAACCACGAACTTTCTATATCTTTGCGGGCGATAATACAACAAGCTACTGCGGCCAAAACAATGCAGAGACAGAACTAAACAAGTAAAATGAAATTCCCCTACCACCTGATAGTTATTCTCCTGACGTTGATACCTCAATTTTCCGGTGCTCAGATTTGTGCAGCATCCTTCAACGGGATTTTTGTGGATACATGCCACCTGAACAAAGCAGCTCTTGCCATTAAGGCTTCTGAAAAAGATCCTGCCGATATTGCGGCATTTATCAAAGCTAACGCGGCTTCTGATCAGGATAAAGTTTACCTCATTTACACCTGGATTGCCGGACAATTCAAGTACGATCTTTCCCGGATGGAACAGATTTTCAAAGGGAAAATCAAGCGTGAGATGTATACCGAAGAATTGTTGACTAAACGCAAAGGAGTATGTGGTGATTTTGCCAACCTCTTTAAGGAACTGTGTGATAGTGTTGGCGTTCCTTGTTTCCGTGTGAGTGGTTACACCAAAACGTTCCGTCCGTTTCATCCAATCAGGAAGAAGCATTACGATCATGCCTGGAACGTGGTTCGAATTGCAGGAATCTGGTATCCGATCGATGTGACCTGGGGAATTCGTCAATACACCAAAAAAGAATACAACTCAGAGAAAATCAATTACGATTACCTGTTCGCAAACGAGGAAGAGTTTAACATGCGTCACCTGGCCGGAGATCCTACTTTTCAGTTAACAGAAGAACAGATTACTTACAAAACTTTCCGCTGGAAGAAGAGCCGTGAAACAGATATTCCTTATGATTCTGTTGAACCGGATACGCTGATGAATCGCTTGTATGCAATGAACGAAATGGACAGAGCTTTCGCCATTCTCGAACATCAGGTGGACTATTTACAGCGTTCCCAGAAAGTTGCTGCTTCGAGACTGCGTGATAAGATTGAGCCGTTGGTGGATAAGAAAAACCCGGCAAATAAGAAGCTTACGAAAGAAAACTACGACAAAGCAATCGAATGGTATGAACGCCTGAGAGATGTTGCTGCCAATAAATTCGAAGGACGCTTTGGCCGGAGAACCCAGAAGTACTGCAATTACCGCATTAGCGAACTGAAGAAAGCAAAAGAGAACTTGAAGAAATAGTTTAAAAAGTCAAAAGTCAAAAGTCAAAAGATTTTGGATTAAGCACATTGGTTTGTTGCACACATTAAACTTTTGAACTTATTCAACCGTTGAACTCCTTCAACTATCTTTGTGGTATGATTCAATATCCGAACATTCATCCCGGTCTTATTAAACGCATGACAGAGCTTGGCTATGAAAAACCGACAGCCATTCAGGAACACGCGTGGAAACACTTGCTGGATAAGCATCAGGATTATGTGGGCCAATCCCATACCGGAACGGGAAAAACCGTTGCTTACGGTGTTCCGTTATTGCAGCGCATCGATTCGAAAGACAAGGATGTACAGGCTGTAGTTCTTGTTCCAACGCGTGAATTGGCGAATCAATCAGCGAAGACATTGTTTAAGCTTTCGAAACACATGGATAAGTTCTTCATCGATACGATTGTAAAGGGTGAGGACATGGACGAGCAAAAACGTCGTTTGGAACGCCCGACTCAAATCATTGTTGCAACGCCCGGACGTTTGCTGGAATTGCTTCGTATGAATGCTGTTTCCTTGCGTCGCGTAAAGACGATTGTTCTGGATGAAGCGGACGAATTGTATGCAAAAGGCTTCATGAAGGAAATCGATAAGATTCTCGGATTAACAAATGACTTTCACAAGAAGTGGTTGTTTTCCGCAACGATTCATGGGGAATTGACCAAATGGATTCGCGAAACACTTCACCGTGACGCTCCGAAGGCGATCATCAAAACAGAAGAAGTGATGAACCCGCGTATTGAGCACCAGTACGTGGAGTGTCAAAAAGAAGACAAACCGATGTTGTTGCTGGAGTTTTTGACATCCATGAAGAAGGCGCGTGGTATCATTTTCTGTCGAACAAAAGGCGATGTGGAATACGTGGCAAAGTTTCTTCGCTCTCATAATTTGAAACCAACAGAGATTTATGGTGAAATGTTCCCGAAAGAGCGTGAAAAAGCAGTGAGGATGTTCCTGTCTGAGCAAACACAATACCTGGTCGCTTCTGACATCGCTGCACGCGGAATGGATTTCCCGGATTTGGCATTCGTTGTCAACTATCAATTACCGGACGATCCTGATTACTACACACACCGTAGTGGAAGAACGGCTCGTGCCGGAAAGCGTGGAATTTCATTGAGTTTTGTTGAACCGGTTGAGCGTAAAAAACTGCGGTACATTCAGGAGTTGCTGAGCGTGGATTTCGTACAGCTTTAGGAATTCAAAATGTTTGAATGCAAAATGATAAATTGTCAGGGAATAAACCCTTAATAATTTTTCAATTCATAATTGATCATTTTGAATTCCTTCTCAATATCCATTTTCAATTCTAAATTTACGATATGAAACAAACATCCTATTCCGTAGAAGAGCGTTTTTTGCGTTACGTTCAAGTCGATACACAGTCTGATCCTGCGGCAACTCGCTTTCCTTCAACTGAAAAGCAAAAAGACCTGTCAAAGATTCTGGTAGACGAACTGAAAGCTATCGGTATCACTGATGCGGAAATGGATCAGTGGGGATATGTTTATGCAACAATTCCCGCTACTTCGAACAAGGAAAACATTCCTGTCATTTGTTTCTGTTCGCACATGGATACGGCTCCGGATTGTTCGGGGACGAATGTGAAGCCGATTGTTCACCGAAAGTATTCCGGTGACCCGATTGTTTTGCCGGAAGATACTTCACAGGTAATTACGGTTGATAAGCATCCGTATTTGAAAGAGAAAATCGGTGACGATATCATCACGGCTTCGGGAACAACGTTACTGGGTGCGGACGATAAAGCCGGCGTTGCGATTATCATGGATCTGGCGGAACAATTGATGAACAATCCACAGATTCCGCACGGAAAGATTCGCATTTTGTTCACTCCCGACGAAGAGGTTGGCCGTGGGGTAGAGCAGGTGGATATGAATCGTCTTGCTGCCGATTATGGATATACCATGGATTCCGGAGAATTGGGAGCAATAGAAGACGAATCGTTTTCTGCGGATGCAATGACGTTCACAATTACAGGTGTGAGTGCACATCCCGGATATGCAAAAGGAAAAATGGTTCACGCTACGAAAGTTGCAAGCACGTTTGTAGCAGCTCTTCCGCTGAACGAATGGTGTCCGGAAGCAACACAGGACAGAGAAGGATTTGTTCACCCGACGCACATTACGGGTGGATTGGAAGAAACAACTGTAAGTTTTATTATCCGCGACCACGAAACGGCAAAACTTGCTGAGCACGAAGCACGTTTGGAAAGCATTTTGAAAGATACCATAGCGCACTTCCCGGGAGCTACATATACAGCGAAAGTAACCGAGCAATACCGCAACATGAAGGAAATTATCCGCGATGTTCCGTTCGTTACTGATTACGCAATTGAAGCAATGAAACGTGCGGGAGTTACTCCAAAGCCTACCATTATTCGCGGTGGAACGGACGGTTCGCGTCTTTCATTCATGGGCTTGCCTTGTCCGAATATCTTTACCGGTGAAATGGGAATTCATAGTCGCCAGGAATACGTGAGTATTCAGGACATGCAGAAGGCAGTGGATACGCTGATTGAATTGGTACAAATCTGGGAGCAACACTAAATATATGGAATCCGTAGGCATTCCGACCGACCGACAAACCTGGGAAGGGGAAATTGCAACATACTGGTTTGACGGTGAGATTCTGGTTTCATTATCCAAACCAGTTAAGCGCACTGTTGATCTGATCAAAGGAAATGTTGCTTTAGTAAAGGAAATTACCGGAAACAAACCGGTTCCGTTGTTGATTTATTTGTGCGATTCACCGGTTCCGGATAAAGAAACACGGAAGTTTTCGTCGGAAATGTTGCCACAGATTTATTCCGCAATGGCAATGGTTTCGAAACCCGGACTAGCGCAAGTGATCATGAAAATGGTATTTGCGCTGAAGAAACCACCTATTCCGATTAAGAGTTTTACTTCTGCCCAGGAAGCGAAGAAGTGGTTGAAGAGTATAAATGTTTAGAAGATTGAACCTTAAACGTTGAACCAGCTCAGCTGCGAATCAATTCCATCATTTTCTCCGGATGCGCCAATGGCATAAATCCAAATTGAGCGTACAAACTGTGTGCATCACTCGTCGCCAGTCGCCAGATCGGAACATGTTTCAATTCATCGCAATGCAACATGAATTCCATCAATTGTTTGGAATATCCCTTTCCGCGGTATTCATCGGTAATGAAGACATCCATCAGGTAAGCGAATTGCGCCCGATCACTCACCACTCGCGCATAGCCGATTTGTTTGTGGTCAAGGTAGATACCAAAATTGATGGAATGATCGATAAGTGTTTGCATCGTTTCTTCTGTTCTGTCTTTGGCCCAGTAGGAATTGGATAGGAAGCCCGTGACGAATGAGAGGTTCAATAAGTCGGGGTCTGTAGAGATGAATAGAGACATGCGGTCTACTGATTTAAAACAAAAAATTAAGATGTAATGTAGTGTCTTCAATCACTGAAATCGGAAACGTTACACTTCCAACATAAGCTGTAGAGTCGTAAAATTTGAATTGAACGCTTGTGGGAGGATACTGATTGGGGGCGGAACTTCCCGGAAACCACGCAACCTGAACACCATAAGTTCCATCGCCTTCCGGTTGATTGTACGTGATACTCGGATTGCCAGGAGTGCTTGCTTCAATTCGATATTGAGTCAATGGAAGAAATGTTGCCGAATCACGAATCGTTCCTTCGAGATTTGCGACATGTGTAGAGCCGGATGTATTGGGATCCGGAACGTACGTTGTGTTTTCTTCTTTCTTACAGGAAACAATCAAAAAAGCTGCAAAAACCGGGATAAAAAAGATGGCTTTCATTCCCACAAGATAAGGAGATTTCAAATTGGTTGGAAGTTTTCCACAAACCTTTTCCGGCGGCTGATAATGCTTATTTTCACAGTACCAATTCACACGCAATGGAAATCAAGAACTACTTCTCGCTTCGCCCCGATGTGACCTTCCTTAATTTTGGATCGTTTGGAGCTGCACCGAAACCTGTCATGGAGGAATACCAACGTTTACAGGACGAAATGGAATACGAACCGGTACAGTTCATTGTCTATCGCGGTCCGGAAATGCTGAAGGAAAGTCGAAAAGCACTGGCGGAATTTGTAGGTTGTTCCGAACCGGATCTGCTGTATGTTCCGAATCCGACGTATGCGGTGAATCTGGTTGCGCGAAGTCTGGAATTGAATCCGGGCGATGAGGTGTTGACTACCAACATCGAATACGGTGCCTGCGATAAAACCTGGAAATTCTTCTGTAAAGAAAAAGGTGCGAAGTATGTCATGCAGCCAATCACTCTTCCGTTGACTTCGAAAGAGCAGTTTTTGGAAGAGTTTTGGAAAGGCGCAACAGAGAAGACAAAAGTGGTATTTATCAGTCAGATTACTTCTGCTACCGGTTTGATTTTACCAGTTGCTGAGATTTGCGCTGAAGCAAAACGTCGCGGAATTCTAAGTTTTGTGGATGGCGCTCATGTTCCGGCACACATTGATCTGAACATTGAAGAACTAGGGACGGATTTTTATACCGGAGCGTGTCACAAGTGGATGATGACGCCGAAAGGGTCGTCGTTTTTACATGTAAAAAAAGAGCATCAGCAACAACTTCAACCGCTGATTGTGAGTTGGGGTTACAATAACGAAAATCCGGATTCTGTGAGTTTTCAAGACATCAATCAGTTCACCGGAACACGCGATTATACTGCTTACCTGTGTATTCCAAAAGCAATTGCGTTCATGAAGGAACACAATTGGAAGGCTGAGGCTGAGAAGAACAGAAAAATAGTTCAGGAATGGCTTCCACGGATGTGTCAGGTTGTTGGAAGTGCTCCGCTGGCACCGGTTACAGATGAATTCATAGGGCAGTTGGGAAGTGTTCCGATTCGTTGTAAAGATCCGTTAAAGCTAAAAGATGTGCTGTATACAGAATTCAGGATCGAGATTCCGGTTATGGAACAAAACGGCAACGTATATTTGCGTTTTAGTATCAATGCATTCAATAGTGAGGCCGATTTGGAGCGATTGGAAAGTGTTGTGAGAGAATTGATGAACCACGGATTGATAGAACGTTTTTAATGGAAAAACATGTGATTTTGATCGGATTCATGGGATCCGGAAAGAGTACGATAGGGAAAAGGCTGGCGGAGGCATTGAATGTTTCCTTCATCGATTCAGATTCAAGCATCGAGAAGGAGCAAGGCATGTCCGTTTCGGAGATCTTTGAGCAGAAAGGCGAAGATTATTTCCGTGAGAAGGAACGTGAATTCATCGCCGGATTGGATCAGCTTGAACCAGCTGTAATTTCTGTCGGAGGTGGAATGCCGTGTTTTTTTGACAACATGGAACAGCTCAGGTCAAAAGGAAAAGTGTTTTACCTGAACGTTTCCGTAATGACCCTTGTTAAGCGCGTGATGTCTGAAAAAGCTACACGACCGCTATTAGCCAATCTTTCTGATCAGGAAGTTTCAGCTTTTGTTTTTGATAAACTGATTGAACGAACAGCATTTTACAGGAAAGCGCATCACATTATTCCGAATGAAACTGCGGATACAGATGCAACGGTTGGTGAGATTTTGAAACTGGTATAGCTGGATTTTTCGCAGAATGCGCTGAGAAAATATCAATCCTCATCATCCTCACTTACCCCAAAGAAATTCATCGGTTTTCCAATGATTTCCTGTTTCAGAAAGAACGCGTAAAGTCCGGTATGGGCGGCAAGCAAAAAGAAGGTAATCTTATCAAATACTGTGGTGTCCTTTGCCCAGTATCCGAAACCGAGCATAAACCACATCAACAGCAGGTACATCCCAACTCCGAAGAAAAACGGATAAATGAACGTGTAGATTTTGCGGTACATCATTACCAGTCCGACAAATACGATCAACCAACACACAATGGATAAGGTATGAAATGCACTCAATCGTTCTGCAAAGACAAATTGTTCGAATCCAAGTTCTTTCCCCCGGTTTTCAATCATGTCTGTCACTTTGATTTTCTTCTCGGATTCAATCCAATGCCGACTTTTGATCACCACCATTCCGAGAATAGACCAGAGAAAAAAGACGAACCAAATGATGAGTCCCAGAAAGAAACTAAAGCGTGTATAATTATCTGGTTTTTCCTTCCCGAAGACAAGATTTCTAAGGCGAATAAGGATCGGGAGCGGACTATTCAGATGCGCTTCAAGTTGTTCCCTGATTTCTTGTGTTGATTTCCCTTCTGCCACGGAGCGAAGTTACGAATTACAAGTTACAAGTTACAAATTACGAGTTACGAGTGACAAGTTCTCCGATGGGTGATGATATCGTCTGACACTGGTAGATTGTCGCTTGTAACTAGTAACTTTAAACCATGAACAGAGTAGACCGTTTGTTTGGAATTGTGACGCTGCTACAATCGCGCAAGTTTGTGACCGGAGAGCAAATCTCGGATAAGTTTGAAATTAGTGTACGAACCGTTTACCGTGATATCAAAGCCATCGGTGAAGCTGGGATTCCGGTGAGTTTCAATCCGAATAAAGGCTATTTCATCGTCCCCGGGTACTTTACTCCTCCGGTGTCCTTCACGCTTGAAGAAGCGAATGCACTTCTACTATCGAAAACACTGATTACCGGTTTCGGTGACCATTCGCTCCAACATCAGTTCGATTCTGCCTTAACGAAGATCAAATCTGTTTTAAAGCAAGTGGACAAGGAGAAAGTAGAACTGTTGGACGACAGCATTAAAATGCAACTCCCGGATCGTCTTGCCCCTGAGTTCGACTACCTGTCTCAAATACAAATTTCAATCAGTGAACAAAAACAACTTCGGGTTGCCTACGAGAACCTGAAAGGAGAAGCTTCAGAGCGCATTGTAGAACCAATTGGATTGGTTTTTTACGCCTTTTCCTGGCACATGATTGCTTATTGTCAGCTCCGCAAAGAATACCGTGATTTTAAAGTGTTGAGAATTCAGGGAATTCGCCAAACTGAAACTCCGTTCCAGGTGAAAAAGCACATTCCATTGGGAGAGTATCAGTTACCGGTAGACTATTAGCGTTGAAAATTGAAAATTCTGGAATTGAAAAGGAATAACTCTCTTTTCACTCCTCCATTCTCACTTCTCCATTTTCAATTTTCCATTCTCCATTCTCCATTTTCAATTTTCAATTCTCCATTTTCAATTTTCAATTTTCCCTCTCCATTCCCTTTCCGCTAAATCCATCATCTCCTAAATCAGTCATTCCTACCGATAAATCTAACCTCTTCAACTTGTCTTTTGATCGGTGCAAAGAGTTGATTCTGACGTAAACAGGGTCAGAGACGGGTTATATACCTTCGCCTTAATCATTAATCACGTTGTTCCTTCCTGTTTCGAAACAAGTGGAAAACAACTATTCACAAACCTCAAAATGTCACTTATGAAAAGACAGCTACACACAATCATTGTATCAATGGGATTGTTCTCCTGTACGATACCAAACTCTACTTACGCTCAATGCTGGCAGCAAAAAGGAAGCGATCTTACCGGAACCGAAGAATATGAAAACAGCGGGACATCTACCTGTATCAGTAACGATGGAATGACTGTTGCTTCGGGTGCGCCACAGTATGGGAATCTGAATGGACGCGTAATTGTCCATTCCTGGAACGGAAACGCATGGGTTCAAAAAGGAACTGATCTTATCGGTTCGCCGATGGAACGTTTCGGAACTTCTGTGGACGTGAGTTCTGACGGAAATCTGATGGCGATCGGTGCCAGAATCAACAGCGATAGTATTCCCACCAGTGGTGCCGTACGAATGTTCGAATGGAGTAATAACACCTGGCAGCAAAAAGGAACTATAATCTACGGAGACCTCAGCGGCCAGGGATTGGGACAATTTATTGACATTTCTGACGATGGGTCAACGGTTGCAATCGGTGCTCCGTTTCGAAGCATTGACATGAATAACTGGGAAACGATAGGCTTGGTGAGAACCTATCGCTGGAATGAAAGTGCTGGTGATTGGGAACAACTCGGAACGGATCTGACCGGAATTCAGGATGGTGACTGGTTCGGAAATTCTGTTTCATTGAGCAGTGATGGTAACCGTCTTGCTGTTGGCGCTTCGTTCAGCAATGTGTACGGTAGTTATGCCGGTTATGTAAAGGTCTTTATTTATGAGGCCGGTAACTGGCAGCTTCAGCATACTTTCGATGGAGTAACCGAAGAGGGACTTGGAGAAGACGTTGATCTGACACCGGAAGGTAACACAATCATCATTGGTTCGTCATCCAATAACGACTATGCGATTCTTGCCGGAAAAGCACGAATCTATCATTACGACGGAATGGATCAATGGAATTTGGTCGGAGAAATTTCCGGAGAAACCTCCAATTGTTTTTTGGGGAGATCTGTAGCAATCAATGATGCAGGAGACATTATTGTGGTAGGAGGCCGTGTAAGTGCCAACAATCAGCAATGGTCGGATTTCGGTTACATGGCTGCTTATTATCGCGCCGGAGTGAATCAATGGGAAAAAATCGGTGAGGATATAGAAGGTTCTGCTGGTCAGGATTATTTCGGGGAGTACGTTGCGATAAGTGGTGACGGGAATACGATAGCAGGAGGTGCCAGACAATTCGATGGAGACGGAGTTTCCAATGTTGGTGTGGTTCGTGTATATGAATCGTGTGTAGCCGGTATTTCAGAAACTGGGTACGATTCGTTCTCGTTTTATCCGAATCCTTCTTCCGGAATGGTAGAAACGGATTTAGGTGAATTTTGTCCTTCAGTGACGATTAACGTAAAAAATGCCATGGGACAAACCATCAGCAGCAGAAACGTTTCCGGGCAACAGATTGTGGTGAATTTACCTGAAACTCCGGGAACTTACCTCATTGAAATGATTACCGATAAAGGGAGAAGTACGCATAAGGTTATGAAACAGTAAATAGGTATTGAATGCTGAATGCTGAATGAGCTTTTCATCGGGATTCAGCATTCTTTAACAGCCACATTCTCCGAAAAAGGATTCCTCAATTGTTTGTCCATCCTTACTTTCTATCCGAACAGTTCCATGATTTGACCATGTTTCATCTCCTGAAATGGTGTCGGTAATTGTGGTTACGGTTACCCGATAGTTCTCATTTTTGTACCATTCTTTGTAATCGTAATTGATGAACGTATCCGGAACCCGGCTGGTTCTGACCAATCTCAATTTTTCAGGATGATTATTGATGGATAGAATTGCAATGCTGTCCATACTGGATGCAAAAGCATATCGCTGCTGATCGAATAATTGTTTGGATCTGGAGAAGTAACAAGTGCAACCTCCAATTTCATCCGGAAATTCTTCCAAATCTGTAAGCTTGATTGAGATGGTTTTTTGTTGTTGAAAGTATTTTTCCTTCAACTCCTGATCTGGTTCGGGTATGAGTTCTCTATCAACGGAGTTTGATTTAGCTTCCTGTTCTTCACATCCCATAAAAGAAAAAGCCAATAAGAGTAGGAACCTGAATCGTCTCATCGTTTTATTCGAATGGTTACTGATTTGTTGTAGTCTCGACCCGGACGCATTTAATTGTTTTTCCTTCCTCTTTGACCACCATCTGTTTTTTGGTCAGCTTGACCAAATCAATTGCTTCCCAAAGTTCTTTTTCTCCAATTTTAAGGTAGATCACTTCCGACGAAGGATCGTAGCGCCAGATACCGGTTTTTGCTCTATCGCTCTCTATGTTCTTTGAAACAAAAGTTTTATCCGCGTAAAAAGACAGAATCTTTTCCCCTCGTTCTCTCTTACCGCTGGTTTTAATAACCGTTTTTACTTTCCAATCACCAATCAGATCTTGTTCAGAATGACTCAACTGGATCGACAGTAGAATGTTAATGAATGTGATGAATAGTAGCGATTTAAGTGCAAATTTCATAGATGTTATCTCAATGTTAGTGTAGCAAAAGTAATTTTTTTTGCAAAAAAAATACCCTCGTTTTCGCACTGCCATAGGGTTGACAGTACCGTGCTGTTTCTTTGTATAAAAATTAGAAATCATGACACGTAAAGATCAATTAGTAGCGCAGCTTAAAACAGAAGCAGAAACAACAAGACAATTCATCAAGTACTTTCCCTTTGACAAGAAAGACTACAAAGTACACGAGAAAAGTATGTCGATCGGAGATATATTTCTTCACGTTGTCGAATTACCCTTGTGGGCGGAAATGGCTGTTACAACGGATGGTTTGGATTTTGAACAACATCCGTATAATCCTAAGCAACTCAACTCTGTGGATGAGGCGATGACATACTTTAACGAATGCGTAGATAAAGGAATCAAAGCTCTGGAAGCTACACCGGATCATGTATTCGATGAGAAATGGATTTTGCGTTCCGGAGCAACAATTTATGCCGAAATGACGAAAGAAGGAATGGCGAGAACATCACACGATCAGTTGGTGCACCATCGTGCGCAGTTGGGAGTGAATTACCGATTGCTGGATATTCCCGTACCACCGAGTTACGGTCCGACAGCGGATTTTCCGGAGTTTGGATAAACACTAATTTTCTTCGCAACCACTGGAATTATCGAAGAACCCAGGAATTTACCGGGGTTTAAAGCCTAATCGGTAACCTCGACTTCACTCGAAATCCTTGAATCTTTGTCTGTAAATGAAGATAGAACGGTCATCGGGCGGAGTCGAGACACCGTTTTTATACCTTTGCTCCATGAACACCCCACAAGCAGAACTTATCCAATGCCTCCGGGAAACCGAAACGTTCGACTTTTCGCATTCCGCCTTTCAGGATTTCATGGCAAAAGCCGATTTGAGCGGAACTTCAACCGAACAACTGATTCAGTGGTATACGTACGTTCGCGATGCTTTTTTGTATGATCCCTATCACCTCGACCTGCGTCGACAGGAACTGCGCGCTTCCCTGATTGTAAATAAGAAACGAACGTGGTGTGTGGCAAAGGCGATTGTTTTCGTCTCAGGCTGCCGTTCAATGGGAATTCCTGCAAGAATGGGCTTTGGAATTGTTCAGAATCACCTGGGGGTCGACAAACTGGAACATTACCTAAAACGCAAGGAGATTGTTTTTCACGGTTTTGCTGAGGTGTGGCACAATGAAAAATGGGTGAAATGCACACCGGCGTTCGACCGACGAATCTGTGCACTCAGTAAAATTGAACCATTGGAATGGGATGCCGAAAACGATTCCTTATTTCAGGCGTTCAGTACATCCGGGCAATTCATGGAGTACCTTCATTTTTATGGTTCGTTCAGTGAAATTCCCTTTCAGCTGATGCACGACGAAATGAAGGCTTATTACCCGCATTTGTTCTCCGATCCGATAAATACACCCGCTTTTTCGTTTCGCTTTGATGCTTGTGAATCGTCAACTGCAAAAAAGTGAGGTTGAATGCCGAATTCCTGTCGGTGACGAGGTTACCAAATTCTGAATTCCTATTCCCGGGTAACAAATACCCAAAACGGGGTATAGGAGCTACCGCAATTGTGGAATACTTTTGCTGTTTAGAATTAGTCTAAACAAGCATGACAGGATCTGGTACTATTAACATTGTTATTGCGGATACAGCATTTATCGTGCGCCGCGGTTTGAAAACCCTTATTGAAGACAATGCTGACCTTGCTTGTATCGGTGAAGTGTCGAATGCGGAAAGCCTGAAATCTTTGTTTGAGAGTACTTTACCGGACGTATTGATCGTAGATCACTGTTGCGACGATTGCTTTTCGGTGAAGTTTATTGATAGTATCAGAGAAGATTATCCCACTGTTCAAATTCTCGTGATTTCTCATGAAAAATCGGTCGAGCAGATCAATCAGATCCTGGAAATAGGAATTCGTAACTATGTATTAAAGGATTGTACAGAACGGGAATTACTTGATGCCATTTACAGTTGTGCGGCACAAAGAAAATTCTTTTCTCAGGAAGTGATTGACGTGCTGCTGGACAACGAAATCAGTCAAAAATCCCCGAAAACAACTGAAGACATCACTGAACGTGAAACAGAAATTATTCAGTTGCTGGTTTCCGGTAAACGTCCGAAGGAAGTCGCTGAAATTCTTCATATTAGTCTCTACACTGTCAATACTCATAAAAAGAATATCTACCGGAAATTGGGTGTGAATCACAGCTACGAGCTGGCGAAATACGCCGTGCAAAGTGGTCTTCTGAAATACTGATACTTGCCACATTCATCAATAGCTAAATGCCACGTATGCCAGCTCCGTATCCTGAATAGCCGTTGAAAGGTTTTTCTTTAAATCTGCCGTGACCTGTATTTCATGTTGAAATTTAACTTCGAGTAAAACCAGCGAGCAATCATCTGTTTGTTCTGTGGTTCCTTTCCATTCTTCAAGAGAAGCAACAATTTCCATAAAGAGGGTAGAAGTTGAGGTCAGGTGTTTTTCACGAAGCAATTCCCTGAAACCATTCTTTCCCCATTTTTTCTGACGTAATCCACCGAATTGATCTGTTACGCCATCGCTAAAAAGCAGCAAACGGTCGCCTGTTTCCAGCTCAATGACCTGATTGTGGAATTTCTCTGTTTCGCCGTAAGTAATGCCAATGGGAATGCGTTGTCCTTTCAGCTCTATAATGTTTTTTCCACGGAGAATCCAAAGTGGCATGTGTGCGCCTGCAAATGTCAGTTTCCCTGTTCGTTTGTTGAGCTGGAAAATACTGATGTCCATTCCGTCCAGGCGTTTACCGCCGTCTCCGGAAAAACGTTTACCAATAGTAATCCGCAGTTGATTCAATAAGGCGGCTGGATTCAATAATCCTGTTGCGGAGAGCTCGTCGAGTGTATTCATTCCCAACACGCTGATGAGTGCTCCGGGAACGCCATGTCCGGTACAATCGGCCAGCGCGAACAACACAAATTCAGCATTCCCTCGCTTGTATTCCTTCATCCAGTAAAAGTCGCCTCCGACAAGATTTTTTGGCTCATAATACACCATTGCTTCGCGAAACTGATCTTCAATACTTCGTTTTGACACAAGTAGCGATTGTTGCAGGTTTTGTGCATAATGCAGGCTTTCAACGATTTCCTTGTGTTGTTTTTCCAGTTGTTCGTTTTTCCGATGAAGGGTTTGTGTCCTTCGGAGAACATTTTCTTCCAGGTATTTCACTTCTTCCTGGATTTTTCGTGCCAATTGAATGAAGTGTTTGGAGATCAGTCCTATTTCATTCTTTGGGAGTCGTTCACTAAAGAAGCTGCGGGTTTCGTAGTTAGAGCGAATGAATCCGTCCATCGCCAATCGAAGTACCTTTACCTGATTTGCATAACGTTGAATCAGCCAGAAGCTAATGGCAAGTAAGATGAGCACGAAAACAATCGAAGCAATAATCTGAAAGTACAACGCCCGGTTCGAAATGGTTGTGTTCTTTCTCAGCAATGAACTTCTGTAGGCACGTACGAGTTTTTGCACGCTTTCAATGGAACGAATCGCTTCCGGAAAAGCGGCTCGATTGGTCAGGTAAAGTCGTTCAAAGGAAAAGCGTGCTTCGTTGAAGTAGTCCTGATAGTTTTCCAGCAATTGTTGTTGGATTCCGGATTGTTTCAGTTGGCTGCATTCAATATTGAAGGATTCCGAGTAATGATCATCCAGACGCATAATGTAGTCTTTTTCATGTCGACGGAGGCTTAAGATCTGAGCCTTATACTGCGGATATTCCGCTTCTGCTTTATGGATCACGGTTCGCATTCGTCCCAGAATTCCTTCTTCTTTAAAACCAAGTCCGGCAGAAAATAACAGGACACGGCGTTCTGCATTCATAGCGCGCTGAACCCGCTCTTTCCATTGTTCGGAAGGTTCCATGTCTTCTTCCGGCCGGAAACGGTAAAGCGAATCGTAGAAACAATAGGATTCCGCAAGATACCGTTGTTCATGTAATGAGATGGAATCAAATAAACTTCCATGTCTGCCTAATTCGAGAATTTTCTCTTTGTGCACCTGGAGCTTCTCTGCCGTGCCGTCGATAAGTAATAATTGGGTGTGGTTTTGATGCAATTCCTGCGTAAATAAGTTACTGAACAGCGCAAATACACATAAAATCACTACAAACCCTCCGAATACAAGTAATAACGTCTTCTTCATAATTCACTTACGTTGCAAAGTTGTTCGTAGCATGTTGTTTGTGCTTGAAGCTGGTGTGAACATCTGATTAAATCGAAAGGGGCCTTTTTCGGGATGGATCATTAGCGATAAAAATGGAGATCCGGAAGATGAACCCTATTTTCAATTGGTTAAATTGTAAGTACAAGAATCACACAAGCCAAAACCGAATGTTAATGTACCGTTAAGGCTAGTTGAATGAATAATTTTGAAGAATAGCTTTTCAAGCAAAAACGACTATTTTAACGTTTGTTAATAACTGATATACAGACTGTTTTCCGGCGAGACTGGTAAATTTCGGTATATTTGAACCAAAACCTGATTGATGAGACTAGTAACACTCCTGATATTCCTTACAACATTTCCAGTTTTTTCCCAAAGTGTAAATTATTCCTTGCGAATGTCCAGGCCACAGTCGCATTATTACGAAGTGGAAATGGAGCTTTCCAACTTCAAGGAGAAAGAAATAACTGTGAAAATGCCTGTTTGGGCACCAGGTTCATACCTCGTTCGTGAGTTTTCCAAAAACGTCAATATGGTAAAAGCCTTTGACGAAAAAGGTGGTGTACTGGATGTAAAGAAAACGGCAAAAAATGCCTGGAAGATTTCTAAAGGAAAAGCAAAGAAAGTAACGGTTAAGTACGAAGTGTATGCCTTTGAATTGTCGGTACGAACAAGTTTCCTCGACCTTTCCCATGGCTTCGTTTCCGGTTCGGGAGTTTTCTGTTATGTCGACGGGCACAAGAATATTCCGGGTTATCTCGATGTTTATCCATACAAGAATTTTGGAACAATCTCTACATCGATGGAGGATACCGGAGAAAAGCTTTCTGCGGATAATGCGAAACGTTTTCAGTTTGATAATTACGATGTTTTGGTTGATTCACCGTTGGAAATCGGAAATCAGGAAGTGTTCTATTTCAATGTTGACGGAACAAACCATCAGGTTGCGATTTATGGAATGGGGAACTACGACATGGATCAGATGAAGGTAGACATGGAAAAGATCGTGGACGCCGCTAACGATGTATTCGGAGGTGTGAATCCAAATAAAAATTACACGTTTATCATTCATAACGTTATCGACGGACAAGGAGGGTTGGAGCATGCAAAATCGTGTGTACTGAGCGTGAACCGCTGGACCTATTCAAAAGATTACTATGACTTCCTGAACCTCGTTGCGCACGAATATTTCCACCTATGGAACGTAAAACGCATTCGTCCGATTGAACTGGGACCTTTCGATTACGATAAAGAAAATTACACGTCTTTGTTGTGGGTAATGGAAGGCTGGACGTCTTACTACTCGGACTTGTTGATGGTGCGCGCCGGGTTTTATTCAAAAGAAGAATTTCTACTGAAGTTTCAGGGTGATATCAACTATGTTGAAGGAACTCCAGGGTCGCGTGTTCAACCGGTAGCTCATGCAAGTTATGACGCATGGATCAAGGCGTATCGTCCGAATGAAAACAGTTCAAACACTACCATGACATACTACACGCGTGGAAGTGTACTGGCAGCCTACCTGGATGCGATGATTGTTGACAAATTCGATTCAAAAAAGTGCCTGGATGATTTCCTTCGCTACTTGTTTGATGAGTATTACACCAAACAAAATCGTGGATTTACGGAAGCGGAATTCCAGGCGTCGCTGGAAAAATTCATGGGGCAGGACATGGATTTCTTCTTCAACCGTTTTGTGAATGGAACTGAAGCTCCGGATTTCCAGAATGTATTTCCTAAAGTTGGTTTGAATGTTAACTACGTTGGAAAGCCTCTGCCAAGTTTTGGCGCAACATTCGCCCAGGAAGGCGGGAAATGCATTGTAAAAAGTGTTCGCAGCGGCGGAAGCGCTGAAAGTGCAGGAATCTCTGTTGGAGATGAAATTATCGCATGTAACGGATTGCGTGTAGACAAAACTACTCTGGATAACTTCATTGCTTCTCTGATTACTGGAGAATACTGCGAAATGATTGTTGCCCGCGAACAAGTAGTCTTCAACGTGAAAGTGACCATCGATGCATACGAGAAACCGGTTTATAAACTCGAGACGATTAATCCGTCAAACGAGAAGTTTTATTATTGGCTGCGTTCATTGCATTAAATGAAAAGGAATTGCGGAGGATTATTCTGTGTTTGAGGGCATCTGAGTGATGCCCTTTTTTATTAGCCGCTTGAACGTATTAAAACTGATCCAGTTGTTGTGTGTCGATCGCTGTATTACTCAGTTTCATCAATATCCGAATGAACAAAGGAAGCGTAACCAGGAAATAGAGCCCTCCCATGCAGAATGCCAGGTATTCGTTCGATGACAAAACACTTGAGTAACCATAAACAAAAGGAATTTTGATGGCAAATATGGTGTAACTGACTGTTGTGGTTGAACAGAATAAGAACACGCCAAATGAGAAATACATCGTGAGAGTGATGAGTCGGAATTTGGAAAAAGCCACACCAGTCAGGTACAAAACCAACAGAATAATAAACAGTGCCAGACGTATTTTATCAAAAGGATAAATGGTACTCAATTGTTGTTGTAGAGCGAAATAGATAAAGAATCCGAGTAAAGCAATAGTAACCGGAATTACAATACGAAACAAACGATTGTTTTTCTCTGAAATGGATAACAGGTGAGAAGCCAGATTCAGTGGGTTTTGTCTGTTGAAAACCAATAATGTTACCAGAATCAGGATAGCGGTATTCAGAACCATAAGAATTCCCCAAAGCAGCACAACGGGATTTGTGAGGCCGACCCGCGTTGTAAAATCGATGAAATCACTGAGCATGTATAATTTCCAGAACCACTCAATGACATAGTAAAACCAAACGCTGTACAACAACGAACGGTTATTCATTACCAATGCAAGTGGTCCGAGAGCGGCAAGCAATACATTCGTGATTCCCTGAACATAAAAATCCATCCCGACATTCACCCGGAGATTCATGAGGAAATGTGCGACGGTCAGTGCTACAGCTGCCCACCACAAAACAATTAAGGTGATTCTCATTCGGATCTTAGTTATTCTTGAATTGGATCGATTTGAATAAGTTAATTGCCTTTGGTCGCTCTTTGTCCTTGCGACTCTTCATCGTCCAGTAAATGAACTTATACACCGTATCATCGGTTTCAAAACAAGCAATCCAGTAGGTGAGAGGAAGAATGGCTTCCGTATTGGCCGCATCCGCCTGAATCATTACGCCTTCCACGCCGTTAGCCATAATTGGCTCAACTTCGCTTTCATTGGATAATGTTGCTCCGGCATCTGTTACAAGCTTCTTCGTGAACTCAAGGTAATTTTCCTTCACCGATTTTTTATTATCACCGAAACCGTTCAGAACAAAGGCAAGTTTAACTTCATCGATAGGTTCACAGTTTCCTACGAGGTAACGAATCTTATCCTGATCCTGATACTGAAATGGAACTGACGGGTCCAGCGCTACCGTTTCTGTCATTCCGTTAGGCACCTGAAGCGTACAATTTAAAGAGTCCGAAGTTACTTCTGTTGTTCCCATTTCCTCAGCCATTTTCAGCGCTTCTTTAACGGCGTCATCAGAAGATTTATGATCATTCAGAAAGCAGGAAGAAAGAAGGGACAGGCTCAGCGTACCGCTAAGCACAAGAGTATTGATAGATGTTGTTTTCATAAAGCTTGGGTAATGTGTTACTTCTCGTTGAATCTGATCGATTTGAAGATATTCAATGCAGTTGCACGTTCTTTTTCTTTTCTGCTCTTCATGGTCCAGAAAATGAACTTGTAAACGGTTTCCTCAGTTTCGAAACAGGCAACCCAATACGTTAAGGGAAGAATAGCTTCGGTGTTCGATGCGTCAGCCTGGAAAAGAAGCCCTTCTTTTCCATCTGCCACAATCGGTTCAATTTCTTTGATGTCCGAAAGTTCAGTTTTGCCGTCTTTCAAAAGCGAAGTCGTATAATCGAGGTAGATTTCTTTGATCGATTTGTTTTTATCATAGAAGTCGGTATAAGCGATAGCTTCTTTAACGTCTGCAATAGGCTCACAGTTTCCGATCAGATACCTGATCTTTTCTTCATCCTGGTATTGAAACGGAAGTTCCGGATCCAAACTTACCGTGGATGTCATTCCACCGGGAAGTTCCATGGAACACTTCATTTCTGTTGAAGTGACTCGCTGTCCAACCGGGTTTTCAGCAAGCGTTTTTTGCAAGTTATTTAGCTCTGCGGAATAGTCTCTGGAGTTATCTCTCGTCATGTAAAGTCCAAGGCGAACTAATGCAAGCAAAACAACAATACCCCCAACTAGAAAAGGTTTACGTCTCATAGGTAATAATTTGGTTGAATATAATGAAAAGCAATTACCCGGAGATGCAATTGAAATTCAATGATGGGTTTAGGGGGAATCCCTCAGATCGAGTAGTGCCGACTATAATGTAATGGAGGTTGGTGCGTATCGAGAGCTGACATTTACTTCAACTCAGCAAGAGCGGCCTTGGTTCCGATAGTTCTGGTAATATAATCAACGTCTGCTTTAGGAGAACGTGCCGGACTATGACTTCTTCCGTAGAAAATGATTTGCAAATGCAGTTTGTTCCACAATTCACGCGGGAACAACTTCTTCGCATCGCGTTCCGTTTCTTCAACATTCTTTCCGGAAGTCAATCCCCAACGAATCATCAGACGATGAATGTGCGTGTCAACCGGAAATGCAGGAACACCAAAAGCCTGCGACATTACAACAGAAGCAGTTTTGTGTCCAACTCCCGGCAATTCTTCAAGGTCTTCAAATGTTGCAGGAACCTCACCGTTGTGCTTATTCAGAAGAATGTGCGACAGATCGAAGATAGCCTGAGCTTTCCTTGGTGAAAGTCCACATGGTTTGATGATTTCCCGGATTTCATCTACCGTCAGTTTGACCATCGCCTGAGGATTCCTGGCCTTTGCAAACAAGAGCGGAGTAATTTGATTCACACGAACATCCGTACACTGAGCACTCAGTAAAACGGCAATGAGAAGGGTATAGGCGTCTGTGTGATCGAGCGGAACCGGAGTTTTCGGATAGATTTTCTCCAATTCATCGATTACGTATTGCGCCTTCTCTTTTTTCGTCATACTATTCGTCGTCTTCTTTTAAGCGAACAAGAATTTTGTCAATGCGAGCACCGTCCATGTCAACTACCTCCATTTCGAAGTTTAGCCAGGTAATTACCTGACCGGTGACAGGAAGTGAGCGCGATTCGTTCAACACCAACCCACCAAGTGTAGTGAACGGTAATTCGCCCATTTGATCTTCAAGATTGAAGTGACGGAAAAATTCTGCAATCGGATATTGCCCATCGATTAGCCATGATCCGTCGGCGCGCTGAACGAATTCAAATTCCTCTGCATAGAAATCATTGAAATCTCCAACAAGCGCCTGTAACAAATCGTTTAACGTCACAATTCCCTGCGTCTGGCCGAATTCGTCGGTAATGATTCCGTAGTGCGTCTTGGTGTCTTTAAAGTGAACAAGCGCTTCGTATGCAGAAATATTTTCAAGTAAGAATTGTGGTTTCAGCAACAAATCCTTCAGGTTGAACGTCGGCAGATTGATTGTTCTGAACAAATCCTTCAGGAGCACAACTCCAATGACGTGTTCGCGTTCTTCGTCAAATACCGGGTAAACCGAGTGAATTTCCTTTTCTACCTGTTCACGAACTTCATCCGCATTATCGTGAATATCGATGAAGATGACATCGTTTCGGTGTGTCATCAGGGAACTAACCGTACGGTCGCCCAAGTGAAATACGCGTTCCACGATATCCTGTTCAATCTCCTGAACTTCACCGCCTTCTGTACCTTCCTGTATGATTGCCTTAATCTCTTCTTCGGTTACTTTACTGTCGGATGAGGTTTTAACACCCAGAATTTTGATCAGTAAATCAGAAGTAAACGTTAGTAACCATACGAACGGAGCAGTAATCTTTGAAATGAAGTTCATCGGTCGTGCCATGGTTTTGGCAATTCCTTCCGGATTGCTCAAACCGATTCGCTTCGGAACCAATTCACCCAATACCAGCGAGAAGAAGGTGATGATGATTACAATGGATGTAACGGCAAGGAAATGTGCATTCTGATCCAGGCTTTTAAAGGTTTTGAAAAACCCTTCCAGATCATCGGTCATTTTCTCACCCGAAAAAATACCGGTTAACACACCGATAAGGGTAATCCCGATTTGTACTGTCGACAAAAAGCGATTGGGTGACTGCATGGTATCAAGTACCATTTTAGCCGATTTATCTCCTCGTTTTGCAGCTGCATCCAATTTCGACTTTCGTGCCGAAACAGTTGCGATTTCTGCCATGGAGAAAACTCCATTCAGCAAAATGAGGATAAGTATTAAGACTAATTCCATGGATTAGTTGGTTCTGCCCGGATACACCTTAAGTGCTTCCGCCAGGCATGTTACGGCGTTCCTTAAATGTTCCTTATTCAAAACATAAGCAATGCGTGCTTCCTGTTCTCCAGCTCCTGGTGTTGCATAGAATCCGTTAGCAGGAGCCATCATTACCGTCTGACCTTCGTAAGCGAAATCCTCCAGCAACCACTGACAGAATTTTTCAGCATTGTCAACCGGGAATTTAGCTACACAGTAGAAAGCTCCACTTGGTTTCGGACAGAATACGCCAGGAATAGCGTTCAATCCGTCAACCATGATGTTTCTGCGTTCCACATATTCGGAAACCACGTCATCGAAGTAAGATTGTGGAGTATTTAGAGCTGCTTCGGAAGCAACCTGATCAACTGTTGGGGGAGAAAGACGCGCCTGACCAAATTTCAGTGCAGCTGCCATTAACTCTTTGTTTTTGGATACCAATGCTCCAATACGTGCCCCGCACATAGAGTAACGCTTTGAAACCGAGTCAATCATGATTACATTGTTCTCGATTCCTTCCAGGTTCAACACGGAAAACGGGTGAGCACCATCGTAACAGAATTCGCGGTACACTTCGTCAGCAAACAAAAACAGATCGTGTTTTTTTACAATATCTCGCAATTGCTCCAATTCAGCTTGTGAGTACAGGTAACCGGTTGGATTCCCAGGATTACAAATCACAATTGCTTTGGTTTTCGGGGTAATCTTTGCTTCAATTTCAGAAACCGGAGGCAAAGCAAACCCATTTTCGATACTTGCTGTTACCGGAACAACGGTAAGTCCTGCTGTTACTGCAAATCCGTTGTAGTTTGCATAGAACGGTTCCGGAATAATTACTTCATCACCCGGATTACACGCAGTCATGAACCCGAAAATCAACGCTTCAGAACCGCCCGTTGTAATGATAATATCTTCCGGATTTACGGGTAATCCTCCTTTTTGGTATGTCGCAGCCAATTTGTTGCGGTACGATTCAAATCCTGCGGAGTGACTGTATTCAATTACTTTATGATCGAAATTCTTGATCGCTTCAAGCGCCACTGCCGGTGTTTCAATATCCGGTTGACCGATGTTCAGGTGATAAACTGTTTTACCGCTTTTTTTGGCTTTTTCAGCGTAAGGAACCAATTTACGGATCGGTGAAGCCGGCATGTCTACTGCTTTCTGCGAAATTTTTGGCATTGTATTCTTAAATTATTCAAGAGCAAAAATAGCGAGAATGTTGGGAATAGGGTGAAAAAAGTCCAATCTCGTTTGACGGTTCAATGGAGTAGGTGCGCAATGCATTGCGCACCTACATCCTTTTTTCTATCCTATCGCCAATTTCCGTAAACTTGCAGTATGCTCAAATACGTAATTATTTTCCTTCCGATATTCTTTTTCTCTTGTACAAACAATGAGCAACATAAACCGGATTTGGCAATTACGGAAGCGAAAGGAGAAGAAACCGTTTCGACAAACGAATCCGTAAGGGAAGTAAACATGCACGAAGGTGAAGAAAATCCCAAAGGAGCCTATCTCCATGGTAAAGACACTCTTGTTCCGGTGAACCACTTCAATAAGAACATTTACTGGGAGTTGAAATACGCTACAACGGACAATTTTATGCATCGGGTTTTGTATGATACGCTGGATAGGGTATACGTGCAAATAGGTGTGGCTCGAAGATTAGCGAAATGCCAGGAGAAACTGACGGCTGAAAATCCGGATTACCATTTATTGGTGTACGACGGATTACGTCCGTTGAGTGTGCAGTGGGAAATGTGGAATGCACTGGATACTATTCCTGTCGGGCAACGTATCAATTTTGTTAGCAATCCGCGAAACGGAAGCGTGCACAACTATGGCGCTGCAGTAGATTTGACAATTTGCAACGAAAAGAAAGTGCCGTTGGACATGGGAGCCGGCTATGACGATATTCGAAAAATAGCCTATCCAAGCCTGGAGTCGCAGTTTCTGGCATCGGGAGAACTGACCAAACAGCATGTTGCAAACAGAAGTTTATTGCGGAAAGTGATGCGCAGCCAGCAATTCAGTAATATTCCAAGCGAATGGTGGCATTTCAATGCGTATTCCCGGGATGTCGTAAAGACAAAGTACACGATTGTTAAAAACGAGTTGAAGTTGTAGCTATCACGAGTAAGATGCTCGCGCTGGCTACCTGTCTGGAGCGTCATTTCGCGTAACGAAGCGTATCGAGAACGGCGCAAAATCCCCGAAACAATTCCTACCTCTGGTTAGGAGATGAATTAATCCTATTTTCAGGTAGGAGTTCGGTTTTTCCTTTAAAATCAAGTGTTTCGAAGAATAATTCCTAGTAATATGATAGGAAAAGTAGATTATTGATGTGAAAAAATTTGGAGAAAGCTTTCCGTTACAATTTACTTTGTCGCTTGAAAATTTTAACACAACGCAATGAAACAGTTTTTACTCGTAATCAGCGTGTTCGGTTTCCTGCAGTTTGCATACGGACAAAACACGTTACTCCAGCTCTCGGGTGAGCTTAAAGACAAGGAAACATCGGAACCTCTTATCGGTGCACAGGTACGAATCAAGGAATCAGGAGATGGTGCCGTAACGGATGTGGATGGTAAGTTTGTCCTCAAAACGGCTCAGAAAATCCCGTTCACACTCGAAATCTCTGCTCCGGGGTTTGTTACCGAGGAATTTCGTATCGAAACAGATAAGCCGAATCTGAACCTACAGCTTTCTCCACAGGTAATCGTGACGGATGAAGTTGTAGTTACAGCGTCACGTGTTTCCGAAAGCATTCTAAAGTCGCCGGTAGCCATCGAAAAACTGGATATTATCGCGATTCGTGAAACGCCAGCTCCGAGTTTTTACGATGCTTTGGAGAATGTGAAAGGAGTTCAGCTGACAACATCCAGCCTGAACTTCAAAGTTCCGAACACACGTGGGTTCAATTCGCCGAATAACTTCCGTTTCATGCAGTTGATTGATGGTGTGGATGTTCAGGCGCCAACACTTGGTGTTTCTATCGGAAATACTGTTGGGCCAAACGAGTTGGATATCCGAAGCGTGGAAATTATTCCAGGATCGTCTTCAGCGTTGTATGGAATCAATTCAGTGAATGGTTTAGCGAATCTTCAGACAAAAAATCCTTATCTGACGAAAGGTGTCAGCGTATATCAGCGTACCGGGGTGAACCACGTGGATGGAGTGGGCCATGCGCCGAGTTTCCTTTCAGAAACCGCATTCCGTGTTGCGAATACGATTGGTGAATCCGATCGCTGGGCTTTCAAGGTGAATGCTTCCTACTTCAAAGGTGTGGATTGGGTTTCGTCTTCTTCGATTGATCAGAATACATATGACTTGAAATCCGGAAATCCGGCATACCCTCAGTTCGATTCCCCGGAAAACAACCCGTCTTATGATGCCTGGAACCGATACGGTGACGAACGAAATAACAATGTTTCTGTTCAGGTAACGGATTCTACCGGGTCAAAAAAGACGTTCAATGTCCGCAGAACGGGTTACTGGGAAAAGGATTTGATTGATCCGTCGATTGAAACGCGTAAAGCCGATCTTGGTTTGTACTACAAGTTTAAAAACGATGCTCAGGTTGCTTATACCTACCGTATTGGTCAGATTGACGGAGTGTTTCAGCGTGGAAATAAAGTGCAGTTAAATAACATGGTGTTGCAGAATCATGCGGTGGAATATAAAAGCAAAAACCTGACGATCAAAAGTTATGTAAACATTGAAAACACTGGAAATTCGTACAATTTGAAACCGCTTGCGGATAACCTGGATCTGACATTTAAAAGTAATTCCAGCTGGAAATCGAATTACCAAAGTGCGTTACAGGCTGCGATTGATAACGGCGAAGATTGGGTTACAGCTCATCAAACAGCACGTGCTGCTGCAGATGCTGGTCGTCCGGAGCCTGGTTCTGAAGAATTTGAGCGTTTAAAGGATACGATCGTTACGATCAATAACTGGGATCACAAATCGTTCAATTCCAGTGCTCCGGCAACCGGAGGAGCAGCGTTGAAGCAGCAAAGTCGTATGTACCATAGTGAGGCGCAATACGATTTGACTTCAAAAGTGAAAAACGTTGTGAGCTTGTTGGTTGGCGCTGATGCTCGTGTTTACGAGGTTATTCCGGATGGAAACAACTTTGTGGATCTTTCGCGTCCGATTGCAGAGCGTAACTTGCCCGGAGGAAGTAACCAGTACTATTCAAAGTTTGGTGGCTTTGCCCAGGTTGGGAAGGAATTGTTTGACAATAAACTGAAGCTGGTAGGATCGTTACGTTACGACAAAAACCTTGATTTCGAAGGAAAATGGAATCCACGCCTCGCCGTTGTGTATTCACCAACTGCCAAGCAATCGCTACGCTTGTCGGCGCAAAATGGATTCCGTTTCCCGTCACTGTTTGAGGCACTGTCTTATGTTAATAACGGTGGAGTACGTCGTGTTGGAGGATTGGCAAAGGTAAACGAAGGATTGGGCTACCTGGAGAATTCCTACACACTTGCTTCTGTGGATGTCTTTACAGCTGCAATCAATGCGGATGTTGCTGCCGGAATGACGAAAAACGATGCTGTACTAAAAAACAAAAGCCTGCTTGTTGTAGCTGATTTGCCAACGCTTCAGCCGGAGGAGGTGAAAGCCTTCGATTTTGGGTACAAAAGCATTCTGCTTAACAACAAGTTTGTAGTGGATTTCGATGTGTACACAAACATCTTTAACGGATTCCTCGGACAAGTAGAAGTTGCTGTTCCTACAACAGGATTAGTTGGAACAGATAGCTCGGCTTTCGATATGACAGATAAAGCGAAACAGGTGCGTTACCGCGTATACACCAATGCGAAGCAAACGTATATTAGTTACGGATCTGCATTGCGTCTGAGTTACAACTTCTACAAATTGTACTCGCTTTCAACGAACGTTTCGTTCAACGATTTCATTCAGCCGGAAGGAAGTGACGTGTTCATTACTGCATTCAATACTCCGCGTTGGTCCGCAAACATCCAGTTCGGAAACCGCGAAATTGTGAAGAACTTCGGATTCAATGTAGTGTGGAAATGGCAGGATGCTTACGACTGGCAGAGTCCATTGGCGAATGGTAGAATCGGTGCTTTCCAGACCGTTGATGCGCAAGTTTCCTACAAGATCGAGAAGTTGCATACTTCAGCTAAACTTGGAGGAACTAACATCTTCAACAAGCGATACATTCAGTATGCAGCCGGCCCGACAATCGGGGCGCTGTACTACCTGGCATTGACATATGATTTGCCAATCGGAAAAAATAAAGAATAAGCAGATGAAGTTACCCCGCGAATTTCACGATTAGCTTCGTTAGCACCGCACGACGTTAGCGAGCATTAGAGCGATTCGCGGGGTTTAAAACAATGCTGTTGATGGTAAAAAAGAGAATAACAAGCATAGTAGTTAACCCGTAAATCCCACAGTGGTATGAACTTGATTTTTTCAAATACAGAACAATATCCCATTTATATTGCTGTGGGATTACAGGTGATTCGTTGTCTTTCAGACGGTGTTTTACCGGAATTGAGCAATACAGTTAATCCTCAGACAGGATTCAGTATAAAGCATTTTGGGTATGCGGTAGCGCTTATGGTGGTTGCAACATCGGGAGTTTGTTCCGCTTACTTATAGGTTGATAATTTATAATGGTTCGATTGTGAAAAAAGGTGTAGGCCTGAGCAGTCATTAATCCTGTGTACATGATAAAAAAAATACTTTTTGCGGTAGTTGTGCTGGTTGCTTCTACCGCTTTTTCTCAAGATGATAAGAAGTTTGAATGGTCGATGGAAGGGCAGGTGGTGTGTACGACGAATGGGGTTGGTATGTATACCAATTTCGGTGGTCCCGGACTTCGATTCAATTTCAAACACTTTTCGGTTGGTTATAACATGATGCCCTCGTTGCGTTTCGAGAATAATATTCCCAATACACCTTTGGTAACACCGATTCTCGGAACCGGTCCGCAATTGTATTTTTTGAAGAAAAAGAAGCTGGTGTTGAGCTTTCCGGCATATTACGTTACCAGTGATCATAAATGGACCTTTACTGCGGGTATTGGCTATGTATTAACCAATAAAAAATAGGTTCAGTGAACAATGAACGTCTTAAATCTCTTAATTCCCTTAATGGAAAAAAGAAATGCTAAGGCTGAAAACCGTTAAGGATTTAAGGCGATTAAGATTGGGTACTAGTGAGTTATAGTTATTCAATAAGCTGTGCCAAATTCGATTATTTTTATTTCCTATCAATTTAATAGTATATTTGGAGCATGATTCCAAAGAAATCCAAGTACGCAATTCAGGCGTTAAAGTGTCTGGCCAAGGTTTACCGCGATAAACAGCATTTGTCAATAGCAACAATTGCAGGGGAGGAAAATATTCCCAGAAAGTTCCTGGAAGCTATTCTGTTGCAGTTGAGAAACGAGGGTATTGTAGGAAGTAAAATGGGCGCAAATGGTGGTTATTACTTGCTTAAACATCCGGATGAAATTGTGCTTAGCACGATCATTCGCTGTACCGGAGGCCCGTTGGCATTATTGCCATGCGTAAGTTTGAACTACTACGAACCATGTGTGGAATGCCCGCACGAAGAACTGTGTGGTTTGCACGAAGTTATGTTGGAAGTAAGGGAGGCGAGCATCCATATTTTGTCCAAAACCAGTTTGGCGGATTTAATTTTACGCGAAAAAAAGCTCTACCGAAAACACGAGAGTCGCAAGAAATAGCTTGCTTTTCGTTGAATTAAATCCTACTTAACCGATAGGAATATAGGAAATTAAATTGAAAAATACTTGCGCAAAAAAAGATCAGTACTTTACTTTGCATCGTCAATCGAAAAGAACGACACTAAAGAGAAGACAATGAACAGACAATTTTTTCATAACATGTATATGTGGTGTATGATGCCTGAAAGGGCATAGGAGAAATTGTACGTAGTAAATTCGAGTTACGGCCCTTCTCCCAGACAGAGAAGGGCTTTTTTATTTTCATTATACATCACATTACAAACATGAAACAAGTATATATCAACGAATATGGTCCGAGAGTTTCCGCAGCAGTTTACGGATTCTGGAGATGGACCGAAGAGGATTTCAAAGATCCAAAGCACTTTTCCGACGTTGTGACCTTCACACGTGAATTGGGAATCAATACATATGACTTAAGTCCTACTGACGCGAACGGGGAAGTTGAACGCCAATTTGGTAACCTGATCAAAACAGGAGTACTTGATCAATCGGAGTTGATTGTTTCGACAAAAGCGGGACAGGTAAAGTTCTCAGGGGCATACGGATCCGGAACTTACACGGATTTAAGTCCGAAAAATCTTACAAAAAGCCTTGAGGAATCATTGAAGCGTTTACAGCTTGAGAAAGTGGACTTCCTGATTCTCGACAACTTCGATTTTCTGTACAAATTCGAAGAGACAGCTTCAACGCTATTGAAGTTACAACGAAGTGGTAAAATCGGTTATGTGGGCGTTTCCAACTTTAATGTATTTCAACAACGCCTGTTGTCGTCCTACCTTTCTCAACCGATTGTGACGAATCACATTGAGTTGAATTTGCTGGAAACATCGGCTTTGAAAGATGGACGCATTGATTTTATCCGTGAACAACACAGTCGTCCCCTGGCATTTTCTCCGCTGGCAGATGGTCGAATTCTTCTTGGCGAAGATCCGCAGGCTGTAAAATTACGCGACGCACTGATAGAAGTCGGAAAGAAATACGAAGCAAATGTTGAACAAACTGCAGTTGCCTGGGTAAACAAACTTGGAGCACTGCCAATTATAGGAAGTAAAGACACACGACGCATCCAGAACGCTGCTACCGCTCATACGTTTGAGCTTACTAAAGAAGATTGGTATTACTTATTTGAAGCAACAAAATAGTCATGCAAAGTTTTAGAACAGAATACGAATTAGAGCAGAAGGACAATAAGCTAGTGGTGGAGAAGGATATTCTCGATCTTGGACGAAAAATTGAAGCCTTCAAAAACGGGACAATTGTAGAAGATAAGTTTCGTCAATTGCGACTTGCTCGTGGAGTCTATGGTCAACGCCAGCAAGGTGTACAGATGATTCGCATTAAACTTCCATATGGAAAAGTAACTGCGAAGCAATTGCGACGAATTGCAGACGTTAGCGATGAATACAGCACCGGACGTTTGCACATTACAACACGTCAGGATATCCAGATTCACTATGTTTCGCTTGACAGGACACCGCAGTTGTGGGCTGATTTGGAAAAAGACGATGTAACGCTTCGTGAAGCATGTGGAAATACGGTTCGCAATGTTACGGCAAGTGATAAAGCAGGAATCGATCCGAACGAGTTATTTGATGTAACTCCTTACGCCGAAAATGTTTACCGATACTTTCTTCGTAAACCTTTCGGACAAGAGTTGGGCCGCAAGATCAAAATTGCTTTCAGCGCCACGGATGAAGACGATGCATTTACGTTCATTCATGACTTCGGATTCATTCCACGTGTAAAAACTGAAAACGGAGTTGAAGTGAAAGGGTTTAAAGTGCTGGTTGGCGGTGGATTAGGTGCTCAACCTATCCTCGCTCACGTTGCCTTTGAGTTCCTTGAAGCGAATAAAATCATTCCATTTATTGAAGCTACTATACGTGTCTTTGATCGCCACGGTGAGCGCAATAGCCGCAACAAAGCACGGATGAAGTACCTGATTGCAAAGATTGGCTTCGAAGCATTTCAACAATTGGTAAGTGAGGAATTAAATGCTGTACAATTTGTTGAAGATAAAGACTTTAATGTTTCTGAAAATCAAATAATTGATCAGTCTGACTTAAAGTCGTTTTCGAAGAAAGATTTTCTGGCTTCTCAGGCAGATGCAGAATTCAGGTTGTGGGTGGAAACGAACGTGTTTGAACAGAAACAAACCGGCTATTTTGCAGTGTATGCAAAAGTTCTGATCGGAGACTTCTATACAACTCAGGCGCGTGCTTTGGCACAGCTGTTGGAAGATTTTGATTTGCCTGAATTGCGTTTCACGATTGATCAGAATATTCAGCTTCGATTTGTTAAAGCAGCACAACTAATAGGAATATACAACCTTCTGAAAGATATCGGATTACATGCTTCAGGATACAACAGTGTTGCCGACATCACGGCATGTCCGGGGACGGATACCTGTAACCTTGGAATTTCGAACTCGACCAATGTTGCCATTGTTTTGGAGGAACACATTCGCGATAGATTTCCTGCTTTACTCAAAGAAGCCGGAATCAAAATCAAGATCAGCGGTTGTATGAATTCCTGCGGACAACATGGTTTGGCTCATATCGGGTTCCATGGAAGCTCGATTAAAACCAAAGATGGGACATTGCCCGCATTGCAAGTGTTACTCGGCGGAGGAAAAACAGGTGCTGGTCACGGACGTGTTGCGGAAAAAGTAATCAAAGTTCCATCGAAACGCATCTTGTCGGTAGTAGAAACGATCTTTAACGATTACCTGCAATTCCATGATACTGAGGAAGATTTCAACGCTTACTTCGACCGTCAGACGAATAACTATTTCTACAATTTGTTGAAACCATTGGCGGATACAGAAACGGTTCAACCCGAAGATTACATCGATTGGGGAAATGATGAAAAGTTTGCAACTGCAATCGGGGTTGGGGAATGTGCCGGTGTATTGGTGGATTTGGTAGCTACCTTGTTCTACGATGCGGATGAAAAAGTGCAAAATGCGAAAGAGGCTCTGACTGAGCGTCGATTTGCGGATGCAATTTACCATGCATATTCGGCAGGAGTTCACGCCGCAAAAGCGCGACTGATTGAACACAAAATCCGATGCAACACCCAACAGGGTATCATTCAGGATTTCGATACGCATCTGGGAGAAACTTACGGATTCACAACTGAAAACACGTTTGAGACATTCGTCATGCGCATCAACAAAACGAATCCTTCGGAGGAATTTGCTCAGAGTTATGTGCCGGAGTTGATCGGACTGGTAGAACAATTAAAGAAATAAAAAAGGATGATTGTTGAATGGTGATTGTTGAATCGGAACACATATCCGAATTCTAACATTCATCGATCACAAATCATCGATCAACAGTTGAAAAATGAAACAAGATATTACACCCAAAATAACGTTGGTAGGAGCAGGTCCGGGAGATCTGGAGCTCATTACCGTTAAAGGCTTAAATGCCATCAAAAAAGCCGATGTCATCCTGTACGATGCCTTGGTGAATGAAGAGCTTTTGGATTACGCACCGATCGCCGAGAAAATTTTCGTTGGAAAACGTCGCGGATTCAAAGCTTACGAACAGGAAGAAATCAATCAGTTGCTGGTTGAATCGGCTCAGAAATACGGACATGCGGTTCGCCTCAAAGGTGGAGACAGCTTTGTCTTCGGTCGCGGAATGGAAGAAATTGAGTTTGCCGAGAAAGCTGGAATTGAGACTTCGGTTGTTCCGGGAATTTCAAGCTCAATCGCTGTTCCCGCTCTTGCCGGAATTCCGGTCACACACCGCGGACAAAGCAACGGTTTTTTTGTAGTTTCGGCTACACTTGCAAGTGGGCAACTCAATCCGGAATTGAAGCATGCAGTGAATACGTCTGCAACGGTTGTGATCTTAATGGGACTGAGCAAAATTGAAGAGATTTCAGCATTGTTCGCTTTGAATGGAAAGTGGGACACTCCCGCAGCAATTGTGCTGAATGGTTCATTGGACAATGAAGAAGTGTTGGTTGGGCAGGTAGGAGAACTTTCAAACCTGTATGCTGGCACTTCGAACAAAGGTCCGGGAGTAATTGTAATAGGCGATGTGGTCAAACACGCACCGAAAACACGAATTGTTCAACAATTGACAAACGAAGCACTTATCGCATAATTCATGAGCGAATCAACTACAAACGAATTGTTTCCTGTTTTCCTCAAAGCAAACGAGCTTGAAGTTTTGCTGGTGGGAGGTGGAGCCGTTGCGCTGGAGAAATTACAGGCACTGCTTTATAACTCACCGCGAACCAATGTTCAGGTAGTTGCGAAGGAATTTAAACCGGAATTCCTGGCGTTTGCGGAGTTGCATGAAAATGTTACTCTCGAGGAGCGTTCGGTTGGTCCGCGTGATTTTCAGGGAAAACAATTGGCGATTACTGCGCTAAACGATGAAACCGCTTCAACGGAGCTAATGAACATTGCGAACACCGCCGGAGTCTTGTTCAATGCTGCGGATAAACCGGAATTGTGCGATTTCTACCTGGGTTCCGTAGTGAAAAAAGGAAACCTCAAAATTGGTGTTTCAACCAACGGGAAGTCGCCGACAATTGCAAAGCGTTTAAAGGAAGTATTGGATGAAAATCTTCCGGAGGAAATCAATGATTCGCTGGATCAGTTAAACAAGTTGCGTGTTCATCTTTCCGGTGATTTCGCAAAGAAAGTAAAGAAACTCAATAAAGCAACCGAAGTATTGACCGCGCAGGCTGAACGTCCGTGGTACTTGTTTTCGGCCTGGAAGTTGGTTGGATATGTAGCAGGCATCCTGGGCATCATGATTAGCGGACACATCTTCTTTTCATTGGTGCCCATGGACACAATCTATTCACAGGCGTCGGAAACCATTGCTTCGCTCGACATGATGTTTGTATGGTTCATGGTTGGTGGATTCATTGCACAAATGATCGACGGAGCGCTTGGAATGGCTTACGGTGTAAGCGCAACAACGTTCCTCCTTTCGTTTGGAATTTCTCCTGCAGTGGCAAGTATGAGCGTTCACGCTTCCGAGATCTTTACGAGTGGCGTTTCCGGAATCATGCACCTTCGGTTCGGAAACGTGAATAACAAGTTGTTCAAGTCGCTGGTGATCCCGGGAGTACTCGGAGCAGTTGCAGGAGCTTACATTCTGACGGAATTCGAAAACTACAACCACATCATTAAGCCCATTGTGAGCGCGTATACCCTGTTTTTGGGGTCGTTGATCATCTACAAAGTATTGCGCAAAAAACAGGCACGTAAAAAGGTGACAAAAGCCGGTTGGCTGGCTACTTTGGGTGGTTTTCTGGATTCCATCGGAGGAGGTGGTTGGGGGCCTGTCGTTTCGTCGACCTTAATTGCCCGCGGAAAACACCCAAGAATGATCATAGGTTCCGTAAATTTGGCTGAGTTTTTTGTTTCATTGGCGAGTTCCTTCACGTTTTTTACGTTAATCGGAGCGGATGCATGGAAACCGATTGCCGGATTGATTCTGGGAGGTGTTTGTGCTGCACCTATTGCAGCCTACCTCTCATCGAAACTGAACATAAAAGCATTGATGCTGATTGTCGGAATTGTAGTGATTATTGTGAGTTTGAGAAATTTTATAATGCTATTGGTGTAGAATATGTTAGAAGAAATTAAAACATTGTCGTCGGCTCCACTGGCAGATTTGTTGAAAGGAATAGCAGCTATTCCCGGTGTGAAAGCCGCATTCTCAAGCAGTTTGAGCTGGGAAGATCAGGTGATTACACATCATATCTTTGCGCAAGAATTACCGATTCGTGTATTCACCCTGGATACAGGAAGGTTATTTCCGGAAACTTACAGTGCACTGAGTTCAACAATTGAGCGCTATGGAAAACAGATTGAAGTCTTTTTTCCAAAACACGAAGCCGTAGAAGAACTGGTAACAAAGAAGGGGCCGATCAGCTTCTATGAATCTCCGGAAAACCGAAAAGAATGTTGTTTCATTCGAAAGGTAGAACCGTTGAACAGAGCACTCCTAAACACAAACGTGTGGATTACCGGATTGAGAGCAGAACACTCGGAAAACCGACATAATCTTGAGGTGGTTGAGTGGGATGAACAACGCAAATTGGTGAAAGTGAATCCGTTGATTCATTGGACATTGGAAGAAGTAAAAGAAGAAATAAAGAAATACAACATTCCGACAAATGTTTTGCAGGACAGAGGTTTTGTAAGCATCGGATGTCAGCCGTGTACGCGCGCCATTCGCGAAGGAGAAGCCTTCAGAGCCGGCCGCTGGTGGTGGGAAGACAACTCAAAGAAGGAATGTGGTTTACATGCGTAATTATCAATGGCTTAATTATCAATTATCAAGGCGATACAGCTTAATTAATTGATAATTGTTCATTGATAATTCATAATTAACGAATGAAATGAGTGATTATTTAGATCAATTAGAAGCAGAAGCAATTTACATCCTAAGAGAGGTGGCCGGACAGTTTGATCGTCCTGCGTTGCTATTCTCAGGAGGGAAAGACAGTATATGTTTGGTGCACCTTGCGCTGAAAGCATTTCGTCCCGGAAAATTCCCGTTCCCCTTGGTGCATGTGGATACCGGGCATAATTTCCAGGAGGCATTGGATTTCCGTGATAACCTCGTGAAGGAATTGGGAGAGAACCTGATTGTTCGAAATGTGGGTGATACGATTCAGCAGAAAAAACTACAGGATGCAAAGGGGAAATTCCCAAGTAGAAACGCCTTGCAGACGTATACTTTGCTGGATGTCATCGAAGAATTTGAATTCGATGCATGTATCGGTGGGGCACGTCGCGATGAAGAAAAAGCAAGAGCGAAAGAGCGTGTGTTCTCTGTTCGTGACGAGTTTGGACAATGGGATCCGAAACTACAACGACCTGAATTGTGGAGCATTTACAACGGTAAAATCGACAAAGGAGAGAACGTTCGGGTGTTTCCGATCAGCAACTGGACGGAATTGGATGTGTGGAACTACATCAAACGTGAAAACATTGTCTTGCCTTCGATTTACTTCACGCACGAACGCGAATGTGTACTGACAGAGCATGGTCAGCTAATGGCGAACAACGAATTCCTGAATCTGGACGCAGAGGATCAGATCGTAACGAAAAAAGTGAGATACAGAACTGTTGGTGATATGACATGTACGGCAGCTGTTGAAAGTGAAGCTTATACCATTGATGACATCATCGCAGAACTGAAAGAAGCGAAAATCTCCGAACGTGGAGCAACACGCATGGATGATCGGATTTCGGAAGCAGCGATGGAAGACAGAAAAAAGGGGGGATATTTTTAATTATCAATTATGAATTATCAATGAAATAAGGGCAGCGCTTTTGATAATTCATCATTACAAATTGATAATTAAACTATTGATAATTGATAATTCAAAAAAATGGATTTACTAAGATTTTTTACCGCAGGAAACGTTGATGACGGCAAGAGTACCTTGATCGGACGATTGTTGTACGATAGCCAGTCGATTTCCACGGATATCATAGAAACACTGACGCGTCAGAGTAAAACTACCGGAGTGAATGCCGATATTGATTTGGCGTTGCTGACAGACGGTTTGCGTGCAGAACGCGAGCAGGGAATTACCATTGATGTGGCGTACAAGTACTTTTCTACGGACAAGCGCAAGTTCATCATCGCGGATACTCCCGGACACGCTCAGTACACGCGTAACATGTTCACAGGAGCATCTACTGCAGATCTGGCAATCATTTTGGTGGATGCCCGAAATGGAATCACGGATCAAACCAAGCGTCACAGCATCATTTCTGCTACGCTGGGAATTCCTCATGTGCTGGTATGCATCAACAAGATGGATTTGGTTGACTACAGCGAAGCGCGCTACAACGAGATTGTTTCACAATATTCCGAATTCGGGAAATTACTCGGACTGAAAGACATTGCCTTCATTCCAACGTCAGCTTTGGCTGGTGATAACGTGGTTACAGCTTCTTCAAACATGAATTGGTACAAAGGACTTCCTTTATTGGAATACCTGGAAACTGTTCAGGTAGATCGCGAATTGGGACACGAAGAAGGCCGTTTCCAGGTGCAATACGTGCTTCGCCCGCAAACCGATAAACATCACGATTACCGTGGTTACGCCGGAAGTGTGTTGAGCGGAACGTTTTCTGTTGGACAGGAAGTAACCATCCTTCCTTCCGGAGCAACGAGTACAATCTCCCGCATTGAGTACAACCTTTCAGATGTTCAGAAAGCTGAAGAAAATCAACCGATTGTATTGCATCTTGCAGATGATATTGATATCAGTCGCGGAAATACGATTGTACCTTCCAATCAGCTTCCAACAACGGATAAATCAGTCGAAGCAACAATCTGCTGGATGGATAATGCGGCATTCCAGCCGGGACAGAAGTTGTTGTTGCAGCAAAACAGCTTCAGAACGAAAGCGGCCATTAAAGAAATCAATGCCAAGATTGACATTCATACCTATCAGCAACTCGAGAGCGATGGTGTTTTGAAACTTAACGAACTGGCAAAAGTTTCCATTCGAACTGCAGAAGCGGTTAGTTCAGATGCATTTCGTAAGAATGCGAAAACAGGAGCTTTCATCCTCATTAACGAGAATACGAACCACACCGTAGCGGCCGGAGTTATCGAGTAATGATCAGCAAAATATGGTTATCGGAATTGGAGCAACAACACGTTGCTTTCAGGAAAGGTGCGGGCAAAAAACAGGCTGAGCAATTTCTGGAAACGCTACTGGAAGTAACATTTCCGGGGTATGGTGCACAGGATTGCTATACCGTTGCGGAGATGGAGCTTGTCTTTGAACAATTGGAAAAAGACTTGTCGTTGCTTCTCAGTGATTCGAATCCGAAGGAAACAGAAAACCCGACGCGAGTAGAGGAATTCTTTACGCAATTGCAAACGGTTCATTCCTTGCTGAAGACAGATGTGAAAGCGTTGCTGGATGGTGATCCTGCCGCTACAAGCGATGTGGAGATCATTCAATCGTACCCGGGTTTTTTGGCGATTGCATCATACAGAATTGCACATTTACTGCATCAACTCGGAGTGAAACGTATCCCACGCATGTTGACAGAATACGCTCACAGCAAAACAGGAATTGATATTCATCCCGGCGCTGAAATAGGATCATCTTTTTTCATTGATCACGGAACAGGTGTGGTGATTGGAGAAACAACGAAGATTGGAGCGAACGTAAAAATCTATCAGGGAGTGACGCTCGGTGCACTGAGTGTTTCAAAGAAACTTGCAGCTACCAAGAGACATCCTACAATTGAAGACAATGTGGTGATTTATGCCGGCGCGACCATCCTGGGAGGTAAAACAGTCATCGGAGCGAATTCGGTAATCGGTGGGAACGCATGGATTACAGCATCTGTCGCTCCACATTCAAAGGTGTTTCATTCACCGACAACAGTCATAAAAGAACGTAAACATGGCACAGTTAATTGATTTTATTGGAAATACACCGCTGGTCGAGTTGAAGCGCATCAATCCGAATAAAAACGTTCGGCTGCTGGTGAAGCTGGAAGGACACAATCCGGGTGGGAGCGTGAAAGATCGCGCAGCATACGGACTAATCAAAGGCGCGTTGGATAGTGGCCTGATCAATGAGCAATCACAATTGATTGAAGCGACAAGTGGAAATACAGGAATTGCTTTGGCGATGATTGCCCGTTTGCTGAATATCGATATTGAAATCGTGATGCCGGAGAATTCCACACGCGAACGCATTGTGACCATGCGTGCATTTGGAGCGAAAGTAACGTTGACTCCTGCTTCAGGAGGAATGGAAGCTGCGATTGATCTGGCGCGCAAAAAGGTTGAGGAGGAAGGGAAAGTAATGTTGGATCAGTTTTCGAATGAAAACAATCCGAACATGCATTACCAAACTACCGGTCCGGAAATCTGGCGCGATACGAACGGAGAAATCACACATTTCGTTTCAGCGATGGGAACTACGGGAACCATTATGGGGGTTTCCAGATTTCTGAAAGAGCAAAACAGTTCAGTTCAGATTATCGGGGCACAACCGGCAGAGGAGGCGAAGATTCCGGGAATTCGAAAGTGGCCACAGGAATACCTTCCGAAAATCTTTGATGCTTCAAGAGTAGATCAATTGATTGACGTTACGGAAGCTGAAGCGAGAGAAACAGCGAAGCGACTTGCTTTGGAAGAAGGTGTTTTCGGTGGAATGAGCAGCGGTGGAGCAGTTGCAGTTGCACTGAAACTTATTGAAAACCTCCAAAGTGGAGTAGTGGTAGCAATTATCTGCGACCGCGGAGACAAGTATTTATCAACGGATCTGTTCGACGACCCGGAGGTGGCTTATTCTGCGCAGAATACGCATAATGAACTAATCAATAATTAAATAGAAGAAAATTATCCTGGAGTTGTCCTCCCCCCAAGCCCCCTCCAAAGGGGGAGAAGGAAGACGCTTCCAAGTAAAACGTGAACAATAAATGAACTGAAAGAGTTTAATCGAGGCGAAATGAAATCGAAATTTCAACGACGAGTAAACACTTTCTTTCAAAAGAACAACAAGTGTTATGATAGAAACAGACATCATTATTATCGGAGCGGGGCCATGCGGACTCTTCACAGTATTCGAAGCGGGATTGTTGAAATTGCGCTGTCATTTGATTGACTCTTTGCCACAGCCAGGTGGGCAGTGTTCCGAGATCTATCCCAAAAAACCGATTTACGATATTCCGGGCTTTCCTTCCGTATTGGCCGGAGAACTTATCGATAACCTGATGGAGCAGATTGCACCGTTTAAACCAGGTTTTACGCTTGGTGAAGCCGCTACGGAAATAGATAAACAGGAAGACGGGACGTTTATTGTTACCACGGCTAAAGGAACAAAACACAAAGCACCAATTGTAATGATTGCAGGTGGATTGGGTGTTTTTGAACCGCGTAAACCGCCTATTGCCTGCATCGAAAGTTTCGAAGAGCGTGGAGTGGATTACATCATCAAGGATCCGGAAGTGTACCGCGGGAAGAAATGTGTGATTGCAGGTGGAGGCGATTCTGCACTGGATTGGTCGATTTTCCTGACAGAAAACAAAATTGCTTCCGAAGTGGTATTGGTTCACCGCAGTTCATCGTTCCGTGGACACCTTGATTCCGTTCAGAAAGTCATTGACATGGCTGAAGCAGGAAAGATCTCATTGATTACCGAAGCAGAAGTAACTGATTTGAAGGGTGGTTCGGCGCTGGAGGAGGTAGTTATTTCTCACTCGCGAGATGGAGAAATCATTACCAAAGCAGATCACTTCATTCCGCTGTTCGGTTTGAAGCCTTCGCTTGGGCCAATCGCTAACTGGGGATTGGAAATCGAGAAGGGAGCAATCAAAGTGGATACACTGGATTACTCGACCAATATTCCAGGAATCTACGCCATTGGAGACGTGAACACCTACGAGAACAAATTGAAATTGATTCTGTGTGGTTTCCACGAAGGAACCCTTGCGGTACAGTCTGCTTTTGCACGTATTCACCCGGAAAAGAAGAACGTGTTGAAGTACACGACCGTTAACGGAATCACCGGATTCTGATTCCCCATCGGAATAACAAGAGCACCCCTAATAATCCCAATTTATGAGACAACAATGTTATTCCGAGGAAGGCCCTGTCCGCCAAAAGCGGTGGGGTCTTTTTTTTGCACCTTGTTCTCGGCACTCTCGAAACTCCGCTCTACTTCGGTCGAGCACTCGAACTGACGCGAAACTAAAAAAGCGCCCCCTCGCGGAGACGCCTTATTCTATCTTTAGTCTTTTTAACAAGGGCAGTCTTCTGTCTCTTGTCTTCGGTCTTTAGTCTACTTAATGTTTGATTACTTTTCTAAGCTTCAAATCGTTGTTCAATCCTTTCACCTGTAACATGTATGTTCCTGATGCAGAGTTGCTAAGATTAATTTCGATTGAATTCGTGAAATTGCGAATTTCAACTACTTTTCCGCGTGAATCAACCACAACCAATTCGTATGTCCCCGGAACATTCATTTGAACAGTAACAGGACCGTTTGTAGGGTTTGGAGAAACGGTCATCAACTCTTGCTGTGCTGCTTCAGCAATCCCAACCGTAAAGTTCACATCCTTCACAATTCCAAGGGATTGGTTACAAATCCAGTTATTCGGATCTATTTTGGTAATGTTGATGACGTTCGCCATATTCGACAAAATGAACTGATTCTGATTCGATGTAATCGGGAAGCGAATGATCGTATCCGGTGCACCGTTTCTGTCGAAAGTCAGTTCCAGATCATTTGTAAACAATGGTGTTACGGTTGGTTTCGATGTCTGCTCGTTGATTTCAACAATCACGTCATTTCCGATATTGTTCCAGCGAACCCCGTACTTTGGGTATCCTTCACCGTAGTACCATTCCTGCAGATAAGCGCTCAGGTCAACTCCCGAAGCATCTTCCATTACTGCTACCAGCTCCGGCCCCGATGCGGTAGAATCGGCATAGATTTGCTGGTAATTCTGTAATCCCGTAAAGAATGCGCTGTCGCTGTCGATCAGGAATCGCATGGTATGAACGATGGAAGCACCTTTGTTGTAAACCAAACGACCGGAGAAAATTGCACCATCGTTCAATGAATCTTCCACCCAAACGGAACCACCGGGTAAACTCATGATGTTGTCGTGACGATCCAGCATATCCTGTAATTCATCACCCGGATAAAGGTTTTCCAGCATGATATATTCCGCGTAGGAAGCGAATCCTTCGTTCACCCAAATGTCTGCCCATGATTCA
Source organism: uncultured Fluviicola sp. (assembly GCA_966211245.1). Classification (GTDB taxonomy): domain Bacteria; phylum Bacteroidota; class Bacteroidia; order Flavobacteriales_D; family Crocinitomicaceae; genus Fluviicola. The sequence continues at coordinate 22,234 of CBIHND010000007.1, read as the reverse complement.
CACGTAACGTGATCTCCGAACCATTGATGAGCCAACTCATGGTCAGTAAGTCCGCGATCGAAGTATCCTTGTGTGGTCATGGTCTGGTGTTCCATTCCACCGCCGAGTGGAGCCATACAGTGTCCGTATTTTTCGTCTGCATACGGATATGGACCAAATAATTCGGCAAATAGTTCAAGGTAATCGGCGGTTTCATCGATCTCGGCCTGAAAATTCGGAAGCGTTGCCGGGTTGTTGTAGATAAAGTTCTGAATCAGTACCGGCTGAGAATTGGAAGGGTTCGCTGTAATCGTGTATTCCACGTATTCAGCTACTGCAACGGAAATCAGATAATAATCAATTACGTGATGATTTTTCCACTCAAAACGATGCGTGCCGTTTCCAAGATCAACTACCTGCTCAAGCGTACCATTCGATCCTCCCTTACATGCGGTAGGGACGGTCAACCAAACTGCAGAACTGTCGGCTTTATCTTTTAATGATTGTTTTACCGGAAACCATTCGTAAGCAACAAAAGCTTCGGAAAGTGACCATGTAACCTGATTTCCCCACGATGGTGAATTGTCGTTTGTAATTCCACTACCACCCAATGGATTGGAAGTTTGGTTCGGCGGTGTACCATTGTAAGTCACCTTAACAACGAAGTTTTCACCGGAGTTTTTGTTTACGGGAACTTTCAGCGCCGTGTTATCCCAGTTGTAACTTACCGGAACTCCATCAACCTCTAACGCTGTAATGGTGTAGGAAGGGAAGAATTCCAACAATGCTGAGTCCAGTGTTTCACGGGCATGTGCATGAATTTCAGCGTTTCCAGAAAGATCTGTCGAGGTGTTTGTCATGTTCAGATCCAGGAAGTAGTAATGAACATCATACTTTTCTGTTTCAGCGATTTGTGCGATAGAAAACGTATTGCTTTTTACGTGAGATCCATGCTTGATTTTAGCTTCTGCACAGGGGTGCAGTGTACTTTTCTGGGCAAATGATAGGAAAGGGAAGGATAATAAGGAGAGTATGCAGTATTTCATGTTGTAGTTTTATTCGCATGCAAGGTAGTCAAAAAAGGCGAATAGAAATTTTTCGTTGAATCAATGAAAACCGCCATAGAAATAAAAGATTTTGAGTTATTTTAGAGATTTCCAACACGGTTGTTTACTCTAGGTATTCACTTAAATCATCTGAATGAAAACACGTATTGTACTGCTTCTCTTAACCTTGAGTTTCTGCCGGATTATCTCTGCGCAAACACTTCAGGAGTTTCGTATTGAAGCATGTTCTGATTCCCTGTTTCAGAAAGCATATTCCATCAAATTCGATGACAAGGGGAAATATGTATTTACCACTACCATTGATAAAGTCAGTTACATTGTGGCTTCTCAATCCAAACCCATCCCTGTTTCCGGTTGGTCGTCCGGTGGGATGACTGAACATTCCGACACCGTTGATAAAAAGTTGAAGTATTACATCAGCAGCAGACTCCCGATATATTATGGACCAACGAAGGCGAAAAACTGGTCGTATTTCAGGTGTCCGTCTTCTCCAAATGAAGCACATGAGCTCGCTGCTTTTCACGATAACGACAGCATTCGCATTTACTTCGATGGGAAGCCTTATTTTTCGCTGGATACTAATTCACTTTCGTATGTTTTGATTAACGGGAAGAAAACCTACAACACGGCCGCCCAGAAGACCAGGTTTGACAGCAAAGACTGGGGATCAATCAGTGATAATGGGAATGTTCTTTTAACCATGAAGCAAGCGGAAATTTATTCGCTGTACCTGAACGGAAAGAAGATCGATACCTGCAACAATCACATTGGGTACACTGCCGTGAATAATAGTGGCGATTTTGCTTACGTAAAAACGTATAAGATTTACGAAGGTGAAAAAGACGTGTATTACAAGTGGCTTTTCTATAACAATCGTGCTCCGGTTAATCTCGGAACCGAATATATCACATCGTGGAAACTGTTGGATAACGGTGGTTATTATTACGTTAGCTTTCCGACCCAAACCAAAAAACAGGTAATCAATGGTCAGCAGTATTCGTATACCGGTGACATCAAACGTATCATGATTCCGGACAAGGAGAATCACCTGATACTTGTGAAGAAAGCTGCCGCTGATTGGTCGCTTGGCGCAAACGGAAAAACGTATGATTTTGATTATCAGGAAATTTATGAACCTACTATTGATCGTCAGGGAAACATTGCTTTCGTAGGACAACGAAACTATTACCTCTACAAATGGGTGAATGGGGTAGAGTCGAAAGAACCGATTTCCAAATTCAATGTGAGACCAACTATTCTTTACCTGAATACTTCCGGTGAGGTTATCGCGCTTTACCAAACGGATGATTCCACATATGTCTACCGGGATAATAAGCTGCTATTATCCGGAAAACGTGAAGAAGTGAAACTGAGGTTCATGGATCACGTTTTTGGTATTTCGAGAGGGCAATTTGATTTTGAGAAAAAACCGGATTGGTATTACATCGAAGTGAAAGACAGTGCTTATGTGTTGTGGAACGGTATACTTTCGGGAGCAATGCAGCCGTTTCTTCCTACGGAACGCTATTCAAGCAACTTTGAGGATAATCAGGCTGTATGTGGAGCAGTTGATGAGAACGGATATTACCTGATTATCAAGCGAGCGAATGATAGTTGTGAAGTGATTGCTAACAATAAGGTTTATAAAGGAACCGACCATATTTCGAAAATTTTCCGATCATCCTTTTTTGTGGATGGAACGATCGTTTTCTATGGTGTAAAAGATTGGTCATTGTACCAATTCAAATTGAAAGTAAAATGAGAAAAGGACTAGTACTTTTTGTATTCGGAATTTTATGCAGCACGGGGTTTTCTCAGAAAATGCCTTCCGACTACTTCAGCGAAGCTGTTGACTATTTCCAAACTGAGGATTATGTCAAAGCCGCTGAATCGTTTAAATACATTGTAGATAGTTGTCCGAAATACAGCGACTATGTTCGGGCTGAATACAATCTTGGACTATCATACCTGAGGTTGAAAAATTATTCCGGATCAGCAGCTGTTTTGAAACGAATGCTGAGTCGGAACATTGAGGAAACCGTAGAGGATGGCGGTGATATTATGTCGAATCCGTATAGCAATTATGCCAACTCCTGTGCAATGTTGCTATCCGGGCTTTATTATGAAAAACAGGATTACGATAGCTCATTGTATTACCTGGAGCTGGCGGATAAAAAATACGTGTATCAGCATTTCTGTGGTACTGAAATCCGAGAGGAAAGAATTGCAATGAACGTGCGTTTTGCGGATCTTTATTTTAAATTGAATCGAGCCTCTGAAGCAGAAAAAATGCTTTTGCAACAGGCCTTTCTGCAGGAATCGCATGCGGAAAGCAGTTTAGCGTTGTTGAAAGAATACTATAAGGAGAATGGAAATAAAAAGAAGCTGCTAAAGGAAGCTCAGCAAGCTTTCAAAAAAATGGAAACAACGATTAAAAGTGAAAACGAGCGTGAGTATTACATTACGTTTCACAATGAAAAACTCCTGGTTGCCAGAGACCGAACTTATAAAATTGAAGCCTCAAGGAAAGAGCCGACTTTTGACATGCTATTGAATAGTGCGTTTTATAAAATGCTCGAAGGCTTGTAACGAAAAACGGCGATCCGAAGACCGCCGTTTTGCTTATGTTGTATTGAGAACTTACATCTTAACGAATGGAATCGTTGTTCTGTTTTCGCCGTTGTTGACAACGAATAAGTAGGAACCTTTTTCCAGATCGCTTACTTCGATTGGTAGGAAGATGATTTTGCCCTGAGTGTTCTCTAGCGCAATGGTTTTTACTGCTCTTCCGCTTGCATCCAGAATCATCAGAGTACCAGCTGCTTTCGACATATAGGTAAGATTGGTTAATCCATCAGCCGGGTTTGGAGCAAGTGTATTCAAACGGATTTGCTCTTTACAAATGGCAGTTTTGATGACAGAATAATCGGTTTCACCATTTTTGTCAACTTCCATGATGCGGAAGTAATTCAAGGTTGTTCCGTTCAACTCTGCACGTGATTTATATACATTATCTGAACCTTCCGTTTCGGTAGGGTTTTTCACGTCAGCGATCATCTCCCAGATGTTTCCGTCAATGGAGCGTTCAACTGTAAAGTGATCAATGTCACGATCAACAGGAAGCTTCCAGGAAAGGTTCACTTCGTTTGTCTCACATTGCATATCGATTTCAAAGTCATGAAGATCCAGTCCAAGTGGAGTACAACTAACTGTTGCTGTTCCGAAGAAATTCAAAGGCACATTCGTACTTGCGCTACTGTAATTCGAGAAACAAATGATATAACGTTGTCCTGCTGTTACTGCAAGCGGTGGTTCGTAATTGGAGTAATCGCCACCTGCCGGAATTGTTGAAGCCAATCCGGTTCCACCGTAGCTTACACCATTCCAGTTACAGCGAACCGGAGCAAGAGTATTCCCGGAAATTGCCGTACATGTTGAAGGTCCTGTGTAGGGATACATGATCCAATCGTAGAAACCTGTCTGAGCTCCGCCGGCTCCGAAAGAAAATTCAAGGTTTCCGGATCCACTAATGTTTATGACCATCCAGGTACTGTTACTTTCTCCAACTCTCAAACAGCCTTCGTTTCCGGAGCCCCACGGGTTGTCAGGTTCGGTAGTAAATAAGCCATTGTAAGCAGGGTTTCCGTAAGATCCGGACGCAGGAATTTCATTGATTGTCCCATAACCATTCGGGTCGATTTGAAACCCGGTATTGCTGCAAATATTTACATAAGAGGCACAGTCAGGAGCAACGACCGGTGGAGTTGTGATAGTTGGTGTAATACAGAAGCTTGTTGAATACGGTGTTGACCAGTTAGCAACAACAATCCAATACGTTACACCGTTGGTTAATGCCGGAGTTGTAACGGAATAATTGGCCGTACTGGCGCCTGCAACAGCATTTGCAATACACGTTCCGCCAGCAGCTGGACATGCATTGTATACAAATACTCCTGAATATTGAGCTGTCAAGCCCGATAATGAAATTTGCAGAGCGTTTCCGTCACCCACAATTGAGTACCAGTATTCCCCGTCGTTATAAAAACTGTTACATCCGTTTACCGGTGAAGTTCCTCCATCAGGAAACGATCCTGCGTAGCTGTTTGTGTTACACAATGTTGATCCGATTGTAATTGGTGTTGGGGTCTCGCAGACAGATCCTGTTGGCGGATTGGTGGCACAAATTGTCCCGTCTGTAGTAGCAGTAGGTGCACCTGTACCGGCATTGTTGATCGTGAAAATCACTGCCCAATACGTTGTTCCGCTCACTGTAGCTGCGGTTACAACTTCATTTACACCATTTCCGGTTTCCGAACACCCCAATACAGTGTACGGACCGCCACAAGGACCAGAAAGGATCATCAGTCCCGGGTTCGCACCGTTCAGGGTATTATCCGTTATCGTCACAGTTGTGGAAGCCCCTGTTGCCGTAAATTGAAAGAAACCGTCGCGGTAACTTGTACCACACGGCGGTTCACTTGCAAAGTTGTCTGCAAAGGCTATTGGTAATGTATAGTTTGTGGTTACACAAGAAGCCCCCACAGTGAGTGATGGTGCTCCGGTACACAAATCTGTCTGGGCAATAGAAGCCACGCTCATCGTTAATGCGATCGAGAGAAGTAGTAGCGCTTTCATAAGATTAATGGCAGTTGTTTAGTGAAATTTCGACCATTTTGCCTTCTTCGTATTTGTCAGAAAAAAAGCAAGCCACATTATAACCGCTGGCAGCGAGCCACTGCATGATGATTTCATCAGTATTGGCATTTTCGTCCTTGTAAATGGCTAACAAAACGTTTGTTGTGTTGTCCATTCGACCGGTTACCATTCCCGGTAACGCCTTGACGTAATTTTGGATTTGGAGTGCTTGATCGGTGGATAGTTTTTCTTCAAGGATGATCTTGGAGTAGCGATTTTCATTGACTTGTGCATATGCCAGGGAATGACCAAGACATAGGACGAAGGCCAGTAGTAGTAGCTTCATTCTGAGTGTATTAGAATCGAGTATAAAATAGCTGACTAACTATTGATTTCGGTGTTATGAATGAATATTTCCGCTGAATAAATGAATATTTAAATGGTTTGATTGAAAATTAACAATTGGTTATTTATTAATTGTTATGTTAAATTTTCTTTTTTCAGGACTTTTACGAAGTGAAATCCTTTTGGAGAATAACCCTGATTGTAATAAAATCTATGTGCCTTAAAATTAGATGTATAAGCATCAAGTACCATGATGTTACACCCAAGTTTTTCTGACTTCTGCTGAAGGTATTCCTCCATCAGTTTACCTGCTCCGGAGCCTCTGTGCGTTTTTCGAACGATTACATTATCGAGTTCAAGATACAGCCCGCACCACAGTTTGCGTCCAATCCAGTATCCACTGATCGCAATGCATTCTCCGTCTTTGAAGATTCCAATCTGATGATAATTGTGAGGAAGCATTTTTTCGAGTAATTCCTCGTAATATTCGACCGTGATTTCAGGATACAACTCCTGAATGACATCAATGTGCGGCAGGATTTCTTCCAGGGTGTGCAATTCTCTTACTTCCATCATTTCTTCAATAAGTTAGCATTAAACAATTCGTAGATTCTGCGGTATTCATCTATCCATGCCGGAGTATAAGTGAAACCGTGAGCTTCTGTTGGAAATACGGATAGGGTATAGTTGGTTTTACCTAATTCAATGAAGCGTTGATTCAGACGAACAATATCCTGGAATTGAACGTTGTCATCCACCATTCCGTGTAGCATAATTAACGGCTCCTTCAAGCCATCGGCGTAGTAGATCGGGCTACTTTGTTCATATGCTTTCGGATCTGTTCCCGGGTAATTGAGAATATTACTTGTGTATTCGTGATTGTAATGTGCCCAGTCGGTAACAGAACGCAATGCGGCACCGCAGGCAAAGGTTCCCGGCGTTTTCAGTAATCCCATTAACGTAATGAAACCACCGTAACTTCCGCCATAAATTCCAACACGGTTTGCATCGATTCCAAGGTTGTCCACAAGGTATTTCTTTGCATCAATATAGTCTTTCAGGTCGCGTTCTCCCATGTGACGGTAAATATCAGTTCGCCAGTCGCGACCATACCCTTCACTTGCTCTGTAATCTACATCCAGAACTGTATATCCTTCTGCAGCCAACTTTTGGTGGAATAGCATTTCCCGGTAATAATTACTCCAGTAGTAATGCGCGTTTTGAAGGTATCCGGCTCCGTGTACAAACAAGACAGCAGCGCCATTCGGTTTTTCAGGTTTGTACAAACGCGCATAAGCTAATTTTCCATCGTTTGTTGGAATTGTAATGACCTCAGGAATAATCAATTTCAATGCAGAAAACGCAGGTGTTGTGCTCGTTGTGATGCGTGACATTTTCGCTCCCGGGGCATTTTGCGCGAGGTACAATTCCCATGGACTTGTCATGGTTGAATACCGCAATGCCCAGGTTTTTCCATCGGGTGAAAGCGACCATTCGATTGCGAAATTACCTTCAAACAATGGTGTTGTTTTTCCTGTTGCCAATTCCAGCTGATAACCATTTCGAACACCGGGATGAATTTTATTGGCAATAAAATAGATTCGTTTTTTATCCTGAGCTAAAAATGCGTCATGAACTTCCCATTTACCGTTGGTCAATGCCTTTTTTACTTTGGTTTGCGTATTCAATTCATAGAGGTGTGAATACCCTGTTGCTTCGCTTTGGAAATAGCAATTGACTGCATTGATCCATCCGAGAGTTCCCGGCTCTTCATTCCATCCTGAAATTCCGGGACCTCCAATCCATGCTTCATCGTGTTGATGATCCAGCTCAGTAATTTTTCCGGTTTCAAAATCCAGTAAAACAATCCAGCGGTCTTTATTATCGTATGATCGAATGTCAAGCAATGCAGTATTATTGCTTTCATTGATCACCGGAGCGTGTATACATATTTTTCTATCCTGATCGTAGGTTGAAGCGTTGTCTCCATATTCCTTCAGGTATTCCGGCTTTTTTCTGATTTCCGAAAGCGATGAAAAGGAAACGTAATAAACGGTATCGTTTAATCTATCAACAATTCCCATTCGTTCTGAAGGATCTTCATTGCCAACTTTAGCCCGTGCTGTACGGCGTTGAGTGTAGCCGTTTTCGGTAATGATTGCTTCGTAGTTTGTGGCTTGATCATCCGGTTCTGTGTGCAATGTAAACGAAACGAATCTACCGTTTGAACTAGCTGTAAGGTTGAGCAATTGTTCTCCTTTGCTGAAATACGTTTCTTTGGGGAAGAAACGGTGCGTATCGTGTTTTTCGTTCCATGTTTTTTTGTCATCCTGAAGTTTGATATACGGAAACAGTTCGCGCTGTTGTTGTTGCAAATCGGTACTATCGGTGTTTTTTTTAGGTTCTTGTCCCTGAATAAAATTAGTCGCCTGAGTGATGGTTCCAAGTGATTCGTTATAGACATAGAGTTGGTAACCTGCCTGAAAGAAAATAAGATTTCCGTCACCGCTTCGCTGGATATTCCAGATTCGTTCGGAACCCGAATATACCGTAGTGGTAACTCCCGTCTTGTAATCGTATCGGGCAAGATTGCCGTTGTCGTTGAAGTAAGCATTTGCAAAGCGTTTTTCCGTATACTTCAGTGTCGGTTTAACCTCATAACGGTAATCTGAAATAGGAACTTCTTTAATGGATTTGGTACTCAATGAATAACTGTGAAGCGTCGGTTGCAATGCCATAGTCGGATTCCAGTCAAATAGAACGGAGTTTCCGTCAATAGTCCATTTGAGATTTTCCGGTGAATACCCGATAAAATCATTTCCCTTCATGATTTCATTCAATTCAAGCTGTTGTGCTGTTGCTTGCAGGGACAATGTGATGAAGGAGCAAAGGAGTAAACGTTTCATTTTTACTGAAGTTTGTGTTTTTTACGAAAGTTTCGAATCATAGTGCGAATAGACGGTTGTTGGTGCTCTTCCAGCAATTCAAACGCAGAAGCAATTTCGGAAAGAAGTTCCGGATAACGTTTGAGGAAATGCTTTTCCAGGTTTTTCAATGCGTGAACCCGCAGCGCCGGCAGTGAATCGGGATCTGTGAGAAAGAAGAAAAGCTTATCAAGCAATTCCACATTTTCTGAGATATTCCCTTTATAGAAGATCAATGCGGCACATACATTTCGCTGAACCGTATGGTTAGTGGTTTTAAGTAAAACGCGGATGAAATCATTGCAGAACGTTTCCGAAAAGAATTTCGGATGTCTTCTGAAGAAATGTATAGCAATCCAGGAACTGTATTCGGAATATGGATATTCGTCAGTTGCAATTTGCTCGAAGAGTTCTTTCTGAAACGCAACATTGTCATACAACAAACGATTGGTGACCTTAAAATCACGGGTCTTTCGGAATTCCTGCAGAAAATCACGTACTGACATAAAGACGAAGGTAATGATTTGAAGCAGAAAGAATCGAAATGTGTTAGCCTGAAACGATGTCTCCCTGTGTAGTTGGAGACAGATCCCTTCCTGAGCGTGTTCGAAACAGTTTAAAACACTTCAATGCCGCAAGGAAAGTGGAAGCGACAAAAACCGCTGTAACGCCACATTGAAGAATCATCGGACTGAACGTCAGATTTCGTTGTGCTGTGTATCCGAGTATGACAAATACCGCGAAACCCGCTAATGTTCCAAGACCGGATCCTGCGAAGTAATTGTTTTTCGATCCGGTTGAATTTTTAAGAATTCCTGACTGTCTCAGTACAACACTCCAGCCGATCCAAAACGGAATCTGGAGAAGATTGATTGCGCTTAGACTCATTCCCGCCAAAAATGGAGAATGTATTTCTGAAATCGTTGTATCAAGAGAGGTTGTGTGCCGAAAAATGTCTGCTGCAACAAATCCGGTACATCCGGCAAGGAAAATAGACATTCCGAGATAAAGCCAGCGTTCTTTCTTCCGGTTCCAATTTATCAGGTTAAGGAGCTTTAGTGACCCAAAAAGGTAAAGCATCTCAATCAAGGTGGCACCAACAGCAAATGTACAGCTTTCGATAACCGTCCGGGAATAGGAGAGACTAAAGACGCAACTGTTCAATATGCCTATGGGTAACGTTCCGAAAAAACTGATCGTGATTCCGGCAGTAAACGGGTGCTTTACGAATCCTGGGATTTTCATTTCGAAGCGTATTGAAGTGAGGCGTTGAATTTATCAAGGCTTTTCATGGTTTTTCTGTGCTGCAGAAGTAACGACATTCCGCCTGAAAACGTCATAGGGCTTATGTGGCTCTTTCTGTTCGTATGACTGATCTGTGCAAGCAATTTCCAATGACGAAGAATTTCCTTCCAGGCAAAGACCAACGAATGCTCCGGATCATAGATATGCGTAGGTTCGCTTCCGGCTCCGTTAATTTCAATCACTGAAAAAGCCTGACCGGCTTCCAGCTCGTTCCAGGAAGAGAACCGTATGTCAATCCGTCCGAAATAAAAGCCCGGGAGCTGAGATGCGATGGAATCGATTTGTGCAGTAAGTTCCGGGCTGATGCGCGAACTAACGTCTGTAAAAGCCGAACCCTGAGCATGATTTCCGATGTCCATCAATGTTATTTCTTCCGCATCCAGTGGAATGGATTTCAACAACTTCGGCTGGATTCTGGAAGTGATGTTTTCAACATGCAGTGCATAACGTTCGTCCTTTTTCAATAGCTCCATTACGGTGTTTATTCCATTTCCGATGATTCTAACCGGACTTTTGTAAACCATTCCTGTTATTTTGCCAGAGGACTCGCCCGGAATCCGAACATAAAAAATACCGACTTCGTTCTCATACGTAATGCGTTCCTGAATCAGATAGTCCAATGGACAATTGCTGTGATACCATGTCAACTCATCTTCATTACGGACAACAATTACCCCGCGACCTTTTCCACCAATATCCGGTTTTGCAATCAGGGGAAACTGAAAAGCAGTAATTCCGGACAGGACATTCGTGATATCACTCTGCTTTTGAATAAGTGTTGTTTTGGGAAAATGAACGTGTTGGAGCGTTTCCTGGATGCGCCATTTGGATTCCATGGTGAAACCACCGTATTCAATTCCCGGATTTGCTGTGCTGAAAAAGAAAACAGAACGGTAACGTGCCATTAAATACACCAAATAGGGTGTTAGTGGCAGGTAAATAAGGGTAGAAGGCCAATACTCCCAATTTACCCAACGGGTTCGAAGTTGTTTAAAACGAAGGTTGTAGTGATTCATAAATGATCGTTTGATTGGAAACCTTGTCGGTTGTATAGTCGTGATACATCAGTGATCCGGAATGTGCGTTTGCCTCCAGGTAGCTGAAGGAAATGGAGCTGAGATTATCCGAACGTTTCATGAAGAAGCCGTTAACCGGGTCTGTGTAACTGGTCAGAAACTCCGTCAATGTTGCTAAATCGAAACTGGGCGATTGTTGCAGCCATTCCCAGAATAAGCGAGCTCTTTTTTCTTGAATTTCACGTGTATAGAGCGTGCTGCTTGACCAGATGTGGGCATTTTCGGGATCGCAGTAACGAAAGTGCTTCTCTCTGCCGTTCCAGCGAAATTCCAACAAACGAATGTCTTGTTTTACAATTAAAGTAAACGGTTCAATGTCGGATAAGTTCATTTCTTTTAATTGACCAATGGGGTTCTTTACGTTCAGCAGTTCTTTTACAATGTTTCCGCGGCTGGTGCGAAATGTTCTGGTATTTGGAAGGTGATTGATGAAAGCGCCGTTCAGCAATACGATCGTATTTCCGAAACCATTGGTTCCAAACCAGGTTCCACCGGATCGGGAATCGGTAGGACAAAGCACAGTTGTATCTGATGTTTTGATTAATTCTGGCATTACCGTAGGACGATGAGGTGATTCGTCGCGTATGGAAGCAAGCGCGTAAGCATTATGTTGCGGGAGAAAAATTACTGTGCACATGATTGAGCTCTGTATTTGATGGTTGAATATGCCATTCCAAAGTTTTCCGGAGTGTTGTCACATTTTAAGATACGCAATGCGGTTTTAATTAGCGCCATATGATGAATAGTATGTTCAAGAACAAAATGAACCTCACGCTGATAGGTTGTGGATAAAGAGGCTTCCGTATCTTCTTCGATCAGGAACAAACGTTTGTCTTTTCGATCGGTCAGAAAACTCAGGTTCCTGCATAGATTCGCTGCATATTCCGGAGCGGTTTCGATTTCAAGATCACGTTTGCGTTTCTCGTAGTTCACTTCACCTCCGAGGTATCCGTTTACAAGAGCCTGAATGATTTCTATGGTATGTCGGACATGTTGACCAACACTGGCATTTCCAAGTTCAAAAACCGGCATTGTGTACTGATTACGAGCCATTGATTGAGTGAGTGCCTCAAGTGCTTCAAGTTGATAATTGAGTTTTGTTATTAAGAGTTTCATACGTTTGGTTTTAAAACTGAATGTTGTATTCGAGGTTAACGACAATACTTCTTGTCAGGCCATCGGGACGAACATCACGGACAATAAATGGTGTTCCAAGGCTGAGTTGAAGTGCCTGTTTTTTTGAAAATGAATAGTCCACAAACAAGGTTCCGTTAACAGTTGTGCCGTCAGATCCGATAATTGGAAGAGTTCTACCCATGGTATCGGTGTATGCATCTTCCCGGAAATGGTAAATGCCCAATAATCCCGGTGTAACTTTGAAGTGTTTTCCTATTGGAAACGTCCGCGAAGCTCTGAGAATCGCATCTCCTCGTCTTTTGAAGTTATTGGTAGCAACAAATCGGCTCAAACTATCCGAATCGGGATATTGAAAAGGAGAAAAGGTGTTGTTATTCTGTACTAACGGCAGCTGAATTCCAAGCTGGAATTTCCATTTGCTGTACTGGTAATTCACACCGGCAAGCGCGTCTAATGTTCCAAGGCTGGACTGGTAGTCCATAGGAAGACTTCTCCCCATGAACGAAATGTTACCGTCTTTAAGTGGAACTTTAATTCCGCCCGTTAATTTCCAGGCATTCTTTACGGAATAAAGAGCCGTAAAATATATATCCGAAATGTTATAAACGGAAATCCCATTTCCGGATTGGCCCAATGCCGTTAGTCTCCAATTTGCTTCCCAGTTGTTTCGGATAATACGTGTGTAATCAATGTAATTTCCTATTACCTGAATCTGATGGTCTGCGCGCCCATAACTTGCTCCGATTCGTACTACATTTTTGTTGATAGTTTCAGTGGAATCCACGCTTTCCGGCTTAAGACCATTCAGCGTACAAATTCCTGCATCACTGCAGCCCTGACCGTGAAGATTTTTCGCGGTTGTCACGATTAGAATCAGACCAACAACGAGGTGAGACTTAATGTGCATGTTTTCCTTTTTGAAGGCGGAGAAGTATGGTTTTTGCGAGGGGAAGCATCAGGACGAATGAACATATCCAGGTTATAAGTGCCATGATAAACAGAAGTCCACCGTCGTTTTTACTTTCAATTCCAATGATAAGAATGTGAGATGCAAGTGCCCCTGTCATGAGACCAACGCCAAGCAGGCCACCAAACGATCTTGTTTTCGGGACCAAAAGCAGTATTCCTGCGATTAGTTCGGCGATTCCGGTTCCAATCCGACCATAGGGTTCCATACCCAAAGTCCTGAACAAAGCAACGGATTCGGGTTGGCCACTGAATTTAAAATAAAGCGTTTGAAGCATGATTAATGCAGCAATGCAAGCGAGTGTAAGTGAGATGTATTTTTTCATGGGAATTAGTTTTTATAGTATTTCATCCAGTTTTTGTCGGCTTTTGTTTTCAGGGCCTTTTCGTTTTTGTTCCAGTCGGTCAGGGTATTCGTGAAGTAGGCATTATAGAACAGGTAAAGTTTTCCGTCCACAATCTTGTACGTTTTTGGATTTATTTCAACCTTTTCTCCGGTATGTCCCATTGCGTAAGCACACCAACCGCCATATTGAGGTTCGTATTTGTCGGGATTGCTTTTGAAAGTGGTTTTGTTGGCCTCGCTGGAGAAACGATAAGTCACGCCTTTATAGGTGTAACTGAATTGACTTTGGCCTTCTTTTGCAGAACCTTTGAAGTAGCTTACGGGATCATAACCTTGAATTGCAAGCCCTTGTGAGAGATTAAATGCTGATTTTCGAGCACTTTCCTGAGCCGATACTCCGATGGATAAGAGGAGCAACATACAGCTTAAGAGTGTTGTCTTCATGATACTATTCGTTTAATGTTTTACGAATAGTCGTTCACCGCTTTATTTCCTTACAAGAAAATGAAGAAAAAATGAAAAAAGTTGTAAAACTCCACTGTTTACTGCTTTGTGATGCGATTGATTTTTTCCTGAAGTGCGCTTTTTTCTTCTGGAGTAAAGGTGTTGTGCCGGAAGTTTTGTTCTGTAAGACGATGAATGCGGTGTGCAATTTTTTTCGTCTGTTCAATAAACCGACGACACGGTCCACAGGTGAAGGTATGGTAGCGTAAACGCAAACGAAGCATAAAGGGAAGTTTTCCTTCTTCCAGCAGAGCAGAGAAGTACGTAACCTCTTTACAGGTAAGCGCCCATTTCTTTTTCGTTTTTATCATTTCAACCAATTCTTTTCCAGGCAGGATCGCATGAGCAAACGCGCACGATGGATCAGTACCCAATAATTAGACGAACTCAATTGGTATTCCTTACAAATTTCTTCACTTTCGGTTTCTTCCAGGTATTTTGCTACGAAAACCGGACGCATTTGCTTTGGAAGTTTACGAATACACCATTCCAGGATTGAAGAAAATTCCTCACGCTCTATCCATTGTTCAGTAAAAGACTGATCGTTGGTCGGATAAACTTCTTCTTTCCAGTGGTGTTCTGAAAAACGAGTGGGCTCGAAAAACTCCTGATAGAATTCCTTATCTGTTTCCGATAAATATTCTGTCGTATTCTGTGGTGTGTTTTTCCTGTATTGATCGATAATTTTGTTGTTGAGTATCCTCACAAGCCAGGTTTTTTCAGAGCTTTCACCCCGAAAAGAATTACGTGCCTGCAATGCTGATAGAAAGGTCTCGCCAACCAAATCTTTAGCCAGGTCGTCATCGCGCAATTTCATGCGAGCAATGGCAACAAGGTAATCGGCATAACGTTCCACCCAATGTTGCGGTTGTAATTCATTTCCTGGCATGCCTCAAATGTAATCAACGGATCGTGATTTCAATGAATGCGATGATCGCTGTTATATCCGATGCGTTTTCTTTCTTGCGTTTCTTCGTCCTGTTTGGATTGACCCAAAAGGTAATTCAAGGCTTCAAAAATGTTATCGAACTGTTGATTATAAGTGTCTTCGAGTTCCCGGATTTTTTCAGAAAGTTCCCGGTGATTCAATGCATATTCCCGAAGCGAAACGAACACCCGCATGATCTGGATGTTAACTTGAATAGCTATCGGGCTTTTCAATACACTGGATAACATAGCTATTCCCTGTTCTGTGAAAGCAAAGGGTTTTGCTCCGCCCAGGTAACTTTTAGATGGTATCACAATTTGTGATACCATTGATTCTACCTCACTTTCAGAAAGCTCAAACATAAAATCTTCCGGGAAACGCTCTATATTTCTTCGAACAGCTTGTTTCAATGCCCTGGTTTCAACATGGTAAAGAACAGCTAAATCCATATCAAGAATGACTCGTTTATCGCGTATTTGCTGAATTTTTGTTGGTATTAGATCGAGATTCATAAATCATTTTTCTATTTAAGATACTGCAAAAGATGACTTACGAATCAATAAATGATTAAAAAATAATCAAAAATAGTTTTAATATAAGATCACGTGATACCAACTCAAGCGGTTTCCCGATCGGCGTAGGATTCTTCCGGCATGCTGTATCTCGGATCGTCGCAATACATTAGGCGCTCTACACTTTCCACTTCAACCGTGTAATGATCGTACTCACATGCCACCTTGCCACGCACCGCAAAAATCCCGCTTCCGATGTATGGCGATTTTCGTGCAACATCCCCGAAATGAACGGTGTCAATCTGTTCGCCATCACAATCGAGTAACGTTCCGAAATGAACCAGATAACCTTTGGCGCTGGTGACTTTTTTTACATGAACTTTATAACCATATACCACTACTTCTTTTCCGAGGTAATGATGGAGCGTATTTGCACGTACAGCGTTGTCAACAGGATGTTTTAGTAAATCAAACGGATTGCACATGGAAAAACCGATGAGGTGCTGTTGGTCCAGGGAAGTTTCGATGTCGTTTTCGACGAGTTTGGGCAATTCCACTTTCTTCTGCTCTTCACGGAACAAACGCGGATATATGGTTTTTACCTTCGTTTTATTGAAATGAACGTGTGCCTGCCACAACAACTCTTTTTTCGGAACACCAAGATTACGCAAAGCTCCAACACGAATCAAAAGAACCAATTGCTCTAACGAAATACCTGTGCGTTCGATCAGGTTAATCAAATCGGTAAATGAGCCTTCATTCTGACGAGTATGTAAGATCGATTCTGTGGTTTTATGCTCCACACCATCTACATGTTGAAGTCCAAGGACAATAAGTTTTCCATAAATAACAGTCTGAGAATAGCTTTTGTTAATGCATGGAGGTTCTATCGTTGCGCCTAATTTTTGTGCTTCGCGAACGTACATTTCTGTTCCATAAAATCCGCCGAAATTGTTAATGGTAGCTACCATGTATTCCAGCGGATAGTATGTTTTCAGGTACAAACATTGGTAACTTTCTACTGCATAAGAGGCTGAATGGCCTTTGGAAAATGCATAACCGGCAAAGCTTTCCATCTGGAACCAGATTTCCTTCACTTCTTTTTCCGGATAGGCCATTTTTCGACAGTTTTCGAAGAACTGATCCTGCACACGAATAAATTCTTCACGGCCTTTGAACTTTCCCGACATCCCGCGTCTGAGAATATCCGCTTCGGCAGCAGTGAGTTTACCGTAATGCGTTCCTACTTTAATGACATCTTCCTGATACACCATCACGCCGTATGTTTCGGGCATGATGTCATAGAGAACCGGATGAGCCTGTTTGATGCGCTCCGGATTGCGGTGTCTGAGAATATATTCGCGCATCATCCCGGAGGAAGCTACTCCCGGACGAATAATGGAGCTTGCCGCCACCAATCCGAGGTAATTGTCGGTTTTGAGCTTAATCATCAACATGCGCATTGCCGGGGATTCTACATAAAAACAACCGATTGCTTTGGCGACACTCAATAAATAATTGATCTTTTCATCGTGTATGAATGCCTTGACGTCGTGAATGTCGTGTGGTGGATTATCCGGCTGATTGTAAGCAATAATATCCAGTGTGTCTTTGATTTTTCCCAGCCCCCGCTGCGAGAGGATGTCGAATTTATACAGTCCGACATCCTCCGCCTCAATCATAGAGAACTGGGTGGTAGGTAAATTTTTGGAGGTAGGGAAGGTTGCTGAAAACCAGGTGGTCGGTTTCTGGCTAACAACAATTCCTCCTGCGTGAACACTTAAATGGGAAGGAAGTCCGCTGATGAGTTTACTGTACTTCATTACGAGGGTTTGCATTTGATCATTCGGGTTTCCGCTTTTCATGTTTTCAGACAGTTGATCGATGTCTGAAGCCGGAAGGCCGAAAACCTTACCTAATTCGCGAATAGTGGCTTTTAACTGAAATGTGCTATAGGTACAGATCAATGCAGATCGATCGGGGTAACGCTGGAAAATGTAGCGCATCACATCATCCCGATCCCGCCAGGAAAAGTCAATGTCAAAATCCGGCGGATTCTCACGATACATATTGATGAAGCGCTCAAAGTAGAGATCGAGTTCCAGCGGATCAACGTCTGTGATTTCGAGTAAATAAGCAACAATGCTGTTTGCACCGCTTCCGCGACCAACGTAATAGTACCCTTTTGATTTTGCATAGGAGACAATGTCCCACGCTACAAGAAAGTAAGACAGGTAGTTCTTTCTGAAGATGATATCAACTTCCCTGGCAATGCGAGCGCGGATTTCTGTCTTGTTTTCAATGCTTCCGTAGCGTTTTTCGAGCCCTTTTTCGCACAATTCGTTAACGAGTTTAAGGTCATCCTCCTGTGAATCCTCAAAATGAGTGATGTTTTGAGAATTCCGACTTTTATCAAAGTCGAAATAAATACTGCATTGCGTCAATAATGCTTCTGAACGCTGAATCAGTTCAGGAAAATGCATGTATAATTCGGTCAGTTCCTGTTTGCTTTTGTACAAGGCATCCGCGCGACTTTGTTCACTTTCCGGAAGTTTTGAAAGGAGCAGGTTGTTGTCTATTGCACGGAGAAGCCGGTGTGTATTGAAATCGCGTTTGTTGTGGAATGTCATGCTGTGCAGTGCAACACATTTCTCCGGATTCATGTTTCTCTGATGGATCTGAAAGCGATTTAGCTGATGTGCTGCAATTCCGATAAACTCGTATTCACGTAGTGTTTCGGGTTCCTGTCCCCAGGGATACACCACTATACAATGTGTAAATTCAGGTGCTTTTCCGGGGAATGGAGTTTCATTATGATTATGGATGGTTAAGTGTTTGTTGATTTCATTAAATCCCTCATTGTTTTTTGCAATAACTATGTAACAACAGGAAATTCCATTCCGGAAATCCACGCCAACTACCGGAACCTGGTCTGCTTCCTGACTGTATCGAACAAAGTTCAGCACACCGGAAGTATTGTTGATGTCAGTAAGCGCGATTCGGGAATAGCCTAGTTCTTTCGCAATCAATGCGAGATCCTTCGGGTCAGTGACCCCATATTTCAAACTAAAAAACGAATGACAATTCAACATGTTACGTTCTTTTTTTCTCTTTCCTCTTTCCTCTCATTTACACCCTTCTATTCGCCAGCAACATTGGTGCATCGCCATTGAATGGATTGAAATGTCCGATGGTTTTTGCCTGAATTCCCATGGCCCTGAATATTGCCCGGTCGCCGTATTTATCACGAATAGTATCCATGGCAGCATACAGGTTTACCAATCGTTCTACTCCTTCATCGAAAAGCCGCAGCTGTTGGTAGCCATTTACAATTTCACTGAACCGAACTCCGATGAGTCGCACCAGTAATCGACGGTTGTACAATCGTTCGAACAATTCCATGACAATCGGAATGATCTCGTGGTCTGCGGCAGAGTAGGGAATGCGTCGTTGCAAGCTGGTTGTTTGGAAGTCTGAATAGCGGATTTTAACGGTTATGCATGCCGACACTTTCCCGCCTCTGCGCAGTTGAAATGCCAGGTTTTCGGCCATGGCTAAAAGAATAGATCGGAGTTTAATGGTATCAATGGTGTCTTTATCAAAGGTTCGTTCTGTGGAAATAGACTTTCGTTCGTTGTATTCAATCACCGGACTATTATCAATTCCCTGAGCTTTTCGCCAGATGGTTGCTCCGTTTTGACCCAGCACACTTTCCATTACATCCAGCGGCATTTCCTGTATGGTTGCAATTTTTTTTAACCCCAGGTCACAGAGCGTATGAAAGGTCTTTTCGCCTACCATTGGGATTTTACTGGAAGAAAGCGGCGCCAGGAAAGAGCGCTCGGTTCCCTGTACAATTTGCTGTCGGTTATTGGGTTTGATTTCGCCTGTAGCAATTTTTGAAACCGTTTTGTTGGTCGACAATCCGAAGGAGATAGGGAGTCCGGTTTCTTTGATAATGCGGTTCCGGACTTCATCAGCGTACTTGTAACAGCCGAAGAAACGATCCATTCCGGTTAAGTCCATGTAAAACTCATCAATAGAAGACTTTTCTACCACCGGTGCCATTTCACGAATGATGTCTGTTACGTCCTGCGAATACTTGCTGTATGTACTCGTATTGCCTTTTATGATAATGGCTTCCGGACACCGTTCTTTGGCCATTCGCATAGGCATTGCGGAGTGGATTCCGAATTTTCTGGCTTCGTAACTGCATGATGCAACTACTCCGCGGTCAGAAGTCCCGCCGATGAGAATAGGTTTTCCCTCCAGTCTGCTGTCTGCCAGACGTTCACACGACACAAAAAAAGTATCCAAATCCATGTGAACAATGGCACGTTGTTGCTCGTTCATCGTTTCTGTTTTTCGTCAATAAAATAGCTGATCCGCCGAAGGCAAATACAACGTTGCATATCGTATGGGTACTGTAGGCCAATGATTGGATAAATTGCCGTTTCCAAAGCAATTCAGGACTCACCGGTTCTACAAAACTACATTATTGATTATTTTTAAATCGTATTTTGATTAAAAAGTAATCAACATTGTGATTGCAAATTTTCAACAGGAAGAACGTAAACTAGTTACGAGTTACGAGTTACAAGTGACAAAGAGACAAGTGACAAGTTGCAAGTAACGAATTACTAGTTACAAACGACGGGTGGCGAGTTACCAGTAATGGAATGAGCGAAGAGCAAAAAATCAGTTACAATTGTTGAAAAATGAACTTTTTAACTAACTTGAATGGAAACGAATCATCTATGTCAAACAGTATTATCAGAAATAAGAGCTTCGAGTTTTCAATCAATGTTATAAATACCTATAAAATCTTAGTTTCAGAGAAAAAGGAATTTGTTATCTCAAAACAGTTATTACGCTCAGGAACTTCTATCGGGGCGAACATTAGCGAAGCTCAATACGGTGCATCACATAAAGATTTTATCCATAAAATGAGAATTTCCAGAAAAGAAGCAAGTGAAACAATGTATTGGTTGGACTTACTCGTTCAGACCGAATTCATTTCTATAGAATCGCATAAAGCCTTGATTAGTGACTGCACAGAATTATTAAAGATGCTGACCTCTACTATCATAACTCTGGAACGAAAAATCAATTGTTAATCCAAAAGATTCATCTTACCCCGTAACTAGTCACTAGTCACTAGTCACTAGCCACTAGTCACTAGTCACTCGTAACTCGTCACTCGTAATTATTCGTACATTCAACCCTCAATTCAAACACACTATGGAGGTAGATCTAACGGTAAAACCCGCGAAGCCAGGGAAATGGTACACAGCACTGTATTTTCAGGTATTGGTTGCAATCGTAGCAGGCGTTTTGCTCGGCCATTTCAAACCGGATTTGGGTGAGAAAATGGAACCGCTCGGAAAAGGATTCATTAACCTGATCAAAATGATCATTGCTCCGGTTATCTTCCTGACGATTTCCACTGGAATTGCCGGAATGAGTGATCTCAAAAAAGTAGGACGTGTAGCGGGAAAAGCGTTCATCTATTTCATTACGTTTTCTACGCTCGCATTGATTATCGGAATGATCGTTGCCAATGTCGTACAGCCCGGAAGCGGTATGAATGCAGATCCTTCGAAAATGGATCCGGCATTGATCAAAGACTATGTTTCTGCAGCACATGATCAAACTGTTTCCGGATTCCTGCTCAGCATTATTCCAAGCACCTTCATGGCTGCATTTACCGGAGATAGTATCCTTCAGGTGTTGTTCATTTCCATCTTGTTTGGAATCGGATTGTCGCTCACCGGTGAAAAAAGCGAACCGGTAAAGAAGTTTCTCCTGGCATTGCAACACCCGATTTTTAAAATCATTTCTATTCTCATGAAACTCGCTCCAATTGGGGCATTCGGAGCCATGGCTTTCGTGATTGGAAAATATGGTTTACACGTGTTGGTCGACCTTGGAAAATTAGTTGGAACGTTTTACCTGACCTCGGCATTCTTCGTTATTGTGGTTTTAGGACTCGTTGCGCGCTACAATAAATTCAACATTTTCAAGCTGTTGGCGTATCTGAAAGATGAATTGTTGCTGGTGTTGGGAACCAGTTCTTCGGAACCCGCAATGCCAATGCTCATGCAGAAAATGGAAAACGCAGGATGTTCCAAACAAGTTGTAGGACTCGTGGTTCCGACTGGTTATTCGTTTAATCTGGATGGAACAAACATCTATATGACCCTTGCTGCACTGTTCATTGCTCAGGCATGTGGAATTCACCTGACGCTTGGACATCAGGTAACATTATTGCTCGTCGCAATGCTGAGTTCAAAAGGTGCTGCCGGTGTAACCGGAGCGGGATTCATTACACTGGCTTCCACACTGACTGTTGTACCTGAAGTTCCTGTTGTGGCAATGACACTAATTCTTGGTGTAGACAAATTCATGTCGGAATGCAGAGCACTAACGAATTTCATTGGAAATGCCGTGGCAACAATCGTTGTGGCTCGCTGGGAAAATCAACTGGATGATGAAAAATTGAATTAAACT